>CAWKAZ010000015.1:0-212069 GCA_963847715.1 Terriglobia bacterium
CAGCCTGGAATGCCGGATCGAGTTCAGTAGGAGAAATGTGATCCAAATAGTTGCTCATCGTCTTGAGAGCGACGCCGATCAGAACCTCGAGTATTTGATCCTTACGGTATCCTGCGGCCAGGAAGTTCTCGATCGTCTGCGCGCCCACATGTCCACGTTGAGAAACGATCTCCTTTGTGAGGGCGATAAGCGCTTCTAACTTCGGATCGGATACAGGCTGGTTGGATCTCACTGCCGAAACAACGTCGGCCGGTACATGCAGGAAAGCCTTCAGCACCGTGCTGTGAGCCGCCGTGCAGTACCGACAGCTGTTTTCAACGCTGGCGGCCAGTAGGACGATCGAGCGCTCAACCGCACTCAGGCTCCCCTTCTCGAATACTCCTTCAAGTCCAAGATAGCCCTCCAGCAAAACGGGGGAATTTGCGAACACTCCGAAAAGATTGGGAATGAACTTAAACGACTTCTGGATCTTTTCTAAAAGTGGACGAGACTTCTCCGGGGCGGCTTCCAAGCCGAGAGGGGAGAAGAGGGCAGTTTGCGTAGTCATAGTCGTGACACTCCTTTGGCAGAATCAAAACAGACAGACACGTCTGTCTTGCTACGTAAACAGTATAGACAGACCGGTCTGTCTTCTGTCAAGATAATTCGATGGAAACTCAAACAAAATCCGATCCGCGAGCGAGAATTCTGGAGGTTGCCGACCGACTCTTCTACGCAGAAGGAATCCGCGCGACCGGCACCGAGACGATCATGTCAGGTGCCGAAGTCGCAAAAGCGACGTTTTATCGGCATTTCGAGAGCAAGGATGCCCTCGTGCTCGCGTACCTCAAAAACCGAGATCAAGCTCTTTGGGACTATCTCTCTCATCCCACTCCTCCAGAGGATCTGCGTGAGGCTCTGACCAAATTCGAACAGATGGCGAACTGGCCCGAAATGATCGGCTGCCCGTTCCTTCGTATCGCATCCGAATTCCCGGATACTGCCCACCCGTACCATCGCCTGGCGATCGAACACCAAAACAAGATTCTTGACTATCTGACCGATCTGCTAAAGCCCTTCGCAATCGACAAAGGCGCGGCGCCAGCGATACTTAGCGTCATCGATGGCGCCTTCTCCATTCGAATGCTCTACGGAAATTCGAAGGTAGTTCCGATTCTCTCGACCGCCGAGGCAGTACTAAAGAGCTTTCAGAGCCCACGAGCTCAACGCCGCAGATAATTTGGCTATCATTATGGACAGCCTCATCGCCTCACAACGATTCAACTCTGGCCTGGGTCAATGGCCTCCTACGCGAAGTTCAAAGCACTTCAGGGCCAATTTGTGTCCCTTTCGCGCGTACGTATCGATTGAGACGGCGAGTGAGCGCTGAGGCTTTCTCGGCGCTAATGTAGCCTTGCTTGCGCGCATCTTTCAGAGCGCCTCGCGCCAATCCGACACGACCAGTTTCTTCCAAAAGTTGGGAAATGGCTTTTTCGAGCGTGGTCACGGGAAGTCCTTCACGATTGACGATATCCGACGCTCGCAAATCAGCACGGTGAATTTCCACCCACTTAGGACGGCGGCGGCGGAGGCGGGCACTTTTCGGCACTGTGATCTGTACGCGTGACGGATTCGCATCAGAAATGCCATAGACCGCCAATGCGGTCTCGTGGGATAAAGCTATTTTTTTCGGCCCACTGTTAGCACGCGCCCACAGGATCGCTTCGCGATATTGCCCGAGGCGATCCGACGGGAAGTAAGGGATTCGATACACTCCGCGCGCCACCCGTTGAAGTTTTCCCCGTTGGGTCAGACGCGACAGGACTGAATCTTTGATGCCAAGGCTGCGGGCCTGCGCCGCTGTCACGAAACCCTCGTTTTCTTCGGCAAACGGCAGCAGCTCATCAATGCGAGATCGCATCTCCCTAGTATCAGCAGCAGTACCGGGCTTTGTCAATATAGTTCCATAATAGAACTATATTGACAGGTCATGATCGAAAGGCTGCGACTGTCCTTTAACTGTCCAATAACGATTCCTTACCCCTACTTACAAGGCTTTTCAAGGGCCACCCGCGTCTTGTAAGTTGTTGAAAACACTAGTGTTTTTGGACTCATAACCCAAAGGTCGGTGGTTCAAATCCACCCCCCGCAACCAACCTCAAGCTCCACAACATCAATCACTTGAAGCTGTCTGCGGGAGATCTGCAAATTTACGATCCGCTCCCGTTACGCTCCCATTAGCAGAAAACCTTCCTCCGCGCCCTGTTTTCGCGCCCGCCAGCACCATTTCTACAACCTTGCTGTTCGCTTCACGCTTCTGATCCGAGACCGCCTGGGTGTAGATGTTCATCGTGGTCTGGATATTGGCATGTCGCAACAGTTCCTGCTGCACCTTGATATCCGTGCCGGCACTGCGCAGCACGGTCGAGTAGGTATGGCGGAACGTGTGCCAGCCGATTTTGCCGATCCCTGCCCGTAAAGCCGCAGGCTTCAGCTGGCGTTCCAGGATGCCCTCTTCCCTCAGGACATTGACGCCAGATTATATGCCGCAAAGAGCGCACGAAAAATACGGGCCGGGTGCCGAATTGTCTCTGGAAGGCGGATCGCAGCAGAGATTCCGCAGATTTGTGGGTCGACACATATAAGATGACAACCGAGGGGCCCGAAGCGTCGCGGTTGGGCGACTACGCAGCCTCTCTGGAAGTCGTCAATTGACAACACGAAGCGCATTTGACATATTGTCAAAGCGGTTAGCAACCTGACCGTGGCTGGCTCCGGCGATTGTATAATTGGGCGCCTTACGACGCGGGAGTGGAGAAGACATGAGCGAAAGTGATTCCCTCGTTCACTCTCAGGATCTGCCCTCGGATCAGGCGGGTGAACTGCTACATTTGCAGCGCGAACGGGCCCATTGGGAATGGATGAGCTTTTTTGTGCGGCGCCTGTGTCCGGGCGATGTTTACAGGGCTGAGACGAAGGGTGAAGAAGCGGCATTCGTGCTGCTCGGCGGGACGTGTAACGCGGATTGGGGCCACGGAGCCGAGCGCATCGGAAAACGGAAGAACGTTTTTGATGGCTTTCCGTACGCCTTGTATTTGCCCACCGGAAACCGAGTCAGCTTTACCGCCGAAACGGTTTGCGAAATCGCTGAATGCAGGGTCCCTTCCACCGCGCAATTCAGTCCGAAACTAGTCACTCCGAACGATGTAGTGAGCGGTCTACGGGGAGGCGGCAACGCCTCGCGCCAGATCGTCGACGTAATGACTCCCGCTTTTCCTGCCGACAAGCTGATCGTGGTTGAGGTTTACACTCCCGGGGGAAATTGGTCGAGCTATCCACCCCACAAGCACGACATTCACAATCCTCCGGCCGAAGTCGACCTGGACGAAATTTACTACTACCGCATGAATCACGAAAAGGCCTTCGCGCTGCAGCATCTTTACGCTGGTCAGCATTCTCCGGAACAGACCGTGAAGACGCGCGACGGAGATGCCGTTCTGGTCCGCAGCGGCTACCACCCGGTGGTTGCGGGGCCGGGATATGATGTCTACTATCTCAACTTTCTCGCCGGGACTTCGCGCGTGATGGCAGTTACGGAAGATCCGCAGCATGTTTGGTTGCGATCGACCTGGAAAGATACAGACCCGCGCCTGCCGCTCGTATCCGGAAAGTAGGAACTGGGGCAATGCGCGGTGATAGTGCCAGGATAGCTTCATGTGCGTGGGAACAAAAATCGAGTCAGAACCCTAAATCTATAATTTATGGCGGGCCAGGGGACCATGGTGGAACCAAGCAGTACTGCGGCAGAAGCCACGCGGCCCAAGCTAAAGCGGGTCCTGAGTGTCTGGGACCTGGTTTATTACGGAGTCATCTTAACTTCGCCAATCGCGGTGGTCCCGATGTTTGGCGAGGCGCAAGTACTTTCGCAAGGCCACGCGGTGATTACTCTACTGGCCGCGATGCTCGCGATGACGGCCACGGCGGTGAGTTTCGGCCGCATGTCAACGGTCTTCCCGTCCGCCGGTTCGGTCTACACCTACGCAAGCCGGGCTTTTACGCCTTCGTTCGGATTCATTGTCGGCTGGGCGATGTTCCTGGAATATCTTTTTCAACCGCTGCAAAACAGCCTCTACGCGGCGCTGACGATTCAGCGGTTGCTCCCGCATATCCCGTTTGCGTTACTTTCGGCGGCCGCTGTCGGATTCATGACGCTACTCTGCTGGTTTGGAATTCGCACGACGGCGCGAGCGAATCAAATTCTGCTCGCGATGATGTCGATTGTCATGATTGTTTTCCTGGGTGAGGCGATCTGGTACATCGTTGCGCACCACCACCTCTCCGGACTGATTTCAACCCAGCCCGTCTACGATCCGCGCACCTTCAGCGTGCGTGCGATCGCGGCGGGGACAGCATTGGCGGCAACCACCTACATCGGTTTCGACGGGGTCAGTATTCTGGCTGAAGAAGTAGAGAATCCGAAGCGCAACGTCTTGCTCGCGTCGGTACTGGTCTGCGTGTTCACCGGACTATTCGCCGCGTTTCAGGTTTATCTCGCGGTTCGCATTTGGCCGGATTACAGAACGCTCGTCAATCCGGAAACTGCTTTCATGGATGTGGCCAACGTCGTGGGCGGCTACAAGCTGTTCGTCGGATTTGGCGCCGTGCTGCTCATTTCAAGCCTGGCCTCAGGATTGGCAGGCTTGCTCGGAGCCGTGCGCTTGCTCTACAGTATGGGCCGCGACAACGTGCTGCCGCGCAAGATATTCGGCCATCTGAACGCGCAACGCGGCAATCCGTCATACAACGTGATCATCGCGGGCGTTCTCGCTTATCTGGGTACGTTGACGCTGGGCTGGGAGCACGCGGTTGAGATCCTAAACTTTGGCGCGTTGATGGCGTTTATGGCGGTGAATCTGGCGGCCGTCAAGCATTTCGGATTTTCTCCGGAAATGGCGGGAAAGCGGCAGCCCTTCCTTGACATCATCGTGCCGACCCTGGGGTTCCTCTTCTGCCTCATCATTTTTTTTGGCCTGCAGGGATCAACGCTGGTTGTCGGCGGCGTCTGGACGTTCGTGGGCGGCATCTATGTAATCGTCAAGACGAAGGCTCTCGGCCAGACCGTCGTCATCGATTTCAATGAACCTGGGAACTAGTCCTGCAATTAGACGAAGGGATTTTATGGCACAACCGCTGGATGATTGGTACCGTCCTGAAATTCCGCGCAAGGAACTGAAGCAGCTGATGGCGCGCGGCGATGGAAAAGGTATCGTGAACTTCGGACTGTGGCTGGCCTGTCTTTTTGCTAGCGGCTACGTTGCTTACCGGTCGGTCGGCAGCTACTGGGCGGTTCCTGCATTCTTTCTCTACGGCACAATTTACAGCTCCTGCGATGCGCGCTGGCATGAGTGCGCTCACGGCACTCCATTTCGGACACGATGGCTGAACGAGGCGTTCTACCTTCTTTCCTCGATCATGAACATGAAGGAAGGCACGTACATGCGCTGGAGCCACACCCGGCACCACACGGAAACAATCATGGTGGGATTGGATCCGGAGATCCAGGTGATGCGCCCGGCGAATCTTGTGCGAGTACTGCTTGATTTTTTCTGGCTTCCGGATGCGGTGCAGATGTTCCGAGCCATGATTTGCCACGCGTTCGGCGTACCGACGAAAGAAGCGAGGGACTTTGTGCCGCAGAGCGAGTGGCGAAAGATGTTCTGGTGGTCACGCTGCTACCTGGCGATCTACGCCGGCATGATCGGTTGGTCGATCGCCGCGAAGAGTTGGCTGCCGCTGCTGTTTTTCCCGCTGGCACGATTTTACGGAGGCTGGCTGCATCAGATTTTTTCGCTCACGCAACACGCCGGACTCGCCGAAAATGTGCGCGATCACCGGCTCAACACGAGGACGGTGGAGATGAATCCGGTGTTTCGTTTTCTTTACTTCAACATGAACTATCACATTGAACATCACATGTTTCCGATGGTGCCGTTTCATGCGTTGCCACAGCTGCATGAGCGAATCGAAGATGTGTTGCCGCGCACTTATTCTGGTTTGAGCGAAGTCTTCCGGGAAATTATTCCGGCGCTCATCAAGCAATCGAGGGATGCGAATTACTTTGTGCTGCGCGAACTGCCGCAAGGATCGGCTAGTGGAGTGAGAGGCACCGAGGCAGCCGAGTATGCATGAGACCGGCGTGGTATGGCATGCGGTCTGCGGCGTGGACGAAATTGCGAAAGAAGACGTGACGCAGTTCGAACACGGCGGAAAGATTTACGCCGTCTATCATACACCCAGCGGCTTTTACGCGACGGACGGGCTCTGCACGCACGAAGATGAATTCCTGGCTGATGGACTGGTGCTCGGCGAGATTATCGAGTGCCCGCGGCATCAAGGACGATTTGAGATTCCAACTGGAAAGGCAAAGGGCGCTCCGGTGTGTGTGGACCTGAAGACCTTTCCCACCAAGGTCGAGGCGCAGAAGCTTTATATCGGACTTCCCGACAGTGCGTAAGCGAGCCTCGATCGCGGGCTAGGCGTTTACGGGCGCGTCCTTCCTAGAGTGCAGCATGAAACCGCAGGATTCTCGCACCCGCAACTGCGGCGCCAGATTGACGGTCACGGGTTTTGTACGTTTGTCCTTGATGCGTTCGAGCAGCAACTGCACTGCGGCGCCGCCCAGTTCCTGTTTCGGCAGTTCGATGGTCGTCAGACGCGGGCGGAAACATCCGGACCACGGGTAGTCGTCGAAACTGATGAGGCCGAAATCTTCCGGACAGCGGAGACCGATTTCGTCGGCGGCGCTCATCAACCCGATGGTCATCAGATAGTTCGTTACCAGAATTGCGTCGGGCCGCTTGGGAAGCAGCGCGTGGCCGGCACGGTGTCCTGACTCGATTCGATAATCGCCTTCAAACGTCAATTCGGGATCATAGACCAGCCCCCTAGCCTCGAGTGCTTTGGTGTAGCCGAGGCGGCGGGCGCGAGCATTGCTTACGTTCATGGGGCCGCTGACAAATGCGATCCTCTTATGCCCGATGCGCGCTAGGTGATCGATGGCATCCATCGCGCCCTGCTTATCGTTCGTTTGCACGATGTCAGTCTTGAGGTCGGGGCAGGTTCTCATCAGCAGGACGATTGGAACGTTCGATTCGTCCAGCATCTTGAGCTGGGCCCCGGTAAGGGCCCCTGGAGTCTTGTTCAGGATGATTCCGTCGACACGTTTGGAAAGCAGAAGATCGAGGTAGACGGCTTCCTTCTCGGCTTTGTCGTCGCTGTTGCAGAGCAAAATGCTGTAGCCAGCTTTCTGAGCGGCGTCTTCGGCGGCACGCACAATGGCCGGGAAGAACGGGTTGGCAATATCGGTGACGACCACGCCGAAGGTATGGGTTTGCTGTTTCGCGAGGCTGCGCGCGAGCAGATTCGGACGGTAATTGAGTTTGCGAATAGCCGCTTCCACGCGCCGACTGAGGGTCGCGCTGACGCGTCCGGTTTCGTTAATCACGGCTGAGACGGTGAATACGGAAACTTTTGCTTCGCGTGCCACATCGTAGATGCTCGGCGCCTTTGACCCGCGGGTGCCACGCGTTCGCCCAGACTTTTTGGTCATAGGAAAGTACGACTATACACGAGGCATTGGCGAGACAGCGGCCCGCGCGTGGGAGAATCGTTTTCCGGGACTTGCCGCTTGGAAGGACGGCAACTGCTTACTAAGCCCTTATATAGGATGGGTTTTCAAAGCGGCGATACCGGCGGTTATCGGCTTCTGTCTTGTGTTGGGGATGAGCATGGTAAGTCGTTATTATTAGCCTATTAGCCGCGTTGGAGGATGGCTAATTATCGTGATCGAATGATCAACCTAAGCGGTTTGTACTCTTATAGAATTTTCTGGTGATTCCAACCGAGTTGCAGTATCCTGCTTTGGCATCGGACCGGCTCATTGGGGCGGAGATATGACGCGAAGGCTGACCACTGCGCAAGCCATCATTCAGTTCCTGAAAAACCAGTTCGTAACGCGCGACGGCAATCGGAATGCGTTCTTCGCCGGGTGCTTCGGTATTTTCGGGCACGGCAATGTCGCCGGCGTTGGACAAGCTCTGCAACAGAATCCGGACTTCCCGTACTATCTTTGCCGCAATGAGCAGGCCATGGTTCACACCGCCGCGGCTTTTGCGAAGATGAGCAACCGTCTTCGCACGCTAGTATGCACGACGTCGATCGGACCCGGTGCTACCAACATGGTCACCGGCGCGGCCGGCGCCACCATTAACCGGCTTCCAGTATTACTTCTGCCCGGCGACATCTTCGCCCGTCGCAACGTTGCTCCTGTCCTGCAGCAACTCGAGTCTGCCGCCAGCCAAGATGCTTCGGTGAATGACTGCTTTCGTCCGGTTTCGCGGTACTGGGATCGCATCCAGCGTCCCGAACAAATTTTGACAGCTTTGCCGGAGGCGATGCGGGTGCTGACCTCTCCCGGTGAAACTGGCGCCGTGACTCTCGCTTTGCCGCAGGATGTGCAGGCCGAAGGGTATGGCTATCCCGAAGAATTCTTCCGTCCACGAACATGGATCGTGCCGCGTGCCCGCGCAGATGCGGGTGTGCTCAAGCAGGCCGCTGACTGGATCCGCATGGCAAAGCGACCGCTGATTATCGCAGGCGGAGGCGTTATCTACTCGGAAGCTACCGAAGCGCTGTCGAAGTTCGTGGCGCAGACGGGAATTCCTGTCGGTGAAACGCAAGCGGGAAAAGGTTCGCTCAACTTTGATCATCCGCAATCTGCGGGCGCAGTCGGGGTTACCGGCACATCGGCGGCGAACCGATTGGCAGCAAGCGCTGATCTGGTGATTGCGATCGGAACGCGCCACGCCGATTTCACGACCGCGTCGAAGACTGCGTTTCAGAATCCTGCTGTGCGCATGATCAACATCAACGTGATGGAGTTCGATGCGTCGAAACATGCCGCGCTTCCCATGGTCGCGGACGCACGCGCTGCGCTGGAAGAACTGTCGAGCTCGCTGTCGTATCGCGTACCCGAAAGCTACGCCCAAGAGATCAAGCAACTGCGCGGCGAGTGGGCGAATGAAGTCGATCGAATCTATTCGCGGCGGCATGGTCCGCCGTTGAGCCAGGGTGAAGTGATCGGAGTTCTGAACTCGGCCTTAGGCGCACGCGACGTGATCGTCTGCGCAGCCGGCAGTCTGCCAGGTGATCTGCATAAACTCTGGCGCACACGCGATGTGAAGAACTATCACCTCGAGTACGGCTATTCCTGCATGGGTTACGAGATCGCGGGCGGACTGGGCGTGAAGATGGCCGACCCTAGCCGAGAAGTTTACGTTCTGGTGGGCGACGGATCTTACCTGATGATGGCGCAGGAGATCGTCACGTCACTACAGGAGAACGTGAAGCTGAACATTGTTCTTCTTGATAATCATGGCTTCTCCAGCATTGGGGGCCTCAGTCGCGCGTGCGGCAGTGGCGGATTCGGCACGAAGTATCAATATCACGATGCGGCAAACGCCGGGAACGCGATTCCGGTGGACTTTGCCGCCAATGCAGCCAGTCTGGGCGCGCATGCCGTGCGGGCGCGAACTCACGAACAGTTCGTGGCGGCGCTGGCTGAAATCAGGAAACACCCGAGCACTTCGGTGGTCGTGATTGAAACCGATTATGACGACCGTGTTCCTGGTTACGAATCGTGGTGGGATGTTCCGATTGCAGAGGTCTCGGAGTCCGAGCCGGTGCAACAGGCGCGCGCGAAGTACGTGGAAGCCAAGAAGAAAGAAAGATATTTTTGGCCGTCGGAGTAGCGAAGATTTCGGGGAGATATTTTGAATGCGGAAGTTAGGAATTGGCGTAGCTGGAGTGGGAGCAATGGGCAGGCGGCACGCGGAGAATATTCGCCGCCTGGTTCCGCAAGCGCGCCTTGTCGCGGTAGCCGATGTTGCGCTGAACCAAGCCAAGCAGGTGGCCGCTGAACTTGAAATCGACCACGCATTTGCCAGCCTTGACCAGATGCTCGAGTGCAAGGAGATCGACTGCGTAGTCATCGCCACTCCTGACAAGTTCCATGCCCAGTCGATTCGCAGCGCAGCCGTGGCGGGCAAACAGATTCTTTGCGAGAAGCCGCTGGCGCTGACCCTGACGGACGCACACGCCGCGCTGGACGCCGTCTCCAAGGCTGGCGTGCACTTGCAGATCGGATTCATGCGCCGCTACGATCCGGGTTACGCAGCCGCGATGAAGCGCATTGAGGCCGGCGAAATTGGCGAGCCTGTCGTCTTCAAGTCAATTGGGCGCGACAAAGATGCTCCGCCAATCTCGTCTTACCAGTCAAAATTGAACGGAATGCTTTTCTACAACAACAGCATCCACGATTTTGATCTGGCGCGCTGGCTCATGCAAGATGAGGTTAAGGAGGTCTCCGCGTTCACGACCGTCGCGATTCGCCCTGAGGTCGCAGACTACGGAGACATCGTTGCCGGAGTCGTCAATCTCAAGTACGAGCACGGGGCAATCGGCAACATCGAGTCTTACGTGCAAGCGGTATATGGCTACGACATACGCACGGAAATTGCAGGGTCGAAAGGATCGATCCTCGTCGGCAACCTGCAACAGACTCCCGTGACTTTTCTGACGACGGCAGGCGGCACGCAAACGCTCGCCGATCACTTCCTCACGCGGTTTGACGATGCCTATGTGGCCGAGGTTCAGGACTTCGTGCAGAGCATGCTAAATGACCGGGAACCGCGAGTCACGGGCAAAGACGGCTTGCGAGCTCTCGAAATCGCGGTCGCCGCTGAAAAATCTTCTCTTCAATCGAAGGCGTTCCGGCCGGGCGGCGTTGACTAGGAACACGAGGGGTGGAAGGAGAAATCCATGACGCAAGTTACAACTCCGGTTACCTACAAGAGTCCTTTGCACGAAATGACGCAATCGACGCCCACTTGCCTGTGGAATGATTCGGCATCAATCCCGGAACTGACGTATTCGATCGAGCATGGCGCGGTGGGCGCAACCTGCAATCCGGTGATCGTTCTGGGCGTGCTGAAGAAGGAAATGAGTTCATGGAAGGGTCGGATTCAAGCGCTGATTCAGGAACGTCCGACGGCGACGGAAGAGGAAATCGGCTGGCAACTGGTGCGCGAGATTTCCATAAAGGCTGCTGCTTTATTGAAGCCCATTTTCGAAGCGCAGCACGGGCGCAATGGCCGGTTGTCGATCCAGACCGATCCACGGTTTTATCGCGACCCGGCCGCAATAGTGCGCCAGGCAGAGGAATTCGACGGACTCGCCCCAAACATGATCGTGAAGATCCCAGTCACTCGGGCCGGGATTGTTGCGATCGAACAGGCGACGTATCGCGGAATCAGCATCAATGCGACGGTGAGCTTTACGCTGCCGCAGTGCATTGCCGTGGCTGAAGCGGTCGAGCGCGGATTGGCACGCCGCGAAAAAGAAGGCAAACCGATCGCGTTCATGGGGCCGGTGTGCACCATCATGGTAGGGCGGCTCGACGACTGGCTGAAAGTCGTTGCGGAAAGAGAAAATGTCACCATTGACCCAGGGTATATGGAGTGGGCCGGCGTGGCCGTTTTCAAAAAGGCGTACCGGATTTTCCGTGAGCGTGGTTATCGCATTCGCCTGCTGTCGGCGGCCTTCCGCAATCACATGCACTGGAGCGAATTCATCGGCGGCGATGTCGTCATCTCGCCGCCATGCCCGTGGCAGGTTCGTCTCAACGCCAGCGACGTCGCCGTTGTCCCGCGGATCGACAAGCCGGTGGACCCAGTGATCGTGGAAGAGCTCTCGCGAAAGTTCGCCGATTTCCGCAGAGCCTACACGGAGGGTGGTCTTTCGGTCGAAGAGTTCGACTCCTTCGCGCCGACCCGGCGGACGCTGCGTCAGTTCATTACCGCGTGTCATGAGCTCGACGGACTGGTGCGCGATTTCATGCTGCCAAATCCGGACGCGTCGTAACATCACGCACGACACCAACAATTTCTGAACGAAAGGACTCACTACGTGGCCAGTGCAAAACGTATCGGCTTTGCCGTAATCGGCTTGGGGTTCATCTCAGAAACATCCGTTTTGCCCGCTTTCCGCCACAGCAAGAAGTGCAAACTGGCTGCGCTGGTGAGTCATGACCCCAAACGGGCTCGGCAACTTGGCGCAAAGTTCGGCCTCAGCACCAAGGCCTGCTACAGCTACGACAAGTACGACGAATGCCTCGGCAATCCCGATGTGGACGCGGTTTTTGTGGCGTCCATCAACAGCGAGCACGCCGAACAGACGATCCGGGCAGCGAATGCCGGCAAGCACGTGCTTTGCGAAAAGCCACTGGGCAACACCGTGGAAGAATGCCGCGAAATGATTGAGGCGTGCCGGAAAAACAACGTCCGCCTGATGACCGCCTATCGCAAGTATTACGAACCGGGCAGCGTTGCGCTGAAGAAACTGATCACCGACGGCAAGCTTGGGCGGCTGCGGCACATCTTCTCCACATATACGGAGATCGTGGATCCGAACAAAATCCACTGGCAACTGAATCGCAAGCTGGCCGGCGGTGGCTCACTCATGGATATTGGAGTCTACTGTGTCAACACCATGCGCTGGCTAGCAGGCACGAATCCAATCGACGCCACGGCCCGTTCCTGGACGGATGATCCGAAGCGCTTTGCCGACGTGGAAGACAGCATGGCCTTCCACCTTACGCACCCGGGCGGGCTGGTCTGTCAGGGTACGTCTAGTTACAGCTCGCGGGCAGCTTCCTTCGTACAGGTTCATGGCGACGAGGGTTGGGCCGCCCTCAACCCGGCGTTTGCTTTCGAAGAGGAGCGTCGGCTGTTCGGCAAGATCGAAGGGCGCTGGTTCGAGAAGAAATTCAAGGTGATGGACGAGTTCGTTCTGGAGCTGGATCACTTTGCCGACTGCATCCGCCATCAGCGTGACCCGAAGTCTGACGGAGTGGAAGGGCTTCGAGATATTGCCACGATTGAGGCGATTTACCGCTCAGCAAACGAGAGCCGGACCGTAAGAATCGATTCCAGCATCGGTTAGGGCGGAGGGGTCCGTCCAATTCCATTTTGCATATATTTTTGACTGAGTTGCTAAGCGGCATCGAATTTTCTAATTGCTTGCATTAAAGCGGTTTGTACCGCAAAAAGCGCTTGACATTGGGATAGCAACGGGGCTATATGATAAGCGCTTAGTCGCACTAATCATTTCAGATTAGAACCGCAGCACACCGTTTCCGAGGGGGGAAACTCTATGACAAAGCGCACCAGGTTCGTGGGGAGCCTCGTGGTTTGTGCAGTGTTGATGGTTTGCCAGTCGCCAATGGTGATGGCGCAGCTAACGACCGGCGGGATTGTGGGGACCGTATCGGATGCGTCGGGATCCAGAATACCCGGCGTCATGGTGGTCTTGACCCACGTCGCGACAGCGACTTCCAACACCACGACGACCGACGCATCTGGCGAATACAGCTTCACGGCCCTGAAAATCGGCAACTACTCGATCAGCTTCCAGAAGGAAGGTTTTCAGCGCGGGTTGCAGAGCAATGTCGATCTCGGCATTGGGCAGGTGATGCGCGTGGACTTTGCTTTGAAGGTCGGCAGCGTGTCGCAAACGGTGGAGGTGACGGACGCTCCTCCCCTGCTTCAGACCGAGACCTCGTCCTTGGGAACGATTGAAACGGAAAAACGCATTGTTGAACTGCCCTTGAACGGCCGGAATTTCTTCAAGCTCGCCTTCCTCGGGCCTGGGGCGAACGAGGGAGCCACCGGAACGAGCGCTGGGGCGGGATCAACCGACAATAACCGGCCAGGGACGGCCTTGTCGGTGAACGGCCTGCGTATCTTTGACAACAACTACCTTCTGGACGGCCTGGACAACAACGAATTCGGTAACGGCACAGTGGTGATTCAGCCGCCTCCCGATTCCCTCCAGGAATTCCGAGTAGAAGAAAACTCGATGAGCGCCGAATACGGGCGCGGCGGCGCGATGGTCAGCCTGGCGCTTCGTTCCGGAACCAATCAGCTTCACGGGGCGGCGTGGGAATTCCTGCGTAATGACAGACTCGACGCGCGGAATTTTTTCGCAACCAGCCAGCTGGGCTTCCAGAGGAACCAGTACGGCGGCCAACTGGGCGGCGCCATCGTGAAAAACAAGATGTTCATTTTCGGCTCGATCCAGCGCAGTGATATTCGGGAGGAGGTGCCGTTCATCAGCACCGTTCCGACAGCGCTGATGCACTCGGGGAACTTCAGCGAGTTGTTGAGCCTGCCCACGCCACTCGTAATCACGAACCCATACACAGGGTTGCCATTTGCAGGCAACATAATACCCGCTGCAACCGATCCGTCATGCGTCCCGCCGGGATGCATCAACAGCGTGGGCCAGAATATCATCAATTTGTATCCCAACCCCAATATTTCCGGGGTTCTTCCCGGCCAGAGTAATTTCATTTTCAACGGGAAATACAAATTTGACGAGACTGCGTTCGAGACGCGGTTCGACTACAACATCACGGAAAAAGACCGATTTTTTGCCCACTACGCGATTGCCACTCCTAACGCAACGAACCCCTCCAATTTCCCTAATGTGGACGGAGGGGCAGGGTCGGGTACTTCCGCCACTCTCAACAACAAGGTGCAGAGCGTGGCGGCGGACTGGAGTCACATCTTCAATCCCGGTTTGCTGAACGACGTGCGGGTAGGATTCAACCGTTTCAAAGACGCGACCCTGCCGCTGGACTTCGGCAGCAATGCCGGAAATGCAGCGGGAATTCCCAACGCCAACCATGGAGGCAATTCCTCGGGCCTGACCAAGATCAACATCAGCGGCTACCAGCAACTGGGAGATTCGCTGTGGGTGCCGGAAACGATTGCCGAGAACGTTTACCAATTGGGCGACACGCTGAGTTGGACACATGGAAAGCATTCTTTGAAGTTCGGCGTCGATTTTCGGCGACAGCAACGGAACTTCTTCCAACAGACAGCGCCATCGGGTTTGTTGGGATTCAGCGGCAACTACTCGTCGTATGGGCTGGCGGATGTATTGCTAGGCATTCCCCAATCTACGCTGCAAGATCACCTCGCCGGAATCGTCGACCCGACGCGTTACTGGGATTTGTCGGAGTTTGTGCAGGACAATATCCGCGTGACCCCAAATCTGACTCTGAATGTGGGCTTGCGGTATGAGCTCAGCTCGCCGGCCGGCGGTCCCACGGTGGGCAATTTTAACCTGCAAACTGCGACAGTCAACACGTCGACCCACGGTGGAGTGAGGTTCGACAAGAACGATTGGGCGCCGCGAGTCGGTTTTGCGTGGAATGTCCGTCCCAAAACAGTTGCCCGGGGTGCGTTTGGGATCTTCTATGCCGCCGAAGGAAATATCTTCGACGATCTAGGCTTGAATCCTCCCTCTTTGGCGGTGCTGTCGTTCAACTGGCCGAGTTCCAATCCCTCGACCAATCAATTGCTGGGAGCGTTCCCGGCGACCTTCACTCAGCCCGATCCCGCGAATCCCTACGGGACGGTGCGGAGTACGGGGGTAATCGGGGCATCGTCGTTCGACCCTGTGCGAAGGATTCCGCGGATTTATGAGTGGAATTTCACGCTAGAGCAGCAATTCGGTCAAAACTGGGTGGCCAGGGCAGGCTATGTGGGCAGTAAGAGCAACAACTTGTTCGACCACGAATCCTCGAACTTGAATCAGCCGCTACTCCCTCTGGACTCGAACTTCGGCGGCGCAGGCACACTGTGCCCCGGTGGCTATACTGCTTTTAACCAGGGACGGCCGTATTTCGCCACCCGGCCGTGCTTGAATACCGTTTTGCCTCTGGACGTGGCACGGCTGAGCATGTTCTACAACGGGTTACAAACCTCGCTCGAGCATCGTTTCGCGGGCGGCTTCAACGTCTTGGCTGCCTACACCTTCGCGAAATCTGTGGGAACGGCGGACGGCAACGTAAACCAGTGTGACGTGCAGAACGCTCATAATGTTGCCGCGGAGAGGGGGCCAACGACCCCGGATTTCCGTCACCAACTGACTGTGAGTTACGTATACGAATTGCCCTACGGCAAAGGCAAGCAATTTGGAGGCGAGGCCAATAGCGTAACGCAAGCCGTTCTTGGAGGTTGGCAGGTTGCGGGCGTAACCCGAGCTCGCAGCGGAGAGGCCTTCGATGTATTGATGGGCGGCGATCTTACCAATACTGGAGCGTTCCCACCGCGCCCGGACATCATTCACAACCCCACGGATTTCTCTTTTGGCGTCGCGACGCAAGCAGCGCTCGGCTGTAGCCATCCAGGCCATCAGACCCTGGATTGCTGGTTTAATCAGGCTGCGTTTGTCGCTCCGGCGCTTGCTTCCACTCCGGGTCTCTGCGGAGGGCAGTGCAGTGCGCGCAACTTCGGGAACGCAGGGCGTGCCATACTGCGTGGCCCGGACATGGTGAACTTCGACTTCTCAGCCTACAAGACGTTCCACCTGAACGAGAGATTTGGGCTGGTTTTCCGGACCGAGCTGTTTAACATCTTCAACCATCCCAACTTTAATCTTCCGAACGTGGGATCGGGGGGCGGCAGCAGCGGAGCTGGGATCGTCAACTTCAGTTGTACGCCGACATCACCTACCGATTGCAGCGGCCGTTCGGGTGGAGGAGGCGCCATCACCCAGACGTTGCCTGACGCGCAACGGGAGATTCAGTTTGGTCTTAAGCTAGAGTTCTAAGTTCCACGACAACCAAAGCGCAGGAAGCAGGGCGGCGTTCGCCGCCCTGTTCTGCACACAGAGCAGCTACCGGATTGTGCGACGCCAGGATAGACGCAGGCAGGCGCCGTCCTTCATCAATGAAAGGCTCAAGGCATGGCGATTCGTGTAGCTAGCGCACCGATCAACTGGGGCATCATGGAGCACGTCGAACTCCCGAAAGACTATCCGTGGGGACGGGTGCTCGATGAGATCAAGGCTTCCGGCTACGCGGGCACGGAGTTGGGTCCCTATGGATTTCTTCCCGCCGACTCGGCCCAGTTGCGCAGCGAACTCGAGAAACGGTCGCTGACGCTGTGCTCGGCCTTCGTTGACATTGAACTCGGCAACCCGTCCGCTATCGCGGATGGCCTGGCATTCGTGGCCCGCTCGGCGCGCCTGATCAGCGACGCGGGCGCACGCCTGCTGGTTCTCTCCGACAAAATCCTGCCCGATCGAAATGCTACGGCCGGCCGCCGCGAAGAATCGAATCAGCTGTCATGGAACGACGAGCAGTGGCGAACGGCGGCGTCTGCGATCAGTTCGGTGATTGCGCTGTGCAGAAAGGTTGGACTGCGGGTGGCATTTCACCATCATGCCGGAAGCCACGTGGAGACTCCGGAAGAAGTGGATCGCTTGTTCTCTCTGTTCCCTGCGGACGAACTGGGCCTGTGTCTCGACACGGGACACTATGTCTATTGCGGCGGAGACACGGTGGAGTTCCTGGAGAAGCAGGTTTCGCGTGTGTGGTGCGTGCACGCGAAAGATCTTTACGAAAGCAAGGCGGCGGAAGCCCGCAGTGCGCGCATGAACTTCCACGCTGCGGTACGCCACGGAATCTTTGCGCCGCTCGGCAAGGGAGATATCAACTTCCCCAAGGTGGTCTCGCTGCTGCAAAAAGGAAACTTCGACGGCTGGGTGGTAGTCGAGGCTGACGTGCTCCCGGGCGGAGTAGGAGCGGACGCTCCTCTGCCCAATGCGATCGCCGGGAGAGGGTACCTGCGTCTGCTCGGGATATGATGAAAGTTCGGGAGCACTCGTACGGATTGTGGGATGGTGCTCCGGTTCGCACTGGGTCAGGCCGGCAATTGCCGCTGGCCGAAGAAACGTATGCCGCCGGAACGAAAGACTCGCAAGCGAAAAGCCAATAAGGCGCCGAGCATCTACGACGTCGCTAAGGAAGCGCGCGTCTCGGTTTTTACCGTCTCCGCGGTCATCAACGATAAGAGCCACGTCGGCAAGGCACTCAAACAGCGCGTCGATGCGGCCATTCTGAAGTTGAATTACCGTCCGAACCTGTTGGCTCGCGGCCTGGCGAATCGGCGAACCCATACGATCGGAATCGTGGTTCCAGACATTTCCAATCCTTTTTTCCCGCTGGTAGTTCGCGGAGCGGAAGATGCCGCCCAAAAGCACGGCTACAACATTCTGCTGTGCGACAGCGACGATCGGCTAGAACGCGAAGAAGAGTGTCTTGATGTGTTGCTGGCCAAGCGGGTTGACGGCATCCTTCTGACCAAGTCGCCGCAGGCCTTTCGTCCTCAGTTGCGGCAACTGATCGAAGACGCGAAGGTGCCTTTCGTTCTGCTCATGCGAACCTATCCCGACCTCACGAAAGATGCCGTGATCACCGATGACTACAAAGGCGCGTATGAGGCGGTAAGTCAACTGGCAAGAGCTGGGCATAAGAAAATCGGACTGCTCGGCGGCCCGATGACGGTCAGCAACGGGCGAGAACGCTGGAAGGGATTTCGCGACGCGCTCGAGGCGAACGGGCTGACTCACGAACCGGAACTCGTCATCCAGGGCGATTACCGCATTGAGTCGGGCTATCGCGGCGGCCATGCGCTGCTTTCACGAAGTCCGGATGGAATCTACGTCGCGAATTACCTCATGACGGTGGGCCTTTTGAAGGCCGCGGAAGAAATGGGGATGCGGTGCCCGGAGGATTTCGGGCTGGTGAGTTTTGACGATTATCCTTGGCTTGCTGTGTTTCGGCCGCGGCTGACGACGGTTGAGCTGCCGAAATATCAGATTGGATTCGAGGCGACCGAATTGCTGCTGAAACGGATCAAGGGCGAGCCAGCTCGCGGCGGTACCGTGAAGCTTCCACCAGAGCTGCATGTGCGCGAGTCTTGCGGCTTTCAGCTGCGTCCGAACCGAAATTCGACTGATTCGCGCAATGAGGTTCGAGCGTAGATTGCGGCCTCCTATTTGCGGTTTTTCTTTCCCCATCTCCACCACGGCTTTAGAATCGCAACGATGGCGCTGAACCGAAGACAGTGGCTCAGGAATCTGGCGGCGGCTGGCGCCGGTTCTCTGCTGCGGCCATTTGCCGTCCGGGGCTTCGCTGCTGCGCCTCCCGCTTCCTATTTCCCTCGCTACATTGATGTCGGGAAACAAGCTGGGCTGCTGGCGAAGACGGTTCTCTTGGGCCACGAGAATAAGGACTTCCTGCTGTCCACGACCGGCGGCGGCATCGCGTTGTTCGACTACGACAATGACGGCTGGCTTGATATCTTCGTCGTCAATGGCTGGGGACTTAAGGACTTCCCCAAGGGAGAAGAGCCGACCAATCACCTGTATCACAACAATCACGACGGCACTTTCACGGATGTGACCGAAAAGGCCGGACTGGTGCGGCACGGCTGGGGACAGGGCGTTTGCGTCGGCGACTACGACAACGACGGCAACCTCGACCTGTTCGTCACCTATTTCGGCAGCAACGTTCTGTATCACAACAACGGCAACGGCACCTTCACGGATGTGACTCGCGAATCGGGCCTGCTGCAGGCCGAGGAACATTGGAACACGGGCGCGGCTTTCGTCGATTACAACCGCGACGGTCATCTCGATCTTTTTGTCAGCAACTACGTTGACCATCAGTATGGGCTATTGCTGTACGACAGCAACCCGGCATTGATGGGCCAGCAGTCGCCAGTGCTTTACGGAGTCGCGGGACTCAAAGGTACGAAGAATCTTCTGTATCGCAACGACGGCAACGGCAAGTTTACAGACGTGTCGGAAGAGGCAGGAATCCGCAGGGCCGAGCCCACATTTGGATTCACTCCCTGTGTCGGCGACTACGACAACGACGGCTGGCCTGACATCTACGTTGCGGATGATTCGACTCCCAGCCTTC
Source organism: Terriglobia bacterium (assembly GCA_963847715.1). GTDB lineage: Bacteria > Acidobacteriota > Terriglobia > Terriglobales > Acidobacteriaceae > Acidiflorens. The sequence goes on from CAWKAZ010000015.1 coordinate 19,877, forward strand.
TCTTCATGAACAACCGCGACGGCACTTTCCGCGAGAGCGGCATGCTCGCCGGAGTGGCCTATGATGCCAACGGCCGCACCCAGGGCGGGATGGGCGCCGACTCCGTTGACTACGATGGCGATGGGATGCTCGATCTCGTGAAAACGAATTTCTCGGACGAGATGCCGAGCCTTTATCGCAACGAAGGCAAGGGCTTCTTTACCGATGTCACCGTTCCCTCCGGACTCGCGGGTGAGACGACGTCGGTGAAGTGGGGCACGGGCTTCATCGATTTCGATGATGATGGGCATCCGGATCTGATGATTGCCAGCGGTTCCATCTATTCTCCGGGCACGGGCACGCACCACGTACTTCCGAAGACGGATAGCAAGTTGATTCTGATGCGCAACGTGGATGGCCGGTTCGTGAATATATCGGATCAAGCGGGCCCGGCGTTTTCGGCATCGCGTTGCAGCCGGGGCGCAGCTTTCGGCGACATCTTTAATACAGGGCGGATCGACATCGTACTCAATAACCTCAATGACTATCCGTCGCTGTTGCGGAATCAATCGCCCCCGGCAAACGGATGGCTACTGCTGAAACTCATCGGCACCAAGACGAATCGGGCAGCCATTGGCTCGCGCGTAACTCTCGAAGCAAGCGGCCGGCGCCAGGTGCAAGAGGTTCGCAGTGGCGGCAGTTTTTGTTCTCAGAATGATCTCCGCTTACATTTCGGCCTGGGCGCGGCGAAGGACGCGCGGGTGCTGGTGCGGTGGCTCGGGGGCGCGGAAGAATCTTTTGAGCACGTAGTCGCTAATCGGCTCGTCGTGATCCAGGAAGGCAAGGGGATCGTCTCACAGGAATCGTTTTGAACTTGTCTTGCCACGCTGTCGTCAGAGTGGTTCGCACAACCGCAACTGCTGCAGCACTCCTATGCGCGCTCGGGGCGGCGGCGTTTCCGCAGAGTTCTCCTTCTCCAGCGAGTTCCAGAGCAGCGGCACAGGCGGCCTACGAACAAGCGGTTCAATTTCTTCAGCAAGGCAGGAGCGAAGAAGCTCTAGCCACGGCCGATGCTGCCATTCGAGCTGGCGCCCTTGATCCTTCTCTCTACAACGTCAAAGGACTGGCGGCCAGCGAACTCGGCCGCGACGACGAGGCGCAAGAGAGTTTTCGCGCGGTGATTCGCCTCTCGCCGAAATCGGCGATGGGATACAACAATCTCGGCGTGTTGTTCTCGAAGCTTGGACGTTATCAAGACGCCGCAACGAATTTCCGCGAGGCGCATGCTCGCGATCTGCAGAACTTTACAGCCCTTCTCGGCCTGGGAACCTCTCTCTCTGCGTTGCACCAATACGACTCCGCTGCAAAGTACCTCGAACAAGCCTGGGCAGTTCGCCGCGGCGATTTTCAGACAGGGTATGAATGGGCGCGCGCGTTGTTCGAGGCGAAGCAACCGGCCGCCGCAAAGAAAACTCTGGATCAAGTTCACGCGCCGCCGGATTCCGATTCTGCCGTGAAGTATTATTCTTTGGCTGGAGCGATTGCCGCGTCACTACACAATAACGCTGGTGCGGTTGAAGCCTATCTCCACGCTTATGCCCTCAGTCCGCGCTCGTATGACATTTACCTGGCTTTGGTTCAGGCCAGCGTTTCTTCGGGAACTACGCCTACGCCCGAGAACCTTCCTGCTCCTCCCGAGAATTTGACGACGGACCAGAATCTAACGCTCGGTCTGTTTTTTCTTTCGCACGACGCTTACCAGGCTGCGATCCCTCGACTGGAACAGGCTCTGCAGCAGGACGAGTCCAATGAAACAGCCGCTCTGAATCTCGCGCTGGCATATAAAGATACCGGTAAAATTCCAGCCGGAGTCGAGGTCATAGACAAAGCGCTGGGGAAGAAGCAGTCGGGCGCTCTCTACAACACGTTGGCTGAGTTGCAGGAAGCATCGGGTCAGTACGTCGACGCCGTACAGAATTATCAACGCGCCGTGGAACTCGAGCCGGCAAACGAAGATTACTACTTCGACCTCGGCATGGAATATCTGTCCCACTTCACGTTTGGCCCGGCGCACGAGGTCTTCCAGGTGGGCACGCAGAAGTTTCCTAAATCTGCTCGCCAATTTTTGGGGCTGGCGTTCAGCCACTACGCAGTTCGCGAATATCTACAGTCGGCGGACGCTTTTACCAAGGCGCTTGAGATTGACCCGGAATCGCCCGCTGTTTTGAAAGCGTGGAACGCGGTGCTGAGTAGTTTGTCGCCCGCCGACTGGGAAGCGATTCTGCCGCGGCTGGACAAGCTAGCGCAGGCGCATCCCCAAAGCGCCGATCTTGCTTTCTGCTACGGCGCAGCTCTATTCCGGTCGGAATTTGCGAAGGGACCGAAGGGTACATTGAAACGCGCACAAGGCTTTCTTGAGAGGTCTGTGAAATTGCGGTCTGACTTTCCCGCAGCTCGCATCGAATTGGCCGGATTGTATGCCGCGCAAAAGCAGGATCAAAAAGCCGTCGACCAATATATTGAGGCGATCCGCGAGGATCCGAAGTCTGACATCCCTCACTATCGCTTGGGCCAACTCTACCGGCAGATGAACAAGATGGATGTAGCAAGTGCGGAACTAGCCCGCTATCAGGAACTTTCGCGGTTGCACCAGGAAGAGATCAAGCGTAACCGCAGCGCCATTCAGCAGTTCGTACTCTCTGCGCCAGCCAGAACCAACAACTAGCGCGGCTTTTACGTGCGGGTTCGGTTGTCCACCTTCACCACTCGCGCTTCACGATACGACTTCTCGGCCGCAGCCGCCACCGCCACAGCTTGACGCCCGTCGAAAGCATCCACCTTCGTAGGCTTATCCGCAAGAATGGTCTGAACGAAATCGCGCATCTGGAGCAGGTATCCATCGGCAAAACGCGCCAGGAAATGATCCACGATATCCGTCTTCGCGCCAGCGGATGTGAGCACCAGTTCGGCAGTGTGCTGCAGGTACCCGGTGATGATGGTGCCTTTCGAGCCGACAATCTCCGTGCGAATGTCATAGCCGTAACCGGATTGCATGTAGTTCTCGACCGCTCCCAGTGTCCCGCGCGAAAACTTCATGTTGAGCAGCGCGGTATCGATGTCATTGAACTGCGCTGCTTCCGGGAAAACCAGAATTGCTCCGTAGGCGTGAATTTCAGAGATCTCGTCGTTCATCAGCCAGCGGCCAAGATCGAATTCGTGAACGGTGGAGTCCTGGAAAAACATCCCGTTGACGCCGCTCGCCATGTAGCCGACCGGCGGAGGCGCCGGATCCCGGGCCAAAGACTTGAAGATAACAGGGTCGCCGATTTCTCCGGCCTCAATGCGCTGCTTGGCTCTCACGTTTGGAGGGTCATAGCGGCGGACGTGGCCGACCTGCACGCGCACTCCGGCCTTTTGTGTAAGGTCCAGCACTTCATCGGATTCTTCGACGGTGAGCGTGAAGGGTTTTTCGCAGAAGATGTCCTTACCAGCGTGGGCGCATACCTTCATGGCCGCGCCGTGGAACTTCGCCGGCGTCACCACAACAATCGCCTGGATATCCTTGCGTTCAGCCAAAGCTTCGACGCTGTTGTAGGCGTGTTCAATCTCAAGTTCGGCGGCAACCTGTTTGGCGCGATTCAGGTCGGCGTCGGCGACCGCGACGAGTTGCGCTTCCGGGATCCGGTGGCGGAGGTTATACGCGTGCTGCCTCCCCATCGTGCCTACGCCCAAGACACCTATGCCCAGCTTTGCCATGATCGTCCTCGTTCGAGATTCTCTCAGTACGTGATCGCCACAGTGCGGCGCTGCTTCACGGCGCGATAGATCGCGTCGATAATAATGATGTCGCGCATGCCCTGCTCGCCGGTCGGTTCGGGCTCGCGACCCTGCCGGATGCAGTCGGCGAATTCATCGATTTCCAGAACAAACTCATCCATCGCTTTGAAGGTTTTGTCGAACCATTTGCCGGCCACCTTCCCGCAGAGGCGGCGTTCTTCTTCGAAGGCAAATGCGGGGCCCAGTTCGGCCCAGCCCTTTACTCCGTGGATATGGACAAACGACGAGAACGCGGCGCTGTAGGCGGCGGTTCCCTGCAGGATGATGCCACTCTTGAAGTCGAGACGAAACGCAACTCCCTCTTCCACTTCTTTATATCGTCTCTTGTCGCGCACCCAGCTGATGCCGGTCGCTGCGATCGGATCTTCATCCACCAGCCAGCGAGTGGTGTTGATGCAATAGACGCCGAGGTCCGTCAGCGGGCCGCCTCCACACAATTTCTTGGAGAACAGCCATGCCGATGAATTGTCGCCGTACGGCCGCAGCTCACTGAACAAAGTGTGGATGATATCGATCTTGCCAAGTTCACCCGACGTGATCATCTTCTTGAGCATCAGGCTGCTGGGCTCAAAATATTTTCGATATGCGGTCATGAACAACACTTTGTTCCGGCGGCAGGTGTTGACCATGTTGCGAGCCTGCTTCACCGTCGCAGACAAAGGTTTTTCGCAGAGCACGTGCTTGCCGGCTTTGGCTGCGGCTACGGCGTATTTTTCATGCTCCCCCGGCGGGGTGGCGATATATACGGCTTCGACCAACGGATTTTCCAGACATTGGGAAAACTCGTCGTAGGTGAGGGCCTGACTGGCTTTGAAAGCCTGGGCATACTTCGCAGCCTTGCTCTTGTCACCGCTTACGACCGCGATGAGTTTAGCTTTCTTGCTGTGCGCGAAGGCAGGTAGGACTGCTACCTGAGAGATGCCACCCAGTCCCACCACCGCGTATCCGACTCGTTTTCCCGACGCCATCGATAGGTTTTCCCTTTCGTTCCTCTAAGAGAGAACAGGATTGCTGATTAGCTTTCCCGATCCGCTCGGCTCAGACCCTGGTCTTTGATTGCGCGGTGCTCCACATTGCGCAACTCTTCGATGTTCTCGAGAACCTTCTTGATCGCATCGACGATGCTGTCCACGTTCTCTTTGCCGCCCAGGAAAAGATGATGCGAGAACCAGACCGCTTCGTGGTACGCGGCGCGCTCCGCGGCCGGACACTTGTACATGTTGCGCAAATCGAGCGGCTTCTCGCGTCCCCAACTCAATGCCGGATAATCGGCTGGGTTGAGCGGGAAGAGCGAACTGCGATATACAGGCTCGTAGAAGAGTCCGTCGCACGGTATGCCTTCCAACTGAAGAGCCGCGACAAACTTCGCGCGCGGGATGTCCTTCACCTGCTCCGCGTAATACTTCAGCACGTAACCGTAGGGAGCCAGGCGCGTGATGCGCGGTTCCGGCTTGAGCAGGCCCAGGCCCGTCGTACCGCGCAGGCGCGACTCGAAATATTCCATATTGTCCTGACGCACTTTGGCCTGTTCAGGAAGGCGCTCCAGTTGCGGATTTAGCACTGCCGCCTGGAATTCACCCAGGCGGTAATTGAAGCCAATCATGCGGTGGTGGAATTGGTCGGTGACGCTGCGGCGGCCGGTATTGATGTAGGACTGGACGCGCTCGAAGTATTCGAGATTGTTGGTGATGACCGCTCCACCCTCACCGGAGGTAATCAACTTGCTGGATTGAAAACTGAAAGCACCGAGGTCGCCGATCGACCCCGCGCCCTTGCCGCGCCACATGCCGCCGTGGGCGTGTGCGCAGTCTTCGACGATCTTGATGCCGTGCTTCGCAGCCAAGGGGACAAGAATGTCGAGGTCGGCAAACCGCATCCCCAGGTGAACAGGGAGAAAAGCCTTCGTCTTCGGCGTGATAGCCTGCTCGACCAGTTTGGCGTCGAGGCAATAAGTGTCGGGATCGACATCGACGAAAACGGGAACCGCATTCACCAGCAGCACCGGGCCCACGGTTCCCTCCCAGGTGTAGGCGGGCACGATGACCTCATCGCCGGGGCGGATATCAATGGCTTTGAGCGCCGCCTGAATGGCTACAGTGCCGGTGTTCACGGCCTGGCCATACTTGGCCGTATGGAATGCTGCAAATGCTTTGCCGAAGGCGTCGCCATGCTTGCCAGGGAAAGGCTGGCCGCCCCACTTGGTATTGGTCAGAACGTCTTCCAGTGCCTGCCTCTCTTTGTCGGTATAAATCGGCCAAGCATCAAAGCGCTTTTTTCGGATCGGCTCGCCGCCGGTAATCGCCAGTTTTCCCATCGGAGAATCTCCTTAGCAACTGCTTTTGTACTTCAGATTGAGGTACACAGATTTCGCAATCAGGCCCAGGGCATGATCGCGACTTTCATCGAATCCGGGGCTACCGCTTTATGAACCGCCGTCTCTACATCGCGCAACGGAAAGCGGTGCGAGACAAAGTCGCGCAACGGATAGGTATTCATGTATCGCGCCATCTGCCGCATACTCGGTCCGTAGGCGGCCGGTTCTTCGCCTCCAACGCCGAGTATGCGCGCGCTCTTGCCGCAAATATGGCGATGCGGACTGATCGAAATCTCTCCCAAGTCCGAAAAATTGCCGGCTTCCACTAGAAGTCCGCCAAGCCTCATCATATCGAGCGCCTCGCGGAAGGCCTGCGGCACTCCTGCCGTTCCAATCACCATATCGGCGCCGCGTCCTTGCGTCAGGCCCTTCACGAAATCGATGCGGTCGGCGAGCGTTGTATTTGAAGCATTCAGAACGTAGTCCGCACCTAAACGCTTCGCAAATTGCAAACGGTAGTCTGACAAATCGATAGCAATGATGTTTCCGGCGCCCAGCATGCGTGCTTTCATCAGGAAACACATACCCAGCGGACCCACGCCCAGTACCACGACTGTGTCGTCGAAGAGGAACGCCTCGCTGGGAAACACCGACATTTGCTTGGCGCGATCAAGGCCAACCGTCACCGCCATCACTTCAGTGAGAACCGCGACTTCGGAGGGCAGAACATCGGGGACGCGCACCAGAAAGCTTCCCGGGATGATGTACATGTACTGCGACCACCCGCCGAAAAGATGCGGCGCATCCGCGGCACACAGATTGTTGCCGTAGTCCGTCATGTTCTGGCAGAAGTAGTAGGGGAAATCGTGCCGGCAGTAGTAGCAGTCGCCGCAGGAAACATTGGCGCCGACCACGACGCGATCTCCGACCTTGAGTGGGATGCCTTCGAAGTCGGAATACTGGCCGTTGCCCCCGATCGCGGCTACAGTTCCGACATTTTCATGACCTTGAATGATCGGAAAACGAATCTGCTTGCCTTCGCCGGCCCCGGCATATTGCGTCGTATATCCCTGGTACGTGTGTTTGTCAGTGCCGCAGATGCCTGACATTTCCATCTTGACCAGCACGCAGCCGGGAGCAGGCTCGGGCAGCGGATACTCCCGCAGTTCGTACTTTCCGGGCTCCACTAGGGCGGCGGCGATGACGTGCTGGGCAGACATGGGCACAAACCTCGAAACCGGACATCCTGACGGCGCAAAATACAAAAAACAGCGCTTTTGATAAGCGCTTAGAACAATAGCGACCGCAGCTGCTATTTGTCAAGCCAAGATTGGCGAACAAGGCGATTTTGCGCCGCTTCCGACTTTGTGACTGCAGTGTTAATCGGCGGAATCAAGACGCAGCATTTTCTGTTCGCGGTCGGCGGTTTTTTTCTTCAGGTCTTCAAAGATTTTCAGTTCCTTCTTGGCAGCCTCCATCTTCCCCAGTTCCTTGTAGAGACCAAAGAGCAGGTAGTGAGCATCCTGACGATCAGGATCGGAAGCCACCACGGCCTGCAGCAACTTCACCGCTTCTTCCGTCTTCCCCTGGCTGTGATAAGCCTTGGCCAGATCGAGTTGCGCATCCGCGAGCCCCGACTGTAGCAAGAGCGCCTGGGTCAAGTATTGTTGCGCATCGTCGGGCTTGCTCTGCTGCAGGTAGACGTCGCCGATGAGATAGTCAGTCATCGCGTCGTTCGGTGAAATCTTCAGCTCGGCGTTGAATTCAGCCAGAGCCTCATCCAGCCTTCCTGCCTCGCGATAAAGAGTCCCCAGCGCGTAATGCAAACCGGCAGCATCCGGTTTTTGAGCGATCGCTTTCTTGTATTCGCTGATGGCCGCCGGAATCATGTTCTGCTGACGAAGCATTTCCGCGCGAAGCTGGAACATGCGGTAGGAATCGGGCGCAGCTTTCGACAGTTGGTCAAAAGAATCCGAGGCGACGTAGACCGATGCCTTCCCCTTGAAATACAGCGCGTCGGCGCTCGTCGGTTCAAGATCGGCCCAGCGCGTGAGCATGGCCAGAGCCTTGTCGTCTTTGTTCTGCCTCAGATATGCGAGGCCCAAGTGCGCCACCACGACCGGGTCGTCCTTCCGCGACTGATAGACCTTTTCCAGCAGCGGGACGGCCCTCTCGTAATCGCCGCTATCAAAGTAACTCAAGGCCAACAGAACCTGCGTGCGATCGAGACGCGGATCAAGTTCGAGTGCCTTGCGCAACTGCGCGATGGCGCTCGGATACTTGCTCGACATATACAGAGCAAAGCCCAGATTGGAATGAGCCTGCGCGGACCGCGGGTCGAGTTTGACAACCTGCTCGTAGATCTTGGCTGCCCGGTCGAATTGCTGTTCGTTGAGCGCGGCCTGTCCTTGCGATGAAAGCTCGGCAAGGCTCTGCGACTGGGCCACCGCCACGATTGACAGCAGAGATACCCAGATCAGAGAGAGCCCGATCCGAAGCGACATATCATTCGATAGAAGCAATCTGTGCCGGTGCGCCATGAATCTCCCTTGGGAAGACATCGCTACGTCTTGGCCGTCACGCCGATTCGATGCGGAACATTCAACTCGTAATCGTCCTTCCGATCCGGATCCCGCGCCAGCGGCTGGGTATTTCCGGCATCATCGGTAGCGCGAACTTCGATCGTATAGGCGGCGGGGCGCGGGATTCTCCACGCATAAGACCAGGGAGTCCAAACCAGCGGAGCAGGTGAGTCGCCCAGCACCGCTGTCTGCCACGCGCCGCCGTCGAAGCGCAACTCGACTTTGGCGACTTTGCTTTCTCCCGCCCACGCCACTCCCTCGATCCCATAGGTCCTGCCGCGAATCTCTTCGGCATCCAATGGGCGCAGAAACTTGGAGTTGATCCGCATGCGGCTGATGACCAGCTTTTCACCGTTTGCCTTGACCGCAAGGTAACGTTCCTGCTGAAAATAGCCTTTGAAAGGCTCCTGCGAGATCTCGATTCGCGTCAGCCATTTTACCGAGTCCATGCCATACCAGCCCGAAACTAGTGCCCGGAGCGGGAAGCCGTGTTCCAGAGGCAACGGCGCGCCGCCCATCTCATAGACCAGCAGGGTGGAGGCGTCCATTGCTTTTTCGATGGGGATCGCGCGAGCGAAGTGAGTGCCGGCCGCTACGCCATCGCCTTCACCGGTGTCGGCGCCCTGGAAGATAACGGTGGTAGCTCCAGCTGCTACGCCAGCCTCCTTGAGAAGTTCTCCGAGGGGCAATCCTGTCCACACAGCGGTACTCACGCCGTGGCCACCAGAAAGGTTTCCGGCACACTCCATGGTCACCGGCCTCCGAATGGACGATGCCAACAGCAAATCGGAATACGAGAACTTAACTGGCTTTGCAACCATGCCGACAATTTCCAGACTCCACTTGTCTTCGCTGATTTTTGGCGTCGTAAAGTGGTTGCGAATGAAGAAATCGCCGCTGGGCGTCACCAGGCTCTTTGCGGCGCCAGCTGAGCCAGCCGCGTCGAATACGCCGCCGACAAAAAAGCCCGCGCGAAGCGAACTCCCTACGCCCTGCAAATATCTCGAAGTCAAACCCGTCGCTGCGGCACCAAGCAGGAATTCACGGCGTCCTCGGGACCGTGGAGCGCGGATTTTGGGCAGGTCGTCGCGGTGCTTCATTAGCGGCCGTATCGGCCAAGCAGGAGCAGAGGGAATTATATCTATTTCACTCTCGAACAACTGCGCAGCGTGAATCCAGGCTCAATTCTGATGTTGTGCGAGAAAGAGAAGGACGTACACTGTATGCCGTAATCGCAGACGGCGCCCAGAATCCGTTGTCAGGATCTGGCAGAATTCATGAGCTATGTTCTTGGGATTGATGTCGGCAATGGAACGTACACCTTTTCCGATCAGATTGAGGTGAGCGGAACGCAGACAACCCATCGACTGTAGTACCTCCCTGTCGGTACCTGGATAGATTGATCACAAGATTCCCGTTCGATCCAGCCGGACTGGTGGCGCTGATAATCAGTTGAACCTTTTGGTTCTGGTTTTGACAGGGGTCGGGGATTATGGTTCCGACGTCCATCACTGAGCCGGTATCGCTGGAATCCAGGCCCTTCCATTGCAGCGACCCAGAACACGCGGTTGGACCCTCATTCAGATTTGCGGAACCCGACCCTTGGTGGCTGAGCATCCAATTATAGGCACCGAGAACGTCTACCCCCGATCTGTTGCCACTGATCGTGTACGTCCCGACCCACGCCTTTACCTTTCCCAATCGCCGCAGCTTTGTGCACGTGCGGACAAGCAACTAAGAATTGCGACGACAACATAAAGATGCAAGACTCTTCAGTAGACGATTCACGCGTATTCTCCTCTACCTTTTGGCGCGCATTCGGGTTTACGTCAGTGTCTGGTCGCGCCTGGGGCTGCACTTGGCCCCCAGCGTAGTAAGACTGCCGATTTAAACCGCCGGCAGGTTCACGATCTTTTCCCACTCTCAATATTCGGAAACTGGAGACAAATCGGCTCACAACGCAAGAAAATCTTCAGACAAAGGCTCCCAATCGCGGAAGTTGTCGCAGGTTCTTGACTTTACGAAGTCTTAGGGCGTCGATGCCCAACAAACGATCGCAAGGGCCGGCTCTCCAGAATGCCCGGGTGGCAGAACACATTCATGAGCAACGCGTCGGAACTCATGCACGAGTCCAGCTCTCTCCAGACCCGCTCTCTCTTCGGGAGGGACCGGACGGCATGGGTGTGCACTTTTTCCAACCTGCATTTCCATTCCGGCCGCTCGAGAATAGCCCGATAGCTGGCGCCCAGAAAATTTCCGTGTCCGTTCCCTGAGGAGATCGGCTCGTACACGACTACCGGCAGGTTTCCGTAACTGAACGCGTGGGGCAGTCTCCTGGATGTGGCATACGCGGCATTTCGCCCGCCCAACTCCTGACGGAGGAGCGCTGGGTAGGGATTGGGGCGGTGCCATGGCAGACGGAACTCGGGGGAACGGTTCATTATCGTCGATGCGAGGGATTGCTTCTACGTTCTGTGTTTGAGGGTCAGTGCCTAACTTGAGATTAGTGCACGACCGCCAGAAAAAGAGCGACGGAAAAAGGCGCGGAGCCATAACGGGGCTCCCCGCTGTTAGGTGTTTCCTACAAGAGTGGTTTCCTGTTTGCAGTGATCCCTGAGGCGACCCAACGATCTAATTGGCTTATACGAAATCGCCACAACTTGCCCACCTTCACGCAGGGAATTTGGCCGGCTCTAGCCATTCGCTGTATTGTTGCTTCGTGTACGCCCAAGAACTTTGCTACCTCTCTGGGATCTAGCAATCGTTCGAAGACTTGCTCGCACGGATTGGCGTTCGCTTGCTTCTCCTTAATCTTCTTGGTGAATACAACGTTGTGCGTCGCGGGAGCCAAGTCAAATGGGAGCAAGTTGCGTTGTCTTGTCTGCTCCCCTTCGGCTCCCAATGATCACCAACATGAAGAAATGATTCGGCTCCCATTACTGCCATCCGTGCTCGCAAGTCATTGATTTTACGTAATGTTCACCGTCTCATGACCCAAAGGTCGGTGGTTCAAATCCACCCCCCGCAACCGAATTCTCAATTTTCGTTTCGGTGGTTTCTCCCCGTTCGCCTGTCTTGCCCCTCATCAACGTCTCAGTTTCTTGCGTTCGCAGGCATCGACGATCTTCTTGGGATCGATCGCTTCCCGGTCAATCTGCTCTTCTAGAATTTTCCCGTCCTTGCCAATCAAGAAGTTGACTCGACGGGGAGCTTTATATTTATCGACGTAGATTCCGTACTCGCGGGTCACGTCTCCTCCCCAGTCGCTCAGTAGCGGGAAGGTAACGCCAATTTGGTCGGCGAAGGCTTTGTTGGCGTAGGGGCTGTCCATGCTCACACCCAGAACCTGGGTGTCGGCGGCTTCCAGTTGTTTCAGATTCTGCTGGAAGGCCTTCATTTGCGCGGTTCAACCACCGGTGAAGGCGAAGATGTAGAAGGCCACGACGACATTGCTTTTTCCGCGATACTGGCTGAGTGAAATCTCCTTGTCGTCGCTGCCGTCAAAATATTGCAATTTGAAGTCCGGCGCGACGTCGCCCACTTTCAGTTTCATGGGCGCAGGCTCGGACTTCTTGGCTTGTGCACGAGCCTGCGGAGACATCATCGCGCAGGCCAGCAGCGACAACCCCAGCATGATCGAAACACCGCTTCGTTTCATGGATCTTCGTTTCATGGACCCCTCCCAGAACGATTGCTCAAGGGTATCTGCTGGTGGGAAAACGGTCAAAGCACTAATGCGCCAAACACTTTGTACAATGACTGCGTACAATGAATACGGGACCCGTGAATCGGATCGGATGAGCCTCCAGACATTAAATGACATTTTATTGGCGGTCTGCCAGAGCCGCCGTGAACGCGTCATGCTGCAACGAGGAGCGGTGGAGTGGGTGCCCATCTCCTCCACGGAAATATACCGCGGGGTTGTAGGTGTCGCCAGGGCGCTTGAATCCTGGGGGATTCGCAAAGGCGACCGCGTCGCCATTCTGAGTGAAAACAGGCCGGAATGGACCATCACGGACTTTGCCGTACTTGGACTGGGCGCCGTCACGGTGCCGATTTATGCGACGCAGACCGCCGAACAGACTTCTTTCATACTCAACGATTCCGGCGCGCGCGTTGTCGCTGTATCCAGCCAGAACCAGCTTGAAAAAATCCTTACCATTCAGCAACGCACTCCGGTTGAACACATCCTCGTGATGGATGCTGTCGAAACCGCGCATGCCGTCCACATGCAAGGACTGATGCTGCGCGGGCCGGTCGCGCCCGATCCGAAATTCGATGCCCGCTCGCAATCGATTGTCGCTGACGATCTGGCCACCATCATCTACACATCGGGCACAACCGGAACCCCGAAAGGCGCGATGTTGACGCACGGAAATATGGCGTCAAACGTTGCGTGCTCGATGGTTGCTTTCGGGTTCGGTTCGAAAGATGAGGTGAGCGTCTCGTTTCTTCCTCTCTCTCACGTGACCGCACGGCACGTGGATTTTGCGCTGCTGTATCGCGGGGTGACGCTGGCGTATTGTCCTGACATCGCGCAACTGGCACAGGCTTTGATGGAAGTGCGGCCGGACATTTTTATTGGCGTGCCGCGCGTCTACGAGAAGATTCGACAGCAGGTGCTTCTGAAAACGGCCGCATTCCCGGCCAGTGCCATTTATACATGGGCGCTCTCGATCGGGCAGGCTCACCGTGCGGATACTCTCGCCGGAATCAAGCCCTCCGAACGCACCTGGAAACTCGCAAACCGGCTGGTCTTTTCGAAAGTGCGCGCCGGTATGGGCGGCAAGGCTGAGGAGTTCATTTCTGGCGGCGCTCCACTCGGAAAGGAATTAGCGGAGTGGTACGCCGATATCGGCATTCCCATTCATGAGGGCTACGGCCTGACCGAGACTTCGCCCGTGATCGCGGTGAACACACCCGAAGCGCACAAGATCGGAACCGTCGGCAAACCACTGGTGAACGTCGAGGTTCGAATTGCTGACGACGGCGAAGTGCTGGTGCGCGGGCCATCTGTATTTAGAGGATATTGGAATCGCCCGGAAGAGACGCAGGCCGCGTTTGTGGATGGCTGGTTCAAAACCGGCGACATCGGAGACATCGACAGCGAGGGCTACCTCTCGATTACTGACCGCAAGAAGGATCTGATCAAGACTTCCGGCGGAAAATTCATCGCGCCGACACCGCTCGAGAACTCGCTGAAACTGAACCCACTGATCGGGACAGCCGTTGTCCTCGGCGACCGGCGAAAATTTCCTGCCGTGCTGATCGCACCCCACTTTCCTGCTCTGGAAGACTGGGCGCGGGCAAACCAAGTCGAATTTGCAACGCGAGAGACCCTCATCGCCCAGCCGAAAGTGCAAGCACTGTATGAAGGCATTATCGAAGACCTTAACCGGAATCTGGCGCGCTTCGAGCGGTTGAAACGGGTGCTGCTTGTGCCTGAAGAGCTTTCCGCCGCAGATGGGACCCTGACGCACACGTTCAAAGTGCGGCGGCGTGGAATCGAAGAACGCTACCGCGCATTGATTGAAGACATGTATGCGAAGGCCGAAGCGCGTGGAGTGTGATCCTTTCAGGGCCGGTTGTTTACATCAGTCGACGAGATGATTTAGGGCCTGCCCGCGCCGTACAATAAACCCATGACGGACTCATTGATTATTGCTGGCAAACAGTTCCGTTCCCGCCTGATCGTCGGGACGGGCAAATACAAGTCTTTTCAGGAAACCGTCCGCGCCCTCGAGGCGAGCGGCGCCGACATGGTAACCGTGGCCGTGCGCCGCGTGAATCTTGATCGGAGCAAGGAATCGCTGCTCGATTACATCGATCCGAGCAAATACTTCCTTCTGCCGAACACCGCCGGCTGTTATACGGCCGATGACACCATCCGCACCGCTCGCCTCGCCCGCGAGGTTGGCCTCTCGGATTGGATCAAGTTGGAAGTGATTGGCGACCAGGCAACGCTGTATCCCGACGTGCAAGCAACGCTCGAAGCCACCAGCGTGCTGGCGAAGGAAGGATTCACCGTGTTGGCCTACACGTCCGATGACATCGTCTATGCCAAGCGACTGGTAGACGCGGGAGCAGCGGCGGTAATGCCCTTAGGAGCTCCAATCGGCAGCGGCCTCGGCATCCAGAACACCGCCAACCTTCGCATCCTGCGCGAACTCATCACGGGAGTTCCACTGATTGTAGATGCTGGAGTGGGCACGGCCTCCGATGCGGCCATTGCTATGGAACTCGGTTATGACGCGGTACTGATGAACACAGGGATCGCTGGCGCCCAGGAACCGGTGTTGATGGCTGAAGCGATGAAACACGCCGTGATCGCCGGCCGTCAGGCATACCTGGCGGGACGCATGCCGCGAAAGCTCTATGCCACGGCTAGTTCGCCGCTCGAAGGCGTTGTGCGTTAGTTGTGCGTTCGAGGTGCTCCGCAGAACAAACAAGGCGGCCACGAAGGCCGCCTTTTTACGCATCTACGCGAAATTGTCTAGAGCATCTTGACGCTGTCAACATGGATCTTGTCGCCGTCGATTTTACCGGTGACGGCTACATGATGTCCGTAGTGCTCTTTGAGAGCATCGGGGTTGTCCACTTTCAGGACTTTCTGGTCTGTGTCCGTAACAACCACTGGGCTGGCGCCAGCTCCGATGCACTTTTTGGTGCATTCCTCGGCTCCCGCGTTGGCGCCCTTAACACCACACTTGGAGTCGCTGATCCAGCCATTCACCGTCTGCGCATCGCTGGCAAACGACACTGATGCAACCGATACCAAAAACGCACCGGCAAGTAACAGCAAGAGAAGTTTCCGCATGTCATCCTCCTAAGAGATCAGTTTCCCACACATGATCGATCTGAAGACTTTACCACAGGTCCGACACCTATGAGACATCTCGTCAGATGGGATTTCGCAGCGGACCAGGACTAATTCCGTGTAGTATATTTTGCGTTCCCCAAGTCTCGATTGGAGGGTTCATGCCTACTTCACTCCTCGTCAGGAGGTTACTGGCTTCTACAGCTTTGGCGATGACATTTGCCGCGAACACCGCCTCTTGTCAGGACGCACCGCTGCTCCGTTTGCAGCGATCTAAGGCAGATCTGAACCTTGAGACGAACGTGGTCCATGCTCGCGGAATAAACGGCATCACTTATGGCAAGGGGGGAGATGTCTCCACTTATCCGAATTCGCTTTCGTGTCTGATCGTATATAGCGATGGAAAATACGTGCTTGAAAAGCGCGACGAACAGACGGTCGGCAAGCCGAAAGTCAAATCAGCGCAGGGCACTCTGGACGCCGGCGATTTACAGCAGCTTCGAGGCATTCTGGACACTGAGAATTTCAAAAAGATCGTTTCGCCGCAGCCGCCCGATATGCCCAACAATGCGACTATCCGGGAAATTGAGAGCATCGACGCCGAGATTGACCGGGGCGGCACGCCGCAACACCTCACCACGGTTAAGGAACGTTTAAAAATCGGCGTGACTGAATTCGGCGGGATCACCAACGGAATGGATACCTACATCGATAACGCGGCTCCCTTTCAGAAGACCCTCAATCCTCTTATGAAGTGGTTTGATGGGCTGGAGAAGAAGAGCAAGTCGGACCTGAAGGATTCGAAACCACAATATTGTTCGCCGATCGGGTTAGGCTAAGTTATGAAGAAATCAGTGATTTCAGGCCTAATAATGACCTTCGCCATGATAGCCACAGCGATCGGTCAAGTGTCATCTCACGTCCCATTGCGCATTTTCATAAACGAACTGCAGCCAGGGGCGATGTCTGCGCCCCAGTTTTGCACTCTTGTTTTCGAAGACCATCGTTTCCACACGGAAAAAGCGGACATCAAGCAGGGCAAAGATTTCGACCGCAAGATTTACGACGGACAGATGTCGGACACCGAATGGAACGCTCTGGGTACCCTCATCGATAGCAAGGAGTTTCGCGCTCTCAAGGTCCCGCCGACGGTACCGCCGCTCGTTATGCAGGATACGCATCCCTACACAATCAGTATCGCGCGCGGCGAGAATTTCCAAAATATGGAGTTCCTGGACCAGCAGAGCCTGAAACCATACGAAGCGCAAGTAAAGCCACTCTTGCACTGGTGGAAGGCGTTTCGAGGCCAGCACACCACTCTATCCGCCGCATCGCCAGATGCACGTTGTAAGCTCGACAGCACACATGCTGTTTTCGCTCAATAAGCGATTAGCGTATCAGGACAGGACAGCGGCCAGACGATGTTTTCATTGTTCGTTCTTGGCGCGTCCGGTGGGCGGTT
The DNA here is from genome assembly GCA_963847715.1 of Terriglobia bacterium. Classification (GTDB taxonomy): domain Bacteria; phylum Acidobacteriota; class Terriglobia; order Terriglobales; family Acidobacteriaceae; genus Acidiflorens. Next base: position 36,868 of record CAWKAZ010000015.1, read on the forward strand.
TCTGCGGAGGATCGGGGGTGACGTAAACAAATTCCTTCGGCCGGGTGTAATGGAGCTGCTCGCGAGCTTCTTTTTCGATCGCGGCAGGATCGGACTTAAGCGCTTTGATCCGGTCCAGATACTGACTGTTTTCCTTCTGCAGACGTCCAACTTCACTTTGCAACGCCTGCATCTCGGCGCGTTTCTGCTTATAGACAACCATGCCATTCGCTCCAAACATGGCGTGGATCACGACGATAAAAATAAGCAGCACCGCAGCGGCGGTGCCCAGCCTGCGCCATTCCAGCGCGAGCCACGACCATACGGGGCGCGTACGTTCCACGCAGCGGGCCGCGGCAGCCTCGGCTCGAGGAGCCTGTTCTCTTGCCTGATTCATCACCGCACGCAGGCCTTCCTCGGGACGGGGGAGGATCCGTACTCTCGGCGGTGGTCCTAATCGAAGATCCATGCTTTTGCTGCTTCGCTCAACTTCGCGAGACTTTCCTTGCTTCGGGCTTCACTGTACGCGCGCACCACTGGCTCCGTGCCCGAAAGCCGGTAGCACACCCACGATCCGTCGGCGAGAACCAGTTTGAGCCCGTCTGTTCTCACAACCTGGGCAACTTTGATGCCATGAAACTCGCCTGGGTCGCGACGTAACTTCTCAGTAAACTTCTGTTTCACTTCCGGCGTCAAGCGGAAGTTCTCCCTTAAAGGATAATAGGAACCAACTTTGGCAAATACCTGTTCCAATTGGGTTCCGAGCGATGCACCGCGGCGCGCTACCATCTCGCAGCAAAGCAGGCCGGCGAGCACTCCGTCTTTTTCCGGGACGTGCTGGCGGATCGAGAGACCCGCGCTCTCTTCTCCTCCGATCAGGATTTTGTCCTGTTTAATCAGTTCGCCAATATATTTGAAGCCAACAGGGGTTTCGTGGAGTTCGATCTGATGTTTCTCCGCGAGCGCGTTGATGAGATTCGTTGTCGCCACCGACTTCCCGACGCCGTTCTTCCATCCGCGGCTCTCGACCAAATAGTCGAACAAAAGAGCGATGACGTAGTTCGGCTGCAGAAATGTTCCGTCCTGGTCAACAATTCCGAAGCGATCGGCATCTCCATCGGTCGCGATGCCGATACCGGCTCCGATTTCCCGCATCTTGTGGCGCAGGTCTTCCAGCAGATGATCATCGGGTTCGGGAGCGTGGCCTCCAAAGAGCACGTCGCGTGTATCGTGTACGGTCGCTACCGTCACACCTGCCTCGCGCAGCAAGGCGTCTGAATAGCCGCGGGCTGATCCCCACATGGGATCGAAGGCAACCTTGATGCCGGATTTTTTGATGATGTCAAGATCCACAATTTCACGGAGGCGTGAGAGATACATGCGGCGAGGATCAATCGACTGCGCCTCGGCTTTAGCTCCACTTGGAGCTTGTGGATTCGCGTCGAAGGCGGCGATGGCAGCCTCGATGGCTTTCGTCACCTCGGGAAGTGCGGGCGCACCGTCGGGAGTCGAGAACTTGATCCCGTTGTACTCTGGTGGATTGTGCGAGGCGGTGAAGTTGATAGCGCCATCCGCTTTGGCCTGCATCACCGCGTAGGAAATGGTCGGCGTCGGTGCGGGTTCGGCAATGACCAGCGGCGTAATGCCATAGCTCGACAGGATTTCCGTCGCGGTGGCGCAAAATGTCTCGCCTAGAAAGCGCGGATCGCGTCCAACGATCACTTTGGGCGCTCTCGATTTCTGCGACGCCACATATCGCGCGATTCCGTGCACAGCCCGTTGAACATTGGCAAAAGTGAACTCTTCGGCCATTACGGCGCGCCATCCGGAAGTGCCAAACTTGATTTGCGTTGCCATCGCCTGCCTCGTATGCTTCGAGTGAAACCGAAGCCTTGATTCTATTACGAGCGATCTAAATGACCGACAAACGAGTCGTTCTCACAACCTGTGGAAGCCACGAAGAAGCCCGCACCATCGCTCACGCGCTCGTGGATCGGCAACTGGCGGCATGCGTCAACGTCGTTTCGCAGATTGAATCCGTTTATCGATGGCAGGGAGAAGTCGAGACATCCAATGAATGGCTGCTGATCATCAAAACGACGGCTGGCGCATTTGACAGCTTGCGGCAGGCATTGGAGGCGCTCCATTCCTACGAACTGCCAGAATGTATTCAGATCGCGGTGGAAACTGGCAGCGCAGCTTATCTGGACTGGATCGGAGAGTCGGTACGCTGAACCAGTTTTCAGTTGTCAGTTTTCAGTCATCAGTTAAACCGAATTCGACGCCTAGATTGCGGCTAATGCCTGGTCTAGATCAGCGAGAATGTCGTTCACGTCTTCGATTCCGACTGAGATGCGAACCATTCCGTCGGTGATGCCGATTTTACGGCGCACCTCTTCGCCAACGCCCGCATGCGTCATGGTTGCGGGATGAGAGATCAGCGTTTCGACACCTCCCAGCGATTCGGCCAGGCAACAGACTTGCACCTTCCTCAGCATCTTGTTCGCATTCGCGAGCGATCCGGTTTCGAAAGTGATCATCGATCCAAAGCCTGACATCTGGCGTTTGGCGAGTTCGTGCTGCGGATGATCGGGCAATCCCGGATAGAAGACTTTCTGCACTTTCTTATGCTTCGAAAGATATTCAGCGACTTTGCGGCCGCTGCGATCGTGCTGTTCCATGCGCACGGCGAGCGTCTTCACACCGCGCAGGATCAGCCAGCATTCGAACGGCGACAGAATCGCGCCTGCGCATTTTTGCAGAAACGCCAGCTTTTCGGCCTGCTCGGGTTTCGTGCAGACTACAACTCCACCTAATCCATCGCTGTGTCCGTTGAGGAATTTCGTCGTGGAGTGGACCACCATGTCAGCGCCGAACTCGATTGGACGCTGGAAGTAGGGCGACGTAAATGTGTTATCGACGACAACCTCAGCTCCGTGGCGATGGCTGAGATCGGTGATGGCGCGCAGATCGCAAAGCTCCATCAGAGGATTGGTCGGGGATTCCAGAAACACAAGCCGCGTGTTTTTCTGGAATGCGCTTTCCACTTTGTTGAGATCGGACGTATCAACGTAGGTGAACGTCAGCCCAAAGTTAGTCAAAACCTGATTGAACAGCCGCGGCGTTCCGCCGTAGAGATTGTGTCCGGCAACAATGTGATCGCCTGACTTCAGCATGCTGGTGATGGCGTTGATTGCGGCCATGCCGCTACCAAAAACTCTGGATGCAATTCCACCTTCGAGCGCAGCTAAGTTGGTTTCGAGGCGATCGCGAGTTGGGTTCGACACGCGCGCGTATTCGTAGCCTTTGTGCTTGCCGATCTCTTCCTGCGCGTAAGTGGATGTCGGATAGATCGGCGCGCTGACTGCTCCTGTGAGCGGATCAGGTTCTTGTCCGGAGTGAATGGCGCGAGTGGCGAAGCCTTGTTTGTTAGAGTCTGACAGTTTGGCGATCATAGTTGGGTGATCAGAATGAGTCCGTCGAAACGGAGAGTTGAGCGAAGAGAATTTTTCCCGGAATGGGAAGACATATTACTACTTCGTTACCTACCCCCCCTCCCCCCGGTCTAATGAAACCAAAGACTTAGAGGCCATGGGGCGCTGGGTCTTTGAAGAATAAGGACTTACGGGTAAAGTATTTATAAATCAAAGACTTAAAGCATTTCACTCTTGGCTCTTTGCCAATCTTCATCTTGCGCCCGTACTCTGGGCAGGCTGTTTAGCTTTTTGATTGCTCTACTTTTCATTTTAGCAGCCGATGTCAAGCGGCCACGATCACTTCACGTAATTCCTGGAGCAATGCTGTGGTTGCGATTTGAGCGGCCTGCCTCGGATCGGCTATAACTCGTCCACTCTCCCGGTGATAACCTTGCACGATGGGCCACGATCCCGATACAGGTCCCCACTGTCCTGAGCCTGCTCGATCCTCTGGGGCGGTTGTGTTTGCTCTCTTCCTAGGACTGGTCCTCGGGATACTCTCGGTCGGCTCGGTTGGGTGGTTGATGTTGTCGCGAAATTCCGGGCGGGCGCTGTTGAGCCATTTGTGGTCCGGGGTGACCGGCAGATCCCTCAGTATCGATGTAAGCCAGCCCACTGTAGTCGATCGCATTCAGCGGCTACAGCGGTTAGAGACCGTCGTCTACACCATGGACAAACTGGTAACGGGTGCGAAGGAAAATCCCGTCTTCCCCGATTTTCTAGCCGGAGACCGTCTCTTGATGCTGGTGCACGGCGAGGTTGTCGCGGGGATTGATTTCTCGAATCTAAAGCCGGGGGATCTCAGAGTGGATGGCAAGCGGATTCACTTGCATCTTCCCGCGTCGCAGGTGTTCCACACTCGGATCGACAGTGCGAAAACCAGAGTGTATTCCAGACAAACAGGGCTGCTGGTGCCTACCGATCCGAATCTGGAAACGCAAGTGCGCCAGGAGGCAGAGCGTCAACTGCAACAGGCCGCCTTGACCGATGGAATTTTGCAAACGGCCCAGCAGAATGCAGCTTCGACGATCACCAGCCTGCTGCGGGGTTTGGGATTCGAGGAGATTGACTTCGACTAAGGGCAGTGGCTCGGGGAGTCAAGCGCTGCCTCACCGTTAGTGGCGGCAGGCAAAAGTCTCCGCGACCCGAGAAAGCGCGAAAGTGAGGTCCATCAATTTGTAGTATGGCGCTGAATTGACAAACAGTGACACCGTCGCAGATACTGCGACCTGCGCATGTAGGAAGCACCGGCAGGACGCCGAAGGGCAATGCCCACCTACGATCTCATCGTGGAGGCCTGCATGCCTAATCTGGAAAATCTCAAAAAGCAAGCCAAGCTCATCTTGCGTTGGCATCGCGAACGTCACTATCCCGTCGCCGCACAAATCCGCGCGCATTTGCCTCGCTTCGTGAACATGCCCGACTCCGAGATTCTGGCGGCGAGCTTTCAGCTTCGCGATGCGCAAGAACTGGTCGCGAGACAGCAAGGCTTCGACGGTTGGCAAGCCCTGAAAGCAGGATTCTCGAAAACGCCGCTCAAGGGGAATGTGTCACCGTCCAAATCGTTGCTATCGAAGGCAACGATCGCCAGCGCCGAGCCGCAACTGTTCGTCACCGATATCAAGCGATCATGCGGATTTTTCTGTGAGAAACTTGGCTTTTCGCTGGTATTCAGCTACGGCAATCCTGCCTACTATGCGCAAGTAGGTCGCGACGCGGCGCGTCTCAACTTAAGGTGTGTGGAGCGATCAGTCATCGAGTCGACGATCCGCGACCGGGAGGAACTGTTGTCAGCATCGATGACCGTCGCTACGGCGGACGAGATCAAGCTGCTGTTTCTTGAGTTTCAGTCCGCTGGTGTTGACTTTCACCAGACGCTGAAAAGGCAGCCTTGGGGCGCCAGGAATTTCGTCGTCAAAGATCCGGACGGAAATCTGCTGCTGTTTGCTGGACCGGGAAACTAGCAACCACCAAGCCGAAGTATAAAGGCGCTCGCCCAAAAGAGTTCGAGCGCATATCCTCATGCGCTCGCTATACCGGCGCGAGGTTAGCTGCTGCGTCCGGATTCCTTCTTCAGCCGATCCAGCCACTCGGGTTCGATCCATTTCTTCGACTTCTGCGCCTTGTTGACAAGGCCCCAGGCCTGGTCGTATTGCCGGCCATCCGTGTAGAGCCAGAGCAGCGGATTGTAGGGATCGCACGAGCAACCATCCGCAGTGGCGCCCAGCTCGAGGGATTTCTCATAATCCGCGATGGCATCATGCTTCTTTTCTTTGTGGTCTACGCCACCGCGCATGCAGTAGGCGTCGGCCAAGCGCGACCTGCCTAGCGAATTCAGCGCCATTTCTTGCGTGTAGTCGTTGATCGCATCGTCGATTTCGCCGGTCATCTCGTGGGTCATACCGAGTCGATCCCATGCCAGATAGAGCTGGCCATTCCTCTCGACGGCTTTTTTGAAATCGGCGGCGGCCGGGGCGAACCATACCTTCCGGTCGGCGTCAGTGCCCATCAAGTGGCCGTCCACCAAGGCCTGCAGGTTGGCCCGGTCGTAGTAGGTCACTCCGCGCGTGAAATAAACTTCGGCCCGGCCAGGATCGAGCGCCACGGCCTCGTCATGATCTTTGATGGCGAGACCGAACAAGCGATCGTATTCCTCGGCGGAGATCAGTTTGAAAGCCTTGCTGTAGCGGGCTTTTTCCGAATAGGCGCTGCCCCGCTTGGCATAGGCCTCGGCTCGCTGGGCGTTGTCGCGAGCATTCTCGATATCCTTTGTGGCGCTACTGATGTTGCGATCATCGCTGCTCAAATACAACGACTGGGCGATGCGGGTACAGCCCGCGAGGAATAGGAGGGCGGAAACACACAACACTGCCGCCATTTTTGAAAATGCTTTCATCGGTCATACCCCGGTATGTCGTGATACGCACCACGAATCTGCGCGGATGATGATCTTCATTATGGCTTGACTGGACCGAGTTGTTGTTAACGCCGCGAATGCGGGAGTTCAACGTGTCAACATCGCCGAGTCGACGACGAACGGTTTTGGTGGGAGCTCGCCGGGTAGTTGTTCATTCGAAACCTTTTTCTAAGGCACGGCTGCGCAGCCGGGGAAAACTTGGACTGCTGCCCAAGGGAAAGGGAGCTTGCGGAAAGACTCCGTGGGACGAGGAGAGGCAGCCACCGGGGCTGAAGCCCAACTGATCCGGGGCGACTTACGCGGCCCTGAAAGGGCCGCTCTTCCACGGCGGTGTACGCATTCGCGAGTTTTTCCAGGTTTGTCATCCTGAGCGGAGCGCTGCGAAGCGACGCTCGGTGAATTTCAGTCGTTCGGCGCGCGTTGCTTGCAAACATCAGTGATTGTCGTCGAAACCTTGGTTACGTTCAGTTATGATTTGCCCCGCAAAGAGGAAGTTGTTCTCATTCGGAGGATACCGCCTATGACGGACTGGTTCGCGCGCCCCGTCCTACATGTAACCGACGTTGAGGCCTCGCTCCGCTTTTACGTTGACCGGCTCGGCTTCACCAGCCCCTGGCGTTACGACGAGGACGGCCGAGCGCATGTCGCACAGGTGGACCGGCAGGGCTGCGCGCTTATCCTGGCCGACACGTGGGCGGAGAAGATTGGCAAGGGTGTGATGTTCATTTCCTTGAACGTTTCTCTGAACGACGAGCCAGCGACGCCCGAGGGTGCGATTGCCGCGTTGGACGCGCTGCGCGCGGAACTCGAGGCCAAGGGCGTTCCGGTCAAGGACGGTTCGTGGGGCTACCGGCTTCTGGTGGTCGATGATCCCGACGGCAATCAGCTCTTGTTCAACTATCCGAACGAGGCTGCAGCTGGCGAGACTGCTGGAGAAGAAGCGTAATCATCCGGGTCGCCGTGACGCGGGAGGCAAACAATCGCAGGGTAAGTACGCGGTTTTGGGTGTAGTCGTCTGGTTTCAATAGTTACTTCCGGTGAGGCGGTGGTCAAAACTCGACGGTGTGAACGGTTGCCAAATTGGAAGACGATTTGGTGTCTGAATGATCATGCCAGATTGGAAATACGGACGGTCTCGGTCACTGGCTTGGATCAAAAAGCGATCGTTGCTCGTCGGATTCACGCAAACAGGGTGACCAAAACTCAAAGTTGCCATCCCTCTGGCGAGGAAGTACGCCAGCACTCATACTTTTGAGGGATCGATGCAAGCCGCGAAACACGACAAACAGCAAGGGACGAACGGGGCAGGATTCTTTCCAGGATGCACTTTGCTATCCGCGCGCGGAAAACTTAATTTCCTGCGACTCGGCTCCCGTTTCTTGAATGCGACCAGCGGACCGGTTGTGATCGCGAAAATGGAGCAGGTCATCGCCACTGAGAAGGGTGGCTTCAGCTTGACTCTGCGTGTCGAAAAGACACTGCGCGGACGCCATCCGAAAAGGTTCCGGTCGAATGCTATTGGAGCGACCGGCCTTGGCCACTACGCCCGCCACTGGGCGCTCAGCGCATCAAACCGCAGACCGACAAGAGAATACTCGCCAGCTTGGGTTCGCAGAATAGTCCTGGTAGCTTTCGGGGAATCCTGGATTTGGACGACCCCGCGGAGGCAGCGTATCTTCCCCGGGCCATAGCTATGGCGAAGATGGATGCGGACGCCGCTAGGTCAGGCTTTTCCGTTTACGAACGCGGATTGATCAACGAAAACGCTGTCGCCCGTGACCTTGCTCTGCACCGTTTGCTGCACACGAAGGAGTGCCTCGCTGACTCGCGTTGTGAAGAATCGATTTTGGCGGAAGTCCGACACTTGCTCGCCAAGAAGAACCCCAATGACCGTATGCAAGGCGTCCGATGGCTCGGCAACCTGAACGAACTAATCCAACCATGCCAGGTGCGTACCTGTGCTGCTCCCGAGTTCCATTCGGGGCCTGTGCGCGAGTTGCTGCAGACGGCTGTGGAGGACAAGAATGTCGCTGTCGGCGATCTGGTATTTCAATATGTTGCCACTCTCGACTTTCACAAGAAAGAAAATGCGGGCTATTGCGAGGAGATCGTCCCGGCCCTACGGAAGGTAGACAGATACCCTTTTGGCGGCGAGCATCGGATCGGCGGTGAGATTGAACGCCGCTTCCACCTGCATGGGGCCCGCTGATAAATGAACTTTGGCTGCCCCGGCGGAAGTGGTGTAGAAAAAGAGCTGTCGTCATCCAACCGGAAACGATTCCGATGATTGGCGAAAAATCCCGATTTCACTCACTGGCTTAAGAAAAAGGTGGACAGGTAGATATGAAGTTTGCGGTTGTAGATGATCTCCATTGCGAAGATTGAGGGCAGGCACTGGGGCACCCAGTTGTCACGGGCTCTCATGATGACAGCCATCGGCGCTAGATTCCGCCTTCGAAAATCTTCTTGGATAGATAGCGTTCCGCGGAGTCCGGGATCAGTGTCACTACGCGCTTCCCTGCTCCGAGCCGTTTGGCAATCTGCATTGCAGAGTAGACGTTGGCTCCGGCGCTTGAACCTCCAAGCACGCCTTCTCGGGCAGCCAGCTCTTTCACCATGCCGAAGGCCTGAACATCCGTCACCATCATGATTTCGCTGCAGACGGAACGATCGAAATTCTTGGGAATGAAGCTCGCCCCGATCCCTTCGACCTTGTGCGGGCCGGGTTTGCCGCCCGCGTAGACTGAGCCCTCGGTTTCGACCAGCACGGTGTGGACATGCGGCAAGCGCTCTTTTAGAAACCGCGCAAGTCCGGTGAAAGTTCCAGCCGTGCCGCTGCCGACCGTGACGGCGTCGATCCGGCCTTCCATTTGTTCGAAGATTTCGCGGGCCGTGGTTTCGTAGTGGTAATCGGGATTTGCGGGATTCTCGAACTGGGCGGCCATGAAAGCCATGGGGTCGGTTGCCAGAAGAGCTTTGGCGCGATCGATGGCGCCTTGCATGCCCTCGGCCTCCGGAGTGCGAGTCACCTCGGCGCCGAGGGCTCGCATGATGATTACCTTTTCCTCCGAAAATTTCTCGGGAACGAACAGCCGGACTTTGTAGCCGCGGCTCACGCCGATCAACGCGAGTCCGATTCCGGTGTTTCCGGCGGTGGCTTCGATGACCGTGCCTCCGGGCTTGAGCCGGCCTTCGCGTTCGGCGCACTCGATCAGTCCGATGGCGGCGCGGTCTTTCACACTGCCGCCCGGATTCAGGTATTCGAGTTTGACGAAAACGTCAGCGGAGCTGGCAGGGACCAGTTTTTTCAGTTGGAGCATCGGCGTTTCGCCGACGAGTTTGGAGATGTCGTCGCTAACGCGCAGGCGCGAGGTTGCAGTCATTAAAGCCACGGTATCAGAGTAAGGAACGGGTAGGGGCAGCGTCAATGCGGGGATCTAGGGATGGCGCAATTTGGTAACCGATGATTCGGGATATGTCCCCCCGCCGGCCAAACAGCTTGCCGAAAAACTCGGCTCCCGACGTCGAGCCCCTAAAGGGGCATCTGAAATCAAAGAAGTTGCGGTATCGCTAAAGCGATACCCTGATACAAAACCGAGTCTTTCAACAAACTGGAAAGCCTCCTCATCAAGCAGAGGGCCTTGTCGCAGCGCTAGAAGCGCTGCGCCACCCAAAACCTACGAAATTTTGGAGCAGTAAGATTAGAGTCCGGCTCTACTGAGCGCCGGAAGCGGGCTCGGGTCCGGCGTAGTATCCGCTTTTGGTACGAACGGTCAGTTTGCCGAAGCTGTGGGAACGTGCATCGACTTTGACCTGGCGGTAGCCGCCCTGGTTTTTTGGCGTGGTCGGCTTGTACCCGATCGTGTATTGGGTGCGGATGTCGTGAGCTACGCTGCGGCTGATGGCGTCTACTTCGTCTAAGCGTCTTTGGGAAAAACGCGATGCCGCCGGTTCGCTCGGAAATGATTTGCAGCGCTCGCTTCGCGTGCTTAGGGTGCTCCTCGCCTTCCAGAATGCCGATGGAGTAAACGGTCGGTCCGCCATCGGCCTGAAGACGACGCACGGCCTGCTCAAGGCTTTCGGCGCTCTCGTTATCGTCTCCGTCGGTGACCACGAAGATGACTTTCTTTTCCAGCTTGGCGTCTTTTTTCAGATGCTCTGCTGTGGCCACGACCGCGTCATAGAGGGCGGTGCCGCCGCGGGCCTCGATTTTTTCCAGTCCTTCTTTCAGCTTGTTGATGTTGGCGGTGAAATCCTGGTCGAGGTAGTACTCGTCGTTGAAATTGACCACGCACACTTCATCGTTTGGGTTGGACGACCGCACCAGATTCAGGGCCGCCGCATTCACCTTCTGCCTTTTTTCGCGCATCGAGCCGGAGTTGTCGACGACGATGCCCATGGCCACCGGAATATCTTCATGGCGGAACGAGGTAATCACTTGCGGACGGCCGTCTTCGAATACGTTGAAGTCGCCCTTGTCGAGGCTGGTGACGATACGCTGCTTTTCGTCGACCACGGTGGCGTGCAGCACGACTTCTTCTACCTGCTTGCGGAAGACGAAGACACCGCTATCGCCGGAGTCGGGATTCTGCGGCGCGCTCGCGGCTGCAGCTGGAGGCGTCGCCTGTCCGGCAGCCGGCGCGGGAGCAGCTTGAGAATTTGCGGAAGACGTGGGAGCCGTCGGGGTCGGGGTTCCGCTTTGCGCTTTCGACTGAGGCAGGAATAAAGATGCGACTAGAAGAACGACCGGCAGCGAAGCTCTATTCCGTTGGCGCATAGTAACCCGTCTTGGCGTAGACCTTAAGCGGCGGCAATCCTTTTGGCGGTAAAAGTTTAACTTTTATTTTACGCCACTTGCCATCTCTCGCTGGATTCTTAGGACGGTATCCGATGACATATTGGTTGCGCAACTCGATACCAATTTTCGTGGATACGTCCGCCAAGTCGTTCGGGTTATCAATGGTAAAAGCACGCCCGCCAGTCAGTTCGGTCACATCGGCGAGCAGGGTGGGCCCCAACCGCTCTTCATCCGTCGGAAAATAATGGTCGTAGATGCCGATGGCATAGATAAGGATGTCGGCTTCCTTCACCATGGAGCGAATCTCGCCTTCGGTATAGCGGCTGTGGTTGTCGCCGCCGTCTGAAATGATTAGCAAAGCTTTCTTCGGATATTTCGCCTGCCGCATCTTGCTCACGCCCAGATAAATGGCGTCCAGCAATGCCGTGCGGCCTTTGGGAACCGTGTACACGAGCCGGCCCTGAATATCGTCGACCGAACTGGTGAAATCCGAGATTTCTTCCGGCTTGTCGGCGAACGTAATCATGAAGAACTCGTCCTGCGGATTGGCGGTCTTGAAGAACTCAACCACCGCCTCGCGAGCGCGCTCGACTTTGGAACTCATGCTGCCGCTCATGTCGAAGATCACGCCGATCGAGACCGGAGCATCTTCGCTAGAGAAGGTCTTGATCTCCTGCTGATCCTTGCCTTCGAAGAGGTTGAAATTGTCGCGGTCGAGGCCGGTCACAAGCCGATTCAGAGGATCGGTGATCGTGACTGGGACGAGCACCAGGTCGACGCCCACTTTGTACGGCTTGGTATGAGTCTTGAGTGCCGGATCGATTTCCGGCTCTTTCGGGGCCGAAGGTGCGATCCTCGGCTGGATGTGGACATCCTCGGTGGAATTCTGAGCGACAAGCGGACGGGCGCTGGACACAGCAACTACCAGAAGAACCGCGAAGAAGAGGCGAGCCGAGAGCTGTTTGCCGTACAACATAAGCCCCACTAATTCCGGCTTGGAAGGACACACCCGCGACCCGACACGGGCTGGAAAACCAGTACTGAGCCGGATAGTAGCACAATCCCGAAAAAGTGTTGTCACCTTTTCGTAAGCGATCGTTAGATTCAGGGAGTCGCCAAAGGTTTGGCTTCCGCTCTGTGCATCTTTTTTCTTCTCTAGTTTGCCCTTTGGGGTGCTTTGATCGTCCCTGCTACAATTCTGCGTTCCCGTTTATGGCCAATGTTTCCCCATTCCGAGCCTGGCGATATAATCCCCAGCACGTAGCGGTCCAGCGTGTGGTCACGCAGCCCTACGACAAAATCAGCGCGCAGATGCAGGAGGACTACTACCAGTCGAGTCCTTACAACCTGGTTCGAATCATTCTGGGTAAGAAGGAGGCGGGCGACGGAGGTGGGAAGAATGTGTATACGCGAGCCTCGGCATTCTTTCAGGACTGGCGCCAAACCGGCATTCTAAAGAAGGATGCCGAGCCGTCTATCTACAGGTATTCACAGACTTTCCGAGTTCCCGGAAGTGCCGCATCGGCGGAGCGGAGGGGCTTCATCGCCCTAGGCCGGATCGAGGAATATTCTGCTGGCGTCGTGTACCGCCATGAGCAGACTCTCGCCAAGCCGAAGGCTGACCGGCTGGACCTGCTCCGGGCAAGCCGAGCCCATTTTGGTCAGATCTTCATGCTGTATAGCGGGGGCGGCAAGGTGGATGCCTTGCTCGAATGCGCTGCTCCACCCGAAATCGAGGTCACGGACGAATATGGGGTCGTACACCGCGTCTGGAAGGTGTCCGATCTGGGTGTGATTGCGGCAGTCCGGGAACAGATGCGTGATCGGAAACTGATCATCGCCGACGGGCACCACCGTTACGAGACTGCGCTGACGTATCGAAACGAGCGTCGGGCAGGCGCCGAAACAGGAACCGGGCTTCCCATGCCCTACGACTCGGTGATGATGACCCTGGTTGACATGGATTCTCCGGGTCTGGTGATTCTGCCCACGCACCGGTTGGTCTTCGGTCTGGGACATTTTGCTCCAGAACAATTTCAGGGGGATGCGCGGAAATTCTTCAACGTGGAGGAGGTCGATACGGGCATCGATGCGGCTCGGGCCACCGCCATTCTGCAGAATGCCGGGCACGCGGGAACGGCGTTGCTCGCGGTTCTGCCCGGGCGCGTATTTCTGCTGCATACTCCGAAGGCGATTGGCACTCCGCTATTCGGACGTTTCTCTCTGCGCCAGCAAGCGCTCGACGTAGTGCAATTGCACAAATGTCTGCTGGAAGGCGTCTTGGGAATTTCAGAAGAGGCAATTCGCAATCAGAGCCACGTTTCCTATTGTCGCGAGGCCGCCGAAGCACTTTCCCAGGTGCATAGCGGGGCTGCGCAAGCGGCGTTCCTGATGAACCCAGTGCGCCTGCAGCAAGTTCGGGACATCGCTCTGGCCGGCGAAGTCCTGCCTCAGAAGTCCACCGATTTCTACCCGAAATTGTTGAGTGGTCTCACGATTTATGCGCTGGAGTAGCAAACTGCAGTTCTCGGTTAGCAGTCCTCAGTTCTCAGTACGAGCTGATTCAGCTGAAAACGGGGAACTGGGAACCGAGACCTAGCGAGGTGCCCGCGACCGCGTCGAAAAAGACTTTCGTAATCCTTCTGGCGACCGTGGCGTTTTTGTCTCTCGCTCCTGCTGCCGACGAAAAACATATCTTCGTCTATTCTCCCGTCGCAACTTATACGCTTCCTGTCGTTGAGCGAACTGGCCGCGATTACGTTGGCCTGCTTGAATTGCTCGAACCACTGGGCCGCGTGAGCAGCGAATCCAACGGCCGCTTGCTGCGGCTTCGCTATAACACGGTGGACGCCGAGTTTACGGCGGGAAGGACCCGCTCGAAAATTCACGGACGTGATTTCGATCTTACGGCACCCTTCCTCATAGAAAATTCGCGCGGCATGATCCCTCTTAGTTCCTTGAGCACGCTGCTTCCGCGATTTCTCGGAACGGCGGTAAGCTTTCGTGAAGGCTCGCGCCGCTTATTCGTGGGTGAAGTCGGAATTCAACCCAGCTTCCGTATTGACGCGGGCAATCCGCCACGTCTTACTGTAAGTTTCAGTGCGCCGGTCAACCCGACAATTTCTACCGAGCCGGGGAAGCTGCGAATGGTGTTCAAGCGCGATCCGGTCGTTTCTCCGGGAGCACAATCGATCTCGTTCGAAGACCCGATCATCACTCACGCTGATTACTCCGAGAGCGACGGATTTGCGGAAATCGACGTAACCGCGAACGAATCGCTGATGGCCAGTTTTAGTTCCGACAGACGGACGATCACTATTTCAGCGGTGCCGCAGGGGTCGATCACCAGCGCGACCCCGACGGCGCCAAGTGCCGGCGGGTCGGGGACGCAGAGTCCGGCGGCGCCCCCAGTTCCGGCAACGAATCAGTCCACGAACAATGCCAGCCTTGAAAGTTCGGCCCCCATTCCGCATCGCTTGCTGGCCGTCGTCGACCCCGCGCACGGCGGCGACGAACGCGGCGCGGCCCTGACCGACACACTGGCCGAGAAGGATGTCACTCTGGGGTTCGCACGGTTGCTCCGTCACGAGTTGGAGACGCGAGGCATTGCTGTATTCCTGCTGCGGGAGGGCGATACCACTTCAACCGTGGATCAACGGGCGGCCGCGGCCAACAAGGCGCACGCTGGAATCTACATTAGTTTGCACGCCACATCCCAGGGCAGTGGCGCGCGCGTGTACACGGCTCTGCTCCCGGTGGAAGGCGCCAACAAAGGAGTGTTTCACGCGTGGAACGCGGCGCAGACGCCGGCTTTGCCGATCAGCCGGGCCGCGTCCGCTGCGATTGTTACCGCTCTACAAAAAATGCAGTTTTCGGTACGCGCATCGGTGGCTTCCCTGCGCCCACTCAATAATGTTTTTATGCCTGCCGTCGCGGTGGAGATAGCGCCTGGGCCCGGCGGCATCGCCGATCTAACTTCGGCCAACTATCAGCAGCGCGTTGCGTCCGCAATCGCCGATAGCGTGGTTTCTGTGCGCGATCATCTGCAGGTGCAGCCGTGAAAAAATCGGGTCATCGGATCATCGGGTCATCGGGTCATTTGGAGTCAAAGGCTTTTGACCTTCGATCACCCCTTGGCTCGATCATTAGGCGACCCGATCTAGAGGTCCGCTTATGATTCCCCGTCATCTTCTGATCGCTGTGGCCGCGCTGCTGGTGCTGGTCGTGTCGATGGGAATCTACATGGGGCGAATGCGGCGCCGGGCGGGCGAACTGGAATCTCCAGCGGCAAACTCGCTGCCCGTACCACCACCGGCGACGGGTCCGACGGAAACGGTAACTTTGTATGTCGCTGACGACGAGGCTGGTGTGTTGCGCGCACGATCGGCGCAGATCCCTCTTCCTGGAGGCCGCCAGCAGCGAGCGGAAGAATTATTGCGCGCCCTCCTCCGCATCTACCAGCAGCCGGGTAGTTCGCATCCGCTGGCCCCAGTGGCCGACATTCGCAGCATTTTTCTGGTCGATCCTGGTGCGGCCGTCATTGATCTGAATGCCGCCTTTGCCGACCAACATCGGTCGGGGATTCTCCCCGAGCAACTGACCGTGAATTCGCTCGTCGAAACGCTGGCCATCAATGTACCTGGCATACAGCGGGTCAACATCCTGGTCGACGGCAGGAAGCGCGACACGCTTGCCGGACACGCTGATTTGACCGACACATTCGATGTATCCGCAATCGAACAAGCGGGAAACCAGTGAGGCCAAGGCATCGGACGTACAACGAGACCCACCTCAAGCCAGACGATTCCTGCAACCTGTTACATTAGAACTGTTCTCATAAATGGTTATTTCACCGTGGGAAGCTTCCCTCAGGGGCTGAAGCCCGGAATGATTCGAGGCGACTTACGCGGCCCTGAAGGGCCGCTCTTCCACGGCGATGCACGCATTCGTGGGTTTGTCCGCGCCTCTGGAAGCCGCGCGGTTTCAAGACATTGATGGGTGACTGAGAGCGGACAACCAAGAACCGATTTTTTATGATCTTTCGCAGCGACAACCGCACTCCCGAGCAAATTCGTCCGGTCAACATTATTCCTGACTTCATCTCGACTGCCGAAGGTTCGGCGCTGATCGAAATGGGCAACACGCGCGTCATTTGTACCGCCTCGATCGAGGAGACCGTTCCGGCGTTCCTGCGCAATTCCGGCAAAGGATGGATTTCCGGCGAGTACGGCATGCTGCCGCGCTCAACGCTGACCCGCACGGCGCGCGAATCCGCCAAAGGCAAGCAGAGCGGGCGCACGCAAGAAATTCAGCGGCTCATCGGACGATCGCTGCGCGCGGTCGCCGACCTGAAGCGCCTGGGCGAACGCACCATCTGGATCGACTGTGACGTGATCCAAGCCGATGGCGGCACGCGAACTGCCTCGATCACCGGAGCATTTGTCGCTCTCGGCCTCGCTCTGCAGCGTTTGATCGACGCAGGAACATTAACGGCCGCGCCCATCAAGGATTTTGTCGCTGCTATCAGCGTTGGCATCGTGGATGGGGAGATTCTTCTCGACCTGAACTACGAAGAAGACTCGCGCGCCGACGTGGACATGAACTTCGTCATGACCGCGGGCAACAAAATTGTCGAACTGCAGGCCACTGCCGAGCACCAGGTCTTCGACGATGCGCAGTTGGCGAAGATGATGTCTCTTGCCCGGCAAGGCGTCCAGTCGCTGATCGCGAAGCAGCAATCTCTGCTCGGGACGCTCGCTTTGCGTCAGTAACTTCGGTCACAACAAGGTTTTTATCCCCTCTTGATAAGATCGAGGCTTATGCGCACTCGCAGGCGCTACTCGATGGCCATCGCCTCCGCGACGCGGTCTTATCGAAGTCGGGGCCTCATTGTTGTTGGTTGCGTCCTGCTAGCGACCGTGTCGACGTTCGCGCAGGCTGCTCCAGTGTCGGTATCCGGTATTGTCGAGGATCCTTCTGGTGCAGTCATCGTGGGTGCAAGCGTTGAATTCAGCAGCGGCGGCTATCACGTCGCGTCTCAGACAAATTCAGTTGGGCAATTTCGACTCGAAGTCTCTGCGGGTGCGGGCACGATCTCTGCAAGAAACAAGGGATATCTGTCGGTTCAACGCCCCTGGAACGGTGAGACGCAGGTCAGGCTCGTTCTGCAGCCACAGCTCGATCCGGACTATGTCACCCAGCATGTACTCGTCACGGCGAATCGCATCAGCACCGAACTTGAGGATTCTCCGGCCGATAGCGTGACCATCTCGAATGATGATCTCGCGTCGACGGCGGCGCTCACGCTGGATGACGTGCTGCGCGGAGTTCCCGGATTTACGCTGTTCCGACGCTCGAGTAGCCGCACGGCCAATCCCGGCACACAAGGCGTCTCTATGCGCGGAGTCGGCGCGAGCGGAGCGAGTCGCGCTCTCGTTCTCGTCGATGAAATTCCGCTGAATGATCCCTTCGGCGGCTGGGTCTACTGGGACCGCGTCGTCCGTGATTCCATCAGTGACGTCGAAGTCGTCCGCGGAGGCTCGGATGCGAGCCTTTACGGCTCGACAGCCATGGGCGGCGTGATTCAGTTCCGCACGCGCCAACCGGAAGCAACCGAGATCTCCGCCGAAGGCTCATGGGGAAGTGAAAATACTCCGGAAGGGTCGCTCTGGGCCGGCACGCGGCTGGGACCGTGGTATGCCTCCGCTGGCACCGACCTTTTCCGCACAAATGGCTACATCCCGGTTCCGGAGTCGCTACGGGGCCCTGTTGACTCGCCCGCCAATTCCGCCCATCAGCTCACCTCGCTTGAAATCGGCCGCCACTTTGGCGATTTCAGCCGCTTCTTCGCGCGTGGTTCGTTTTTTAACGAGAACCGGCACAACGGCACGGTGCTCACGCTCAACAATACGCAATTGGGCGACTTCGCTACCGGGATGAACTACGAAACGAAAAGCGTAGGAGCACTTTCCGCTCGCCTGTTTGGCTTGTTCGAGTCGTACTATCAGACTTTTTCTTCGGTTACGTCTTCATCCGCCATGTCGCCACGCGATACTGAGACGCTGACCGATCAACAATCCGTCCCGTCGCAAGCGATCGGCGGCAGCCTGCAATGGTCGAGACCGGTCGGCCGCTTCCAGACGCTGGTGGCCGGGTTTGAGATGCGCTCCGTTGACGGTGCAAGCAACGAAGCCTTGTTCAAACTGGGTAATCCCAACGGGCATACGTTTAGCGGAGGGCTCGAGCGCACGACGCGAACTTTCGGAGAAGATATTCTCCAGCTCGGCAAACATCTGATCGCCAACTTTTCGCTCGGCTACGATCACTGGAGCGATCTCAACGCTCGGCTGCTCGTCATCAACTCCAGCGGCACGACCTTGACGCCGTATCACGACCGCAGCTCAGACGCTTTCAACCCGCGCGTCTCGCTCCTCTACCACGCTGGACATGGGACAACGCTCACTGCTTCAGGGTACAGGGCGTTCCGCGCGCCGACGCTCAATGAGCTGTACCGCAACTTCCGCGTGGGTAACATCTTGACCAACGGCAATCCGGATCTCCACGCGGAGCGCTTGACCGGAGTGGAGGCCGGGATTCGGAAAAGCTTCCTCTCGGACCGGCTCAATCTGCGGACAACATTCTTCTGGAATGACATCACCGGTGCCATTGTGAACGTCACGATCAACCCGACGTCAAACCCGATCCTGGCTAAGAAAGAAAACGTCGATCGAGTACTTTCGACCGGAGTCAACCTCGACGGTGAATTCCGAATCAGCAATACGCTGCAACTTGCCGGTGGCTACCAGTTCGCCCACGCCGTGGTGTCGGGCTACACGCCGAATGCGGCGAACCCGTCCCTGGTGGGCAATTGGATTCCGGAAGTGCCACACCAGCAGTTCACCGTGCAGGCGCGCTACATCAATCCCAAGTTCCTCACTGCTAACGTGCAAGGGACTTTCGTCGGCCAGCAGTTCGACAACGACTTAAATACGCTCTTGCTAAAGAAATTCTTCACTGTTGACCTGTATCTCGGACGCTCACTTGGTCATGGCGTCGAGATCTTCGCCGCCGCCGAAAATTTGTTCAATCAGACCTACTACACGAATCTGAATCCCGTGCCCAACCTCGGCGCACCTCTTCTGGCTCGCATCGGGCTGCATTATCAGTTTCCGACGCGCTGACGAAACATCCCATACTCTGCTTTTGGTTTAGAATTGCGGGTTACCCGGAACTCATCCGCTATTTATATTGGAGGATTTTATGAAGCTCACCCCCGGCAAACTCGCCGGAATGAATGCTGTATCGAACGCCCAAGGAGTCATCGCCGCCGCCGCCATGGACCAGCGCGGCTCACTGCAGAAATCGCTCGCGAAGGAGAAGGGCTCGGCCGTCTCCGACGAAATGATGGAAGAGTTCAAAATTCTGGTGAGCGAAGTCCTGACGCCCCATGCCAGCGCGATTTTGCTCGATCCCGAGTGGGGTCTGCCCGCTTCAAAGCGCCGCGCGAAAAATGCCGGCCTCTTGCTGGCTTACGAAAAAACCGGGTATGACAAGACTGGTCCCGGACGCCTCGGCGATTTGCTCGACCACTGGTCGGCGAAGCGATTGAAGGAAGCCGGCGCCGATTGCGTCAAGATTTTGCTCTACTACACTCCTTACGATCCCAAGGACGTGAACGATAAAAAGCATGCTTGGGTGGAGCGCATCGGCGATGAGTGCCGCGCCAACGATGTCCCCTTCTTTCTCGAGTTTGTCGGTTACGAAGAAGGCGCGGACGAAAAAGGTCTGGATTACGCGAGAAAGAAACCGCACATCGTCACCGAGAGCATGCGCGAATTCACAAAGCCGCGCTACGGTGTCGACGTGCTCAAAGTCGAAGTGCCGGTGAACATGAAGTTCGTCGAGGGCGTGAAGTGTTTCGGTGGTACAAAAGCCTACACCAAGCAGGAAGCGATCGACCATTTCCACACTGCTGCCAAAGCTGCCACCAAGCCGTTCATCTACCTCTCGGCGGGTGTGAGCAACGCGGAATTCAGCGAGACGCTTGAGTTGGCGGGGGAGTCTGGCGTGAAGTTCAACGGCGTTCTTTGTGGACGCGCGACGTGGAAAGATGGCATCCCCATCTACGCGAAGCAGGGCGCAGCGGCATTTCGCAAATGGCTGGAGACTGAAGGCGTGAAGAATATTCACAACGTCAACGACAAGCTCAAGGCCGCCACGAGTTGGCACTCCATCTACGAGGCCTGACTGCCCGCGCGTGTTTGAGAATCTGTATGGCGGGTCACCAGACCCGCCTTTCTCTTTGTCATAGACTGGATGCGTTATGGCCGACCGCAAAACCGCTCTCATCACCGGCGCGTCGTTCGGTATCGGCGCGGAATTCTCTCGCATCTTCGCGCGCGAAGGTTACAACCTGGTTTTGGTCGCCAGAACCGCGGACAAACTGCGGCAAATCGCATCCGAACTTGAGAAAGCCCACGGCACCCGTTTCCTGATTTTGGCCGCCGATCT
The DNA here is from genome assembly GCA_963847715.1 of Terriglobia bacterium. Classification (GTDB taxonomy): domain Bacteria; phylum Acidobacteriota; class Terriglobia; order Terriglobales; family Acidobacteriaceae; genus Acidiflorens. Next base: position 57,548 of record CAWKAZ010000015.1, read on the forward strand.
GACCGATCCCGGTGCCCCCGCCTACATCATCGATCAGACCACGCGCGCTGATATTCAGGTTGACGTGCTGGTCAACAACGCCGGGTTCGGACAGTACGGCTTTTTTGCAGACAATGATCTCGAAGAATGCTTACGGCAGATTCAGCTGAATGTGACGACGCTCACTCATCTCACACGCCTTTATCTTCCAGCGATGATCGAACGTAAAGATGGAGGTATCCTGAATGTGGCATCCACTGCGGCGTTTCAGCCGGGACCGCTGATGGCTGTGTATTTTGCCACGAAGGCTTATGTTCTGCATTTCTCAGAAGCGCTGGCGAACGAACTCAGTGGAACGGGCATCAGCGTCACTTGCCTCTGCCCCGGCGCGACGGCTACTGAATTCCACAAACGCGCCAATGCAACCGGCATGCGCCTGCTGAAGTTTGGATCGATGGACGCACAAACCGTGGCCGAAGATGGTTATCGCGCGTTCGTGGCTGGGCGACCTGTAGTGATTTCAGGATTTAAGAATTGGCTGCTGGCGCAATCCGTACGCTTCTCTCCTCGGAGGCTGGTGACGGTGATTGCGAGGAAAACGCAGGAAGAGTAGCCGTTCATCGAGCTGTGATTCTATAAATCTCTACAGCTGCGGTATACGCAAACCAACAACCCACGACACATATCACCATGCCAGCCGCACGGCTAACCACCTTTGTGAATGGAGCTAGACGCTTCGGGCCGGGATACATCCATCGCGGAGTAGGGCCGCCGATGGCCTCGGTGAGTCTGTCCCATCGAGCGGGCAGAAAGCACATGATGAATCCCCAGATTCCGGCAAGGATCCCCACTAACATCATCATTAGAAGAATCAACATAAAGGCTGAGACCTCTTGAGCGAGTCAATCTTCAGCCGTCCCGCGCTTATATCAGTTCTCGTGAGGAGCCGCTTCCGGCATCGACATTCCGCCAATGATGTGCCAGTCTTTGCCGTCCCTGACCCAAACATGCGTGATGCGGACTGTATGCGGGTCTCCTTTGCCGTCCTTGTCCAGCCACGCGGAGGTGATCCAATAGCACGCTACTACGATATCCCCGGTCACTTGAATCTTCGCGGGCTTGAACGTGCCGGTCTTGAACGTGAGACCCTTCGCAGTTTGTGAAGTGATCCAGTCGGTGATGTGTTCTTTGCTGACAGGAGTGGCGCTGACGGAAGGCCAGCCCAGGAAGCTTGCATGCCAGAGGTTTCGGTAGGCGGTTAAATCGTTGGCCTCAACATAGCGCCAGTAATCGTGTTCGAGTTTCCAAACTGCTTCTTCGTTGCTCGAGGTTTGTGCGGACGCAATCGCCGACGCCCCCACCAGCAGACACAACAATAGGCTCATCAGGAACAATCTAGGACTGAGCATTCGCTCTCCAGTCGCCGAGTTAACTTGTCTTGCGGCCTTCGAGTGCGGCCTGCACCTTGCTGTGTTTCCGGCTATACGTGAAGTACACAACCATTCCGATGGCCAGCCAGATAACCAATCGAGCCCAGTTGATCCATCCAAGTTTTAGCATCATGTAGCCGTTAAATATAATGCCCATAACCGGGACAAACGGCACCCATGGAGTTCGGAAAGGCCGCGCCTGGCCTGGGTTCGTGCGGCGTAGGGTCATAACAGCAATGCAAACGATGACGAATGCCAGCAGCGTCCCGATGTTGACCATTCTTCCGATATCATCGATCGGCGTCAGGCTCCCCACGATGGCGGCAAGGAGGCCGACGAGAATCGTGTTCTTGTACGGCGTCCGGAAGCGTGGATGAACGTCCGCGAAGAACTTCTTGGGCAGGAGCCCATCGTTGGCCATCGAATACAACACGCGAGTTTGCCCTAAGAGCATGACCAGCATCACGCTGGTCAACCCGGCCAGCGCGCCCAACGTAATGATGTGGGAAGCGCCGGTCAGCCCGCGGTCCATGAAGGCCCGCGCAATGGGCGCTTCGATGTTCACGTCGCGCCACGGCACCATCCCCGTCAGCACTGCCGCCACTAGAATGTACAAAGCTGTACAGACCAGCAGCGACGCGATAATGCCAATGGGAAGATCCCGCTGCGGATTCTTCGCCTCCTGTGCCGTGGTTGAAACCGCATCGAAGCCGATGTAAGCAAAAAATATGTAAGCAGCTCCGGCCCCAATTCCGGAGAATCCGTACGGCGCAAAGCTTGACCAGTCCGATCCCCAATTGACCCTGCTGACGTAGTGAAAACCAAGCCCGATGACAAAAAGGACAACCCCAACCTTAATGGTGACGATGGTGGCGTTGAAGCGCGCACTCTCTTTGATACCAATCACCAGAATCGCCGTGATCACCAAGGCGATAATGAAGGCCGGTAGGTTGAAGCCGATTTCGTATCCGAACAAATGCGGCGCACCCAGAAGATCATGAGCTTTCTGCACTAACTCTGGGGACTGTGCCCCCATAATCGCTACAGTTTTGTCGAGAAACGCCTGCGTCCCGGGCACCAGCGTGGAATCGGACGCCTGGGCCATTTGGCGTGCGACGATATTCTCAGCAGTATGAAGGCCGGTCCAGTGGTCATACGCCATCCAGAGCGGCATCTTGATATGAAAGATATTCAGCAGCTCGATGAAGTGGTTTGACCAGCCGGAAGACACCGTGCTCGCGCCCATCGCGTACTCGAGCGTGAGATCCCAGCCGATGATCCAGGCAAAAATCTCGCCGAGCGTCGCGTACGCGTAGGTGTAAGCGCTGCCCGCCAGCGGAATCATGGCCGCAAATTCCGCGTAACACAGAGCTGCGAAAGCACACCCTAAGCCGGAAAGCACGAACGATAGCATCAGGCCCGGTCCGGCATAGTGTGCCCCCAGTCCGGAGAGCACGAAGATGCCAGCACCAATCACGGCTCCCACGCCGAGCGCTGTTAACTGAAATACGCCGAGGGTACGTTTGAGGCTATGGCTGCCAGTCTCTCGCGCCTCTTCCAACAGCAACTCAAGCGGCTTTTTCGCTAAGAGGTCAGTCATGAATCGCGTTATCTCCTTCAGTGGAACCCAACCGCATATGGCGAAAACACTCTTATGTATACGCAGCGCCTAAAGGCGCATCCATGACGCTGCAGTACGGTATGCCTAAAGGTATACCCTGATACAAAGCATCCTCGCGCCGTGAACTAAACAGTCTCGGTGCGCGGCCGCCAAATGTAGTACACCGGAATACCCAGCAGCACGATGAACAATCCCGGCCACGTGTATTGCGGCTTGTAGCGTAACAGCACCACGTCGATAAACAAAGCCATCACGATATAAATGGCGGGCAAAATCGGGTAGCCAACAGCCTTGTACGGACGCTCGGCTTCGGGATGGGTGCGTCGCAAAACGAATAGCCCGAAAATTGTCAGCACGTAGAACACGAGCACCGCAAAAATGACGTAGTTCAGCAAGTCATTGTAAGTTCCCGAAATGCAAAGGATCGCGGTCCACACCATCTGCACCATCAGTGAAACCGCGGGCGTCTTGTAATCAGGATGCAGCTTGGCGACGCTGCGGAAGAACAGGCCGTCCTTAGCCATCGCGTAGTAGACGCGGGCACCAGAGAGAATCAGCCCGTTGCAGCAACCGAAGCCGGAAATCATGATGGCGATCGCCATCAGCGCTCCCCCGGAGGAGCCGAACATCTGGGTCATCACGGCCGTGGCCACGCGATCTTCACTCGCGTATTGAATGCCACGCTCGAAAAGCGTTGCACCGGTTGGATTGCCGACCAGCGGCAGGGCTCCCAGATAAATGAAGTTGCAGCCTATATAAAGCGCAATCACGACGCCAGTACCGAGCGCAAGCGACAGCGGCAAGTTGCGGCTGGGATTCTTCACCTCGCCGGCGGTAAAGGTGACGTTGTTCCAGGCATCGGCCGAAAATAGCGATCCGACTTGTGCGATCGCTAGCGCCGTGAGCGTCGAAACCAGAACTCCCCCACCGACGTCGTGCAAAGTGCCCAGGCCAGAATTGTTCCAGAAATTCGCGCCGAAATTTGCGGCTACCGCGTGCGCGTTGCGCCCGAGAAATATTCCGAAGAGGACGAGTCCCAGCAAGGCTGAAACTTTCGCGGTGGTGAAGATGTTTTGGATGATGGCGCCAGTCTTCACGCCGAAGATATTGATGATGGATAGAACAATCACTACGAGAATCGCGACAAGGTTTTGCGTGTTCAGACCGACATCCATGCCGCCCAGCGCCACCGGACCTAGGGCAAATGTCGGAACTTTCCATATGTGGACAATCCAATGACTGGAGGAAATAGCTGGCCAGAAAATACCCAGAAACTTGCCAAAAGCCACGCCCACAGCGGCAATTGTGCCGGTCTGGATCACGAGGAATAAGGTCCAGCCATAGAGGAAGCCCCAAAGCGGGCCAAGCGACTCGCGCAGGTAGACGTACTGTCCGCCGGCGCGTGGCATCATGGCGGCCAGTTCACCATAGGTGAGTGCTCCGACAATTGTGAGAAATCCGGTGACGAGCCACGCTCCGATGAGCAGCGCAGGCGATGAAACTTCACGGGAAATCTCGGCGGAAACGATAAAGATGCCGGAGCCGATCATCGAGCCCATGACCAGCATGGTCGCGCTCGTCAGCCCGAGGCCTTTGACTAACTCTTTGTCCTGATGGGTATGGCGTTCCCAATCGCTGGGGATGTTAGTTTGCGCGGGAGGCCGAACGTCAGTACTCACGAATCTCCTGGGGAACCATGTGGGGCGGACATTCCTGCCCGCCTTTGCCTTTTCTTCTTCACAAAAGCGGGCGGGCAAGAATGCCCGCCCCCACACAGGCTCCAACTTTACCCCAGAATCCGCAAAAATTCTTCTGCTGATTTGCCCGGATCCCGTATCAAGTCGGATATCACTGCCACGGAATCGGCCCCAGCATCGATGACGGAATGCGCATTGATGCGGGTGATACCGCCGATGGCAACGAGCGGCTTGCGCGTCAGTTCCCTCGCCCGGCGGACGCCTTCGAGTCCAACCACCGGATCAGGATTCGCCTTGCTGCTGGTGGCAAAGACGGGGCCAATGGCGAGGTAGTCGGCGGAAGTCTTGTCGGCTTCCGCGAGTTGCTCGGGATTGTGGGTTGAGACTCCGAGCCAGCGGGCGGGCCCAATGATGCGGCGAGCGGACTCGGGCGATAGATCATCCTGCCCAACATGCAGTCCGTCGAACTCGGCTGCTACGCACAGGTCGGCGCGGTCGTTCATGATCAGCCTGACACGTGCCCCGACGAGTGCTTTCAGTTCACGGGCCTCGTCGAGCATCTGCCGCGCGTTGCCGGATTTGTTGCGGTATTGCAGAAGGGTACAGCCCGCATCGGCGATTTCGATGGCAGCGGCGAACAACTGTGGACGATCCGCGACAAGAGACCTATCCAGAATGGGATAAAGACGGGGCAGCGAAATCATGCTTGTCAGTGTATCGGCTCAGCGTACCGGGCTCGCTGCAGAATCGGGCTCGATCAAAGAATTGTGCATATTGAGGATACGCCAGCGGCCGGCGGCGTCTTTCCGGCACATCGACATTCCGTGTCCGGAGATATTTTCAACCGGTGTATCGATTTCGTAGTCGTAGGAATACCAGAGCGCGTCGCCGAAACTTTGGACATCGTGTGTCTTCATGTCGTAGCGGAGTTTGGGAGCAAATTTGAAGTAGCGTTCGTTCAGGTACCGCATGACCTCCTCACGTCCGCGAAATTCGCCGTGCGGAGTATAGAGAACGATCTCGGGATCGAAGCAATCGATCATCGCCTTCGCGTCACCCTGATTGAAGGCGACGTTGCACGAAGCCATATCCCGTTCCATTTCCGCAAACACGGCGGCAGAGTCTTTCGGAGTTCCGGTGGACGCAGGCACAGCAACGCGACGTTTCAGGTCGATGGTCATTCCCATCTTGTCGAGTAAGTCCACGCCCAGAATGCCGTCGATCTGTCCGCCACAGGCCTGACCGATAGGACTGAGATCAATAGCCGGAAGCTTTAGATTGTGCAGCTGGTGGTTGCCTAATTCGACCTCGGGCAAGAATACTTCCCGCGCACTCGTGGCGGCGCGCCCGCTCCACGAATTGACGTGGATCGTTCCTGAATCGCCGGAAGTGAAGGACTTCAGATTGAGGATGGTGGTAGCGCCGGTATCCAGGAGGAACCGCCGATTTACTCCCGCAACCTTCATGGTGACGACCGGCAGAACGTCGCAGCGCTCGATAGGGATTTCGTCTTTGGAGTCGTAGGTTTGAGCAGGCGCTATGGTGACCGGGCAAGCCACGATCAGCGGGAGAATCACAGCGATCGCGGCAGGCTTCACGGAGGTCCCCATTCTAGTTGGATCGATTCTTCGCTCGACGTCCCTACTAGGATGATTGACTCATCGCGCCGATTCTTTCTTTGCCAGAAATCTCTCAATGAATCCTGTATCGAAATTTCCCGCGCGGAAATCGGGGTCGGCCAGAATTCGCCGGTGCAGCGGAATGGTCGTGTGGATCCCCTCCACGATAAACATTCCGAGAGCGCGGCTCATGCGCGAGATGGCTTCGCTGCGATCCTTGCCGCGCACCACCAGCTTGGCAATCAGCGAATCATAATAAGGAGGAATCGTGCCCTCGGCATAGGCGGCCGTATCGATACGGACGCCGGTTCCTCCCGGAGGATTAAATGTCGTGATCTTTCCCGCCGAAGGGGTGAACTTCTCCGGATGCTCGGCATTGATGCGGCATTCGATGGCGTGGCCACGATGCACAATGGGGCCTTGCAGCACGTCGGACAGCTTGGCGCCCGCGGCAATCATGAGCTGACTTTTCACCAGGTCGACATCCGTGACCATCTCGGTGACGGGATGTTCCACCTGGATACGCGTGTTCATTTCGATGAAGTACAGCCGCTTCTGCTGGTCCATCAGGAATTCAATGGTTCCGGCGTTGTGGTAGCCGACCAAGCTTAGCGTCTTGCTGATGACGTCTCCAATTTCTTTGCGCAACTCGGGCGTTACCCGCACCGAGGGCGATTCTTCGAGCAGCTTCTGGTGACGGCGCTGAATCGAACATTCGCGCTCGCCCAGACTAACGACACTGCCGTGCTCGTCGGCCAGCACCTGGAATTCGATGTGGCGCGGATTCTCGACATAGCGCTCGAGATAGAGATCGCCATTGCCAAAGGCGGCCGAAGCCTCTCCTTGCGCCTGCCGGTAGAGCCCGGGCAGCTCGCCTTCGTTTCGCACAATGCGCATACCGCGACCGCCGCCACCGGCGGTTGCTTTCAGGATGACCGGGTACTCCACCTTGCGTGCCCACTCGAGCGCTTCTTCTTCTGAAGCGACGACCCCGTCCGAACCGGGGAGGATGGGCACGCCATGCTGCTTCATGGCGGCGCGGGCTTTTTCTTTTTCGCCCATCAGCCGGATCACATCTGGAGTCGGCCCGATGAACTTGATGTGGCAGGCCTCGCAGACTTCCGCAAAGTTGGCATTTTCTGAAAGCAGGCCGTATCCGGGATGGATGGCGTCGACATTCGCGATCTCGGCCGCGCTGATGACCGCCGGAATGTTGAGATAACTCTGCGAAAGTTGCGGCGGCCCGATACAAATCGCTTCGTCAGCAAAGCGAACATGCAGTGAGTTCCGGTCGGCCTCGCTGTAGATGGCGACCGAGCGGATGCCGAGTTCCTTGCACGCGCAAATCACGCGCAGCGCTATCTCGCCGCGATTCGCTACTAATATCTTCTTGAACATAAAATGAAGCTCTCAGCTGTCAGCTCTCAGCTCTCAGGAAAATCGACTGACTCCAGAGCGATGGGTTTTCCTGAGAGCTGAGAGCTAAGAGCTGAGAGCTTATTTTGCCCGCACTGCAAACAGTTCCTGTCCGTACTCGATGGGCTGGCCGTTCGCAACGAGCTTCTTCACCAGTTCTCCGGCCGCGTCGCATTCGATCTCATTCATCAGCTTCATCGCTTCAACAATGCAGAGAACCTGGCCCACTTCCAGGGTATCTCCAACCTTCACGAAAGGCGGCGATCCGGGTGATGGCGACTCGTAGAAGGTACCCACAATCGGGGACTTCACAATGTGCAATCCCTCTTCGGGTGGAGGCGCGGGCTCGGAGGCAGCGGCGTTCGCGGCCAGATTCACTCGCGCGGGAGCGTCCGATGCCGGCGGCTGGCCTGCCGGATGCACGGTGATGTAACGGGTGTCGGGCAACGCCATCGGCGGCGCTTCCGAGGCGCGCTTGATCTTCACCTTGACGTCGCCGCGTTCCAGTTCGAACTCGGCAATGTCTTTTTCAATCAGGAATTCGATGAGTTCTTTGAGCTCTTTTTGATTCATGGATAAGGCGGGTTCCGCTCTTCTATTCTCAAGTGGAGACGGGGCTTGCCCCGTCTCGTCGAAAGCAGCAGACACGGCAAACCGCGCCGCTGCCAGACGACTACCAGTTAAAGTTCAACCAATTTTTTATCCGTGGGCGTTAGCACTTCGCAGCCCGACGGCGTCACCACGACCACATCTTCGATCCGTACTCCCCACTTGCCGGGAACGTACGCTCCGGGCTCGATCGTGATCACCATTCCCGGCTCCAGTTTCTGGCTTTGTCCAGCGGCCAGCCTGGGCGCCTCGTGTATCTCTAATCCTAAACCATGCCCGGTCGAATGCGTGAAGTAGCGGGCCAGTTTTCGTTTGTGAAGCACCCGCCGCGCAGCGCTATCCACTTCTTCAGCCGTCACTCCAGGGCGAACGGCGGAGATCGCCGCCAACTGCGCTTCGAGCACGGCCTGATAGAGATTCCGGGCTTCTGTTGAAGCGCGACTGAGGTGCACAGTTCGCGTGCGATCTGAGCAATAACCGGCGAGTATAACACCAAAATCACAGACCACGAACCCACGCCGCGGGATGCGCGTCGCCGAGGCCCGCCCGTGAACGATCGCTGAACGGGGCCCGGAGGCGAGGATCGTAGGGAACGACATTCCCTCTGCCCCGGAGCGTCGGGCCTTGAATTCCATGGCGGCGGCTACTTCAATCTCGTTCGCGCCCGGACGGATTTTCTTGCGCGCTACTCCAAAAAGGCTCGCACCGAGTTCAACTGCCTTGCGGATGAGCCGGATCTCGTCCGCATCCTTCACCATGCGGGCGCGTTCGATCCACGGCGGCGCGGAGCGCAAGCGTGCCTTCCCCTTCAACGCTGCCGTCAAGCGGTCGCGGATGCCGGCAGTCATCGATTCCGGCTCGACGCCGAACAACTGTGGAGTCGAACGTCGGCGTTGTGCCGCCAACCACTCGGCAGCCGCTAACAGAGGAGACTTGCTGGCAACGGCAATGCGCGCGTTGCGCACTTCTTCTTTTGCCTGGGTACGGTACCGGCCATCCGTGAAGAGGATGCAACCCTGATCCGAGATCAGCAGCGCGGCCGCGCTTCCAGTGAAACCACAGAGATAGTGCACATTCGGAAGATGCGTCACCAGCAAAGAGTCCAGATCATTGTCGTCGATCGCAGATCGAAGACGACGAATGCGGCCAGCATGATCCATGAAAGGAGTGTAGCAAGAAGCAGGAGGCAGGTCTCAGGTCTCAGGTCTCAGGAAAGCCAAATAGCCCAATCGAAACAACGTCAACAATATTCCAAGCAGAATCACCGACGATTTTCCTGATACCTGAGACCTGTCACTTGACACCTAAAAGAAAAACCGCCGGTCTCTCGGCGGGTTCTCCGAGAAAGCCGGCGGCTTTGTGGTTTCAAACTTCGCGCTTATGTCTGAATGATGCGCGGAGTGATGAAGAAAATCAGCTCTTGATCGGACGTCTTGATGGTGCGGTGTTTGAACAGGTTGCCTAGGTACGGAATGTCGCCGAGCAGTGGCACTTGCGAAACCGCCAGCGAGTTCTGAGTTTGAATCACGCCACCAATTACCACCGTGCCGCCATCGGTCACGAGGACCTGCGTGGTGGCCTGCTGCGTAACCAGTGTCGGGTTGCCCAGGACTTCGTTTCCGAAGTCAGGCAGCGTGTTTTCAACATCCACGTTCAGGAAGATCGTGCCTTCCGAAGTGATCTGCGGAGTCACCGTCAACCGGAGGAAAGCGTCGACGTAAGTAACGGTCGGAGGACCACCCAACTGAGCAGCGGTCACAACCGGTACTTTTACACCCTGCTTTACGACAGCCTGAATGTTGTTCTGCGTAACCACTCGCGGACGGGAAAGAACTTTCAGCAAGCCGCGCGATTCCGCTGCAGTGAGCAGCAGGTCGATGCGCATATTGTTGGAGAAGTTCGTGAATTCCAATCCGCTGGTCGGGCCAGTTGCTCCCAGGTTTGAGAACAACGGGATCTGCGTTCCAGTTGTCGGCGTACCGATCACCGGATACAACGGATTCGGCACCGCGCCGCCACCTACGATAATCGGAGAAGTTCCCACAGCGTTCACGCCGCCGATGCCGGTTGTTCCGTTCCCCCAGCCGAGGCCGAGTTGCACACCGATGTCGCGAGCAAATGCGCGGGTCGCAGCAACCACGCGGGCTTCAATTTCCACTTCCTGCGTCTTGCGGTCCATCTGCTGGATGATGCGGTCGATCTGGGGCAGTACGGCAGGAATATCGTTAACGATCAGCGAGTTCGTGCGCTCGTCGGCAACCACGTCACCGCGCTGGCTCAGGAACTTCTTGATCGGCAGAATTACGTCTTTGGCATGGGCATAGCTCAGGAAACGGGTGATGCTGACTTTGTCGACAGCCAAAGCCTCGGCATCGATCTGAGCGCGGCGTCCTTCGGCTTCTTTCCGCAACGTATCAACCGTGGCGATGCGGAGCACATTGCCATCCAGCTGGCGGGACAGGTCGTTGTTCTTGAGCACGATGTCCAGAGCCTGATCCCACGGCACATCATCGAGCACGATGGTCAGGTTGCCGTGAATCATGGGATCAAGGACAACGTTCAGTCCGCTGATTTCGTGAATCAGGCGGAAGAAGTCTTTCAGGTCGACGTCTTTCAGGTTGACCGAGATGGGTTCGCCAGTGTACTTGGCGCCTCGTTCTGCCGGTTTCTGCTCCATCTGGACCTTCTGCTCGGCAGCCAGATTGACGGCCGGCTGAATCGCAGGCTTGTTGTCGCCCGCCTGTCCCATGGCAGCATTGGTGGTAGTGGCAACCAATTCCGCCGCCGTCTTATCGGCAAAACGGCTGGCCGCTTCCTGGGCCTTCACGGCAGGTTGCGCCGGGTCCTTCACCGTATACTTGGGCTCAACGAAAGCGAACTCCGTCGGCTTCTGGACGTTGTCGGTGGCAGCCGGAGCTGTCACGATCGGAGCCGGAGCCGCCGGCAATGCAACAACGGGAGCCGGAGCCACAGCAGCCGAAGCCAGCACCAGTTTCGGCGCCGCGCTCGTAGCCACTGATTTCACGACCGGCGCTGTCTGACGATGGGCCACCACAGCGTCGTGAATCGTGAGAACAAAGCTGCCGTCCGCGCCCGCCACCATCTCATGTTGGCCGCGGCTGGCAAGATCGACAACCACGCGGGTCGTGGGCGGGTTCTGCCCGTTCATCCCGACGCGGACGTCTTTCACGCCATCGCTGTCAACAGTGATGTGGCTCTGCGCCGTGGCCATCACGGTGTTGGGAAAATCGACGACGATGCGTGCCGGAGAATCGAGTGTCGTCACTTTGGGCGCCAGAGGGCCCTTCGCTTTGAACTCGACCTTAAATCCGTCATGGCTGTGAGTGACCTCGAGCCTCTGCAATGCAGCGGTCGTTTCGTTGGCCACCCCCTTGCCCGTCGTGTCAGCCGCGGAGGCGATCAGTACGAACGCCATCAGCGGAACCATGAGACCCAGCAGTTGCTTTCGCATTTCCCTATCTCCCCATGCGAGGCCGTTTCGCCTCCATGTGTTTCCTAGAAAGTCTTTCGTCGAAATCTTGTCTCCAGGCCTACACTGCCGGAGTCGTAATCTTCTTCACTACTTCCCGCGTAAAGCTCTTGCCTAACCGGTCCTGCAGTGTTTCCTGAAAAACGATGGAGTCGCCCGTGATCTTCATGACGTAACCGTTAAACACCGGGTCGTTCTCCCGCAGGAAATAAGCTTTGTTCAAACCGTTGCTGACGACGGCAATGAAGCCGCTCTCGGCGTGCACAACGCCGCGCAGATTGATGGCCCCGATCTCCAGGCACTTCTTTCCGGTGTTGCATCCGGAACCACCCGCGTGGCTGACCACCGGGCTGATAAAAGGATCGCGTCGTCCGTTGGCGGCATACTTGGTATCCGGCGTCACAGGTTGTTCGTTCGCCCCACCCTGGCTATCCCCCGCGCCACTGCTGCTTGCCGCCGGTGCCGGTGCCGACGCACTCTCTTCATGCGCTGCGGCCGGTGTTGGCTTTGCCGCCTGCTGGACGGCCACCGCCCCGCGCTTGGCATGAGCGGACTTCTTCGGACTCGAAGGCTTCGTGCTCACGGCTACGGAAGAAATCTTCGCCGGCGCTGCGACATTCGAGGAGACCGCCGAGTGAGTGGTTGCGGAAGCTTTCGGCGCGGGCTGGTTCAGGCCCAGCGCTTCGTTCGAAGCTGCCGTTTCCCTGGCGCTCACCCCGTTCATGGTGTCGCGCGCGTTCTGAATAATGCTGGGACTCTGGGCCGAGGCCAGGCCCGTGGCCAGTACGCAACCGAGAATTGTCGTGATCGAGATCGCTGGCTTCATCGTGTCCCTCCTACTTCTTCACCGGTGTTGCCGGTGCCGGTGTTGCTGGCTTGGCCGGCCCAGCCGGGTCCAGGTCGTGACTGAAATATGTCGTGGTCAAACAGGTCGCTACGACGCTCTCGCTCGGCGCATATTGATAGCTGTGCTTTGCCTTGGCCGCAGCCGGACTGCGCGTCGAAGCAACCATCAGGCTCGAAACGTTGACAATGCGTTCCACTTTGCCGAGCCGGTCGAAAAATCCCAGCATCGAGTAGTAAGGCCCGTCGAATTCCACTTCGAACGGAACCTCGGTGTAGAACTCTTTGGCGGCATAAGGCTTGGCCGTATAGCGCCGGATTTCGACTCCCGACTTGCGCGCTTCACCGCTCACCATGCGCATGAAGTTGTCGACTTCTTTCTCGTCGGGCACGATGCGCCGCTCGATTTCGAGCTGCTGTTTCAAGCTCGCCAGCTGGCGCTCGATATCAGCCAGTTTCGGGCGGTAGGCTTCGAGCTCCGCGTTTTCCCGCAGCTTCGCCTGCAGCTTGATTTTCGCTGCATCATTCTGATCGCGCTGCGTTTTGTAGACGGTGTAATAAAGGCCGCCTGTGGCCACGACCGCCACCAGTATCAGCACTCCCAACAACTTCACACCATTTAATTCGCCAAGATTCATAGTCGTTCCGCCTTTACGACTTCGTCTTTTCGCAGGTCAGCGTGAACTGAAATGCCTGCATGTCTTTAACGCCTTCGTCCTGGTAGCTTTCCTTGATTTCGATGTTCTTGAAGAAACCGGTCTTCTGCAGGTTGGAGATCAGGTTGGCCACCGCGTCACTGCTCAGCGCCGTGCCGTCAATGGCAATGACCGCACCCTGGTCCTGCATGCTGTTCAACCAGACCGCCTCGGTTCCGTTCACGGTGTCGCCAATTGTCGAGAGCAGACTGACCGGACCCGTCTGGTTGGTGCGCAGCTGGTCAATTACATCAACGCGGCGCTTGTAGGCTTCGGCCTGTTTCTGCCGTTCCATGTACCGCACCTTGATGTCGGCCAGCTCGCGGTTCTTCTGCTCCGCTACCCGCATCTGCACGTCGATCGATTTCTTTTCCCGATCGAGCTGGTACCAGTACCCAAAATTGACGGCACCCGCAATCAACAGAACAGCCGCCACCTGAACCAACGGGCCGCCCAGGTTGCCGACCTCGAAGGTCGGCATCGTGACCGCTGGACCCTTCTTGCCTTTCGGTTTCGCACCACCCAGCAGATTGATTCGGATCATAGCTTTTCAAAGCTCCTCAGGGCCAAACCCACAGCCACTGCCAACTGGCCGGCGTTCTGTTCGACCAGCTCCGCCCCGGCACCTTCCACCGGAGCTACTACCTTCTGAAACGGATTGAACAATTCGACCGGCATCGAGAATTCCTGGCGCAACGCTTCCACCAGGCCCGGAACCTTAGCCGAACCGCCGGCCAGATAAATCTTCTCGATATGCTCGCCCGCCGCACTGGCGCGGAAGAAGTCGAACGTCTTCTGAATTTCCAGCACGATGATTTCGGTCACCTGTTGCAGAATAGGCGTCTTCGCATCGTCGTGTACCGTGCCCACCTTGCGGCCCAGTTTGAGCGACTCCGCGTCATCGAAGCTCAGGTCCAGTTCCTTCTGCAGGGAATCGGTGTACTGATGTCCGCCCACGGAAACGTCGCGCGGGAACAGCGGCGTCGTCCCCTTGACGATGTTGATGTTCATCACGCTCGCACCCAGGTTGAGCAACGCCACAACCTGTGTCGGCGCGGGTTCGTAATTGAACTCGTAGCAGTTCTGCAAAGCGAGAGCATCGATGTCCACAATAGCCGGAGTCTTGCCGGCCATCGAGAGTACGTTGGTGTAGTTCAGAATCTTGTCTTTCTTGACGGCTACGAGCAGAACATCCATCTGCGGGCTGGTCGCGTCGTCGGAAAGAATCTGGTAGTCGAGGTTCACATCCGCCAGATCGAACGGGATGTGCTGCGCGGCTTCCTTCTGAATAGTCTCGGCCAGTTCCTGATCGCTCATCGAGGGCAGCGAGATCTTTTTCACGATCACGGAGTGTCCGCTGACGGCGGTGGCTACCGCTTTCGATTTGATCGCGGTGTCAGTGAACAGCTTGGCGATCGCAGCCGAAACCGTGCCCGAGTCGACGATCATGGAATCAACCACGATATCTGGAGCGATCGGCTCCATTCCCAGGTGTGCTACTTCGATTCCAGCGCGCGTCCTTCTGAGCTCGACGGCCTTGATGCTCGAGGAGCCCACATCCAGACCCACTATCGTTTTCGATCCCATTCCAAACATGTGCCCGCCTTTTCTTGCCGAGTTCTCTTACAAAGTTCGGTTACAGCGTTCCGGCAGCTTTCACCGCCGCTTTGTTTTTCTTTTTAGCCTGCGGTTCCGTTTCCATCGATTTCTCTTCCATCCACTGATCCAGCTTCGATTTCTTGAAGCGCCAGCGATTGCCCAGCTTGAACGCAGGAATTTTCTGTTCGTTCACGTACTTGTACAACGTGTCCGGACTCACTCCCAGATACTGGGAAGCTTGGCGAATGTTCATCACTTCTCGCGAGTCGGCCATTAATGTTTTCCTCCCCCGCAGATTCCATCTCTCAGCTCGCCTTTTCTTTCTGGCATCGCTGATGAAATTGGGAGAACCAAGTCCTCACTCCAAATGCGTACGAGGTATTTTGGTGTGCTGAGCATATCTCAAAGGGAAGCAAGGGCCTCTCTGCGGCGATTTCACGGTTTTGCTGGGTTTTGTGGGGTTTTTCTGGAATGACGAAAAATTGGAGTTGCGATCACGATCTATATATTGCGTTTCTGGCGCGACTAATCGCAATATGTAGTATGGCTAACGCAGGTAGGCGCCCGGTCACTGCCATTGGCGTAACTAAGGTACTAGAGACGGTACGGAAGTACTTGGACGGGCGCGCAAGCTACTGAAAGGACGGGCGCAGCGCCCGCGCTCCGAAGTCACTTAGCACACTCGCCGGGGCAACTTTTCTCTTGCCAAGTCGCTGCGATACGGACGAGCCTTGACCGGCTTCCGGCGATCCGGAGGAACAATCGATTGGGTCTCCCCAATGAAAGTGATCGCGATTCTAAGATTATTTTCCGCGGTGATTAGTCCTTCTTCTCTGCTCGCTCCAGACACCCGGCCCGAAACGACCGTCCATCCAGCCGGTGCAGTCGCTTCGCTTGTGCCCGCGTGATCAGCGGAGTATGGGAAATCCCCAGCAGATACTCGGCTACGAACCACACCGGTTTCTCTGATGTCATCCAGTCTAGGTGATCGAAGCGCTTCATGTGGACAGGACGCGAAAACGTCCTCAGCGTGCGCTCGCCGCGCAGATTGAAATACACGTCGAAATAGCTGAGCGCCAGCTCGCGCAACGAACGATATACGGGCTCGCGGTAACGGCATCCGGTGTAGTTGGATTTGGCAACGGCGCCCCAGTGCCCGTCGGTGGGATGCCGATAGATGGCAATCACGTGATCAGTATCGTGCTCGGCCTCGAGATCGAGAATTAACGGAGGAAGTCCGATAGCCCGCAAACCCGCCGCTGCAAACAGAGCGCCCTCGTAGCAATGCGAAGTATTTTCCTTGAGCACTCGCCGCGGCGACCAGGCGCTGTCTTCCAGGTGATAGGGCATATCGTCGAGCAAGCGTTGAATGCCGTGCGGAGTTTTTAGCGAGCGCAGCTTGCGGAGTTCGGCGGGGGTCAATCCCCAGGTATCGGATTTGTGGCTCATTGCGATGTGGTTAGAAGTTAGCAGGATCGGCTGCTCATTGGGAATAAAGCCGCGGGTTCGCTGCCACGGGGCGCAAAGAAACGATTACTATCCTTCCAATGACTTCTCGCGTCACCCAATGGCTGCACGATCCGCTTGTGCTGCTGTGTCTGACCGCGGGCCTGCTCGCGTTTGTCGTGCAGTCCGGCGAATTAGGGACGTCCGACACGACGCATCGCCTGCAAACCACGCACTGGCTCTGGACTTCTGAGCCGCAAGTCTTCGACTACGAGTATCCGGAATTCGGCCTGCACGGCCGTGGAGGCCGCCTCTACAGCTGGTATGGCATCGGCCAGTCACTCATCATGCTTCCCGCCGATCTGGTGGGGACGTTCATCGCGCGCTGGCCGATCTTTTCCGGTTACGAGGATGACCCCGGCGTCCGCAGCATCGTCGTCAGCTATGCGACCAACATTTTGGTGAACGTTCTTACGGCGTTGATCGCCTTCGGCTTCCTGCGTCAACTGCGCTTTCGCATGAAAGAGTCGGTAGCTGGAGTGCTCGCGCTTCTGTTCTGCACTACGCATCTCCACTACACGCAGAACATGATGGAGAACAACTACATCATGTTGCTGACGTTGGTTGGATTTTCTTATCAATACGAGTGGCTGCGTACCGACAGTCACCGCGCGCTTTTCATCGGCTCCAGCGCGCTTGGACTGAACCTGCTGACGCGTCTCACGACTGGCTTGGACCTGATTGCGGCGGGGGCGTTCGTCTTGCTCGCGCTCTGGTTTGAAGATGTTCGCGGTCGCGACTTGTGGCAACGTGTTTTCGCCTACTGCAAAGGCGCGGCCCCGGTTTACTTCTTCTTTCTGCTGATCGATCGCGCCTACCAGTTTTATCGCTTTGGATCGTTCACCAACACTTACGTGACGATATTCGCCCGCGAGACGCGCCAGATCGATCCCACACTCCCCGCGAACTTTCCCTGGACCACTCCGTTCCATGTCGGAGTTCTCGGAGCATTGTTCCAGCCCGAGAAATCGATTTTCCTCTTTGATCCGCTGCTCGTGCTGGCAATCTTTCTGCTGGTCTGGCTCTGGAAACGTCTCACTCCAGAGGTCCGCGCCTATGGGATCACTTCCCTTCTGCTGCTGCTCGGCTACATCAGCTTTTATGCGCGGTACACATTCTGGGCCGGGGACTTCGCCTGGGGAGACCGCTATGTTTCAACCTCGGTGGAATTGGTGGCGCTCTTAGCGGTGCCGCTGCTCATTCGTTACCGAGAAGATCTGGGTAGAGCCATCTGGAACGCCGGCTGCCTGCTGATCGTCGTGAGCCTGTTCATTCAGCTGGCCTCGCTAGCCTTCTGGCTCCCGCTGGAGATTTATCAGGAAGAAACCCTCGGGCACCCGACGTTTGTTGTCCTACTCCGCTTCAAGAACATCGCCGCCTTCGCTCTCGGCAAAATGGATGCCTGGAGCTTGAACACCGTCGCCATGACCCAGGACCAGTGGGATTATGTTCACATCACGACCTGGAACTTCTTGCCGTTTCTGCTGCGCCGTGTCGGAGTTGTTCCCGCGTGGGTCGTGAATGCGGTGCTGACGATCTGGCTGGCCGCGACAGCGGTCTTGGGATCAGTTTTGCTCCGGCTGCGAAGCGGCATACGATTCGCACGATAAAGCATTTATTTTCAATATAATGGATATATCCATATTTATCTTGATTTATCATGTTGGAGAATTAGAATAGGTGTTGAGACAATAGGTGGGGATCATGCCAGCTACGAAAACCAAGAAGTTCACTCCTGAAATCGACGCCAAACTCTACGATGAATTCGTGGCTGTGGCCGAACAGAATGGGCAGTCCAAGCGCCATGTTCTCGAGCAGGCGCTGAAGTTCTACCTGCACAACGTGGTTCCGTCCCAGCATTTGGTTCGATCTGAAGTGATGGACGCCTTCGAGCAATCGGTGGATCGCAACCGCGACCTCCTGCAGCGTCTTGCAAAATAAAAACCAAATGTCCGATTACCTCACGGTGGCCGAAGTCTACCGGATGCAGCATCGCTTGATTGAGCTGTTCGGCGGCCTCCATGGTGTCCGCGATAAGGGCGCAGTTGAGGCCGCCGTTTTTCGTCCACAAACCGGCTATTACAACTCCATCGAAGAAGAAGCCGCCGCTCTGATGGAGTCGCTCGCCAACAACCACAGCTTCCTCGACGGCAATAAGCGCATCGCTTTCACCGCCGCCGATGTTTTCCTGCGGCGTAACGGCTTGTACGTCGAGGTCGAAGGCGTGGAGGGACACGCGTTCATCGTTGGCTCAATGGAGCGACACGAATTCCGCTTTGCTCACATCCTCGACTGGATCCGTCAGCACATCCAACCGTTAGGTTAACTCCGATGCCTGATTCGGTGTCTAAACTATGGGACCCACTCCTAACTACGCATGAGTAAGAGATGGACCATTACCGGGGCAACGGTGGGAGTGATGATCCCATTGGCGTTCCGGGTTTACGAGGTCTTGCAATACGGCCATATACGCCCGGCGGTACTTTGCTTGTTCTGGCCCGCTACCTTTTTGACCGCTTTCAATTATCCGCACGCGCCACTGATGATGGCGCTTGCAATTCTTGGGAATGTGCTCGTCTTCGGAACGGTTGCTGGAATCCTCCGTCGTGCTTTCGCCTTCGTTTTAGCCGCGCTTTTAGTCTTGGCTTATCTATGCTTGCCACCGTCGGACTCAGCCCTTGCAAGACGCTTCAATCAACAGCGAGCTACTTTGCAACAGCTCGAAGAAACGTCAAAGTCTGATCCCGGCATCGGCAGAATTGGCCTCGATCAGTTCGATACGTTAGACGGCAAGACTCACGGCATAGGTGATCCGAATGCACTGCTTCCGAACCAACGTTGGAACGAGTACCGAAAGGCACTTGGGACGCTACGAATGCGAGAAGTCATCTTCAGGCGAACTGGAAGCAGCGAAGTATATGTAGCGGCACAAACCTTCGGTGTCGGACCCCTCAGAAGTTATTACGGATATCTCTATTGCCCCGAAATTCCAACGAAATTGTCGGTATATGTGCCATGTATGGAAGCGAGGGATTCAGTAGATCGGAGGGCCTACAGCTACAAGTCGTTAGGTTCCAACTGGTACATCTTCAAGGTGTTCACGCTGTACGAGATTGAATAATTGTTTTTGACATGGCGACAACATCAATCAAATTACCCCTCTCCCTCACCCCAGCAACTCCCCCAACTCCCGGGGCGTCTCCACCAGCACATCCGGAGGCACCTCTTCGAGCGAATGTGGCGCGAATCCATACGTTACGCCGCAAGTCCATGCTCCGGCATTCTGTCCGGTCAACACGTCCACCGAAGAATCACCAATCATTAGTGTCTGGTCGGCGGCAAAGCCGGTTTCCTGCAAGATGGTCTGAATCCCCAGCGGATCGGGCTTCTTCGTGGGAAAGCTGTTTCCGCCATACACGCTGACGAAATAATCCCCGAGCCCCAGAGCGCGCACAATATCGCGCGAAGGATTGACCGGCTTATTCGAAAGCACGGCCATTTCCCGCTGCACCCCATTCGATGAACCGGCCAGGTTTGCCAGAATCTCGGGAATCCCCTCGTACACCGTGGTGTGGTCGAGCTTATGCAAACGGTAATAACCCAGAAAATAGTCGAGGGCCTCGCGGAGCAGCGCTTCGTTGGCCATGTCCGCCTCTCCAAGCACGCGCCGCACCAGCACGGGAGCGCCGTCTCCTACATAGCTGGCGATCACGGCGCCGTCCAATTCGGGACGGCCGATATGGCGCAATGTCGCGTTCACGGAGTGGACCAGATCGAGCCGGGAATCAATCAGCGTGCCATCCAAATCAAATACCAGCAGGCGAATTTGGCGCGGATCAAAGGGGCGCAGGAAGCGAATCATGACTCATCAGAATAAACGATTGACGGACGAGAAGTTATCAGTTGTCAGTTTTCAGTTGTCAGTAAATGCTGCACTTTCAGGAAAATGGACTACAAACGGCCTGGCTGAAACTTATCAGGAACCGCGGGAAAAGGTTTCGCTGAGAACTGAGAACTGACGACTGAGAACTGATTTACAATAACCTTCGTCCCAGACTTGGGTGGGGTGAACGGCAGAGGTGAACAACTAACGATGGCCACAACCAAAGTCGATCCCAAGCTGAATTCGGGCAACATTGGAAAACAGTCCAAAACATATCAGGGACTATCGACTCAGCAACTCATCGATGCCTACCGCATCATGTTCACTTCGCGGCGTCTTGACGACCGCGAAATCATGCTCAAGCGCCAACAGAAGATCTTCTTCCAGATCTCGGGCGCCGGGCACGAGGCCGTTGGAGTCGGCGCGGCCTTCGCGCTGAAGTCTCACTACGACTGGTTCTATCCTTATTATCGCGATCGCGCTCTTTGTCTCGCTTTGGGCGCTACGCCGTATGAAATGCTGCTGCAGGGCGTGGGCGCTGCCGACGATCCCAGTTCTGGCGGGCGTCAGATGCCTTCCCACTGGGCCTACCAGCGGCTGAATATCGTTACTCAGTCCTCTCCCACCGGAACCCAGATTCTGCAGGCCGTCGGATGCGCCGAAGCCGGCCGCTATTTTGCCCGGCATCCGAAATCCACGCAAAAAGTCGAGGGTGACTACCGCCAGTTCAAAGATGTTCAGTTCGAGGGCGATGAAGTCACTTACGTCTCGCTCGGCGATGGCACTACCAGCGAAGGCGAATTCTGGGAGGCGCTGAACACGGCCTCCAACCGCCGGCTGCCGGTCATTTTCTGCGTGCAAGATAACGAGTATGCGATCTCCGTGCCGGTCGAAGTACAGACTTCTGGCGGCAACATTTCGCGGGTTGTTTCCGGCTTCCCGAATTTTCATTTTGAAGAGATTGATGGCACCGATCCCGTCGTCGCGTATGCGGCTTTCAAGCGGGCAGCCGAACATTGCCGCGGAGGCCATGGTCCGGCCTTCGTTCACGCGCATGTGATCCGGCCCTACTCGCACTCGTTGTCGGACGACGAGCGCCTTTATCGTCCCGACTCCGAGCGCCAAGCCGATGCCGCGCGTGACCCCGTGCCGCGCCTGCAAATGTTCCTGCTGCGCGAGGGCATTCTCGACGAAAATGGCATTAACAAGATTGAGAAGGAAATCGAGGAGCAGCTGCAGGCCGACGCCGACCGCGCTCTCGATGCCGCGCCGCCGCGGCCCGAGACGATTTACAACTTCGTGTACTCGCCCGATCTCGACCCCACATCCGCGGCGTTTCAAACGCAGGCCGCCATTGCCGCTCCTGAGGCGGTGACCGACGGCAAAGGGGCGCCCAAGTCGCCCAACAAGACGATGGCGGACTTGATCAACCTCACGCTGCGCGACGAGATGCGGCGCGACGAGCGAATCGTGATCTTTGGCGAAGATGTTGCCGATTGCAGCCGTGAAGAATATTTGAAGCAGAAGCTGGTCAAGGGCAAGGGCGGAGTCTTCAAGCTCACGTCGGGCCTGCAGGGTGCGTTCGGCTCTGACCGCGTTTTCAATTCGCCCATTGCGGAAGCCAATATCGTCGGCCGAGCCACCGGCATGGCTACCCGTGGGTTGAAACCGGTCGTCGAGATTCAATTCTTCGATTACATCTGGCCGGCGATGATGCAGTTGCGCGACGAGCTCCCGATCATCCGCTGGCGCTCGAACAACGCATTCTCGGCGCCGCTGGTGATCCGCGTCGCCATTGGCGGCTATCTCACCGGAGGCGCAATCTACCACTCGCAGTGCGGTGAAAGCATCTTCACGCACATTCCCGGACTGCGCGTGGTCTTTCCGTCGAACGCGCTCGATGCCGCCGGGTTGTTGCGCACTGCGATCCGCTGCGACGACCCGGTCCTGTTTCTCGAGCACAAGCGCCTGTACCGCGAAACCTTCGGACGCGCTCCCTACCCCGGCCCCGATTACATGATCCCGTTCGGTAAAGCGAAAGTCGTGCAGGCCGGAACCGATCTCACTGTCATCACTTATGGTGCCGTGGTTCCGCGTTCCCTGCAGGCGGCGCAAAAACTGGAGCGCGAGCATAACGTCAGCGTCGAGTTGATCGACCTGCGCTGCCTGAATCCGTTTGACTGGGATGCGATCGCCGCCTCGGTGAAGAAGACCAACCGAGTGCTAATCGCTTACGAGGACTCGCTAAGCTGGGGATATGGCGCCGAAATCGCTGCCCGCATTGCCGACCAGTTATTCCATCACCTGGATGCCCCGGTGAAGCGAGTGGCCGCAACGGACACTTTCGTCGCTTATCAGCCGATTCTGGAGGACGCAATTCTGCCGCAGGCGAGTGATTTATTCCGTGCGATGAAGGAATTGGCGGAATTCTGAAACCGGGCTGTTGGCTCTTAGCTCCTAGCCGTTAGCTCTTGGTTCCCGGCCTTCACAGAGCCCCTGGGGGCACCGAACGAGCGCGCCAAGTTCGTGGCCTAGGGAAAAGGAATGAGCTCGAAGATTTTTGCATTGTCGAGCACAAAAGTACCCGGCTGCTTAGAGCGCACCAGAGGCAGCGAAACGCATCTGCTCCGCTTTGATCGCTGGCCGTCGACAACGTGAAGACTTGGGTTCCTCACTGCTGGCGTCCTGCCGCTGGCCCTAGCTCTTCGCGATTTTCGCTTTACCGCACCCTCAACGATCTTTTGTTTTTCGTGCACCGCCCGCCCTCCCACCAAATGTAGCTCCCCATGGGCCCCCATCAAAACAGAGCAAGATCAGCGCAATCGCCACCAGCGACAGCGGAAATTCATACCCGCCATTGCCGGTGAACCCATTCTTGAAATGCACTTTCCAGATAGCCACGCACATTTCGATCAGGAACGCGCCGGCAAAGAAGCGGGTACACAATCCGAGCACGATGGCGATCCCGCCAAAGAATTCCGTTCCCGCGGAGAGATACGCCATCCAACGGGGCAAGCCTAGCGATCCCACCATATCCATGTGGTGATGGAATCCGCCAAACACCTTGTGATAGCCGTGCGCGATCAGGATCGCTCCCAGCACAAGCCGCGCCACGAGCAGCGCGAAAGGCTGCAGTCGGTTGAAAGAATCCACAGAACCTCCAGAACCAGTTCTCAGTTCTCAGTTCTCAGTTCTCAGTTCTCAGTTCTCAGTTCTCAGAAAGTCAAATGCCTTCGAAACATGCTGTCAATAAGATTATCGAATGGCTGCGGCAGATTTTCCTGACAGCTGACAGCTGAGAACTTCCTTACCACTCCGAATATGCTTTGCCGTCGCTGCCGGTCTGGCTTGATCCGCTGTGGACGCCGATGATGCCGCTGCTGTCGGTCTGGTCGAGCGAAAGGATCACACCATCTGCCGATTCCGTCTGCCAGCTATCGGTGTTGCCGGTGATGTCTTGCGGAACTTCCGTGATGTACTTCGCGCTCACCAGATCATCCAACGACTGTGGGAATTTCTGCTTGTCGAGCGTGTACTGGAAGATCAGGCGATTCAGTGTATTCAGATTCTGGCGCAGATTTTCTTCCTTGGCCCGCTGGACGGTGTGGCTGTAGAGAGGCACGGCTGCTGCCAGCAGGATCAGGATAATGCTGATCACCACCATCATCTCGATCAGCGTGGTGCCGCGCTCGAACATGCCGCGCTGAAATCTTGTCCGCCGCTGGCTCATCGATCGACCTAGTGATCCCACTCCTTATAACCTTCCCCACCGCTGTGCACGCTTCCGATGCCTGTATTGTTCGGATCCCAAGCGTTCTGAGGATCCTCGGCTCTCCAATCCCAAGTGTCGGTGCGGCCCGTAATGTCATCGGGGATGAACTTGACGTATCCGGCTTGTACCAGATCATCGGGCGACTGCGGGGCGTGCCCCTTGTCTAGCCCATAACGGTCGATGGCATCGTTCAGAATCTTCAGATCGTGATGAAGTCGGGTTTCCCGGCTGTGCTGGATGGCCTGGTTGTACATGGGCAGCGCGATCGAAAGCAGGATCAAGATCATGCTGATGACCACCAGCATCTCGATCAATGTGAAACCGCGCTCCCGGGACCTGAATCTCATCTAAAAATCCTTGTACTTCTACCAATCCTTATACTTCGTGCCGTCCAATGCAGTCTGATCCGTTTTGCTGTAGACATCAAAAAGGTTCTGCTCGCCCCACGAATCTGAGTCCTTATCATCCTGCGACGAACGCATTCCCCATTCTTTTTTCGTGATCGGATCGAGAGGAACCTTGCGGAGAAACTTGAGTTTCTTGCCCTGGACGTCCACGCCATTGACCAGCGTGTCGAGATCGGGGGGCCAGCCGTCACTGCCCACTTTCGTCTGGAATGCGTTTCGATCGGCGGCATCTTTGTAGCGGTCAATTGCGTCGCGGATCATCCAGAGGTCGTAGCGCAGTTCCCGCTCGCGCTCTTTGGCAACGGCGGTCTTTGCGAGAGGAATCGCCGCCCCGACCAGGATCATCATGATCATGGTCGCAACAATCAACTCAATCAGCGTGAAGCCGTGCTGCCGGCGCCGCATCGTGTTTGTCGAGTGGTTCATTGCAGTTCCCGGTTCTCAGTTCTCAGTTGTCATTAAAACCAGCACGATTCTTTTCTGAGAACTCTTCCTACTGAATCGTAATCGCCGCCTGTGCTCCGTTCATCGGGATCGGCTGCATCGCAGGATCGCGAGCTCCGCCCCGTGTGATCGTCAGCACCGACTGGCCCGACCCCTTCGCCATAAATGTCAGCGTCACCACCGCGCCTTGCCCGGAAACGCCTCCGGCGCCCGGCGGCCGCGTCGCCGTAACTTGCAGCTTCCCGGCAGTGGCGTCGTCGCGATGGACGAGGGCTACCGCTTGCCCATCCTGTGACAGGAACCCGCCGTTCGAAACGTTCACTA
This sequence comes from Terriglobia bacterium, assembly GCA_963847715.1. GTDB lineage: Bacteria > Acidobacteriota > Terriglobia > Terriglobales > Acidobacteriaceae > Acidiflorens. The sequence continues at coordinate 82,882 of CAWKAZ010000015.1, forward strand.
CCGTCAACTGGTTCGCATCGTAGTTCAGCTCCAGCGGCACCGAGTACACATTCTGCCCGCCCGAGAGCATCACATTCACCGTGAAGGTAGCACCCTTCGTCTGTGTAATCGTAGGCGGATCAAAGATGAATGTCCCCGCACTAGCGCCCGGATTTTGCACCGGACTCGGTGATGGAGAAATCGGGATCTGCGCAACCTGGCTTTGAGCCCCCTGCCCCGTCGCTCCTTGCGGACCGCCTGCAGGCGCGGGCTGCGAAACGGGTGTAACAACAGCAGCCGGTTTGCTGTTGGACCGTCTCAGTTCGAGTGCATTCGCCGTCCCCACATCGATCATGTCGACGGCGCCGTGAGAGACTTCCGGTCCGCGGATGATGTGCGGGATGAGCACAAACACAATCTCGTTTTCCTGATGTTCGGTGTTCGTTTGCGAGAACAGATACTTCAGAATCGGAATCTGCGCCAGCCCCGGAATTCCCGTCAGAGCCCGGGTCTGCTGATCTTCGAGGATGCCGCCCAGCAGATTGACCTCTCCATCCTTCAAGCGGATTTCGTGCTCGATCTTACGCTGGCCGATGACTGGCTGGCTGATACCGCCGATGCTGACGTAAGAGGTCACGGCCGAAACATCCAGCGACAACTTCAGCGAAACTTCCCGTCCGGCATGCACGCGCGGGGTGATGTCGATATTTACACCGACATCAAGATATTGAAATTGCGTATTCACCAGCGGGTTGATACCGACTCCGCCAATGCCCGGCTGGAATGATCCGGTCGCCACCGGCACGCGGTCACCAATTTTCAAGGTGGCCTTTTGTCCGTCCAGCGCGCGTATCTGCGGGTTCTGCACAATCTTCGTGTTGCTGTCGCTCAACAGTGCCGTAGCCGTTGCCTGCGGAATAGTCACCTGGAAATCGGTGGCATTCAGGTTCGCTAGAGTGTTGAGGTTGATGCCGTTCGTCGACCCGGTTGTGCTTGTCGTGGTACCTGTCGTCGCAGTTGTCCCCGTAGTCGTCGTCGAGTTATTGATGTTAGGCTGCAAAGCGACGGTGACGCTCGTCGGAGGACTGACACCGAGGTTGCGCATCTTGTCGCGGCTCACCTGCATGACCGCCACTTCGATCAGCACTTCCGGCTTCGCCTTATCGAGGTCATCCACCAGTTTCTGCGCCAGCGCCATCTGATCTGGAGTTCCCCGCACGACGATCGCTCCCTGGGAGGGCAACTGTTGAATGCGACTCACTTCAAGAATCGTGCGCATCGCGTTGACTACATCCTGCAACTCGGTTGGCTGGGAAAGGTTCGAAAGATAAAAAGTTTTGATAACGTTTTGTTCCAGCTCTTTCCGCTTGGCAGGATTGTCTTGCGCGACAAAAATCGTGTTCGACGTCACCGGACGCCAAAAGGTTTTGGTCTCAACCGAGATGATCTCCAGGGCTTCGTCAAGGGTCACGCCATTCAATTCGATACGCACCTGGCGGGGGGTGTAGTCAGGGTCAAAAAGAACGTTGATGCCCGCTAATTTGCCCACTGTCTCGTAGATGACATTCGATTTCTCGGTGACTTTCAGCGTGATGGGCACGTTCGAAATCGGAGCCAACTCGACGGGCCCCTGCGCAGATTCCAACCGTCGCCGCAGCGCCGACGTGTTTCCGGTTGAAGCCTGGGGTTGAGGATTCTCTCCCTCCTTGATCATCTGTTCGGTGCGCTTCAGTTCCTGCTGCGCGATGAACGAAGATGGATCGATCTCTAACCCCTTTTGAAATTCAGCCAGCGCTTCTGGCAACTTGCCGGCATCTCGCAGGATCTGCCCGCGATGCACGTGCGAGGCGGCCGCATAGAAGCGCGTGCGTTCGTAGGCAGTCCGGTAACGTAAGTCCTTCGGCTTTAAGTTGTAAGCCTGTTTGAAGTAGTCGAAGGCCTGCTCGTAGTTCTGCCTGGCTTCGGCGTCGGCACCCTTGTCATAAAGGCCCTTAGCAGAATCAACAGATTTGGCAAAATCAGGAAGCCGAAGGCTAAGCAATACCAGCACGAACAGAGCCGGACGGATCACGCGTCTCATCAAGCAGTCCTCATAGAAATCTCTCTTGCCGGCGACTGAACCGGTCAAGACTCACTGATCCCTTCGGCAAGCCAGGTAAGCCAGACCTGATCAGGGCACTCTGGCGCAGAAAAGCACCAGAAAATCGGATTATAGCATCGCATCAAACTCCACCCGAAGTGATTGGCACGTCTGTGTTTACACTCAGTGGTACCTGTACCAGGGGTCGCAAGTCACGCGTCGCTGGAAGAGGCGCCCGGCACCATTCGGAGTGTGGCTCTCCCTGCCATCCGAGACCGGGCACTGAGACCTGCCCTCCCTTTTTCGTGGTAACTTTACTTTTCAGCAATGGCCAAGCAGACCACTCACCAGATCCAGCCAAATCGGGAGAAGAATCCTCGCAGGCAGCCCACCGCCTCCGGCGAAAAAGACGCCTCCGTCAATAGGAACGCGAGTCACAACTACTTCTTGCTGGAAAAATTCGAAGCCGGAGTGGTACTCACCGGAACCGAGGTAAAGTCTGTTCGTGCCGGCTCAACCAACCTCAAGGATGCCTACGGCTTGATCAAGGACGGAGAGCTCTGGCTGCTCAACTGCCACATCGGCCCTTACGACCATGGGAACTCCTCGAACCATGCCGCCCTCCGCACTCGGAAGCTCCTGATTCACAAGGAGGAAATTCGCAAGCTTGTCGGCAAGACGCAGCAGAAGGGACTGACCCTGATCCCGACCCGCATGTATTTCAAAAACGGAAAAATCAAGGTCGAACTAGCCCTGGCCAAGGGCAAGCAGCAATGGGACAAGCGTGAAACTGAGCGCCGCCGCACCGCCGACAAAGAGGCCCGCGAAGCCATTTCCCGAAGCCGAAAAGCCTAGATCGGCCGCTGGGCCGGATTTGATCTGCCGAACCCAGAAAGATGTGCAAGAAGTTGCGCATCCCCTTGCCGCAGGCCGGAAAATCAAGTTCCCTTGCGCCATCGAATTGGTGATTGGCGTGCTCCTTTTTCATCGGGAAATCACTGCGTAACCCATTATTTCCGTTAGGAAAACGGATATACTACGTCAACCCGTATCCTCCCCTCCGCATTATGATCCGTCATCGAACGCTGTTAGAAACCCCTTTCACCGCGCTCTCTCTGACCGCGACCTTACTTTTCATGTGCGCGCCGTCGGCCCTCGCCCAGAGAAATCGCGTTCGCGTTCTGCACGAACTCAAGCACGATGTTTCCGCTCCCCTTGCCGAATTAGATCGCATGACGCCCGCGCAGCCGCACCGATTCTCTCCGCGTTTGCTGAAAATTTTGCCCACGGGCCCCGTTGACAGGGTGACCGCTCCCGAGTTCGCGATTCCCGATCGCGCGCTGCAGTCGAAGGCATTGCCTCCGGTCGCCGCTAATCTTGGCCTGAACATCGATGGCCTCGGCCAGGGGCAGTACGGCTTCCTGCTCGAGTTTTCTCCGCCCGACACCAACGGAGCCGTGGGTGCAACGCAATATCTGCAATGGGTGAACGCCGAATTCGCCGTATTCGACAAAGCCTCGGGAGCGTTGCTCGCCGGACCCACACCGGGAAACGCCCTCTGGCACGGGTTTGGCGGTGGATGTGAGACCAACAATGACGGCGATCCCATTGTTCAGTACGACAAGCTAGCGAACCGCTGGATCCTCAGCCAGTTCTCCATCAGTACTCTTCCCTATACTGAGTGTGTCGCTGTCTCGACTACTTCCGATGCAACTGGCACTTATAACCGCTACGCTTTTTCCTTCGGTGACACCGATTTCGCCGACTATCCGAAACTCGGCGTGTGGCCCGACGGCTACTACATGTCATTCAATCTTTTCCAGGACGGTACCGTGTTCCTGGGCGCCGACGCCTGTGCCCTCGACCGCAACTCGATGCTGGCTGGCGATGCGGCACAGATAATTTGCTTCCCGCAGACGTCCTCCGTCGCCAGCCTGTTGCCCTCCGACATGGATGGAACCATCCCGCCAGCCGCAGGTGAACCCGCTTTCTTCATGAACTTTGGCAAGAACGTGATCCAGTTGTGGAACTTCCACGCGGACTTCACGACGCCGACGAACTCAACTTTCAATGGTCCCGTCGTACTTCCAGTCGCGACGTTCACGCCGCGATGTTTCCGTTCCTGCGTGGCCCAACCGGGAACGACTCAAAAGCTGGATGGACTGGGCGATCGTCCGATGTATCGCCTGGCCTATCGTCAGTTTCCCGACGGAACCGAGTCGCTCACTTTCAATCATTCGATCTCGACCGGCATCCGCTGGTACGAGGTTCATAGTCCGAATGGAACACCCAGTCTCTACCAGCAGGGAACCTTTAGCCCTGACTCGAACACGCGCTGGATGGCAAGCCTGGCGATGGACCAAGCGGGAGATATGGGCCTCGGCTACAGCGTCTCCAGCAGTTCCGTTTACCCATCGGTTTCCTTTACCGGACGCGTCGCCGCAGACCCGCTTGGCAGCATGGAAGGCGAACAACTGATTGTTAGCGGATTCGGCTCGCAGACCGGAGGCCAAAACCGCTGGGGCGACTACAGCGCCATGACCGTTGACCCTGTGGACGATTGCACGTTCTGGTACACGCAGGAATATATCCAGTCGACCGGCAGCTTCAACTGGAACACGCGCATCGCAAATTTTGTTTTTCCGAACTGCGGCAGTAATGCAACGGCCGTGGTTTCGCCGGCGAAGCTCTCCTTCGCCAAGACGGCGATCGGTCAGACGACTCTGCTGAACGCCACTCTGACGAATACCGGAAACTCCACGCTGAATATTTCGAATGTCTCCACGGTCGGCGACTATTCGATTCAGTCGAACACCTGTGGCTCGCAGGTTGCTGTCGGCAACAATTGCACATTGACGGTCGCGTTTACGCCAACTGCAAAAGGCACTCGGACAGGATTATTGCAGGTCACCGATAACGCTAACAACAATCCTCAACAGGTGACGCTGACTGGAATCGGTGTCTCGCTTGCCCTGTCGCCAACCACACTCAATTTCGGTGCCGACCCTGTGGGCCAGGTCACAGCGCCGCAAACGGTGACGGTCACCAACGTAAGCAATGCTACGGTGAATCTGACCGCTTTCTCGATCACGGGAACAGCCACCGACTACGTGATCTCCGCCAATACCTGCGGAAGTTCTTTGGCAGCAGGAACCAACTGCACCATCAGCGTCACTTTCGATCCCACCAAAAAAGGAACGCGCAACGCCAAACTCAACATCTCCAACAGCGGCGGCGGTACAGTAACGGAAAACCTGACTGGCACCGGGCAATAGACTGAACTTTAGTCCGAACTTTCCCACTCGCGGGTGAGTTGCGCGATTCCCCATTTACCGTGGATACTAAAAGTAATCCACATGAATACAAATCTCTCCTCCTCTCAACCTTCTCAACAGGAAACTGACTGTCTGGTCGTAGTTGTTCTAGAACGTGGCGAAAAAGATAAACCTTCCGCCACCGTAGAATCCGCCGATGCCGCCGTACGCAAGTCCGCTCAAGAACTGATTTCGAGCGGCGAAGTTACGGGCAAAACATTCGAATCCACGTTGCTCCATCGGCCCTCTGGATTGAAGGCGAAGCGCCTGCTTCTGCTGGGTGGCGGCAAGGCGAAGAGCTTTTCCACCGCTGATGTGCGTAAACTCGCCGGCGCCGCCGTGCGCACTCTGAAAGCAAAGAGCATCCGCAGCTTCGCCTTCGTTCTGCCCGATAGTGTCCCTGCTCCGGACGCCGTTCGCGCCGTTGTAGAAGGCGCCTTCGTCGGCAATTTTGAACCCGGATACTACAAGAGCGATCGTAAAGAAAAAGATCAGAAGATCGAGGACCTCACCATCCTCGTACCGGGCGATACCAAGCCTCTGGAAAATGCCCTGAAAACCGGACGCATTGTTGCCGAGTCGCAGAACTTTACTCGCGATCTGGTCAACGAGCCTTCCAATCTCATGACGCCGACGATCCTCGCGGAGCGCGCCAAGAAAATGGCGAGTGAAGTGGGGCTGAAGTGCGAAGTCTTCGCCGGCGACAAGATCCGGCAGATGAAGATGGGAGCCTTCTGGGGAGTTGCGCAGGGATCCGACGAACCTCCCGCGCTCATCGTCCTGCGCTACGATCCGAAAGATGCGGCCAAAGATGTTCACCTCGGCCTCGTCGGCAAGGGAGTCACATTCGACACTGGAGGCATCTCGATCAAGCCGGCCGACGGCATGGAAAAAATGAAATACGACATGGCCGGAGCTGCCACCATGATCGGGGCCATGCGCGCCATCGCGCTTCTCAAGCCCAGAGTGAAAGTCACAGCGGTCATCTGCGCCACCGAAAATATGCCATCCGGCAAAGCGCAAAAGCCTGGAGACGTGCAGATCGCAATGTCGGGCAAGTCGATCGAAATCATCAACACTGACGCCGAAGGACGTCTCATTCTCGCCGACGGCTTAGCCTACGCGCGTCAACTCGGTTGCACGCATCTTGTCGACGCCGCGACTCTCACGGGAGCGATCGTCGTAGCGCTCGGCTATGTGAATGCCGGAATTTTCGCCAGCACCGACGAGATGTACGACCGCTTTGCCAAAGCCCTGAACCATGCAGGCGAAAAAATGTGGCGGATGCCGATCGACGATGAATACAAAGAACTGCTCAAGTCCAATATCGCCGACATGACCAACGCCGGCAGCCGCTGGGGAGGCGCTATCTTCGCCGCCATGTTCCTGAAAGAATTTGCAGAAGAAACGCCCTGGATCCACCTCGACATCGCAGGCACAGCCTGGATGGAAGAACAGAAACCGTGGATTGCTAAAGGCCCGTCGGGGATTGCGCTGCGGAGTCTGGTGGAATTTGTTAAGGGATGGAGCGCATAAACACTCGATGAAGACCAACTAGCAGTAGATGCGCGGGATTACGCATCTTTTTTCTTCGGCTTGGGCTGATCTTGCTTTTTTCTACCCTCGCCGTTTGGACCTGTTTCGAAACCCCGGCGCGATGACAAATCCGGCGGCCCGCTAATCGACCCTGCGTACTTCATGAAACTTGGAACGGGGCTCTTTCGCTTTGTCATCGCCTGAATCCTTTGGCTCTCAGGTTCTATCATAGACCGTAGCGCCAATGGACCTCTCCCAGAAAATCCGTACGCTCCCGACCAGCCCCGGCGTCTACCTATACAAGAACGCCGAAGGAGAGGTCATCTATGTAGGCAAGGCCAAGAACCTGCGCTCGCGGGTCTCTTCTTACTTTCACGAGGGCCGCTGGGAAGACGCGAAAACCGGCACGCTGGTCCGCGAGGCTGTCGATGTTGACTACATCGTCGTCGCCAACAACAAGGAAGCCCTGGCGCTCGAGAACCACCTCATCAAGCAGAAGAAGCCGCGCTTCAATATCCTGCTGCGCGACGACAAGACCTACCCGTACGTAAAACTAACCTTGGCCGAACGCTACCCTCGCGTTTACGTAACTCGGCGTTTGCGCAAAGACGGCAGCGCCTACTTTGGCCCGTACTTCCCTGCCAATCTCGCCTATCGCATCGTCGATCTGATTCACCGCCACTTCATGGTTCCGTCTTGCAAGGTGGACCTGAACCGCTTTCATCCGCGTCCCTGCCTGCAGTACTACATCAAGCGCTGCCTCGGTCCGTGCGTGAAGGAATTGACCACGCCCGAGATCTACTCCGAAGCCGTCCGCGATGTGAAACTCTTCCTCGAAGGCCGTCAGACCGATCTCGTCAAGTCGCTACGTGAGCGCATGGCTGAAGCGGCCGATGCGCAGGAGTTCGAGCGCGCCGCCCGTTATCGCGACCTAATCTCGACCGTCGAGCAGTTGCAGGAAAAACAACGCATCGCCGCCGTCGAAGGTGACGACGCCGATGTCTTCGGATACCACTTCGAGAACCAGATGCTGGCCGTCAACCTGTTCCACATGCGCGGGGGAAAAGTGCTGGATCGACGGGAATTTTTCTGGGAGGACTTACCCGAATTTGGCGTGCAAGCAGACGAGCAGAACAATGGAGAGACGGGCGTCTCCGCCCCTCCCGGCGCAGACGTGTTCCATCCCGCCGAATTCTTCTCCGCCCTCGTCAAGCAGCTGTATCTTGGACAGCCCTACGTCCCGCGCAACATCTACGTTCCCGTCGACTTCGAAGATCGCGAAGAACTGGAAGAAGCCCTCAGCGAGCAACTAGCAGGCGAAGGCGGGCGTGCAACACGCGTCCACATCACCGTCCCGCAGCGCGGAGACAAACGCGAACTGATCGACCTCGCGGGTACCAACGCCAAGCAGTCTTACGACCAGCGTTTCCGCATCCTGAAGCCTAACTCGCGCGCCATCCAGGAAGCCTTCCAGGATGTGCTCGCCTTGCCCGAACTCCCGAAGCGCATCGAGTGTTTCGACATTTCGCACATTCAGGGAGCGGAGACTGTCGCATCGATGGTTGTCTGGGAAAACGGCGCGATGAAGAAGTCCGACTACCGCAAGTTCATCATCAAGACCGTCGAAGGAGTGGACGATTTCGCGTCCATGCGCGAAGTGGTCACCCGCCGCTACAAGCGTCTCTGTGAAGAAAAGAAGACCATGCCGAGCCTCATACTAATCGACGGAGGACTGGGACAGCTTCATGCTGCCGCCGCCGCGCTCGAAGCGCTAGAGATCATCAACCAACCGCTGGCCGCCATCGCAAAAAGAGAAGAAATCATCTACGTCTACGGACAGGAAGACGATCCGGTCGTTCTCGACCATCATTCTCCCGTCTTGCATCTGGTGCAGCAGATTCGCGACGAAGCCCATCGCTTTGCCGTGACTTTCCACCGCAAGCGCCGTCAGATTCGCGACCGCGCTACTGAACTCCGCGAAATTCCGGGTGTAGGCGAATCCACCACGCGGCGTCTGCTAGAACATTTCGGCAGCCTGCAGGCGGTCAAGCAGGCGGACGTAGCTGCGCTGTCCGCAGTCGTCACGAAAACCCAGGCGCATGCGATTCTCGAGCACTTTCGGAGCGCGTCATGAATCTTTTCGGCAAGAAGAAGCCCGCCCCCGAGCTCGTCACCTCCGGCCGCTTTGAACTGGAGCGTGACGGCCACATCGCCTATCTGGAATACACGCTCGCCGGAGACGTCCTCGAACTGTTCCATACCGAAGTTCCGGAAGCGCTGCGCGGCCGCGGAATGGCTGCCGAGTTGGCAAAAACCGCTCTCGACTGGGCAAGAGCGAATCGCAAGAAGGTAGACATCGTCTGTCCCTTTGCGGCCGAATACATTGCTAGCCATCCGGAGTATTCGGACTTGATTCTGCGCTAGAACCCTTGCGCCCGCCGCACGCACAAATTAAACGTGCCCTTCCCAATTTTTGATGCTGGCACGCTAACGGCTATCCCCCAACTTCGTCGCCCGGAACGACTTCACGACAATTTGATTCGGCTGAATACCGACCGGAATAATGGTCAGCAAAGAGTATTCCGACGGCTCGAATTTCTTCTTTGGCTCACGCTTCTGAATGATGAAGAGGTCGCCAGAGCCGGAGTCGAGCACCAGCAGATAGTTCTGATTTTGCGATAACGCCAGCGCATCGGGATGCGTTCCTACTGGAAGATAGGCAACGACCTTGCCCAAATCAATATCGTAGACCGCGATATTATTCGATCCGAAGTTGGAGATATACAGCCGCGAGTTATCGAGCGAAACCACGCCGCGCGTGGGCTGATCTCCGATAAGATAGCTCCCCGCAACTTCGTTACCGGTAGTCTCAATCATCGAGATCGTGCCTGCGTCGAAGTTAAACGCGGCCAACTCTCCGCCATCCGGCTTGAGCGCCAGGCTCACCGGAGATTTACCAACGTCGAGAAGGGCCAGCAGCTTGTCGCTGTCGTTTTTCTGCTTTTCATTCTTGAGCGCGATGCTGGCCACCTGTCCCGATCCGGAGCATGAAACGAAGGCCTTGCCAGAGTCGGGCAGGATGGCGACATCTTCCGGATGAATGCAGATATTGATCGCCGAGCGCACGGTCATGCGCGCGGTATCGATGATGGAAACCGAATTGTCGGCGCGATTCGTGACGACCACGGTCGATCCGTCCGGCGAAACGCGTGCCAGACCGGGATTACTGCCCACGTGAAGTGTCGCTACCACCGTACGCCGGTCAAGGTCGAGAACCGAAACGTTGTCGGACCCGGAATTGGCCACGTAGGCGCGGCGGCCGTCAGGAGAGACGTCGATGAAGTACGGATGTCCGTAAACGCCGATCGTAGCAACGACCTTATTCTGTTCCGCGTCAATCACGCTGACGTTCGACGACCCGGTGTTGACCACATAAACTTCGTTGCGCTTCGGATTCGCGGTCACGCCGGTCGGTTCGTTGCCCACCTGCAGCGTGCGCACAGGACGAAAGCTGCGTAGATCAATGACCGTCACCGTATTGCTTTTGCCGTTCGAGATATACGCGTATTCGCGGTACAGCGGCCCGTAGCCGGGCAACGCCCGCTCGTGAAAGTAGTACCACCCAGCAGCGAGGACGAGCGGAATGACTACGGCGAGTAGTAGAAATTTTCTCAAAGAGAGCAGAGCCTCGGTCAAGGCAAGAGATTATCAGAGACGTCATCTCGCGGCTGAAACTTGAAATTGACGGAAACGTTGATCCGCACAGAGACGGACTTACCGTTTCGGGTTGCGGGAGAGAATTTCCACCTGGAAACCGCGTCCAAAGCTGCGTTGTCAAGTTCGGGGCTCAGGGATTGCGAAACTCTGGCCTCACGTGGCAAGCCGCCCGAGTCCACGATTACCCAGAGCTTTACTTCTCCTTGTTTATGGGCTAGTCGCGCCTTTAGCGGATACTTAGGATCCGGAGCATAGGTCTGGCGCGGCGGGGTAATGCAACCATGGGGATCGCTGCCATCTACGCGGCAGAGAGGAATCTTGCTTGATAGCACAGCGGGAGCAGAATCCTGTGCCGTCGCGGTAAACAAGAAAAGCAGCGGAAACAACACAATGCGTATCGTCATCGGTTGCCTCGATGTCACGAGTGCGATTGCGTTGACACGCCTGCCAAAACCGCGGGTTCGGCCCCTTTAGGAATCGTCCGTCCCAGCACCGCCGCAATCTGTCTCACCTGCGCCATCAGCGCGTCGAACTGATCCGGGAATAGCGACTGCATGCCATCCGAGAGCGCGCGATCGGGATCGTGATGAACTTCGACTATCAGTCCATCCGCTCCGACGGCCACTGCAGCGCGGGAAAGCGGCGTCACTTTGTTGCGCTTCCCGGTGCCGTGACTCGGATCGACGATGATCGGCAGATGGCTCAGCCGCTGAACAGCCGGCACAATGCTGAGATCGAGCGTGTTGCGGGTGTGATCGGCAAAAGTTCGCACTCCGCGCTCGCACAGGACGATGTTGTAGTTGCCCTCGCTCATAATGTACTCAGCCGCCATCAAAAATTCTTCGAGCGTCGCTGAGATGCCGCGCTTCAGCAGGACTGGCTTGCGGGCGCGACCGGCGCGCTTCAGCAGCGAGAAATTCTGCATGTTGCGTGCGCCAATCTGGATCATGTCCGCGTATTGATCCACCAGGTCGAGCGATTCGTAATCCACCGCTTCGGTGACGATGAGCAGGCCAAATCGCTCACGAATTTCCGCCATGATCTTCAGGCCTTCTTCTCCCAGACCCTGAAAAGAATAAGGAGAAGTGCGCGGCTTGTAAGCGCCGCCGCGAAAGAACTGTGCTCCGGCACGAGCGACACGCTCGGCGATCGTGAAAGCCTGATCGCGCGTTTCAATGCCGCAAGGTCCGGCGATGATGGCAAGATCGGAGCCCCCGATGGTGACGGGCGAGTTGGGAAATTTGATGACAGTGTTGTCGGGCTTGGTATCGCGGCTAACCAACTTATAGGGCTTGGAAACACGGATGACTTCCTGCACGCCGGGCATTTCTTCGAGCGAGCCCGATTCGACTTCTCCCTTGTTACCAGTGATGCCGATGGCGGTGCGCTGTGCTCCGGGCATGGAGTGGGCGCGATATCCCAGCGCTTCAATCTTCTGGCAAACGGCGCGAACCTGCTCTTCAGTGGCCTGCGCCTGCATGACAACTAACATGATGAATACTCCGGTACATTAAGTTTAGCGGGTGCAGCGGGACAGGGCAAACTCCGGGCGGGGCGTCAGATCATTGTGAAGCGCCGGTTGTTGCGGGAGTAGCGCAAACGGCCTCGCTCTGCGGATCCAGGGAATCCGCCACCAACTGCGCCAGACGGGCGATTCCGGGAAGGCGCAGCATCCACGCAAACAACGCCCATGCGAGATTGACATGTTCAAGAGCACGGGCTAGCGCCACGACTCCGTGCTCCACCTCAGAGCCGTCGCTCGGATCGTAGGTTATCCTCCCAATGTGCGTTTCGATTGGCAGCACCAACAGGCCCGTTGCACGCTCCTTTATCCAATGCGCCAACTGACGGCATGGCTCGCATTCCAGACGGAGATAAAGTCGAGCCCCTCGATGGTCGGCCGTCGAAAAACCATCGAATGTCGCCGCAAAGGGTTTCCATCGCGGCCACCAGCGACGTACGTGTTTCCGGTAGGACAGCCAGGCACCCGAGAAACGCTGGGCCATTTCGTTGTCTTCCCGAGGCGACGCGATGCCGACGCTATAAAGCAAACCAAAAAACGCAGCAACAACCATCCACGGATTCCACCAGAACAATCCCCACCCCACCACCACGAGGAATTTTCCAACCTGCATGGGATTCGCCACGTAAGCGTAGGTCCCGCTCGTGACCAGGCGACAGGGAGCATCGGCGGGCATCGGCGTTCCGGATCCTCGCCGCGCAAACTCCTGCACTGAACTGATGAGCAGGACCGCGGGCAGTATCAGCAATTGCAAGTAGAGCTTGTTCACGAACGAGGAGCGTGCAAACGGTGCGCTCCAACTGCCTCCGCCGCAAGCCACAATGAGCGCGGGTAGCACTCCCAACAGCAAGCCGGCGTGAAAAACAATATGGAGTGAGGCGCGAAAAGGGAGGTCGCGGCCTTCCCGTGTCCATCTGGCGAACAACTGTGCCGGGATGAAGTACAGGGCGACGATCAGTGCCTGGAGTGGAAGCCAACGAACATTGACTCCTCCTCCGGCGATTGCGCCGTATGCCAGATCAGATATGAGTGCGAAAACATACAGTCGCCGGATCGAGAGCGAGGGAAAACCTAAGGCACAGACAAACCCGCCCAGCATCGCGCGCCCCAGCAGAAGATCTAGTGGTGTGCCCAGAAGCAGTGGTACAGAGGATGCCGCGATTCCGAAATAAGTAGATACCACGCCGGCAAAAGCAGCCGCGGATAGCGCCCAGCCCGAAGCGAGCAGCGCCGCCGCGGTTTCGCGGCGAGCCGGTCGCAGCCACCACCAAACCGCCAGAGGCAAACACAAATCAACCAGGCATAGAATGAGCCGGGTTGTGTATAGCATCGTCACGGCTTCTCCGCTGGTGCTACTACATTGTCAATCAGATAGTCTGCTGCCAGTCCAGTCCCGTAGCGCTCCCATGGCTCGAAATACCATGCCGGATCGAGATTTCTGCGATAGCGCAGCGTCCAACTAACCTCGGTGTGGCTTTCATCAATCTGCCGCCAGTTGACCACAGCTTCTTCCCACTGCAACCAGTGCGCAACCTTACTGGTGTCCGAGATTGCACGGAAGGTAACGCTCTGGCTTGAAACTTTCGCGACCTCCATCGTTAGGGATCCAGGCTTCCCTTCGCCACCGGCAAAACCGATCACGCGCCGGCTGCCGACGGCGAGACCTGCTCCACTCGCCGAGACCGGCCGCGGGAACCCCATTCGCAGGTAGAACGGAAGATTCGTCCGGAACTGCAAAGGTGCGGCCAAGGCATCGGCAACCTCGGCAGGCCGAGCAGCGACAACGCGCCTTGCCGTCACTGACTCTTCGCGTGGCAAGCTGGTTCGGTTGGACGCGCCCTCGAAGCTCATCAGCAAAAGCGGTGCCAGCAGCAGCATCATCCGGGTTGGTCGCTGGGTTCGTCTGGAGTCGTCCATGATTCCCGCAATGAGGGCCCCGACTAGGTAAAAGATTGGAGCCGCCATGACAATGCAGATAATCCCCTCGCCGAAGACGATCGCCGAAAGCAGGAGTACAAATGTGATCCCGGTCATAGCTGTCGCCATAGCGCTTTTTGGGCGCACGGTGAGCACCAGAATTACGGCCGACAGAGCGGGGATGCCAATGAACATCAGCGATGAGGTTTCGAAGTGCCGGGCGTAAATCATCCGGCCAGCCAGGCTGACAATCGTGAACGATCCAACGATGGCTAGCAGAACAAGTTTCTTACGCCGCAAGCGCTCAGCCTCGACGGCCGGACTGGACGCGGCCGGCGGAACTGGCATCGTTGCCGTTGCCGTTGCCGACGCGATCCCGGCAGGGGCAGCAGGAACGGCGTGCGGGAGTTTATCGACGTATCCGGCGAGGAGATGAGCGATCAACCATCCGAGTGGGGCCAGCACGATGATAAAAGCAAGGCTCCCCGGCACAATGATCCCGAACAGCAGAATGCCAAGGGTCGCATTTCTCGAATATTGGCCCGAGCGGGTCGTCGGCCGTGCCGCCAATAACAGAACCACCGCGAAAACCGTGGGCGCCGCGATCGCCACCGCGACAAGGGGAACCGTCTCGCTGGGGAGGTGGTACGGGTTCCGCAACCGTATCATCAGGCTGACGAAAGCCAGGCCAAGAATGCCGAGTACCCAATAGCCTTCTCGGCTGAGACCGTTGTTGCCAGGCTGTACCATGCTTCTATCTCCCCATCGAAGAAGCTTCCGCGCTAAACATCCGGCCGTTCTGCGTGAGATCAATTCCTAATCCGATCGCGATCGCCAGGAAAAGAAAATATTGTGTGGTCACGAAAATGATGCCAAAGCCTGCCCCGGGTAATAGCCCGGATAATAAAAGAACCAGCGACAAGACGAGCAGAATTCTCTCCGTGTAAGTCGGAAATTTCGGCATGTAAAACAGACACCCTGCGAGCAGCAAAGGCATCCAGATTCTAAGCTCGTTGAGGTTGGCCGCCGAGGACGGGATACCGTATTCATTCTGCAGGTACCCGGCATCTCCGCCGCCGATTTTGCTCGCCAGCATCATCGTCGCAAAGAAAATCGGCGCCGCGGCAATGCGCCGGCGGCGAGGATCAAGACGGTACAGCACAACGACGGGCAGGAGCAGAATTGTGATCTGCGTGAGTATCGGACGGGCATTTGCCACTAGGTACGCCACTGCCAGCACAGCTGCGACTACAATTTTCGCCACCATCGAGTCCAAGTCACCGAAGCCGAAGTCTAGCGTGGAGGATTTTGCGGAGGGAAGCCTTCCGCCTCCACTCCCACCCTTTTCGCCATCGTCCACCGAGCATTTCACGGTCTTGGCCATCACCACGAACGGCTCGATTGGTTCATTTCCTGTGTAACGAGTCATAACGGTTCCTCCTTCAGGTGTTGCGGTTGTGGGAGGAGGTCAACTTCGCGCAGCAGCGCCAGCAATTTGCCCCGGACTGGCTTGAGAAGAGGCGATTTGACCAGGCTGATCAGGCCGACCACCAGATCGAGAGCCCCGTCCGTGAGCCTTCGCGTCCGCTGCTGGGCGAGAGAGTTGTCGTAGATGAAGAAAATCAGGATCCCCATATGCAGAGCCCAGAGCGCGGTGGGTAGAAGATCGCGAATGTCTTTAGGCAGGTTTTCGTCACCCACGGCCAGAGCAAAAACAGCGACGCTCTCCTCCCGCTTTTCGCGAGTCGCCGGCCCCAGCACCGAGAGTGGATGTTCCGGCTCTCCCGTGTAGCGAAAAATCGTGCCCAGCAATTTTCGGTCGTCGTGCAGAATGTCGAGCTTGGAATGGAAGACGATCCCCAGTCGATCGCGCAGCTTTGACTTATGCACGGCCAGGGCCTCCCCAACCCGGCGCTCGTGCTCGCGTTGGACCTTGTCGTAATAGGCCTGCACGATTGCTTCTTTACTGGGGAAATAGTAGTAAGCGGCCCCCAGAGCAGTGCCGGCCTGCGCCGCAATCTCTCGCATCTTCGTGTTATCAAAGCCCTTGTGGCGAAATAGCTGGAGTGCGTTATCGAGAATCGCATCTCGACTCTGCTCTCCCTTGTCCGTGATTTCCGAGGACTTGAACATGTTCAAATCTTAGATTAGGCCATGGTGGGGAGTCAAGGGAGAACTTGAACACGTTCAGTTTACTTTAATAACCAGCCATCGCGGTTACCGAGCGCCAGCCGGCGAGCAGAAACGTCAACCCGCGATTCGCCTCCCCGCGGCTGCGATATACTGCCGAAATCCTACCCGCTGACAGATTGGGGTCTTCTCAGCATGGCCGTTGGTGTTCGCACACAAGAACTGGGCAAGGTCTATCACTCCTCGCCGCCCCTGGTGGGCGCTGCCGGTGGATTTATCGCGCGCGCCGATGCGAAAGGGAAAAAGCAGCCCAAGCCTGAGATTCGAGCCCTGAACGGGCTCTCTCTGGAGGTTCAGGCAGGCGAGATTTTCGGTCTGCTTGGACCGAACGGCGCCGGCAAATCCACCACCGTCGGCGTGCTCACCACCCGAGTCCGTCCGACTTCCGGCCAGGCCTGGATCGGCGGCCACGAGGTGTGGAAAGAACAGGCCCAGGTCAAGCGCCTGATCGGAGTAGTGCCGCAGCGTCCGAATCTGGATTTTTCTTTGACCGCCCGCGAGATTCTGGTTTTCCACGCCGCCTACTTTGGCATTGGGTCTAAGCTCAGAAACGAACGCGCCGACGCTTTGCTGGAAAAATTCAAGCTCACCGAGCGCGCCCACCAGATGACGCGAGGGTTTTCGGGCGGCATGATGCAGCGCCTCTCGATTGCGCGGGCCATGATGCACGATCCGCAGGTTCTGTTTCTGGACGAACCGAGTGCCGGACTCGATCCGCAAACCCGAATTCTTCTGTGGGAGATCATTCGCGAATATCACCAGGCGGGAAAGACCGTCGTGCTGACCACCCATAATATGGAAGAGGCGGACGCGCTCTGCCAGCGCATCGCCATCATCGACCACGGCCAGGGTATCGCCCTGGGCACTCCGGCGCAACTGAAGGCGTCGATCCCGGGTGGATACCTGCTGCGTCTGCGTTTCGGGAACCAGAGTGCCGATCTGCTCCAGCGTCTACAGGCGCTGTCCGGGGTGCGCGAAGTGCGCTCCTTGAATTCAGAGGCCAAGGGCGTGCTGGAAAACGCTGCTAGGAATGCGGCAAGTCAGTTCGACCACTCCGGCGTCGACGTTTACGCCGATCGCGGCGGCTCGCTCATCCCAGAAATCGCCAACCTGGCTGCACAAACCGGCGCGGAATTATCTGACGTCCACATCTCCGAGCCCAGTTTGGAAAACCTGTTTCTGCACCATACCGGAAGGAGCCTGCGCGATTGAACTGGAAAACGTTTGGCGCAATGCTGGCCCGTGACGCCCACGTAGCGCGGCGCAACGCGATTCAACTCTTTCTGCAAACCTTCTTGCAGCCGCTGCTCTTCGTCTTTGTGTTCGGACGAGTGATGGTGAGCAGCGGATATATGCCGGCTGCGTACAAGAGCCTTCTGCTCCCGGGCATCATCGCCATCAGCATGGTTTTCACCGGAATCTGGGCGGTGGCCATGCCGCTGATTTCCGAGTTTCAGTTCACCCGCGAAATCGAAGATCGCCTGCTCGCTCCGATCGGTGTGGGCTGGATCGCGATCGAGAAAGTCATCGCTGGAATGTTACAGGCGGTCGTCGCTGGTTTGATCGTCATCCCGCTGGCGTGGCTCGTGCTTCGTCCCGGAGTCGATATCAGTATTCACTCGCCGCTGACCTTCGCGGTGGTCATCGTGCTGGTAGCAACTTTCTCCGCCTGCGGAGGACTGGCCTTGGGATGCAGCATCAACCAGCAACACATCGGCCTGATGTTCGGCATGGTCATTACGCCCATGATTTTCTTCGGCTGTACGTACTATCCGTGGAGCGCCCTGAAAACCTTTCCCATCCTGCAAAAAGTCGTGCTCATCAACCCGCTGGTCTACGCCAGCGAAGGCATGCGCGCCACCCTGGCGCCGCAGTTCCCGCATTTGTCGATCGTCGCGGTGCTCGCCGCGCTCGTTTTCTTCGACGTTCTGCTACTGCTTGTCGGGCTGCGGCAGTTCGAGAAGAAAGCAGTGAGTTAGACGATGCGACGAAGCAACTCTCTTCAATCAATCTCCTCTCGGTCGAGGCTTTCGCTGCGCCGAGCCTCCGCCGTTGTAAAATCAAGGATTATTCTTTACTCCGTGATCCTTATCTATGCCACAAGAAGAACAACCATCCTCTCCTGCGCGTCCTGACCGTACCGAAGAGCGCTATGACGCCCAGCGCGTCGAAGAAAAATGGATTGCGCGCTGGCAAAGCGATCCGTCGCTCTATGCCGCCGAGGTCCACACCACCAAGCCGAAGTATTACGCGCTTGAGATGCTCCCCTACCCTTCTGGTGCCTTGCACATGGGACACGTCCGCAACTATTCAATCGGCGATGCGCTGGCCCGCTACAAGTGGATGAACGGCTTCAACGTGCTGCATCCCATGGGCTGGGATTCTTTTGGCTTGCCTGCCGAGAATGCGGCCATCAAGAACAACACTCCGCCGAAGGAGTGGACGCTCTCCAACGTCGCGGCCATGAAGTCGCAGATGAAGCGCATCGGCTTCGGCTACGACTGGTCCCGCGAGGTCACCACCTGCCTGCCCGATTACTACCGCTGGAACCAGTGGTTCTTTCTGAAGCTGTACGAGGCCGGACTCGCCTATCGCAAACGAAGCAAGGTGAACTGGTGTCCGCAATGCGCCACCGTGCTCGCGAACGAGCAGGTTGTCGGCGGCATGTGCTGGCGACATGAGGATCAGCCGGTCGAGCAGCGCGAACTCGAGCAGTGGTTCTTGCGCATCACGAAATACGCTGACGAATTACTGCGTGATTTGGAAAAGCTGCAAGGCTGGCCGGAAAAAGTTCGCATCATGCAACAGAACTGGATCGGCCGCAGCGAAGGCACGCTTGTCGATTTCGATCTCGGCGGTACGGTCGGCCCTGCGGGCTCAACCATCACCGTCTTCACCACGCGCGTCGACACGATCTACGGTGCGACGTCGATACAGTTAGCGCCCGAACATCCCATCGTCTGCGACCTGGTCACGCGCAACGCTGAATTGCGTGCTCAAGTCGAGAACCTGATTGCGGAGCAGCGTCGCGCCAAAGAATCTGGCGACATCGGTGCCATCGAAAAGCACGGCGTCTTCACCGGACGCTACGCGAAGAATCCGTACAACGGCGAAGCGGTCCCCGTATGGGTGGCCAACTACATCCTCATGGACTACGGCACGGGCGCGATCATGAGCGTGCCCGCGCACGACGAGCGCGACTACGAATTTGCGACGAAGTACAAACTCGAGATCCGCCTGGTGATTCTGCCGCAGTCGAATGACCCGGAAGAAACCATGGCCGAACCGCCGCTCCCCTTCACCACCACCGAAGGCATTCTGGTGAACTCCGGTGAATACAGCGGCCTGACGTGCGACGAGGCGATCCGCAAGATGTCCGCTTTTGCCGCCGAGAAGGGTTTCGGCAAAGCGACGGTGACCTTCCGCTTGAAAGACTGGGGTATCTCGCGCCAACGCTATTGGGGAACGCCGATTCCCATGGTCTACTGCGAAAAAGACGGTGTTGTGCCGCTGACGGAAAAAGATCTGCCAGTAATTCTGCCTGACAACGTGAAAGTCACGCTGGCTGGCGGTTCTCCGTTGGGGAACGTGCCCGAATTCGTGAATACCACGTGTCCAAAATGTGGCGGCCCCGCGCGCCGCGAAACCGACACCATGGATACCTTTGTCGATTCGTCCTGGTACTTCTACCGCTACGCCGACGCGAAGAATGACAAAGCTCCGTTCGACAGCGAGAAGATCGCCTACTGGTTTCCGATCGACCAATACATCGGTGGGGTGGAGCATGCGATTCTTCACCTTATCTATTCACGCTTCTGGACGAAGTTCATGCGCGACATGGGTCTGGTCAAGAACGACGAACCCGCCGATCGCCTGTTCACCCAGGGCATGGTGATCAAAGACGGCGCGAAGATGTCGAAGAGCCTGGGCAACGTGGTGTCTCCAGACGAAATGGTCGCGCGCTACGGAGCCGACGCCACGCGCCTCTACAGCCTGTTCGCGGCGCCTCCTGATCGCGATTTGGATTGGCAGGAATCTGGCATCGAAGGCATCCAGCGGTTTCTGGGCCGTGTGTATCGTTTCTTCCTCCGCAACTCTTCGGTAGAGACGCGGCTTGCCGCGTCTCCGGCCGCTGCTCAGGGCGATTCGTTGCCACCAGAGGCGCGGGCAATCCAACGAAAGCTGCATCAGACGATCAAGCGCGTCAGCCACGACTTTGAAGGACGCTGGCACTTTAATACGTGCATCGCAGCCATCATGGAACTGGTCAACGACGTCTATGCAGCCGAGGATGCAATCAAGGCAGGGCGAGTTTCCGCATCCTTGATTCTCGAAGTCCAGCGCAACATCGCTCTCTTGCTGGCTCCGATGGCGCCTTTCTTCGCGCACGAACTGTGGGAGATGACCGGCGAGACCAGCAATCTACTGAAAGCCACCTGGCCAAAGTACGATCCGGCGCTGGCTGCCGAAGACGAAATCGAGATTCCGGTGCAGGTGAACGGAAAACTGCGCGGGCTAGTCGTCGTTCCCGCGAACGCAGCCGAGGATCAGATCAGGCAATCAGCGCTTGCCGATGAAAAAGTGAAGGCAGCAATTGGTGGCAAGCAGATCGTCAAAGTAATCGTGGTACCGCAAAAGCTCGTGAATATTGTTGTGAAGTAACTGCGGTTCAAGTTGCGGGCCCGCTGGTGCAACGCGAGCCCGCTCGTGTTCCCACTCTTTTGCTACTCGCCCAGCACCAGAGCCTGGGTCCGGTTGCTGAAATCAATTTCGTCGATAGTGGTTAGGTTGTCATTGAGCGGCTTAGTGACCACCGCATCATAAGGGGCTCGCTGCTGCAAGTCTTTCAGTTTGCCTTCCACAGTAACGACAGTTTTGCCGTGCTGCAGAATGTCGACTTTGACCGCTCCGCCGCTTTCTTCCGTCCATTGCGCCTTGTATTGTCCCGGAGTGAGTTCGGCCGATCCGACTTGAGTTTTGGTCTGTAACGTGAAGTTGCCTTCGTTCTTGTTGCTGTTCCGGGCAAATCCAAGGTTCGTTACTGCGAACGCGAGTGTGGCCAGCGCTGCCAGCCGTACTATGGATTTCATATCGCTACTCCTCGTCATGGTTGTCGGTTGAGTTGAACAAATGCCGACTGCGCTCAGAAACGTCACGCTGCACGACGTCGCGCCCCACACAGCGCGTGTTCGGCCCGATTTGCATTTTCTGCGTTTCTCCTAAAGATGTCGGACGATTCAAGCAGGTCGCAGAAAATCGCCTGCACAAAGACATGTCGCAAACGTTGACATTCGGAGCCACTAGCCACGAGACAACTGCAGGCTTTACACTGCGGAAACAAATCTGAGACACTCAACAGTGGAAACCCAATCCAAGCTTAGCCAGGCAATCGTTGTCCTCGACTTTGGCGCGCAGTATTCGCAGCTCATCGCGCGCCGCATCCGCGAACAGAAAATCTTCTCCGTCGTCCTTCCGTTCAACGCCAAGCTCGACGAAATCCGCAGCTATAATCCTTTCGGGATCATTCTTTCCGGCGGACCGTCTTCGGTCTACGACAAGAACGCGCCGCACGCCGACAAGCGCGTCTTCGATCTCGGAATCCCCGTGCTTGGCATCTGCTACGGGCTGCAGTTCATGGTCTACGCGCTCGGCGGCAAAGTCACGCCGGCTGCGAAACGAGAATACGGACACGCCAAAGTCGAAGTCCAGCACTCCGACTCGCAGCTTTTCCACGGACTGCCAAGGTTGCTCGCCGTCTGGATGTCGCACGGCGACTCCGCCGAAGAACTGCCCGCCGGCTTCCGCCTGACTGCGAAGACTCCGCACGCTGTCGCTGCGATTGAGAACGCTGAAAGAAAGATGTTCGCGGTGCAGTTCCATCCCGAAGTCCATCACACGCCACTCGGTGCCGACATTTTGAAGAACTTCGCCGTCAACATTTGCGGTGCAAAACCTTCGTGGACGCCGCAGCACTTCATCGACGCAACGGTCGCTCAGGTGAAGGCCCAAGTCGGCAACGGGCGGGCCATCTGCGCCCTTTCCGGAGGAGTCGATTCCTCAGTAGCAGCCGTACTGGTCGACCGCGCCATGCGCGACGCTTCCGGCAAATCGCGCCTGACCTGCGTCTTCGTCAACAACGGAGTCCTACGCAAGAACGAATTCGAAAAGGTGCAGCAGAACCTGCGCGATAATCTCGGGCTGCACCTGGTCGCGGTCGATGCTACAGAACGTTTCATGAAGAAGCTGGCGGGCGTCACCGATCCCGAGAAGAAGCGCAAAATCATCGGCCGGGAGTTCATCGCGGTTTTCGATAAAGAAGCGCGACGGATTGAAAAAGAAGAAGGCAAGGTCAAGTGGCTGGTGCAAGGCACGCTCTATCCCGACGTGATCGAATCGCGTTCCGTGCGCGGACCGTCCGAGGTCATCAAGTCGCACCACAACGTCGGCGGACTGCCGGCGAAGATGAAACTCAAGCTGATCGAGCCGCTCAAAGACCTATTCAAAGATGAAGTCCGGAGAATCGGCCGCGACCTCGGCATGCCCGAAGACATCCTGCAGCGGCAGCCATTTCCGGGCCCAGGCTTGGCTGTTCGGATTTTAGGTGAAGTAACAAAGGACCGCGCTGACCTGCTCCGCGAGTGCGACGACATCGTAGTCGGCGAAATCAAAAAAGCCGGACTCTACCAGAAAATCTGGCAGTCGTTCGCGGTCTTACTCCCAGTAATGTCGGTAGGAGTGATGGGCGACCAGCGAACGTACGCATACACGTGCGCGATTCGCGCCGTCCACTCCGAGGATGGCATGACCGCGGATTGGGTTCCGCTGCCGTACGAAGTACTGAAGACGATGTCGAACAGGATCGTCAACGAAGTTCGCGGCGTGAATCGGGTCGTATACGACGTAACGTCGAAACCTCCGGGAACGATTGAGTGGGAGTAAGCTGGTTCTCACATCCCAGAGGCAGAGTTCTCGCGGACCTTCTATAAATGTTTTCCCTCTAAATGCCGCTTCCCTTCTGGTGTTTGGGGTGATATGATTCCCGACCATTCCCCCGGGGCCAGGGTTGCTGCCCCCGTATTTGTTTCCACGCGGAGCTTCGCAAAAGAGACGGCCAATACTTCGTTGCCATTGTCGCGGATTTGAGCGGCGAGGCTACGTCTCTGCAACGGAGCCGACGCGACATAAACGGAGGTTGCATGCAAGTCGATCGGACGAAGATATTCGCAGCGATATTCGCCCTACTTGGGGCGATTGCATCAGCGCAATACTCACACGCCGGAAATTTCACTATCGGTGGCAAAGTCTCGGGATTGAACAGCGGCACCTCGGTGACCCTGCTCGACAACGGCGGCGATTCGCTCAAGGTGGCGGTCAATGGTGCCTTCACATTCGCAACTGCATTACCTACTGGTGCGACCTACAAGGTCACTGTCGGCACTCAGCCTAGCGGTGAAACCTGTTCGGTGACCGGTGGTTCGGGCAAAGTCGGCACCAAGAACGTGACCACGGTCAAGGTCGCGTGCAAATACACCATCGGAGGCACCGTCTCGGGGTTAAACACCGGAGCGTCTGTGACATTGCTCGACAACGGCGGCGATGCGCTGAAGCGGACGGTCAACGGAAAATTCACCTTTAAGACCGCCTTGGTCACGGGCGCTACCTACAATGTGACCGTCGGCACGCAACCTACCGGGGAAACCTGCACGGTCACGGGTGGATCGGGTACAGTCGGAACAAAGAACGTCACCACAGTGCAAGTCGCCTGCACATCATCCCAGACCTACACCATCGGTGGCACAATCTCAGGGTTGGCCAGCGGCAAGTCGGTGACGCTGCTCGACAACGGCGGGGATGCGCTGACCTTGACTGCCATTGGGGCCTTCACATTCCACACACCATTACCAAGCGGCGCGACCTACGATGTCACCGTCGGCACGCAGCCCTCCGGCGAAACCTGCACCGTCACTAACGGTTCGGGTACCGTGGGCAATTCCAATGTCACCAACGTCACCGTGGCCTGCTCCGCAGGCGGTGGCGGCAGCGCGTATTGGATCCCCTATCAGGCAACGCCCATCCCCAATGTAACTCCCGCCGGGAAGAACGGACTGTTCCTGATCCCCTCTGACAAGCTGAGCTCGTCGCCTGCTCCAACCTTTGTAACCACGGACACGAACCAGCTTCTCGGGATCGGAACGCAAATCTCGTCGAGCGGCGGTGTGGTGACTTACTCGCCGCAGGTCATCATGTATGCCGACACCGACTCAACCGGCAAAACCAGAATTTTCGGGCTGACGCTGGCCGGCACATCAACTGTCCCAACGCCAACCCAGATCAGCAACCTGGTCGTGCCGTCGACCCAGCAAATTTGTGCAGTCGGAGCCTCGGCCGAGACTGACGTCACCCAGCCGACCACTCTCTTCGCGGTCATTGAGGTCGGCACCTCAACACAGTGCAGCTCGGGCGGCGGCACCTTCGAGGTCGTTCATTACACGGATTCAAAGACGACGGCTCCCGTCGTAGTGAGCATCAACACAACCACCATCCAGGCGGTATACCAGAACGGCAAATTGGTTGGGCTGTTGCTCTACGCTTCCACCACGAACTCGTTTGACCTCTATGCCGACGACACCTTCACCTCACCGACAGAGAAGATAACGGGCATAACAGGCGCCAGCTACGTTGCGGGCGTCTTAGACGCGGCCACCTTGAGCACCTCGGAGATCTTCTTTCAGGTGTCAACCACTACGAAAAATGAGCTATACCGCATCGACGGTGGAACGCTGGCAGCCTCTCTGATCCAGAACCTGATGACTGGGACGATTGGCAACCCGGCTGTACAGGACGATACCAACCTGTACTACACGGTCATGACTCCCGGCGCCAGCAACACCACAACCGACACGTTCACTCAGGTGGCACTGACCGGCGGAACTCCGAAGGCCCTCTACACGACGCCATCCTTCGTGGCCGCGTCCGCTTCCGGAACGCAGGGCTATCAACTGATCGGCAGCAACGATTCCGTGGTTGCCCTGGAGTTCAGTTCTAACCCGATCACAGGCGGTCTTCCAGACCCGACTAAGTCAACGGCAACCCTTTACACCCTGAAGGTGGGCACCACGACAACCACTCCCACTACGCTTGCCAACTACACTGCCGGCAATCAACTTCCTGAGGCGTTCCTGGCGGCGCCAAGCGGCAGCGCGTATTCGGCCAACATTCTGTTCGCAACCGTTCAGAACGCAACGGGAACGTTCCCGCTGTTCAAATACGGATTTTCTGCCGTGTCGATACCTCTAAATGGAGGCACGCCTCCGGCCCCGATTGCAAAATCCGCGTACGAGCCGCTGGCCATCATTTCGACCCATCTCACCGACAGCGTATGGCAGGTGACTGGCATTACCGACACAGACGGCGGCTTCGGAGGCGGCACAGCCAACCTGGTGAATGTGAGTAACCTCACGGACACTCCGTTTACCACGACCGGAGGCGGACACTATGTCTTTGCGACCGGCTTCACCGCAGGCTTGTTTGCGATCTCAAGCAATAACATTGCCCTCGGTTTCTTCACTAATTCGCCCGCCGTCATTCAGGGTACCGGTACGTTGCAGGAGAACGGCGCCGCAGCCGATTTGACGATCGACTTCCTGTATCCGGTAAGCCTGACGAATACGTATGTCTTGCCGTATTAGATAGCCGGGCTAGCGAGAAGCTGGCCCGGCGTTATATGCATGTGCCCAGGTTCGCGACCGTCATCTAGTAGCTAACCTGGGCTCGTGCCAATGCGGTCCGTTTTTTCATGGCAGGCCGGCGGCATCTCTCGTCACCGATCCTCTTTCCAACCGCCGACGAGGAATCGGAGTGCTGACAAACCCGCTTCGGACCAACTACCATATCTCCATGCCCGTTGACTCCGAAGCTCCTACATCTTCTTATATCCGCGCGCCGCGCGGCACTTCGCTTATCTGCAAGGGATGGCAGCAGGAAGCCGCCATGCGCATGCTCATGAACAACCTCGACGAGGAAGTTGCCGAGCGTCCGCAGGACCTCGTCGTTTATGGAGGCACAGGCAAGGCCGCGCGCAACTGGGATTGCTACAAGGCGATCGTCCAGTCGTTAAAGGCACTTGAGAACGACGAGACGCTGCTGGTGCAGTCGGGCAAGCCGGTCGGTGTGTTCAAGACGCATGAGTACGCGCCGCGCGTGCTGATTGCCAACTCGAATTTGGTCGGACATTTTTCCAACTGGGAGAAGTTCAACGAACTGGAACGCGCCGGCTTGATGATGTATGGCCAAATGACTGCCGGGTCGTGGATCTACATCGGCTCGCAAGGTATCGTGCAAGGCACATACGAGACGTTCAACGCCGCGGGCGATAAGCACTTTGGTGGCGACCTGAGCGGAAAGCTGATCGTCTCCGGCGGCATGGGCGGCATGGGCGGAGCGCAGCCACTGGCGGCCACGATGACAGGCGCGGCGTTTCTCGGAATTGATGTTGATCCCGAGCGCATCAAGAAGCGTCTGAAGACTGGCTACTGTGATTTTCTGGTGACGACTTTGGACGAGGCGCTGCGCATTCTGAAGAATGCGGTGCGCAAGAAGGAAAATGTTTCTGTCGGACTGGTCGGCAATTGCGCCGACATTATCCCTGAACTTGCCGAGCGCGGAGTCGTTCCTGACATTCTCACCGATCAGACCTCAGCGCACGATCCGCTGAATGGATATGTGCCGAATGGCATGACGTTTGAGGCCGCTCTGGAACTGCGAAAGACAGACCCGAAGGCATATCAGGAGCGGTCCTTGGATGCGATGGCCCGTCACGTCGAGGGCATGCTGCGATTGCAAAAGATGGGATCGGTCACGTTTGATTACGGCAACAACATTCGGACGTTCGCGTTCCAGCGCGGCGTGCAGAACGCGTACGATTTTCCGGGATTCGTGCCTGCGTATATTCGTCCGCTGTTCTGCGAAGGACGCGGACCGTTCCGCTGGGCCGCGCTTTCGGGCGAAGCTTCCGATATCGCGGTCACGGACGATTTGGTTCTGGAGTTGTTCCCTGAAAATGGCAGCCTGCGGCGCTGGATTGAACTGGCCCGGAAGCGGATCAAGTTCCAGGGACTGCCTGCTCGCATCTGCTGGCTTGGATATGGCGAGCGTGCGCAGTTTGGGCTGGCAATCAATGATCTGGTCAAGAAGGGAAAGATCAAGGCTCCGATCGTGATTGGCCGCGATCACCTCGACTGCGGCTCGGTTGCATCGCCCTTCCGCGAAACCGAGAGCATGAAGGATGGTAGCGACGCGGTCGCCGACTGGCCGTTGCTGAACGCACTGGTCAACACAGCAGCAGGCGCGTCCTGGGTGTCAATCCACAACGGCGGAGGAGTTGGCATCGGCTACTCGCTGCACGCCGGACAAGTCACCGTCGCTGATGGCACCGAGATGATGGCCAAGCGCATCGAGCGAGTGCTGACGACGGATCCGGGAATGGGCGTGATTCGGCACGTGGACGCGGGATATGACGAGGCGAAGGCGTTCGCTAAAGAGAAGGGCGTTCGCATTCCGATGGACCGCAAATGAACATCCACCACGGAGGCACGGAGACACGGAGCAACATTGGGCTTCTTTCTGAGGCGCTTACTGAAGGCATCATTGGCGCCGCCATTGAGGTTCATCGGGAGCGTGGTCCCGGACTTCTCGAATCAATCTACGAAGAATGCATGTGCCAGGAATTACGGCTGCGCGGGATCCCCTTCTTCGCACAAGTTGAAATCCCTGTCTTCTACAAGGGACGAGAAACGAACGGGAAGTATCGCATCGATCTGATTGTCGCAGAAGAGGTGGTGGTCGAGTTGAAATCAGTGGAGAGGCTTTTAAGCGTTCATGAGGCTCAACTGTTGACTTACCTCAAGCTGACGGGAAAACACGTCGGGCTGATGATTAACTTCAACGTACCCGTCCTCACCCGAGGAGTCCTGCGTCGAGTTCGATGATCCTTTCACTCCTCAGTGCCTCCGTGTCTCCGTGGTGGGTTTTCTGCCGAAGCCGCGTGCGAAGCTCTCCCTCAAAACCTAAACAAATAAGAAGCCTTCACGAAGAAATTGCGGCCGTCGTTGTGCAGGCGGCTGTTCGGATCGTGATTAAGGCCTCCGAGGCCGTCGGGAGATAGTGAGTCGCCGATGTTTTCCAGGTTCGTGTTGTAGCCGACGTAAAGCGCTGTGCTCGGATGCACCAGGTAAGTGAAGAGGAAATCGGCATTGAAGTTCTTGGACGTTTGCAAGTAGGTGAAGTTTGGGTTCGCCAGCACCGAGTTGTACTGCCCGATGAAGCGGAATGAAAACTCCTTAGTGAACTGGTAATTCCATTTGCTCCGGATGATGTGGTTATTCATGCTGCCGGTCGGGCGAGTTAATCCGGGTTGTGGATTCGGGCACGACGGACACTCCCGCAAGCGAAACATGATGTAGGTATTGTCGATTCGCAACGAGCGGGTCGGCCGCACGGTGAGCGTGACGTTTGCACTGGTGCGACGCGCCAGGAAGGGGAAATAGAGTGAAGTGCATGTCTTGTAATCTTTGTCCGGTCCAACACAGGCAGCATCGTAGTTCACGCGCGTTCCGAAGCGGTAATCGGCTTGCAGGTATACCTTCCGGAAATAATTCGTGTTGAACTGAAACTCGGTGGTGTGGCGGACGTACTTCTGGATGTCGTCGACGGGAATCTGGGAGAAATCCTGATTGCGTAGGCGCTCCATTTCCGCCGCATAGAGCACGGTGAAAAACGTCTGTCCTGCCAATTCCATCTTCAGGGCGGGAAAATACCCTGAGTTAATGTGGTTGCCTTCATGATCAATATTCTGAAAGACCTCCATGTACGGTCCCCAGGTAATGAGGCGCTTGCCTTCGGGATGAAAGGTGTATTGGAGGAGTGAATCGATCGCGTTAATATCGGGCTGCGGATCGAATCCCGTGAGGGTGCGAAAGTTCGGGCTACGGTCAGAGTAGTCGAAGAAATACCTGAGACTGCGGCCATCGCGTTGCACGATCACTTCAGCGGCGGTTCCTGCCTGGTTGGTTCCCGTCGTATTGAATTGGTTGAATAGCGGATCCGAGGGATTGACGGTGGCGCTGTACGCTCCCTGCAGGTTCGCCGTCCAATGGTCGTCGATCCTGAAGCGTCCATCGACGCTGCCCACGCGGTTGAAGAAGCCATTCACTTCGCGGTCCGCGTACATGGCGGCGACGTGAGACTGAGCGCCAAGGTCGTAGCTGACGCGGCTGATCGCAAAAAGAGCATGGTGGTCGAACAAAGGGTTCGTGGTAGAGACTTGCTCACTGGGTGAGTCGGTTTCGGCCACTAACGCCCCAACACCCCACGGACCATTTTTTCCAGTCAGCCGCACTCCCCACTTCGGATCGACGATGCGCCGCGTGAACGCCAGATTGATGGGCGTCTGAAAGTAATTTGCATTCTCTTCGAAGAATGGTCTCTTCTCTGGAAAGAAGACTTCGAAGCGTTGGTTCACCGTAACCTGAGGCTGATCGGATTCGATCTGGCTGAAATCGGGGTTGGCGGTCAGGTCGAGAACGAACTTGTCTTTGAGCACGACCTTGGCGTCGAGGCCAGCCTGGCCAAAAGCGGACCGCTGCGAATAGAAGGGATTGTTAGGATCGGTGAGATCTACTTCCTTGAATGACCGGAAGATGCCATAAGGGATGAGTTGCAGGTTACGTCCCGGCGAGATTTTCTCGAGACCGGTCGCTGTGCCTTCCTGATTTAGGCGCCCTTGAATGCGGCTGGTATAGGGAGGCCAGAATGTATCTTCATTATTGCGCGGAATGCCGCGATTGAGAAAGATACCCCAGGTTTTCGGGTCTGCAGAGGAGAACCGCAGACTGCGAAACGGAATTGCGATCCAGACGACGAAGCCGCGGTCGGTAAGTTTGCCGGCCGAGTTCCAGACGGTGTCGAACGATTGATCAAAGTTATCGTTTCCGGAGCCCGGCCCCTCCGTCCACAACGCATCTTGTTGCACGCCCAGAGGGTTGACATTGAAGGCGTAGGCGTGACGATGGTCGTGAAACGTATCGAGGATGATCTCGACCGTGTCATCGTCAAAGATGTCTTCCCGGCGAGAGAGACGGGCGCGTAGCTTTTGCGGTTCGGCGTCGAAGCAGATGAAGATCGTGTACAGGTTCTTGTCGTCGTATCCCAGATAGGCTTCAGTGCGCTGCGAAACGGGAGCGCCGTCGCTGGGAACACGCTGGGTGAAGCGGTCGACTTTGGCCAGCTTGCCCTGCCACTTGGCTGGCACCTCCATACCGAGAAATTCCTCGATCTTTGGCGGTTCGCTGACGCGCGGAATCTGAATCGACTGAAATTCAGGTTGGGCAAATGCAAGGGAAGCTGCTAACACGAGCAGCAAGGCGAACAGTCGGGTAGCAGCTTGAACGGTCAATCCCCAAGACTCCGGCAGTCCATATTAGACGTATGGGCCCTTCGCAGGTAAGCGGACGTGCACACGCTTCACTATCCCTTTCTTCTTTCTGTCACGGCCAGAGCGAAGTATTGACAGATTACCAGCGAAGGATTGGCCGATCTTCGCTCCGGACTGCAATGCTGATATCGTTGTCGAGTGAAAAGCAAGCCGCTTTTGTTGATCAATATCGGCCAACTGGTAACGCTGCGTTCCGCGGAGCGAGGTCCACGCCACGGCGTTGCTCTTTCGGATCTAGGCATCATCGAAGACGCCGCGGTGCTCTGCCTCGGAGGGAAGATTGTCTCCGCCGGCACAACGAAAGAGGCGCTGCGCGATCCCTGGCTGAAGAAGAATCGCAGAAAGGTCACAGAGATTGATTGCCGCAACCGCGTCGTGCTGCCTGGATTGATCGATTCGCACACGCATCCGGTTTTCGCGCATCCGAGGCTAATCGATTTTGAGAAGCGGATTTCCGGCGCGAGCTACGAAGAGATCGCCGAGGCGGGCGGAGGAATTCGCTCCAGCATTGACGGGGTGCGGAAGGCGGCAAAATCCGCGCTTACCGCCAAGCTGCTCACGACCTTTGATGACATGGCCAGCCACGGTACGACAACGGTTGAAGCCAAGTCCGGATACGGCCTGGATTTCGCCTCGGAATTAAAGTCGCTGGAAGCAATCCGCGAAGCCGCCCGCAGATGGCCCGGAACCGTGGTTCCGACTTTCCTCGGCGCGCATGCGGTACCGCCCGAATTCCGAGAACGACCTGAAGCTTACGTTCAACTCATCTGCGGGAAGATGCTGCCCGCTGTAGCCAAGCGCAAGCTGGCCGCCTTCGCCGACGTGTTCTGCGATCGCGGCGCATTCAGCGCGGAAAAGGCTGAGCAGATTTTCCGCGCCGCTACCGAAAACGGCCTTTCCGTTCGCGCCCACATGGGACAACTTAGCGAGACTCGGCTCGGGCCTTTCCTCCGATTCAGGCCCGCCTCGCTCGATCACATGGACTACGTGAACGACGCCGATCTCCCGGCGCTCGCCGCAAGCGACACGGTCGCGACTCTCGTTCCCGGAGCTAATTACTTTCTCGGGCTGTCCCGTTTTCCTGACGCTCGGCGGTTCATCGGCGCCGGAGTCGCCGTCGCCCTGGCAACCGACTACAATCCTGGCTCCTCGCCGACGCTCAGCATGCCGATGGCGATGTCGCTGGCCTGCACGCACATGAAGATGTCGCCTGCGGAAGCGATCGTCGCGTCGACGATTAACGCCGCTTGGGCTCTTCGTCTGGGCGATTGCAAGGGCAGCGTGGAACCGGGCAAAGACGCCGACTTGGCGGTTTTCGATGTGAGCGACTATCGGGAGATTCCTTACTGGTTCGGAAGCAATCACTGCGCAATGACAGTCATGAACGGCGTGCCGAGCGACCGTTCGCGAGATTGAATTCAGGGTGATGCCGCGCAGAAGAGCCCGCAATCGGTGGCAAGAATCTTGAGAACGATTTTGAGAGATGCGCTGGACATTGTTATAATTCGAAGGTTCCGCACGGTCCCAGCGCATTGGCTGTTTTGCTTCGCGGCGTCCCGCCCGGTGAGAGCGCAAGCACTCCGAGAACAAGCGGCGCGGTTATTTTGGTCGTCCGCCGTTTTGTGAGCAGAAGGTGCGAACAAGAAGTGGCCAGGTAGCTCAGGTGGTAGAGCGCAGCCCTGAAAAGGCTGGCGTCGGGGGTTCAACTCCCTCCCTGGCCACCATTATTCATCCCTGAGTGAATTCTCCAACATTTCCCTCCGCGTAGCGATTTTATGAATCGATGGGATTATCGCTATAATCTAGTGCGGTATGCGTTATCCGCGCCAGCACAAGGCCGAGACTCATCGCCGCATCGTAAAGAACGCCTCGCGCCAGTTTCGTTCCCACGGATTGAGCGGAGCGGGCGTTGCCCAAGTAATGCAGGCGTCCGGCCTGACCGTCGGCGGCTTCTATAAGCATTTCCATAGCAAAGACAATCTGCTGGTGGAGGCGATTGGGGAGAGTCTCCAAGATGTTCGCAGAAAGTTGCTTGCCCGTGCCAAGGCCGCTCCGATCGGAGAGGGCTGGAGGGAATTCATAAATGGCTATCTCTCCATGGAACACTGTGACCACCCGGAGAAGGGTTGTCCGCTCGCCGCGTTTGCTGGAGACATCGCGCGCTCGAAGCCAGCGATGAAGAAAGAAGTCGCAGCCCTGCTCAAACAACATCGCGACGAAATCATGGCAATCGTACCGGGGTGCAATGCCGCAGAGAAGGAAAGAAATTTCATTGTGGCAATTACAGCGATGTCGGGCGCAATTTCTTTTGCGCGCACAATGGCCGATCCAAAAGCTAAACAAACAATTCTTGACACCGTCAGGGGACATTTATTGACGAGTTTTTGATTTTTTTTGCAGCCATAAGATTATTTACATAATCTCATACGATTGGAAAGGAGAGAACATGATCAAACCAAGAATCCTCGTGACGGGTGCGACCGGGAAGACAGGCAGCGTAGTTACTGCCCAATTACTGAAAGCGCGTTATCCCGTGCGCGCCATGGTGCACCGCGAAGATGGCCGCAGCGCGCGGCTGAAGGCACAGGGAGCCGAGATAGCGCTCGCCGACATCAGCGATGTCGAGCGGGTGTCCGACGCATTGAAGGACGTCCAGCGCGCCTATTTTTGTCCACCTTACGATCCATACATGATTCAGGGAGCGGTGGCCTTCGCGGTCGCCGCCAGGGAATCCGGGCTAGAACAGATCGTCGGCTTGACGCAGTGGTTGTCACACGCCTCGCATCCCTCGCTTATGACGCGACAGAGCTGGCTGGCAGACCGGTTGTTCTCGATGACGCCCGGAGTCGCGCATACCATCATCAACCCCGGGTTCTTCGCCGATTCCTACCTCGTCACGATTGGACTGGCTGCGCATCTCGGAATCTTTCCCTGGATTTTCGGCAATAGCCGCAACGCGCCACCTTCGAATGAAGACATCGCGCGAGTCGCGGTCGCGGTCCTCATGGATCCCGCGAGGCATGTTGGGAAGAGCTATCGTCCTACCGGACCCGAGCTACTCGGCGCCGAGGACATGGCCAGTGCGATTGGCCGGGCGGTCGGCCGATCGGTCAAGGTTATACCGACGCCGGCGTGGTTATTCATGAAGGCTGCCCGGATGGGTGGCATGCCCATCGATCTGATGAGCAACGTTCGTTACTACGTCGAGGACCACAAGCGCGGCACTTTCGAGCTAGGTGCGCCGACGACCGACGTGCTCGACGTGACCGGAAGTCCCGCCGAGGACTTCGAGACGATCGCTCGTCGTTACGCTGCGCAGCCCCGCAACCAGCGGACACTTGGCAACTGGCTCCGCGAGTTCGGGCAGTTCATGTTGGCGCCGCTCAGACCTGGTTTCAATTTCGACCGCTACGACCGCCAACTGCGCAGTCCATTTCCATCGGAACCGCGGTTCGCCCCCGAGTCCAAGGCATGGCGTCGCGAGCACGCCTCGGTTACGAGGCCAAGGTCACCCCGTCAGGATCTGACCAGAACCGCCATGCTGCTGTCAGTCCCGCTCAATCAAATGAAGAAAAATTGCAGTCAATCTCTTAGGAGGCCAAAATGTCACCAGAAACCATCTTTCGAATCCATCTCGTCTTAGGTTATGTCGCGTGCCTGCTTTTCTTTCGCGTGTACCTGCTGCCCAAGCTAAGGTCAATGGACCACGTGGAAGCCCAGCGCGCCATCGCTACTCTGCACAGCTTCCGCTTCTTCGGGCTCGTCTTCATCCTTCCGGGTTTCGTTGGGCCGAATCTGCCCGGTAGTTTCGCGGCGTTCGCAGCCTATTGGGACTTCGCAACCGGCTTGCTGGCCTTAGCAGCACTTCTCACCGTGAGGATCCGTCCTCTCTTTTGGACTTTTGTGATCGCTTTCAACCTCGTGGGAGCTGTCGACATCCTTGTCGACTATTACCATGCAACTCAGATCGGCCTTCCTGCGATGGCGGGCCAGTTGGGCTCCGGGTACGCGATCCCGATCATCTACGTACCCATGCTGATGATCACGCACATCACCGCACTCTATTGGTTGCTGCGTCCTCTGCCCACGGCGGCCCGGACGCTCGCCACCGTAGCGGCCGCATCCTAAGTTCGGAGTCAGCGACTTGCGCGGCTGTGTGAGTGTGCTGTGTCTTACTCGCGGCACACTCACACGACGATCGACATGGGTTGATGGGGCACGGCGATTGTGGGAGCCACTTTTCTAATCTTGCGGGCCGTCTGGCTTTTACGATTTGGCAGTTGGCTGCAAATTCTCCAGAGATACATCGCGGCATAAGCGCGCCACGGTCTCCAGGCTTCCGCGCGTAACTCGAGATCGCGAGAGTTCTCCAAAGCCATGGCATGCAAAAGCCCAAGATCGCTGGAGGGAAACGCATCGGGCTCGCCGAGCGCGCGCATCGCCACATATTGCGCCGTCCACTCTCCGATGCCAGGAATTTCACAGAGCCGGTTCAGAAACGACTCGGATCTGGCGCCTGGCTCAAAGCGGATGTTTCCGCTGCAAACCGTGCGAGCCAGCGCCCGGATGGTTTCGACACGCGCCCCGGTCAACCCGATTTCGCCGAGTGGCGCATTGGCCAGAGCCTCGGGCGCAGGGAAAATATGAGTGAGCACCGCCGTCCCGGAAAACGGCTTGCCAAAGCGGCTTGCCATACGCCCAGCCATGACGGTTGCACCTTTCACTGTGATCTGTTGTCCGAGAATTGCGCGCACGGCAAGTTCGAAACCGTTCCAGCAGCCTGGTACACGGATCCCGGGATCGGCTTTTACCCTCGCGCTTAAAACGGGATCGGTTCTGAGACTTTGCCCGATGGACGCCCAATCCGCATTCAGATCGAACATGGAGCGGACCCGCTCCACAATGAAGAACAGCGACTGAGGATCGCTGAAAGCAATCCGCAGGAGCAGCGCGTCGCGACCCTCCGCGAGGGCAACTTCAAAATAACCGTCGCGGCCATGCATAGAAATCGTCCGTCGATAGACGCCATCTTCGACGACTTCGACGCCCGGCGTGGCACGCACGGCCAGAAAATCCAGCATAGCCTGCCAGTGATAAGGCGGACGAAAGTGAAGGCGAAAGAGATATTGGTTATCCGGCTGGAGCTCCGTCCATCGCGCCAGCCGCCGGATTTGCGTGGGCGTTCGATGGTAGACGTTGCGAATGCCCGCGTTGAATCGCCGAACGCAGCCAAATCCAGAGGCTAGCGCCACCTGATTCATGGGCAAATTCGTCTCGTCGATCAGCTTTTTCGCAAAGTGGAGCCGGCGCGTCTGTGCCACCGCCATCGGAGTTGCGCCCAGATGCTTCAAAAACAAGCGCCGCAAGTGCCTGGCTCCAACTCCCAATCGTTCGGCGAGAACTTCGACTCCTCCGTCTTCCAGTCCACTCTCGCCAATCAGGCGCAACCCCCGTGAAACCGTGTTCGAGGTTCCCAGCCAAGCCGGAGTTCCTGGCGAACTCTCAGGACGGCACCGCAGGCAGGGGCGAAAGCCGGCTTCGGCAGCCGCGGCCGCACTTGGAAAATAGCGCACATTCTTTTCTTTCGCGGTCGGTGCGGGACAAATAGATCGGCAGTAAACACCGCTTCCGACGACGCCGATAAAGAACTTGCCATCGAACCGGGGGTCACGGGTCAGCCGCGCCCGCGAACATACCCGCCAATCGAGATTGATTTCTTCGCTCAGAATTTTTGCCCGTGTCCGCCCAAATCATAGCCCACTCCCAGCACCGT
The DNA here is from genome assembly GCA_963847715.1 of Terriglobia bacterium. Taxonomy (GTDB): domain Bacteria; phylum Acidobacteriota; class Terriglobia; order Terriglobales; family Acidobacteriaceae; genus Acidiflorens. Next base: position 119,401 of record CAWKAZ010000015.1, read on the forward strand.
CCTGGACGTTTTCGGACGGCAATCGACAGTTCGTCCCTGAGGGGAGTGATCCCGTCCGCGAACGTCCACCTCTCAGTAGTCAGGTCCGGAAATGTCCATACTGACGGCATTCACTTCGTTATGGTTCGGACGCGGACGCCTGACCCACGGCTTCCTGAATATCGTCGTTTGTAACGAGTCCTATGGCTCCCCGCGTTCGCCAATGTATCGAGTGTCCTCAATGCCATACCCGGTATCTGCTTACCTGTAGTCCATATCGCAACGGATCCTACCTCAAGCCGCTGGCTGAAGGACTCGCACAGGAATGGAAGCTGTTCTGTTCCTGCGGCAGCCCTCATATCTCTAGCCAATGGAACTGGACCGAGTTGAAGCGGTATTCGATTCCAACCCAGGCGTATGAGCGTGACTACGGCCCGCCAGACGAGATCGTGCCCGTGAACGGGAGATCGCCACTTTAAGGACGACAGGCAATGTAAGACGCGCGCGCTCATCCGCCTCGCCCCTGCCCCAAAAATTCCCGTATTAACCGGATATTCAACGAACGTTCATCGTTTGTTAACAATTGGCGCTTTACGATCAAGCCTCGCACAGAGCGAGGCCCAAACGAACAGAGGTTGATGGTGGTGTTGTGCCAGGTTGTCTAATTTTTGGTTTCTAAGGAGATTGGAAAATGAAGCGAACTTTGGCTTTGGCGCTGGCAATGGCGCTAGTTAGCAGCGTTTATGCTGCAGAGCCCCCGCAGGATACGTCCGGTAGTGCGACGAAGACTACGAAGAAAAAGGCGGCCAAGGCGCCGGTCTCGACCGTTTCAACCCAACTCAATGAACTGAAGCAGGCGATTGAGGCACAACAACAGCAGATGCAGCTGATGAATCAGCAACTTCAAAGTCGCGATCAGCGCATTCAGCAACTCGAACAGAGGCTCGACCAGAGCCAGGCCGCGGCCACCCAGGCGCAGGCCAAGGCAGATGCCGCCGCTTCGCAAACTGCCGACCAGGGTCAAGCCGTCACGGCGCTCAAAAGCGACGTCACGGACCTGAAAACCAATGCGACCAATGCCGCGCTGAGCCTGCAAGAAACGCAGAAGACGATGCGGGACCAGTTTGAAAGCCCGCTCGCCATTCACTTCAAAGGAATCACCATCACGCCCGGCGGATTCCTGGCGGCAGAAACGGTGTATCGCAATCGCTCGCTGGGAGCGGACATCAATACGCCATTCAACGGCTTGAACTTCCCAGGAAGCGGCCAGAACGCCATCTCGGAGTTCTTTGCTTCGGGACGCCAGTCGCGCATCTCGCTGCTCGCAGAGGGCAAAGCCGGCAATTTTAAGATGACCGGCTACTACGAAGCAGACTTCCTGTCCTCTGGTACCACTTCCAACAACAACCAGAGCAACAGCTATACCTTCCGTCAACGCCAGGTGTGGGGACAAGCCGCTTCGCAAGACTGGACCTTTACCGGCGGTCAGATGTGGAGTCTGGTTACCGAAACCCGTAAGGGCATGGACAACCGCTCGGAAGCTCTCCCGATGACCATTGACCCGCAGTATACCGTCGGGTTCAGCTGGGCACGGCAGGCAGGCTTCCGCGTCGTTCATAACTTCAACAACCGGTTCTGGCTGGGCGCATCGCTCGAGAATCCATCCACGACTTTCGCGGCCCGCGGCAACGCCTCGAACTTCGCGTTCGGAGGTCTGGGCAACGGCAGCGGCCTCTACAACGCGACCGCCAACTACTCCTTCAACGCAACTCCGGACTTCATCGTCAAGGCTGCGTGGGAACCCGGCTTCGGTCACTACGAAGTTTTCGGCATCCTGAGCCGCTTCCGCGACCGAGTCTATCCATGCGTAGACGCGGTAGTTGGTTCCACCTGTACTGCTGTTCCGTCTACGCAGGGCGCCTTCAACAGCACCAAAACCGGCGGCGGTATCGGAGCCAACGCCCGCGTCAACTTCTTCAAGCATTTGGATGTTGGACTCCACGCTCTGACCGGCAACGGCGTTGGCCGTTACGGCACGTCCGGTCTACCCGACGCAACCGTAAATCCGGATGGTACGCTGGCACCTTTGCGCAGCTATCAAGGCTTGGCTACTGTCGAGTACCACATGCCGAGGTTTGATCTGTACATGAACGTTGGCGAGGAATACCTGAAGAAACGTTGGCAGCAGGACCCAATCACGCTGAAGTTCGTCGGCTACGGCGCTCCGCAACAGGTTGTTTCGGGTTGTTACACCGAAACAGTGCCCAGCGCTGGCAGCGGCTTCGGCTTCGGTGGGTTGGCCAACTGCAACGCCGACACTCAACGCCTGATCGAGGGAACGATCGGTTTCTGGATCAAGGTCCACAGCGGTCCCAAGGGAAGACTGCAGTTTGGTCCGCAGTATTCCTATGTATCACGAAGCGCGTGGACAGGAACATTTGCCACGACCCCGACGACTACGTTCGCGGCGCCGCACGGGATCGACAACATGTTTATGACGTCATTCCGCTACTACTTCCCGTAACCTTAACGAATACCCGAGCCCCCGGAACTTGCCCTGGTTCCGGGGGCTTCTTTTTTGACCCTTCCAAGTATCCCGCGTGACAGACCCATTTGTTTTCTCTTCCTTCTCGAATTCTAGGGTCGTGTCCCTTCGATCTAGCGTCCAGCCGCCTGATTGGCCGTAGACCTCTGGCCAACGATCTACGAAACAAGTGACAATCGCCTCCCGCCGCGCATGCAGCGATCTCGAGTGGCCGTTCCGCGCCAGACGAGCTAATGACAACCCCCGAAGCAGACGATGGAGAGGTGGAGAGACCCGACCGGCGAATGGTTGGGTCATCTTTCCTTTCGAAAGGAACGCCAGAAATGAGCGACAGCGATATCGTCAAGGATTTTCTTGCCGAGAGTTACGAGAATCTCGACCGCCTGGACCGGGACCTGGTCGGGTTGGAGAAAAATCCATCGGACCGGGACGCGCTGGCGGGAGTATTTCGTACCATCCACACGATCAAAGGCACCTGCGGATTTCTAGGATTCAACAATCTGGAAAAGGTTGCGCATGTCGGTGAGAACCTGCTGACCCGGCTGCGCGATGGCCAACTCACTCTGAATCCCGAGATCACGACCGCACTTCTCGGCATGGTGGACGCCGTCCGCCAGATGCTTCAGCAGATTCAAACGACGGGTCAGGATGGCAAAAACGACTACCCCGAGTTGCGGGAAATCCTGACAAGCTTGCAGAAAGGCAAGACAGCTCCGGATTCAGCGCCAACCGCTGATGTTCCTATGGCCGCCCCGGCGAAGCCAGACGCCAGTGCGGCGCCGAATGATGTTTCTCCTCCGGCAACTGAGACGCGGCCTCGCGATTCTGCGCCTGAGACGATCCGTGTTGGCGTCAATGTGCTCGACAAACTGATGACCCTGGTCGGCGAACTCGTGCTGGCCCGCAACCAGTTGGTGCAGGTTGCCAATACCGTTCAGGGAACGAGTCTCCAAGTCGTGTCGCAGCGCATGAACCTGATCGCCACCGAGTTGCAGGAAGAGGTGATGAAGACCCGCATGCAGCCCATCGGAAACATCTGGAACCAGTTCCCGCGCACGGTCCGCGACGTTGCGTTGGGATGTGGCAAGGAAGTGGAAGTCGAAATGGAAGGCAAGGAGACGGAACTCGATAAGACCATCATCGAGGCCATCAAAGATCCACTCACCCACCTGGTGCGTAATTCCGTCGACCACGGTATCGAACTTCCCGCCGATCGCGTGAAGGCAGGAAAGGCTCGATCAGGACGGCTGGTTCTGCGCGCGTTTCATGAAGGAGGACAGGTCAACATCGAGATCAGCGACGACGGCGCCGGGCTGAACGTGGAGCGGATCCGCCGAAAGGCAATAGAACGCTCGCTGATCACCGCTGAACAGGCGGCGCGCATGACGGAGCGGGAGACTTTCAATCTCATCTTCCTGCCCGGATTCTCGACTGCCGAAAAAGTGACCAATGTCTCCGGCCGTGGCGTCGGCATGGACGTGGTCAAGACCAATGTCGAGAAGATTGGCGGAGCAGTCGACATTCAGTCGACACCCGGCCATGGCACCACCGTGCGGGTGAAGATTCCGCTGACCTTGGCCATTATTCCAGCCCTCGTCGTAACCAGCGCCGGCGATCGTTATGCCATTCCGCAGGTAAGTTTGCTGGAACTGGTGCGTCTCGAATCAGACGAAGTGGCCAAGCGCATTGAACTCGTCCACGGCGCACCGGTGTACCGCCTGCGGGGCCGTTTGTTGCCCCTGGTTTATCTGAGCCGCGAAATGCAGGTGGACGACAGGCTCTCGTTACGCAACGCGAGCACTCAAAACTCCACTTCAGCGGGCGGACTTGATTTCGGACAGGTCCGCGACAAGCACCGGCAATGGGTCGATACCCTGCAGCAGGTACTCGACGGCAGCACTCAGATGACTCCACAGCAGGTTGGATCGCATCAGTCCTGCGCTTTGGGCAAGTGGATCTACGGAACTGGGTTGAAGGAATACGCATCCATCGATGCCATGCAGGTGCTGGAGAGCACGCATAAACGATTTCACGAACTTGTCCGCAAGGTTGTTGTGGCGAAGGGTAATGGCAATGAAGTTCTGGCAAAGCAAGAACTGGAGCTGGTTGGCCTCGCTTCCCAGGAAATTCTGGAGATCACAACCAAAGTCGAGAAGACAGTCCTCGAATACCGCAATGTAAATATCGTCGTCTTGCAGGCGGAAGGCCGCGAGTTTGGCCTGATCGTCGATGAAATCAACGACAGCGAGGAAATCGTCGTCAAGCCGCTGCGCAAGCAGTTGAAGGCGGTCAAGATTTTTGCCGGTTCGAGCATCATGGGAGACGGCAAGGTTGCTCTCATCCTCGACGTACTCGGCCTGGCGCAACGGGCCAGCGTGGTGACGGAAACCAAAGAGCGGGCCCTCGCGGAAAAAGCTTCTGAACTGGCGACGAAGGCCGGCAAGCAAACCTTCCTGCTCTTCGCGGGCCCAGGCGACTCGCGCATGGCCATCCCGCTGAGCGCGCTGGCGCGGCTCGAAGAGTTTCCGGTGGCACAGGTGGAAATGTCGGGCACCCAGTGGGTGACGCAATACCGCGGCCAGATCCTTCCCTTAATCCGTCTCAATGTGGCGATGGAAGAACGCCGGAACCGGCAGCGCGTCCCGCAGGCGCCGCCCGCCGATTCTGGACCGATTCAAGCTTTGGTGCTGAATCACGATGGACGCAGCTTTGGCCTGGTCGTCGACCAGATTCTGGACATTGTCGAAGATCGAGCCGAAGTGAAATCAGCGGCGACCCGGGCCAACGTTCTTTATTCGGTTGTGATCGGCGACCGAGTCACGGAGTTGCTCGACGTCCAGGCGATTCTTGGCGGCGCGGAGCTGAAGGTCTTGCGGCCCAGAAGGCTCGCGAAATCCGCAGAGGGAGCGAACTGAAATGTCGCATCCATCGCAGTTTTGCACTTTCTATCTGGACAAGCTGCTCTTCGGGGTGCAACTCAAGGGCGTTCAGGAAGTGATGCGCTCGCTGGAAATGACGAGAGTTCCGCTGGCACCGGCGGTGGTGCGTGGGCTGATCAACTTGCGCGGCCAGATCGTAACCGCGGTTGATTTGCGGCGACGTCTCGATCTTGGTCCGAGCCCCCCGGGTTCCCGGACCATGCATGTCGTCGTGCGCTCCGAGGACGGCGCAGTCAGCCTGCTGGTTGACGAAATCGGCGACGTGGTCGAGGTCGCGGAAGACAGCTTCGAGCCGCCGCCAGAAACTCTGCGCGGCTCGGTGCGAGGCGTGATCCGTGGAGTACACAAACTGAATGACCGTCTTCTGCATGTGCTCGACATTGAAAAAGCGTGTGAGATGACGGATGGCGGAGAAAGTGCGGCGGCGGGGCGATAGCGTGACCGTGAGTTCCGACACAGCGGCCGAAAAATGTTCCGTGCAGTATCTGGGGGAACCTAGCGCATCGGAGCAAAGTTTCGGCAGGTTGATTCGGGGACATCCGACAGAAAAAGCGAGGATCCAATGTTCAAAAACTTGACACTAACCTGGAAGATTGCAGTTCCGATCGCCATCGTTATCTTCATTGCTTCGCTGGTGAGTTTCCTGGCCACGCAACGCCGCGTCAATTCGCAAGCCGAAAGCACGTTCGTCGACAAGCTGCGGAAGACCGACGGGATGGCCAGCGAAGTGCGCACATTCTTCTCGGCCAATCTCCAAGTGTATGTGCCCAAAGGCGAGTTTGCGCAAGAAAAGCAGGTTCCGGTAGTGGTGGCCTGGAACATTGCTCGCGCCTATGCGGAGTCGCATGGCATGCGATTCACGACTCCCTCGCTGCATCCCCGCAATCCGCAGAATGCGCCGGATGAATTTGAGCACGAAGCCCTGACGAAGTTCGAGAGCGACATCGCACTCACCGAATATTACAAACGCACAGTCGTCAACGGCCAGGAAGTCATGCGCTTTGCCGAGCCAGTCCGCTTGACCGAGGACTGCCTGACCTGCCACGGCAGTCCTGCAGGAGCAGAGGGTCCGTTCGGTTTCAAAAAAGAGGGCATGAAGGTGGGGGATCTGAAAGGCGCTTTCGTCGTGACCGCCCCTATCACAGAACTGAAAGAGGCTTCCGCGGAAAACACGATGGTTCTGCTTCTCTTCGGAGCTGCGACCATGCTTTCAGCAGTAGCGGTTGTCTTCTTCCTCATCCGGCGTTTCGTGGTCAAGCCGGTTGCGGAGGCGGCGGCGTTGGCCAATGAGATCGCCAATAACAACCTGTTGGTAGCGGACATCGAAGTCAACGCTAACGATGAGATCGGTGAGGCGGGAATGGCGCTGAACCGCATGAAGTCGAACCTTCGCACCCTGATCGGATCGATCACTGCAAATGCCGTGCAAGTCGCCAGCGCGAGCGAACAACTGAATACCACCAGCCAACAGATCACCGCCAACTCGACGGAAACCTCTGCGCAGGCTGAAGTAGTCTCGAACGCGGCCCAGACCGTCAGTCAGAACCTTCAGACCGTGGCCACCGGCGCCGAACAGATGGGCGCGAGCATCAAGGAGATCGCCAAGAACGCCACCGAAGCCGCCCGAGTCGCTACCGGCGCCGTGAAAGTTGCAGAAACCACCACCGCCACCGTCTCCAAGCTCGGCGACTCTTCCACCGAAATCGGCCAGGTCATCAAGGTCATCACTTCGATCGCTCAGCAGACCAACCTGCTCGCCCTCAACGCCACCATCGAAGCGGCCCGCGCCGGCGAGGCGGGAAAAGGTTTTGCCGTCGTGGCCAACGAAGTGAAAGAACTGGCCAAGGCCACCGCCAAAGCTACCGAGGACATCAGTCGCAAAATCGAAGCCATCCAGACCGACACGAAGGAGGCAGTTGACGCGATTGCGTCGATCTCCAACGTGATTAACCAGATCAACGACATTTCAGGCACGATCGCTAGCGCCGTCGAAGAACAGAATGCGACCACGAACGAAATGTCGCGCAACGTGAGCGAAGCGGCGCAGAGCAGCGGCGAGATCACCAGCAATATCTCAGGAGTGGCCGAGGCCGCCCAGAGCACGTCCCGCGGCGCCACCGACACGCAAAAGGCGGCTCAGCAGCTCGTCGAGACTTCGGCGGAACTACGCCGACTGGTCGAGCAATTCAAGATTGGGGGCAACAAAGCGCGGAGCACGGCGGCAGGTAGTGGCCGATAGTCGTCTCGTCTGTTTAGTCTTTCAACCCAGGATAGGCCTCGTCGGACAGGCCGATCAGCCTACCCCGTTCTCTCTCAGCATCACGAAAGTTCAGCAATCGGCCGATAGTACTTCCAGGGAAGCTAACTACTAACAAACGGCTTGGCTTTTTATGAAACGCATTCGCATCCTCGTGGTGGACGATTCCGTGGTGATCCGAAAGCTCCTCTCAGAAACTCTGTCAGGAGACTCCGCCATCGAGGTCATCGGGACAGCGAGTGACGGACACATCGCCCTCGCCAAGATTTTGTCGCTCAAGCCTGACCTCGTCACTCTGGATATCGAAATGCCCGTCCTGGACGGTCTGAAGACGCTGGCGGCCTTGCGGAAAGCCCACCCTCGGCTGCCGGTGATCATGTTCAGCACACTCACCGAACATGGTGCCGCGGCCACTCTCGACGCCCTCGCGCTCGGCGCGTCGGACTATGCCACGAAGCCCAGTAATACCGGCAGTCCCGCCGCATCGATCGAGCGCATTCGCACGGAACTCATTCCAAAGATTAAAGCGCTATGCGGCGCCGGTCCTTCCAAACTTCCATCTCTGTCCGCGGCCCGTCCACAGACCCGTCGAGTGGGCCCGAATCCGAGGATCGACATCGTGGCCATCGGCACTTCGACTGGCGGACCGAATGCCCTGGCCGAGGTCCTGCCGCGAATCCCTGCCGATTTCCCGGTTCCGATCGTCGTGGTACAGCACATGCCGCCGATTTTCACCCGCCTGCTCGCGGAACGCTTATCGAAACAATCCGCCATTGCTGTCGAGGAGGGCCGCGCAGGCGCAATTCTCGCTCCCGGACATGCCTGGATCGCACCGGGAAACTTCCACATGCAAGTCATTCGTTCCGGCACGGATTGGCGGCTGGCGCTCAACCAGAAAGCTCCGGAGAATTCCTGCCGCCCGGCGGTCGATGTGCTCTTCCGCTCGGTAGCGAGTGTTTTCGGAGCACATGTTCTAGGGGTCGTGATGACTGGGATGGGCTCCGACGGCGTGCTCGGCGCGCAGGAGATTCGTGATGCTGGCGGGAACGTCATCGTGCAGGATGAACGAACTTCGGTGGTGTGGGGAATGCCCGGCCTGGTCCATGCTTCCGGGCTGGCCGATGCCGTTTATCCGCTCGATCGGCTCGTGACTGAGATCGCGCGCTGGGTGCTCGAAAGCCACGGCTCGCGTTTGCCGTTGGCCGCAAGACATCATTCCACGCTGGAGCGACGAGCACAATGACGATAGCTTCCCAACCCGCTCCCGCGCGATCAACCGCCGGAAGGAGCCCTGAGACTGTCGACCCTCTCTACCGGCAAATCCGGGATCTTATATACAAGGGGTCGGGTATCTACAAAGCCGAAGAGAAACTTTATCTTCTTGCCGATGGTTGTGGTCGCAGGATCAAGCAGCTGCAAATGAAGTCCCTGCGCGAATATTGGGACCGCCTGACTTCCATCGCCCACCGCGACACGGAACTGCGCGAACTGCTGAACGAAATCACCATCGGCGAGACCTGCCTGTTCCGCAGCCAGCCGCAACTCGATGCTCTGCGAAAAGTGATTCTCCCGGAACTGGTCGCGGAAAAAAGCAAAAAGTTTACCAAGCGGTTGCGCATCTGGAGCGCGGGCTGCTCGACCGGAGAAGAATCCTACACGCTGGCGATGAACATGCTCGAGGAACGCGAACGGCTGCTGAAGGGCTGGACGGTCGAGATTCTCGCGACGGATTTGAATGACCGCTCAGTGGAAACCGCCAGAGCCGGCATCTACGGTGACTACGCTCTGCGCTCGACCACCGAATATTTCAAGCGCAAATATTTTTCTGCAGTCGATGACAAGAAATTGCAGGTGCTCCCTGAGGTGAAAAAGCTGATTAGCTTCACTCGCCTGAATCTGCAGGACGATTCCAAGATGCTCTTCATGAAAGGCATGGACCTCATCTTCTGCTGCAATGTACTGATCTACTTCGACGCCGCCTCGAAATCCAAAGTGGTCAATCATTTCTTCAGCAACCTGAACTTCGGCGGCTATTTTTTTCTTGGGACCTCGGAATCACTGATGAACTTGAACGACAAGTTTCACCTGATCCATTTTCCTGGAGCCATCGGCTATTGGAAACCGTCCCTGAGCAGTGGGAAGCTATGACAACCTCAATTGAAGCCATCATCCGCGAGCGCGTGCAACAGATCGAGACCATGCCGGCCATTCCGGCGGTTTTTCTACCTCTCCTGAAATTGCTTGGCCACGCGGACGAAGCTCCTTTGGATGAAGTGGCGCGCCTGGTGTCCTACGACGGCACCATTGCCGCGCAGTGTCTCCGGATGGCCGGCTCGCCCTTGTTTGGCCTCTCGCAGCCGCCAAAATCAATCAAGGGAGCCGTCATAAGCCTCGGCTTGCGCCGCGTTGAAACGATTCTTCTCACTTGCTGCCTGGGCCAGGCCTTCCCCACCAAGAAGTGGGCGCTCGATCCGGTTGTTTTCTGGAGGCATTCGCTCGGATGCGCTCTGGTGTCTCAGAAACTAAGCGAAAAATTACGGGCGCCGGATCATGAAAAAGCCTACATGGCCGGGCTTTTGCACGACATCGGATTTATCGTGAACTGCGTCGCCTTTTCCCCGGACTTCGGCCGGGCCATGGAACTTGCCTGTCAGGAGGGCTGTTCCCTTCACGACGCAGAGCTCAAGACCATGGGCTTTACGCATTGTGAAACCGGCATGGCCCTTTCAGAGAAATGGAAACTGGCGGACGACATCGTGGACGTGATCGCACATCACCACGCCGTTGAGCAAAGCTCGACGTCACAACCCCTCGTAGCTCTCGTGCACCTGAGCGACTTGCTTTGCCGCATGCGCGATCTGGGATATGGCTACTATGAGCGCCATAAGGTGGACTTGGTCTCGGATCCGGCCTGGGAGATTCTGCTGCGCGAGCATCGCGAACTGCAAACCGTGGACCTGGTCCGATTCACGTTCGAACTCGACGAAGCGGTGGAAGAAATTCACGCCTTGGTGGCGGCAGTCTTCGGGATGCCGTCAAATCCACAACATCCTTAGGGTTGGCTGTGCTGTTCGCTGTCGGCCTAAGCTTTCACCACCGCAGTCCGACCGTGATCGGCATCACGATTGTCTTGCCGTCGCTCTGATAGGCGCGGTGATAACGCCACTCAAGGAAGAGCTTCGAGTTATTCAGGTGGTTCAGACGATAAGTAACGCCCCCACCGAAATTGAAGCCACCGGCGTCCTTAGTGTTCGACGACTGGACTTGTTTCAGCACAAAGCCTTGAGGGTCAAACTGAATATCCCACCATCTCCATGCAGGTTCGTACCCTGATTGGAAGGCAAGGGTCCGGGTGGGAATCGAAACCGTCCGGCGGTAGAAACCTACACCAAGAATTCCGTATGCGCCCAACTTGCCGAAATGCTTGGGGACGGTAACGATCCCGTCCAAACTGAACGACTGCATATTGCCGCTCTGGTTGGCCAGTTGTTGGTTGAGTTTCACTTGCGGCCGGAAATTCAGGTCGTACCACATGTACTCGGCATCAACACCAAACATGCGGTTGAAATTGATGCCACCGCCCGCAACGCCATGCCAGGAATTGCCAACGTAGCTGGCCACGTCGTCGCGTCCGATGCCAAGTCCGCCACCGGCTACGAAGTTGTAGCGGCTAAAACTGTTCGAGCCTTCCACACCTGATTGTGCTGAAGCTGATGCGACAAGTCCGCAAAAAAGAAGCACGCCAAGTATCCGATTCCTCAATCTCAAGTCTCCTGTTTCGTCGCGCCACGACTGCAGAGCCACGGCGAGGCAAGGTTGCAGCACAGTTCAGTCGGGCCGCTGTTTTTCCATTTTAGATGCGAGTTAAGAACCTTGCAGGGCGGTATTTTCTGCGGAAACTCAATTATGCCCTGCCGTCGAACGGGGGACGTGGTGGACCTTGCCGTAAAACACCGGCCAGTACTCGCGCAACATATTCCCGCCTGCTCGTGTTGCAATGTCGAGTCCATAGCGCAGAAAAGTGTCGCCCACGGTGCGATTCCGGTCCGGCCAATAGACGTTTGCCAAACCTTCTGACATCAACGGCCCCAACAGCCCGGAGTAGTTGGGTACGTCGCGTCCATCGTCGGTGCGCGTGATAAAAACCCGCTGCACCGAATACTTTATCGCGTGGCCGAAACTCGGATTCGCTTCCGGATAGAACCTCGGATCCAGATGTAGGGCAGACGCGAGAATAAATGTGCCGAAAAATTCGCTCGAAGCCTGGCGCGCCATGGACGATCCAAAGCGCTTGCCGTAGGCATCCCAGCCTTGTCCGAAGCCGGTAGGTGAGTTGTCCGCCTGGCCTACCGATGATCCAAGGGCCGCCCAGGTGATGGTGTGCACCGAGATGCTGTTGTCCACGAACAGTTGGAATTTCTGGCCGGGCGAAAGCGGCTCCGTACTGGCGGCGATATCCGGGAAAACGATGGACTTCTCCTGCAGCAGATTGTAAAAGCTCACGCCTGAGACCTTAGATAAGGTACTCGAGGATTGGCTGGTTGACGGAGCATTGGGTTGAGTCTGCGGCTTTGTGTCTTGGGCAGCGGCTTCGACTGTCGCAAGGCACGCGACCATTCCGAAGACAAAAAACGCACCCAAAAGAGGCAGAAAGTTGAGAACTCTGCTGGACGGCGCAACCGAACGCTTTCCAGACAGGCTTATTTCCCGGCGAATTGGCATCGCTAGAGATTACCCAATCGGAAGCCCCTCGGCAAACACTTAAAAGGCGATTCACCCGGAAAACGTTAATTTGAATGGCCTCGCTTGCCAAGAGCCTAGGGTCCGTTGTCTCAAGCGACCTCCCCAGAGCCTCCTGAAAGGTAGTCCAGCAGTTCGCCGACGCTCAGGCCCGATTTGAGCAACTCAATCATTTGCTCCGGGCTGACTCCATTCTCCGCTCCCAGGGCCACGATCTTTGCCACTGCGCACTGCAACGCTTCTTTCTGCGCGGGAGTGAGGGAGTCCACCGAGTCCTGAAGACCAGCTGGAAAAAGATTCGGATCGGTGTTCATCTAAATACTCCGCGTCAGTGCGGCATCGATTAATTCTTATGATCCCCCAACCTCGCGGTCGGCGCTGTGATGACGCTTACGTTTATTTGTGATGTAGCGAAATGGGAACGATGGGGGTGCAGTGCAGTCGCCCGATGCCGGGGCCTCGCCCGCCTCGCGGACCACAGCTCTGCATCCTCAGTCTTATATTTTATCGGTGTGCTTCAGCGGGAGTAGCGCAATGCAGGTCGAAGGCAGCTTTCAGGTCGGCCGCAATGGCCTCGGCCTCGCGGGTTTCGATCTGATGACGGTGCATCATGTAAATGACCTTGCCATCCCGCAGAATTGCGATCGAAGGAGATGAGGGAGGATATCCGGCGAAATGGGCGCGAGCGCGGGCCGTGGCTTCGGTGTCCTGTCCAGCAAACACGGTCGCCATTCGCGCGGGCTTGTTTACGTTCTGCAGAGCCAGGCGCACGGCGGGACGCATCCGTCCGGCAGCGCATCCGCAGATGGAATTTACGATCACCATCGTCGTGCCGGACTCGTTCTGCACAAAGCGATCGACGTCAGCGGCAGTGCGTAGTTCTTCAACTCCGAGGCGAGTCAGTTCTTCGCGCATCGGAACCACCATAATTTCTGGGTACATTGGTTCTCCTGTATGTTGGCGCATTGAGCCATCGGATCATTGAGGCATTGAGTGATTTTGCAATGCCGCAATGATTCAATGATTGAATGACTCAATGACTCAACTTTACTATAGAGCGACATCTGCCACATGACGATTCAAGAAAACGTGCCGCTGGCGCCACTCACGACTTTGCAGGTTGGCGGAGCCGCACGCTATTCTGCCGAGGCGAAGCGCGAAGACGAAATTCGTGAGGCGGTGCAGTTTGCCGCGACTCGTTCCCTGCCGCTGTTTGTGCTTGGTGGCGGCAGCAATCTTGTCGTTGCGGATTCGGGTTGGAGCGGGCTGGTACTGAGGATTTCCATCGGCGGCATCACAGCCTCCGCCACGAACGACGGCAAAGCCGTGCTCTTCAGCGTGGGCGCGGGCGTCCAGTGGGACGATTTTGTTGCGCAGGCAGTGACCCAGAATTGCGCGGGAGTTGAGTGCCTGAGCGGCATTCCCGGGAGCGTCGGCGGCACTCCGGTACAGAACGTGGGAGCTTACGGCCAGGAAGTCTCCGACACAATCGAATCGGTGCGGGCGCTCGACCTGAAAGCAAACCGCATAGTGGTGCTGCCGAAGCCGGCGTGCGGGTTCCGTTACCGCTCGAGCATCTTTAATGGTAGTGAGCGCGGACGCTACATTATTGTACGGGTGAACTACCGGCTGAAACGCGGCGGAACCCCGACTCTGAAGTATGCGGACTTGCAAAAACACTTTGCAGAACACCCAAGCCCACCCTCGTTAGCCGAAGTGCGTTCGGCGGTGCTCGAGATCAGAAAGAGTAAAGGAATGCTGATCATCCCCGGCGACGAGGATTGCCGCAGTGCCGGATCTTTCTTTAAGAACCCCGTCCTCAGCGACGAACAATTCAAAGAACTGGCGGCGCGCGCTGCCTCGAAAGGACTGGAGATACCGAGTTATCCGGCACTTGATGCGCAGCGAAAGGTGTCCGCCGCCTGGCTGGTCGAGCACTCGGGATTCTCCAAAGGTTATGTTCTAGGAGCCGCCGGAATCTCGCACAAACACGCCCTGGCGCTGATCAACCGCGGCGATGCAAAAGCAGCCGATATTGTCAGTCTGAAAGAAGGCATCCAGCGCGGCGTACAGGATGCGTGGGGCATTCCACTGGAACCGGAGCCGGTCTTCGTAGGATTCGGATCAGTGGACCTATAGACTCCAACTCTAATTGACTCAACGGTCAATGATTCAATGACTCAATAAATCAGGGCGGCGCATCCCGGAGCAACCGGGCCCCCATGCCGGCCCAGGGGTTTTCCGTTACCACGAGATCCGCCCTATTCTCCTATCGGCAGAACACCCGACTTCCTTTACCCAAAAAATATTGCGAACGAACTCCAGCCAGCACCGTTCTTTATGAACAGGAGCGAGCGTGATTGCAGAATCCGCAATGCCGGCCGAGACCATAGCATTGGCGCAGCAACAAGAAGACTTGCTGGAAGCGGCCGTCCGCGAGCATGCACGCCTCGTCTACCGGATCGCGTACTCGGTCTTGCGCAATCCTGCCGAGGCAGAAGACGCGGCGCAGGAAGTCTTTCTGCGCGTGCTCCGGTATGGGAGAAAGATCGGCCGCATCAGCGACCAGAAAGCATGGCTGGCGAGGATTACGTGGCGGGTGGCCGTCAAGCGCCGCGGCAAACTAGCGAAGACAACTGCCGGCGCCGGACAGCCGGTCGAATCGCTAGTATCGCGCAGTTGCGGCGCGGATCGAATCCTTTTGGAACAGGAACGCACTGCTATGTTGGAGCGACTGATTTCGGCCTTGCCCGGCCGGTTGCGGGATGTCCTGGTCCTTTCGACTCTGGAAGAGGTTGCGCCACGGGAAGTCGCGTCGATGCTAGGTATCAGCGAGGCCGCTGTGCGCTCCCGCGCGTTCCGTGCCAGGGAGATTCTGCGGGAAAAGCTTTTGGCTCTGACCGGGCCAAGGACATGAACATGGATCCGATTGACAGAAAGAACGATATCGACCAGTGGCTGGATGAGGCGCTGCACGAGTACGGCAAGGCCGAACCGAGGGCCGGACTGGAAGGCCGCGTACTGGCGAGCCTGCAGGTTGAGCGAACTCGGGTGACTGCGCCACGCTGGTGGTGGGCAGCGGGAATGGCGGCCGCCTTTGTGGCAATTGCAGTGGCGGTCTGGATCTGGCATGGTAGCCGCGAAGTGCGACTGAGGGAGACGGCGAGGGTTACGACACATCGTGAGCAAATGGGCGGATCGATCGAACCGGGACATGATCCAAAGACAACACACCCGTCCGCAAGCCGTTCAGCAGTAGCGACGAAGAACTCCGCGCGACGGCCGATTCACAACAGCACTCTGGCGGCTGTCCCAAAGCTGGAGCAGTTCCCTTCCCGGCGTCGTTTGTCTGAAGTGGAGTCATTGCTGGCTCAGCGCCTGAGCCAGCAAACTATCAAAGGGGCACCATTCGAAGCCACTCCGACCCGCACGGAGGTCGACCTGAGCATCGGGAGCCTTGAGATTCGCCCCATCCAGATTCCTGACATCGAAATTTCAGAAAGTAAAACGGACTAAAGGAGAAGATCATGAGAACCGCAAGACGAATTGCTTTGCTAGGGATGCTTGTAATGCTGGCCCTTGCGTCACAGGCTGCGGTAGCGCAGGACAAGAAGACGGAAAACCCAGGCTCGGCGGCCCAGAACGGGAACGCTGCGGTCAGCAAGCCTCTTAACGTATACCGGCTGGATTTTGCGCTCAGCGAATTCGCCGATGGCAAGAAGGTCAACACGCGGAGCTACACTGTCACCGCGCGCGAGGACGAAATGAACAAGCTGCGCTCGGGAGCGAGATACCCTGTAGCGACGGCGACAGTCGACAAAGGCACTCAGTATCAATACTTGGATGTTGGGGTAAGCATTGACTGCCGCGTAGTGGAGCGGGGTGCGTATCTGGAGCTTAATGCAGTCGTGGACTCGAGCGATATTGAAGGCGCGGATGCGCATGGCGTACCAAACCCGAGCACCGGTCTAGGCCCTGTCATCGGTCAGATGAAATCCGATATCCGCTCTTTAATCCGTCCTGGCACTCCAACCATGGTCAGCAGCATGGAGGATCCCGCCAGCAAGCGACGCTTCCAACTCGATGTAACTGCGACTAAGGCGAACTGAAATCGAGGGCAATCGCGCGGACCGGACCTTGTGGACCGGCCATTCCTACGCCCGATCGGCCAGCCGCCTTGCTCGCTCAAAGATCTTCACGAACATCGGCCGCGTCAGTTTGCCGGTGTTCGTGTTCTGGTTCGATGGGTGATAGGTCGCCAGCAGAACGCGTCCATCCGGCATCGCGTATTCCGCGCCGTGACGAAATTCGTATTCGCGCTTGCTGGCGATCACCTTTCTCCGCACCTGGTAGTTCAAATAGGCTTCAAACCCAATCCTTCCCAGGGCTACGACCACGCGCACATCTTTCAACCCTTCGATCTCGCGATCCAGAAACGGAGCGCAGTTGGCCAACTCCTCCGGCAACGGCTTGTTGTCCGGCGGGGCGCACCGTGCAGCCGCGGTAATGTAGAGCCCAGTAAGCACCTGCCCATCGTCGCGCGAAACCGCGGTCGGCTGGCTGGCGAATCCGGTTTCGTACAGAACGGGATACATAAAGTTGCCGGAAGCATCTCCAGTAAAAGGGCGGCCGGTGCGATTGGAGCCGTGGGCTCCGGGTGCGAGTCCCAGAACAAGCACCCGCGCATGTGGATCTCCGAAGCCAGGCACAGGCTTGCCCCAATACTCATGGTCGCGGTAAGCGCGTCGCTTCTCACGCGCGATGCGTTCGCGATACTCGACCAGACGCGGACAGCGCGTACACGCAATCACTTCGGCGTTAAGGACCTTGAGCCAACTGGGAAGAGGCATCGAATTTGACCGGCGAATTGCGACTTGTTTGGACTTGAGGTTCTTTCGAGAGTTCAATTACCAACTACAAATTACCAAATTGCAAATTCTCTAGGGTGTTCGTTCTAGCCCGGCCGCTCCAGTTACTTTGGTGGGTATTACAACACCCTCCGCCGTTTGACGTTGCTCTTCCATAGTCTTTACACTCAATGATGCGGCGTTAGGCGTTGTAGCGGAGCATTTTCCCTCCCGACTCTGCTGCCGCTGCCGCACTTGGAAAGGTAACTGTGAGCCCCACTGATATTAACGAAAATGCAACGAAAGAAAGCAGCACGAAACGCGAGATTGAGGTTGAAATTCCGGTCGCCGAAGTCACCCGGCAGACGGACTCGCTGATTGAGAAATACCAGAAGGTTGCGCGTATTCCCGGCTTCCGCCGCGGCCACGTTCCGGCGTCGATCATCCGCCAGCGTTTTTCAGAAGAGATCAAGACCGACATGGTCGAGGCGCTGATTCCGCGCTTTTTCCGGCAAGAAGCCGAGCGCCTCAGTCTGCATCCCGTATCGCAACCGCGCGTCACCGACCTGCACCTGCATGATGGTGAACCACTGCGCTTCAAGGCAGCGTTTGAGGTACTGCCGGAGATCAAGCTGTCCGGCTACAAAGAGCTGCGCGCCGAAAAACCCGAGATTGCGGTTTCCGAAGCGGATGTCGAGCAAGCACTGGCCGATCTCCGCGAGCGACATGCCAGCTTCAATCCGGTTGAAGGCCGCGCCCTCGCCGATGGAGACTTTGCCCAGGTCTCGCTCGATGGCAATCCAAAAGGAGACGACGCGAAGTCCGGTGAAGGCCAACCCGTGCACATGGACGAAGTACTTGTCGAAATCGCGGGCAAAAACACGATGCCCGAATTCACCGAGCACCTCCGCGGCGCAGTCGCTGGAGATGAACGGACGTTTGACGTGAATTATCCGGAAGACACGCAGGACAAGCGCTTGGCCGGGAAGACGTTCGCCTATGCGGTCAAAGTGCAATCGATCAAGCAGAAGAGTCTTCCGGAACTGGACGACGAGTTTGCCAAGAAGCTGGGCGAGTTCCAGACGGTCGACGACGTCCGCAAAACGATTCGCGAACAGATGGAAGCAGAGCGCAAACACGAAGCAGAACACGCCGCCAAAGACAAACTGGTAGGCGAGCTGATCCAGGCGAACGATTTTGAAGTTCCTGAGTCGCTGATCGAGCAGCAAATTGACATCCGGCTCGAGCGCGGCTTGCGGGCACTGGCGGCGCAGGGTTTGACCGCAGAGCAAATGAAGAAAATGGATTTGAACCGGCTGCGTGGAGGCCAACGCGAGCAGGCGGTTCACGATGTGAAAGCTGCGCTGCTGCTCGAAAGAGTGGCGGAGGAAGAGAATATTCAGGTCAGCGACGAAGAGTTGAATCAGGAAGTGGAGTCTCTGGCGAAGCAGGCAAAACAGACGTCCGAAGCAGTGCGCGCTCGTTTGACACGGGATGGGGGCCTCGATAGGATACGAACACGAATCCGCAGCGAGAAAACCCTCGATTTTCTGTACCATCAGTCCGCGTAGTCAGGAATCATGATGCGGACCATTTCGATCCTCCCCTGAGCGACGACAACGACTGCAGGGCAGGAGTGTGGAAAGGGTGAACGTGAACTCTAACTCCAAAGACGCACAAATGATGCTCGTGCCGATGGTGATCGAGCAAACTGGCCGGGGCGAGCGGGCCTATGACATCTATTCGCGCCTGCTCCGCGACAACATCATCTTTATTGGCACTCCAATCGACGACAATATTGCCAACCTGGTCATCGCGCAGATGCTGTTCCTGGCACAGGAAGATCCCGAAAAAGACATCCAGCTCTATATCAACTCGCCGGGCGGCTCGATTACTGCCGGCATGGCGATTTACGACACTATGCAGTATGTGAAAAACGACGTGACCACCATCTGCATCGGACAGGCCGCCTCCATGGCAGCACTGCTTCTTTCCGCTGGTCAGGCGAAAAAACGGCTGGCGCTGCCGAACTCGCGCATCCTGATTCACCAGCCTTCCATGGGCGGACTCTCCGGTCAGGCGACCGATATCGACATTCACGCGCGCGAAATTCTGCGTATGCGGGAGATTACTAATCAGTTACTGGCCAAGCATAGTGGCCAGAAGCTGGATAAAGTGGAGAAGGACGTAGAACGCGACTTCATCATGAATTCGCAGCAGGCAAAGGAATACGGAATCATCGACGATATCATCTATAAGACACGATAGAGGGTATGATCGGCGTTCGTGAAGCAAGTTTAGAGATGCGGTTTGCCGCGTCTCAGCCCGAAGCAGGAAGCCAGCCAAGGCTAGGCACCAGAAAAGGAGTAGGGCCGAGTGAAAACCAGATCGGGTTCGGAAGAAATGTTGCGCTGTTCGTTCTGCCACAAGTCGCAGGACGCAGTGGCGAAACTGATCTCGTCGCCTAGCGACTATCCCCGGGCGTATATCTGCGACGAGTGCGTGGCGGTTTGCAACTCCATTCTCGAGGATGACCGCACCGCGACTCCTACGGCAGCCGTTCCCAACCAGTTGCCGAAGCCGCAGGAAGTGAAGACCTTCCTCGACGAATACGTCATCGGGCAGGAACAGACCAAGAAGAAGCTGGCCGTCGCTGTTTATAACCACTACAAACGCATCTACATGAATCGCCAGCGTACCGGCGACGGTGTGGAACTGACGAAGTCGAACATCTTGCTGATCGGACCGACGGGAACCGGCAAGACGCTGCTGGCGCAGACGCTGGCCCGCATGCTCGACGTGCCATTCGCGATCGTCGACGCGACCACCCTGACGGAAGCCGGGTACGTCGGCGAAGATGTCGAAAACATCATCCTCAAGCTGCTGCAGGCGGCTGAAGGCGATGTGAGCCGCACCCAGACCGGCATCATTTACATAGACGAAATCGACAAAATCGGGCGCAAGGACGAGAACCCCTCGATCACCCGCGACGTTTCAGGCGAAGGCGTACAGCAGGCGCTTTTGAAGATTCTGGAAGGTACGATCGCCAATGTTCCTCCCCAGGGCGGACGCAAGCATCCTCACCAGGAGTTCACCCCGGTCGATACCACGAACATCCTCTTTATATGCGGTGGCGCTTTCGTTGGCCTGGAAAAGATCATCGGTCGCCGCATCGGCAAGAAGGCTCTTGGCTTCCGAACTGGAGCCGAAGAGGAAACCGAACAGACGGTTGCATCATCCAAACGGAACTTCGAGCTCGTGTCCGAGGCGCAGCCGGAGGATCTGATCAAATTCGGGCTGATCCCCGAATTCGTGGGCCGGTTACCGGTGATGGGGGTGTTGCAACAACTGGACGAAAATGCGCTGGTCGAAATTCTGACGCGTCCCAAGAACGCGATTGTGAAACAATACCAGCGTTTGTTTGAATTTGAGAACGTGCGGCTGAAGTTCAGCGACGACGCGAACCGCGCGATTGCCCGCCAGGCGATGGCCCGAAAAGTAGGCGCCCGCGGTCTGCGCATGATTCTGGAAGAGCTGATGCTCGAATTGATGTACAGCCTGCCCAGCCAGAAGAAGGTTAAGGAATTCGAAGTGACACGCGAGATGGTCGAAAAGCGGAATGTCTCGCTGGCCATGATCGAGAAGGCGGCAAGCTGACCGAACACCGACCAAAGACGGGAGACCCCGAGTTGTCGAACCCCAAGGAAAAATTCGAGAGCAAGAAACTGCCGATGATGCCCATTCGGGACGTGGTCATCTTTCCGTACATGATGACTCCGTTTGTGGTGGGCCGGGAATCCAGCGTACGCGCTCTCGAAGAAGCTCTGGCCAGCGATAAGAAGATTTTCCTCGCCACTCAACACGATGCCAGCATCGACGAACCCAAGGCCGGCGATATTTTCCAGGTCGGGACCATCGTCAATATCGTCCAGAGCCTCAAGCTGCCCGACGGAAACATTAAAGTTCTGGTTGAAGGCATCGAACGCGGCAAGATTTTGCAGGTCATCGAGACCGATGGCTACTTGCAAGCCACGGTACGCGTCGCGCGTTACGCGACCGAAACCACAGCGCAGATCGAAGCCGGCATGCAGCGTGTCACCGGCATGTTCGAGCAATACGTGAAGCTCTGCCAGTCGCTGAACTACGAAACCATGATTGCGGCCGTTCGCATGGAAGATCCTGCGAAATTGACCGACACGATTGCAGCCAACCTGCAGCTTTCGATCGAAGAGAAGCAGGGACTGCTCGAGATTTTCGATCCGGCCGAGCGCCTCAATCGCATCGGCGACGTGCTCGACGTAGAAATCGAAAAGCTCAACATGGACCGCACGATCCAGTCGCGCGTAAAGCGGCAGATGGAAAAAGCGCAAAAAGAGTATTACCTCAACGAAAAGATCAAGGCCATCCAGAAGGAACTGGGCCGCGGCGAAAAGAGCGAATTCGACGAACTGAAGAAAAAGGTCGAAGCCGCCGGCATGCCAAAAGAAGTCCGCGATAAGGCCATCCAGGAACTAAAAAAGCTGGAAGCCATGCCGCCCATGTCGGCCGAGTCGACCGTCTCCCGCAACTACCTCGACTGGCTGCTGGCCGTGCCGTGGAAGAAGCGGTCAAAAGAAATTCGCAACATCTCGCGCGCCGAGAAAGTTCTGAACGAAGATCACTATGGCCTGGAGAAAATCAAGGAGCGCATCCTCGAATTTCTCGCCGTCCGCCAGCTGGTGAAGAATCCCAAGGGCTCGATTCTCTGCTTCGTCGGACCTCCCGGCGTGGGCAAGACCTCGCTCGGAATGTCGATTGCCAAAGCCACGGGCCGAAAGTTCGTCCGTATGTCGCTTGGCGGAGTGCGTGATGAGGCGGAAATTCGCGGCCATCGCCGTACCTACATCGGAGCCCTTCCCGGCCAGATCATCCAGATGATGAAAAAGGCCGGCACGAAGAATCCGGTTTTCATGCTCGACGAAGTCGACAAGATGTCGATGGACTTCCGCGGCGATCCGTCCGCGGCGCTTCTCGAAGTTCTCGATCCCGAACAGAACTTCATGTTCGTGGATCACTACCTCGACGTGGAATACGACCTTTCGCAAGTTTTCTTCGTGGCCACGGCCAACGTGATGCACACCATTCCGCCCGCCCTGCAGGACCGCATGGAAGTATTGCGTCTGCACGGTTACACCGAGCCGGAAAAGGTCGAGATCGCAAAGCAATTCCTAGTCAAGAAACAGATGTTGCAGGCCGGATTGACGGAGAAGAACGTGCAGTTCTCCGATGACGCCATCCGGCAGATCATTCGCGGCTACACGCGCGAAGCAGGAGTGCGCAATCTGGAGCGCGAAATCGGCAACGTCTGCCGCAAGGTCGCGCGCAAAGTCGTCAAAGAAGGTCTGGAATTCTCTGCCGCAGTCCAGCCCGACAAGATTGGTGACTACCTTGGCGTACTGAAGTTCCGCGACACGCTCGCTCATGAGAAGAGCGAAGTTGGACTGGTCACGGGGCTCGCCTGGACTGAAGTTGGCGGCTCTATCCTGAGCACCGAAGCCATGGTGGTTGACGGCAAAGGCAAGCTCACTCTGACAGGGAAACTCGGCGACGTGATGCAGGAATCGGCGCAGGCCGCGATGTCCTACATTCGCTCGCGAGCAGTGCGACTCGGCCTCTCCCGCGATTTCTATCGCAACATGGATATTCACGTACACGTGCCCGAAGGAGCGATTCCGAAAGACGGCCCTTCCGCTGGCATCACCATCGCCACGGCACTGGCCAGCGCGTTGAGCAAGATTCCGGTGCGCCGCGACATCGCGATGACCGGTGAGATCACTCTGCGTGGCAAGGTGCTCCCCATCGGCGGATTAAAAGAAAAACTGCTCGCCGCCCATCGCGCCGGATTATTCGAAGTAATACTGCCGCAGGAAAACGAAAAAGACGTTGCCGAAGTCCCAGAGAACCTGCGCACCGCGATGAAACTGCACTTCGTCGATAATATGGACCAGGTTCTGGCCGTAGCCCTCGAAGGCCCGCTGCCGCAAATGCCTTCAGAAGCCGAAACCATGGCACCGATCGCAACGCCGCCCACCGGAGAGAGTCCCACAGCGCGGCAGTGACATCAATTGCCACTCCCAGCTCCGGCCCGCCCGATAGGCGGGCCTTTTCTTTTGCTGAAAAATTAGCGCTAGAATCGACTCATGGAGCCGGAATCAAGCAGCCGGTTTAGCTTCAACCTGAAAGGTTCGACTGGACTGATGGTCGCGGCCCTCGTCGTGGCAATTCTCTTGATCGCGTTGCCCGCCTATCGCGTTTTCTTTCTGATCAGCGTGCTGATTGGTCTGGTAATCGCGGGCGGCCTTGCACTCTGGCACAGACTCCATCCCTTAGAAGAACACGACGTCGAGAACAAACGTCCACTCGGACTCTAGTCAACTATTTTTCCGTCGCGCTTGCCATGCGCAACCCAAACACTGGAAACTGTCTGTATGCGGATTCTGGCACGATTTCTGTTATCGGCGAGCGACCTGGCCCACTTCCCTGCTCCGAGCGTGCCCGAGATTGCTTTCCTGGGAAGATCGAACGTCGGTAAATCGAGCCTGATCAACACGCTGCTCGGCTCGAAACTGGCCCGAACCAGCAATACTCCCGGGCGCACGCGCAGTATCAATTTCTATGAAGTGCGGCGCGCGGGGCAGCCCCGTCCTGAGTTGCTGTTCGCCGATCTGCCCGGATACGGCTATGCCAAGATCTCGCACGAGATTTCGGCGGAGTGGGCACGGTTTGTGAATCCTTATCTCCATCAGCGGCCAAGTCTCGCGCTATGCCTGGCGCTGGTCGACTCCAATATTCCTCCGCAGGAGAGCGACGCCCAGTTACTGGAATTCTTGTCGGCTCAAGGGAGGCCGCACGCGATCGTAGCCACGAAGTGTGACCGCTTATCCGGCAACCGCCTGCAACAGGCGATGCGAGCTCTCGGACAAGCCTATGGTGGCGTCCCCATCGTCCCGTTTTCGACCAAAACCGGTGCTGGCAAAGAGGAACTTTGGCAACAAATCCGCGCTGCGCAGTCACAATTTTCCATGATCTAAAGTTTTCCCGGAATTCTTCCGATTTGACCTAAGAGCAGAACATTTGGGAGGCGCTCGTGGACCCTCATATCCACCCCGAAGAACCCGGTCTGCCAAAGAGTCCGGGCAACAACGATGACGGTGGCGCGAACTACCTTCGCAGCCTCAAAGGTGGCATCGAGCAACATGCCGCGGGTGAGCCTTCGCCGGAAGGTGGCAAACTGGCTGCCGCCATGGCCACTCTAGGGCTCAAGGAGCGGCGACAGAGCCCAAGGCTCCGCTGTTCCGGCAGCGTCGAGTTCCGCGTCGAGGGCAACGAAACCCACACTTGGGGAACGCTCACTGACATCAGCCTGCACGGATGTTATGTGGAAATGACCACCACTTATCCGGTCGATACGAAAGTCGACCTCGTCCTCAAATCGTGCGGCCTGCGCATCCAGGCGGCGGGCAGCGTTCGCGCATCGTATCCGGGCTTGGGAATGGGCATATGCTTCGCGCCAATCGACCCGCTGCAAAAACTGCAATTGATCCAACTCCTGTCCAAGCTGACAGGACACACCTCCATCTCCGTTCCCGAACCCTCCATTGAAACTCGCCAGCAGGAGGAGAAAACCTTGAAGAGTGCGATTGAGTCCGCTGACCCCCGGCCAGTTCTCAACGAGATCGTAGAGTTCTTTCGCAAAAACCACCTGCTTTCGCGCGACGAGTTTCATGGCATCGCCAAGCGGCTTCGCCGGCCTTGATCTTTGTTCTGGGTCGAGCGACCGGCGAACCGTTTGGCGGGCTCCGGCACCAGGTTACTCCGCCATGAAAGTTACTCTGGTGACGGGACGGCCCACCTAAGCGCCCAATTCATCCGTTATCATAAGAAGCCTATGGCGAAATATCTCGTGACCGGCGCTGCCGGCTTCATTGGATCCTCTCTGGTGCGCGCCCTGTTGCAGCGCGGCGAAGAGGTTCGGGGCATCGATAATTTTTCCACCGGCAGACGCGAAAATCTCTCCGAAGTACTGAAGCAGATCGATTTCCGCGAGGCCGACATTCTGCACCTCGATGCAATGCACAATGCCTGCGCGGGTGTCGATTATGTGCTCCACCAGGCGGCGATCCCATCCGTGCCGAAATCCGTGGTCGACCCGATTGGCAGCAATCGCGCCAATATCGACGGTACGGTGAATCTTCTGGTTGCGGCTCGCGACGCCAAGGTCAAGCGGGTGGTCTATGCCGCGTCATCTTCCGCCTACGGCGATACGCCAACTCTTCCCAAGCGGGAGGACATGAATCCTAATCCAATCTCGCCCTACGCCGTAGCCAAGCTCGCCAGCGAGCTCTACATGATCTCGTTCTTTCGTTGCTACGGGCTTGAAACTGTTTGCCTGCGCTACTTCAACATTTTCGGACCCCGGCAGGATCCTTCCTCACCCTACTCTGGCGTGCTGGCCAAATTCAGCATGCAGATGCTGCGTGGCGAGCAGCCTACGATCTTTGGCGATGGCGAAACCAGCCGCGATTTCACTTACATCGACAACGCTGTCTCCGCGAATCTGCTGGCGTGTTCGGCTCCAGCGGCCGAGTGTGCCGGGCGCGTGTTCAACTGCGCCACCGGCCGGCGCATCAACTTGAACGAAACGTTTGAAGCCTTGAAACCGCTGACCGGCTTCAAGGGTGCCGTAAACTATGCTCCGGAGCGAAGCGGCGACATCAAACATTCGCTGGCGGACATCACGCTGGCGCAAAAGCACCTCAAGTACAAAGTGCTGGTGAATTTCGAAGACGGATTGCGGCGCACGGTCGAGTGGTACAAAAGCCAGGCCCAGCCAGTCAGCGCCTAAAAGCTCGTCAGCTCGCGCAGGATCGTGAGAAACGTCGGCGTGAGGCCCTGCCTGCTATGCGCTCGAGCCCGGTCTTCCCCTGCCAGACTGCTCCCAGGCAATAAGGGCGTTCAGATCGTAGCGAACCGGGCCGTATGGCGTGAAAGTCTTCTCGTCAAACAGCCGCATGGCGCCGCAGTTCAGACATACCTGGTAGGAATACCCCTGCTCACCGACTGGCCAGCTCATCCGCGAGTGCCAGCAGCCGCGGAACGCCATGGCCGCGGCTCCCGCCAGACTGGTCACGACCGCGCCAGGCCGCCACCAACCGGACCTCCTCGGCTTTTCCGGCTTTCCCTGCACCAATGCGTCGGCCATTGCGTCTGCGTCTCCTGCTGGCGGTTTTTTCCTGCCGTTTCCACCATAGGACGAATCCGAGCAGAGAGCAAAATCTGAAGGGTCGTATCCCGGCCACCCGTCAAAGTTGGACGTTACCAAAGCCCCACTTGGACGTGTACTAACGGACATTGCGGTACCCCCCGAAAGACTATTACGCTCGAAATTGGCGGACTGACAGCCCTTTTCACGCGCGGGAGGTTCCGGCGGGAAGCACGAGAATGTGTGTGCCCATTGAACCAAGAGCGGCAACGAGCTTCCCGCAACCGCCGGATACGATAAACACGGCTCTTAGTAGCAAAAGAACGCGCAAGCATGAGTGCAACTCCAACCCGAATTGAGTGGGCAGCGATGGTGGTCGAACCGGCCTCTCCCGTGCAGGAGGGTAACCGCGTCCTCGAGTCGATCGCACAGCGTGAGGCCCTTCGGGCGCTCCTGGCCTTTTCTGACCTCCACGAGCAGATACGGAACCGGCGCCTGTCCCCTGCGGGCTGCTCTGATAAAGATTTATTCGAGACGGAGCGTTTCATCCTGGATGAAGTGCTCCAGCTGATTTGTGATCGAGCCCAGGCGCTCACCAAGGCGGACGGCATCGTCATCGCGCTAGCCGACAAATCGGATGCCGACCGATCGAACCCTGGGCAACCTCGAATGGTGACCCGCGCCTCTTCCGGCCCGCTCGCGGTCGACCGTGAGGTGCACCTGATTGGAGAATCCGAGTTCTTGCAGGATTGTCTGGAATCGGGAAGCATTCTGCGTTGTGACGACTGCGAAATCGATGCGCGTGCCGAACTGGATTTCTCCCGCGCCATCGGAGCCCGCTCCACCGTGCTCGTGCCCTTGCATGGCTGGCGCGAGCAACTGGGCGTGCTACAGGCGTTTTCAACCACAGCCTGGGCGTTCACGGACAATGACATCCGGTGCTTCGATCTGTTCGCGGAGTTGGTTCTTTCCGCGCTGAAGCCGGAAGACGAAGATCGCCGCATCCACTGGCTGTCTGGAGTGGCGGAAAATATTCTGCAGGCAAAGCCTCAGGCTGCGGAGGTTGTAGCTCCCGTAGCTGAGGTTGTCGTTCCTCCCGCGCCGGCTGAAGTTGTTGCGCCGACCCCGGCTGAGATTACTACTCCCTCACCGCTTGAGAGCATCGCGGCGGTCGAGCCTCCAAAAACCGTCGAAGAGACACCGGTGCCTGCGGTATTGGCACAGACCGCAGCACCTGCGGCTCCAGAGGAGATCGTACTTCCCGCGCCTCCAACATCTGCCCCGCTCTTACACGACTTGACTTCGCTCTCAGAGCCC
Organism: Terriglobia bacterium; assembly: GCA_963847715.1. GTDB lineage: Bacteria > Acidobacteriota > Terriglobia > Terriglobales > Acidobacteriaceae > Acidiflorens. The sequence continues at coordinate 147,266 of CAWKAZ010000015.1, forward strand.
ATTTCTATTCCCGCGGCGACGGTCGAGTTGTCCGAGGCGGGTTTGGACCAGCCCGTTGAGGCCGACGACGCTTTTGACTTTGAAGAATTGCCGGCTCCCGTTTCGACGGCTCGCGTTCTGTCGTTTCCAGAGCGGATCTCGATCTCGACTAGCGCACGTCCGGGACTCAGCGTAGTGATGGGCCTGATCGCTGTTGCTGCACTTTTCTCCGCCGGATTGTGGTGGGGCATGCAGATGCACGGCAAAGCAGCACCGAAGACCATCGCGACGACCACAGAGGCCACGCCGCAACCGGTAACGGCTCCATCCGTGCCCTCGTCGAGTGTGCTTTCGATTTCGGCTCCCGATAACCTGATGAGTCCCTCGAAGCTTGGTTCGGAGGATGCACAACTCACTCCCGTTCCCGAGGACAAGTTGGCAGCGCTACCCAAGATCACCGGCGTGCGGCATTGGTCCTCGTCAATGGGCAGCACAGTGGTTATCGACATGGAGGACAACGTTCCGTACGAGGTCCATCGTTTGATGTCGCCGGAGCGGATTTACTTTGATCTCCACGACACGGTCTTGTCGCCGGAGTTGGACGGCAAGACGATGGACGTCGGCGACGCTGCGCTGACCCGTGTGCGCGTCGCCCAGCCGGTCGCTGGTGTGACGCGAATTGTGCTCGATACCAAAGATGGATCAAACTTCTCCGTCAGCATGGAATCGAGTCCTTATCGGCTGGTCGTTGAGTTGCGCAGCGGCAATGAAAGATTGTTTGCCGGCAATGGTCCCACTTCGAGCCGGATCGAATCCCACCAGACAGCTGTGAATTCAGCACCGGCAAAGACGGCTCCCGTCGCGACATTGGCAGCAAAGGCATCGGATCAGCCCGTGCCAGCAAGAACCGGGAAGTTCCGCATCGTGCTCGATGCCGGACATGGCGGGTGGGACCTGGGCACAGTCGGTCGCCAGGGATTGCTGGAAAAAGATCTGGTCCTCGACGTGACACAGCGCCTCGGCAAGCTGCTGCAATCGCGCCTGGGATTGGACGTCATGTTCACCCGCAGCAACGACAGCTACCTGGCCCTCGATCAGCGTGCCGATTTCGCCAACCAGGCGCAGGCCGACTTGTTCGTTTCCGTGCATGCCAACTACAGCAACCTTGCGACCGCACGTGGAGTAGAAACGTATTACACCAACACGTTTGCCGCTCCAGGATCGAAGGAAGCCGAAAAGCATGACGACGGCACATTCGCCAAAATGACGCCGGTCTCGCTAACAGCTGGCGGGCTGCATGAAAAGATCGAAGAATCGCGGCGACTAGCAACTAGTGTGCAGCGGGCTCTCTATGCCACGCTCGCGGCCAGCAGCCCGGACATTCGCAACCGCGGCATCAAAGACGCTTCTTACGTCGTGCTGACCGGTACGACGATGCCGGCCATTCTCACCGAGATCTCATTCGTCAGCAGTCCCGAGGACGAAAAGAAACTGCAGAACCCAGCCTACCGCGAGCAAATCGCCGAAGCTCTCTATAAAGGCATCGCGGGATACCAGCAAACTGCTCCGCATTCCAAAATCGCCCAATTGCAAAAACCTCGCTAGCCCATGTAGCGCCGGCGCTCTCGCCGGCTCCACACGCGACTAATTCGTGCTAGCAACGCCGTACTTCTCTAGCCACTTCAGTTCTTCGCGCACTTTGATTTTTCCGTGCCACGGATTCTTCGTGAGCGAATGGCCTTCGCCCGGAAAAATCAGCAGGTCGCTGGGGACGTTCAGCTCGTGGAGCGCGCGGTCGAGCAGGTAGTCTTCGAGGACGGCGACTCGGACGTCGTCGGCTCCGGCGACCATGAGCGTTGGCGTGCGGACTTTGTCGATCTGGAAGATGGCGGCTTCGCTGCGGTAGCGATCGGGAGCCTCCCATGGTAAGCCGCCGAGGAAATAGGCGTCGTCTTTGACAGTGTCGTCGTTGCCCCAGTTGCCGACGTGCTCCACGGCTCCGGCTCCAGTGACAGCGGCTTTGAAGCGCGTGGTCTGCGTGATCAGCCAGTTGGTCATGTACCCGCCGTAGCTGTAGCCGCCGATCGCCAACTGATTCTCATCGGCGATTCCGTCTTTCACCAGCGCGTCGACGCCTGCCAAAATGTCTTTGCCCGGGCGGGAGACGATCTCAGGAACAATCTCGAGCGCGAACTTGTCTCCGTAACCCGTCGAACCGCGATAGTTCGGTTCGAAGACCAGCCACCCTGCCGTGGCCGCGAGGCGATCCCATTGATACCAGTCGGCTTCGAAGTGGTTTCCATCGGCATCCTGCGGACCGCCGTGAATGAAGACAAACATTGGCAGATTCTTCGCTTCAAATTTTCCCGGCGGATACATCAGCATGCCTTCGACACTGGTGCCATCGTCGGAGGTCCAGCGATAGGGCTTCGCCTGCGGAAGATCGCGGTCGTTAAACAACTTGTTGAACGACGTAATCGGACGCGCTTGCGCAAGTTTGTCAGCGCCATCAGCAAGGTAGACTTCTGTCGGCTGTGTAGTGGCGGAGTAGGCAAAGGCAATCCGCGAGCCTCGCCATGCGAATGTTGGAGTTTCGTAGGTTCCAGCCCAACCTTCGCGCTTGACGGTCGCGGCCTGCGGATTCGCCTGGGTTGCGAATTGAACCTCGGTTCCAAGGCGGCACGCGCACAGCACGGAGCCGTCGCGGAGCGCCTCATAGTGTACGACTTCGCCGGGATAATCGGCGAACCAGCGCTGGACTTCGTTCTTGCCGGAAACAGTATCGGTGTCGACCGAGTAAAGACGGGGCTGCGGATCCTCGTACTTGCCCTCGGCTGAACCAAGGTTGACCTGAAAAAACAAATGGCGACTGTCGGGAGCCCATTCGAGATTGAGTTCGATGGCTTCGTTGCGGGTCAAGCGGCCCGGCGCGGCTTCTGCGGCGTTATCGGTGAGGTTGACGAAATAGAGTTCGGTGTCCTCAACTTTCTCCTGTCGCTCGGAGACCGACGAAGTCAAGAACGCAAGACGACGGCCGTCATGCGAAATGCTGATTTCAGCCACGCGAAGCGGCGTACGCGTAATGGCTACCGCGCCAGGCATGAGGCCGGAATCTTTTTCCGCGTCGGTGATCTCCTTCGACCCGACTGCTGCGTGCCGTGCCAGCGCATCTTCAAGACCGAGCCGGAAGATCACATCGCCGCGCTCATCGCCGCGATAACGGATCACGTCTTTCCACTCTTTCTTATGATCGTCATTTTGTTGCTTGTTCCAGGGCTGGCGGGTCGCGAACAGGATTGCCCTCGAGTCACCTGCCCAGGCGAACGCGTGGACCTCCTCCTCGCCGGAAGTGAGCGCGAACGCCTCACCGCCGTTCGGCGAAATCAGAAAGAGCTGCGCGACGTCTTTATCTTTGTCGCCATCCTTGTCGTCCCCCCTCTTGTTGGCACCGTATCTGGCTTTGCTATCTCCGGAGTCTCCTTCTTTGGCGTCACCGCTCTTGCGCTCCGACAGGAACGCGATCCACTGGCCATCGGGAGACCACTGCGCCGAACTCTCCCGCCCGGACTGCGTCAACTGCAGCAAAGTGCCAGATGCGACGCGGTACAGCCAGAGTTCCTTGCGGAAGATCTGCTGATTCCAGTCGGCTCGCTCGGTTTCGATCACGACCGAGTTGCCATCGGGAGAAACCTTCACGGACGGAAAGCTGACAGAGTTGAAAAACTCATCGAGAGTGAGCTTTGGCTTGGTGGTTTGACCCTGAGCGAGCATCGAAAAGCAAACTAAGCACAGGAGCGAGGTGAGCACAATCAGTCGTCGCATAGATTTTGGGCCCTTACAGCAACATGCAATGTTCGGTAGAGATGCAGCTTGATTCATGGCGCCACCGTTTGCGCGCTGCGCAGCGCCTCTTCGAGCGTCTGGTTGCTCGGGATGGTCTGTTCTACAACGCGCCAGCCGTCGTCATAGCTTCGAAATGCCACGGTGGAGCGGTAATGGATGCCATTGTCATAAAGCGCTGCACCCACCGGATTGATCGCAACCCAATGCCATGTGAACTCGACGTCCGCTAGATTGCCAGTCTTGCTGATCCCCGAAACAGCGACCAGCTCGTGGCGAGCGACTTGAATTCCGATTGGGCCATTGTCGGGCAACGCGCTCGAAATCAAAGGCCGGATCGTCTCAACTCCCAGCGGCGTGAGCACCACATCCCAGCAAGGCGCGGGTTCGACGCCGGAGGGACACTTCTGCTCCGTGCCAAGAATCCATCCACGTCGCTGCAAAACCATGAAGTCGGGAGAACTGAAGTCCTTATTAGAAACAATGCCCGGTCGAAGCCAGAACATCTGCGGCGCTTTGAATGCGTCGGACGCAGAAATCAAATCCGCTGCGAGACGGCGCGTAAGGAAATCGCGCGGAGAACAGCCCATTCCCAGACACAATAAAGCCGCCAGCAGCAAGGTTTTCGCGGTGCGTATGAACATGAACGAGTCGTCAGGAGATTCTAACGAATTGCGACCGTCTGCGGGGTAGAAAAGGCGACGCGGTAATCTGGCCGTCAAATTTCCTGGACCAACGGCCCGGGATCGGCGTGTGGCAAGCCGAACACTGCCCCTGTGGAGTCAGTTTGTAGGCTCGTATCGAGTATCCATAGCGCTGGATCAGCAATTCGCCGCATTGATGACAGCGAGTATCTTCCAGACCTTCCACCCGTCCCGGAAGGTTGCCCGCGTAGATGTAGCGCAGTCCCGCGTCACGTCCAATCGCGGCCGCGCGCAGCAGGTCTTCTGGGCGCGTGTCGGCAGGCGAGGTCATTTTGTAATCCTGATGGAACGCAGTCACGTGCCACGGAATGTCGGGAGAAACATCCGCCAGGAATGCGGTCAATTTGCGAAGCTCGTCGTCGCCGTCGTTGAATCCGGGAATGAGTAAAGTGACGATCTCCAGCCACACACCCATTGTGTGCAGGGCGCGGATCGTATCGAGGACCGGCTGCAGACGTCCACCGAGCTGACGGTAGTGGCGATCATCAAAACTCTTGAGGTCCACTTTGTAGAGATCGATCCACGGATGAAGATACTCGAGCACCTGCGGAGTTCCGTTGCCATTCGAAACAAACGCAGTCTGTAGTCCGGCTTCGCGGGCCCGACGAAACACCGCGACCGCCCATTCACTGGTGATCAGAGGCTCGTTATAGGTACTGACCACAACTTTTGCGCCTTGTGCGAGCGCGTCCTTCACCAGCAATTCAGGATCAACTTCGAGCGGCGGAGACACGGCTTCCGGATCGCGGAGCGCCTGCGATGTGACCCAGTTCTGGCAATAGGTGCAATGCAAGTCGCATCCAAGCATTCCGAAACTGTAGGCGAGCGCTCCGGGATAAGCGTGGAAGAACGGCTTCTTCTCGATCGGATCGCACTGCACTCCGGCAACATAGCCCCAGGGAACGTAGAGAGTGCCACCGTGATTAAAGCGAACCTTGCAGACGCCGGGCTGTCCTTCGGGAATCGGGCAGCAGTGGCCGCAAGCAAAGCAGCGGATGCGACTGCCATCCAACTTTTCCCAGAGAGCAGGGTCGCCTTCGCGGACGCGGGAGTCCGCGGTCAAGATGTCGCGCAGCGTGGCCACACGACTATTTTATGCTTTGTTTCGGTTCGGGCGGAGCAACGACTGTGAGATAAACAGGCAAAGCTGTGACCAACGTTTTGGGGACCGAACAACCGACGCTTTCGGCTGTCGACCGAAGGTAATTCATGCACTCAGCAACATTGAATGAGCATTCAGGTGGGTTATAGGTGGTGGTGAATTGATACTGGCCAATAGCATCCACGCTCAGTCTAGACTTGCCAGACTTGAGGCGGTAGGTCTGATTCGGCGCAAGTTTGACCCAGCTCTGCTCGATCTCGGATAGCAACTTCTCGCGGGGCCACGTCGGACCACCGTCGTAATGGTCGACAAAAAAGTCACGCTCAACTTTCTTGCCGTTCTTGTCGATGCGAGATAACCGCGTGCTCAGGAATCCGGTCGCCACAATTTCATGAGTCTGAGATGGCTCCGGGAAACAAAGGGTCCGGTCGGTGAGATTCACAATCTCCATCTTTGCGAAAATCGCTTCGTTCAGAACGTATGTTTCTTTGTCAGGAATTATCCTTAGCTCGAGTTCTGGAGTCTTCGGCTGAGAGCTTATGCCCCTGTCCGAAAAATGTACCTGGGCACAGATCGAGGCGGCACCCGCCGCAAAGACCAAAAGAACTCTGAAAACTCGCTTCAGGCGAGTTGCATCATGCCGCTGCGGTCGCATTCAGTTCGCCTCGGACTTCGGGCGCTGGTTGTGGTTATGAAGCCACAATTCGGCTTGTTGCCGCGCGGTGGAGATTTGCGCACGGGTCATCTGATAGGTCAGTCCTTCGAGCCGGGACTTGCTGATCTCGTCGCCTTGAGCCGTGGCAATCGCCGACCAGTAGTAGGCTTTGGACAAATCTTCAGGAACACCGCGTCCGGCCCAATAGTAGGCTCCAAGACGAGACTGTGCATCGACGTGGCCTTGTTCGGCGGCGCGCTCGAACCACTTCATGGCCTGCGTGTCATCCTGCGGAACGCCTTCTCCGTTGTGGTAGCGCACGGCCATCTGCCATTGCGCTTCGGAGTCTCCTCGGTCGGCGAGGGTCTGCAAGTCTGCGACGGATCGTACGGGAACACGCTGATCCGTCGAGCCTCGATCGCCTGCGTTTCGTCTTGAAACCGTCGAGGATGCCTCTACCGCCGTGACCGACGAACCCCGCGCTGTTGGCGACGATCCCGCAAAGCGCCGTTCGACCATCGGGCCAAGCACATAACCGACAACCACCGCCACCACGGCGACCACCAGTCCGATCAATGCACGATAGAGCAGACGAGACGGAGTGGACGCGGGCTTGGGAACTGGCGCGGAGACTGTTTCTGAATCTGGCTTAGACGCGACTGGTTCGGAAGCTTGAAGGCTTTCCTCCGCGATTTCCGGCTCCGTATCCCGCGATGCCTCCCGCGTGGCATGTGCCAAGTCCAGCTCCATCTCGTGCACCTCTGTCGGGGAGAGCTCTGGCGCAACCGCGGAAATCTCGGGCCTGGTCATTGGCGCGGTCGCGGCGGGAATCTGTTCGTGAGTAGTCAGCGGCGACATTCGTTCTGATGCGTTTTCCAGCACGTTCCTGCCATGCACCTTGGGCACCATCTCGCCGAGTCGGTCTAAGAGCGCGCCGTGCGCCAAGGTAAAACTATGCGGATGAGGAGAGAAAATCTCGAGCAACCCAACTACCTTGAAATCAGAAAAGATCGGAGACGCAATCAGCGAGCCGATGCCCAGCGCCCGCGCAATTTCGGGATCGACGCGCGGGTCATTTTCCATGTCCTCGCACGAGACCAGCAGCCCGCTTCTGACACACTCTCCCGAGAGCCCCTGCTTTACGTCGACCAGCGTTCCGAGAGGAGGAGCAGGCTCTCCGGCGCGCGCCCGCCAGATCATGTTATCCACAGTCAAAAAGGCCAGAGCCGCGCCGCTGGCTCCGGTAAGGTTCAGGCTGCGCTCGGCGATCAGATGGAGCACTTCGTCGATGCTGCCCCCCAGTTCGCGGATTTCTTGCCGAACAGCTTCTAGCGGAGGAACGCGCTGGGTTCGATCGACAATCGGGACCAGAACTGCAGATTCGGTGGCAGGCTCAGTGGCAGGAGCGGGCTCGGCCACGGTCTCCTGTTCACGATGCGCCAGTTGCGCTGTGCGTGCCTGATGGTTTGAGCTGGCGATCAGCAAATTGGCGAAGAGCCACTCCTGCAGGGCCTTACGGGAACCTTCCGAAAACTGGGAGAAGCGGATGCCTCCCCGACCCGTTTCATCGCCCCATATCACGTGGCCGCTACCGTGGACAAAGCTTCTGGTTTCCGGAAGATCGAGGCAAATGCTGACAGCGTGATTTGGTTCGAGTCGCTCGCCGGTCTGGACGGCGAAGCCTTCTTCATGCAGGTCGAGCAGTTCGCTGAGATCCACGGTCATCCCGGTTTGCTGGCCGTTGAAGCTGGCATAAACGGGAGTGTGGAGTTTCTGGCGAACGCACCGGCGCCGCTCTCGGTTGGGAGCGCCTGGAACTGGATCCGGCAATCGGCCAATGCTCCGATCCATAGGTTATTAATCATATTAACTCAGGGATGGAAACGAAGGCATTAAGAATAGGGAGCCGCGGCCTGGCTTTTTAGAAACTCCATGCGGCCACAGCTAGAGATTGGCGGTCCGATACTGAGGTTCGCTTTGTGCCACGGGCACCAGAACCTCGTGTCTTGCAAGCGCGCGATCGAGCGCATTGGCGAGAGCTGCCGGGAACTCGGCTGTAAGCAGATTCACATCCAATTGAAGATCGCGATGTGTATAGACGCGGTAAACGTCCAGAGTGCCCCGGCGCTGGTTCGAAGCAGTCACCAGATCGAGCGTGAGCTTCCATGTCGGCTGGCTGGAGATTGCCATCATGTGCGGAATCTTGCTCCAGTGGAAGGGGCGGTTCGTTTCAATGTTCACCGGCTGATCGCCCGAAATCGTTTTGACGTGCAACTCGAAGGCGTCGAAATCATTGCTTTCAAAGGCAGCGATCAGAATGCTCCGCACCTGATCGAAATCACCCGCCGCTTTGAGTTCCTGCACCGCGCGACGCACCGCAAGGTTATTGATCACAATCTGGCGCTGGTCGATGGTGCGCTGTGCCACACGCCGCAACTCACCGAATTCGAGATAGTTCAGATGCTGAACTCCGAGCCAGATTCCAGTGCCGACGACTGCCAGTACCAGTCCCAGAGTGCTGCCCGTCGGCCATAGCAGGAACAGGCTGAGCATCGCAAAAACCGCCGAAACCGCATAGAGAACGATGACCACCTGGCGATGCGTGAATCCCATCTGAAGCAGTTTGTGATGAATGTGTTCACGGTCCGCAGTGAAAATCGGGCGTCCGCTGATCAATCGGCGCATGACGGAAAGCAGAGTTTCCAGAATCGGCAATCCGAAGGAGACCACCGGGATCGCCACGGCCACGAAGGTGGGTGCCTTTTGCGCTCCCGCCAGTGCCAGCGCGCTGAGCATGAAACCGATGAACAGGCTGCCAGAATCTCCCAGAAAAATCGTGGCCGGATTGAAATTGAAGCGCAGGAAGCCAAGAATGGCACCCGCCAGCGTCACGCTCATCAGGGCGCCCAGCCATGATTGATCGACCAGGGAGACTACAAAAACGACCATCGTCGAAAACAGTGCCGAGCCGGCGGCCAAACCGTCCAGGCCGTCGATCAGATTAAACGCGTTGGTTACCGCTACTACCCACAACACCGTGAGCGGCAAACCGACGAACCATGGAAGGGACTGAGAACCGAAAATCAACGGCAGGTCGAGGACGCGCATTCCGCCAGCGAAGAGCATCGACGCCGCGATCGCCTGCACGGTAAATTTCAGGTATGGTCCGGCACCGCGGAGATCGTCGTAAATGCCGAGACAAAAAATGAGGCAGGCCGGGACGTAGATGCGAAGAAGCATCGTCGGCGCGAGCCCAACGGCCAAGCGTGGAAATAGCAGGGAAAGTGCCAGCCAGAGACCCAGACTGACCGAGAAAGCGAGAAAAATAGCCACGCCTCCCAACCGGGGAAGAGAGGCTCGATGAACATGCCGTCCGCCTTGGGGCGGAGAGACCCAACCGCGCCGAGTGGCGAGGTCTCGCACTTCCCGAGTAGCCACGAACGATAAGGCTAACGAGAACGCGAACAACCCAAAAAACAAGATCGTCAAGGTCAGAGTTCCCTTCTCGCCGAAACCTTCTTCGCTGCACACTCAGGCGTGTAGCGCGAAAGCATCAACCAGAGTTTTCAGACAGGGCTTCCCGATTCAGTGGCGTTGCAAAAACTTATTGCTGATTTTTTGAAATGATACAACCGTGACTGCCGCTGAGCAACTGTTTCGGCAGGTTTTCAGCACGCTGCGCCGTTAACTCCTGATGCTCGATCATGCGCTCAACAGGGCATTCTGAGCGGATTGTGGCGAGTTTATTGTGTTAAACTCGACGCACGCTTAAATCCAGGAGTCTTGGTATGCCGGGGCGCCATCGCCACTTCTTTTCGCGAAACATTCACTTATTCTTGGCCGGATTGTGCAGCCTTCCATTGCTGGCCCAGACCCCGGTTCCGTTAGAACCGCAGCCAGTCGCCCCGGCGCAAGAAGCCGCAGCCCCACAGTCGCAGCGCCTTCTCGCTAATTCCAACGCGAAGCTCGGCGTCGGCGATTTGATCGAGATCAGCGTGTTTGGAGTGCCTGACCTTTCTTCTAAGTCCCGGGTCAGCGGTTCCGGCGACGTTTATCTCCCCCTGATTGACTATGTGCATGTAGCTGACCTAACGACAGATGAGGCGCAGGACCTGATCCAAAAACGCCTGATGGATGGCGGTTTTGTGCGCGACGCGCACGTCTCGATCTTTGTGGACGAATCCGCTTCCCAAGCAGTCACCCTTCTCGGAGAGGTGGGTCACCCGGGGCCCTATCCGGTAATCGGCGATCGCCGTCTTTTCGACTTGATCTCCGCGGCTGGAGGATTGACCGAGAAGGCGGGCCGGGTCGTGACCATTGAGCACCGCGGCGATTCACAGAAAGTCGAACTGCAAATCTCGTCCAACCTGGCGGAAGACACCCAGAGCAACGTGGAGGTAGAGCCTGGCGACACTATTATCGTGTCTCGCGCCGGGATTGTTTACGTTGTGGGTGACGTCAATCGCCCCAGTGGTTTTCTGATCGAAGATGCCTCGCTCAGTGTTCTTAAAGCTCTTGCCCTGGCGGGCGGCGGCACACGCACATCGGCCTTGAGCAAGACCAGGATTCTGCGGCAGACGCCAACCGGTGTCCAGGAAATTCCCGTAAACCTGAAGAAAGTGCTTTACGCTAAGGCTCCGGATATGGCTCTGGTCAAAGGCGACGTGTTGTTCATTCCGGGCAGCCCCGGCAAAGCCGCAGCGTACCGTACGGCGGATGCTGCGATGTCGTTGTCTACGGCGTTGGCGGTCGTGGCAGTCCATCCCTAGTTCGACAAAGGTTCGAGAAACGATTTCAATTAAAGCGATTCCAGCACGGTGATGTAATCACGCGCCGTCCTCTCTCGGGAGAACTGTTCTACGATATATTTCCTCCCGCTCGCCCCCATCTTTCGCCTGCGCTCGGGGTCGTCGGCAAGGCTGCGAATCGCTTCCGCCAGAGCACCGCTGTCTTCGGGTTCTACGAACAGGCCGCCATTGGCCTCCTCCACAATCGCGCGGGCCTGCCCATCCACAGCAACGATGACTGGCCGTTCGCAGGCCATATATTCGAGAAGCTTCGTCGGGATCACGGTTTTGAACAATTCCGTCTTCTTCAGCATCACCAGGCAAACATCGGCAGCGGAAACATAGGCAGGAATCTGCTCTCGCGGTTGCTGGCCCAGAAATTGAATATTGGTAAGTTTGCGCGCGGCTGCGAGATCAACGATGCGTTGCTTTTCTGCGCCTTCGCCAATCAGCAGGAATTTCGCTTTAGGCAATGTAGTCTGAAGGTCTTCGGCGGCGGCAACCAAGGTCTCCAACCCATGCGCATTGCCCATGGTTCCGATGTAGCAAATCAGAAAACGGTCTTCGAGACTCAACCGCCTTCGCACTTCGGCGGCGCCAGGATCAACCCGGAACAGATCGGTTTCCACTGCGTTTTCCACCACCGAGATCTTTGCGGCCGGAACATTCCAATACTGCATGAGATGATTTTTGAAGGCCGGCGAAACCACGACGATGCGGTCGGCACGACGGTAAAGAAATCCGGCGATGGCACCGAGCATGCGATGAAGCAGGGTGTTTTCGCCACCCGCTCCGACAGCGGCGAGCGATTCCGGCCACAGGTCGCGGACCTCGAAGACAAAGGGAACGCGTTTCCAGAATGCCAGCCACCATCCGGCAAGTGCGCACAACAGCTGTGGAGAGGTCGCAATGATGACGTCCGGCTTAGAAAGAAACGATCCGCTGGCCGCCGCTGAAATGCAGAACGACGCGTAGTTGCGGATTCGCTCGTGGGCTTTTCGGTTAGGCAACGGCCAGAGCCATGTGCGCACGACGCGCACTCCGTCGATCGACTCCGAGTCGTGAAGCTGGCGCAGTCGGGGTCGCCACTCGTCAGGGACGATGCCGGTTGGATGGTTCGGGAACCCAGTAAGGACTGTCACTTCGTGCCCCATGCGGGCCCAATGCCGCGATAACTCCGCAGCTCGCGCGGCGGGCGCTCCCATTTCCGGCGGAAAATATTGTGAGACGTAGAGAATCTTCACAGAGTGCTCAAACAATTCGTGCTGCGAGACAAGAGAATTGGTACTTCGCCAATCAGTAGCGGAGCAATTTGAAAATACTTTTCTCGACCAGCGCGCGAGTCCGGTTACCGCTGTGTTGCGTGTAGCCGTCCCAGCGCTCTGCGATTGCCGCGAAGCGAGCATCCCCAGTCATCCGTGACATCACGCGCAACTGTACGATATGCAATCGGTGATAGAACGGGCTCGCCAGCATCTTCAGACGCGTGCCCGACTGTTCATAAAGCGACCAGTAACCGGTATCGAATCGCGGCAAATTCTGAATCAGCGTGCGGACACCACGATCGAAAGTCGCTTTCGCCTCGGAATCTGCCAGCGCCAGCCAATAATCAAACACACCCCACAACGCCCACATAAATCCGTTGAGGATGTGCGTCGGCGGATCGACGAGGTATTCTTCAATCCAAAGATTCTTTTCTGCGTCCTCGAAGAGCACGCCGCCTTCACGAATGGGGCGAGTCAGCGTGACGAATGCCTGCTCAGCCGCACGTTGATACTTCTCGTTCCCCGACCCAGCGTGCGCCCGCAACAAGAGTGAAACACCTTGTCCCTGAGCAAGTCCGGAATACCATGGCGCCTTCAGAGTGTCACGATAGTCCCAATCAAAGTGATGATTCCAGATCCAGAGCCCATGATGATTCTGCTCTAGGTTCGCAACCAGCCAGTCGGCAGCTTTCAGCGTCTTTGTCCAGCGGACCTCGTCGTTGGCCTGGCAGAAGAGGTTATAGTTCGCGAGTCCCCACTGAGCAATCGCGATGGGGTTGTACTGCAGTCCGATAACTCCGCGATAGTCGAGCATGGGAATGCCGCCAGCGTCGTAATGCCCCGCGTAGTCGCCCTTCTCGCGAAACAGCATATAGTACTGGCCGAGTTGGTCAGTGCGGGCATGGGCATTGGCTTCCGGCGTCTCGTGCCAGAAGGTCAGTTGGCTTCGTCCCGATCCGAGGTAGGCGCTGAAAATACGCCGGTAGTAATGCCAACGCGCGAACAGGCTCATGCCGACTCAACTTCCCAGAGCGTGCTGACCAAGTCGTCGGTCTCGACGGCGATTGTGGTCGCTGCCAGATAACGCGTATTGTTCTTACCATCGGGCAGAAAAGCATTGCCGTACTGGAAATACCGTAGCGGAAGCCAATCTTTTTTCCAGTAGGCCACGACCTGCCAGTTCGTTCCATCGCGCGAAGCGGCCAAATTCACTTCACGACTCGTGTTCACAGAACTGGGTTCGATCATGGTCGAGAAAAACATCGCTTCGCCAACCAGGCAACCGTAGATCGAAGAACTGGCAAGATCCCCGACCGGTTCGACGCTCCCGTTTCGATCGAGGCAATACACGTGATTTGCCTCAAACGGCGTGTCGGTTGAAAGATACAACCCCTGTTGCGTTGGAATCGCAGCCACCGCTCGCGCCTGCTGATGCCCGGCTAACACAACTTCCAACGAGCGCAGATCGCAAGAAGCGCGCATCACTTTGCACTCGTCGCCATCATCGCCGGTAAGTATCCACAGGCAATCGCCCCAACGATCGTAAACAATATTGTGCACGTGCCGGGTGCTTCCCGCCGGAAACGTGTACGCAACCTGCCATGTGCGTCCTCGGTCGTTTGAAACGTAGATGTGAACTTCGGCACGTTCGCGATTATCGAAATACTCGCCCCAGTAAATATTTCCGTTCGGAGCACTCGTGATGTGCAGCGGACGCGCGCCGCGCTGTATGCGATGGGAGATTTGAAATTCATCGCTGCCAGGCGTTCGCGTCACGAGTGCGCCCGGAACCGCGCCCACAATCGTCTGGTCGTCTGCCGATCCGCAGAGAACCGCCAACGCATGGAATCCGTCGCGCACCAGGCGATAACTCAGGGTGTTGCGTGACGTGAGGTTCCTCCACCATACGGGGCGAAAGCGGGCGACCGGTTCCCACTGCAGGCTCTTGTCTGCGTGAAGCCGGACAATCTCATACCCACGGCATCCATAGAGAGCGTGGGCGTCCCATGCGAGCACCCGAATGCCCTGCCAGGCAGCCACTCTGCGAAGCTTGAGCGCGGAGGATGCGTTCGCCGCAACTGGAGAGTCAGGCATACGCGGCGATGTCAGGACTCTGACTTCGTTTCAGATTTGCAAGCCAGAAACGGACCGATGGCCAGCACATCCATTTTTGTTCTCTGATAGCAGTCGATCGCTTCCTGCGGCGTGCACACGATCGGCTCATTCTCGTTGAAACTGGTATTCAGAATCACGGGGATCCCTGTTTTTCGGCCAAAGGTCTGGATCAGATCGTAGTACAGCGGATTCTCCTCGCGCGCCACCGTTTGTAATCTCCCAGTATTGTCGACGTGATTCACGGCGCACAGGCTTTTCCGCTTCTCCGGGCGAATCTTGTACACGTGCAGCATGTAGGGAGACGGATGATCATGCTCGAAATATTCGTGTTGCGCTTCCGCCAAGATCGCTGGGGCGAATGGCCGGAACCACTCGCGATGCTTGATGCGGGCATTCAACACGTCTTTCATGTTGGGCAAACCGGGGTGAGTGACAATCGACCGGTTGCCAAGCGCGCGCGGCCCCCATTCCATGCGGCCCTGGAACCATCCCACGACATTGCCCTTCACCATCTGATCGGAAACGGCGTCCAGCAGCGGAGCACGCTCGAGCCGTTGGTATTTCACTCCAGCATTTCTCAACGCCGATTCAATCCGCGGTTCAGAAAACTCCGGCCCGAGATAAGCATGATCCATCTGCCCTTCGCCTCTGCGGGGCTGTTTGAGCACCGAATGATACGTGTGAAGCGCAGCGCCGATCGCCAGACCCTCATCGCCGGCGGCCGGTTGAATCCAGGTGCGGCGAAACGGCGTCTCGGAGAACAACTTGCCGTTCGCAACGCTGTTGAGCGCACAGCCGCCCGCCATGGCCAGGTTTTCGTTGGGAACACGCTTGTGCAACTCTTTCGCAAGGTGAAAGAACACGCCCTCGAAAATATGTTGCATGGCATATGCGAGATCCATATCGCGCTGTGTGATCTCTGCATGGGGCTCGCGCGGAGTGCCGAAGAGCTTCTCCATTTTGTCGGAGAAATGCCTTGCCAGGCGCACCGTTCCATCGGGCAGTACCTGCATTCCCTGACTGCTGCCGAGTGGTTTGAAGTAACTCATGTTGAGTTGAAAGCTGCCGTTCTTGAGCGAGACAATCTTGCGAATCTGTTCGACGTAGGTGTCTTTGCCGTAGGGCGCCAGGCCCATGACCTTGCCTTCATCTCCATATTTTCTGTATCCGATGAAATCGCAAATCATGGTGTAGAAGCTGCCGAGGGAGTGCGGCAGAAAAACGCGACCGAGCACAGTGATTTCAGGCCCTTCGCAACGAGCGGTCATGGTGGAAACAAAATCTCCCGAGCCGTCGTAACTGAAGCCGGCAGCATTTTCCCAAGGCGAACAATAATAGGAACTCGCGATATGCGCGATGTGATGCTCCAGATGGTGTTCCTGAAAATTCAGACGCGCGACATCGACGTCGAGCGCCTGTGCCAGCAGCGAACGCACGTCGCGCATGGATTCTTTGCGCTGCCGCATCTTGATAAAGTTCAGAACCTTCGCGGGATTGGCGAGCGCATACTGCACTTTCTTGGCGAGATTGGCATCGCTGTCCTGCCCAACCGCAACGTGCTGGACGTCGGTGATCTTCGCGCCTGCCGCGTCCAGACATGCTTTCACGGCCAATGCCGGAAACCCTCCGTAGTGTTTATGCCGGTTCAGCCGCTCCTCGGCGACGGCAAACAGAATCTTGCCATCTTCGACGATGGCAGCCGAAGAGTCGGCATGAAACATATTCAGGCCCAGAATCAACATTTACGGCGTGTTCCCTTCTGTTATTGTGCGTTGTTCTTAGTCGCGGATAGCTCAGTCGATCGGTTTGCGCTGCATAGCGGATGCGACGAATTCGCTTAACTGCACCGTCAAAGCCTGCCCGGTCTGACACGAATTATGCAGCCGCAGTGTCGCCAGCGTTGAGCCTACGATTTGTTCCAGCGCAATCGGCGGCGGCGTCTTGCCCTGCCGTGCGTCGACGAATGCCTGCATCTCTGCCTTGTGCCCTTTGTCCTGACCCCAGCGCGCGCGCGTGATTTGCTTGTGACCGTCGCGGACCAGTTCGAGCCGCCGAAAATCTTCGAGAATGGCAACCGAGCCGCCGCCAAAAACCTCTACCCGCTCCTTCGAAGCCGATTTGTCGCCGTTCGCAAGGTAGCTAATCGTACCCAAGGTGCCGTTCGCGAACTTCAGCGAGGCAATGATATTGTCTCCACTATATTGTCCCGGATTACCGAGGGTCTGCGCTTGTACTTCAATCGGGCAAGCGCCCGCCAGGTAGCAGAGGAAGTCGGCGAAGTGACACATCTCTCCGAGTACACGCCCTCCTCCCTGCTCGGGATCATTCACCCAATGGTCAGCGGGGATGTAGCCGGCATTGATTCTGTAGTTGATCGCCAGCGGTTCGCGGATGGCCGACAAGAACTGCTTCATCTCGAGCGCCATCGGTGCGAAGCGACGGTTGTACCCGACCATCAGCAGGGGAGAGTTTTCTTCGGACGCAGCGCAAACCAGCGTCGAGAGCTCGTCTTCGCTTAGGCAAAGCGGCTTCTCGCAAAAAACCGCCTTCCCCGCGCGCAGAGCAGCCAGCGTCTGCCCAGCATGAAGATGGTGACGCGTTGCAATCAGCATTGCGCCAATCTTCGGATCTTGCAGCAACTCGGCTTCGGAGTTCGAGCAGTAAGCAAAACCAAATTTCTCCGCCGCACTCCGACTCCGTGGCCCGGTCGCATTACACACTCCGACGAAAGAAACACCCTGGATTTCCTTGAGCGCAGGCAAGAGCGTGTTCTGGGCAAAATTTCCCGCCCCCAGAACGCCGAGGCCGATTGAACCTGACAACGCAGGAACTGCGGTAACCGCAATCTTCTCCGGCAGAATCGGAGTAATCGCAGATTCGGCTTCCGGATACGTGACCAGCACGCCTAGAAAGAACTCGCGCGTGGTTCCAGCAATCAGATCATAGGCACGCGGCGCTTGTTCCAACGGAAAACGATGCGTGATCAGAGATTGCAAATCGAGTTTCCCATCCGCAACGAATTGCAGGAAAGCCGCGAGGTTACGTGTCTCAGTCCAGCGCACGTGTCCGATCGGGTAGTCGCGACCCTTCTGCTCGTAAGCGCTGTCGTAGCGTCCGGGACCGTAAGAACGCGAGACGCGAAAATCTAATTCCTTCTCGTAATAGAGTTTGCGCTGCAGGTCCATGCCAACAGTTCCCACGGCGACGATGATGGCACGATCCCGCGCCAGTTCCGCGGCCAGGTTCACCGGCTCGCTGCTAGCGGTCTCCGCGGTAATTAACACGGAGTCAACGCCGGCGCCGCCCGTTTGCTGAAAACACAAATCGCGGAATTCCCGCGCACCAGTGCACACCGATTCCGCGCCACTGACGAGGGCAAGATCGGCGCGCTGCTGCAATAGATCCATACCGAAGACGCGACACCCGGCAGCTTTCAACAGCTGAACGGTAATTTGTCCCAGCAACCCAAGACCAATGACCGCGACCGTATCGCCCAGCGCGACCTCGGCGGTACGGATACCATGCAGACAGATCGCTCCTACGGTACCGAAGGCTGCTTCTTCAAAGGAAACATTCAGTCCTGATTCTTCTCCCGCGGGAATCTTGGCTAACAGCATGCGCGGCACGCAGGCAAACTCGGCATGCGCGGCAAATCCCGCCCCGGCGCAGGCAACACCGTCACCCACGTTGATGTCCACTACTCCGTCACCGACGGCGACTGCTACGCCACCACTGCTGTAGCCCACCGACTGCGGCTGATCCAGTCGCGAGCGCACGGTTTGCATCGTCGATGCCAAGCCATCGCGCTGCATCTTCGCCATCACGTCGCGCACTAAGTCGGGGCGAGCCTTCGCCTTGGCCAACAGATTTTTGCCAGCGAATTCGGCGGAGGCACGCTCTGTACCGGCTGACACAAGGGAGGCCGCCACTCGCACCAGAACGCAGCCCGGCAATAACTGCGGAGCTGGAACCTCGGCGACCTTGACCTCGCCCGTACGTGCATCTTGTAAGAGTTGTTTCATGCGGTCGTCAGTTGTGAAGAACGCTGCGGAAAATCAATCTGGCGCTGTGCGAACGGCTTTGCGCCGCCGTCGAGAAAAAGCTGCATCCAGATTTCGAGAGTCAGCAGTTGCCAGATTTGCATCGACCAGTCTTCCCTGCCGCTACGGTGCTCATCGATGTATGTGCGAACGACTTCGGGCCGGAAGAGACCACGGCGGCGTACTTGAGTTTCCGAAAGCAGCTCATCCACCATGGGACGCAGATCGTTTGCCAGCCAATAGTCGACCGGCGCCGCGAAGCCTGCCTTTGGCTGCCGCATCACCTCGTCCGGCAACATGCCACGCATCGCTTCACGGAAAATGTGCTTAGTCACGGGACGCCACTTCCCCTTGAGCTTCCACCCCGGCTTCACATTCCACGCGACGAATTCAGCGAGCTCCCGATCGAGAAACGGCACTCGCACCTCAACCGACGATGCCATGCTCATCTTGTCGTTATAGGTAAGATTCAGCGTCGGCATGAATATCTTCGTATCGAGATAGAGCATCTGGTTGAGGAAATCCGCGTGCCGTACTTTGTCGAAAGCCGCCAGATGCTGCCCGGCCGAATTACCCTTCTGTTGCAATTCTAGAGCATACAAACCGGCCCTCTGCTGCGCATCCAGATACGTGCCGTTCCTGATGAAAGCCTCTGCCGGGTTTAACGCGGCACTCCGGGCCATTTTTTTTGCCAGGCGCATCGAGCCTTTCAGGCGCGTCCCGCGCATGGATGGCAAGTTCAGCAGCGTTCGCTCCACGGCGGACCTCGCGAAGGCCGGAAATCCCTGATATTCCTGTGCCCACGCGTTTGCCACATGCTTGCGATATCCAGCGAAGATCTCATCGCCGCCGACACCGGACAAAAGCACAGTGGCCTGCTTTCGCGCTTCGCGACACACCAGGTACGCGGCAATGATGGCCGGATCGGCGGTGGGCTCATCCATGTGCCAGGTCAAGCTGGGCAAGAGGTCGACCACGTCGGGCTCGACCACGATCTCGTGGTGCTCGCAGCCCAACTTCTGCGCGAGGCGCTGCGCGACTGCCGGATCGTCGATCGTGTTTTCGCCGACGCGATATTTCTCAGGATAAGTAATCGTATAGGTGCGCACCGGTTGTTTGCGTGTCATCGCCGCAACGATGCTCGACGAGTCAAGACCTGCACTCAAAAACGCACCGATCGGAACGTCGCTTACCATCTGCCGCTCGACGGATGCGCAGAACCGTTCTCGAATCTCGTGCGCAAGATCGGCTTCGGTCTTCTCGAAGACTTGATCAATCGGAGGAAACGTCAGATCCCAATACTGCTGAATCGTGAACTCGCCGCCTTGCCACCGCGCATAATGGCCCGCGGGAAGCTTGCGAATTCCTTCGAACATGGTCAGCGGATCAGGCACCCAGAGAAATGCCAGGTATTGATCGAGCGCCTCCATATCCATTCGCGCTTCGATCCCAGGCACCTCGAGAAGTGCCTTAATCTCTGACGCGAAGGCCAGCTTTCCCCTACGTTCCGAGTAGTAGAGCGGCTTGACTCCGAAATGATCCCGCGCCAGAAACAGCTTCGGCGAAGCGGGGCGCAGATCGCAGATCGCGAGCGCGAACATTCCCTGCAGGCGGTTCAAGCAATCTTTAAAGCGATCGGGTCCGTATTCCTCATAGAGGTGAATGATGGCTTCGGTGTCCGTGTGCGAACGAAATCGGTGTCCTTTGCCTTCCAGTTCGCGGCGCAGATCGGCAAAGTTATACACCTCGCCGTTATAGGTGATCCAGACGGTCCCATCCTCGTTGCCCATCCTTTCGTTACTCATGGGCATGTGGCCATCGGCGGAAAGATCGAGAATGGCGAGTCGGCGGCTTCCCAGTCCGATGTATCCGCCGTCGGGGAAACGCCGCTCCCAGAGCCCGGAGTCGTCGGGACCACGATGCGATTGCACGTTCGTCATCCGAACAAGCGTATCGGTGTCACCGCAGTTCACGAGTCCGCTGATGCCGCACATGGCTTAGGTCCTCGTATTCCGCAGTTCGTAGATTTTGGCCTTGGAATGAAACATTTGCACAGCCTGAAACGCGCAGTAAATCAGTCCCGGCGTGCCATCAAGAAATCCCAGACGAACAATATAGCGATAGAAAAAAAGCAAAACCGGAGACCCAGGCAGTCGATAGAGATTGCGCTTGAGCCACCTCCGGCGCTGCGCCTGCGTGCCAAACAAATCGGCGCTCACTTCGTCCGAAGCGTCTTCCGGTCGCGTGAGCACGCGGGCTTCCCAGTTCGAGTACTCGTTGTGCTTGAGGATGTAGCGCGACAAAGAATCAACATTGTAGTGCACCAATGAGTTCCGCAGTTCAGCCCTGCTCCCATCCACCACGACGTGTTCGTGAATCTCGATGTCCGCCATCGAAGCGTCCTGATTCCTCAGGCGGCACTCAAAACGGCCTCGGCCATTGCGAAAGAGCGACAACTTCCAGAAGCCCGCATCGCAATGCCGCAAGGCTCGCCCGAGAAAATACATCTGCAGGTGGATCGAATATCCATCGATGTCGGGATTTTGCACAGCGCGCCGAATTTCCTCCGCCAGCTCCGGCGTGACGACTTCATCGGCGTCAAGCAGGAAAACCCAGTCGTACGTGAGTGGTAGCGTATCCATGGCCCATTGGCGTTTTTTCGGCCAACCGCCCGGGTAGTGAAACTGGACGACTTTCGCGCCGTGCGATTGAGCAATTGCGGCGGTCTCGTCGGAGCTCTGCGAATCGATGACGTAGACTTCATCGAACTGAGCGAGCGACTCCAGGCAACGCGGGAGGTTGCGAGCCTCATTGCGGACGGGAACAATCACACTGATTGGTAGGAACTGCGATGCGGGAGTCGGGTGCCGCATCTCAACGTTTGATTTCGTTTCGACCAAGTTCATTCTGCCGGCAGGTCAGGTCCTACCATGTTATCCGAACCGTAGTCATTCTTGAACGCCCGCTCGTTCTTGCCAGAGTGCCCGCACTCTCCAACGGAGGGCGCCTCACAAGTTCTGCTCGCACCATCTTTGCAACACGAAAAGCGACCAAGGCCGCGACCATGAAGTTTCTCCCGCCAGAAAACGATCCCACACTGCTCGCACCGCGACGGTGCTGATCGAAGTCTGATCCCAATTGCTCTTGAGCAACGTGCCCTCGACGATCGGCTTCATTTCGCCCCGCAACCAGCGCTCGAAGGGGAGGGTGAATCCTCGCTTCGGACGGTTGACGATGTTCGGTGGCAACGGAACGCCAAGACTGGCCAACAGCAAGCTCTTTGGCGAACTACCTTCCAGTTTGCGCGGTCCCGGAATGCGGAAGCAGGCCTCGACCAGCGCTCGATCGAGGAATGGCACACGCAGTTCAAGACCGTGGGCCATGCTCATGAAATCCGAATCGCGAAGCAGTGTATTGCGCATGTAAAAATGCGATTCCAGGTAGGAAACACGATTCACCGTGTCCAAGTTTGCGCTTTGCGTGACAGATTCGCGCAGAACAGCCTCCAGTGCAGGCTCCGAATTTTTAAAGCTCGCCCCAGCCAGGGCCTCGCGGTCATCCCGCCCGAACAGGGAGCGTGCCAGAAAGTAAGGGTGCACGTCGGAATCACCGCCCTGGGCCAACTCGGCCAGCTTGCGTCCGCGATCTGCTTTGCCCGCAAACAGCGCGATCGACGAGGCGATCGGCCGTCGCGCCAAGCGAGGCAGTCGACCAAAGCGGTTCGCCAATGCCTCCATTCCCGGCACACGACGAAAATTCGAGTAGCCGGCGAACATCTCGTCCGCTCCCAGACCCGTCAGCGCAACTTTCACTCCCGCGGCCCGCGCCTTGGCGGAGACAAGATAAGTATTAATCCCATCAATGGTCGGCTGATCCATGGCGCCAAGCGCGTCGGGCAGTATGGCCAGCGTATCTTTCTCCGAGACTGGAATCTCACAATGCTCGGCCCCGAAATGACGAGCGACCTCCCGCGAGTACTGCCCTTCATCGAACTCCTCTTCCTCGAACACCAGCGAGAAGGTATTCGCCCGCACACCATTGTGGCTGAGCACGGCAACCAGCGCGCTGGAATCGATTCCGCCAGAAAGGAATACTCCTACCGGCACATCGCTCACCAGGTGCGACGAGACGGCGTCACGCAGGGTCGTGGATAAATGGTCGGCGTCAGCAGCGCCGGAAGATTTTAGCGGACTCCAGTATTCGCGAATGCTCAGCGAGCCGATCTCGACGGTGACTACATGTCCCGGAGGAACAGCCTTCACTCCTTCGATGATCGTCCAAGGTTCATACACGGAACCAAACGCCAGATAGCTGACAACACCCGTCGGATCGGGCTTTCGCGGCACGAGTCCGGTCTGCAGCAGCGTGCGCACTTCGGAAGCAAAAAGAAACGTCTGCGCAGAATGGTGGTAGTACAGCGGCTTGATGCCCATAGGGTCGCGCGCCAGCACCAACCGCTTTCGGGCCGCATCCCACAAAGCGAGCGCGAACATTCCACCCAGCCGCAACATACACGACTCGCCCCACACCCGATAGCCGGCCAGAATCACTTCCGTGTCGGATTGAGTCTTGAACTCTACGCCGGTCGCTTCAAGCTCGCGGCGAAGATCGCGAAAGTTGTAAATCTCGCCATTGAAGACGATCCAGTTCCCGGTGACCGGATCATGCATGGGCTGATGCCCGAGTGGAGAAAGGTCGATGATCGCCAGACGCGTGTGGCCAAGGCCTATCTCGAGGGCCTCTGGTTGAGTTTCTTTCAGAACGACCGTGCCGGAGTCGTCGGGTCCACGGTGCGCGAGCGATCGCGTGGCCTGCTCCAGAAGCCCGGAAGGGATCGAGTGGTTACGCGCCAGGATGCCGAAGATGCCACACATTGGAAGGGTTCTCTCGCTTCTTTACAGTGGTTGTTCGGCGCATTCCGACTTGCCGCCGACAGAGTCTATTTGTATGCTTCGACGTAAAGCGAGTGCGGCAATTCACGTAAATCGCCAGGTTGGTAAGGAGGAACTTCATTGCCGTACAATCGGCTTTTTCCTTCCGCCGATTCTTCCACCTCACGGAACCCGGCTTCTCGCAGGACCTCATCCATATACGTGAAGTCGAACGCAGTTCGATGCTGGCCATCGCAGAACACAAAGTTAGAGAACCGTCCACCCAGCGAATCGAAGTGGCGCGGGAAAGAAGCGTCGAACCAATTGATCTGCTGCTGGCTGTAGGCAGAAATCGCGCTGCCAAGATTGGGCACGATCAGGCGGATCCCGCCTCCTGGCTTCAACACTCGCTGGCAATCGCGCAGCAGTAACTTCAATTCGTCCGGATAAAAATGTTCGAACATATGCGTGGAATAAATTGAGTCCACGGAGTTCGGACCAAATGGAAGCCCGTTGCGGACGTCGAGCCAAAGATCAAGTTTCTGGAAGAGATTTGCGTCAACATTAACGAAGCCCGGGAGATATTTTGGACCGCAGCCGAGATGCAGATGACGGGCGCCATTACGCGGACGTGCGCCAGTTACAAATCGGCGCAAGTAATAATTGGGAAGTGTAGCTTTGGAAATACCCCAAAATACGATGTCTTTATAGCGCTGGTGAAGCAACCCATCCTCCGTAGGCGGTGTTCATAATTATAGTGGATGAATATTGCGACGACGGACTCATGCGATCGCTTCGCGGTAGATATGCACTAAGCGCTGTGCCTGATCCGACAGAGTCAGCCCATTGCGGACGGTCTGTCGCGCACATGCTCCCAATCGCGCGCGAAGCTCGGCAGACTGCAGCAAAGTCGAGATCCCTCGCGCGAGTTCGTTGTGCACATCGCTGGGCACGGTCCACTCTGCAATGAGCCACCCATTCTTTTCATGCTCGATGATTTCGTCGATTCCCTGTCCCCGACAGGCAATCACCGGCTTACCGCAAGCCATAGCTTCCAGATACACGCATCCCAATCCTTCATAGCGACTAGGAAGCACGAACACTGAGCACGCCTGCATGGCATCGGCCACATCTTTCCGGCTCCTTCGCCCCTCAAATTGCACCCGCTGCGCAATTTTCAGTTCCTGGGCCAAAGCCTCCAAGCGGGAACGATCGGGACCTTCTCCGATAATTCGGCAGCGCACATGCGGAAACGATGGCGTTACTTGGGCGATCGCTCTCAACACGAGTTCGTGCCCTTTCACGTCGATCAGATTGCCGACGGCCAGAATCTCGTCCTGCGGCGGCGCAGTCGCGTCGGTTGCGTCCTGCGAAAATAATGCAGTGTCAGTGCCGTTGTAGACGACGGTGCTACTGACGTTCTCGCCCATTCCATCTCGTAGAATGCGTTCCACTTTTTGGCTGACGCATACCACCTTGCGCGCAGCCCGATAAACGTTGATCGAAGCAGCGCGCCGCCATCGGGCACCCGTCCCTTCCATAAAGCAGGTGTTGAACACGTCCAACCCGTGCAGCGTCACGACGAAAGGGATATTCAAACGGTACGACAACAAAGATGCGGCGTGTCCGCAAGGCAGGGCAGCGTGCGCATGGATGACATCAATCGGTTTTCGCTTGTGGAGCAGTATCACCTCGCGCAGCAGGCGCGCGTACAGCCACCGCCCGGCGCTTGATAGGCCGACGATTCCCGGGATCTGTGGATACCTCACCCAATGGCCAGGGGATGAGAGGCTCGACTTCTTTCGGGCGTAATAGACGGGGCTTGCAGCAATCACGCTGGACGTGACTCCGAATTGCTCTAGTTCCCCTGTCGATTCCGCGATGAAACATCCACTGACCTCGTCGCCATCCGAGGGGAAAAATGGTGTGAGCGTCAGAACGTGAAGTGTGGATTTATCCACGCGCGGATATTTCTCCCCTGGAAACAGCTCTGCGCATCAATAAAAATACGCTGTATGCAGAGTATATTACCGGCAAAGCTCGCGACCATGCGGAGCACAATTGCCGACTGACGTTCATTACGGCTATACGTGAGCCAGGTCTTCGGCCAGCGCAAGCAATCGGTCCACGTGAGTTTCCCAACGAAAATCCTGCGATCGAACAAGCCCGTTTCGTGAGAGAGTTTCCGCCAACGAAGGCGACTCGTGAACCTCGACGACTCGTTCTGCCAGTGCATCCGGCGAAAAGCGGGGAAAGTAAATTGCCGCATCCTGGCAAATTTCGCGGTGCACAGGCAAATCCGAAGCGACGACGGGAAGACTGCTCGACATCGCCTCCACCAGAGGATGTGCGAACGATTCCGCGTAGGCTGGAGTTACATAGACATGGCAGGCACGATAGAGATGATGTAGCGATCGGTAAGGTATGGCCCCAAGTTCGACGACGCTCTGGCTGCTCCGAAGCTGATTCACCAACGACGACGCGCCTTCCGCCCGATACGATCCGGGATTTTCGCCGGAACTCAAACGGCAGGTGAGAAACAACTTCACTCTCCGCCCCTTTAAGCGCTCGCTCAGAATCGGGAGCGCCCGAAACAACGTTTCAAAGTTGCGGTAATAGTTGTAGTGACTGACAAAGAGCATCCGGAAAGCATCTTGCGCTTTTTCAAGTTGGGTCCGGGCTGCCTCGGGCAGCGGCGCTTCATCGCTGGTGAAAGCGACCGGATCAAATCCATGATGCAGGGAAAGAACCTTCTTGCCGCTCCACTTGCTCAGTTCTTCGGCAAACGCCTCACTCGGGGCAACCGTAACATTGGCTCGCAAGATAGATCGCCGCGCCAGGTAACCCTTGACTAAAGTATCCGCCAAAATCGCGTAGTCCCTACGGGCACGAACATCCCGAAGAAAATAAGCCGACGTATAAAGCGAGTTACGTGAGAGCAACAATTGCGGGACGGGCGAATTCCACAGCGCGAAGTTACCCGTTGAAATCAGCACATCTGCGCCGCTGCGCCGGATCAGTTTGGGCAGTTTCATCTGCTCCCGGGCATAACGACTAAAGACCCCGGAGCTTTCCGGGACCGTGACGAAAGAAACGCGCGGCAAGTCTCCGAGCTCGCTTCGCAGCCCCAGACTCAGCAGTACGGTGGTTTCGGTGTCAACACGGCGTGCTAAATGGGGAATTACATTCCGCAGGTAAGTGAGGCCTCCCCCCGCGCTCGCGGCAAGGCCGTTGATAAACAATCGGATCATCGATTGGACAATACGGAATTGTGCGGCGCAGCGGTTCGAAACTCGGCAGGCAATGGTCCAGCAAATCGTGAAACCGCGCGCGGAGCCGGGGATGCGACGGCCGCCGGAAGCAGATCCGCGAGGACAAACGCAGAAAACCAAAAATAAACGCTGGGGTAGGAGCCCACCGCAAAAAGCCAATCCTCAAAACTTGCATGAACAAAACCCGCCAGCACGATCATGGCCAGCGGAATCGAGTAATGGCGTGGATCCCCGGTACGGTTCATCCAGGCACAGACTTTCCAGACATGCCAGAAGGTCAATATCAAAATCGCCACAAACGGCGCGACGCCGAGTAGGCCGACCCACTCTGCAATCGTCATGTAACTGCTGCCGTGTTCACGCGCCGTCTCGGCGCTTGAAGCGATCGTTCCGAATGACAATCCGGGATCGTCGCCGTTGGGGCTCGTACCATACCCCGTCCCGAACCAGGGACGTTCTTTGATCGTGGCAATCGTTTTGTCCCACGGTGATTTTCGTGAGCCCATAAGCCCTTCGCTCTTGTGACCTTTGTAGATAACCGCCTCCTCCAGGCCTCCCAGCCGATTGCTCAAAGCTTCTGGATTGAATACTCCTGAAACCGCAATCAGAAACACAAGGATTGCCGCCGCCTTTACCAGCAACTTGTACTGGCGCAGGCAAAAACAGAATACGAGCATGACCAATATGATCGAAACCATTGCCGCGCGCGCCATGCTGAAAAAAACCATGTAGGTACAAAGTAGCAAGGCCGCCAAACGGCGCGCACGCGCCCCGATCCCCTCCGTCGTTAGCCATCCCCACAACAATACCGGGAACAATCCAATGCTCATCGCCGCGCCTAGTGAATTAGGGTTGCCCCAAATGCTCTGACCCAGCACCAGATAACAGAAGGCAGTGACATAAACCGCGATCTCAGTTCCCCATATGAGCCCTTCAAAAAACCGGCGTTCCCGACCGAGGACAGCGAGTCTGGCTCCCGAGGAACAATACAGAAAAAGAAGAAGAAGACTCGAAGCTTTTAGCGATGCCATCTGCAGAAAGGGAGAGACAGTGGCGGAGACAAATGCGGCACAGACGCAGAAAAACGCCAGCAGATGAATAGCTCCAAAAGGCTTGCGCGGGCTCTGCAGCCAAATAGCAAAGCCAGCTGCCGCTGCGGCCGTCAGTACAACCCACCGTCCGGCGGTCCATGTGCCTTGCAGAGGTACGTGCATGCCCGCCCATAGAAAGACGATCATGAGAAACACAAAAAAACGTTGGTCGTACTTCCAGGCGCACACGACGATTACTTCAAGAAGCAGGATCCCGCCCAGAAAGGAAACGTCGCCGAAGTACTGTAAATTGGAATAGGCAAGATAGAGAACCAGTCCCAACCCCAGCAGAATGCCCAGTGCGTGCACCGGTTTCAGGGAGTTCATCTCGCCCCCGCAGGCGCGGCGTTCGCGGCCGCAGCCAACCCGGCGGCACATGCGTCCGGCGAGTAATTACGAATTTTCTCCAAACTGCGAGCGCTCATTTTCTGTCTGAGGTCAGCTTGCCGGAAGAGCGAATCGATCGCCGCACTAAGTTTTGCGGCATCTCGCGGGGGCACGACGTAGCCATTCGCCCCATCTTCGACCAGGTCAGCCGCACATCCAGCGACACTGCTCACGATGATTGGGAGCCCGCATACCATGGCTTCATTCACCACCAAACCCCAAGGATCGCTGTGCGTCGGTAGAACCAGCACCTCGGCAAGCGCATAAAGGCCAGCGAGATCTTCACGTTGCGCAAAGCCGGGAAAGCAAACTAACCCGGGGGCAATCTGTTTCGACTGTCGCACCAGTTCCTCTCGAGCAACGCCCTCACCCGCAAACACCAAGCCAACTTCGGAGCGCAGCCCAGACACTAGTTTGGCATAAGCTTCGAGAAGATCAAAAACACCTTTTTCCGCAACCAGGCGGCCTACGAAGAGAATGTACCGAGGGGGCAGGTGCAGCCTTTCTCGAAAATCGGTAGCGCGGGCCCTGATGTTCCCCGCCTGGATCGCATAGAACGTGTTATCGACGGCGTTCGGCGCAGTAAAGATAAGTTGTTCGTCGACTCCAAGAGTTTTCAGGTAACCACGGGAAGACACTCCGGGCACGACAAAAGCATTCGATGACTTCACAAAATACCGCTTCAACCATTCCACCCCGGCACGTCCCGCACGCCGATCTTGCTCGTTGCTTTCCGTCCACAGGACAAAACGTACACCATGGCGACGCGCCCACCACAGTGACTTCCAAGACGCGGGATAGTTGTAGCCGCCACAAATAATCGTATCGGGGTGCGCGGAGCCGAGTGCAGAGCCCAGGCCTCGATTAAAAAGAAAATTTTGCTGCCCAACGCTCCATCGCCACGATGGCAAAACTTCATAGGAGAAACGGATCTCATCCTTATAAACGCGCCACTGCCTCAGGGTCTTGTCCGTCTCAGCCAGAAAAATGGCGTGTAAATCCACGTCCGTCCGATTTGTCAACGCATTGAACACAGGGATCCGATAGGGCGCAATGATTTCCGTAAGGATCACAATTTTTCGGGTCATGTCATAGCGCGGTCGCGCCGCGCGCGGCCTGTCAATCGAATCTATTTCGTAGCCTCGACGTAAAGGCTTTCGGACCGCCTGGATTCCAGCTCAATTTTCGCAATTTCCGGTATTTGGCTGCTACCAAACACCGCCAGTTGAGGGGCGGGAAATCCGGCGCCTTGAAGCATGTGAACCAGTGAGCGGCCATCGAACATCTGTTTATGGTGAGCGCCGGCGTGCACGATGTCGCGAAGATCCGACGTCAGCATGAGCCGTGAGATAAATTTGTGCGAGGCCATGGAGTTCGCGGTGTCGGCAAGATAATCGCGCACCAGGATTCCCAGGTCGGGCACAACGATGCGCAGGATGCCGCCCGGCTGCAGAACCCGCAAACACTCTCGCGCCACGGCACTGGATTCCTCATAAGTAAAGTGTTCGAACGTGTGTGAAGAATATATGTACGAGACGGCGGAATCGCCAAAGGGAATGCGCTTGCGGACATCAGCTCGCCGCACGCCATGCGGCCAATCAGGAGTATGGAAAATCCGTTTGCCAAGCGGCAAACGCGAAAGCAGAATGCTGGGTGAATTGTCGATATTCACCCACCCCTCAATTCCCGAAGTTCCACAACCGATGTTCAATTTCAGTTCAACAGCATCGGTAGCACCCGGATTCAACTGGAATTCCCTTTCGACCGCGAAAATGGCACTATTCTACGCCACCCACCAGCTCACAGCTTTGTGAAACAAGCTTCCGCTCACTTTACTTCAGCCGGCTTCACGCATGAGCGATACCAATCCACGAAAGTCCGCAACCCTTGGTCCATCGGCGTTTTCGGTGAATACCCCAGCAGGTGCTTCGCCTTATCGATGCTGGCCCAGGTAATCGGAACGTCTCCAGGCTGTTCGGGCAATTTTTGTTGCAGTGCTTTCTTGCCCGTGGCAGCCTCCAACTTGGTAATCAGCTCCGTCAGCCGCACAGGTTGGCAGTTTCCCAGGTTAAAGACCTCGAATGGAACCTCAGACTCCGGCGCGTAATCGAGTGACGCAATCACCCCAGCGACAATATCGTCCACATAGGTGTAATCGCGTCCCATCGATCCGTCGCCGTAAACCGGAATCGGCTTCCCCGATTCAATGAGCGCCGTGAACTTGTGAATGGCAAGATCGGGTCGTTGCCGCGGCCCGTAGACGGTGAAGAATCGCAAACAAATGCTGGTCAGGCCGTACAAATGCGCATACGTGTAACACATCAACTCCCCGGACAGTTTGGTGGCGGCGTAAGGAGAGATGGGGCGAGTCTGAACATCGTCTTCGCGAAACGGGACGTTATTCGTGACGCCATACACCGAACTCGATGAGCCAAAGATCAGACGTTGCACCTTGAATTCCCGCGCTATTTCCAGCAGGTTCAAAGTGCCTGCAACGTTCACACTCTCGTAGAGTGCCGGCTGTTCGATCGAAGGCCTCACGCCGGCCCGAGCGGCCAGATGGATGATGATCTCCGGCTGCACCTGCTCTGCGACTTTCCGCAGCGCGCCGAAATCGCGGATGTCCGTCTCGAAGAACTCGTAGTCTCCTGCGCTTCGGACCTCCTGCAGGTTAAGCCGCTTACGACTGGGAGCATAGAAATTATCGATGTTGTCGACGATGGAAAGTTTGGTATCGCGCCGGATCAGCGCCTCGGCAATGTGGGATCCGATAAAACCGGCGCCGCCCGTCAACAGTATCCGTTTTGAATTCACTACCACTCAATCACGCCCGCGTCCGCACAAAATGGAAACTAGATTCTAGCGTACAGCCACCACGAAGTAATTGCTGGCGAACTGGCTGCCGCGGTAAATCTTGCCCGCCAGCAGCCCGGCCAGATTGTTCAGCGGACAAATCGTCCAGCGCAAAGTTGTCTGCAGCCATGGCGCCGGCCCGGTGAGCAACTGCAAATACACATTCATCACCAGAAAAATAGTTGGAATCGTTCCCGCTTCTCCCTGGACGTCGACGTTCTTAAAATCACGCAGAATAAACTGCAAACCCTGTGGCATATATCGCCAGTAATCACCCGGCGAACCATGCTGGGGAAAGATGGAGGGAACGCTCAGCAGCAGTGTTCCGCCGGGTTTGAGAATTCTGTGAATTTCGGCAATCACCGCGACCGGCTCCGGAATGTGCTCCAGCACCTGCGTGATCAGGACGACATCCATCGATGCATCGGCGAACGGCATGCAACGCGCGTCTCCCACCACGTCCACCGAATAAGCAGGTGCAACGTCGAGCACATAATGGTGGGCCACACGGTCAGCGAAAAAACAGGCGTACGGTTTGCCCTTGCCGCCGACATCCAGCAGATTCCGCGCTCCTGTGGGCAGTTTCGCAGCCTGCTCGGCAATCAATTCAGCGCGGCGCCGGCAGTCGAGATAAGTGAAATCACGAAGCGAGGGGCGGATCAGATCCATGCCGCTATCTTTGGGCTCCGTCACTGACCGGTGAATACCGCCCGGATCATTCTCAGCAGCACTCACGTCTGGAGTCATGCAATCCCTTCGACCTCTTTCTTCAGCAAATTGCGGCCAACCGCGGCCCAGGTAGATGCATAGACAACGCATCCCAACCCCACCAACACCAGGGGATGCAAGTGCCGCGGGAGCGCGATCCACAAAGCCGCGCCCATCACCAGGCTGGAGATTACTGCAACATTCAACAACGGAGTCTTTGCTGCTGCGCGCACTTCAGGCGGGCAGAGTAGAAAAGCACAAAGAGCAACCGCGAACTCTCCAAGCACAAAGGCCACGCAGGCTCCGGCAATTCCAAACACAGGTGGAAGGACGAGGAAAAGCACCACGGCACTTACGGCTCCGGCGAGCGTGGAAATGAAATAAGCACGATGACGTCCCATCGCATACAAGATTGTTCCTGCGAACAGCGCTGCCGCGGGCGCCGTGATAACGTAGGGCGCGACCCATTGGAACGCGCGCACCGCCTCCTGAAATGACGGCCCTAGCAGCCACGGAACAACCACCGGCGCCGTCACAATCCCGCCAACCGCCAGCGGAACTCCAAGCAAAATCAGAATAGAAACAGCGATTCTTGTGAGCCGCGCCAGACCACCGGCGGCATTTGCGCGCAAGGCCATTCGCGGCATCAAGACATTCTGGGCCACGGATAAAAAGTTGCGCAAAACGTCGGCCAGTCGCGCCGCTGCTGCATACAATCCGAGAGCGTGCTCTCCCAGGTACCAGCGTACGGCGAGATGTCCGCTGCGATGATAGAGATTGGACATCAGTGAAGAGCCCGCATAGTGCAAACTCGGCGACAAAATCAGCCCCCAGCGCCGTGGCGCAATCGAGAACCGGAACCGATACCCCTGCCGCCACAAAACAATCCACGCCACCACGCTGGTCAGGAACGAAGAACCAAGAATGCTGACCGGAACCCAGATCACATCTTTGGGCGAGCGCACCAACGTGAAAATGCCCGCCGCATAAAGACTTTGCTGCGCGATCGAAATCGATGATTGCACATGAAACAATTCCAGCGACGACAGCAAATAGTCGAGCGACAGACTTCCCGTGAACACGGAAACGATTCCGTAGAACGTCAGTAGGAAGCGCACATCCTGCCGCGTTTCAAACCGGGCCACCACCAGAACAGCGATCGCCGCCACTCCTGCAGCAAGAACCCGCAGGATTAGCACATCGGAGACGGTCTCGAAGGCCTCCTGGCGACGCGCCGCGACCTGTTGTGCGGCGTAAGAAGTAAGGCCGGGATTCGCCAGCAATGCCGTGAATCCACACACTGCAACGACATAGCTCCACAACCCATAGGTATCCACGCCGAGACGGCGCACCAGGAAAGGAAACGTCGCGGCCGTGAGCACCGTGCCCACCACCCGCGCCGTGCCGACCGAGAGCACAAACCCGCCGTAGCGTAGTAAAGACTTGGATACGCTCAATAACCCATCCTACATCTCACTCAATTGAGAACCGCATCGTGACAGCGGCGCGAGAGAACCAGCCAGCGAAAAAGCGCGCCGCTGTAATCCGCACCCGCCTGATGCTCGCGGAAAAGCTCTCTTGTGGAAGTGGGATCCAAAAGATTCTTCAGCTCTCCCATGCCTTCGCCAAGGCTCTTTTCCATCTCTTCCTTAAGCTCATTGCGGAGCCAGTTGCACAGAGGGGGTGTGAAGCCGCGTTTCTTCCGCCATCGAATTTCGGAAGGTACCCACTCCGGAAGAGCTTCTCTCAGGATCGCTTTGCCCATCCCTTTCGCAAAATGGTATTCGACCGGCAAACTCGTCGCGAACTGCATCAGTTCAGGATTCAGAAATGGAGCGCGACTTTCAAGCGAAGCGCGCATGCTCGCACGATCCACCTTCACCATGATCTGTTCGGGCAAATAGGCTGACGCGGTGGCTTCAAACGCCGAAAGCGGGTACGGCAGGCGCGCATGTTCCATCGCCCGCACTTCGAGTTCCTTCAATCCGCGCTCCGCATCACGGCGATGATCGGAAAGAAAATATGCGGCGATGGCTTTTCGCCGATCAGCAGGCTGGAGCAAGTCCTGATCATCCTTCGACAAAAATCCGAGTAGCCCGATACCTCGCCAGTTTTCTCTCCACACTCGCCGAAGGCCGCCAGCCGCGGCGTTTGCCCAGGGCATTCTCCGCAGATTGTGCCAGCGATAATAGCCGAACATTTCCGTGTATCCGCCGAAGCACTCATCGCCTCCATCACCGGAGAGCATAACCTTGCAGACTTGCCGCGCGGCTCGGCAAACGGCGAACGTCGGGAACATCGAAACATCGCCGAACGGCTCATCATAATGATCGATCAGCTCATCGAAGATCGCCAAAAGATCGGCGATTGAGAAATGAACCTCGTGATGATCGGTTCCCAGGTGTTCCGCTACCAGCCGGGCGTAGGGCGCTTCGTCTAAGAGCTGGTCGTCGAACGAAGCACAGAACGTGCTGAACTTGGCGCCAGGCTGTAATTCACGAGTTGCGCTGGCGATGAAGGTGGAATCCACGCCTCCGGAGAGAAACGCTCCGATCGGCACGTCACTTCTCAGCCGCAGTCGCACCGACTCCAACGCGCGGGCGCGAACTTCTTCCACCGCAGCTTCGCGGCTTACCGGCCGGGTTGCAGTTTCAATTCTCGGCTGCCAGTAACGCCAGGTCCGCAATTCCGCGCTCGGAGCCAACACCAGCGCCTCTCCGGCCATAAGTTTGCGAAAGCCTTGCAGATGCGTTCGCGGTGCGGGTATGTATCCAACCTCCAGAAACTGCGCAATGGCCGAAACATCGAGGCGACGATCCAAGCCCGGAAACGGCAACAGTGCCTTCATCTCGGAAGCAAAAACCAGGCTCCTCCCGGAATTGAAGGACGCGTAATACAGAGGCTTCTCTCCGCATCGATCGCGAGCCAGAAAGAGTTGCCGCTTTTTCTCATCCACGATGGCAAACGCAAACATGCCATCCAGATCGTCCAGCAGCGCTTCACCCTTGTCTTCGTAGAGATGCACCAGAACTTCGGTGTCGCTTTGCGTGCGGAAGCGATGCCCCTTGGCGATCAATCGTTGGCGGATCTCAATGTAGTTGTAGATCTCGCCGTTCAGAATCACCCAAACGGATTCATCTTCATTGCCGATCGGCTGATTGCCGCCTTTGATGTCGATGATCGCCAGCCGGCGATGACCAAGCAAACAGCGCCCACTTATGAATTCGCGGCGCGTACTTCCGTCCGGACCACGATGCTGCAACAGCCGTCCGGCTTCCTCCGCCCACGATCGGTATTCCGCGATTCCAGTTTCGCCGCCATACACTCCGTAGATTCCGCACATTACTTTTTGTTGCGACGCTTGGCGGCCGCCTCCACAAATACGTTTTCCCAATCGCGCCCAACTTTGTCCCAATCGAATTGCAGCGAGTGCCGGGCAGCGGCCGCCGACATCTTCGCCCGCAACTCATGGCCGGTCAGCAGCAAAGCAAGTTTTTCTGAGAATTCGATGTCCGATTTTACCAAGTACCCCGTCTCATCGTTGACCACGTAATCGGGATGATATTTCTCCATGGCAACGGCCGGCAGTCCACAGGATGCCGCCTGACCCAGCACCTGCGGATGGCCCTCCAAAATGCTGGGGAAAAGAAACACATCGGCCTTCCGCATCTCTTCGGCTAAACCCTGCTGCGGAAGATGGCCAACAAACGTCACATTGCGGCAACCCAATTCCCTGACTAGCGATCGGCATTTTTCTTCCTCTTCGCCCTTGCCAACGAGGCGGAAGTCAACCGCCGGCCATTTTGCCGCTTCGCGAATGACGAGATCGACTCTCTTGCGCGCCTGGAACGATCCAGCGTACAGCGCCGTCAGCCGCGAGCCGGTGTTACGCGGATTCGCTGGAGGGAAAAAAACTTCTCGCTTGATTCCGCTGTGAATCGTGCCGGCGGGAACTTCAAAACGATCCTGAACCGTCTGTGCAACGAATCGAGAATTCCCGAGAACGAAGTCCGCCTCGCGAATCAGTCGGGCGAACCCGGGTTCCACGACGATCTCGTCCAGCGCCATGACGATGTACGTGACGAGGGAAATGGGAAGTCCAGCCGAGCGCCGGCAAAAGAGAAAAAGAGTTTCGAGCGGTCCCGTCCGCGGGAAAAAGTAAATATCAACCTTCGACAGAAGGATCTTACTCAGCACTCGCGGCGTGTTTCCGCGGCCGGCCCAACGCACGATCTCCGTATTCTCGCGGGCAAGAATACGAGCATCAGGCACTCCCTCACCCAGCATGATCACGCGAAACCGATCCGGCGGAAGGCAACTGACAATCTCCTTCGCAGTCAGGTTCTGGGCATTCGTGTTGTCGTCGTCGGCGAACGACGGAGTAAATATTGTGATCATGAGAACTGGATGTTAGTCCCTAGCGTAGGAACTCAGCGGTACTTGGCGTCAAAAAAGGGTGGGAAGCCGCCCCTTCTGCCCGTAACGACTAACTCCGAGTCAAACTGCTGATGGGCACTGACTCCGAACAGCCGGTGTCGAATCTGGCTTGCCTTCAGGTAAGGCCATCGGACGAGTTTGCCGACCATTTGTTGAATGCCCGCATTGGGCATGGATGGCTGGTGAAACCGAATCTCTTCAAAACCGCAAATATCCAGCAACGATTCCAGATTCCCGCTGCTGAAGCCATATTCGTGCGCCAGAGTCACATATAGAGATGAATTGGCGCAAGGTCCCTCCATGTTCGGGGTGCGCAGCATCAGCACCCCGCCCGGCTTCAGCGCCCGGTACATCGCATCGACCACCCAGAGTAACGAGTACTTGGGAATATGTTCAATCACATGAGCCATGTGGATAAAATCGTATCTCTCCGGCGTATCCGAGAGAAAGCTGCCGATATCGCTCTCGATTTCCGCCAATGTGATCGCGTCGGACGCCCACTCTTTAATGTAGGCTTTGGTTGCGACGCCAAAATCCGCGCCGGTAAGGTTTGTGTACCCCAAGCGCAGGCAAGCTGCCAGAAACCATCCCGCTCCAAAACCTACATCAAGAATGGCACCTCGCTTGTCCGCAGGCAGAAGACCGCGGACCTCATCTACAGCCTTCGCAACCCGCGAATCGTCCTTGATTTCCGCCCACGAGGGCGTGCGCTGATCGGCACGATGCCGTACGCTCATGCGGCGGTAAACTTCAGCTATAAATGCGTGGGGATCCACTCGATTTCCAGTCCAAGGAACTTCATCCTACTACACGCGCTATTCGATCTGGGCAAACGACATCACCGACCCAAATGAGCAGCGCTCGATGCGATATTCCCGCAACTTCAGATATTCAAGAACAGCGATTGACTCGCCGCGCCAGTCTTTCAAGTTCAGCTCGTCAAACGCGATCACGGCCCCTTTTGGCATTCGGGGAACGAAATGTTCCAGCGCCGCGAGGGTCGGTTCGTAGATGTCAAAATCCAGATATAAGAGGCTGACGATCAGTTGAGGATTCTCATTCAGGTACCGTGGGATGGTCTTCACCGCGTCGCCCCGGACCAGTTCCACTTTAGGCACATGCCCAACGAAACGGTTCATGTCGAAAAGCTCAACGCAATGCCGCAGATGATCATAAGAATCGACCGCCAAGCCACCGGGGTGGGCCTCCTCAGACTCGCTTGACCGATCTTGCTTCGACAGTCGCGGAAAGCCGCTGAAAGTGTCAAAGCCAACCACTCGTCGCTGATGATTCGTGGGTTCGAAGATGGCACTGAACTGGGCCCATGCCATCAATCCTCCGCCGCGAAGCACTCCGCACTCGATAATCGAGCCCTGCACCTGCAGCACGCGTTTGAAAATTTCGTATCGAACCAGGAAATTCGTCAAGTCCTGCCTGGGTGTGTACAGACTGAAATTCTGCAGGCGCTCCAGGTTTGAAAATGGGCTATCGGCAATGCATTGCTCCATCTGCGCCGCAAACCCCTGTTCTTTCTCAGAACGAGCCGTGTTGGGAAAGTGTTTCGACCGTTTCTTTTCAGGCATCAAATATTTCCTCGGAGGCGCATGGACTCAGTCGATTCGTTCGAGCAGTCCTTCTTGCAGCAACCTCGCGATGATCGGAATGCAGGTTTCCGCTGGCACCTCAATCCGCTCCGCGAGGGAGACCAGATCCCGCTCCCCGTCGGCATAAGCCAGAATATTCATCA
The DNA here is from genome assembly GCA_963847715.1 of Terriglobia bacterium. Lineage (GTDB taxonomy): Bacteria > Acidobacteriota > Terriglobia > Terriglobales > Acidobacteriaceae > Acidiflorens. The sequence goes on from CAWKAZ010000015.1 coordinate 185,119, forward strand.
TGGTGTGCACCTGAAGGCCGCTGCCGCGCTGGCTAAGTGTAGGATACAGGCCTCGCCTGCCCAGTTGCGGTTCCCCCAAACAGGTCGTCCGATAAACACCGTTGGCCTCGATCAAAGAGATGCACCGCTGCATGGCCCCGAACGCCCCGGCCAATCCCTGCGGCGAAATCAGGCTGAGATCGTCGAGCGAAGTGTGGTACTCCGGGTAGGTTCCGTACTTCGAGCGCATCAACGACACGACCGGAAGGTCTACTCCTGGGCTGCAGTACTGTCGTTCGTCGCTTCCGCGCTCCAGAAAACTGTAGCTAACGCAACTGGGATAGTGATGCTTAATCACGTGCTTCGTGATCGAATCTGCCAGGGTATTGCCCGAGCGCGACTCCAGAAAAGAATACGCACGATCGTCACCTACGCAAGTTACGACGTATCCGGCAACAATCTTGCGTTTCATCTCCTCGAGATGCCGGCTCAAGTAGGTGATCGAACCGATGGTCTCCGGCACAAACACAATACGGTAGGTATATCGCCGCTCGGGCAGAGCCCGCAGCCAGCGCGCCAAGGCAGCCGTCACGACCGGGCCGGACAATTCGTTATTGGCCATCGATGGATGGCAGACATAGGTTGATAAGAGTACTTCGCGTTGCTCGGTTCCTGACAAGATGAGTTCGCCGTAGCTGAGAGAACCTGGACCGAGGGTGCTGTCAATCACAACGCGATATTTCCCGGGGTGCAGAGCGGCTCGCGCACGCTCCGTCAAACAAAATCCCCAACGTTTTTCGTAGTAGGAAGTAACGTAAGGAATCGCATCGGGCATTGCAGGCAGCGAATGGAGATGGGGCTGCAATTCCTCCAGAGTCATTTCGGCGGAAACGGGCTCAGAGTAGCCAACCACATGCAGATTATTCTGACGAAAATCGACCACCCGCGTTCCGGACGCGTCCGCGATGAAGGCATCGCGAATATTCCATTCGCTGGGAACGATCCAGTCCAGGACCTTGGTACCAGTCGGCACTTCACAAATCTCCAGCCCGGGCAGCAGCTCCCGTAGATAGCCGAGCGTCTGCCTGACCCCGTCACCGGTGAGGCTCCGGCAAATCGGAAAGAGATCGCGAGCCCATCCATACATCTGGTCGCCGACGCCGACATCACTCATTTCTGGAACACCATGGTTTTCCTCGACTCGGTTCACAGCGTTTTGGCAGGGACGCCTTCCGCGATCAGCGATAACGGGTCTTCATCCAACATTTTCCACGCTGTAGCGAATAGATCTCTAGCCGGCACACCCATGATTCGTGATCTCCCCACATCTGCGGTTCGCGACTTGCCGGAATCAGCTAGCCGTTTCTCCAAACGCCCGAGGTCGGCAGCGGACCTCCGCGTCAAATCGCGCACGTTGTAAACGACCGAGCATTGGCTCGACTCACCATTACGCGAAATACTTGTCCCTGAAAAGACCTTCCGGTAGCGATAGTCCACGCCGTGAGCTGTTTCAACATAGTGCACAAAGGTTCCGCCACGGTTCATAGAACAGCCCATGTCGACAATGTGGGCATTCCAATGATGAAGAGCGGCAAATGTCGACTGCGCTCCAAAACACTCGTTTACCGGAAGGGCGCACAATTCTTCTGCACGCGGGCCTCGGCTGGCAAAACTGAAAATGGGATCCGCAGTTCGGTGAACACCCGGCCGTGTGCGGAATCGTTCACTGACCATGCCCACGGCGCTAGGAGTCTTACAAATGTCGAACGCCTCCCCTTTGGTGAAGCTGTAGCTGAAGGCCGGAACCACAAGCGTCCCGCTGCTGCCAATCGCGGCATCGATCGCTTCGATCAGAAGATCCAGCCGCTGTTGGTTCGGCAAATTCGGAAACTGAGCCGCCATGATCGCATCTGCGTGCACCATGACAACGCTTCCCGGCCTGACTCCAATCGATAACAGAGCGGCGGTAACCGCGGAAGGTAAGATCGTGTTGCGAATCACGTTGCGAATTCCATCTTTCCGCGAATCGCGGTTCTTCCAATTGCCACAGTTGTTTTATCATAGCCCATTGCTCATCGTGCTTCTCATGCTGATCTTCGACTGTTAAGATTTTTTGTGCCGAACAGTCCCGCAATGTCGCCCATTCCATGAAAATTTTGTTGGTGCATCCCGACGATTCGATTGACGTTGGAGTGTGGGCCAGGACGCAATGGGATTTAGCGATCGATCTGGGCTGGTCCGGCCGCCATGCCTACTCGCAGGAAGCCGAACGTCTAGGCTTTCGCGTCTTCAGCATCTACGACTTTCTGGACCACGCGCAGCATCTTGCCAAGATGCGCGGACTTTTGGCCTTTGGGCTAGGCCAATTGTTGGATTCCGAATCCGTAGATTGGTGGGATGTTTTTTCTGTCATGCCCTACGCCCGGATCGAGCAGCTCATGCTCGTGTCGGCGATCGCCCAGGAACTCCCGGCGGGGTCCGAGATTTTTGCAACCAGTCCACACCTTACTTCAACCGTACTTTCGCGGTTGCTGAAGCGGGAAATCAAGAGTTTTTCGCCGGAGCGGAGGACCGGCTTAAGGGCGCGTTTCCGCCGCTACCTGAAGGCTGGGGTCGCTTTGCGCCCAGCGCAACTTACCGAAATAGCTTTCGATAAGTGGGACACCGACTACAACGTCCGCCGCCGCTTTGTTCGGTCACCCAAAATGTCGTCATCTCCCGCCATCTTGCTCCCATCCGCGTATGCCAATGTCACTCGCGCTCAACTGGGCTATGCAAAGATGCTTCCGCACCGCCGCTTTCTACTAGTAGTTACGCGCCGTAACGGCCGTTTGCGCAATCTGCCCGCCAACATTGAGGTTCGATCGCTGGCCTCGTACGCTCCACCATTACTGCCCGCGACCGCAGCAGAGCGCCACCACCTGCTAGGTCGCTGGCAGGACATGCAGATCAGTGGGTTCGAAAGCGACCCTGTTTTCCGCCTGGCCAGAGAACTGGGCGTGCTCGACGATTTTCCGGCCTTTCTGAAGAGCGGGCTGCGCGTCCGTGACGCTTGGCGCGAGGTTTTGGCCCGCGAGTCCATCACCGGCGTGCTCTCTGGCGACGAATACAACCCTTACACACGATTGCCCATACTGCTCGCTGGCCTCAAGAAGCTGCACACGGTGTTTTGCGATCACGGCGCGCTGAACATGAGTCTTGGAATCCGCCGTCCAGCTTCTGATACTTATCTCGTTAAGGGAGAGATGGCGAGGGATTACAACGTTGAATGGTGCGGTCTTCCCGCCGACAAGATCTTGGTCGGTGGCCCTGCAGCACCAGCCAGTCAATTGCCTCCGCCAAACCCGTCGCGACGCGACTGGATTGTTTTCTATTCCGAAGCCTATGAACTTTCTTTCGGCCGAACTCGAACTCTGTATGAAGAACTTCTGCCGGAGTTGTGCTCGCTCGCGCGGAACACGAATCGTAGAGTCATTGTGAAGCTGCATCCGTTTGAGAGTTGGCGCCTGCGAAAGGGACTGATCAACAATATTCTGTCCGCAGCGGACAGAGCCCTGGTCGAAATATGCGAGGGGCCGATGACCCCAGATCTGTTCAAACGAGCGTGGTGTAGCTTTACTGTGGAATCCAGTGTGGCTGTCGAAAGCACCATCCATGGCGTCCCATGCTTTCTTCTAAGCTGGTTTGACGCCTCCTGGTACGACTATGGCAAGCAATACGCAAAGTATTCGGCTGGCTACCCACTCGACTCTCCGTGGAGGATTCGCGACACTCCCCAGATGTTAGAACAGCTCCAGGTCACCGAAGCGGCGCGGCAGAGACTTCAGACTCCAATTACTCCGGAGCATCTCGAAGCGGTGATACGAGGAATGTAAAAAAAAGGGCAGAGTCGCAGAAAGCAGCCGCAGCCATCAGCGTTCGACCATCGCCCAACCCAGCGGAGTTCCCCGCTCCAGATCGCAAGCCGCGCGCTTGCCCAGAACTTCATTCAAGTACCGCGGGTGCAATCCGTCCGAGGGACGAATCGAGCGTAGATTCTTTTTGGTGAACGACTCGCCTTGCTTCATATCCTCGACCACAAACAGTGAGCGCCGGAACTTACGGCTGTTGGCCTCGCGCGATCCCGACGAAAACTGCACAGAGCCGAGAGCTTTTTCGGCCGTACGCACCGCCTCCACCATCGCCTTGAATTCTTGCGGCTCCAGTGAGAATGCGCCGTCCGGACCGCCATCCGAACGTCGCAGACAAAGATGCTTCTCAATGATGCAGGCACCAAGAGCCACCGCTGCGACGGGCACCGCGATCCCCATGGTGTGATCGGAAAGCCCCACGGGACAATCAAAGCGTCGCGCCAGTTCCGGGATAGTGCGCAGATTTGCTTCTTCCGGCGGAGCCGGGTACGCGCTCGTGCACTTCAGCAGCGCAATCTGCGTTGCGCCACCCCCACGCGCCGCATTCATCGCTTCTTCAATCTCCTCTTCGCTGGCCATGCCGGTGGACATGATCAGCGGCTTGCCCGTGCCAGCCATTTTCTGAATGAGCCCGATATCAACCAGCTCGAACGACGCGACTTTGTGCGCGTGAACGTTCATCTGTTCAAGAAAATCGACGGCAGTATCGTCGAAGGCGCTGGAGAAGAGATCCATCCCCAGGTCCTCGGCCGCCTGCTTGAGCTTCGGCTGCCAATCCCATGGCGTGAACGCCTCCTGGTACAGGTCATGCAAAATGCGTCCGTCCCACAGAGTTCCGCCTGTGATACGAAAATATTCCTTGTCGCTGCGCAGCGTGATCGTGTCGGCAGTGTAGGTCTGAAGCTTGACCGCGTCGGCTCCAGCATCCTTGGCGGCGTGGAGAATGCGAACGGCCTGCTCGAAATCCTGATTATGATTGGCAGAAAGCTCGGCAATGACATAGACGGCCGACCCTGGGCCGATTCGCCGGCCCGCGATCGTCAATTCTTTAGGTCCTCCCTCAATCGACATGAGTCCCGTTCCCCCATGTAAACAACAATGCGTCCTGTCCAGAGACCCGCTCGTTTCCAGCGAGTCGAAAGCCGGCGGCCTGGAACAGGCGAACAGAAGCTTGATTGCCTGGCTTTACGAAAGCTTGAATCTGTTCGACCGACTTGGTTCGCACAAGCTTGCGGGTTGAAAATGTAATCAGTTCCGTTCCCCAGCCCTCGCCGCGATAGTTGCGCGCTACATTCACCGAAAGCACGGCACGATCGCCTTTAACCTGAAATCGGACCAAGCCCACGGGTTCCCCCGCCGCGTTCTCGCCGATGTAAATAACAGAACACCGGTCCTGCAGCCTTTCGGCGAACCAACGAGTGTGATCCTCCCAAAGTATTTCGTCCGAATGGAACGACGCGGCACGTGCGACGGCGTCAGTTGCCCACTCGAAGAGTAATCTGCAATCCCGCTCGCGCGCGAAACGAAGCGTTAATTCTCGATCAGCAAGAGCAGCTCGAACCCGTTCGCTGCCCAAACCGTCCGCCAAATCGCGACCGCTCTGCGACATCGCGTCACGACGTTGCGGAGATTCGAGAAGGGTCGTCACTAGACCCGCAAAGGACTCCGGATGGAAATCTCGCGATGCGCCCGCGTTCATCGCCACCCCCAGTTGGTGTAGCTTCTCCGCAGTGCGCCGCTGGTTATCGGCGATGATCAGCAGCAACGACGGAAGGCCCATATAGCAAAGCTCATACGAAGTGCCTCCGGCGCCGGATATCGCCAGGTCCGCCCCGGCCATGAGAGCCGGCATGTCTTGGACGCTTTGAACGATGCGCACTGGAACGGAACACCGTTCCGTTGCCGCTTGCACGGTTGCCAGATGCGGGTTCCCACCGCCCACCACCAAAACGATTTCGAGATCCTTGCGGCCCATGAACTCAAAGCTTTGAAGAATCTTTTCACTCAAGTTATCCGGGTCGCTCCCGCCAATCGTTATCAGTATCTTTCGACATCGGTCAGGAATCGATCGCTTCCACCCCATCCAGGGCAGGAATTCATTGCGCAGCAACGCGAAGTCGGACCCCAAAAGTAATCGCGCATTCGTCTCCGCATACATCTCAGCAACTGCATATGCGTTCTGATTTAGTACCCAACGCACTGGGTAGCCACTAGCGTGGACATAATCATCGACCGTCAGAACCCGCACTCCGGCATCACTCAGAGTCAACTGCTCCGTAGCCCCAAAGCCATATCCATCAAGCACGGCGATCGGAGCACCGGTGCTTAGCGCCGCTTGGACAAAATCATGCGCAGTTGCTTCAACACCTTGCGAAAGAGTTTGGAGTAGAAAACCCTCGGATCGAATACGTGCTTCGATTCCGAGCAATCCTTCGCTCATCACAAACGTCACCGCGCCGCCGGTTCGTTTCCAGGCTTGCGCGAGAGCGAGGCATCGCATAACGTGCCCGGTCCCGACCTGAACTCCACCTTCAGCGCAGATGACCAGGTCTTCCGGATTTGCCAATCGAGCTCTCCAGGATCTTTCTGCGGGAACAGCCTTCGGACGCTGCAGATTTCAGGCACGGACTTTAAACACCGCCTGAATAAGTTCGCCTTCCAGATGCACTTCCGGAGACGGTTCACTGAGCCACTGTGAGATGGTCTTACAAACTTCCGCATAAACACTCAGCGTCTGCTCAATCGCCAGCGGATCATGCGCAGCCGTCATATTGTGAGTCACCAGCAAAAGGACTCCACGCTTCACGCATTCCTGCGTAAACAGACTGCGTACCAGGAAGCTGTCTTTGCCATCCGCATCGAGAAACTTGATCAGCGACCAGAACGGGTACCCGATACATCTGATACGGTCCTGCAAGCCCGCCTCTTTTGCCAGCACGTTCAGCCCTTCCTGCAGGATGCGTCCGTTTGCTTCGATCCGGCCCAGTGCATCGGTAGTTTCCAATACATCGAGCACCTTCATGGCCGCAGCCATCGACGCCACTTCGCCCCCGAAAGTGAAGCTGAAAAAGATATCTTCGAACACGCGCATTACATCCGCTTTCCCCAGCACGCAGGCGATGGGAAATCCGTTGCCCATCGCTTTGCCAAAGCAAGCGAGATCCGGAGTTACGCCAAACCGCTTTTGCGCGCCGCCCAGCCCGAAGTGAAAGCCGCTGCAAATCTCATCAAAGATGAGAAGCGCGCCGTGCTCGTGGGCCAGGTTTCTGACTCCCTCTAGGAACCCCGCAGCCGGCGGCCAGAAGTTCACCGGCTCCATAATGACGGCGGCAAATTCGCCTTTGTGCTCATCCAGAAGCTTGCGCAGCGATTCCAGATCGTTGTACACAAACGGATGCGTGAGGCCCCGCACAGCCTTTGGCACTCCCGCATTGCGCGTCGTGCTGCCGATAAACCAGTCCTGCCACCCGTGATAGCCGCAGCACGCGATTCGTTCTCGGCTTGTGAATGCCCGCGCAGCCCGCACCGCTCCGGATGTAGCGTCCGAACCATTCTTGCCGAAACGAACCTTCTCGGCGCACGGAATGATCTTCGTCAAGCGTTCCGCCAGTTCCACTTCCAGCGGATGCGGCAGAGAAAAACTGTGCCCCTGTCCCAATTGCTCGGCCACGGCGCGATTCAGTTCCTCGTGCGCATAGCCCAGAATATTCGGCAGCAGTCCCTGGATGTAGTCGATGTACTCGTTGCCATCCACGTCCCAAACGCGGCAACCCTTACCTTTGGCGAGAAATACCGGCGCAATGCCCTGGACATGCTGGTTCGCGCCTTTGCTGAAAGTTTGCGACGCACCCGGAATCACCTTACCAGCGCGCTCCAGCCAGGTTTTTGATTTCTCAATTGTACGGCGAGGCGCAGCTTCCGCTCGGGCATCTTCGAAAAGGCTCTTGTAATAACCACGGTTAGAGACGATTTCCGAATTCATCTTCTCCAACCCGGGATTTTTTTCGATCAGATCCAGAACGTCCTTCATTCCGAAATTCTCCTTCGCACCTAATGCCCGGTAGACAGAGCGAATGAACTCCAGGTCCTGAGCCTCGTCCACCGTCCAACGGTAATGCTGAAACATGGATGTCGAATCGCTTTCGACGTTCGCGGTACGAAATTTTTCCGAACGCAAGTAGGGTGTGACATGTTCTCGTTCCGACGTCTTCGTTGCCTCATGCCATGCCCGTTCCAGTGCGGCAAACGAACAGATCTCCGTGTCCAGCCCATCCGGATAAGTTCGCACCATGGCGTTGGAAGCATAATCAAGATCGCCCCGCTGAAAACGTCGCACCACGCGATCAATCACGCTCGGGTCGATCAGAGGACAATCCGCCGTAATACGGACCACCTGCGCCGCTTTCTCGGCGCGGGCCGCATGATAGAAGCGGTCCAGCACGTCAGTCTCACTGCCGCGGTGACAGGGCACACCGATTTCCCGGCACATCTTTTCAATCGCGTCGTCAGCCGGCGCAGTCGATGTAGCCACCACAACCCGATCCACGTGGTTGGCCCGTTGGACACGCCGCACGACGTGCCACAACATCGGGTGTCCTTCGATCTCCGCCAGGCTCTTTCCCGGCAAACGGCTCGACCCCATCCGCGCCTGAACGATTGCCACTACCGGACCCTCGCTGAATTCAGTTGTCCAATTGAGCCCCTGCGGTCTTCCTTCGTCCGACGACTTCTTCGCTGCCTCCACGACCCGGATCACATCGCGGCCCTGTTCGAGATCAACCATCGGGCCAGTTCCGCTGCCCAGCGACTCCAGGAAATGAACCATCTCCGCCAGATACATGTCATTGGCTTCAAATATGTAGGGGATGCTGTTCCAGCCCGGCTTTTCGGAGGAAAACCAGCGGACTTCTTGAACGTTGAAATCCCAGAGCGCAGTCCCAGTCTCGCCCACAACTTTGCAGGTGCGCGTGTATGCGCGCTGCACAAAATCCAAATGCAGTTCGGCGCGGCGGCGCTCCGGAAAGGTTAAGTAGATCCACGCGGAATCTTCCACATCTACATCGAGGTTGCTCAGGTGCTCGGCGCGGCAGGTCACTTCCGTGGGGCGCCCAAGCAGCCAGCAGATGTAATCCAGTTCGTGGGAACCATCCAGAATGATGCCCCCGCCAAGATCATTGCGAGCACTATAGCTTTCGCGGTAATGCTGCCACGGACGCCAATCAGGAAGATATTGCCCAGCTTCCACGTTCAGCCAGAGCACTCGGCCTATCTTCCCCGAATCGATCAGCTCTTTCAAGATTTGCAAGCCGGGATGGAACCGCATGTTGTAACCGATCTGAACGTTGCGGTCGCGGCGGCGTGCTTCGCTAATCAGTGTCTGGATTCCACTGGATTCGTGAGACAGCGGTTTTTCGATAAACACGTGCGCGCGGGCTTGCAGTGCAGCCAGCGCCTCCTCCAAGTGGCATACCGGTGGAGTACAGATGAGCGCGATATCCGGCTTGAATTTCGCCAGCGCGTCGGTGTAGTCGCTGAAAATTTGCCCGCCCAGTTCCTGATCGCAGTACCTGAGTGCTTCGGTGCTGGTATCGCAGAAACCCAGTTCTCGCACACCTAGCGATTTCAGGTTGCGGGCGTGCCGCCGTCCAATTGAACCGCACCCGATGATCAAAGTGCGATATCCCACCCAGTCGGAGGTTGTGGCCATGAGATTAGTCTTGCCTCGTTGCCAGTACCCGCTCGGCCTCGCCCTTGCTCGCGGATTTCACACGATAGCGCTGCACGACCTTGCGCAGCGCGTGAATCACATCATCCACATCCTGTGCGGTCATGGAGTGAAACATGGGCAAGCTGATAAGCCGCTCGTAGGCATCTTCCGCCACCGGATAACCTTCCTTCGAGTTGGCCGGGAAGCGCTTGCGATAGTACGGATGCTGATGCACAGGGATGTAGTGAACATTCACGCCGATGTTCTCGCCGCGCAGCGCCCGAAAAACATCAGCACGTCCACCCGACAGCATTTCCAGCCGCAGGCGAATCGGGTACAGGTGCCAAGCCGGATTCACATCGTCGCGCACCGCGGGACACTCAATCTCGGGCAACTCGCGAAACGCTGCGGTGTACTGTGCCGCGATTTCACGCCTGCGTGCCAGGTTCGCATCCAGTTTTCCCAGCTGCGAAAGTCCGAGCGCGCAAGCAATATCCGTAAGCCTGTAATTGAAGCCCAGCAGCGCCATCTCATAAAACCACTGGCCAGCTTCCTGCCGTTGCCGCGCTTCGCTGCTGATGCCGTGATTGCGAAAGCGTCGCAGAGTCTCAGCCAGCTGCGCGTCGTTGGTGGTAACCATGCCTCCTTCGCCCGTGGTCAGGTGCTTCACCGGGTGAAAGCTGAACGTGGTCATGTCGGCGAGTCCGCCAACTTGTTTTCCCTGATATTCCGCGCCCAGCGAGTGAGAAGCATCCTCCACCAGGAGCACCGGCCGCCCCTGCCCCTGCACAAGCTCTTTCAGTTCCGCCAGTGCCGCAGGATGTCCGGCATAGTCGACCGCAAAAATTGCCTTCGTCCGCGAATTGATCTTGCCGGAAGCCTCCCCCGGATCCAAGTTCAGCGTGTCGGCCGACACATCGGCAAACACCGGTATCGCGCCCTGGTACAAGATGCAATTGGCGGTGGCGCAAAAAGTCATCGGAGTGGTGATGGCTTCATCCCCCGGCTCCAGTCCAGCCGCAAAAGCGGCACCATGCAATGCGGCAGTCCCCGAACTGAAACTGACCGCATGACCCGCGCCGACCTGAGCAGCAAAGCGCTCCTCGAATTCGCCGACCTTCGGTCCCGTAGTCAGCCAATCGGATTTCAGAACCTCCACCACCGCCTGTATGTCGTCGTCATCCAGACTCTGCCGCCCATACGGCAGCAATGTCGCCCGAACCGGCGAGCCGCCATGGATGGCCAGCGCTTCCTGTTTTGTGGGTAAGGCGTTCATGCTAAGCGGAGGTCGGAAGCGCCTCGGCAGCGCTGCCCTCGGGCGCCACCAGTTCCTCGAGCTCGTGGCGCGTCAGCCAGCGTTCATTGCTGTCGCTCGAGTAACGGAAACCTTCGGGCAGGGGTTTGGCGTTTACCCAGTTTTCCGATTTCCACCAGGGATGCGACGGTTGAATCACGAACATGTCCTCGGTTTCGAGGGTTTGCCTAGACTCGTCTTCGGAGACCAGCACTTCGTGCAACTTCTCTCCCGGACGAATCCCGATGTACTCCACCTGGCAGCCAGGCGCCACCGTCTCCGCCAAATCCACCAGTCGCATACTGGGAATCTTCGGAACGAAAATCTCCCCGCCGTGCATCTGCTCCAGACAGCGGATCACAAACTTCACACCATGTTCCAGGGTGAGCCAGAATCGGGTCATGCGCGGATCGGTGATCGTAATCTTCCCGCGCCGGCGCTGTTCCTGAAAAACCGGAATTACGCTGCCGCGGCTACCCACCACATTGCCGTAACGGGCGCAGCTGAAGCGGGTATTTCGGGCTCCCGAGTAGGCATTCGCCTGCACAAAGACCTTTTCAGCGCACAGCTTGGTAGCGCCGTAAAGGTTGATCGGATTCACCGCCTTGTCGGTGCTGAGGGCAAGAATCCGCCGCACGCCCTGATCGATGGCCGCGTCAATCACGTTGCGGCCGCCCATGATATTGGTCTGGATCGCTTCGAACGGGTTGTACTCACACGCCGGAACCTGTTTAAGCGCCGCCGCATGCACCACGACCGTGATGCCCGAAAGAGCGCGCTTCAGACGTTCAACATCCCGCACGTCACCAATGAAATAACGCAGCGTTGGGTGGTCGAAACCAGAAGCTCTCATCTCGTGCTGCTTCAACTCGTCCCGGCTGAACACCACCAATCGTTGCGGATGGTAGTCCCGCAGCATGGTCTCAACAAACTTCTTCCCAAATGAGCCCGTTCCACCCGTTACCAGTATCGATTCCTGCGACCAATTCACGATTCTTGTCCCTTCGAAACTTCTTGTCTCAAACACCGCGCCTGACGCGGCCCGCCCGCTCGGGCATTCTTCGAAGAATCTTCGTTATTTGGGGTAAGTTCTTGTGCTGGATAGTATAGCTGAGCAAGTCCGGAAGAAGTATCGCTGGGGGTTCGTGTCGGCTCTCTTGTTGCCACGGTGGGAACATGGCCAAAACAATATCGTCAAGGTTCATTTTTAGGCTGGTTCTCGGCCGCCGGAATGCTAAAATCAGCCAAATCTTCATGCCAACCCGCTCTTGTCTGTCCGGATTTGCTGACGAAGTCCGGCCCGAGCGGGAACCTGCGTGTCAGGTGCAGTGGAATATCGCAAACGGTTGCAACGTCTTAAGGAGTAACGATGTCATTGGGACCCTTGGTTCCGCGTGGTAACAACGGCTCGCGCGAAATACAGCCGAACGAAGCTGAGCTGTTAAGACCGGTCTCCGCTTTCTACAACGTGTTGCCGTCGCAGGAATCGACGCTGCGCGAGTACATGCGCGTCCTGATCAAGCGCAAGTGGACCCTCATCGCGGTGATCTCTGGCATTTTTATGGCGGTGGCGATTGCCAGCCTGCGTCAGACTCCGGTGTACGATGCCGTCGGCCGCATCGCCGTCAACAAAGCCGATTCCAACCTGATTTCGTTCAAAGACTCGACACCAGACACGGATTACGTCTACGAGCAAAGCGACCTCGATACCGAAGTTCGCATCCTGCAAAGCGATCTGATGGCTCTGCAGGTAATCCGCCAACTGAACCTCGATAAGCGTCCCGAGTTCGGCGGACACTCGGATCTGAAGCAAGAAAACTTAGTCGCTGATCCGCTGCAGACCGATTCCGCTCGCGCGTCTTCATTACTTTCGGCGTTCCACGGGAGGCTCCGAGTCGCCCTGATTCCTAACACACGAATCATGGAGATTCACTTCAGCAGCACCGACCCTCAACTCGCCGCCAGCGCCGTAAACACGCTGGCCGCAACTTATGTCGAGCAGAACTTCAAGACCAAATTCGAATCCACCATGCAAGCCTCCGACTGGCTATCGAAACAACTCGTCGACTTGCAGATGAAAGTGGAAACGTCGCAAGAGAAGCTCGTTCGCTACCAGAAAGAACACGAGATTCTCGGTATGGACGAGAAACAGAACATCACCACCGAAAAACTCGACGAACTCAACAAGGAAATGACGCAGGCCGAATCGGATCGCATGCAGAAGGAAGCCGTCTATCGTCAGACGCAGTCGAACGATCCGGTGGCCATCGCTGCAGCGATCGTTGCCGACACGTCCGGAGGCGGGTCCGGGCCTGGTTCCGGTCTTTTGGATAAGTTGCGGGAACAACAAGCCGGTCTCAGAATCCAGATTGCCGAACTCAGCACTCAGTTCGGTCCGGCGTACCCGAAGGTCACGCAACTCAACAGTCAGATCAAGGAAATCGACCGTCAACTGCAGATTGAAACCGATAAAGCCGTCGATCACCTCAAAGGGCAATATCTTTCCGCTTTGCAGCGGGAAAGTATGCTCCGCGAGTCCTTCGAGAAGCAAAAACAGGAAGCCAACAAACTCAACGAGAGCGCCATCGAGTACAGCATTCTGAAACGCGATCTCGATAGCAATCGCACGCTCTATGAGGGATTGCTGGAAAAACTGAAAGAAGCCGGCGTCACTGCCGGATTGCGATCCAATAACTTCCGCATCATCGACGCTGCCCGCGTTCCGACCGCCCCCAGCGAACCGAATGTTCCCCGCAATCTCGCCTTCGCGCTGGTGCTGGGCGTTATCTCCGGCCTCGGCCTGGCTTTCCTGCTCGAAAACATGGACAACACCGTACGCACGCCGGAGCAGGCACAAGCCATCTCCTGCCTGCCTTCTCTCGGCATGATTCCGCTCGGGTCGAAGTCCACCAGCCACGGCGCGACCGGCAAGCGACTGGCATTAACGGCGTCGAAAGAAGTCGTGGAGACGGTGACCCAGATCCGCCCGCAATCGCAAATGGCAGAATCGTATCGTGCGTTGCGCACCTCGCTATTGCTGTCCAACCTGGGAGCGCCTCCCAAAGTCATCATGATAACGAGCGCCCGCCCGCAGGAAGGAAAGACCACCACCAGTATCAACACCGCGATCGTCCTCGCGCAGAAGGGAGTCCGCGTCCTGCTGATCGACGCTGACTTGCGCCGTCCCAGCATTCACAAGACTTTGGGTATGGGACCGCGCAGCGGACTGAGCAATGTACTCACCGGAAGCGCGACCATGCAGCAGACGATCACGACTTCTCCGATCCTGCCCAATCTATTCATCATGCCCGCCGGCACGCCGCCTCCGAATCCGGCCGAACTGCTCGCGTCTTCGAACATGCGGGATCTGATTGATGAGTTGCGTGGACTCTACGATCACATCGTGATTGACACTCCGCCCACGCTTTCCGTTACCGACGCAGTTGTGTTGTCGCCGCGAGCCGACGCCACGATTCTGGTCATTCGTTCCGGACAAACCACCAAACAAGCGCTTCGTCGGTCCCGCGAGATATTGATGCAGGTCAATGCCCATGTAGCTGGCGTGCTCCTGAACGCCGTCGACCTCACTTCTCCGGATTACTACTATTACTACGAGTATCAAGGCAAATACGGCCATTACTATCAGGAAGATACTCCCGGCGACCCGAACGCGGCGGAGCCGAAAGCGGTTTAGTTCCAACTGCTGTATGAGTCATTGAGATACACTCTTCAGGCATTTGAAGAGTTGATTCTGCCTGTCGATGCTCGGGGTGACAGGCACGCAAACATGGCGATTGCATTTTCAAACCGGCGGCGTTGGCAGTTCATTGTCAGTGTCGCTTGTCTCGCCTGCCTCTATATCTTGCTAGCGGGCAAAGAATTTGCCGCCAGTATCTTTGGGGCGCGGCCGCAGTTGGTGTCACTCGAGCGCGCTGCGCGCATCTCCCCGGGCAACGCAGACTATCGTCATCGACTCGGACGCTACTTTGCGTTTGTAGCCGGCGATCCGCAGTCGGCCATCGAAAATTTTCGGGCCGCAGTCGCACTCAACCCGCACGACGCACACAATTGGTTTGACCTGGCGGCTGCCTATCAAGTGATTGGAGACAGCGAAGGCCAGCGGGCCGCACTAGAGCGCGCTTTGCAAGCTGAACCAACCGCTCCCGATGTGGCGTGGGAGGCAGCGAATTTCTTTCTAATCGACGGTGACGTCGACCGCGCACTGCACGAATTTCGCGTGGTGATCGAGAATGACATTTCTCTGGCCGACGCCGCCCTGCGCGCTTGCTGGCGTGTGCGGCCCGACGCGGATGCACTTTTACGTGACGCAGTACCGGCTCGCACTGACTCCCTGATTTCCTTTCTTACGATACTGAGAAGTAAGCAGGAAACCGAGGGAGCCATCAAAACCTGGAACCGTATCATCGAATTGCGCGAGAAACCCCAG
Organism: Terriglobia bacterium; assembly: GCA_963847715.1. Taxonomy (GTDB): domain Bacteria; phylum Acidobacteriota; class Terriglobia; order Terriglobales; family Acidobacteriaceae; genus Acidiflorens. Next base: position 200,457 of record CAWKAZ010000015.1, read on the forward strand.
AACCGTTATCTCTACGAATTCGTGCAATATCTGATTGAAATGCATCGGCCCGAGGCCGCTATGTCCGCATGGGAGAGATCGGCCGAAATGCAAGGCCTCTCCGCCTACCTGCCCACGGACGAGAATCTCGTGGTGAACGGCGACTTCAGCCTCGACGTCCTCAACGGTGGATTCGACTGGAACTACGTCAATCGCACTGGGGTGAAACCACAGCTTGACCCCAGCGACTTCCACCAGGGCCGGCGTTCTCTTTCTCTTACATTTGAAGGGCCGGGAATTCAAGACGCGGGAATCGTGCAACTGATCCCGGTGCGCGCCGGCACAACTTACGATTTTTCCGCCTATTACAAGTCATCCGACTTCGAGGGCGCGGGCGGCCCCGAAATTGTTCTCCGCGACGCTTATACTCGCGCGCCACTCTATGCCAGCGACCCTCTCACCGACGCCGACTTTTGGAAAGAGGTTCATTCCAAGGTGACGACCACGAACTCCACCACTCTTTTGGCGCTCGCCATCGAGCGCTTCCCAGGTGGCTCGCCGATTCGCGGCAAGCTTTGGCTCGATGATTTTCAACTTTCTCCCGCTACGGCTGCCGACAACTCCGCCGATCATCCCGCCGATCGTCAGAAGGACAACCCGTGAGTTCCGCCCTGGCCACCCAACCCGAGCCCGCCCCAGTTGCAAAAGTGGCGCAACCGCGACTGACCAATACCCGGCTGCTCATGGGCGCCTGCAGCGTGCTTCTGCTCGGTCCGCTCGCGTTCGGTGCGGTCGAGCCTTGGTCCATTTTCGCGCTGGAAACATGTGCTGTGCTGGTGTTCTGCGTTTGGGCCTTGCGGCAGTTGGAGACCGGCGAATTAAAAATCTCCGATCATCCGCTGTATCGCCCCATGGCGGCTTTCTTCGCGCTAGTCGTCGTCCAATGGCTCGCCGGAATCACGGCTTACCGTTACGTCACCTATTCGCACCTTTTGCTCTACGCCGCCTACGGTATGTTGGCTTTTGTCGTGACCCAGACTCTTCGCCGCTATTCCCAGTTCGAATTGATGGCCAAGCTGTTCACGGGATATGGGGCAGTCGTCGCTGCATTTGCCATTCTGCAAGGCATCGCTCCGAATGGAAAGCTTTACTGGACTTGGGCGCTGGAGCAAGGTGGCGCGGTTTACGGACCGTATGTCAACCACAACCACTACGCTGGTCTGATGGAAATGCTTACACCCTTCCCGCTGGTGCTGGCTGCAACCCAACTCACCAACGGGAATCGCAAAATTGCATTTGCGGGAATCGCCGCACTCATGGCCGCCAGCATTTTCCTTTCCGGTTCGCGTGGAGGCATGGCCGCCTTTGTTGTACAGATGATCGTGTTGGCCGCCCTGCTGGTCGGCAAGCGTGAAGCGGGCTGGAGGCAGCCTCTCCTGCTCGGTGCTTTTCTCGCGGTTGTGATTCTTTTCCTGGTCTGGTTGGGCGGAAACGAACTGACACGGCGCCTGGCAAGCATTCACACCGAAGCGCAGCAGGAGATTAGCGGAGGAGTCCGGGTCAGCATTGATCGTGACTCCTTGCACATGCTGCTTAAGAAACCCATCCTGGGTTGGGGACTCGGCACATTCCCGGTCGTTTACCCGGAGTTCCGCAGTTTCTACAGCACATTCCTGGTCAATCAGGCGCACAACGATTATGTGCAGCTTCTGGTTGAAACCGGGTTAGCTGGATTCGGCATTGCCATCTGGTTTCTGGTACTTGTTTTCCGCCGTGCCGCCGGCAAGCTCAAGAATTGGACGCAGACCGCAACCGGTGCCATGACGGTCGCAGCGTCACTCGGTTGTGTGGGCATCCTGGTTCATAGCTGCGTCGATTTCAACCTGCAGATTCCCGCCAACGCCGCGTTGTTCTATGCTCTCTGCGCAATGGCTGCCTGTGGTCCATTGCAGGAATCCACGCGACGACGCGTCCTTCGCCGCCACAATCTGATTGTCGAGACACTTCCGGAAGTTCAGGCATCCTAATTCCGTCTTATATCTGCGACCTTCTGTATAATTCGGCACCGTAGCCGTGATGATTCAAAGGCCCGTACCTGGAGAAAATCTGTCCTTAAGGAGAACACCCATGAAAATTATGAAATTGAGATTATTGGCCCTGGCTGTATTGCTGACCGTCGCTTCCAGCATTTGTCTTGCGCAGGCCGCGCCGGCAACCGCTGCCGACACTACCAAGACGGACAAGAAGGCAGCGAAAACAAAATCGGCCCCTGTCGACCCTTCGACCATTACGCAGGCTCCGGGTGGCGGAGGCGGTAAGGTTTGGGTCAACACCTCGACGAAAGTCTTCCACAAAGAAGGTGACCCCTGGTACGGCAAGACCAAGCACGGTCAATACATGACCGAAGCCGATGCCACCAAGGCTGGCTACCACGAAGCGAAAGAAGACCCGATGGGCAAGAAGAAAGATGACATGAAGAAGGATGACATGAAGAAAGACGAGATGAAGAAGTAGGTCTGGATCACGTCGCGAGATTGAGCCACTCGGCACCGGGTGGCTCTTCTTTTTGTAGGTTTATTTCCGTTCTCCGGACGATTTCTCCCGTAATCATGCGGGTTTCCTACCCCTATTTCGTGCCAAACACCCGTCTGAACCCAGGTAGGTACCTAGTTCCTACTGAGATTACGAAGGTAATCAAAGCTTCTTTTGGGCTATTTTCCGTGATATAACGCCGTTAGCTGCTCGACAGACTTTGGCCTGGGAATTCCGTAGTTTTCTGGCTTTGGGCTGCAACAGAGCGATGTTCAGAGGAGGACTCGTGTCCGAAGCGCGTACCGGGAAAAGGTTTCCGCTGCATTTGCCGATCAAGATACATAAAGAGGATTCCTCGACTGAAGCGAGCGGGATGACCGGCGATCTGAGCGCTGCCGGTGTTTACATCCGGGCTGACGCTTCGCTCGAGGTCGGCTCGCCCGTAGAGTTTGAGATCACCTTGCCGCCCGAGGTTACTGGCGGCAAAGACGACGTTGTTATCCAGTGCCGCGGCCGCGTGGTGCGGACCGATGAGCCCAATACCACCGCCCAGTCGGGAGATAACCGGGGCGTTGCTTGCGTAATCGATTCTTACGAATTCGTTCGCAACAGTTGACGGGAGCGATCCATGCTGAAGCTTATTCTGGCCGACAATCAGGCGATATTCCGAGCCGGCATTGCCAAAGTCCTGGCCGTTGAAGACGAAATGCGTATTGTGGCCCAGGCGCAAACCTCCGAGCAGATGTTCATGGCGCTCGACAAGTTCCGCGCCGCGGTGCTCATCATTGCCGGAGGCTTTCACTCCGACTTCAACTCCGTCCTCTCGGCGGCCAACAAGAACAAGACTCGCGTCGTCGTCCTCGCCGATACCGGCGAGAGCGCGCAACGCTACATGGCTGCCGGCGCTCACGGTGTCGTCTATCGCAACGTCACCAGTCCGGCGCTCGTCGACTGCGTCCGCAAGATCGCACGCGGCGAAAACTGGGTGCAGGACATGGCGGTGCCCAGCGAGTTGACCGAGAACGATATGGTCGGACTGCGCGTCCGCGACCGCTTGACGGCCAAAGAACTGCGCATCGTGGCCCTCATTGTTCAGGGCTACAAGAACAAGGAAATCGCCACCCAACTGGGTACCACCGAGCAGGTCATCAAGAACTACCTGCGCAATGTCTACGACAAGATTGGCGTGTCCGATCGCCTCGAACTGGCGCTCTTCACCATTCACCATCGCATCCTGAACGAAGCCGCCGCGGCTACAGCGGCTGCAGCCGTGCCGCAAGCACCGCAGAGTGCGGGAATCAGCAACTAAGCCGCTTTCGCTGCATCACAAAGGCCGCCCGCGGGCGGCCTTTTTAATTTCTATCATCGGGGCATTTGAAAGGATTCCCGAAATCTAATTCCCCGCCCTAGCCGCCTTGCTCCGGTGTCCGGTAGCTTCGTCCTCGGGCGGCGCCATCGTCTCCAGCACTTCATTCCAAAACGAGGAGTTCGGATCCGCCGGGGCAACCCCAACCTGGCCGCCCTCCACAGTACCCTTTTCTCCCGCCCACGCGACTCGAAAACGTTCTGTCTCGCCGTCGCGAGCGAGAGTAATCTCGTCGCCCGGTCTCAGTGTCGCAGTGACGCCGTTCAGAAGTGCCCCACGACGGCTGATATTGATCGTCACGACTTCTTGATCCACAGGGCTTCCATTAGCGTCGGTCGCAGTAACACGCACCCGCAACTCGACAGGAATCCGCGGATCGCGGCGCCCAATCTTGAACTGCTCGATCAGCCGGCGCAGCAGCGCAAAAGTCTGTACCAGATGCTCCGATGCTTTCTGTGTATCGACTGCGCCGCGCGACGTCCCTTCCGCCGCGTGCGCCACCGCGGCAATGTTGCTGTTGATGCCGCCGCTGCTCTGCGCCGCTTCGCTCACGTTCCGCGACATCTCGTTAGTCGTCGCGTTCTGCTCCTCTGCCGCAGTCGCAATAATGGTTGATATGTCATTGATCTGGTGAATGACTGCACCGATCGTACTGATCGCATCGACCGCGCACGCGGTATCGGTCTGAATGGCTCCAATCTTCCGGCTGATGTCCTCGGTCGCCCGCGCGGTTTCTTTCGCCAGTTCCTTCACTTCGTTTGCCACCACCGCAAAGCCCTTGCCCGCTTCACCGGCGCGGGCGGCTTCAATCGTGGCGTTGAGAGCCAGCAGGTTCGTCTGCTCGGCAATCGAAGTGATCGCTTTGATCACTTCGCCAATTTCCGTCGAAGATTCGCCCAGCTTGGAGACAGCGGCGGTGGCAGTCTCTGCGACTCCGACTGCCGACGTTGCCACCCGCGCGGCCTCGGCCGCATTCTTGGCAATCTCCTTGATGCTGGCGCCCATTTCTTCTGCCCCAGCGGCTACTGTTTGCAGATTCTGGCTAACTTGCTGCGCCGTATTCGAAGCCAGGTTCGCCTGCGCCGATGTTTCCTCGGAGTTCGCCGTAATCTGCTGGCTGGCGCGATTCAGTTCCTCGCTCGCGCTCGCCACCTGCAGCGCATTCTGCGAGATCGCTCGGATCATCTCGTCTAACTGGGCGATGAACGCGTTAAACCAGGTCATCAGCTCCCCAATTTCGTCAGACGAGGTGACGACCATTCTCTTCGTCAGATCCCACTCCCCCGCAGTCGCATCCTTGAACCGCTCCACGATGTAGCGCAACCGCAGCAGGATCGAGCGGGAGGTCCCGATCGAAACCGCCAGCAACGGAACCAGACAAGCGAGGGCCAGCGCGCCGGCCCTGATTGCACTTTGCCGCCACGCTGCGTCGACATCGTCGATGTAGATCCCGGTTCCAATCACCCATCCCCAGGGAGCGAATCGCTTTACGTACGACAGCTTTGGAACAGGTCGATCGTGGCCGGGCTTCGGCCACAAGTAATGCACGAACCCTGTCCCCGAAGGCTGCGCTGCCTTCACAAACTCGACAAAGACTGCCTTCCCTGAGGGGTCTTTGAACGGCGAGAGATCGGTGCCGTCCATTTCCGGCTTGATCGGATGCATGATCATCGTCGGATGCTCATCATTGATCCAGAAGTAGTTGTTTACGTCGTAGCGCATGACGCGAATGGTTTCAATTGCTCTTCGCTGCGCTTCGATCCGGGTGATCTTCCCTTCCACCTCGAGCTCGTACTGCTTCTCGATAATGGTGTACGGTACTTCGACCAGATTCTGCGTCTTCTCCCGCTTTCCCGAAAGCAGCGCGGAGTGCTGGCCCTGTATCCATAAGCCGACAACGGCCAGCAACCCGACCGTGGAAACAGCGGTCATGAAATAGAACTTCGCTTTGAGAGTCATGGGCTTTCCTGGGGAAAGTTGAATCCCCAGTATTACTTCGGCCAAATGTGGGCTGGCTTGAGAAGACACGCCGCAGGCCGCGGGTCACACCGAATCAGAGAGTAAACGAATGGTCGCTCCCTTCTAACAAAAAAAAGGACGGGCGCGACGCCCGTCCCTCAAACGATGAAGCAATTTAGATTTTTTCGCCCACACTCTTCGCTTGCGTGAACAAATACAAGTAATCCGGACCACCAGACTTCGAATCCGTTCCCGACATGTTGAAACCACCGAACGGATGGGCTCCTACCATCGCCCCGGTGCACTTGCGATTCAGGTACAGGTTGCCGACGTGGAACTCGCGGACCGCGCGATCCAGTTTCTCCCGCGAACTGGAGTAGACCGCTCCCGTCAGCCCGAACTCGGTATCGTTGGCAATCTCAAGCGCGTGGTCGAAATTGCGCGACTTGATCACCGCCAGCACCGGACCGAAAACTTCTTCCTGCTCGAGCGTCGATTTCGCCGGGATGTCGGCAATCACCGTCGGCTTGATAAAGTAGCCTTCCCCCGCGCTAGTATCGCGCGTGCCGCCGGTGATCAGGCGTCCATCCTTCTTGCCGATCTCGATATAACGCAGGATGTCGTTCATCGATCCTTCGTTAATGACAGCGGCCATCCCCGGATTCAGCGTAGGATCGCCAATCGTAATTTTCTCAACGCGCGACTTCAGCTTCTCCAGAAACTTGTCGTAGATCCGCTCGTCGATGATGGCGCGCGAACATGCCGAACACTTCTGGCCCTGGAATCCGAACGCCGCCTGAGCTACGCCTTCGACCGCCGAATCGATATCCGCATCGGCATCGACGATGATGGCGTCTTTCCCGCCCATTTCAAGCACCGTACGCTTGATCCAGAGCTGGCCTTTTTGCTGAGTCGCGGCCGTCTGGTTGATGTGCAGCCCGACTTCGCGCGATCCAGTAAATGCGATGTAGCGGATCTTCCCATGCGCAACCAGCGCGTCACCGAAGCTCGCGCCGCCGCCGGGACAAAAGTTCACCACGCCTTCGGGCATGCCGCACTCTTCAAGCAGTTCGACAAACTTCGCGGCAATCGTCGGCGAATCGCTCGACGGCTTCAACACCACCGTGTTGCCGCTGACGATCGAAGCCAGGGTCATTCCGGCCATGATCGCGCAGGCAAAATTCCACGGCGGAATCACGGCGCCGACTCCCAGAGGAATGTAGCTCAGCGTGTCGCGCTCGCCCGGCAACTGCACCGACGGCTCGGCCTTGGCGAAGCGCAGCGCTTCACGGGCATAGTACTCGCAGAAATCGATGGTCTCGGAGATATCCGCATCGGCCTCAAGCCAGTTCTTCGAAACTTCGAACACCAGCCACGCCATGTATTCCAGCTTGCGCTCGCGCATCACGTCGGCCACGCGGAACAACAGCGACGCGCGCTCTTCGACGGTCGTATGACTCCAATGACCGAACGCCTGGCAGGCAGCCTGTACAGCCGGCTCGACGTGGTCTTTAGCAGCCTTCTGGTGGACGCCAACAACTTCCGAAGGCTTCGCGGGATTGATAGATCGAATCTTGTCCGACGTCTTGATGCGTTTGCCGCCGATGACGAGATCGTATTCGCGGCCGAGTTGTCCGCGAACCTTCTCGATCGCAGAACGCATCTTGCGCACATTGTCTTCCTTGGTGAAATCGACAAACGCTTCATTCTTGAACGGGCCATCATGCAGGCGGACTTGCAAACGCGGCGGGGCTTCCATGGTTGCCATAGGATTTCCTTTCAGGACAAATATTGGATGTTAGCGCGGGTGTTCGCGACCCTTGATTTTACACCCGTCGAAAGGAAGCTAGCAGCCTGCAGAAAGCTCCTGGCAGTCGGTTAGTTTGAGAGGCGCGGCTTTAGACGCGCCGTGAGTGCCACAAAATCAATGCGGTTTTAATCAATGCGGCCTTTCAGTTTGCTGGAAAAACCCGGTTTCGTATCAGGGCATCGCCTTAGCGATGCCGTATTGTTTCGATTCAGATGTCCCTTTAGGGGCTGGGCATCGAAAACTCGCACTCTGTTTAGCCGCTGAGGGCAAACGCCGCGCGCACGCTCGGGCGCAGCAGGCACCAGAGCAACGCCCCGGCAATAACCACGCCCACCGCGCCACCCAGGAATTCTCCCCTCGCCAGATTGAAAAAGTCTCCCGCAACCTGCGTGGCGATGATGACGACGGTTAACCTCCACGCCCAAAGACAACGCTTGAACCAGCCGACAGCAGCAATGGCCAGTGTTGCGCTCAACAGCAAGAAGAGAAAGCCGACTATTCTGCCCCAAGGAGCAAGTTGCCGGTAGGCCGGCGCATTCAATCGCCAGACCTTGTCGAGCGGAGTCCCGGGCCAGACGAGTGTTGTTCCGGCGAGGGCGGCCATGCAAGCCCCGAACACCAGAAACACTCCGACCGCAGTCAGTGCGCGGGATGATGCCACTCGAGGTGAAGACGCGGAGTTCACCGTTTCACAGGGCTAATCTCGGATCGGGAGATTCTAGCGAGCTTAAATCCCGTTGAGAGCAGGTCTCATTTCAGTTTCACAAACAGTAGCACGAAGATCGCCCATACCCCCACCGTTACAGGAAACTGAATGAGCACCGCGTCTCGCATCGCACTCCCTCTTGGAAGCGCGAAGGTGAGCCCCATCATGGCTAACGCCGTGAGTATGCCGAGGACCAATCTGGCTTTGTTGTTCATCGTGGTTTTGCCTCCCTGATCTTGCGAGGAGCATCATCCTCGCAAAACCGGGAAAGGGCAACTACTTCGAGGAAACTTTTTGCCCGAGCGGTATCCACTTCCCGCGGCTCGCCCGCCTACAGCGTTTGCAGAAAATTGATCAGGTCCTGCATTTGCTGCGAACTGAGATTCATTTGAAAACGGTTGTTGTAAAAGTTCACGACCTGCGACAGATTGGCGGCCGCGCCGTTGTGAAAGTACGGAGCGCGGGCGGCGAGTCCGCGCAGCACAAGGCCCTTCCCACGTCCGATATCGCTACACTGCCCCGTAATCAGAGCCTTCCCCGGGTCCGTTGTATAGAATGTCTGCCCCGCGAGAGGCCCCTGATTGCAGACCAACTCGAACACGGGCATGGTGGCCGGAGCAAGCTGCTTCAAACCCGCGATGATGTTGGGATCGGTTTCGTATGCCGGCGATCGCCCGTTACCGATATCCAGTGGCAGCGGGAATGAGTGATCGCCCACGTTGGGTGCATCATGGCAGGTCGTGCATGTACCCATAATCTGCTGCCCGCCAGTGACCAGGCCAGGCACATTGCTGATGGTCAGAGATTGCGTGTTGAAAATCTGTTCGCCACGGGCGATCGATGCCTGCTGACGATTTCGCGAGTTCTGCCACGAGCTGTACATCGTGAATACATTGGGATCGAACTGTTTCCCCTGCGGGTCGCCACCGAGTGAATCATTGATTCCCGGGTAATACGGTTGTGACGGCAAGTATTGCGGGCCGCCATACGAACCCTTCTGCCCGTACAAATTTCCCGCATAAAAATCAATCATCTGGGCCGAATTGAGTGCCGTCTCGAAGCTGACAATATCGGCGAGCTGAGCTGGCGTTGGAGCCTGAGCACCCTGAGCGTGAGTAAGTGTGGCGTCAATCGCCTGCTGGGTGAGGTCGGCGTTCAGGTTCGCCTGGAAGGTCTGTTCGCTGTTGAGCGGATTAAAGAAAGACTCCCGACCGTCAAACATCACAGCGCTCAGGAAACCGAGATTGGTGGTGGGAAGTGGTCGCCGGTAAATCGAAACCGTCGTCTGCCCTTGCGGATTCGTGGTCAAGGCGCAGCCGTATGGGTCCTGCACGGCCGCAATCGTGTACTGGGGTGGATTTGCATTGAACTGATTTGGCGGCAGCTGAATGCCGATGCGAATCAGTCCGAAGTTCACGACCAGGCTGTTATTGACAGGACCAGTTGGGCAGGTCGAACCATCCACCTGCGCGAACAGCGGATCTTTCCCCTGTGACAGGAAATAGCGGATCTGGGCGTCTACCGCGCTTAAGCCGAACCCGTCGGTCGCTGCATGACAAGTCGTACAGGTTCGCCCGTTTGTCCCGAGGCTCTGGAAGAAGGCGCCACTCAAATCGATGGAGCCCTTCGTGCTATTGGTAGCGGAAAAACCGGTGAAGTCGAGGAATGGGAAGAGATTCCGAAGGTAGACATCAGCGATCGCGGTACTGCCTGTAAGGATCGCAAGAGCGACAGCCCAGTGGAGAATTCGTTTGCGAAGGCCATTCGGCCAGAACCACCGAACAACACCGCGTAGTGATCGAACCGAGTTTTCTTTCTGCGTTCTGTCAGACATAACCTCTCCTCTTACGATTTATTCGGATTTACTAAGTTCCCGAGTACGGCGATCAGCCACGTCTGGTGAACAGGCTCTCAATAGACGATGAGGTGAACCTTCGAGTCTTCGGCATTTTCACTTGACGAGTCGCGTGCTACTACTTCGACCTGATTATTGGTGAGGCTGCCGGTGTGTAGGCATTGGCCGTCCTGATTCCCACAGGCGTTGACGAAGACTGAGGCTCCAAGTTTGCCCAAGGTCTGCGTTCCAGGCGTAGCAGAGTAGATGCGGTCGTCTACCTCAAACCCGAAATCAAAAATGTAGTCGCCTGAGAAAGGGATATCGAAACCAAATCCACAAGGAGGCTTCGTTGCGGCCGCTCCGGAGAGAGTGGAATTGAAACAGGAAATAATCCTGCCACCGCTGAACGGGCTGAAATGAAGCATCGCTTTGACCGCGCCGCCGGATGATCGTGTCTGATCTAGGTTGCCATTCTGATCGATGATCATCGTACCGCCGGTATCGGTGGACGCTTCGGCGGGCAGGATGGTCAAGCGGTTGAGACAACAACCGGGTATGGAGTTAGGCGGATACTGCCAGATGCTGTACGAGTTGACTGGAACGCCGAAGCCCCCTCCCACTGGCGCGGTTAAAGTCCACCATGTGTTGGGAACACCTTTCGCGGCCCTACCCACTAAAGAGTAGCCCCCGATGGCTTGAGTAGTGTCGTTTCCAGGGTCCACCCGGATCACCATATTGTTGTTGTTGCCCAGGTCGAGTCCCTGCGCTGGAGTGGTCGTTCCTAATCCCACCAGGCCCGTGCTGGATTGAAACAGCGACGAGGTTCCCAGAGTGGTCGCGTTCGTCCACAAGGGAAGGAAATTGGCTTTACCGCCGTTGGTTTTTACCGTTTTCAGGGTAAGTGGATTTTGTGCGGCTTCGGAACCGGCTGACCCCGAACCGTGACTGCTAGCGATCGAAGAGTCTGGCTGTTGCTGGGCGTTTACGACTGAACAAAACATCGAAGCTCCAACACAAGCAGTGAGTAGACGGCGGCAGAACTTCATCACAACCTCCCAAATTGCGTGACTGGTGGTTTTCGGCAGGAATCAATGGACTTGGCGGAAGATGGTGCTAAAATGGCGGTCCAATCTTTTCCTCGTCTCCCCAGACAGAGGGGAACGTATCCAAAATGCTCTCGCCAAGTCCTAAAGAAAGCCCTCAAAAGTTCTCAGAACTTCTAAAACACTTGCTATGTCCAGTCTGACCAGCAACTTGTACGAGTTCGATGAATTTCGCCTCGACCCCCAAAGCCGGGTGTTGAGAAGGGGTGGGACAGTCGTGCCGCTGACCCCGAAGGCCTTCGACGTTCTCTTTCTGTTGATCCAAAACGGCGGAAGGATTGTGACCAAAGACGAACTGATGAAAACGGTCTGGCCAGACAG
>CAWKAZ010000016.1:0-29406 GCA_963847715.1 Terriglobia bacterium
AGGATGCCCCGGGTTTAGTTGAAACTTGAGAACAAGAAGCAGCGGCTCTCGCCCGAACTCGGATAGAGTTCGGGTTGAGAATCCCTTTTTAAAGGAGAGAGCCGCCGTGAGAAACAAATACCAGAGGAAAGAGCGCAAGTCCAATCACAAGTTCGAGGTGGTGGGAGGGCAAGAGTTGCTGGTGCGGGTGCCGTTGCCGATCGCCGAGGTGTGGGCGGAGATGCAAGCGCAGGTGGAAGAGCTGACCGGGAAAGCCGGGCTGCAGATCTTGCGGGCCATCTTGGAAAACGAAGTCACGCATCGGGTGGGACCTCCGCATCGGCCGAATCCCAGCGCGGGCTGTGTGCGCTGGGGGAAGCAGCCGGGTTATGTGGTTTTTGCTGGACAGAAGATCCCGCTGGAACGACCGCGGGTACGAACGCGCGAGGGCCAGGAAGTGGAACTGGAGAGCTACGGGCAGTTGCAGCAAGACGGAAAACTGCAACGAGCGGTGCGGGAACGCATGGTGGCCGGGTTGTCCACACGGAACTATCGGCGAGCGGTAGAGAGTGTTGTGGAAGGCTACGGGATCGAGAAAAGCAGCGTGAGCCGGCAGTTCGTGGCGGCCAGTAGCAATCAGTTGCGGGTGCTGTGCGAACGGCGCCTGGAAGATCTGAACCTGGTGGTGCTGATGATCGATGGCATTCACTTTGGCGGTCAGGTGCTGGTGGTGGCTCTGGGGATCGCGGAAAGCGGAGAAAAGCACGTTTTGGGAGTGTGGCAAGGAGCGACGGAGAACACCACGGTGGTCAAAGGGTTGTTGGAAGATCTGGTGGATCGCGGACTGGATCATGAAGCGGCGGTATCTGGTGGTGATGGATGGATCGAAGGCGCTGCGAGCCGGTGTGGAGCGTGTTTTCGGGGATCAAGTGGAAGTGCAGCGTTGTCAGATTCACAAGCGGCGGAATGTGAAGGAGTATCTGCCGGAGAACTGCCAGAAAGACTACGACCGGCGGATGAGGAATGCGTACGCGATGAACAACTACGCGGAGGCTAAAGAGGCGTTGCAGAAAATCTTCCGGCAACTGGAGCGCATCAATCCAACTGCTGCCCGAAGCCTGGAGGAAGGGCTGGAAGAAACGCTGACGGTGCATCGCCTGGGTATAGGACCGGTATTGCGGCGGAAACTGGCCACCACCAACCCGATCGAATCGTGCCTGTCGACGGTGCAGCGGGTAGCGCGAAACGTAAAGCGTTGGCGAGAAGGAGATCAGCCGCTGCGCTGGACTGCGACAGGGCTCTTGGAAGCAGAAAAGAAGTTCCGACGCATCAAAGGCTATCAAGAACTCTTGTTGCTGAAGGAACGCCTGAATCCGTCACGCATTCAGCAGAAGGAGGTCCGGACCGTAGAAGTCGCTTGAACCTCGATGATCGTGTCCCTTCTATCATCACCGTCATGTGCCGCGGTCGTGATTGCAAAACAGGGGATGCTATAGGTCGAGCGAGACGGGAATCGTTGCTCCTAGGGCATCCTGGCGCGAAATTGTTTCGAGGAAAACAGAAATCGGCGCAAGAAAGGAAAAACGGAGCATTTCCAAAAAAAGTTTGACCGGACAGTAGAAGTCGCTTGAACTTGGTTGTAGGTAGGCTTACAGTGCCGAACATCGAGAGTCGCTGCAATCAACTAAAACTCGGACATCCTCAATCGCTGGTCGGACAATGATGGGCGCACCGAACTGCAGCTCGATGGTTCGCTGGTCCGCCTCTCAAGTAACACCGGCTTTTCTTTCTTGAATCTAAGCGACCACGTCACCCAGATTCAATTAACCGCGGGAACCCTTCTCGTGCGGGTGCGGCGCCTTGACGACAACGAGACCTACGAGATTGACACGCCCAACCTGGCTTTTTCCGTGCTACGCCCCGGCGTTTACAGGATCACCGTGAACGAGGCTGGCGACTCCACTGCAATCAAGATTCGAAGCGGCGAGGGCGAAGTCACAGGTGGAGGTGCCGCTTACACCGTACACGCCAATGAATACGATACTTTTAGCGGCACCGATCAGTTGAGTGCAAATTCCGAAAGCTATGGCAACGATGAAGACCAGTTTGATGTCTGGGCTGCCAATCGTGACCGTCACTGGGAAAACTCTAATTCTGTCTCGTTACGTTTCAGCCGACGTGGTGGGTTATGAGGACTTAGATGATCACGGCTCTTGGCGCCAAACACCCGACAATGGCAACGTATGGTTTCCGCGCACGTCCGTCCCGGGTTGGGCTCCCTACCACTACGGCCACTGGGACTATATCGAGCCTTGGGGCTATACGTGGGTGGATAACGAACCGTGGGGATTTGCGCCATTTCATTATGGCCGGTGGGTTTCTTACGAGGGATCGTGGGGCTGGGTGCCGGCCCCGGCCCGGGTTGAGGGCGTTGTCTACGTGCGTCCCGTCTACGCGCCCGCGTTGGTGGCGTGGGTGGGAGGCCCACATTTCGCCATCGGGATTGGAGTCGGCGGAGGAGGTTATGCGCCCGGCGAGAGTGTTGGATGGTTTCCGCTGGGCCCGCGCGAGGTGTATGTGCCGTCCTATCGCGTGAGCCGCAATTACGTAAACAACGTCAATGTATCAAACACTACGGTGAATACGACCGTCGTGAACAACTACTACAACAACACCGTCGTGAACAATAACGTGAACGTGACGAACGTGAAATATGTGAATCAGAGCGTGCCGGGGGCGGTGGCGGCAACGACTCCGCAGGCATTCACTTCGGCGCAGCCGGTAGCGAAAAATGCAGTGAAAGTGGACCAGCGAGAAGTGGCCAGTGCGCCGGTGAGAGCCTTTACGCCAACAGTCGTCCCTGCGAAACAAGCGGTTCTCGGAACAGGAGCGGCTGCCGCCAAACCACCGGTCGGCGCTGCAAACACGCGGGGTCGTCGCAAAGGTAGCGCCACCTCCTCCGCCTCCCTCGTTTGAAAAGCGGCAGGAAGCGATTAAGAGTAATGGCGGGAAACCGCTGTCAGTCGCTCAGATACAGCAGATCCAGCCTGTTGCCACGCATATAGCCACTCCCGTAAGAATCGCACCGGTCGCTGCAAAGCCGGTTGCGGTTGCCCCGCAGACGTCACAGACAAACCGGCCCGGTCAGCCTCAGAACGCTCAACCGCAGCAAGGGAATCGTCCTGTCCCAGCGACCAATACCCCGCAGGCCGTGGCGCCAAATGCAACACGTCCACCAGATCGACCCGCCGACCGGCCGATGCCACCCAACACTGCCAAGCCAGTGGAAAACAAGCCGGCAGCGCCGAACACTGTAGAACCCACAAATCGTCCCGTCGACCGCCCTGCGGATCGTCCGATAAACCCGAACAACACATCGCAATCAGCCCCAGGAAATCGGCCAGCTCCTACTCCGGCAGTCCATCCGAACGAGATCCGGCTCCCCCACGGCCCGTTGTTCCCCCCTCCGCGAACCCACAGTTGGACGCGAAGCACCAGCAGGAGCAGGAACAGCTCCACGCGAAGCAGCAGCAGGAACGCCAAGCGGTCCAGCAACAGCAGGAGCAAGATCACGCGAAACTCGCGCAGCAACAGGCGGATCAGGCTAAGAAACAGCAAGTAGAGCAGCAGCATCAACAGCAGACGCAGCAATTGCAGCAAAAACACGCGGAAGAGCAGAAACCATTGCAGGAAAAACAACAGCAGGAACGCCAGAACCCGCCCAAGCCTAAAAAGGACGACCGTCCTCCGCAAGCAAAGCCGTAACCACGCATTCAAGCTCTCTTCTGCGGTGTGTATTACAGGCCGTCTATACGCCTGCGCCAGGCGGCGCTGAGTTTGGCGATTGTGACGATGCACTCGGAAGTTATTCTGCCAGTTGGGCGAGCTCGCTCGGCATTTGGCTGCCAGTTCTGCCAAATGGGCCCGAAGTCCGCTTGGGGGAAATGTCGTGCTACCAAGGAATGCTCTCGCTCTGATCTCGTCGAACGCCGTTTCTGAACCGTGAAGGCCGGCTAGTAGATTCTGCGAGGTTGGGTCGTCCCTGCACGCTTAAGTCGGTGGTGTCGGCGGGTGGGCAAGAGTTGGGACTCGAGATCAGTCAGTCTGAACACAAATAAACCTTTGTCTAAATGAGTTAGTGAGGACTGTTGTTGCTTGCAGGACTCGCAGTTTGGCCTGGCGCAGCACTGCGCGTATCGACACCAATCTCCATCGCTGTATGTTTTGCGAAAACAACATCTGTCCCGCGTGCAATGAAGTTGTTGTAAATCGACCGGCCGGCCCCAATTGCGCCCATTGCAATAGCCAAAGGCTGCGAATGCACAGTCGCTCCGATTACGATGCCAACCACCTTGAATCCGCCCGCTCCACCTTCGGCACGGTTTAAAGTTTCATCTTCGTGAGTGGCCGCTGCCAAACCGACGGCAATCGCACTCCTCAAGTACCGCGTCTTGGAAGTCTTGGTCTCCGCTCCGCCTTCGGCATCAAGCTGTAGGTTATCCGCTGTGCCTGCTTGGACCCCTTGAACCATCGCCTCTACTTTCGACTCGACGCCGTTGGGCAGCACCAGATCACGGAACACGAATCGAAGTTGCCCGTTGTGTTTCCAATGCCGCGCCGGCTGGACTTGCACCACGCTTCCCTTCAGCACGCTTCCTTGCGGAACAATCAATTTGCCATCATTCACCAGTGGACGGGAAAGAACCGCCTCGACGTCAGCGCCCTTCTGCGTGCTTGCGGAATTCAGCGGGGTCATCAGTCTCGCGTGCACCATTGTCCCTTCGGGTATCTCCGAATTCATTGACGCGGCTGTTTCTGGCGTGAGCGGCTCACTCCCAAATTCCAGCGGTTTCCAGAGCTCTGCAAAATACATCGTGCCTGCGTCGATGTATTGTGGGTGCACCGGGAATTGCGCCACGGCATATCTTTCCACACGATGCAGCTTGCCCGGCTCCTTCACTATTTGCATTGCGGAATCAAATTGCCTTCGCGCTTCTTCTTTTGCTTGCCTTTCCTTTTCGGTCACAGCGACTTTAACGCCTTTCTTTTTCTGATTCTCCGAAGCGGTTACGAACCGAATCACTTGCCCTGATCCCGGAACCACGCTTGTCTGAATTGGAATGTGTTTCCCGTCTGCCAAAGACAATTCGGTAAACTCAACAGTGATTTTCCGAGTGGGAGTAAGATTGGCGTCTAGGGCTGCAAGTGTTCGCTGGGCCGCCGAAACGCTTTCAATTTGCGAAATCTGCCCCGTAACCTCTGTTCCGACGGGCAAAACCAATTTATCGAACGTATATACCGGCTCAACAAGATGCCCGTGAATCGGTTGCCCCAGTTTCTGTACGCGAATTTCTCGATCGAGCACGACCTGCAAAGCAGTTCCCTTCGGAACCGTCAGATCAATGTTTTCCTTGATCAGGGGCTTGGGAGTTTCTGGACTCTCCGCCGGTCTATGCTTCAGCACTGGATTTGCATCGGGATTCGTTGAGGAACTCCCAGGAGGATTCGGGTCTTGCGCCAACGTCCAACCACCACAGGAACAAGTAAGGCAGATCGCACCAATCAGGTGCACAAATTTCATGGCGATTCTGCCCTCCTCCCCCTCTGTGTTATCTCAGATCCCTGAGCGGTTCATAGGACTTCCCCTTTGGGCTGGCTTTGCTCGCTTAGAATCCCAATGGGCGGGATAGGTTGTCCTGCAAAATGTGACGTATAAAGCCTTGATGCACGGTGGGAGATTCCGTGGAGACCTCGTGAGGTACTTGTCCCTTGCGAACCCGCCGGAGATGAGGTCGTCAAGTTTGCTTTTGCACCCACTCGAGGCGGGACGGTCATTTCGCCGAAATTGCAAAGAAATTGTCTGACGGGCGACGGAGTTCCCGACAGCGATGCTCGTGCTCTGGAATTGACACGGCGAAAGTTGCGGCGAAAGTTACGGATTGACTTGTCCCGTGCGAGAGCTTAGCATCTCCCCGCTCTAGATAAGGTGAGGAGATACAACATGACAAAAGTCCTTCGTTGCGGCGATCTGATGCCTGGCTGTACATGGGAAGGGCGCGGCAGCACAGAGGAAGAAGTCCTGATGCAAGCCGCCGAGCATGCCAAGTCTGCGCATAGTCTCACGGACATCTCCCCGGAGATGGTTTCTCAGGTTCGCGGTGCGATCCGGGAAGAGGACCAGGCTCAAGCAGCCAGCTCTTAGATTTTCCTGCACACTGTTCTTGCTCACCCTCCGAGTGGAATGAGGTGTGTCCGTCCGCCCGTCGGATAGGCCCTTTCTCCACACTTTCCCTACGAACTGGGTGTTACCGATTTCCCGAACCCAAATCATGGCGTGAGGTTTACATTGAGCGTCGGGGGTACGAGCTGTCCCTTACGAATCCCCTCCTGCGCCAACGCTCCCGACTTGCCTCGAGATCTTCCGTCGAACGCCTCCGCCCAATTGCTGCAACGTTCACAACGTTCACAACCGTCACCGTTGTCCTAGGCTTCCCTGATGTTCAAGAATCCCTATAGTCTGCGGCCTTTAACGTTTGCCTGCGCAAATTTCTCTGTTAGGTACCGAATGCCTGAGTCAAATTAAATTCTGATTGTGCATGGAGGCGACGGGGTTCGCATCAATAATGGACTCAACAGGACGTAGGCCAATATGTCACTCTGGGGAGCAGTTCTCAAACAGATATTATAGTTTCAACTCGCGAATTGCTTCTCCAGCGCCGCTGAGGTCGGCGAGGCGCATCTCGGAGTACTTGCGAGAGAGAAGCACGCCTGGAGCGCCAGCACGGAACACCGCCAGAACCGCTTCCTTAACGCTTTGCGGCGTACACTTGCTGTTACCGGGCTCGGTGGGGATATCGATATCAATGCCTGGCCAGATGAGAGTGTTCGTGCCGGCAACCCCCTCAAGCGCGCGTTTTGTTTCGCGGAAGACGTAGTCAGACGAAAGGCCTGTGTGGGGAATCTGATCGTAGCCGCGTTCCTTAAAATTCATCACGGCATAGTTAAAATCGATCAGGCCCTGTTTCGACAAATCTCTATAGAGTGTGGAACTAATATTATCCGCATAGAGCGCCATGCGCTCGCCACCGACGTTGTTGTACATCACGACCTTTATGAAATCGGAATAATTGGAGAGCTCGTGAAGGTCCTGTTCCGCGCGGTAGATGGGATTGAAGGAATTGTTGTGCCAGATGTGCCAGCCCACCGGCACGGCCGGCTTTGCCGTCTTCACGGTTTTGTAGATCGCGGCGTAGGTTTCGCGAAGGCTGTCTGTCCAGAGCATTTCCCATGCGGCTAGTTCGGGATACCGCATCAGGAGCCGCCAGAATTGAACGTAGTAGCCGTCCACGGGGCGATTGCCGCTCCGGGCAGAACGGACGAATTTCTCCAACTCCAGAAAACCTTGCCGGGCGCGCTCCACATTGATGCCGCGCTGTTTCGCTTTGTTCTGACAGAACTCGCAGAAGCAAGTGACGTGGCCCGGATCGACCGGCGGTACGTCATGCGTGGCTGCCAGACTATCGCAAAGCGCACCCTGCCGCTCGGAGCCCCACATAATTCCGTCAATGTCATAGGAACGGGTATAGTCCTCGACCAGACCGGTCAGGAAATTCCGGTAGTCCGGATTGTTAACGCACAGCGTCTCCGCATTCCGCCCGTACAGATCTCGTTCCTGCAATTTCTCAATATTCGGCAAGTCGGTTCGAAACACGTCCTCAAGCCAGCAGACGACCTTCATGCCGCGCTTTTTAGCGGCCGGAAGCACTTCGGCCAGAATATCCAGGTCGCCATGATCGGGGGCACGCGTGTCCTTGAGAACCGTATTTTTGTAGTACTGGGGATGAGGAGTGGCGAAGTTCCCGCCGTAAAAACTGAGGTCGTACTCCTGTTTGCCGTGATCGGGCAACGGCTGGCCTGGGATTTGCCTTCCAGCAATACCTCGACCGTAGGTGAAGACCGCAAGAAAAAGCGTATTGACGCAGGCGCGTTCCTGGAGCACATCAAGAACCTTCCCGGTACCTTCATCCACAAACGATACTGCTCCGACTTGGATGCCGATCATTTCGGAGGACGCAGCGGGATGTCCTAGAGGCGGCACGGCCAAGGCAGCGCCGGCTCCCGCGGTGAGCTTCAGGAATTCGCGGCGATTCACGTCCCTTCGCAACATGGATGACTCCTATTGTTCTTGGTAGCGCAGGCAAATTAGTGTCGCCAAATGCAGGGAGAGCGTAGGATACGCCGAATCAAGGGCCCAATTCGGAATTTCCGTGAATTACTTCTGGGTCCAAGGAGGCCGACATGCGAATTCAAGGGGTCTACCTGGCAGTCTTCCTGACGTTGGAATCCGCGCCTCGAAGGCTTGCGGTTTGCTGAAACAACCGGATAAGCAGGAGCGGACTCGACTTTTTCGGAATGCAAGAGACCGCTACTTGCCAAATACCCGGTACATAACCCACGAAGCCAGCAAATCTGCGTAGCCAGAAGTGATACAAGGCCAACGGAACGGTTCGCCAGCCTTTGGACGCTCCACGAATGTGTGCGGAGCGGTCGGGAAGACGATTATCGTGTAATCGGGATTGCGCCCTTCTCTCAAAGCCTGCTCAATTGCAGTTATAGACGAATCAACCGGAACTCGCTCGTCCTTACCCGCCTCAACAACCAAAACCGGCACGCTCACGAGTCTCCAATAGTCCGCAGGGTTGTAATTTGCAATCATCGGAAAGAACTTCCAAAAATATGAGTTCTCTTCCGGTGGCTCCGTTTCTTTCGCCCAAGCTTGCCCACTCTGCAGGGCAGCTTCATGGTCCCGAATGAGAGCTTCCCGACCGTTCCCGGTCCGCTCTACCTGAACTGCGCGCTCAACGAATCGCTCGGCATTTGCAAGATCGTCTCCTTTGAGTCCTACGTCCCTGACGTATGCCTGTTGGCTAAAGATCTCACTTTGCCACATCGGGACTCCATTCGCCGCGTCGGCCAGGACAAATGCCACCGACCTGGACAGCGAGGCGATCAGCGGCGCAATCGATGCACCTTGGCTATGACCGTGAATCCCGATCTTCTTCGGGTCGATTCCAGCTTGGTGTTGAAGAAAACCCACTGCTGCAAGGGCATCACCGGCAAGCGCGTTAAAGTCGGCCGTTTTCCAGTCGCCCGTAGACTTACCTGAACCGCGTTTGTCGTAGATGAGGGCCGCAATTCCCCTCCGCCCGAAGTAATCGGCCCAGAAGCGGTTCGCGCCCCAACGAGTTTCAGGCCCTGATCCCTGGAGCATTACGATTGCGGGATGCAGTCCACCGCCACGAGGTATGTAAAGCGAGCCGGAGAGAGTGGCGTCGCCATTCCTGAAAACCACATCGCTCTCCGAGTAAGGTAGCTGCGCGTTGGCAATATGCTCTAGGTGAAAGGTGCCGAAACCGTCTCCGTCCTTGAAAGTTCCACTGAGTTCCAGCTCGTCGAACTGCCCCAAAAAGTCCGTGTCTCCACCGAGCACCAACTCAACCTGATTTCCATTTTGTTTGGCAGAATCGAACGGATACTCCATCGCCCGTTGTGGCAATGACGTGAAGGAGGCTTGTAGGTCTGCATCCGCGCATACAAAGTCGATAGCAACCGAAACGTCGGCACCCTGGCGGATCATCACGCCCTGCCACTTCCCGATCAAGGCGGAATTTGGGCAGGAACGAGTCTGAGCACCCGAAGGTGTTACTGTCGAAGCTGCAATGCTGGCAATCAATGCAATGAGTAAAATATTTCGCAACATACTTGCCGCTCGATCCGGAGACATCATCATACCTGTTGTCTACGGAAGAAATG
The DNA here is from genome assembly GCA_963847715.1 of Terriglobia bacterium. Taxonomy (GTDB): domain Bacteria; phylum Acidobacteriota; class Terriglobia; order Terriglobales; family Acidobacteriaceae; genus Acidiflorens. The sequence goes on from CAWKAZ010000016.1 coordinate 9,793, forward strand.
GAGCCGCAGTTCCGTCAATCCATCGGCGAGATTCTTGTCTAAGGTTTCGCCACGCCAGATCGATCCCATTTTTCGAGCCAACTCCCGATAAACGCAGCGCTTACCGGACCTGAACTCACGTCGCTTAGGCGAGTTCGTTTTGTGATTTTGGCAGTCAGACCTGCTGGGGTGACAATCCTCGGAACCCCAATCATGTCGTGAGGTTTACATTGAACGTCGGGGGTACGGGCTGTCCCTTACGAATCGTCTGGGGTCGTTCGAGAACTTCTCCATTTACTCAAAAGAGTTTTTCCGTTTCCATCGCTGTCTTTCGATCAGCCCCGTCAAGCACGGTTCGTTCGCAATCTAGCGGTCGGTTTCAGTCCGACCCAAACATCTCTTCGATCAAAGTACTCCGGATCCTTCCCCCCGGGCCTATCAACGAAACTCCACCCAGGAGCACGCGGCGCCGGGAGTGTTTTCGCAGTAGAGCACATTCCAGGACTTCGGCTTGTGTGCCGCCGTCCAGGCGCTTCCCTCGATGAAGTAGGGCTTCGCCCAGACCTCGCTATCGATGGTGCGGGGCGCAATGACGGTCACCTGAACAGCGCTCTCGGCCGGAATGCCGCGGCGGGGATCCATGATGTGCGAGTAACGGTGTCCGCCGACACGGAATGATTTCTCGTAGCTGCCCGAGGTGGAGAGAGACAGGTCTTTGAGGAACACCTGCGCCGCGTTCTTGCGGTGGTCCCAGGGGTCGGCAATGCTGACGGGCCAGCCGCGGGGCTCCTCTGGAGGGTTGCCAAGGCCGAAAATACTGCTGCCGGATGCGGCGACGAGCGCGTTACGAATACCTCGTGCGCGGAGGACTTCGACCATGCGATCGACGGCGTAGCCCTTGCCCACTCCGCCGGGATCGATCTCGACACCGGGACGATCGAAGCGCACGGTTTGCTTCCGTGCGTTCAGTTGCACGTGCCGGTATCCCACCAGTTCGAGCGCCTCGCGGATCTGGTCGGGAGATGGAACATGACGGTCTCCGCCGGAAAAGCCCCACGCGCGCATGAGTGGGCCGACGGTCAGATCGAAGGTGCCTTCGCTCGCGCGGCTGTACTCGATGCAATCGGACAGGAGACGGAACAACTCCGGTGACACTGCGACTGGATGCGCGGCCGCCTCGCGATTGATACGGCTCCACTCGCTGGCAGGCCGGTAATTCGAAAGCAACGCGTCCAGGCGGTGGGCTTCCTCAAACGCGGCATCGATGGCCTGGTTCATGGACGCGCGATCCGAGCCATAGATGACGACAGAAAACGTCGCACCCATGGCGTCGGTGCTTCTTTCCAGCTTCTCCAGTTGCAGCGGTCCGGCTGGCCAAGCCAGCAGAACCGCTGCGAACAAGGCGGGAAGCAGGCGCCTCAGGAAACCCCCTTCGGCGTCTGGTTCTTCCAAAAGGCTTCGTAGTCGAACATGGCTTCCTTGATGGGGACGCCGCGAACGTCGATCTTGGTCAGGTCGGCCGAGCCGATCCCCGCGGCTTCGCCCAGAAGCATCATGTTGTCGGCGTATTGGAAGGTCTCATCGACGGGGTGGCACTGATCGGGTGGATGATCCTTGGGATTTTTGAAGACGCGATAGGGCGCCTCATGCCGGCCGGCACGTGGGTTGTAGCCCATACAAGCCGCGGCGACAGAATCGGTGTTCACGCAGTTCTTGCCGACTACGAGGATTCCCGGATGACAGGGCTTGGAACCAAGCACCCAGGGGCCCTCGCCGCCAACCATGGCGACGATGCCGTCGGCGATGGCGAGGTCCACGGGACGCGAGCCGAGAATATCGATCAGAACGCGAGGGAGCCGCCAGCCTTCGTAGCGGGTCGACTTCGGGTCGAGTTCGGTGGGCGCGCCGGAAGGCGCCTGCACGTATCCGTAGTGGAAAACTTGCTCACGGTCGTGATACAAGCCCGTTGGGGTAATGCCGAACAGGTTCTTGATGCAGATGGTGATACCCATCTCTTCGTGGTTTTTCATCTTGCCCAAGCTCACGAAGTAATCGCAGTCCTCATACGAGTGGTTCATCAGGAAGGCCGGGAAGACGTATGGTTTGCTCTTGACCTTGAACAGAGAGTATTGCTTGGCCTGGCCGGTTGTGTTGGTGTCCTCGAATTCGACCAGCGGCGCCGCATTGCGAATGGCGGTCGACGTCCCAACCGCCCGAGAGCAACTTGTCTTCGAGTTTGTGGCCGGGCTTGCGGCTGTCGGTGCTTTCGAGAATGCGGATGCGCTTCGCGCCGAGCGCACCGAAGGCCGAGACGACAGCGCCAACGACACGAGGGTGCACCCAGGTTGTGTCGCCCACCGTGTATCCGGGGAAGCGCCCGTCGCCGGTCAGATTGACCTTGATGCCGACGGTTTTGCCCTTGACCTGGTTTTCGATCCCGCCGATCTGGTCGAACATCTTGCGGAATTGCGCCGTCAGGTCCTCGTTGTAGTTGCGGACCTTGGCGACGGCCACCGGTTCCGCCGGAGCCGCCGTGGCCGCCTCCGGTACGGGCCGCGCCCTTTCGGCCGACCGCACTTCGGTCGGCCGCACCGCCATTGCCCCTGCCGCAAGACCAGAAAGTACCAGCCAATCGCGCCGTGTCATACCTTTGCACATTGTTTTGTCTCCTCTTGTTCCATCGAAACTCATTCCAACGAAACCGCACCCCACAACAAAAGCTTTGGAATCGTCACTTCCGTACTTCCCTCGGCGTCTCGCAGCGGCAGATCTACCGGCGCACCCTCGGGAGTTTCCAGACGAGCCGAGCGGAACTTCCCGGACAAACGAAGCGTGATCGCCTCCGCCGCGTGGTCGGAATAGTTGACTAACTGCACGAGCAGAGGTTGTCCGGGAGCGCCTCCGCTTGCAAACGTGATTATCGACGGCACATTGAACGGGACCACGCCGAGGTCGTCGTCCGAGAGCAGTTCCTTGAGATCGCGCGCCACCGCTTCGGGATCTGGATCTTTGTAAACGACCACGCGGCCTTTGCCGGCCGGGACCTCGGCGAACGGCTCCGTCTTCGGAGCGCCGCCCCAGGAGGGACCGGCGATCACGAGCCCGCCGTTCTCGGCGAAATCCTGCAGCAGTTTGCGCTCGGCGGCAGACGGCGGGTCGAGTTCGGTGGCCACGAACGCGCGGAACTTCGCCACTGCAGCGGCGTTCAGCTCGGAACGCGCCACCAGTCGGTAAGGCACCTGGCGGCGTGCCGCGAGGTTCAGGTACTCGTCGGCGAGATCCTGTTTCGTGCTCGCCGGATCGAGCACGATGCCGACATTCCCATATGGCGCAAGGGCACGCCAGGCGGCGTGAGTTTCGGCGAATTTCAGATAGCTCGAGAGTCGGCGCCATGCTTCGAGCGCCGAGGCATCCCGGGCGCGCAGTTTGGCGCGAAGACGCATCGTCGAGCGAGACGATCCAACGACCTCCGGCTGCGGCCGCATCGGCCACGGCCCGCGCGTAATCGACGGCCGAGGCGTTCTCGAGCTGGCTGCTGATCCACACCGGACGCGAGGGCGAGGCGAGACGCGAACGACCGCACCAGCCAGATGTTCGACTCGATCCATGGCTCGCTCGAGGGCGTACCGCGGATACCCATTTCCGAGAGATTGCGTGCGCTCGGAGCCACGCCCGCGACGGCGACGATCGGTGTAGCCTTCCACCGCCACGGCGCCGCGTCCTTCGCGATCTCGACGACCAACATGGAGCCGGCGGCTTTGCGCAAGGCGGCAGGAAATTCCGGGGCGAACTCGCCTTCGAGCACAAGTCCATCGAGCGCAGCCCGGGTGGCGTCCGCAGCGATTTTCGACGCATCGCCTGCCGCATAGACGAGGCCGAGCACGGCCAGACCGCGCTTGTGTGCCGCTTCCGCATAGACCTTCACGAGTTGCTGCTGCTCGGCTTCGACAGCCGCATCGGCGGGCGCGCTCCAGGTGACCAGTAGGCAGTTGGCGGGCGAGTCCTCAAGAAGACTGAGCGTGGCGGGTTCGTACCAGCGGGCAAGGGCGTCGCGGACAGCAGCATCGGCGGGGAGCGTTTTCGCGCGGGTTCGCCAGGCAAGTTCCAACGGACCGCCCGTCCAGCGGACCGGAACCCACGCCTCCGGAGCCGGGGGAGCCGAGACTGCGAGCGTGGACGACAGCAAGAAGAGCACCAGCAGACGGCGGAACCAGGGCATCGCCAGTCCAGACGAAGAGATCGACGCTGGGATTTGGCCGACAACGAATGCCCGGTCGGGCCGTGACCTTGAATGCGCCCAGTTCCTCCACGCTAAGGTGACAATTAGGCAGGTCGCAACCGATTCACCGTAGATACCGTATGTATTGATATCCGACCACGGCAAGGCTGTGATTCTCCTGGAAAACCAATCCTCGAAGACATCTTTACGCGATCGGCTCGGAAGAATCTGTGACTCGAGTCACGACTGTCGTCCGTGCATTTGATAGCAGAATCCGCCAGTTTGAAAAATCGCCAGGTTCAATCTACGGATGCGCGGCGAAGTCTCGAAGCCTGGCACATAAACTACAACACCTTGCAGCCTGGATTACCTGAAACCCGAAGAATACGCGGCCGCAGTCGCCGCGCGACCGGCGTCTCCCCCCACGCCGGTCGTATCAGTCACGTCGGCGTGGGCCAGAACGGATGTGCAAGAACCCCGGAATGCTAACTTACGACTGGATCAAAACGGGGGCAGGTCACTGAAACTTGTTGATAAGTTCCCTGGAATCAATAAACCCATTTGGTCAAGTTTCTGGCACTAGCGACGCGCCGAAGACGCAGTTAAGGCCTACCGGGAGCTAGAGGTATCCTGGCTCGAAAGGATCTTATCTACCCAACTGTCAAAAGGTCTCGGTCCAAGGAGTTGGCGGGAATGTGAAGGAATCTGGAGCCGAGTGACGCCGCATCCCACATCTCACATTTTCTGTCCCGAATGCGCTAAGATGAGCGCGTGACTCCTCGGCCGCCTGGTGACCAGCTTCGAAGACTTCGTATTCGCTTGGGAATTACAACGCGCGATGTCGAGAGTCTCAGCCTGAAAATTGCCGAAGAGCAGAACAATCCAGAGTTTCAAATTTCCAACCCCTGGCTGACGCAACTGGAAAATTCTGATTCGGTCCCCAGCATCTTCAAGCTGTATTCTTTAGCGGCGATCTATCACGTGAAGTTTACGGACCTGCTGCTCTATTTTGGCGTCGATCTTCGGAAAATACCCCAACATCAACTATTGGCACCGTTAGCGAACACACACCTGACCAATCTCGAAGTCTACGATGCGGAAAAGACAGTGTCCTTTCCCGTTCGCTTCGATCGCTCCTTCGATCTCGACAATACCAATTTGCTGAGCCGCATGGTCGAAATATGGGGCGAAGTGCCTGTTGCCCTGCTCCAGCACCTCGACCTGCGCCATACCTTATACGGCTACATCGGCCTGGAGGATTTCACGCTCCATCCACTGCTCCGCCCCGGATCGTTTGTCCAAGTGGACCAGCGGGTGCGGAGAATTCAGCCGCAGCGGTGGCGCACAGAATTCGACCGGCCTATCTATTTCGTGGAATTGCGCGACGGCTATGCGTGTTCTTGGTGCGAACTGCAGGATGGCCGGCTGCTGCTACTGCCCCATCCACTCTCACCTTGCCGCGTTCGCAGCGTGGATTATCCCAAAGACGCCGAAATCATCGGCCAAGTAACGGCTGTAGCGATGAGGGTCGTTGATTCGCCTGAATCTGCTCCTGACGGAATCGCAAGATCTCCAAGGCAAGTTTAATATTCGACAGGAAAAGCTGCACCATCGTGGAGTCTGCTTCCATTGGAACGGCCACCCGATAAGGCTCCAATTCCTGCCACGCATGGATGAAATCGCCCGGCGCCTCATGTGCACTGGAAATGTATCCTTCCAATTCTCTGACCAATTCTTGCAGGGGCAGCGAAACCAGTTCGCGGAAAATGTCGCAGTGTGCGGCTTGCAACGCCTGGCGTGCCTGTTCCATGCCATACCGGGCGGTCAGACCTTCGTGGTGATACGTCCCGGTGTTGTAATCCCGCGTGGAGGCAAGATAGACGAGCCTTGCAAAATTACACGGCATGCGGGTGAGGGTCCGTTGGTGAAGGTCGTCGGACGCGCTTCGCATCATCGTGGTCTGGATAGAAGTATTCATCCCACTCTCAAGAAGCAGCCAGATTGTCTGGCGATACCGAAGCGACCTTGGGCAGCGAGCGTCCCATCCGCTGATAGACTTCGCTGGTATGCGCCGCCAAATTCACTAGCACATGCGGCCCGAACACCCGTACCAATAGCGCCAACGTCCCACATAGGAACCGGATCTCCACGTATCGGAAGAACAGCTTCACCTCTGCGCCGGCGTCTAGATTTGTGCTTTGGCGCGAACTCAGTCGATGTCTTTTCATGATTTCCCTGACTTCACCAGAAGTCTGTCTTACCCAATGCAACGCTACTTTCCGCCGCTCGTCCAGAAAGAGGCCCTGCAATTCGCGCGACTGGATTCCTCTAATAAAGTCGCGGTCCTCCAAAGAAAATATCCTTCGGACTAATCCTGCCGGCTGCACATTGTCCTGTGGCGTCTGCTGCCTAACCTGCCCCCTGGCGGCGCGCTCTTCGCATTCGTCGTCTCTACCGCTAAGGAGCAGCAGAATAATCGCGAGCACAGCGACAGCCGTAAGCGCCAGCGACGGTATCATGCGCGAACTACCCATCCGAGGCGCGCGAGGGTCCTCCGGAATTGTTCCCGCGTGGATGCGACGAGCGACTGGTAATCACTCTCGAACTGGTTCACAGGTTGTGCTTCGTGCAACGGTTCCGAGGACCACAGCGTGTTGACCCAGACACCGAGGACCACGAGGTACGAGGAGGTTTCGGCGTATGTCCAGAAAGGTTTGAACCGATCCCAAGAGTAATACCACAATGCGAACTGCAGAATGCTCATGGCAATGAAGAGGCCATAACCGATCAAGATCCCTTTCAGATTCCTACCGGCGGCTCCAGGGACTCCTCCAACGAAACCTCCGGCAATCCCTTCTTGCGCAGATGCATAAGCACCACGTTCACCGACAGCCGGTGCAGCCAGGTGGAGAACGCCGATTCTCCCCGGAACGTCGCTATCTTGCGATAGAGCTGAAGGAAAGCCTCCTGCGTCAAGTCTTCCGCCTCAGCCGTGTTGCCGGTCATGCGCAAACAGAGCGAGTACACGCGCCGTTTGTGCAAGCCATACAAAGCTTCGAAGCACTCCGCATCCCCTTGCTGGGCGCGGGCGATTGCTTCTTGCTCGGTCATACCGCTCGCCAGGACCTTCTTCGCTGTCGTCAATGTTTTTTCCCAGTGCCGTCCAGCCCGTTTTGATGCCAGCTCTCCGAGCGGCGTTGCCTGGGCTGTCGTCACCAAAACCCAAATCGCGCGTTAAATGTCCGGCAGCGTTGCTAATGTCTATAAGTCGGATGCATCTTGTACGGCGTGTGAAGCCTTTCCCAACTGTCAAAACATCCCAGAGTACGACTGTTACGCATGAGCCGGGCAGGCGGATCCATACCACACTTAAGTTTGCCTAGTGAAGCTTCTAGATTGACCCATGGAAATTAACACGAGAAATGCTTGACAACCGATAGACCCGGTCTAAAATACCCGACAACATGAGGTTTGGCGTTTAATTTCCTGCGATTTTTGTTATGAACGTTGGCCAGCCGTTAACCACAACTTCCAAACATCCTCAGAGCGACGCAATGGACAACCAGTGTCGGCATCCCCGAGTCCAGGTCGTCTCGCGAGACGAAGACGCGGAGTACGTCGAGTGCCTCGAGTGCCGCGAGATCTTCGAATCCAGCGAGTTCCGTGACATGGACATCGAATCCAAGATCCCTAGCGAAGAAGAATAGTCAGGAGTTAGGTCGAAGAGTCTGCCTTCGACAGAACGCCGCGTAAGTGCGTCTGCGTCGCTATCGCAGCCGCAGACCTGCGTCTGCGGACAATTCCGGATCGGCAAATTCTCTTGCGATGAAGCGCGGATACGCCGCGGCTGCGATCATGGCAGCATTGTCGGTGGAGAGTTTGCGCGAGGGAAAATGGACCGGCAATCCTTCTTCGGCCGCTTCGCGTTCGAAGGCGGTTCGCAACTCCGAGTTGGCGGCGACGCCTCCAGTGACCAGCACCGTCGCCACATTGTGCTCGCGCGCTGCCGACAACGTCTTGCTCACCAGATCGTTGACCATCGCGCGCTGAAAAGACGCGACCAGATCGAGGGTCTCGGGATCGCAGGCAGCGAGCACTTGTTCGCGGGACGGCGTGCTCAGCGGACGAAGAGCCTCGCGGCGTTTTTCAATTCTAGGACGCAAGTCGTGTGTTTCGACGTAACGCAGCACGGCAGTCTTGATTCCGCTATAGGAGAAGTCCACCCGATGTTCGTCATCGGGATGCCGGTTCTGGGGATTCCGGTCGCGATGCTTGATTTGTGCGAATGGAAACTTCACAGCGCGCGGATTGCCGTGCTGCGCAAGGTAATCGATGACCGGACCGCCGGGATAACCCAGTTCCAACAGCTTGGCAACCTTGTCGAAAGCCTCACCTGCAGCGTCGTCGCGCGTATGTCCCACATCGTGGTAGGTCCAGGATTCATCGCGGCGCTCGGCGAGATAGAGATGCGTGTGTCCGCCGCTCACGACTAGCGCCAGCACAGGAAACTGCAATTCGCGATTGCCATTCTGCCGTTCTTCCAGCAACACGGCATGAATGTGACCTTCCAGATGGTTGACGCCGATGAGCGGCTTCTGCCAGAGCGTAGGCCAGCGCCTTGGCGTAGCTGAGTCCCACCAGCAACGCGCCGGCAAGACCGGGGCCTTTGGTCACAGCCAAAGCATCGATGCTGTCGTAGGTCTGGTTCGCGTCTTCCAGAGCTTTGCGGACGACGGGCACGATCGCTCGCAGATGTTCACGCGATGCCAGTTCCGGCACCACTCCGCCGTAGGGCTGATGAGTCGCAATCTGCGAATACACGACGTTGGAGACGACCTCTTCGCCCGAGCGAACGACAGCCGCCGCCGTCTCGTCGCAGGAGCTCTCAATGCCGAGGATGAAAACATCGGGCACAAAAACATTGTACGGTGCAAGGCACGGCTACGGTGGAAGGCCACGGCTACGGTGGAAGGGCACGGCTTCAGCCGTGCCGAAGAGCTGCATTTTGAAAAGGGCTTCAGCCCCGGCTCACCGCGGCTAAAGCCGCATTTTCACGCGCCCGATCTCGCCGGGCTGAAGCCCGGCGCTTCCACCGAACCCGAAGCCGCGCGCTTCGAGAACTGGCGGACGAGCCGAAGAATGGCGCGGGTAGAGAAGGCCCGTCCACCGAGCCGTGGGGCATCCGCGTTATCATCAAGCTCGGGATGAGGGAGCACGCAACTAATATCGTTCGCGAGCTGCGCCAGCACGGCTTTCAGGCCTACTTCGCGGGAGGATGCGTCCGCGACACGCTGCTGGGGCTGGCTCCGGCGGACTACGACGTTGCGACCGATGCGACGCCGCCGCAGGTGATGCGCCTCTTTCCGGAGACCTACGCCGTGGGAGCGCAGTTCGGCGTGGTGCTGGTTCCCGCGCCGGAGGACATGCCTCTTCCGCCGACTCCCTCCGAGCACCCAAACTACGTCGAGGTTGCGACCTTTCGCAACGACGGCGCCTACAGCGACGGCCGTCATCCCGACCAGGTGCGTTATTCCACCGATCCCAAGGAAGACGTGCAGCGCCGCGACTTCACCATCAACGGCCTGCTGATGGATCCGTTGGAAGACAACCGCGTGCTCGACTTCGTCGGCGGCCGCGACGATCTCAGCGCCGGCATCGTTCGCGCCATCGGCAATCCGGAACATCGTTTTCAGGAAGACAAGCTGCGAATGCTGCGTGCGGTGCGTTTTGCCTCGCGATTCCAGTACGTCATCGAGCCGCGGACATTCGCCGCGATCCAGGAGCTGGCGCCGCTGATTCACCAGGTCAGCCACGAGCGCGTTCGCGATGAGCTGACCAAGATGCTGACCGAAGGTCACGCTCGCGCCGCTTTTGAACTGCTGGATTCCACCGGTCTGTTGAAGCAGGTGCTGCCGGAGATCGACCGTATGCACGGCGTCGAGCAGCCGCCGCAATTTCATCCTGAAGGCGATGTGTGGATTCACACCATGCTGCTCCTGGAGAAGTTGCCGCCGAGGTGCTCGCGCACGCTGGCCTGGGGGACGCTGCTACACGATGTCGGCAAGCCACCAACGTTTCGCGTTGCGCCTGACCGCATCCGCTTCGACGGGCATGTCGAAGTCGGCGTGCGAATGGCGGAAGAAATCTGTCACCGGCTGCACTTCTCCAATGAAGACACCAAGCAGATCGCGGCGCTGGTGGCCAATCACATGCGCTTTGCCGATGCTGAGCGGATGAAAGAGTCGACCCTGAAACGCTTCATGCGCCTGCCGAAATTCGAGGAGCATCTGGAGTTGCATCGCCTGGATTGCCTGAGCAGCCACCGCAACCTTGGCTATGTACGATCTTGTGCGGCAGCGGCTGCAGCAAAGCTCGGAAGAAGAGATCAGGCCGGCGCCGCTGCTCAACGGCGAGGATCTGATCCGGCTGGGATACGCTCCAGGCCCGCACTTTCGCGAGATGCTGTCGGCGGTCGAAGACGCCCAACTGGAGGGATCGCTGCGCAACAAGGAAGAAGCGCTGGACTTTGTGGGCCGCGAATTTCCACGGGCGACTTAGGAAGCGAATACTGCTGCTGGTCTACAATGAGAACTCAAACCGATGAGACATGCCGGCACAACTCTGCGCAAGATCTTCAGCGACACGATCCGTAACGAGCCGGACAAAGCGCCGTTAGCTGGCTTGGCCGCTGGCGTGTGGCGCAAAGACGGCGGAGCGAACCGATGCGGTTGCTTTCGCCGCGGGCGTGCTGACAATCCTGGTCCCTGATGAGACCTGGCGATATCAATTGCAAAGCTTGAGCCCGCAATATCTGGCTGCGCTGAATCAATTCACGCCGCAGCCAGTAAGTAGGATCAATTTCGTTCTAGTGAATAAACTGGAACGCCGATAAGCCCGGAACATTCCTTATGGTCACCGAAAAAGATGTTTCGTATGTCGCCGACCTGGCGCACCTCGACCTGACTGCCGAGGAACGTGCGCGCATGTTGAAGGACCTGAACTCCATCCTTGACTACATCGACCGTTTGAACCAGTTGGACACCAGCAACGTGGAACCGATGGCGCAGGTGGCGAGCCGCTACGGCGAGCGCAAGGATCAGGCAGACGGTTTCTCCTATGCGATGCGGGCTGATGAGTTGCAGCCCTGCCTGCCGCGCGACGAGGCGCTGCGCAATGCGCCTGCCTCCGACGGAACATTCTTCAAAGTGCCCAAGGTGATTGAGCGATAGTCCATGGAAATCGACCTGCTCACAGTTGAGTCTGCGCGAACGGCGGTGCTGGAAAAACAGACGTCCGTCAGCGCGCTTGTCGACGCCTTCTACAAAAAGATTGAGGCGGAGGACAAGGCCATCGGCGCCTACCTGACGCTGTGCAAGGAGCGCGCCTACAGCCAGGCCGCGCGCATCGACGCGCTCGCGGATAAGGGCGACGATCTTCCGCCGCTGGCTGGCGTGCCGATCGCCATCAAAGATGTGTTCACGACCAAAGACGTGCGCACAACTGCGGGCTCCAAGATCCTGGAACACTTTGTTGCGCCGTATGACGCGACGGTTGTGGCGCGACTGGAAGATGCCGGCGCCATCATCCTTGGCAAAACCAATTGCGATGAGTTCGCGATGGGCTCGTCGAACGAAAACTCCGGATTCTATCCGGTGCATAATCCTGTCGATCACTCGCGCGTGCCGGGCGGGTCGTCGGGAGGCTCAGCCGCCGCGGTTGCTGCGGGCACGGCCGTGGCATCACTGGGATCGGACACTGGTGGCTCGATCCGCCAGCCGGCGGCGTTCTGCGGCGTGGTCGGCCTGATGCCGACCTATGGCCGCGTCTCGCGTTATGGATTGATCGCGTTCGCTTCGTCGCTCGATCATCCCGGGCCATTCGGCAAGACGGTTCAGGATGTCGCGCTGATGCTGCAGGCGATCGCTGGTCGCGATCCGCTCGACTCCACCACCGCCGAGGTTCCGGTTCCTAACTATCGCGAGTACATCGGCAGGCCGGTGACGGGCCTCAAGGTTGGAGTTCCGGCGGAGTACTTCGATGAAGGTCTCGATGCCGAGGTTCGGGCGTCGGTCGAGATAGGCATTCAGGAACTGAAGAACGCGGGCGCGGAGATTGTTCCGATCTCGCTGCCGCACACGGCCTATGCGATCCCGACGTACTACGTCGTCGCAACGGCGGAGGCGTCGTCAAACCTGGCGCGCTACGATGGCGTGCGCTACGGATTGCGGGCGAGCGACGGCAAGAGTCTTGCCGAGATGTATCGCCGGACGCGCGATGCGGGATTCGGCGCCGAGGTCAAGCGGCGCATCATGCTGGGAACCTATGTGCTCAGCGCCGGCTATTACGACGCGTACTATCTGAAGGCGCAACGCGTGCGCAGCTTGCTGGCGCGCGATTTCGACGAAGCGTTTGCGAAGGTCGATGTCATCGTCACGCCAACGACGCCGACGCCAGCATTCAAGCTGGGCGAAAAGGCCGACGATCCGCTGGCCATGTATCTGGCGGACATTTTCACGGTGACTGCCGATCTGGTTGGTGTTCCCGGCATCTCGATTCCATGCGGCAAGAGCAAAGAAGGATTGCCGATCGGAATGCAGATTCTGGGCAAGCATTTCGACGAGGCCACGCTGTTGCAGGTGGCCCACGTTGCCGAGCATGCGCTGGCAGGGAAAGCTCGCTAGAGCTGATACCTTTGCGGCTCGCAGCCCGCAGCTAGAATGACCCTATGGATATTTACTTCCTTCGTCACGCCAGTGCCGGCGACTCGACACTGAATCCCGCGAAAGATGACGAGCGTGCTTTGGACAAGCTCGGAATCGAGCAGTCCCACAATGTGGGACTTGCTTTGGCGGCGATGAAAGTTAGCCTTCGATGCGATTCTTTCCAGCCCACTGCTGCGCGCTCAGCAAACCGCAAAGATTGTGGCGGAGGAGATCGGTCATAAGGAAAAGATCGTGACGGAGCCGAATCTCCATCCAGGCGGCAGCTACGAGCAGTTTCAGGACATCCTGCGACGACACGAAAGCAAAGCTTCCATCCTCGTCGTTGGTCACAACCCCAGCATGACGGAGTTTCTCAACAAGCTGCTCATCGGCGAAGATGCGCCGGACGCGGTTGAAGTAAAGAAGGCGGCGATCGCAAAAGTGGAGAAGGATGGAAACAAGGCGATGTTGAAGTGGTGCCTGCCGCCGAAAGTGTTGCGAGCCATTCAGCAGGGTTCGGCCAAGAGCTCGCGACCGAAGACGGTCTCGAAGTAGTCCTTTTCCTGCTCCACGGCCCAGAGTCTCCAACTCGATTCCCTCCTGCGAGTGCGGCTTCAGCAGCAAACGCACTTGCCCGTCCTGATGCACTCGAACTTTCATCTCACTGACCGCGGCGCGCCGTCCCTGATCCAGCGCGCGCGCCAGGCGGAGTAAAGAGACTGCCTTGGCAACATGAATCTGATCAACCCCGGGGAGAATGCTCATCACGCGGTCGCTGGGCGATGGCAGCGACTTTCCGACGTAGCGGGCGATTGCTGCGATGATGCGGCGTTGCAGCGGCGTGTAGCCGAACAGCTCCGAATTGGAGATGACGTAGTAGCTGTGGCGACGGCGGCCGGAGCGGTTGATGTACGCGCCCACCTCGTGCAGCATGGCCGCGGCCTCCAGCCAATCCTCGTACTCCGCAGGCAACTGATGCACTGCTTTCAGTCGCTGAAAGAGCTGCCGCGCCAGATCGCGGATACGCTGAGCGAACTGAAAGTCGACGCCATAATGCTTTGCCGCGGTCAGCAAGGCATCATGCCGTTCGGATTCCACGCGCTCGCGCATGGCGGTGCTGGCGTGGTAGTCGGCCATCATCTGCGCCAGTAATCCGTCGCGCAGGCCCAGAGGCAGGTAGCGGAAGCTGCGCAATCGGCAGAGATGCATCAACTCCGCAAAAACCATTGCGCCGGCAATGATGATCTCGGCGCGACGCGGGCCAATCCCCGGCAGCGCGCGCCGCTGAGAAAGATTGCGGCGGCTAAGCTTCTCCAGCAGCGCCGCGATGGCAGACTGCGGCACCGTGTGCGGCTTGCTTTCGTCATAAGCGTCCGCCTTAGCTGCGTAGAGGCTCGACAGAGCGGCGGGCGTTCCGGAGGTCGCGATCGTCACCTGCGCTTTGAGCGCGATTACGCGCTTCTGGATACGCGACACTTCACGCTGGATGACACCGCGCATCTGTTCGAGTTCGGATCGCCAGGGCGGATCATGATGCAGAAAGGTCTGAGTCAGCCGCACGGCGCCGATCGGCAAGCTGATCATGTCTTTGATGTGGCCGGAGACCGACAGCGTCAGTTCGCAACTGCCACCGCCGAGGTCGACCAGCAGGGCGCGTTTGCGGGCAATGCGAGCTCCTGAAACCACTCCCAAATGGATGAGACGGCCTTCTTCCAGGCCGGAGATGACGTCGACCTTCCACCCGGTGGCCGTAACCACCCAATCGCGAAAGGCACGGCTGTTGCCCGCATCACGCAGCGCGCTGGTCGCCACGACGCGAACGCGATCGGCGCCATAGGTTTGGGCAGCGCGGTGGAAGCGTCGCAACACACGCAGAGTGTGGGCCATGGCCTGCGGATCGAGCGTTCCGGTTGCGAAGACACTTTCGCCGAGACGCGTGACCTCGCGATCTTCGTGAAGCTCTTCGAGACGGCCGCGCACAACCTTGGCGATCTTGAGTCTGACGGAGTTGGAACCGATGTCAACCGCAGCAAATGTCGGCATGAGAGAGAGACACAGAGAGTATCGATTACAACGACGCGGTTTACAAGGATGCAACGTCGGCGAGCCTGGCCGATTCAACAAACTTTCATCGAATGCGTTCATGCAGCGTGTAATACCGACTGTGCTGTCGACGGCCTCAGGGACTCGCAGATTTGAACTGCTATATTCGGAGCATGTTGTCCAACGCCGCCGACAGAGCCATACCAGGCGCGGTTGAGAACCGCACCGACGGAGCTTCGAACGGCAAAGCTGCTGCTCTGGATGTGGGGCATCGTCATTGTTGGCACGGTTCTGCGGCTCGTCGCACTGGGATACAAGAGCTTCTGGATCGACGAGATTGCCAGCGTCGCGATTGCCCGTCGCGCGGCGCCGGTGTTCTGGCACTTTCTTTGGCATGACGAAGGCAACATGGCGGCTGTACTACGTGCTGCTGCGGCCGTGGCTGCACTTCGGATACGGCGAAGCAGTTGTGCGCTTGCTGTCTGTGCTGCCGGGGGTTCTGTCCATTCCCGTGATGTACCTGTTGGGCCGGCGGCTGTTCGGGCGCGAGACGGGAATTCTCGCTGCAGCCCTGCTGGCGCTGAGTCCATGTGCAATTGCGGTATCACAAGAGGCACGCGCTTACAGCTTCGTCGTGCTTGGCGTGTTGCTGTCGACCTATACCTTCGTACTGCTCATTGAAAAGCCGAGTTACAAGCTCGCGTGTGTGTATGCGGTGATTGCCGGACTGACATGTTATTTCCATTACTTCGGAGTGTTGGTGCCGGCAGCGCATGCGATCTCGCTTGCTGGCGCTGCCACGAAGTCAGCGTCCCTGGAAACCATTGCTTCTTGCAGCCGCGATCATTGTGGTGATGGCCGCGCCCATTCTCTGGCTGATCCATGCCCAGGATGTCGGACATATTTCCTGGGTGCCGTCGCCTTCCCTGCTGGAGTTCTATCATCTCGGCGTCTTTCTGGCGGCCTATGGGGGCAAGGCGGTGGGAGCGATCTTGCTCGTGCTGGAACTGGTGCTCGTTGGACTGTTTTTTGCGAAGTTTGCACAGGTTTGGGGTGATCGCGAAAGCGGGTTGCAACGCTGGCGCTATGCGCTAGTCGCAAGCACGGTTGTGTCGCCCATCGTAATCACGTTGTTGGCTTCGATCGTGCGACCGGCGTTCTATCACAGGTTCCTCATCATCTGTCTGCCGGGATGGTTGCTGATGATCGCGATCGGCGCCGAACGAGATTAGCTCACGTCTCGTGGCGCAGCTGCGCGATCGCAGCGGTCTGCGTTTTGTCGCTGGCGAGCACGTTTGTCATGTACAAGCGCGTCACTGAGGATTGGCGCGGTGCGGTGAATTATCTCATCGCAAACGCTGGCGCGAACGATCGCGTGCTGTACTACCAATCGGTCGGCGAATTTGCCGGCGAGAGCTATCGCGACTGGCTGCCTGGCGGAAATCAATCGCGACCCGCGGCGATCGGCGTGGATCCCGCGAATGTCGCATGGGAGAACGAGATCGATCATGCACCGCGAATATGGCTGGTGCTGTATCGGGCGAACGGGAATGATTCGGGTTCGCAGGCGATCGAGCGGGAGCTGATGAAACGTTATCAGCGCGGCGAGGAGCGAGATTTTCGCGGCGTGAGCGTCATCGAGTATACGCAAAGGCCGTAGGCATTGCGACTGCCCCGCCCTAGCCAAAAGAAGGCTAGAACGGGGCACCCAGACTAGGCAAAGCCCGCGTAAGCGTGCCAATTACGGAGATCATGCCGAGATCGGCTAGCCTAGACTTCACTCATCCCGGCTTGCGAAGCGTGAAGAGGACGAAGCTGTACTCGAGCTCGAACGGATCCCATCGGATCGGTTTCTCATCGCATTCGAGATCAACGTCTCCAGTCGTCTGAAATCCCACCGATCGCGCCAGATCGAGCGCAGCCTGAATTTCTGGCTTAGAAAAAATCTTGATCGGCGTGCCATGCGCGACTTTGCCCCGGGTGTCGATGGGAGTCGGATAATAGTCCGTCGAAGTGATGAGCAGCCCGTTCGGCTTGAGCAGGCGATACATCTCGCGAAAATAGTCGGGCAACGGAACGCCGTGTTCGATGACGCTGAGACACGTGATCGCGTCGAAGTTTTCGTCAGGAAAAGGAGTGCGAGTTAAATCTCCAGGGAGGTAGCGAATGGGACCGCGGCGCGTCGGATCGGTGAAACTCAGATTGATGCCGTAAAGTTCGCGATATCCGTACAGGAACAACGCCGGCAAAACATTGCTGTAGATTTCCGCACCCGCGTCGAGAATCCGCGCCGAGCGATTTGTGTTGGCAAGAATTGTGGTGACAGCGGCAAGGTGATCCCAATTCTTCTCTGGACCGCGATGCAACGGCACATGAAGCCGCTTTGCGTTCTCGAATGCTGCTTCCCACTCGGCCCGGGTTTTCAGAGTTCCATTCGCGATGTTCGGGCCCGGCGGCTGCGCAGAGGCTTGCGGCGCCGAATTTCATTCTCAGTGACAAGCGATAGATGGATTGCGGCCGTAGGACGATTCCCTTGACCCGGCGAAAGAACCGGCGCGATGCAGGAACCTTGTCGATCGTGGTTGTTTGCGGAGACGTTGTTGGATTAGCCAAATAAGGAAGATATTCGTCAGCGTTCTATCTTGCAAGATGCGGTGCGAATGCCGGTGAATGCGGATATAGGGGTCCTTCGACTGCGTTCGGCTTCGCCTCACTCCGCTCAGGATGACACGGTAAGAGTAGCCGACGCGTCCTCTCGTTCGCGTTCGGCGCGCTGTCGCGGCTTCACTCCGCTCAGGATGACACGGCGGCTTTGGTTTCAGACAATTCTCACTTCACGACTTGAAGTATTCTGGATTGTGGCCAGTGCTCGGGGCCACACGATCAGCGCATAGCGGGCCCTGATCTGAGCATCCAAGCATCGATGGCCGAACCACCACAGGAACACGAATCCCTGCACTCCGTTCTCGAGGAGGAGAAACGGGAATTCACGCCGCCAGCCTCGCGCGAGTCGAGGATCGCGCTGGCGGTGCGCGCGCTGCGTCATCGCAACTTCCAGCTGTTCTTTGCCGGCCAGCTTATTTCGCTGATCGGTACCTGGATGCAGACGGTCGCGCAGTCGTGGCTGGTCTATCGCATGACCGGCTCGGCGTTCCTGCTGGGAGCGGTCGGATTCTCCAGCCAGATTCCGGTGTTCATCATGGCGCCGGTGGGCGGCATCGTCGCCGATCGGCTGAATCGCCAGCGAATCGTGATCAGCACACAGACGGTGTCGATGATTCTGGCCGGGATTCTGGCGGCGCTGACGCTTTCGCATCGCGTGCAGGTGTGGCAAATCATGGTGCTCGCTGCGTTGCTTGGAGTGGTGAATGCATTTGACATCCCCGCACGCCAGGCGTTTCTGATCGACATGGTGGGACGCGAAGACCTGATGAATGCGATCGCGCTGAACTCATCGATGTTCAACGGCGCGCGCGTCATCGGCCCGGCGGTCGCAGGAATATTGGTTGCGTCGATCGGCGAGGGCTGGTGCTTCTTCGCCAACGCGGTGAGTTACCTTGCTGTTATCGCCGGACTGCTGCTGATGCGCATTGTCCATCCGGCCAAGCTGGCGACGCAAGGATCGCCGTTGGAGAACGTGATCGAGGGCTTCGCCTTCGCGCGAAACACGGGACCGATCCGCGCAATTCTGCTGCTGCTGGGAGTCGTGAGTTTTGTCGGCATGCCATACACCGTGCTGATGCCGGTCTTCGCCGATCAGATACTGCACGGCGGCGCGAGAGGGCTGGGCATTCTGATGGGCGCGACCGGAATCGGAGCGTTGCTGGGAGCGGTAAGCCTGGCGGCGCGCGTGGGAATCAAAGGGCTGGGAAGGTTGATTGCCATGTGCGCTGGAGGTTTCGGGCTCAGCCTGGCCCTGTTCTCGTTCTCGCGAATTTTCTGGCTGTCGACACTTCTGCTCGTACCGGTCGGCTTCTTCATGATGGTGCAGATGGCGTCTTCCAACACGCTCATTCAGTCGATGGTGCCCGACCGGCTGCGCGGCCGCGTTATGTCGGTGTATTCCATGATGTTCATGGGCATGGCGCCATTTGGAGCGCTGTCGGCAGGATCAGTCGCACATCATCTCGGCGCACCGTGGACGGTCGCGCTCGGGGGATTGGCATGCACGATGACGGCAGTTCTGTTCTGGTCGCACTTGCCGTCGATTCGAGCTGAGGCTCGCGAATTAATTCTGGCTCAGGGGATGATGGCCGGAGCGCCGGCGCAGGGAGTGACGGATACCGCGGCGGTGGTGGGTGAATTGGATCGCGAAATTTCAGGACGCTAGTGCGTCGCGGTTGCCGTTGTCGGCTTGTGAACCGTGCTGCCGCTGGCGACGCCGAGACGGTGCAGCCGATCACGAGCCTGAGAAGCTTCGATGGAACGCGGGTAGCGCGCGATCAGACTATTCAACTCTCGAACGCCGGCATCGCGCTGTCCGAGTTCCAGCAGCGCGTAGCCCTTCTTCAACTGCGCCGCGGCCGCCTTGTTGCCGCCGGGATACTGCTCCAGCACCTTGTCGTAGTCCTTCACCGCCGCTTCAAAGTTGCCCTGACGATACTCGATATCGGCAAGATAAAACTGCGCGTTGCCGGCGAGATCGGTATTCCACTCGACAACATGCGCCTC
>CAWKAZ010000017.1:0-11612 GCA_963847715.1 Terriglobia bacterium
AAAGGGCTGTCAAACGCGCAACGGACGGGCTATGTGCGGTATTCTTCGAAACGCGATCCGCCACACGAGCGAGAAGCTTCAAACTCCAGTTCGACCTACCGGGTTGCCATGGCGAGGCTTGCTGGTTAGACTGGCAGCGGTCGCGAGGGTGTATTTTTGCCATCGCTCTGTGATTGACGGCAACTCCCAGCCGAACCAGGACGGAACCGTGATTGGGTCACAATTTCGAGTATAAGGAGGCGTGATGCAGTTGCGTATGGAAAGTCGCCCGGTCGGCGATGTTTTGATCGTTCAGTGTTCCGGACGGATCATTGCCGGGAAGGAAGTCTTTACACTGCACTCTCATGTTGGAGACTCATTCATCAAATACGGCGACATCGTACTGCAACTCGACCAGGTAGAGTTCATCGACAGCAGCGGATTGGGAGCGTTGGTACGCCTGATGCAAGCCGCCCGAGCAAAGGGAGGAGACCTCAAACTCAGCGGAGTGCCAGCCAAGATCCGTAAGACGCTCGAGATGACCAGCTTGCTCTCGCAATTTGAAACCTACGACACGATCGAAGAAGCGATCACGGCCGCCTATTTGGGCTCGCGATATTCGCGAGCAAAAGCCGGAGACACGAGGCCACGCATACTTTGCGTTTACGACTCGACGGACGTCCGCACGTTTTTGCGGGAAGTGCTGTGCAGCGCCGGATACAACGCCTTAACCACTGCGACTATTGACGACGCCTTGATCCTGCTGAAGGCTACGAAGGCAAAACTGGTCGTGATCCCCGCGCGCATGCAATCCGTACATGGCAAACCCACACGCAAGTCGCTGGAGGAGATTGATCCGGCGGTTTCGCTTCTTATTTTGGACGAGAGCTTCGCTACCCAGGATCCCGGAGAAGCCGCAGAAAAACTTCTGAGCGACGTTCGCAGCCAGTAACGAAGCGGCATTCCCTTCAATCCATTTCGCGAAGCTCCATTCCAGCCGATTTCGCCGAGGATTCGTCGTGCTGCTTCGCCCAGTCCGCCTCGGTCAGCACCGAAATCGCGTCAAGTTTTTTCTTCTGTAAAGCCGCATTGATCGCGGCTAGCTCCTTGTCCATCAGCTTGCGGAAATCCGTAATTACGTCTTCCAGTTCACGTCCAAGAGACTCGGCGCGAGCCACCTGGTAATCGGTGGGTCGGCCCTCGTAACCGTTCACGTCGCCATACAGGTTTCCGAGATGTTCGCGGATGCGTTCTTCACCGGTAATCGCTCCACCTTCTTTGGTAGCCACGATCTTGGAACGGAGGTTATCCAACTCGGTGGAAAGTTGCTGGAGGCGGCCACGAAGCGGATCTTTCTCAGGCAGCTTCGCGCCACGCGCCACAGCGGCATCGCGCACTCCTTCGATGGCGCTCACAGCGTAGCTCATGTGCCCCAGCATTTTGTCCAACTTCATGGCGAGGTCAAACTGCGCCTTTCGATCCTCAACCGTGTACTTGGCGCGGGGATCGAGAACGACTTTCAACGGCTCTGTATAGACCTGATCTCCCTTGGTCATTTTGATCGTGTAGGTGCCCGGCAGGACCCGCGGCCCTTGTGCGGCTGGAAAAGCGCGCTGGCTGCCGGAGGGACGACCGGCGCCTTCAGCCGCATCGACCACTTCGCCCGGTTGACACCTCGATGTTTGCTGCCCGGAATCGTATCCACCAACTTGCCATCCTGATCGAGGATTTCGATCTTAAGGTCGCCGAAGATGTGACGCTGCTTCTGGTAATAATCGATGAACGCGTCGGTGGGCCGGCTCGGTCCGTTGAAACTCTCGTCGCCCTCAGCCCAGCCTCCGTTGGCGTTGAGCCATTGAATGGCTGGCGGCCCTTCGATCAGGGTAGCGTTCTTTGCCATCAGATCGGGCGTCAGGGCGCGCAGCGGAGAAATATCGTCGATGATCCAGATTCCGCGTCCGTGGGTCGCGAGCACTAAGTCGGACTCACGCGGCTGCACCACGAGATCGCGCACCGCTACCGCAGGAAAGTTGCTTCCTTTGTACTGTCCCCAATGCTGCCCGCCATCGACCGAGATCCAAAGGCCGAATTCCGTTCCCAGAAACAGCAGGTTCGGATCGACGGTGTCTTCCTTGATCACGTGCGCATAGCCGAGGGCGCCGTTTTCCTGCACATGCAGCGAAGTCCAGGTCTTCCCGTAGTCCGTAGTTTTGTATGCGTAGGGGTTCATGTCGCCAAAAGTATGGCGATCGAACGTGGCGTAGGCGGTCGCCTTCGTCGAAGCGGCTGGCCTCGATGGTCGACACCCAGGAATTCTTGGCGAGTCCAGGAACGTTAGCCACTACGTTTGTCCACGTCTTGGCGCCATCCCGCGTGATTTGCAGGTTGCCGTCGTCGGTTCCAACCCAGATGATCTGACCATTCTTCGGCGATTCCGAAATTGAGTAAATCGAGGTGTGCATTTCGGCGGAGGAATTGTCGACGGTGACTCCGCCGGACTCTTCCTGCTTCTGCTTTTCAGGATCGTTGGTGGTGAGGTCGGGCGAGATGCGCTCCCACGACTGCCCATGGTCGCGAGAACGGAACAGGAACTGCGCGCCGATGTAGATCGTCCCTTTCTCGTTGGGACTCATGTGAATGGGCGTGTTCCAGTTGAAGCGTAACTTCTTTTCGTTGTAGTTGGGAAGCGGCTGAATGGGCCGGATTTCAAGCGTGTGTCGATTAACGCGGCCGATGGTGCCGCCCTGGTATTCGGCGTAGATGTAATCGGGGTCGGATGTATCCTCAAAAACCCAGAAGCCGTCGCCGCCATACATGTTTTCCCAACGCGAATTAGTGACGCCGCCGGGATACGACGAGTCTCCAATCCAACTGCTGTTGTCTTGCAAGCCTCCGTAAACGTGATAGGGATTCGCGTTGTCGACGCTCACGTGGTAGAACTGCGAAATCGGCAGGTTGATCTGGTGCTTCCAGCGGGTGCCTCCGTCTTCGCTGCGCCACAGACCGCCGTCATCGCCCGTATAGACGACATTGGGATTGCTGGGATCGATCCAAACGTCGTGGAAATCGCCATGCGCGCCGTTGCCAACCGAACTGAAACTTTGTCCACCGTTTACGCTGAGCAGCAGCGGCCCATCTGGTTTGAAGACTTTGTTCTCATCCTTGGGATCCACGATCAGATTGGCGAAATAAAAAGGACGCCAGATCATGAACCGGCTGGCATCCAGGCGATTCCACGTCTTGCCACCATCGTCGGAGCGAAACAGCGCGCTCTTTTTCGACTCGATCATGGCGTACACGACTTGCGGCTTAGCGGGCGCCACTGCCACCGCAATGCGTCCCCAGGGTTTCTCGGGCAGGCCCTTGGTGTTCTTGTCATTCAGTTCCGTCCAACTGTTACCGCCGTCGGTGGACTGGTAGAGTCCGCTGCCCGGGCCGCCTGAACGAAATGTCCAACCTTGGCGGCGGAAGTCCCACATCGAGGCGAAGATCGTTTTCGGTTCGAGCGGACTCATGGCGAGCATGCCACAGCCTGTGGAACCGTTCGCCCCAGCCAGAACTTTCTTCCAGGTGTTGCCGCCGTCGGAGGTTTTGAAAACTCCCCGTTCGTCATTGTCGTTCCAAACGTGGCCAGTGGCGCAGGCGAGAACGCTATTGCTGTCCTTGGGATCGACGAGAATCTTCGCGATATGCTCGGAGTCCTTCAACCCCATGTTGGTCCAGTTCTCGCCACCGTCGGTGGACTTATAAATGCCATCGCCAATGGAAACGCTGTTTCTGGTCCACGCTTCTCCCGTGCCCGCCCAAACGATCTTGGAATTTGACGGATCAATCGCGAGCGCTCCAATCGACTGAACCGATTGACGATCGAAAACCGGCTTGAACGTGGTTCCGCCGTTCACCGACTTCCAGACTCCGCCGCTGGCTGACCCGGCAAATAGAGTGAGCCGTCCGTTTTCGTTCACCGCGGCTATCGCTGCAATGCGCCCGCTCATGGTCGCAGAACCAATGTTGCGAGCCGGCAATCCAGAGATCGTGGCGGCATCGAACTTCGTCGCTTGCTGCGCGGAAACCGCCACGGATAGGAAGAACAATCCAAGACTGAGTAACCGCGAAAGGGTTCGCAGCAGGTTTTTGGAAATGGCGTGAACTGTCATCTGTAAAGGTCCTCTTCAAAATGCAAATGCTGTTTGACGTAAAGTGCGCAGAGATAGTCGGGGCAAAGTGGCCCGCTCGATTCTTGACCGCTCACTGGGTTTTCGATGCTCCCTTTTTGAGGGACGCTGGTAACGCAAAGTCGGAGGCATCCAACGGCACGTTGACCTCGATTTTCTCGACCGTTACCGTTTGCCATGAGGTGGGATCGTTCTTGGGTCCCGATGCGATAGAAAAGGGATACATCACGCCCCCGATGGGCTTGTAGGATCCGAGGTCGGAAGCGTTTTCTCGCACCGAACCGCGAATGAATTCCTGAGTTTCCTTGCGAATCTCCAGATAGGTGTCAGGGTCAAGGTAGTAGTAGATGATGTCGCCATTTTTCAGCGTGACCTTGAGCCGGAGGGCATCGTCGCCGTCGACAATGTCGTGGCCCAGATATTCGACCGTGTTCCCTTTGGCCTTGTAATCCACCAGCGGCCCGTCGAAGTCGGAGTCAATCAAGAGATCCCGCATATCGTCTTCTCCCATCAGTTCGGGATCCTTGCGTCCGCCGAACGGCTGGATTTGCCAGCCCGTAGAGCCGTCGTAAGCTTGCACTGCAGTCATGCCCTGAAGCGAAAAAGTTTCGCGCACGAGGTTCGGGCGCATGTTTTCCTGTCCTGCGGTGGCCGTGATGCCGCCGCCAATAAGTTTGCCTGTCATGCGCCAGGTGTTGACGGCTTTGATCTTGTCCATCCCTCCCTTGGCTTCGATATTCTTGTTGACCAATTCGTCCGCGGTTTGGGAAGAAGCATGAAGGTTGAAGCAGACAACTGCGAGCAATAGAACCAGCCAATAACGCATGCAACGTGCTCCTGTGAAGTTGAAACAGCGAGATTCCGAGGAAACGATACTCTACGCCGTTTTAGACGTAATTGCCAAGTGTTGGCCAACAAGTTTCTGGACAAGATTCTTGCTCGGAAGTCCAGCCTAAGCCGCGAAGGTTAAACGTGGATCTTCGCGTCCTGCAATCGACCTTTCCACTCGCCACCGTGACCCAGCCAGTATCGAACCGCCGAATGGATCGTTGCCCCGGTATAGAACAGCGCAATGGCAGGCAGCAGAGGTGCCCACAGCGGCGGACGCGAGTAGAAGCGAAGTGTTGGCCAGAATGCAGCGCTCATCAGCAGCCAGGCCGCACCGCCCCAAAGCGCAGCCCATCCGCCGAAGAAGACCAAAACTGGCGGCGCCAGATATGTGGTCGCCATTCCAAGAATTGTCGCCAGCAGCAGCCAACCGGAATGCCGTAACTGGTAGAACGCGGACCGCGAGATCATGCGCCCAACTCCGCCGAAGCCGTCATAACCGCGAGTACTGTACGTGTTCTTGGCTGCCCCCAGGCACACGCCGCCGTTGCGCTTGATTGCCCGCGCCAAAGCGCAATCGTCGATCAATTCGTTGCGGATGGCGGCCACGCCTCCGATCTTCGCCAGCGCTTCGGCGCGAACCAGGATGCAGCCACCCGCAGCAGCCGCAGTTTTATGCGTGGGGCTGCTCACCCACTCGGGCGGATAGAGCATGAAAAAGAAAAACACGAATGCCGGAATGAGCGCACGCTCAGCCAGCGACGAGCACCGCAGCCGGGCCATGATCGAGACCAGGTCGAGTTTGTCCGCCTGTGCGTGGGCAACCATAGAAGTAATGCTATCGGAGGCGTGGACGATGTCCGCATCTGTAAATAAGAAATAATCAGGCGCAAACTGCGCTGCCTGCCGCACGCCTTCCGATAGCGCCCACGTTTTTCCTGTCCAGCCCGCGGGCAGAGGCATAGCCGAACTGATCGTGACTTGTTGGGCTTTGTCTCCTGCGGCCCGGCGTGCCACATTCGCGGTCTCATCGGAACTGTGGTCATCGACCACAAAGATCTGTGCCCGCCCTGGGTAATCCTGTTCAAGCAAGGAGCGGATTGCCAGCCCAATGACCTCCGCCTCGTCGCGTGCCGGCACAATAACCGCAATTCGAGGTGCGGACGTAAGCGACAGCCTCAGTTCAGTCGCTGCCTTCGACACTCGCCAGAATCCGCCCCTGCCGGCAAGCAGGTAGAGCCAAATAGAAAAGGTCAGGATTCCGATCCAGGTGGCGATCATAGTTTTAGCTGCTGAGGGTAACACTCCATGCTAGTACGCAGGAGACAATCGACGTTTCCAGATTATCGCGGAGGCCCGTCGCCTGCGCGTCGCGCTTGATGTCGATGTGGCTTGTGCGGTTTTCTCTCTCACCTCGTCAGGACTGGTTTTGCGAAGTACATCCGGCCGAAGCAAAACGACGGCGAAAGTACTGATTATTTTCACCTCCCTACGATGCAGGCTGCAGTCTGAGAGCTTGGTCTATCGGTTGTGGATCGATGTGTTCGCCCGTCAAGACGAGCGTTAATTTGCCGTTTGCCTGCGACACCGAAATAGATTTGCAACCGTCCACGATCCAATCAGCGCCTGCGTCCTCGAGTTCCGTTTCGGATGGCCGTGGTTCTGCAGGCGATGACCCGGGCGCCAGCGGCTTTGCCGGCGCGAATGCCTGCGGGCACGTCTTCGACCACGACGCACTCTGTCGCCGGCACTCCCAGCAACGACGCGCCTCTCAGATAGGGCTCGGGATCCGGTTTTCCGTTTGTCACATCGTCGCAGGTGAGCAACCGCTCGGGAATCGGCAGACCAGCCGCGCGCAGTCGGACTTCCGCCAGCGGGCGGGTACACGAGGTCACGATCGTCCATCGGTCCGGAGGAAGAGCGCTCAGCAGTTCGCGCGCGCCCGGCAAAGTCACCACGCCCTCGAGATCTTGAATCTCGCCGCTTTCCACTTTGAGGTTCTCGGCCTCATGGTCGGCGTGCGGAAGATAGTCGCGTATAGTCGCAACGCTAGGCCGTCCATGCGCTCTATGAACAACCTCGTCGGGATCGAAACCGTGTGCGATTGCCCACCGCGACCAAACGCGAGTGACCGCGGGCGTGGAGTCAATCAGCACGCCATCCAGGTCGAACAGGAGCGCACGGCAAGAGATCCGGGTCATGTCTTACCTTAGCAAATCGGCGATAGCAAACCGGCATAGCAAGCGGGCTGCCCTCAGAGCCGCTACTGAGGTTCCTGCGTAAGCTCCGGGTTCGGCATCGGCCCTGACTCCAATTCCTGATGCCGTTTTTCGCGGGCGGCATTCGACATTTGCGTAAATGTCTGCATCTCGGCCTTGGCCTCCTGCACACGTCCCAGGCGTTGCAGCACTTGTCCGCGTAAGTAGTGAATGCCGGGGCTGTCGGGATCGAGCTTAAGCGCTGCGTCAACCTCGGTCAGCGCTTCAGCGTATTTGTTCTCGCGCTGATAGACCCTCGCGAGTTGAAAGTGGGAACTGGCGAGCTGAGGATCGAGATGCAGCGCCTTGCGAAACATCTTCTCCGCTTCCTGATCTTGCTGCTGAAGGAAATACACCTGTCCCAGTTGGTCATAGTTGTAAGTGACGTCGGGCTCGATGGCGATATCTTTGAGGAACTCCGATTTTGCGTGTTCCAGATCCTGCTTCTTCAAGTAAGCCATTCCGAGATTGAAGTGGACGAAGGGAAGGGAAGGATCGCCCTTGGCCGCGAGTTCAAGCTCGGTGATGGCCTCGTCATACTCTTCCCGGTTGAGGTGAGCTTTGCCCATCAGGAGATGAAACTCGGGAGAGTTTTGCCCGATCTCCACCAAATGGCTTAACGCCCGCTGCTCCAGGTCCGCGCGCCCCGCCTTGTTGGCCGCGATGCCGAGCACGTAGAGGTAATTCAATTGGCCGGAAGCCTGCGACCAGAGCGGCTCGAGCGTGGTTGCTGCATCGCCATAACGCTCGACGAAGAAATAGCACAGCCCCAGCAAATAGCGGGCCTGAAAAGAATCCGGCGCATCGTGCACCACCGACTCAAAGGGAGGAATCGCGTTTCGAAAATCGTTCTGGCGATAGTAAACCAGCCCGATGTTGAGCCGGATTCCCGCAATCTGCGGCGCCAGATGTTCAGCCTTGCGCAACATCTCCAATGCCTGCGGCCACTGCTTGCGGCGCATGTAAATCACACCCAGATTCGCGTACGCGCCCGCCACTTGCGGATTGATCGCAAGCACGGCTCGAAACGCATGTTCGGATTCGTCCAGGTTTCCGCTCTTCAACGCCGCCTCACCGCGCTGAAAAAGCTGCTGAGGATCGGCGTTCTGCGAGGCAGGCGCGGAGCCTGGTTTTTGCGTCTGAGCCTGCTGCATCCCATGCGCACCGGCCGCTTGCGCCGCGGCCAGCCACAGGAACGTCAGTAAAAATCGCATGGTTGCGCTTGACACTGCTTTCACTCTCTGCTGTAGTGTCCGCCAGCAGCAACATGAATTCAAGCCACGATGATTCACGGCAATGCGCGCCAAGGATGAAAAACTCGCGATGAAAGCTGAAACCGTCACCATTAAAGATGTGGCGAAGGAGAGTGGCTTTTCGTCGACCACGGTCTCCATCGTTTTGAACAATGCTCCGCTCGCACGCTACATTCCAGCCGTCACCAAGAAGCGGATCGAGCAAGCCGCCAAGAAGCTGGGTTACCGCCCCAACCTGTTTGCCCGTTCGCTTCGCAGTAAGCGCAGCCACACCGTTGGCGTCATGGTCTTCGACATGACCGACCCTTACTGCACTCTCGTCCTGCGCGGCATCGAGAATACTCTGTATCAGTCTTCCTACCTTCCGATTCTCACCGACGTTCACAACGAGCGCAGCCGCTTCGAGCGTTACCTCGAGATGCTGCTGGACCGGCGCGTGGAAGCTCTCATCGTGGTGGCAAACTGGCTATTCGTCGATATCGACGTTTTGGCCGACCTCGAAAAGAGCAGCATCCCCACGGCGATGATCGGACGTGAGTTGCGAACCGACACCGTCAGTTCCGTCATGGTCGACAACGAACTCGGGGCTCATGCCGCTCTCGAACATCTGCACTCGCTGGGGCATCGCAAGATAGCCTTCATCCGCGGCCCCAAGACTCTGGCTGACAGCGCTCCGCGATGGAAGGGAATTCGAACGTTCGCCAAGTCGAGCGGGCTTGAACTGGATTCGCGGCTGATTCTCGATTTGCCCGAATCGCGAGACCCGATTTCGAGTTTCGAAGCAGGCTACAAATTAACCGAAGATTTGCTCAAACAGAAGCGCCCGTTCACCGCGCTGATGGCCTTCGACGACATGACCGCGTTTGGAGCAATACGCGCGCTGGCAAAGGCTGGCATGCGTGTTCCAGAACACTGCTCAGTCATCGGCTTTGATGACGTGGCCGCTTCCAGTTTGTACACACCGTCCCTGACCACGGTTCGCCAGCCCATGGAAATTATGGGAACGATGGCGGTCAGCATTGTCGTTGACGGCATCAACGCAGTTCAGGAGAAGCGCGAAGTCGCCGCCGTGCACCGCAAAGTAGCCCCGGAACTAGCAGTTCGGGAGTCCACCAGAAGCGTATTGTGACGTGCGTCCAGACCGCCCCGCTATTTTTGAAAAGACGTTATCCTGAGCCCCGCACTCGCACAAAACGCAAGACGTCATCCTGAGCCCCGCACCCACAGATAACGCAAAGACGTCATCCTGAGCCCCGCGCTTTTCAGCGGGGCGAACGATCTCGCGTGGACTATTTCAAGCTCGCCAGCACGCCATTCCTATTTACTTTTGATTCGGGCTCGATTTCGGGTAGTCTGTCTGATTCTGGCCGGAAGGGGAGACACGATTGAGAGTTCGAGTGTTCTATCACGATAAATGCTTTGACGGCGCCTCATCGGCGGCACTTTTCTCCCGTTTCTACCGCGAACGGATTCGCAACGACGTCCAGTTCGTGTACTCCGGCTTGCTGCACCGCGCCGGCTCCCTCTTCGATGAAAAGAATTTTGACGGCGACGAGAACGCCATCGTGGACTTTAAATATTCCAGTTCCCCCAAGATCACCTGGTGGTTCGATCATCACGAGAGCGCGTTTCTGTCGCCCGCCGATGCCTCCCACTTCGAGCAGGATCAGAGCAACCAAAAATTCTACGACCCGGACTTCAAATCCTGCACCAGCTTCATCGCCACTATCGCCGAGGAGCGCTTCGGTTTCGATCCCAAACCCGTGGCCGAACTGGTTCACTGGACGGACATTGTGGATGGCGCCATGTATCCCGACGCGCGCACCGCGGTCGAAATGCAAGCTCCGGCAATGAAGCTGACCATGGTAATCGAATCGAATCAGACCCACGATTTTGTCCCTCGACTGATCCCACTTCTCGGCAGCAAGCCCCTGGCCGAGATCATCGAAGAGCCTTTCGTCGCGTCCCTCCTGCCGCCACTGCTGGAGCGTCATCAACGATCCGTCGCGATCCTCAGCGAACGCACCGAATCGAAAGATGGCACACTTTTCTTCGACGTCACCGATCATGAGCTCGAGGGCTACAACAAATTCGTTCCCTACTATCTGCATCCCGAATCCGTCTACAGCGTGGGCCTGAGCAAAAGCAGTTTCCGGGTCAAAGTATCGGTGGGATCGAATCCCTGGGCGCCTTCGGAGCCAGTGGTCAACCTGGCGAAGATCTGCGAGCGCTACGGCGGCGGTGGACATGCCCGGGTCGGCGCCATCTCTTTCGACGTCACTCATCAGGAGGCCGCGCGCAAAGCCGCCCGCGAAATCGTGGAAGAGCTGCGCGCCGCAGTGCGTGCGCAGGGACAATAATTCCGAAGCTTGCGGCCGATTCCCGTGACCACGCCTCCCACCTCCGACCCCATCGTGCGAACCGAGCACCTGGGCCGCGTGGTCAAGGACAAAGTTCTGGTCGAAGACGTCAGCTTCGAAGTGCGAACTGGCGAAGTTCTCGCCATCGTCGGCCCCAGCGGCTCGGGAAAAAGTTCGTTGCTCCGGTTGCTGAATCGCCTCGATGAACCGAGCAGCGGCACCGTCTATGTCGAAGGAATCGACTATCGCCAAATCGCGCCCCGCGAGTTGCGACGGAAGCTGGGCCTGGTGAACCAGCGTCCCTACCTTTTTCCCGGCACGGTGGAAGAGAACCTGCAATTCGGTCCGCGGCAGCGCGGAGAGTCTTTGTCGCACGAATCTATCGAGCAACTGCTGGCTCGCGTTGGCCTGAAGGGCTACGCCAGCCGCAATGTTGCGAATCTTTCTGGAGGCGAAGCCCAACGCGTCTCCGTCGCTCGGACGCTGGCCAACTCTCCGCTGGTGCTGCTGCTCGATGAGCCTACGTCCGCGCTGGATGAAGCATCCAAGCTGGAGGTTGAGTCGGCCATTCAAAACGTTGTGCACGACCATGGACTGACCTGCGTACTGGTTACTCATGACACCGCGCAGGCCGCGCGCCTGGCCGAGCGGGCTTTATTGCTCGAAGCCGGGCATGTGGTGCGCATCGGCTCCGTCAGCGAGGTGTTGCATGCTTAAGATTTTGTTTAGCAATCAACTGTATCTGGGATTGGCGCAGGC
>CAWKAZ010000018.1:0-97377 GCA_963847715.1 Terriglobia bacterium
TGCCGATGAGCGGTGTACGTGTGCTGGTGGGGACGCGTAAGGGCGCGTTCGTGCTGACGGCGGACGGCAAGCGCGAGAAATGGGACGTCAGCGGGCCGCATTTCGCCGGCTGGGAGATCTACCACCTCAAGGGGTCGCCCGCCGACGCCGGCAGGCTGTACGCCTCGCAGTGCAGCGGATGGTTCGGCCAGGTGATCCAGCGTTCTGACGATGGCGGGGTGACCTGGGAGCCGGTCGGCAACGAGTTCAGCTACCAGGGCGAGCCCGGCACGCACCAGTGGTACGACGGCACGCCGCATCCGTGGGAGTTCGCCCGGGTCTGGCACCTGGAACCGTCGCTGGACGACCCGGACACGGTCTACGCCGGGGTGGAGGACGCCGGCCTGTTCCGGTCGACCGACGGCGGGCGGCACTGGCAGGAGCTGCCGGGGCTGCGCGGCCACAAGTCCGCGCCGTCGTGGCAACCGGGAGCGGGCGGGATGTGCCTGCACACGATCATCCTGGATCCGTCCCGGCCCGGGCGGATCTTCGCGGCCATCTCGGCCGCGGGCGCGTTCCGGTCCGACGACGCGGGTGAGACCTGGCGGCCGGTGAACCGCGGGCTGCGCTCCGAAGGGATCCCGGATTCCGACGCCGAGGTCGGCCATTGCGTGCACAACCTGGCGATGCACCCGTCGCGCCCGTCGGTGCTGTACATGCAGAAGCACTGGGACGTGATGCGCAGCGACGACGCCGGGGAGTCCTGCGTCTCGCGGGTTATGGTGACGGCCAACTGGCACACGTATCAAGTGCTGACAAAGCGGTCGGAAAGACTTCGGGAACTCCTGCGGGGCAAGCTGCGGTTCGCGGCGGAGAAGGAAAATATCTGGTGGGGCGTCAGCGTCGAGGATCGGAAGTATGGGTTGCCTCGGGTTGAGGATCTTCGGCGGGCTCCGGCTAAGGTTCGCTTTCTGTCGGTCGAGCCTTTGCTGGAAGACCTTGGCGAGTTTGATCTGTCGGGGATTAGCTGGGTGATTGTTGGCGGCGAGAGCGGGCCGGGGGCTCGTCCGATGAAGCGGGAGTGGGTTGTTTCCATTCGCAAACAGTGCCGAGAGCAGCGAGTTCCGTTCTTCTTCAAGCAGTGGGGCGGGGTTCGAAAGTCCAAGAATGGTCGGCTGTTGGATGGGCGGACTTATGATGAGTATCCGGAGCGCCTGGTTGGCCAGGTCCCCGATCGCGTGAATTGCTTGAAGAGAGCTGCAGAATTTCTCGAATCAATTGGAATGAGTTACAACGATCGCCTCGTGCAGCTCACAGCATAGGGCCGCTTAAAACCTTAGGGAGAATGCCTTGATGCTTCAGCGGGAGTGTTTGCAGAGCAGGGGTCCTTCGACTGCGTAGCTGCTTCGCTTCGCGAAGCGGCTCCTCCGCTCAGGATGACAGACTATGTTTGGGGATCGCAACGGGGAGAAAAACTGAGAGCTGAGGACTGACAGCTGAGAACTGTCAGCACAAATAGAGAGTCCCGAGGTGATGTTAAACTCATTCGTCTCGGCCAGTAGCTCGCGTTTAGACCCTTGCTGACCTTTTCCTGTAACTCCCTTGCGGGTTCATTACAAGCCGATCTTTGCTCGGGCTCCGGGCTCACCGCCAACCGGATAAACCAGTTTAACGCCTCGGGACTCTATCCTGCCTTCAACAGTGGCTCTTGTTCTCCTCGACCAGCGCTTAGCTATAGACCCTTGCTCGCCCTCCCAGACTCACCTCGCGGTTGTCTGAGTGACTACGCTTGAGCCCCGGACGCTGCACCAACCGGAAAAACTTCAGAACGTGTCAAAGAACGATTATGGTTTTAACACTCCTATTTTTTACGTCAACGAAATTAACGCGCCTGTAACTTCTTATTCATCAATCGAGTGCAGCTCGTGCACAGGCGGGTGACACGAAAATTGTGCAAAGGCCGTCGGCGAAGTCATCCATCGCCTGTACTCATGTGGTTTTGCGCGCATTTGCTGTGGCTCAATCCCGATTGCCAGAGTAGGGAATGCTTGTGCAAATCAGCACTCCATACGCATCAATCCTGCTTGCAGTGCACGTCGCCAACAGGTTCTCCCGACAGATACTTACGTCCGAAAAAGGCTTTCTCTACAATTTCTTGAGTAAATTAAGGAGTGTGCCATGACGATCTACAATCCTCCTCCGGGCGGCAGAATTATCGACATGCCGGGCGGATCGCTGCTGCGCCTTGTGGGATTTCTCATCCTCGGCTTCCTGATTGTCATCCTGCTGTTCTCGGCTGTAACCCGCGTGGACTCGGGTGCAGTGGGTGTGCTGACGCTTTTCGGACGGGTCACGGGCGAGGCTCTGCCCGAGGGCATACACCTGATGAACCCGTTGAAGACAAATCACGAGCTCTCCATTCGCACGCAGGAGGTCAAGGAAACGGCGAGCGTGCCGTCGAGCGAAGGCCTGGTGATGAATCTCGACACTTCGCTCATCTACCATCTCAATCCCGACAAGGCAGCTGACGTGTTCCAGAAGATAGGGCCGAATTACGTGGAAGTGCTGGTCGAGCCCAACCTGCGGGCCGCGATTCGTGAAGCGACGGCATCGCATACTGCGAATGCGCTCTACACGGGCGAGCGTGAGATGGTAGCGAAGCAAATTTTCGATCAGCTTGCGGGCCTTCTCGGGCAGCGCGGCTTTATTGTGGAAAGCGTGTTGCTGCGCGACATTCAGTTGCCGGCCACGCTCAAGGCGTCGATTGAATCGAAACAGCAGGCCGAGCAGGAATCGCTGGCCATGAGCTTCCGGCTGCAGAAGGAAAAGCAGGAGGCAGATCGCAAGCGGATTGAAGCGGCGGGCGTGCGCGACTTCCAGCAAATTGTGGCGCAGGGGATCACGCCCTCGCTGTTGGAGTGGAAAGGGATCGAGGCTACGGAATTGCTGGCGAAGAGCCCGAACGCCAAAGTGGTCGTGATTGGCGGGGGGAAGAGCGGACTGCCGCTGATTCTGGGACAGTAAAACCAGTACCCAGTACCTAGTTCCCAGTTGCTAGCACCCAGAACCCATAGCAAAGAATGAGCCGAGGCATTTTTCTGATGCGTGTGCGTTTGGCAGTGATCGGTTGTTTGCTGCTTGGTCTCTCGCTGGTGCGGATGTCACAGGCACAGACTCCCGAAGAGAAGACGGCAAAGTACATGGAGTCAGTCCGGCATCAGCCGGGGTTGCTCCTGGCGTTCCTGCAGCAGATGCCCAAAGGTGGCGACCTGCATGTCCACCTGAGCGGGGCGATTTATGCGGAGAGCTTCATCGACTGGGCGTCGGAGAACGCTCTGTGTGTCGATCGCACGACGTCGAAGCTGATTCATGCGGCGTGCGATTCTTGCGAGCCCTACAAGGCGAAGCCATCGGTGCGTTGTGCTTACCAGGATCACGTTCTCTACAACCAACTCGTCGATGCGTGGTCGATGCGTAACTGGCATGCGGCGGAGGAATCGGGACACGATCACTTTTTCGCCACGTTCGACAAATTTGGTCCGGCGATGGAGGGTCATGTCGGCGATGCCTTTGCTGAGGTGGCGGCGCGAGCGGCCGCTGACCATCTGCAGTACGTGGAAGTGATGAACACGGCCGATGGCGGACGCGCGGCGATTCTGGGCACGAAGACCGGGTGGGATGACGACTTCAGCAGGTTCCGCGACAAGTTGCTGGACGGTGGAATGGCGGATGTGGTGGCGTCGACTCGTAGCAAGCTGAACGCCGATGAGGCGCGGCAGAAAGAGTTGCTGCGGTGCGGGACGGCGGAGGCGAAACCGGGATGCGAAGTGAAAATCCGTTACTTGTATCAGGTGCTGCGCGGACTTCCGCGGGAGCAGGTGTTTGCGCAGATTCTGCTCGGCTTTGAACTGGCGAAGGCGGATCGGCGTTTTGTCGGATTCAATCTCGTGATGCCGGAAGATTATTACGTCCCGATGCACGACTTTGATCTGCACATGCGGATGATCGAGGCGCTGCATCAGTTTTATCCGAATGAGCACGTGGCCTTGCATGCGGATGAGCTTTGGATGGGGCTGGTGCCGCCGGAGGGATTGCGATTTCATATTCGCGAATCGATTGAGCGAGGCGGAGCCGAACGGATCGGGCACGGGGTGGCCGTGATGAGCGAGGATGATCCGATTGGCCTGCTGAAGGAAATGGCGAAGAAGAACGTGCTGGTCGAGATTTGCCTGACGTCGAATGAGTCGATTCTGGGCGTCAGCGGCGACCGGCATCCGCTGCCGATTTATATGAAGTACGGCGTGCCGGTGGCGCTCGCAACCGACGATCTCGGGGTGTCGCGCAGCGATATGACGCATGAATATTTGCGGGCGGTGGAAACTTACGGCTTGTCCTATGCCGAGCTGAAACAGATGGCGCGCGCGAGCCTCGAACATAGTTTCTTGCCGGGCGATAGCCTTTGGGGGCACACGTCAGGTGAGGGAAACGTCGTGCAGTGCGTCAACTCCTTGAAGACGTCGGACAAAGCCACCCAAGCCTGTGCGCCCTTGATCGCACAGAGCGAGCGGTCCAGCATGCAATGGCAACTCGAAAAGGCGTTGGCTGAGTTTGAGAAGAGGTTCTGATTTGATCGCTTAGAGGTCGCTCCAAATTATGAACCCAGACTTGTTCACTCGCGCCGAATTGGCTGCCACTTTCATTCTTTCGCAGACTAAGCTCCGCCCGCAGATAGGGCTCGTGCTTGGCTCGGGGCTCGGATCGTTTGCTGATGATCTGACCGAAGCGGTCCGTATTCCTTACGCTGACATCCCGACCTTCCCGCGCTCGACTGCAGTGGGTCATGCAGGGCAACTGGTCATCGGCAAGTCCGGAGAGGTGCCGGTGGCCGTGATGCAGGGGCGCGTGCATCTGTATGAAGGCTATACGGCGGCCGAGGTTGCGTTTCCTACGCGGGTGCTGGGACGGGCGGGCATTCGATCGCTGATTCTAACCAACGCGGCGGGCGGCATTAACGTTGAGTACGGACAGGGCGCGCTAGTCGTCCTGCGCGATCACATTAATTTGCAGGGACAGAATCCGTTGACGGGGGCGAATGACGAACGCTTTGGGCCGCGGTTTCCGGACATGTCGTACACCTACGCTAAGCGCTATCGCGAGATTGCGTTGGAGGAAGCGAAGAAGCTAGCGATTCCTCCGCGCGAGGGCGTGTATGCGGCACTGGCTGGGCCGAGCTATGAGACTCCGGCGGAGATTCGCTATCTGCGCACGATTGGCGCAGATCTGGTGGGGATGTCGACAGTGCCGGAAGCGATTGTGGCGCGGCACATGGGGATGAGTGTCCTGGCGATTTCGTGTGTGACAAATATGGCGGCAGGAATACTCGATCAGCCGCTCGTGCATGATGAAGTTCTGGAAGTAGGACGGCGGGTCATGGGCCAGTTCATCGCACTGCTGCGAGCGGTACTGCCGCGCATCGCGGCGGAGTTGGAAACTCAGAACTGAGTTTGCCGCCCAACAAAAAGAGACGCGGCGAGCCGCGTCTCTACAGGTAACGCTTCGTCAGCCTCTAGAAAACCAACTTCAAGCCGAGCTGAATCACGCGTGGACCGCCTCCACCGAGGCCGGGGTTGGTCTGAGCCTGATCGGGTGTTTGAGTGATCAGGCCTTGCTGTGAACCTCCGGGACTTACGAAAAAGTTCGGTAGGGCAAAATTGGGATGGTTAAAGATGTTGAACATCTCCGCGCGCAATTGAAGCCTTAAGTTATCAGTGAGAGACGTGCTCTTGGCCACGGCGAAATCTACATTCCAGAAATGAGGGCCATAGATGGCGTTGCGGCCCAGAGTGCCAAAGGTTCCGACAGGTGGATTGGCGAAGGCGTTACCGTTGAGATAACCAACGGTGTCGGGTCCCGTCTCCCAATTCGAATTGATGACGGCTTGCCCGGGCACGAGGTTCGGGCGCTGATGGAAATTTGAAGGGGTCGGAAAGCCGGTTCCGCTGGTGTCGTTGGAATTCACGACTGGCACGGGGCGGCCGCTCTGTGCTGTGACGATGGTGTTCAGCTCCCAACCTTCGACTAGCCGCTTGGGCCCGTCGAATCGGGGCAGTTGGTATGAGAAAGCTGCAGTAAAGCGATGGCGCGTGTCGAAGTTGGAGGGGCCATGCTCGGCCTTCAGGTTATTGGAATCCTGCGGGAGGGCCACGGTGGCGAAGTTGAAGTCGATGCCATCGGAAGCGTCATCGAGCGATTTCGAGAATGTGTAGCCTGCGAATCCGGAGACGCCGTGCCAATTCCGTGATCGCAGCGTGGCCTGAAACGCGTGATAGGTTGAGGCGCTGATGGTGGCAAATTCGTCCATGAACCCATAGTTGGCGTTCGGCCGATTGCCGCTGACATCTGGCTGGTTAGCGTCGCGCAGCCGGACCAGTTTTGTCCCCTTGCTTCCTACGTAGCCGACCTGGAAAGCCAGAGCTTGGCTCAATTGCTGTTCGAGGTTCAGGTTCCAGTTTTGCGCGTAGGGTGTCACGAGGTTTCTAGGCGTGAAAAAGATGTCGGCGCCTGCTGGCGGGTATGGCGGCGGGATGGACCCGATGACCGGGGCACTGGGAGTCTGACCGCTCCACGCCGCGGAGTTATACGCGTTCGCCAGCGAGAGCACTGGCTGCGGGCCAATCGGATTGGTTGCAAGGCCGGCCGAGTTCGTGAAGTTGGCGATCAGCAGATCCTGCGGAATGTAGTCGTGATAGATGCCGTAGGCTCCGCGGATCACTGTCTTATTGCGCAGATTCCAGGCGAAGCCCACGCGCGGGCCGAAATTGTTCAGGTCTCGATTGTAGGCACCATTCAGGCCATCGGTCCCCACCATCGCGAGCATCCCGTCTTGACCGAGATTTGAGAGCAGGTTGTGCTTTTCTCCGAGGGGGCCGAAATATTCCCACCGAACTCCGCAGTTCAAGGTCAAGGTCGAAGAAACGCGGAAGTCATCTTGCGCGAAAAAGCTGAATCCATTGTTAAACGTGTCGCGTTGCGTATTGCCGGCATCGACGGAAGGGAAAGTGTTGCCAATGTAGAAGTTACCTAATGTGACCGCGCCAGCGTCGCTGCATTGCACAGGGTCGGTGGGTAATCCAGGGCATAACGTCAGACTGCTTGCGCTTGATCCGAATGAGAATAGACCACGCTCCAAATTGTCGTTGAAGCTGGAGATCGATGCGCGACGGTATTCGCCGCCAAACTTGATGTTGTGACGGCCTTTGATCCACGTGAAGTTGTCGAGGATCTGGAAACTCTGGCTGGTGCGCCCGCGGGGGATGCTGAAGGCGCTGGAGCCGAGGTTATCGAAGGTGCCGCCGAAATCGATTTCAGGCAGGCCAAGCTTTCCCGTTCCCAAGCTGAAGGGAACTGCTGAAGTGCCGAAGCTAGCTGGGTCCACGTTGTCCAGCGAACTGAATGAGGTGCGATAGCGGCTATAGCCGAAGCGGACTTCGTTGATTCTGGTTGAGGTGAGCGCCGAGAGAAGGCTCAGCGATACCAATTGAACGCGGGTTGGTGACGACTGGGCATACTGTGGCAGACGCGAACCCGCACCAAATCCCAACCCGCCGAGCGGAAACACCTGCTGGCTGCGGGCAAAAGCGTAACGTCCATTCAGAGATTCGTTTGTGCCGATCTGATGATCGACCTTGGCGATGAAGCTGTCGACATCGTTTTTGTCACGGACGCTACCGGAGAGGGTTCCGGCCGATCCGTTGAAACCGGTTGCCGCGGGAAAGGCCGCGGTAAGAATATTTGTCAGTGCGGGGCTCGGCGGGATTCCGTTGCCGGCTGCCAGGAACTGAGCGGCGGTGATCTGGTTAGCGAGCGCGCTGCCGCTGGCAGGGAGTGCCGGGTTATTGCCGGGCACTTGAAAAGCGAAATCCGAGCCTACTCGCTCGCGCTGGCCTTCGTAGGCGCCGAAGAAAAAGGTTCGATCCTTGATGATGGGGCCGCCGATTGAGACACCAAAGTTATTGTTATGA
Source organism: Terriglobia bacterium (assembly GCA_963847715.1). GTDB lineage: Bacteria > Acidobacteriota > Terriglobia > Terriglobales > Acidobacteriaceae > Acidiflorens. The sequence goes on from CAWKAZ010000018.1 coordinate 8,001, forward strand.
AACGGGCTTTTCGTAGCGGGCGCACGATTGAAATAGTTGCGGGCGTCCATCGCATCGTTGCGCAGGAATTCGAAGGCGGAGCCGTGGAAGTGATTGGTGCCCGAACGCGTCAGAATGTTGATCACTGACCCGCTATTGCGGCCGTATTCCGGAGGAAAATTCGCTTGCAGGTTGAATTCCTGAATGGAATCGATTGGCAGCAAAGAAGCAGGAGCGCCGCCGATTCCAGTCTGATTGAACGCGGAGTTATTGAAGAACGGGTCGTTGTTGTCGGTACCGTCGAGGGTGTAATTGTTCGATCGATCGCGGTTGCCATTGATCGCAAACTGCCCAAATCCGCTCTGAATGGCGGCAACGCCAGAGGGTTCGACAGTTGCGCCGGGGACAAGCGCCACGAGTTTTCCGAAATCCCGGCCGTTAAGTGGCAAATCTTCAACCAAGGTGCGGTCCACGACTTCACCCAAAACATCGCGAGTCGTCTCTACCAGCGGCGCCTCCTCGGTAACGGTCAGTTGTTCCTGATGCCGCTGCACCTGCGTCAGGTCAAAATTCGCGGTTGTGTCCAGTCCCACATTGACCTGCACGTTCTGGGCGGCGGGTGACAATCCGGCGGACTCTACTCTCACGGTGTATTCGCCGGCGGGGAGTTCGGCGAGCACGTAGGCTCCGTCGGGGCCGGTGGTGGCTTCGCGTTGCAGGCCGGTGTTGATGCTCTTCGCGGTGACTTTTGCTCCGGCGATCACGCTGCCGCTAGGGTCGGTTACTGTACCGCGGATGGAGCCGCGGAAGCTTTGCGCCGATGCGGATGTCGAAAGTAGCAGCACCGCTACTGCGATCACGAGGGTCGAAATTGACGTGATCGTTTGATTCTTGATGGCTCGAGAGATATGCATGATGTCCCCTTACAAAAATTACCTAAAAATACCTTGCGCACTCACTTTGCTTTGCGCGGTATGAAAATCGGCTGCGGCGGTTCTACCTTGTACGTCGCCGCGAAGCTCGCCTGGTTGAGGGCGAAGCTGGCTCGTCCACGTGAATCGATGAACAGCAATGGCTTCTTGAGCGGAACGTCGCTGAAGGTTTTGACGAAGGGCATTTCGACCTCGTGTCCGGCGACGGTGACTTTCACGTGGTCGCCGGGCTGGTAGCCGAGTTTCATGAAGTCGTCGCCGCTAATGTTCGTGATGATATTGCCGAACGGACCGTCGAGTGCGATTACCTCTCCGGTCAGGCCTTTGTCGTCGACTACCGCCGGCTTCAGGTCGAGGCGGACGAGTTCCTTCATTTCCGGGCCTACCTGGGTCCAGTCGCCGCCGCGCGCGACGTGAGCGCCGACGGGAGAGAAGATATCCCGGCCATGGAAGGTGGAGGAAATTTTCGCCCCGACCATCCAATCCGGATTCGTGATCTCGCGAATGGCCTCGATGCCGTCGCGGTTCTGGACCATGGTCATGAGCCCGTTGTCGGGCAGCACGAAAAACTGTCCGCGCTTCGATTTCACTACGACCGCCTTACGCGTACTGCCAACCGTCGGATCGACCACGACCACAAATACGGTTCCGGCTGGGAAGTACGGGGTCGCACCGAAAAGAAAGCGCGCGCCGTCTCGAATGGAGAAAGCATTGACCTGATGGGTGAGGTCGACGATGCGGAGATTTGGCGCGATGCCGTACATAACGCCCTTGCAGAGCGCCACCGAGTCGTCAATGATGCCGAAATCGGTCATGAAGACTACGGTTGGAGGAGGTTGGATCGCGACCTGCTGTGCCATCAGTGGGCTGATGACCAGCAACATACAGATCAACGTCCAGGAAAGGGCTCGCGCCGATCTTGCCGTCAAGTTGAATGTGGTGAGCATGGTTTCGAAGGCTCCTAAAGGAAAACGCAAATCTGCGAGCAGCCTTGCATCATTCGATCTGGCTGCTTCTGTTATGTAGGAAGCTCATTATTGTAACCGGTCGCGAGCGCTGGCAGAAAGCAAGGCCGGGACGGAATGGGGTGCCACCTCAGGACTCCAAGCGTCGACAGCCGTTCGTTTCCAGAAAAAACGCGGCGCCATGTCCGGGTTCCGCGCATCTATAATCGGGGCGGCAATCAAACTACCAAAAATTCTTCAAGGAGAGCCAGCAATGTCGAACGTGATTCCTGAAAAATATGCCGATCTTTTCCAGAAGCGGGCTTTTGCGAGTCTCGGGACGCTGATGCCCGATGGACGTCCGCAGGTGACGCCGGTGTGGTGCGACTTTGACGGGCAGCATGTCATCTTCAATTCGGCCAAGGGACGGCAGAAGGATCGCAATGTGCGCCGTGACCCGCACGTGGCGCTGGCCATCGTCGATCCTGACAATCCCTACCGCTATCTGGAAATCCGCGGCACTGTTGTAGAGATCACCGAGGATGGAGCTGCCCAGCACATCGACAAGATGGCGAAGAAATATATGGGAGTGGAAAAGTATCCGTATGCGAAGCCGGGTGAGGTTCGGGTGCTTTACAAGATCCGCCCGGAACATACGACTGTGATGGGGTAGCGGGCCGCCAAGGGCCGCCCCATTTGGCCACTAAAAGCCAAGGCAGCACCAACCGCAACGGCCGCGGACAGGAGTGTCCGCCCCACACGGGTCATCCGCGCCACACTTTTCCCCGATAACCTTTCGGCGGGAAGCGAGTCCAATTCACAATGGAACTTTAGCGGGGTCTTTCCCGTAATACAGGGGAAGAATCCGCTGGAATCTGTCTCGTGGTCCGTTTCCTGCAGGAGGAGCTTATGGAAGTAGCGAAGAGTAACGGCAATGCGCTGGCGATCGACGCGTCAGTGAATGGCATTTCAGCGCAGCAGGTGGTCAAGGCGGCGCACGACGAACTCCTGCAGTTGATGCGCCAGCGTGCCGAGATCATGAAGCGCATTGGGACGGTGAAGCAGACGATTGCGGGACTGGCTAACCTTTTCGGTGAACAGGTGCTGAGCGACGACTTGCTGGAATTGATCGATCGCAAGCCCAATGGGCGCCAGCCGGGGTTTACCAAGGCTTGCCGCCGGGTGCTGATGGAAGTGCGGCGCCCGCTGGGAGCTCGCGACGTGTGCGTAGAATTGGAGCGGTACGCGCCGGCTATTCTGGCGCGGCATAAAGATCCGCTTGCCTCCGTGACTACGGTTTTGAACCGACTGGTGGATTATGGCGAGGCGCGCAGTCTGAGCAATGATCGCGGACGCAGAGTTTGGGAGTGGATCAGCGACGGGGAAGCGGCCGATGCGGTGGCTTCGAGGCGAACGGCCTAAGCCCAGCCCCTGAAGGGGCGTTGATTCCAAGGCTGACGGCATCGCTAAAGCGATGCCCTGATACGAATCTCAAGTCTCAGTCTTACAAATCTGAAGTCTCAGAATTCAGATTCGCTCGTCGGCCGCTACGCTGGTAACAAGCGGCCTTTTTCCAGGTGGCGGGTTACGTGCGCGTATTGGGCCGCGTGCGGATCGTGAGTCACCATCACGATCGTCTTGTTGAAGCTCTCATTCAGACGCTTCAAAATCTCCAGAATTTCGGTTGCTGAATTACTGTCCAGGTCGCCGGTCGGTTCGTCGGCCAGGATGAGCGTCGGATCGCTGACGATGGCCCGAGCGATGGCTACGCGCTGCTCTTGTCCGCCGGATAGTTGCTTGGGCAGATGATTGACACGGTCTTCGAGACCGACGAGCTTCAGCGCGGTCAACACGTGTTCGCGGCGCTGCTGCGACGTCATCTTGGTCAGCAGCAAAGGCAATTCAACGTTTTCGAACGCCGTCAGCACCGGGATCAGATTGAAGGTCTGGAAAACGTAGCCGACGTGCGTGTTGCGCCAGTTCGCGGATTGGCTATCGTTTAAGCGAAATATGTTTTCCCCCATCACGAGCAAATCGCCGGCAGTCGGGCGATCGATCGCCGCGATCATATTCAATAGCGTCGTCTTGCCCGAGCCCGACGGGCCCATCAGCGCGAGAAACTCACCGGCGGCGATATCGATGGAGACATTGTCGAGCGCGGTCACCTGGAAGGCATCGCGCTTAAAAATCTTGCTTACGCCGCGGGCCTGAACGACCTTGCCGGCCACGGCTGGTTTGGTTAAAGGTGTCGTCGTCGTTGGAATTGTGCTCATGATTGCCCCTTAATTCTAATCTTTTGACCGTCCTGTAAGTCCGCGGGTCCGGCGGTAATCACGCTCTCGCCGCCGACAAGGGAGTCCACTAGAAAGCCTCCCGAACGCTGGCCCTGCACATGAACATCGCGGCGGAGAGCTTTGCCGTTGAAGGCTAGCAGAACGAATTTCTTGCCGTCCTTCTCGTGCACCGCGGCGGTGGGGACGAAAACATAGTTTGTCTTCGTGCCTGCATTCTTGTCCTCGCTCGGCTTCGCCTTGAATTGCACGGTTGCGTTCATTTCCGGACGCAGGTAAGAATCTGGTTGCAGGATCTGCACCTTGACCTGGACGGTTGCTTTCTGGCGGTTCGCTTCCGGAGACATCTCCGCAATCTCGCCTTTGTAGGAGCGGTCCTTGAACGCATCGAGCGTCACGATGCCTTCCTGCTTGGGCGAGAGCTTCGCGAAATCGTCCTGCGCGATGTCGAGTTCGACCTGTATGTCGTTCAGGTCGGCGAGGGCGACCACCGATCCGCGCGGTCCACCTTCAGCGCCGCTGGCAAATTGTGCAGTGACGAGCTCACCCTTTTCGGCGGTACGCTCGAGGATGGTGCCGGTGACGGGAGCGCGAATGACCGTTGCATCGAGCTGAGATTTCGCGTAGGCCATCTGACCTTCGGCCTGCAACAAGTCGCCTTTGGCGCGCAGAATCTCTTCGGAGCGGGGGCCGAGCTGCATCAGCTTGAATGCCCGCTCCAGAGAATTCATTCGTTGCTGCGAAGATTCATACTTGGCGGTCGCGTCGTCGAGGCTCTGCTTGGAGGCGACTCCTTGCGCGAACAGATCGCGCGCGCGGTCGAGATTGAGCTTGTCATTGGTCGCGGTGGCTCTGGCCTCGGACAGGTTGTGATCGGCCTGCTCAACTTCCTCGGGGCGGGAGCCGTGTTCATTCTCGAGGAGGCGGGCTTTGGCGCTGTCCACGGCGCCTCGAGCCTGTTCGTACTGGGCGCGGAATTCCTGGTCTTCGAGACGCACCAGAACTTGTCCTTCCTGGACCTTGTCGCCTTTTTCGACGCCGATCCAGGCGACGCGGCCGGTGACTTTCGAGTTCACGCTGATTTTGTGATGCGCGACGATGTATCCGCTGGCAGAAAGCACGGTGCTGCCGGTGACGTCGCTGCCTTCCGCCGTGGCCCGGGCGACTTCCACTTCTGGAGCGTCGGACCCGAGGGCGCGATAGGCCAGCGTGACGATTCCGAGCAGGACAACCACGGCAATGCCGCCGAGGATGAAGCGGCGCGACCACGCGGGCGGTTCGCCGCCTCCGTCGCGCAGGGAGTGGTCGATGCGCAGACTCCGCAGGTCTTCGTGCTTGGTATCCGTCGATCCGGTTTCCGTCGGCATTGCGTTAAGTTGACTCCAAATCTGGGTGACGCGATAGTGTGCGACGAGCAGCCCCTAAAGGGGCATTTTTTCCTTGATCGTTGCGGCATCGCTAAAGCGATGCCCTGATACGAATCACATGACCTGATACGGACCAGACGGCCTGATACGAACCCGACCCCTGATACGAACCAGACGCCCTGATACGAACCCGATGCCCTGACACGAGCGAATCTGAAACTACTATGCGCGCAGCGAGGTCAGGATATCCTGCCTGGCGGCGTGGTATGCGGGCGCGAAACCTCCGAGCAGCCCCATAATCATGGCAAAGGCAACGGCGATCAGCGCTACTCCCCACGTCAAGTGCAGGCTAAACACGGTTTCGCTGAACGTCAGGTTGTTGCCGATGCCGGTGGTCATGCCGTTGAAGGGCAGAATCAGAACGATGCCTACGATCGCACCCAGCAGCGACAGCAGCAACGATTCGAAAACAAACGAGGTCAGAATGCTGGGCCGCGAAAATCCAATGATCCGCAAAGTTGCGATCTCGCGCGCGCGATAGGCAACTGCCGCGTACATCGTATTCATGGCGGCGAAGCTCGAACCGATCGCCATAATGACGGCGACAAATATGCCGATGAATTTGATTGCCCCGCCGGAACTGGTTTGCTTGTCGTAGTATTCGGTTTCGAGCGAGCCTTCGAGCTTCAGCCGCTGATCGTCGCTGACACGGTGTTTCAGCGCGTCGGCCGCGACCGCGTCGGTCGCCCGAAGATAAACGGAGGCGTAGCCTCCCTGGCGGTCGAAGTCGGCGGCGATCTGATTCACGTCGCCCCAGATTTCCGAATCGTAAGCGGTGCCGCCGGAGTTGAATACGCCGACAACTTTCCACTGGCCCTTGGCAAAGTCGAGAGTGTCGCCGACATTTGCGCCGTTAAAGCGGTCATGAATGTTGTGGCCGACGACGACTTCGCGCTGTCCGGGCGTGAACCAGCGTCCCTCAACCAATTTGGCATTGGGACGAAGTTCAAGTCCGGCAGGCATCATGCCGCGCACCGACACGTTCACTTCCCCGGTCCCATCTTTCCGGGGCAGTACGACGACCACCACCCACTCTCCGGAGGCGAGCGGCTGTCCGCTGCTGTCCTGGGCGATGCCGGGCAGAGTTTTCAGGGTGGGGAATAGATTCGCGTCGAAGCCTCCCGAGAGTTCGGCGGTCGAACCTTTGCGCATGACCAGTACGTTCTGAGAGCTGCCGCTTGATTTGAACGCCTTCTGCAGTCCGGCCAGCAGCGCCATCAGAAACACCGCCGTGGTAACGGTGAGCGCGATGCCGAGAGCGGTCATGATGGTGAGGCCCTTGCGGAGCTTCAGGTTGCGGATGTTGTAGCTGATCGGAATCGCCATGCGGTTGCTTTGCTAGCCGATGTAGCGCAAGCCCTCCACGATATCGAGTTTTGCCGCATGATAGGCGGGTACGATTGCGCTCAGAAGTCCCACCAGGCCGGCGATGACAATAGCAAGCAGCAAGGTCGGAAGCGTCACTTTCATGCCGGAGAAAAACAATCCCATTCCGGGCGCATGCGTCATGCCCGACACGGCGACGAGAGCGAGCAAGCATCCCAGAACGCCGCCGCTCAAAGCGACGATTACTGCTTCGCCAATATACAGCTTCAAGATTGAATCTCGTGTGAACCCTAGCGTCTTCAGCACAGCGACCTCGCGCGTTCGCTCGCGGATTGACATAGCCATCGTAGTAGCAGACACCAGCAAGGTGGCAAAAACGACCGCAAAACAAATACTCAAAATGAATGCTTTCACGTTCCCGATGCTGTTGATGAAACTTAACTGGAACGCTTTCTCACTTTCGGTCTTGGTAGGCTCGGGAGAATTACGAAACATTTCGTCGACGGCCGAGGCGACTTTGGAAACGTCGTCTGGAGAATCGGCCAGAATGTCGAACGTTCCTGCTTTGCCGTTCGCGAACGAGACTGCCTCTTCCACATATTTCTGGTTGAAGTAAACAGAAGTGGTGGGTTGGGGCGCGGTATAGATTCCGCGAATGGTGAGTTCGAGATCGACCGGATAGATGGTGCCCTTCAGCACGATACGATCGCCAATTTTCCAGCCGAATTTCTTTGCGAGCTCGGTGTCGACAATTACGCCGGCACGATCGTGTTTCCATGCTTCCAGTTGATCGGCGGGCATCTTGAAGTCGGTAAAGATGTTCAATATCTCGTCGGGGTCCGTGCCGAACTGGGCGAAGAAATTCTCGGGCTTCTGGTCCTTGTAGATGCCTCCAAACCAGCTGTTGGGAGCAACCGCGACGACGCCGGGGATGGTTCGAATTTTCTCCCGGTAAGACACCGGCATGGATTGGGTCAGCGAGACGCGATGGCGTGTAATCAATCGCTGCGCGGACTGCGTGCTGAACGTGTCCATGTAAAAGAAGTGCCAGACCGTCATCATCAGGGTCAGCAGCAGCAGCGAGAACGTGATGCTGAGCACGGTGAGGACACTGCGCCGCTTATTGCGGAAGGCACTCTTGGTGACGAAGCGAGTTAAGGTCATGCCACTCCTGAAGACCCAACAGTAGAAAAGGGAACGCTGCGAACGAAGAACATTATCCCAATATCACTACGCGTATTTCGCCAACCATATTTCGCTGCCCATTCGCTACCGAAAGGATAAAGGACGGGCTGCGAAATGGACAATCGCCCCAAGCGTATTTTTTCTTGCCAACATAACATTTCGCCACTTAACCGTTTCTCAGCACGTGGGTTACTACGAGCGCGACGAAGCCGATCATGCTCAGGAAATGCAGTCGCCGCACCTGCGGCTGACGCCGGCTTCCGCTTTTCAAGATCAACCCGAGACCCACCTGAAAGAACATGAGGCACAAAGCCAGCGTGGCGGCCCAAATTCCGACTACGTCGCTTCGGCCCATCGCTGGTCCCATCACGAATGAAGCGTGCGCCAGCACGAGTCCCACGAGCACGTAGCCGATCCAGTAGTGCGGCCACATTCTTTTCTGCCGACTCGGCAGCCGCATTGGCCGGTCGCTACTGATTGGCGACGTGCGCCTGCCACGAAGCATGTAAGGCAGCGCCGTTTCGATGCCGACTCCGAACACAGCTCCCCATCCGGTTATGCTCGCCACAAGAAATCGAATCATGTGCGCCTACTGCACCTTCACGTATCCGGTGAGCACAACGATCTGCTTTGCGTGCAGGATGTGATCGTTCCCCATGGTCGCCGTGATGTGAACCACCGCTCCGGGATGTATATCTGAGGTTTTGCCCATGACCACGGGCGTGGATGCGTCGAACGACACCTTTATCGTGTTGCCCCCACGCCGGTAGATAGTTTCACTCTGCTTCTCGAGCACGTTCCCCTCGATGCTCTGGGAAACGATGCTCTGGGAAACGTTGCTCTGGGAAACGACGCTCGTGATCTCGACGACGACTTTCGCCTCGTCTCCCGGCTTGAACTCCGCCTGAGAAGCGATGACGGTAGTCTCGACCTTCATCCCCATAGCCCGCCCCACGCTGCGGCGCATCGCGAAGAACGATAGAAGCGCCAGCGCAAGGAGGAGAACAATCCAAACACGAGTACTAGTAGAAAAATTCTGAGAGTCCGATTGCATCGCGTGACCTCCGCCGGGATTGGTATCCCAACAAGAGTCTCCACCCTGTACGCAGGTATAGGGTCAAGCGGGGCAGGAGGACGATTTATTGCTCGATGGTTGGGTGGCTGGAGCGAGGCACTTGATCGGCGCCACCGTTTCCAGTTGCGTGATGAAGGTCAGCAACTGAGTGCGCATTGTGTTCAACAAGCTCAGCTTCAGTTCCACCTGGTCGAGCCGGGTTCGCGCAACCGCTGCCATCGCGCGTATTTCGCGCGGCATCCGGTCCTTGGACGAGGCCAATCTTGCAACTGAGCGGTGCAGGGGAAGCAGCTGCGAGATCTCGTGCAAAGTAAAGCCCAGTTCTTGTGACCGGCGGATGAAGCAAAGAGCTTCCAAATCCGCTTCGCTATAGCAGCGATACCCGGACGCTGAACGAGGAGGAGATTCCAAAAGGCCCTTACGCTCATAAAAGCGAATGGTCTGGATATTCACTCCAGCCGTGGCGGCTAAATGCCCAATTCTCATGCGCACATTTTGAACCTTATACCCATCGTCGGTCCAGGCCGGGCTCGAGTCTTTTCTTGCCCGCCCGAACGATTTCCCGCGAATCGGCGCGTCTGAGAGCGCTTCGGATGCGATCCCGCGCACCGCTCGAAAACAGGCTTTCCTAGCCATTTTTCAGTACTTTCGTAACTCTCAGTTGGGCAGTTGATGGCGGTATTCTAGGTCTGATCCTCCTCGTTGCTGGGCAAGTCCGGTATTCGGGGGTGTTGTGCGGGATATCACCGCGAGGGACTGTAATGGCGATGATGTTTGGCCGTTTCGAAATTCAGAGTGAACTTTCCAAGTCAGACACTGCCTCGATCTACAAGGCAATGGACACGGAAACCAACCAGGTTGTGGCGCTCAAGACGCAAAGTCTGGAGCCGCTCGGCGACCGCGCAGACGCGTTCGTAGAAACGCTGATCGCCGAAGGCGAAGCATCGCGCGATCTCGCTTGCCAGAACATCGTGCTGCTTTACGGAGCAGGCGAAATTGATGGACAGTTCTGCGCCGCCATGGAGTACATCCAGGGCAACAGCGTGGCCACGATGCTGGCGCGCAAAGAAGGCTTCTCGATCTGGGATCTGCTCGACATCACGCGCCAAGTTTGCGCCGGGCTGGAACACGCCGCCTCGAAGAATGTCGCTCACAGTTCGCTCGAACCCGCGAAGATCATGGTGCAGTGGGATGGCATGGTCAAGATTCTGGGCTATGGCATCTCCAACATGAGCCTGATTGAAGCGGATGCAGGAAAAGGTTTGGGGCGGCTCATGCCCTATTGCTCTCCGGAGCAGATTCGCGGAGAAGCGATCGACTTGCGCTCGAACCTGTTTACGCTAGGCGCGATTCTGTACGAAATGGTCGTAGGACGGCTGGCGTTCGATGCCGCCGATCCCGTCACGCTAGTGAGCCGGATCGAAAATGAGACGCCGGCTGCTCCGTCATCGGTGAATCCCAAAATTCAGCCGGCGGTCAGCGCGCTGATCATGAAGGCGCTGGCGAAGAATCCTGCGGAACGCTACCAGAGCGCCCGCGAACTGCTGGACGATCTCGAGAAATGCAAGGAAAACAAAAAAGCTGCCACCGATACCCGGAGACCAGCCGCGGCGTCGGCGGTTGCCGTCAATCCCGCGGCACGCGCGGCTGCGGCGAGCAAGTTCGTCGCGCCCGCGTCAAGCGCGCCGAAACCAGAGCCTGCTGCCCGGCCGGTTGCGTCGAAACCGGTTGCGCCTCCTGCGTCTCCGCGAATTGCCACACCTTCCGCTGACACGCGAGCCTCTGCCGCCGCGGCTGGAGCCAGTGCGGAGAGCGCATCCAAGGTGGAATTTGATTCAGGATTCCACGCAGATTCCCATTCCAACTCAAGCTCATATTCCGATACTGGATCTGAATCGGATACGAGCGCGCAACTGATGAGCGGTTTTGAAACAAATGCTCCCGAGGCCCCGGCTGCACCGAGATCCTACATGTCGGCTGCGGCAGAGCAGGAAACCGAACAGCGTGCGCCCCGCGTGGCAGTCGATCCCATGATGTCGGGGCAGGCAGCGAGTTCGGCTGGGACAAGCTTCTCAGACCTGGCGGAAATGCCGCCGCTGAAAGACCCCGTTTACACGCCGCCAGCTCCCGATCCGGTCGAGCCGACGCGTTCGGTTGCGCAAATCTATCCGCCGAAGGAAGAGAAGCCGAAGATCCAGCCACGTGAAGTCGCGGAGAAGGCGATGAAAGAAATCGCGACCATTCCGCCGCGGCTGATGCTGTTTTCGATCCTGGGTGCAGTCGCCGTGATCCTGGTGATCGTAATCGCGGTCTTTTTCCATGTGCGCTCAGAGGATGACGGTTCGACTGCGGCACCGCGGCCAACGAAGTCCGCAAAGCCAAGTCAGCCGCAGACGGAGACTCCCGCGCCGGTCGTCCCGCAGGCACAGAAGCCAGCTCCGCCTCCGGTCGCGCCCATCGTGGAGCCTCAACCGAGCCTGACGGTACGACAGGTGGAAAAGCGCGCGCCGAACCGGCGAGCGCCCGCGCCACCTCCTGCGCCGGTCGTTGTTCCAGGGCAGGCTTTCATCGACTCGACGCCGCAAGGTGCTTCTTTCCAGGTTGACGGAAAGAACGACCCATCGTGGGTTACTCCATTTACAGTTTCGGGGCTGACGCCGGGCAAACACATCATATCGACGAACAAGACGGGTTATTCGGCGGAGATACGGTCGGTCGAAGTTGCGGCGGGCAGTAAGGCGTCTCTGGTACTGCATCTGGCAGCGATGAACGCGCTCATGGTGGTCAGCAGCACGCCGGCCGGTGCGGAGATCATCATTGACGGCAAATCCACGACACGTGTGACTCCAGCGCAGTTTGCGGTAGAAAAAGGGAGCCATACGGTTCTGCTGCGCAAGCAGGGATATTTGGAAGAAACGATTACGGCTGATCTTGGTCCGGCGCAGAATTTTCAGTATTCGCCCACCCTCCGCGCGTTGGGCAATACCGAAGACATGAAGACGGTTGGCAAGTTCAATAAGCTATTCGGACACGGCGGGGACAGCGCGGCCGGTACGGGTGCCATCAGTGTTCATACCCAGCCTAAGGGCGCGCAGGTCGCCGTCAACCAGCACGTGCTGGACAAGCTCTCGCCGGTGGATGTCATGCTTGGACCGGGAAATTACATTGTCGACGTCACGATGACCGGATTCAAGCCCGTGCACAAAGTGGTCAGCGTCGACAAAGGCGGGAAAGTCGCGATCGACGAGGTTCTTCAGCGGGAGTAAGTTGAGCCTTTGTAACAAAGTGGCGCGTGATCTTGCTTCACGGTGCATGATAGCGCGCGTCTTCTGGTCCATAACTGCGAGCACTGACCTCCCTTCAAAGTGATAGTTCACAAGAACCACGATGGACTGCCTTGTGTCCATCAGTCACTGACGCATGTGAGCGCCATCACTGCCCACCGCTCCAGTTACGCGCAGGATAGGCGCTGGTGGAGATCATGGCATCGTCTCAGCCCGTGTGCAGCACTCTGGGCGTCGATTTTCTGCGAGACCTCCGGGCCATCAAGCCTGCGCAGCGCTTTCCCGAGGGCGCTACTTTGTTTCGTCGAGACTCTCCCGGAAGCGGCGTCTACCTGGTGGAAGCTGGTGAAGTCCAGGTGATTCTGGAAGCTGGTAAAGGGGAAAAACAGTTACTGGAAGTTGCGGGGCCGGGCGCCATTCTCGGGTTGAGCGAAAGCATGGCCGGAGTGAAGTATCGAGTCACGGCGATCGCCAGCGAAGAGACCAAGGCGGTATTCATTCCGCGCGAGGAGTTCCTGGCATTTCTACATGAGCACTGCGATTATTGTTTGCAGGTCGTACGCCTGCTGAGTGAGAACATGCACGAGCTCTACCACAAATTCGGCAGCATCAGTGCCCACCCCGGGCGTCCGCGACGACGATCGCTGGATGAACAATTGAACTAGCTGTCAGCCGTCAGTAACAGCTTTCGCAAGTGGGTAAGAGAACAGCCTGTTTTCCCCACCGTCAGAAACACAATCAGGCTTTGCGGGAAGCCCAGCCGCCAGCTACGTTCAGGCACAAACTGATAGCTGATAGCTGAGAGCTAATTCGGTTTGAAATTGACCGTGATCTGCGTTTGAATTTCTACTGGTTCGCCGTCGAGATAGTAAGGTTTGTATCTCCACTGGCGAACAGCGTCGACGGCAGCGTGCGCCAGCATCGGATCGCCTTTGAGAACATTGACATTGGTAACCGTGCCGTCCTTGCTGATGGTGGCTTCGATCTGCACTACTCCAGAAGCATGGGTCGCGAGCGCCGCTGGCGGGTACTTCGGCTGTACGCGCTTGATCACCAACCCCTGCGACACGCCTTGAGAAACTTTGACCGTTGCCAGCGAGGGCCGGGCAACACTCGAAGCTGTCGAAGAAATCAATCCATTCAAGCTGGTGTCATCTGCGGAAGCAACTGTGCTGGGAAGCGCCGGCGCGGCTTCATCAGCTTGCTGTGCTTTCTTTGCGCCTCCGTTATTCGACTTCACGACAATTGGCGCGACAACCGGCTGTTTGGTCTCAGGTTCCGGCGTCGCATCGATTTTGATGACTGGGGGATTGGTGGCGGCCGATGATTTGTCCAACGCCGAGGCTGAAGTTGGTTTGGAACTAGAAGCCGACGTCCCAGAACTGGTACGGGTGCCGGCGCTGGTCGATGTCGTTGGTTCTGGCGCGGGCATCGGCGCGAGAGTTGGCGCGGGTTCTCCGGAACTCTGAGGCGCGCTCACCGGATGCGAAGCGGGAGTGCTGCCTGTGGGCTTGCCCCATTGTTCGTAGCCAAGATAGCCGACGACGATGACGGCGAGAAGCGCCACGGCGATGATGATGATTTTCTTCTTGCTTCCTGATGCCTCGTCACCTTCGCCAAAAGCGGCAAAGGACGGGCCGTCGACGGTGCTCGTGGAATCAAAGGCGGCAGCGGCAACATGTTGCGGAGCAGATTCTCGCACTGCTGCGACGGGCGAAACTTCGACTGGCTTTTCAACGGTCTTCGGTGTCGTCTCTGCAGGCCGAGGAACTGAGATCTCCCGGGCAGGAGCCGCTGCTGCAGCGGATCCGGGAGCTGCAAATATGGAGCTCGGGCTCTGTGCCGCGCTGGGAGAGATGGAGAACTTGTTCGGGGCGCTATTCAGCGACGAGTGCATCGCATCATTCTTGACGATGTCATCCACGGGACTCTTGACGACCGCCGGAACGAAAGGTTGCCGCGCTTCCACGACCGGTTCCGGCACGTGCACCGGCGGAGTCTGCGGCGCTGGAGTCTGCAAGACCGGAGCAGGAAGGGCCTCGAGTACATCTTCGATTTCGGACGAGGCGGCCATCGCCGGCAAAATCGCGGGCGTTAGGGAAACGGGTGGCTCAAACTCAGGAACCTCGCGCCGAACGACCGGCGGGGCAGGCGGTGCGGCAGGTCGAGCCGGCGGTTGCGGTGAACTGGAGACTGGCGCAGGGACTGGTTTAGGAGGTGCCGGTGTATTCGCCGTACCAGCGGCGGCAGCGTCGGAATTCTTGCGCAGCAGTCCACGCGCGACGCGCAGCGTTCCTTTTGCTTGTTCTACGTTGATCGGCTTGGTCAGCACCAGGTTGGCCCCGATGCGGTATGCCTTGGCGACGCCCGCTTGTCCCAAAACCAATGCGATGGCCAGGGAGCTCTGATTGAAGCTGGAATTTCTCGCGCTCTTGAAGAGCAGCGAAGCGTTCTGCTCATTCTCACAATCCACGACGATGGCGTCATAACGCTGCGCCATCAATTTCTTGACTGCAGCAAACGGCTCATGAACCGGTTCAACCGTGAAGTCGAGTTCGCTGAAGACCTGACTTACGACTTTAGCCAGTTTTTCGTCGGGACAGAAGAGTAAGGCTTGGTAACCCATAATGAGGCCATCCTAGGGAATGTCTTGGGTACCAGCAAGTTACCGGGGTAATTGAGTTTACGGTCGTTGGTCGATTGTCGTTGGTCGTTCGCGACCCGACCGTCGAGTGGATCTAGTAACCAGCGAACGACCATCGACCAACGACCGTTTACGGCTTCTGAAAGTCGACGATCACGACGGTTTGAAACGCCTGCGCTTTTCCGTCGCGCACATAAGGCCGATAGCGCCACTGCTTTACGGCTTGCATGGCGGCGGTGGCCAACTCCACGTTTCCCTCGACCAGCCGGACACCGACAACCTTGCCGTCCTCATCCACAACTTCCTTGAGGACAACGGTTCCTTCGGCACCCGCGGAGCGGGCTTCGGCGGGATACTTCGGCGGAACGCTGTGAGCCAGTCGTTTCTCCGCTCCCTTGGAAGAGAGGATGATGGCGCTGTTCTCGCCCGGCAGCGGAGTATCAAGAGGAGCGGCGGGCAATGACGCCTTTTTCAATTCTGGTTTCTTCGTCTCGGCGGGCTTGCTCGCCGCGGTTTTGCCCATATCAAGCTTGATGACCGTAGGTGGTGGTGTGACTGCGGGCTGCGAAGCTGCGGGAGAGACGATCGCGCCCTGAGATACCGAGGTCGGTGTCGGAACAGTCGTGACAGTTGCGGAGGCCGGAGAACTGCTGGCAGCAGGCGCCGCTGTAGTGGCTGCCGGGTCGGTGGCGGTGGTTGATGCATTCGGATCAGCAGCGGACGGCGTTGCTGCGACCGCCGGTGCGGTAGCCGGAACTGGAGCCGGGGGCACGGGGCTTTGCGGATGCGCTTGCTGCGTCTGCGTCGGCGTGAGTGCCATCCCAACCAGTGCCAGCACGCGATCAACCTGCGGTTGCGCAAAGGCACGGAATCCTGGCTGATACATCCACGCCGCATAGAAGCCACCGGCGACGATGACCAGTACCATCAAGGCGACGAATGCGCCGCGGGGTTTCTTCTGTTTCTGTTGGTAAGAGAATACGGGCGCGTCGGACGGCGCGTTCGTATGACCGGGCGCGGCTTTCGCCGTTTCCGCTTCTGCCTTCTGCCCTTCCTTCTGCGCTGCGGTTGCTTGCGTTTCCGCGAGCGCCGCCTCCATTTCCGCTCGCTCCAATTCCGCCATCACCGGATCGTCGGAGAGTGTCACTGGAGGCTTTGGTGCTGGGCTTGGTGAATCCTTGGGAGTCGAAGCTGGTTCGAAGAACTCCGGTAGTGAACTTGATACGGATCGCAAACCTAACTTCGCCGGGGCGGCTGCCGCAGGGAGTTCATCGGTCGCGGAAAGACTTGTGCGCGCGGCGACCGGCGGAAAACTCGGAACAGGGTCCGAGAAGCTGGTGAGCTGCGAAGAAGCGGCAGCGGTCGCGGCTTTTGCGTGATCCTCTTTGACAATCGAGGTGGCCGTGATTCCGGTTGGCAACGGCAAGCTCGAGGCTTGGAAGGAAGCGACTTCATCCGCCGGCGTGTCTTTTCGAACTCGGCTGACCGCGGTGCGAATCGTTGTCCGAGCCTGGTCTTTGGCGACGGGCTTAGTCAGGATGAGTTCCGCGCCTAGACGGAAAGCCGTGGGCAGACCGGCGCGACCATCGACAATCGCAATCGGGACTGGGTTGTGACCGTTTTTTCCACGACGGCAAACGTCAAAAATCAGCTTAGCTGCAGGCAGATTCTCGCAATCAACCAGAACCAGGTCGAACGTTTGTGAATTGAGCTTTTGGGCGGCGGAAACACCGTCCAGCGGACGCTCGCAAGTGACTGACATTTCTTCTAGAACGCCAGTAATTGCATTGACGGCCTGGTCATCCGGCGACAGCAGCAGAGCATGGGGCATGGCTCTCCTATGCTAGGAACCGGTAACAAAAGCCGCAAGTTACGGGGGTAAGTGGGGCTGCTCCCTATAGTTTCGGAGGGGGCTCTGATTTTTTAACAATCGCGGACTCAGGTGGAGGGTACGCCATCGAATCGCGAATGCCCGATTTGTCCGCGGGCGCGAAATCAGGAAAAGGCAGATTGCTGGCGTCCCGCCATTGCTGCACTTGTTGTTCTGCCGCGCTGGTTTTCTCTTTGTTCAGGCCCGTATCGCGCGAGAAGTAGAGAGTCTGCGATGGGAAGGCGAAACCGCTGCCCGACCGGTCGACGATATCGAGAATGCGCAGTAAAACGTCTTCACGGATCGCCGTAAATTCCGCATAGTCACGCGTGAGTATGTAGCTGAAGATCTCCAGACTCAATGCGCTGCTGTCGAAACTGGCAAAGCGGATGCGCGCGGTATCGGTCTCGACCTTGGGGTGCTCGTAAAACATGCGACGGATTTC
Organism: Terriglobia bacterium; assembly: GCA_963847715.1. Taxonomy (GTDB): domain Bacteria; phylum Acidobacteriota; class Terriglobia; order Terriglobales; family Acidobacteriaceae; genus Acidiflorens. The sequence continues at coordinate 25,403 of CAWKAZ010000018.1, forward strand.
CGCCAGCAGGAATCGCAGCTGGTCGGCAGTGGTTTCGCAGCGGACCCCGAGCGTCGGATTAAACAGAATCTTGTCACGCCGGGTGAGGTTATCGATATTCATGGTGGCGAGCGCGCCGTTGGGGATGGACAGCACGGTGCGCTCGACGGTGCGAATGCGGGTCGAACGCAAGCTGATGTCCTCGACAATTCCGACCCGATCGCCGAAGCGGCAGCTGTCACCGACGCGGATGACTTCATCGCCGAGGACGGAGATTCCGCCGAAAAGATTTTCGAGCGTTTTCTGCGCGGCAAAGGCGATCGCGATGCCGCCGATACCCACGCCGGCGAGAACCGTGGTCAGGTTGAAGCCGAGAATGCCAAGCGTGGCCAGGACAGCGATGATCAACACCATCGCCTTGATCAGCCGTTCGCCCAGCACCATCAATGTTCCGGTGCCGGTCCGTCCGGCGCTGATGGCGTCGATGCGCAGCCGCTGCATGACGAGACCGGTTGCGCGGAGGAGGAACCAGAAGAAACCGATACTAACTAGGACGCCGATGGTCCGGTAGTAATAGAGACGAGGTAACAGCGGAAGCCCGAAATAGGAGGCAATAACGCGGTGAGCGAGCGCGCTAAATAGGATGATCAGCGGTTTGGACATTCCCCGGTAGGAATGCAGGTTGGGGCGGTTTCTGAACTTCAGCCAAAGGCGGCGCGGAATCGCCAGCAGCAGGACCACGACCCAACCGACGGCCAGGGACACGGGAATGGCGGCCAGAAGCGCGAGCCATTGCCAGAGGGGCATCCCTAGAAAGACGTTGCGCACCAACGACGGCGGCAGCTTGGTTTCGACCTGATGCGCTTCCAGGTTGTCATACAGGTCAGGGACTTTGCTGAGCGTGTCCGAAGAAAAGAGCCAGATCTTGCCGGAGTTGGGGTCCCCGACGCGAACCAGCACGACGGGCACATCGCCATCGCCGCTGGAAAAAGTACCAATATTTTGCTGATCGGGGATGCCGTATTCAAGACTCCCTTCAGGACGCGTGCTGAGCTTTCGCAGGCTGCCGACGTAAGCGCGGTCCATCAGCACCTTCAGTTTCTCAGCCACATCGGCGCCCTGCGACTGGCGGTGTGCGGCGCTCATTTGCAGATAGTCGGCTGCGGTTTTGTAGCTTCCGTTTTGCGCAGCTTGCAGGAATCCGAGGACGGTACCGGATGGCGTGTCGCGGCCGAGAGAGTCGGTCAGCGCCGGTGTGTCTGGTGTGGTTGCTCCGCCCCTGAGCAACGTGGAGACGGACTGGGCCGCGAGCGGCGCGAACACCAGGCCGCTTAGCAAAACGCAAACGATTGGAACAAGCCGCGCCTGTTTCTTCATTGCAATTTCAAATGTGCTACGACGCCAAACCCACAGCTGCAGCATCGTCTGGGACGGCAGCGCTACGGTTTACCAAATCTATCTTTTTGGACGGTAGATATCGGTGGCTTGTCCGTAGAAAATTTCTGCCGCCTCCATCATCGTTTCCGAAAGCGTCGGATGCGGATGGATCGTCATACCCACATCGGCCGCGAGTGCACACATCTCGATGGCCAGCACACCTTCGGCGATCAACTCGCCTGCGCCTGCCCCGACAATGCCGACGCCGAGCACGCGCTCCGTCTTCGGATCGATGAGCAGCTTGGTGAGGCCTTCAGGGCGGTCAAGGGTAATCGCGCGTCCGGAGGCAGCCCACGGAAATTTGGCGACGGTAATTTCGCGTCCTTGTTCTTTAGCTTGCGTTTCGGTCAGGCCGGCCCAGGCGATTTCCGGATCGGTGAATACGACCGCGGGAATTGCGTTTGGCTCGAAAGCGACTTTGTGTCCGGCGATAGCTTCAACGGCGGTGCGTCCTTGATGCATTGCTTTGTGAGCGAGCATCGGTTCGCCGGCGACGTCGCCGATAGCGTAGACCGTCGGCTCGGCGGTCTGACCCTGTTCGTTGATTTCGATGAATCCCTTGGCGTTCACTTTGACTTTTGTCTTGTCGAGGCCGGGGATCTCGGAATTCGGACGGCGTCCGACGGACATCAGCACGCGGTCGAAAACCTGTTCTTTTTCTTTTACGTTCGGACCGTCGAGTGTGACGCGGATTCCGGTCTTTTCGTCCTTCAGCGACTTGACGGTCGTGTTGAGCAGGATCGTGTCGAAGAGTTTTTCCAGGCGCTTGTGCAACGGCAGCACCAGGTCGCGGTCGGCGCCGGGGAGGAGTCCGGACAACATTTCAACCACCGTGACTTTTGTGCCGAGCGTGGCATAGACGGAGCCGAGTTCGAGTCCGATGTAGCCGCCGCCGATGACGAGCAGCGTCTTCGGAATGTCGGGGAGGTCGAGAGCCCCGGTCGAATCCATGAGACGCGGGCTGTCGAGCTTGAGGCTGGGAACAACGGTCGGGCGCGATCCGGTGGCGATCACAATACGATCGAACGTCAGCGTCTCTTCGCCGCCAGCTTGGCTTTTCGTGACCTTCAACGTGGTGCCATTCACGAAGGCCGCTTTGCCGCGCACGAACTCGACCTTGCGCTGCTTCGAGAGTTGTCCGAGTCCGCCGGTCAGCTTGTTGACCACGCTCTCTTTCCATCCGCGCATTTTGTCGAGATCGACTTTGGGTTCGCCGAATTCGATACCCCAGTTCTTGGCCTGCTCAGCTTCTTCGAGCAACTTGGCGACGTGCAGCAGTGCCTTTGACGGAATGCATCCACGGTAAAGGCAGACGCCGCCGGGGTTCGCTTCTGGATCGATGAGCGTAACTTTCATGCCCAGGTCAGCAGCCAGAAACGCGGAGGCGTAGCCACCGGGGCCGCCGCCGATTACTGCCACACGGAGATTTGATGAGTTCGACATTTCGTTATTTACCCTCTAGATTCGCAAAAACTCTACCGCCGAGACGCCGAGGCCGCGGAGAAAAAGAAAATAAGAGACTTCTCGGCGATCTCCGCGTCTCGGCGGTGAACAACTTCATCCTTGAACCGACAGCAGGAACGGCTGCTCGAACGCCTCCGCGATCCAGCGCAGAAAGCGCGCGGCGTCGGCTCCGTCGATCAACCGGTGATCGTACGAGAGGGAGAGCGGAAGAATCAAGCGCGGCTCGAATTTGTTGTTCACCCATTCCGGCTCCATGCGCGAACGTGAAAGGCCGAGAATCGCAACCTCGGGATGATTCACGATGGGCGAGAAGCCGGTGCCACCGATTCCGCCGAGATTCGTGATGGTGAACGTGCCACCTTGCATCTCGTCGGGAGTGAGCTTCTTGTCGCGCGCTTTTTGCGAGAGCTGCGTCATCTCCGCCGCCAGTTCGACAATATTCTTCTTATCCACGTCGCGAATCACTGGCACCAGCAATCCGCGATCGGTATCCACGGCGACGCCGATGCTGATGTACTGCTTGTAGACGATTTCCTCTTTCCCCATATCGATCGACGCATTGAACTGGGGGAAGACTTTTAGCGCTGACGCGCAGACTTTCAGCGCAATCGCGGTCACCGTCATCTTGCCGCCAGCTTCTTCGGCGCGCGGCGCAAATTTGGCGCGCAACTGTTCGAGTTCGGTGATATCGGCGCGGTCCTGCTGGGTGACATGTGGAATCGTGTTCCAGGCTTGGAGAAGATGCTCGGCAGTTTTGCGGCGCACCCCGCGCATCGAAACGCGTTCGGTTTTACCCCACTTCGAGAAATCAGGCAAGTCGGGTTCGACGAAAGCGCCGCGCGGAGACTGGGCCGCTGCGCTCGCGGCTGCAAGTGCATTCTTCGCGCAGACTTTTACGTCATCTTCACTGATGCGTCCGCCGGGGCCGCTGCCGAGGACGCTGTGAATATCGACGCCGATCTCTCGCGCCAGACGGCGCACATGCGGCGCGGCGGGCGCGGGATCGCGGTGCTCGGTGCCCGCAACTTTTCCTAGTTGTATCGGCATGGTGAACGAGGGCGCAGCTTCGTGCGGCTGATCCGGCGGGAGGGCCTGTTCTTCCGTTTTGCCTTCAGCCTTCATCGCCAACTGGAAGGCGAGCCGAGCGCCTTGCTGTCCCGAAAGATGTTCGACCGGTTCGTGTCTACGAGGAGCCTCGGGTTGCGCGACCGCTCCGCCCTCCAGCGTGAAGATCACCTGGCCGACTTTTACCTTCTGACCCTCTTTAACCTTGATCTCGCGTACTACTCCACCAACGTTGGAAGGGACTTCGACCACCGCCTTGTCGGTCTCGAGTTCCATGACCGGCTGGCCTTCAGAAACAGTCGCGCCGGGAGAAATCATCAAGCGTACGAGATCGCCGGAGTCGATGTTTTCGCCGAGTTCGGGGAGTTTGAACTCGCTGGCGCTGGAAGTTGAAGTCGCGGGAGCGGTTCGGCGCTCGGGTTGAGGCGTAGGGGCCGGAGCCTGTCCGGTCTGTTGAGACGCGGCAAGCCGCGTCTCTACGGCGGCGCTCGGCTGGGCGACGGCTTTCGAAGCGGACTTCTTCGGGGCACCCGCTCCGTTCTCGACGGTGAAGATGACCTGACCGACCTTGAGTTTGTCGCCTTCTTTGACGCGGATTTCGCCGACCGTGCCGGTTACAGACGACGGAACTTCGACGACTGCCTTGTCGGTCTCGAGTTCCATCACCGGCTCGCCTTCGGCGATGCTCGCGCCGGGCTTGATCATTAAACGGACGAGGTCTCCGCTCTCGATATTTTCGCCCAACTCGGGCAGCTTAAATTCCGTTGCCATTCTTTCGTTATCCCTCAATCCCTTGGGCTGTCACAGACGAGACGCCCGTCGCTCCACTCATTAGCTGTGTGCCGGGTTGCGTTTCTCCGGATCAATGCCTAGATCGCGAATCGCCTTCTCCAGCAGTTTCGCGGACACGCCTTCGCCGCTTTTCCTGTCGCCGGACTCTTCGCCTGCCAAGGCATAGAGCGTGGCCAGCACGATGTGCTTCGCGTCGACTTCGAAGAAGTCGCGCAGCGAGGCACGATTTTCGCTGCGGCCGAAGCCATCTGTGCCTAGCGAAACCAGCTTGCCCGGAACCCACTGCGCGATGCTTTCCGGCAACACCTTCATGTAATCCGATGCCGCGATGAACGGGCCGGGCGCGCCTTTTAGAGTTTGCGTCACGTACGGCACCTTGGGCTTCTGAGTCGGGTGCAGCATGTTCCAGCGCGTGCAATCGTTCGCTTCCTGGTAGAGCTGCTTGTAGCTGGTGACGCTCCAGACGTCGGCGGCGACGCCGTAGTCTTTCTCTAGAATCGCTTGAGCCTTCAGTACTTCAAACATGATGGCGCCACTGCCCAGCAATTGTGCTCGCAACTTTGCATTCTTCTTTTGCGAGGCCTGGAAACGGTACAAGCCCTTCAGGATGCCGTCGCGGATGCCTGCCTGGTCGGGCATTTCGGGCATCGGCAGCGGTTCGTTTCCGACGGTCAAGTAGTAGAAGATGGATTCGCCATCAACATACATGCGCTTGATGCCGTCCTGAATGATGACGGCGATTTCGTAGGCGAAAGCGGGATCGTAGGCCAGCAGATTCGGCACAGAGAGTGCCAGCACGTGGCTGTGTCCGTCCTGGTGCTGCAGACCTTCTCCGGCGAGTGTCGTCCGTCCTGCGGTGCCTCCAAGCAGGAAGCCGCGGCAGCGCATGTCGGCGGCGGCCCAGATCAGGTCGCCGATCCGCTGCAATCCGAACATGGAGTAATAGATAAAGAACGGAATCGTGTTGATGCCGTGATTGGCGTACGCGGTGCCGGCGGCGATGAACGAACACATCGATCCCGCCTCGGTGATGCCCTCTTCGAGAATCTGTCCGTTCTTGGCCTCCTTGTAATAAAGGAGCGTATCCATATCGACCGGCTCATAAAGCTGTCCGACGCTCGAATAGATGCCGACCTGGCGGAAGAGCGCTTCCATGCCGAAAGTACGTGCTTCATCAGGTACGACGGGGACGATGAACTTGCCGACTTCGGGATCGCGCAGCAACTTCGAAAGCATGCGCACGAACACCATCGTTGTCGAGGCTTCACGGCCTTCGGTACCTTTATAGAACTCCTCGAACAAGGCTTCAGGAACCGGCTTCAGCGGCGTTGCGCGCACTTTGCGCACCGGCATGTAGCCGCCGAGTTGCTTGCGGCGTTCCTGCATGTACTTGATTTCGGCGCTGTCGTCGGCAGGACGGTAGAACGGAGCATTGTGCAGTTCGCCGTCCGGAATCGGGATGCCGAAACGCGAACGGAAGATCTGCAGCTCATCGTCGTTCAGCTTTTTCTGCTGGTGAGTAATGTTCTTGCCTTCGCCCGCTTCTCCGAGTCCGTAGCCCTTGATGGTTTTGGCGAGAATGATGGTCGGCGAGCCGGTGTGTTCGACCGCAGCCTTGTAGGCGGCGTGAACTTTGATCGGATCGTGGCCGCCCAAACGCATTCGCGCAAGCTGCTCGTCCGATAGATGCTCGACCATCTTCAAAAGGCGGGGGTCGGTGCCGAAGAAGTTCTGCCGGAAGTAGGCGCCGCTTTCGACAAAATATTTCTGATACTGTCCGTCGGTGATTTCGCCCATGCGCCGGACGAGCAGGCCATCACGATCGGCCTGAATGAGCGGATCCCAATCGCCGCCCCAAATGACTTTGATGACATTCCAGCCGGCGCCGCGGAAGATTGCTTCCAGTTCCTGAATGATCTTGCCGTTGCCGCGCACCGGGCCGTCGAGGCGTTGCAAGTTGCAGTTGACGACGAAAATCAGATTATCGAGCCGTTCGCGCGAGGCCAAAGTGATCGAGCCCAGAGATTCGGGTTCGTCCATTTCGCCGTCGCCGAGGAATGCCCACACCTTGCCGCCGTTCGAAGTCTTCAGCCCGCGGTTCTCGAGGTACTTGATGAAGCGCGCGTGATAAATCGCCTGGATCGGGCCGAGCCCCATCGACACGGTCGGAAATTCCCAGAACTCAGGCATAAGCCACGGGTGCGGATATGACGAGAGTCCGCCGCCGGGCTTCAGTTCGCGGCGAAAGTTTTCCAGCTTTTCGCGGGGGATGCGGCCTTCGAGGAAGGCGCGAGAGTAAATTCCAGGTGCGGCGTGTCCCTGAAAATAGACGACGTCACGATCGCCCGATTCGGTGGAGGCATGAAAGAAGTGGTTGAACGCGACTTCGTAGAGCGTGGCCGCCGACGCAAACGTGGAGATGTGTCCGCCGATTCCGCTCTCAAGCTTGTTGGCGCGGACGACCATGGCCATGGCGTTCCAGCGCACCAGACTCTTGATGCGGCGCTCCATTTCCTGGCTGCCGGGAAATGGTGGCTGCTGCTTGGAAGGGATCGTGTTCTGGTAAGGAGTCGTCGCCGTGAATGGCAGGTTGATGCCAGCCTCGCGGCGCGCATGCAACGCCAGTTGCTGCAAAAGGCGGCCCGCGCGATCGGCGCCGCCGCGCGACAACACATAGTCCAGCGAGTCCAGCCACTCCCGAGTTTCCAATACTTCAATACCGTTCGTCTGTTGCGTTTCAGCCACACTGCCCCCACGAATAAAAATGCGATGCTCTCATCATAAGCAATCGGAGAAAATTTTGCTGAGAGAACGGTCGCTGGTCGTTGGTTGTTAGTCGTTAGGTGAAGGATTCCGACGCTTTCAGCGAACGGAATCTTCGCCGGCATGCGCGCTTGCACGAAGATGAATGTGCGCGATGCGCCGGATGATAGGAAGCAAAATCACATACAACGCGATGATTGCGGGAGGACCGATCAGCATCCAGGCGGCAGCAGCTCGCAGTGCAGTCAGCCAGAGGACGCTGGTGGCATGCCAGAAACCGGTTTGCGCCAGCGCGAGCATCTGGTTGCCATTCATCGGAAACGGAGGCGCTCCGAACAAGCGTTCTCCGATGCGAACAAACGGAATGAGCAACGCGAACCAAAGCGGATAGACCAGAAAATTGACCAGCTGCACGGCGACCAGATTGAGACTAAAAACCAGCGCAGCAAGAAAGCACAGCAGAGTCGTCGTGCCGAGCACAGGGAAGACGCCGAGCATGATCCCAAACGCCAGGCTAAGTGCTATTTTTTCTGGCGTGATGCCCTGCGTTAGCAGTTGCAGGATGGGACGCACCAGACGCTCTTGCAGAAATTGCTTCATGGTCGCTGGTCGATAGTGGGTGGTCGTTAGCCGAGGCAGTTGCGATCGACCAACGACTATCGACCAACGACTATCTTTATTCTAGCGTTACTGCCTTGACCAGGTTGCGCGGACGATCTACGTCGAGTCCACGCTTGGCGGCGACATAGTAGGCGAACAGCTGCAGAGGGACAATTTCCAGGATCGGCGACAGCAACTCCGGCGCCTTCGGAATAAAGACGGTATGGTTCGCGAGCCGCGGAATGGTTGTGTCGCCCTCCGTCGCCAGCGCGATCACGGTCGCGCCTTGTTTCTTGAATCCTTCCATGTTGCTCACGTTTTTCTCGTAGCGCATCACCGAGCCCGCGTCTTCGCGGTCGCAAGTCGCGATCATCACCAGGGGCAAACGGAAATCAATCAGCGCATTCGGCCCGTGTTTGGCTTCTCCGGTGGGATAACCCTCGGCGTGGATGTAGGAAACTTCCTTCAGCTTGAGCGCTCCATCCATGGCGATCGGGTAATGAATCGCGCGGCCAAGGAACATGAAGTCGTCGACGCGATAATAAAGCTCGGCCAGTTTTTCGACTTGGTCGGCCGCCGCGAGGATCGCCTCCGTTTTCTCGGGCAGGGCGAGCAGTTCGCTGATGTAGTGCCGGGCAAGGTCCCGCGAAACTTTCTCTTTGATCTCACCAAGATAAAGAGCGAACAGAAACAAACATGCCATCTGCGCAGTGAAAGCCTTGGTCGAGGCGATGCTGATCTCCGGACCAGCGTGTGTGTAGATAAAACCGTCCGCTTCGCGGGCAATCGTCGAGCCTTCAACGTTGGAAATTGCGATTGTGCGCGATCCCTTTTGCCGGGCCTCGCGTTGTGACGCGGTAGTGTCGGCCGTTTCTCCCGACTGAGTAATAAAGATGCTCAGCTCGCCGTGCCCGATCATCGGGTTGCGGTATTCGAACTCGCTGGCGTAATCGACGTCAACAGGGACGGCAGCGAGTTCCTGCATCATGTATTGCCCGGTCATGCCTGCATGGCGGCTGGTGCCCGACGCGACAATGTTGATCCGGCGAAGGGCGCGGAGTTCTTCGCGCGAGATGCGGACGTCGTTCAGGTGGACCAGTCCATCGGCCAGCGAGACACGAGGTTCGATGGTGCGCCGCAAGGCGTCGGGCTGCTCGAAAATCTCGCGAATCAGGTGATGTGGAAATTTGCGGGGTTCAGCCATTACTCTCCTTGGTCATTATCAATAGTAATGTCAGCGCGAACACTCCACCCCGCCGACAAAAGTTCGCTTCACTTCGCCTTCCGGAGTGAGAACCACGAAGTCCGCGTCCGCTCCGACGGCAAGAACGCCCTTCTTCGTCACGCCTGCCACGCGCGCCGGATTTCGGCTAGCCGCTGCAGTCGCCTGCGGCAGGCTCCATTCCGCGAACTGAGCCAGATTGCGGACCGCACGGTCCATGGTTAAGACGCTTCCGGCAAGTTTGTCACCGGCTGTGCATTTCCCGTCGCGAACGTCGACCTCAAACGATCCGAGGTGATAGCGTCCATTGGGCATGCCTGTTGCGGAAATCGCATCGGTGATAAGTACCGTCTGCTCCAGACCTTTGGCGCGCGCGACCAGCTTGACGATCGACGGATCAAGGTGCACGCCGTCGGCAATCATGTCGGCGCTGAGGCGAGCATCGGTGAGCGCCGCGCCCAAAATTCCGGGACTGCGATGGTCGAGCGGACGCATGGCGTTGAAAGTGTGTGTGGCGTGCCGCGCTCCGGCGGCAATTCCGCGTTCGGCAGCTGCATAGTCGGCGTCGGAGTGACCGAGACTCACGCAGACGCCGCGCCGGGCGGCCTCAGCAATGACTTCGGGAGCATTTTCCAATTCCGGAGCAATCGTCATGATACGCACGCGGCCGCGCGCCGCCTGCCAGAAGCGTTCGAACATGGCCAGCGTGGGCACGAGCAGATTTTCCGGCGGATGAACACCGCGCCGGGCGTGACTGATGAACGGTCCCTCGAGATGAATGCCGAGCGGTACGGCTCGCGGCGGCATTTTCGCATCATTGTTATTGTTGTTCCCGAGTTCGCTTTTTTCGATCGCATCGGCCAGACGTTCGAGGGCCCGCAGAGTCATGTCGACCGGCGCAGTGACGGTCGTCGGGAAATAGCCAGTGACCCCATGATGCGCGAGCAGTTTTTCAATTGCCGGCAGAGCGTCGCGGTCGTCGTCCATCACGTCGTGCCCGGCTCCGCCGTGAATGTGGAGATCGATGTACCCCGGTGCGATCGAATGCTCACCGAAATCCGACACCTGAACTCCGGCTGGAATCTGCGATCGGTCGCGCGAAAGTTCGACGACCCGCCCTCCGTCAACGAGCACAAGAGGATGCTCGATCACCTCCGCCGGAGTCAGCAGCGTTTTCGCAGTAAAAGCCAGCATAGAAACGTTTTAATAGAGGCAAAGAGACAGCGATAGCCAAGATTGTAACAGCCGCAGAGTTGGTGGACACGAGGACAGGTGGGATCCTGCGTCGGTGGCGAAAGTGCGACGGGCGGAGTCGCCAGCGGCCTGGCGGCCGAATGCTATACTGTCAAAGTTCCGGTTGCTGCGTTCGTCTGGCGGCGACCATCGAGTAGTCAGTCGGGGAGTGGCTCAGCCTGGTAGAGCACCTGGTTCGGGACCAGGGGGTCGGAGGTTCAAATCCTCTCTCCCCGACCAATTGTTTTCAATCGCTTACAATTTTGCAAATCCTTCGAATTGAGCCCCTGGTGCGGTTTTTATGGGTGCCCCAACTCAAGTAAAGATTTCCACAATACTTAGGCCTGGTCCCTGCGTAAGGGTTGGGGCACCCATTCGGGGCACCCATAAGAATTTCGTTCCTCCGGAATTTCAGAGTGTGCAGTAAACATGCGGGTCTCGCGATAGTCCGCGATATGATCTTCGGCTGATTGAGCCCCTAGACCCGCACCATGGGATCACGCTGAGGCGACTTCTGAGTGGTGATCTGTTCGAACATGGCGGTTGCGGCAGACTTTACGCCGGTGCTCGCACTCGAAATCGTTCTCCCTGATCGATTGCATCTCGGTCGGCGTGGATCATGCAGCGGAACTTCGAACCAATCGCAAGAGGTGGAAGCATGGCAGAGGAGCGAATTGACGGACGTGACCGCGAAGGTGGTCATCTACAAGGCCTTCGTGGAAGGCACTGGAAGCCCCGAAACACCTTACCCGCACCGTCCACGACCTGTACTTCGAGCCGAAGTACGAGGAGTTCCGGTCGAGGACGATCTGGAGTCTGTCGAATGCGTTCACGTCAGCCTTCAAGGAACTCGCACCACGATTCCCCAATTTAGGGCGACGGCGAAGCTGGGAGAGTTCTTGGAGGCTAGGTTCTCGCAGGCTTTTTGAGGAAGCATGGTCGTACGCGCCGAAAAGCCATTTCCCAGAAGCCCGTTTCTGGACGACCAGCGGCTATTTCCGTTTGGATGGTTTCTTGGGCTGCTGTCTTGCTTGTGGCCGCCTGCCGCCTAGGGTGATGGTTCAAGTCATTTGGAGGTCGGGGTTTCCTGGTTCAGCACGGCGATCCATCGGCCTTTGCGCTTTACCCAAGTTGTGCTCTCTATGACCGCTCCTTGAGGAAAGCTTCTGCCCCCTTCTTGGCCGATGCGGACCGCCTCGTAGAAGAGGATGACAGTTGAATCCGTGGGCATGAATCCGCGAATAGTGCCGAACTCATAATGAGCGATAGTCCGTTCCTTCATCGTTCTCAGGTAATTTGGCTGCCGCATGATTCCTGATTGAAAGATCATAATGGCGTCGGCGGGGACGAGTTCCTGGAATGCATTTGCGTCCCTTTCCTGGGCAACCTTCCAAACGAGTTTTTCGAGTTTGATTACTTTCTTGATGATCGCATTCTTTTCGCGGGAGCTTTTCACCAGGGGTTTGGAGTGCCGTCTTCTCAGTTTCATAAGGCTTTCCGACGTCCCGATCTATAAACGACGTAAACGACGGACATCACCGCCAAGAGTGGCAAGAATGTGGGAATCGTATATACCAGCCCGTCGACCCAGAACGTGCTCAAAGCAATGCCGCACATCGCGAGAATTGCAAACAAAGTGGGCCAAGGATGGAATGGTAATTTTAGTGGAAGCGCAGAAAGTGCCGCCGAACTGATCCTCTGGCGAAATCGCAAATGCGTGATGAGGATGACTCCCCAAACATAGAACATACCGGCGACTGCCGTGCCGTACAGCATGAGGAAGGCATTTTTCGGTGCGAAAACCGCGAGAAGAATCGCAGACACCATACCCGCACTCGACACAGCCAGAGCTCGGTGGGGAACTCCCCTCGCGCTGAGACGGCCTAGCCAGAGCGGGGCATAGCTTCCCCTTGAGAGCGAGAACAACATGCGGGTCGAAAGATACAAGTTTGTGTTCGCACTGGAAAGGGCGGCCGTGATTACAACCAAATTCATAATGCCTGCGGCAAACGGAATCCCTGCGGTTGCGAATGCACGCACAAACGGGCTTCCAGCAATGCTCGCGGACCCCGTGCGATCCCAAGGCGTCATGGCAAGCATCACGGTAATCGCGAGCACGTAGAAGATGATGAGCCGATATACGATCGTGCGCATTGCCCGGGGAATGCTCACTGACGGATTCTGAGCTTCGCCTGCGGTCACCGCGATCACTTCTACTCCCATATAACTTGTGATCACCAAAGACATCGCCAGCCAGACTCCGCGCCAGCCGTGGGGAAGAAAACCTCCGTGGCTGCTGAGGTTTGCCAGGCCAACCGCATGCCATGGACCCAGCCCGGTGATAAGCAACAGGCCAACTGCGATAAAAACGACAATGGCAAGGACCTTGATGAGTGCAAACCAATATTCAAACTCACCAAAGTTGCCGACTTGCAACGCGTTGATGATGACCAGGGCGATCGAGACCAGAAGTATCCATTCCCATCCCGGGACACTAGGAAACCAGAATCCGAAGTAGATGGCCACCGCAGTTACTTCGGCGCCGATCGCGATGATTTGCACCAATCCGTAGGTCGCTCGCACAGTGAAACCAGCCCAAGGACTAAGGTAGGTCTCAGCATAGATACCGAACGAACCTGCGACCGGGTGGACAACGGCCATCTCGGCGAGTGCGTATGCCATCACTATCGCTACAAGTGCTCCAATAAGATAACTGATGATGATGCCCGGGCCCGCGAGCTCAATGGTGACGCTGCTTCCTAGGAACAGACCTACTCCGATCGCTCCTCCGATCGCGATCATCGTGAGCTGGCGGGAATTCAGCCGGCGCTGGAGTTCTCCACGTTCTTGTGGCAGAGCGGCTGAACTCACATTTGGCTGGGACAGAGAACCGGCTACTGGTTCCTTCAAATGGCACCGCCTTTTTACGAAGCAAAATGTCTGATTCGACTAATTGCGCGGGATACGCCGCAACACATCGATAAACTTGCCGATCTCTTCCAAGGTGTTGTAGTGGACGAGTGATGCCCGAACGGCTCCGGTTTCTGCTGGGATTCCCATGCGGCGAAGGAGACGTGGTGAGTACATATTCCCGTCGCGAACCCCGATTCCGTTTTCCGCGCAAGAAGAGGCCACGCGGCCGGCTGGCACCCCATTCAGATTGAAGCAAATTGTCGGCACACGCTTCGTGAATTGACTTGGATCTCGGACTCCGTACACAGTGACATCTTCTAGCTCTGCAAGGGCTCGCATAACTTCCACAGACAACGTCTGCTCGTAGGCGCGAATTGCCTCCATTGCGGCAACCAAGCATTCGCGTTCGGAGGCGGAACGGCAATCGGCAAGAAAGCCACGACCCAGTTCTTCCAAATAAGCGACGGCGGCATTCATACCAGCCACATTTTCGTATACAAAGGTACCAACTTCGATTTTGCCGGGAATCTCATCGGGGATGAAATCTTCGCGAAACGTGGGCAGTGCTTCCAGGAGCTCGCGCTTCCCCCACAGGAAACCCATGTGAGGGGCGAAGATTTTATACCCGGAGCAGACGAGGTAATCGCAATCCCAATCCTGAACGTCGATTGCCCCGTGAGGAGCGTAGTGAACGGCATCCAGGAACACTTCAGCTCCAACTTCATGGGCCATGCGCACGACTTCTTTCACGTTTACGATTGAACCCAACGCGTTTGACGCCACTGCGCATGCAACGAGGCGAGTCTGAGAACTAAGGAGCGGTTTTAAGTCTTCCACGTGGAGGTTGCCGTCTTCCCGCATTTTCCACCAGCGAATCTTGACGCCCTTAGGCTGAAGAGCGAGCCATGTGGCGATATTCGCTTCGTGATCCAAGTCGGACACTACGATTTCTTTTCGTGCTCCCAGTATCTCGGAGATTGCGAGGCTGACGATGCGAATAAATGAGGTGGCATTCATGCCGAACGCTACTTCGGATGCTTCGCGGGCGTTCAGCAGCGTGGCCACGCTCTGTCTCGCTCGCTGGACCGACTCATCTACTTCCTGACTGTGGCGATAGCGGCCGCCACGTTGCACATTACAGGACACGAGGTGGTGGCAAACTGCATCAAGCACTGACTGCGGAATCTGCGCTCCTGCACCGTTGTCGAAAAAAATGAATCTGTCGGCGCTATTCAGGGCAGGGAACAAGCGTCGTACTGCATCGATTGGAAAGTTTGTGTTCGGCATTTTCTAATGCGCTTGCATTTGCTGCCGGCTCCGTTATCGGCAAAACGTAGGTTCGTACACGGTGAATTGCCCCGGAGAGACGCGAGAAGCTGCACTCTCTGAGTCGCCTTTTTCTGCTAGGGCTCGCCTTCTGCCACAGCCACAGCTGGCGCCGTAACCAGCATCTCAAGATTCTGTTGTAACAGGCGGAGCACAAACTGTACGTCATCCAGGGTGTTGTAAGCGTGAAAGGAGATCCGCAAGCCATCATGGCGGCTGGAACAAACCACGCCATCCTTGGCGAACCGGCGAACCATTTCGTCTGCGTCTTTGGATTGCAAGACTACGAGCGGTCCCACGCTGTCAAGCGGCGTCTTGATCCGAACCCCAAGTTCTGAACTACCACGGATCAAGGCTTTAGTCAGATTGCGAATTTGGTCTGCCACGTTTTGCAATCCATACTCCTGCAGAAGTTGGACTCCGGCGATCGCACCATAGATGGTGGGGATGGGCGGTGTACCCGACTCGAATCGTCGCGTGCCAGGGGCAGGATCGAAGAGTTTTACATCAAAAGCAAATGGGTTTCTCTGGCCGAACCAGCCGGTGACCGTCGGCACCAGCGATTCAGCGATCGATTTGCGCACGTACATGAAGGCGAGACCGGGCGGCCCAAGCAGATACTTCAGAGTTCCACTTACATAGGCATCCAACTGCATCGCTTTGACATCGATCGGACGAGTTCCGCTGTCTTGATAGTCATCCAGCAGTACCAACGCGCCTCGGTCGTGTGCGATCTTCGTAATTTCGGCGACGGGACTACGAAAGCCGTTCATGAAGCACATATGGGTCAGAGGAACGATCAGCGTATTCTGATCTACGAGCGCGTCGTAGGCCTCTACACGAATCCGATTATTCTCCGCCCGAACAAAGGTCACTTCCGCTCCACGGGGACGCTGCGCCAACCAAATG
This sequence comes from Terriglobia bacterium, assembly GCA_963847715.1. Classification (GTDB taxonomy): domain Bacteria; phylum Acidobacteriota; class Terriglobia; order Terriglobales; family Acidobacteriaceae; genus Acidiflorens. The sequence continues at coordinate 41,106 of CAWKAZ010000018.1, forward strand.
TGCCCCATGGTGGGGAATTCAAATTCCCCAAGCACCACGTTTTTACGCTGTCGGAACGACAGAGCGCTCACAAGGGCATTGACGCCAGCCGAGGCGCTGGCAACCAGAGCGACCTCTTCCGGCTCCGCCCCAATCAATTTTGCAAAGCAGCGGCGTCCGGATTCGTATTGGTCAATCCAAATGTCCCAGGGAGAACCTTGATGGTGCCAACTGCGCAGGTATTCGAGCATGCCCTGCTCTACATCCTGCGAAAGGGCTCCCTGAGAGCAGCTGTTAAGGTAGATCTTCTCGGCCAAAACGGGAAAACATTTGCGAAAACCTTCGATGCTTTGGGTCACGTTGTCCTCGTTTTGTCGCGGTTCGAATGGCGAGTCGCAGCGGCGATGCTGCGCTACATTCAGTGGGCGTTAAGGTACTGCTGACGACTACTGAAAGTCAAGAATATTTTATGTGATATCCATTGGACATACCACATCAAGATATGCAACGCCAATGTAGACCTGATCAAATTACCGCTTGCTAAGCCTATTTGTCGCATAATAAGGCCGCACAGTCTGTGCGCCATGTCAGGTGTTGGTTGAGACGTACGCGCAGCCAACACAATCTTTTTGAATCTGATATATCAAGTAAATTGTCTTGACATAGCGCACGAAACGGGGGTACCTTTTGGCCCGCGTTCGTTAAAGGAGAGCGACCATGGCAAATGGCAGGACCGCGTTTACTCGCTTCGCTTCGTTTGTAGTCCTACTGATTACTTGCGCTGTCGGAAGTTCAGTCGCACAGCTGTTCCCGGGCCGAATCACCGGAACCGTTCGCGATGCTCAAGGCGCGGTTATTCCAGGTGCCACGGTCAAGCTCTCCAATCCAACCACGGGACTCGAGCGCACCGTCACCACGGACGACACCGGAAACTTCAATTTTCCGGAATTGGCGCTCGGCACCTTCCGTCTGACTGTGAGTAAAGAGGGCTTCGGAACGACCGTCGTCACCGAGATCACGACATCTCAAGGGTTGGTCAATACCATCAATCCTGTCTTGGCGGTTGGCTCTGTCAGTTCGCAAATCGAGGTTCTGTCAACGCCTCCGCTTGTCCAGACCGAAACGAATTCCACAGGCGGGCAACTAAGTGAAGTGCAGGTCGAATCGCTGCCCATTGGGAATAGCGACTACACGCGTCTGGCACTGGTCCTTCCGGGCGTGACTCAAAACAGCAATTTTGCCTTCGCGCAGTACACCATCAACGGTTCGCGATCACGATCGAATGGGTTCAACATCGATGGTGCATCCGACACGGATCCATCCACGTATCTTCCCTCTATTAACGAGGGTGGCAATTCTGCTACGGCCGCGACGCGTCTGCCACTAGATGCCATCGAAGAAGTCAGCGTGTCGGCGAACGCTGGAGCCGACAGCGGGCAAAACTCGGGCAGCGTCATGAATGTCACAGTTCGTAGTGGAACGAACCATCTGCACGGCTCCGTCTACGAGATGCACCGCGATGCCGCACTTGATGCGACGAATTTCTTTGAAAATCTCGGTGGTGTTCCGAAAGCTCACTTCGTATGGAACGAATTCGGCGGAACTGTGGGCGGCCCGATCAACATCCCTCATGTCTACGATGGTCGGAATCGCACCTTCTTCTTCGCAGGCTACGACGGCAGCCGATTGCGGCTAGGCACAACCCTGAACGGCAACGCGCCGACTTCTGCGCAAATTCAGACTGCCACCACTTTGGTTCAGTCTCAGAGCATTACTCCAAATCAACTGGGGCTCAATATTGTGGGTCTGTATTCCAAACTCGGACTCTCAGGTCCATTCGTTGTGGATAATCGCGGCCAACAATCTCCGAACAGCGGTCTTTTGAAAATCGACCACAGAATCTCAAACGCAGATTCGCTTTCGGCACGATATCTCCACGGCGAGGGCGAAGACGAGTTTCCGGGGGGCGGACCTGGCCCGGGCGGCGGCTCACAGTTGAGTCCATGGTTTGGCGTCACGCCCACCGTGGCCGACAATTTTGCAATCAGCGAGGTCCATTTGTTCAATCCGGGCCTGATCAACACGCTACGGCTGGGTTGGAACCGCTTCAGCCAATTTCAGAAAGGCCGCGACGCCAATGTCAACCCAGCCACGATTGGATTTAATACTGGCGTTGGTCCAGAGAGCTATGGCATCCCTGAGATCGACACCACCGGCTTTTCGAATCTGGGTCTCCAATACGGCGCTGGCGGCCGAGTTGCAACAAGCTATCAGATCGCTGACGAAGCTAATTGGACCCGCGGTGCACATGCCTGGAAGTTCGGCTTCAATTTTCTGCACAATTACTCCAACTACACGATCGTCGGGGGGCGTGGCATCTTTTCATTCACCGGGTCACAACTGGGTAGCAGCCTCACATCGGACGGCAGCATTGCCAGTCTGGTCGACTTGATCGCGGGTTTGCCAACGCCCGGTTCCGGCAAAACGCAAATCACGCGCGTCGGCAGCCCTCGGGCAAATATCGATCAGAACATCGTCAGCGGATTCGCGATGGATACATACAAGATTACGCAGCGGCTCACGCTGGTTGCGGGCCTACGCTACGATTTCTTCACCACCGTGAATGAATCGCGCGGTCGCTTCTCGGTTTTCGATCCCAATCAGGGTCTAATACAGACTTCACACATATACAACGCTCCGAAGGGTAATTTCGGCCCGCGCGTTTCACTGGCTTGGGCACCAACTACCTCAATCATCCCCGGACGAGAGACGGTCTTCCGCGCCGGCTTTGGTGTTTACTACGACACAATTCCGCTTAACAACTTCGAAGAAGGGCTTGCACAAAACCCGATCGGCCCAACCGCTGGTTACACAATTGTGCCGAGCGCACCGGTTCCCTTCGGCGTTGGCGTCCCAATCTTCGGCACAGGCGCTCCTCAACCTCCTTTCAACATTGCTAACATCCAGCGCAACCTAAAGACACCGAATTCGCAAGAGTGGAATGTCAATATTCAGCAGGAACTTAGCCAGAGATTTGTTTTCCAGATTGCCTACGTTGGAAATCACAGCATTCACCAGCTTCAGCTCTTGGACATAAACCAGCCACCTCTTGGAGCAGGGTACGGGCCCGGATGCGCGCCGCAGTATCCCAGCGGGGATCCCGCGTGTGAGCAGGCCGCCCGGCCGTACAACGCCAAGTTCCCCACGTTGTCGCAGATCAACACGATTTCGACCCCGGGGTTCGCCCACTACCATTCGCTGCAGGCAACTTTGAAGTCGAACGACTTCCATGGCTTAACGACGCAAATTGCGTTTACGTGGTCCCACAACATGGACACGGCGTCGGAGGTGGAAGATTTCTTCGGTACTAGCGGTTACGTACCGCAGGACTCGACAAACCTGCGTGGAAGCTATGGAAACTCGGAATTCGACCAGCGGCGGGCGCTGATCATCACGTACGTTTATGCGATCCCAGGTCCTAAAACTGGTAATGCGCTTGCTTACGCGCTCAAGGACTGGCAGGTCTCGGGAACAACAACACTACGCGACGGCCTAGCCGCACCACTCTTGACTTTCGGAGACGAAAGCGGCGTAGGAAATAACCACACTCGATACAACTGCGTCGGGCCGATTCACTATCAACTGAAGGACTTCACGCAGCCGTATGCGTCCGTGAGTTCGTTTTCGGAGCCCGCGCCGGGAACATGGGGTAACTGCCCGCGTAATCCCCTGACCGCTCCGGGGTTGAACGCGTGGGATATGTCTCTGCAAAGGACCTTCAAGATGGGAGAGCGGTTCGCGTTCCAGTTCCGCACGAGCTTCTTTAACGCATTCAACCATCCGAATTTTGCCGAGCCGTCACCCGGCCCAGCCAATTCCACGTTTATCACCGCAACCGCCGATGACGGCAGTTTCGATTCTCACTTTGGAGTCGGCGGACCGCGCAATGTTCAGTTCATGGGCAAGTTGACATGGTGATGGATTCTTGACGCTGACAGGGAGGTTTGCTCATGACTGGTTTGTGTGACTCAAAGCTCACGCGGCTTTCCATTGGTTCGTGGCGGTTGGTCTTTGGAATGGCCTTCGTCGCGTGTGTCTTAGCATCTGCGCAGACGAAGCAGGCCCCCGGGCCCATCACCATTTCCGTGGATGCAACCGAGGCGGCACAGAAAGTTCTGCATGCCGAATTGTCCATACCAACTAAGCCCGGCGCACTGACTCTCTACTATCCAAAGTGGATGCCTGCCGACCATTCCCCCGATGGTCCAATCTGGAATTTGGCTGGTCTGCAGTTTTCCGCTGCAGGCAAATCGATTCCGTGGAGCCAGGACGATGTGGACATGTATGCTTTTCACGTGGACGTGCCGCAAGGCGCAGCTGCCGTGACCGCCAAGCTCGATTTCCTGCTATCCGCGCCGGGTCCGGGTATTGACTTCAGCGCATCGGGCACAGCGCGGCTGTTCGTTCTGATGTGGAATCAGGTAGTTCTTTACCCGAGCGGATGGCCCGCTAGCCAGATCACTTTCCAACCTAAACTCACGGTCCCAAAGGGGTGGACGTCCCATACGGCACTCCCGATCGCGGAACAATCGTCAGAGACGATCACCTTTAAGCCTGTGACGCTCGATCTGCTGATCGACTCCCCTGTGCAGTCAGGTGCGTATACCAAGGTGATTCCGCTGACTCCGGGCGAGAATCCCTCTCATGAAATCGATTTAGCGGCCGATAGTGAGTCCGCTCTCGATATACCTCCCGCAGTACTTGACAACTACAGGCATCTCGTCAAGGAAGCGCAGGCACTCTACCAGTCTCATCATTACCGCGAATACCACTTCCTGCTGACCTTGAGCGACAACATCATGGGATTGGGCCAAGAACATCATGAGAGCAGCGATGACCGCGTACCCGCAAGCGCTCTCTCCGATTCCAACCAACGTCTGCTTGGAGCGGACCTGCTCCCACATGAGTTCACTCATTCCTGGAACGGGCAATATCGTCGTCCGGAAGGACTCGCTACTTCGGATTTCCAGCAGCCCATGAAAGGCGAGTTGCTTTGGGTTTATGAGGGGCTGACCACATATCTAGGCACTGTGCTGGCTGCCCGTAGCGGCTTACGCAGCGCAGAACAGACCCGCGAGCACCTCGCGTTGATGGCCTCAACCCTTGATCACCGCGCGGGAAGAACCTGGCGTTCTCTAGAGAACACATCGCGAGCCGCGCAGATTCTCTATTTCGCCCCTTCGGAGTGGATCTCGTATCGTCGTGGAACCGATTTCTATCCTGAAAGCGTACTGATCTGGCTCGAGGCAGATGTCACCATCCGCAACCTATCTGAAGGGCGCCGATCATTGGATGATTTCTGCCGGACGTTCCTTGGCGGATCTGAGACCATGCCGGTCGTTAAGGCATACAACTTCGATGACTTGGTGGTGGCGATGAATAGGGTTACCGCATACGATTGGCGGAGTTTCTTTCTCGAACGACTGCAGTCCGTCAACGCGCACGCTCCACTGGGAGGACTTAACGGAGGCGGATGGCAACTGACATACAACGACGAACCCAACCAGATAATCGCGGCATCACAAGCCGCCCCCGGACCTGTTGACTACACTTCCTCGATCGGTTTGTTGGTCAAGCCGGACGGAACGGTGCACGACGCAATACGCGGGATGCCAGCGTATCAGCGCGGAATCCGCCCATATACTCGAATCTTGGCAGTGAACGGTCGCCAATTCTCGATAGAAGCGTTGAACAATGCTCTTGCCGAATCGAAGAAGCAGGCAGCGCCCATCGTGCTGCTCATCTCAAACGCCGGGTTTGTTGAAAGCCATGAAGTTGACTATCACAGTGGGCTCCGTTATCCGCATTTGGTGCGAAGCGAGTCTTCGCGCGACTATCTGGATGAAATTCTGAAGCCTCGCGTTACGCAGTGATCGGTGCGTACCTCGATATGATCTAATAACTAGGGACGCCTCCCAGGGTACTATCTGGAAGTCTGGCTGGTGACCGTGGCGAACGGGACGCGGAGGAAGAGTGGCAAAAGTGGTAAGTCGTAAGCGGACTCGAGCCAAGCAAGCGTCCGGGGTCGGCGACAAACTCAGCGTAAAGGTCTACAAGGCCATGAAGCGGGATATCATTCGTGGCATTCATCCCACCGGCGAACCTCTGACCGAGAAAGATCTGGCAAAACAATACAAATCTAGCCGCACTCCAGTGCGCGAGGCCGCACTTCGACTGCAAGAGGATCGTTTGCTGCGCATTGTCCCCAATCGCGGCTATTTTGTGAGCCCGATTACGCTGCAAGAACTTACGGACATTTATGAATATCGGTCAGCAGTCGAGTGCGCCGCAGCTGAGCTAGCCGCCAGGAAAGCAACTGACTCGGAACTGCTCCAGAAGTTGATCCAACTCTCCGAGACCTCCTACCAGACTGACAGCATTGAGAGCTACATGGAGTTCATTGAAGCCGATACGATTTTCCACGTCGGCATTGCCCGTCTGTCGCGCAATCAGATGCTGATAAGGGCAGTCAATGAAGCACGTTGCCAGATGGAACGCATCATGTATGCCGCGATTGACATCCACTACTTCGGCGAGGTTCCGACGCGCGAACATCGAGCAATCATGAAAGCCATCGTCGAGCATGACCCCGACTCTGCCCGTCGGCACATGCATGATCACATCGTTCAGTCCAAGAGCAAAGTCCTCCGGCTGACGGGATCTTCGGGCGCACCCTAGAGCCCAAGGCGTGGTTTGGCCTCCAGGAATAGAGAATGAAGGAAGCATCGAACGAGGTCTACCGCGCTCTGAGGCAACGCTTCCGTGGCGATCTGCTCCGCCCCAATGATTCGCAGTACGAGACTGCTCGAGGCATTTGGAATGGCATGGTGGCGCGCCGTCCAGGTTTGATCGCCCGCTGTGCTGACGTATCTGATGTCCAGGCCGCAGTACGAATTGCTTCAGCCTCTGGTGTCCTTACCGCCGTGCGTTGCGGAGGCCACAGCCTCGCCGGGTTCAGCACCTGCGATGACGGAATGGTGATCGATTTGTCGAACCTGCGCCAGGTTGCGGTGAACCCGGATGCGCGAACATGTCGTTTCGCAGGCGGCTGTCTGCTCGGAACCGTCGATGCTGTCACACAGAAGGACGGCCTCGCCTTTCCGGCTGGTGTCGTATCTCATACCGGCGCATCCGGATTGGTTCTCGGGGGAGGGTTCGGTTGGCTGACACGCCTTCACGGACTATCTTCGGATAACGTAGAGGGATTCACACTGGTCACTGCAGATGGATCCCTGCTTCGCGCCAACTCGAAGGAAAACGACGATCTCTTCTGGGCCCTGCGTGGGGGTGGTGGCAACTTTGGCGTGGTGACGGAATTTGAAGTCAGAATACATCCAGTCACCACTGTGCTGGTGGGTGAGGCAGTGTGCACGGGGGATGACATTCCAGCATTAGTTCGGAAATGGAGAGACTTCATGCCGGAATCGCCCGACAATTTGCGCTGGAGTCTCTCTCTGCGTCTTGCGCCCGACGCTGAGAATGTCCCGGCCGAATTACGGAGACATCCCGCTGTCACTCAGGCCGCGGTTTGGATCGGTGACATGGAAAAAGGGCAGCATTGCATGAACCACATCCTTTCCCTTTGCAATCCGGTGGCAGTAACCAGGAAGAGCCTCTCGTTTCTGGCCTTGCAGACCATGGCAGATGGCGAATTCCCCCACGGACGGCGGTATTACACGAAATCTGGTTACTGCAAAACTCTCGACAACAACGTAATTGATGTGATGGTGCAGTCCCTCGCCAGTATTCCCTCTCCCATGACCCAGGTTGAACTCGCATATCTTGGAGGCGCAGTCACGCATGTGGGCGCCGCGGACACCGCGTTTGGTGATCGCAGTTCACCATTTGTGATCAATCTGCTGGGCAATTGGACGCAGGCGTCCGAAGACGACTCCAATGTTTCGTGGATTCGCGAACTTTTCGGATCGCTACGTCCCTCCATGACCCCGGGGGTATACGTCAATTTCATGAGTGGAGACGAAGATGACCGCGTCCTCGAAGCCTACCGCGAAAGGTGGGCACGCCTCGTCAATGTTAAATCGCATTATGACCCAAGCAACTTCTTTCGGCTCAACCAGAACATTCGGCCACACTAGGCCGGCACAGCCAATCCTCTTCTCCTCAAGGCTAGTTTATGGGAGTTCAACGGGAGCGGATGAGTTACCTGCGCCGAGAAGCATTCTATGGAAGCACCGTTCGGCGGTGGCCAGCGACAAGATCATTGGGCGGGCTGCCCAACCACGATCAGTGCAGACTTTCCTAGCGGGAGTCAGCGAGCGTTTGCTCCGAGCCAACCCAACCGCTTTAATTGCACCATCGCGAACAAACTCTCTGACTCAACTTCGCTCTGAATACCGAGCAAGCCCGTGCCGGTTTGCCGCTCCACGTCCGGCTGCCTCTCTTGATAATGAACGTAGTTGATCCTACGGCAAGAGCTGCTTGCTTGTGAGGAATTTCGCAAACGCCTGGACGCTCAGGGCACTATCGGGAGAATCAGAGCCGATGGCCGAGATTTGTCGTGGTAGATGAGGTTGTTTGCTTTAATCATGTGCGTTCCACGCGCCTGATCCTCACCGGTATTCAAGTTTCGATCAAATCGTGGGAAGTTGCTGCTGGAAATCTCGAGCCTCAGTTGGTGCCCTGGTAGGAAAACATTGCTCGTCGCCCAAAGATCTACGCTAACGTGATAGATCTCCCCGGAATTTCCGAGTTCCGGTTTCTCCTGCGAATTGCGGTAGCGCAAGCGCAGAATGCCTTCCGTCAAATTCTGAGCAAATCCGTTCGGCCAGACGTCAACCACTTTCCCGGTAAAGTCTGTGTCGACCGCAGAGCTGCTGACATACAGGTCGAGCGAAATTGGACCCGTAACTTCGGTGTTTTGTGTAAATGCCGGTGAAGAGAATACGAGCACGTCGCCTCGCGCTTCGGCGGGCCGCTGGTCCTGCGGGCCAATTCCAGTCGGCAGCGGTTGGCAACAAAGGGGCCCACCAATCGTGGGGACTGCGTCGTTCGGATCGTAGATGTATTGGTCGGGTTTCTCCTCGGCAGGCGCGGTTGTGCTCAGCGTGCCGCCTCCCTCAATGCCGTTCGCCGGCTTCGTCGAGTGCAGGTAATATCGCGTTGCCTTGGCGCGCTCCAGTGGCCAGTCATTTTCTTCGCGCCAGTCGTTCTTGCCCATGACGAAGATTTTTACGGGTTTCTCCTGGTCGAATCCATTCTCTGTTCCCTTGAGCAGACTGTCGTACCAACGCAGGGTCACTTCCTCTATGTCGAACGGTAGCTTATTGCCAAAGTCGACGGCTCCTATCTTTCTCACTGCGGTTCCACCGGCATGGCCTCCAACGTAGATCATCAGGCGCTGACCGCGCCGCGCAGCCTCCGTACCCGCTTCGTGTTTGAGGCGCGCAAAATTCCTTAACGTCCCGCCTAGAAAAATGTCGTACCATGCGCCCAGGCTGAATACTGGAACTTGAATCTGCGCGTAGTGGTCTTCGATCGACCACTGCTTCCAATAGTCGTCATAGTTTGGGTGCGCGAGCCAGTCGGTGAAATACGGTGCCAGACCTGCAGTCGAAGGTGTTTCGAACACCGGATAGGACAACAGTGGCAGCGTCGATGTCCATTTAACTGCGTCGCCGCCGACGTCTACGCGGCGGTTAATGGTCTGTGCCGCCAGTCCTGTCGTCCACGACTCGTCGAACCATTGCTCAAACGCACCGCCTTGATAGGTCCATCCGTCGTGATAGTTGGACGCCGTATCGTTGGGGCAAATGCCCGCCAGATGAGGCGGTTGAGAAATTGCCGCCAGATACTGGGTCGCGCCGACGTAGGAGCCACCGAACATCCCAACCTTACCGTTCGAATAGGGAAGGGCAGCGGCCCACTCAACTGTGTCGTAGCCATCCTGAGATTCGTGCTTGAACGGATACCAATCCCCCTCCGAGGCAGTATCTCCCGCGGACGTCTTGTGCGACGACCACGTAGCCTCGTGCCGCAGCTTTCAGGCAAAACTCAAGCTGTCCGTTCTTGTCATAAGGTGTGCGCGTCAACAGCACCGGCAACTTGTCCTCTGCCTTCGGACGGCAAATATCTGCGCGCAACGTGACGCCGTCACGCATCTTCACAGGCACGCCCCGCTCGACCGTCACTGCGTAACTATCTGCGGCCATGACTCCGGGCGGGGTTAAGAGCGTCAGGGCGCCGAAGCAATACGCTAGCAGCACCCGAAAACGTGCCCTCGCTCGTTTTCCTCGCTCCGCAGACATCATTCTTCCCATTCATTCCGCCTTTGTCGACTTCCAGCCTTGCCGGTTCGCAGCGTAGGACACTGGAATCGTCCCTGTCAAGACATGCAGCGCAGTTGTTGGCAGCGGTCTTTTCAACTTCATGAAGTTTGATTACTGTAATCGCACGCGGAAACCTTATATGTCCTCTCGACGTAAGTTCCTGACTGAAGCCGGAACCTTGGCTGCGGGCGCTCTGGGCGCGGCCGCTTTGTCTGCGGCGGAAGAGAAGCCGAAATTATCCATAACCAAAACGGTCGACCTTTGCGGCCAGTGGCAGTTTCGCACCGACCCCACAGCCCTCGGTGAAACGCAGCACTGGCACGAGGCTAATTATTCCGCGAAGGAGTGGCAAAACAATGACTGGCAAAGCGTTGTTGTGCCCCATACCTGGCAGGTTGATGCGCGCTATGCGGATTATCGCGGCATCGCCTGGTATCTGCGGATCTTCGACGTTCCGATCGCCTGGCAGCAATCCGCGGTGCGGATCGAGTTTGAAGCTGTATTCCATACCGCGATGGTTTGGATCAATGGGAAGCAGGCCGGAGAACATGCCCGCAAGGGCTACACGGTTTTTACTTTCGACATCACGCAGTTTCTTCGTTGGGGCCAGCCCAATACGGTCACGGTGCGTGTGGATAGCGCCTTCAACGATCACATGCTGCCGAGAGGACGTTCCAGCGATTGGGCTCATGATGGCGGAATCTTTCGTCCAGTCCAGTTGCTGGTCACGCCGAAGACTTTTGTCGAGCGTGTCGACGTTGAGGCGGTTCCCGATCTCACGAGCGGCGGCGGGAACCTCACCATCACTGCACACGTACGAAACACTGGTTCACGACAATGGAACGGACGGGCCTCGTTCCAGGTCGTAGATCAGGAGACCGGACTTGTTGTTCTGACCAACTCAGAAGCCCCGGCTCTCTTCGTCGAAGTGGGAGGGGGACAGTCGACGCTCTATCGTGCGGTGCTGCCCCAGGCAAAGCTCTGGCACTTTGATCATCCCCATCTTTATCGTCTGAATTTCTCGATATCTAGCGAAGACGAATCACACCAGTTCTCGACGACGTTTGGGGTGCGAAAACTGGAAGTTAAAGACGGCAAATTTCACCTGAACGGAGAGCATGTCCGGCTGATGGGTGTGGAACGGATGGCGGGCAGCAATCCGGAATGTGGCATGGCTGAACCAGAAGAATGGATCAACCGCGACCATGACGACATGAAACATCTGAATTGCATCTTCACACGCGTCCATTGGCCGCAGGACAAGAGGGTGCTTGACTACTGCGATCGTCACGGCCTTTTGATGCAGGCCGAGGTTCCGGCTTGGGGCTATGACACGTTTCAAGGCATGAACGCGGGACCCGATGCCGACATCATGCAAAACGGTCTGGATCAGCTGCGAGAGATGATCGCCCGCGACCGGAACCATCCCTCGCTTGTGGTTTGGGGTTTATGCAATGAAATCGCTGGCCAGAATCCTCCGGCCTATCAATTCGCCAAGCGCATGTTGGAGGAAGCGAAACAACTCGACCCAGGACGGCTCTGCTCTTACGCTTCAAATTCGTTGGGCGAGACTCCAGAACGCGACGTAGCGGGACTGATGGATTTCATCGAAGTGAACGAATACTTCGGGAGTTGGGAACAAGGCCCGCCTGAGGCTGTAGGCAAACGTTTGGACGATATCCATGCCGCGTTTCCAGGCAAACCGGTGGTGATTTCAGAGTACGGATATTGCGCCTGCACCGAAGACCGACCCGAAGGCGACAGGCACAGGATCGACATCCTTCGATCCCATGATGCGGTCATCCGCTCCAGGGACTTCATCGGGGGCGCCATTTTCTTTTGCTACAACGACTACCGGACTCACGTGGGCGATCGCGGCGTCGGGGCGCTGAAGCAGCGTGTTCACGGGGTCGTGGATATCTTTGGTCGCCCAAAACCTTCCTACGAAATCTTGCGGCTGGAAACGAGTCCGATCGAATCAGTATCCGTTGAAAACGAGCTCAACGTGTTTCATCTTCTCATCCGCGTGCGGCGTGATATGCCGATGCACACGCTCCGTGGATACAGATTGCGCGGCGTCCTTTCCGGTGAAGGCAATATCCCCGTAGAGCAGCAGGAAGCAGACATCCCAGCGACCGCCCCGGGTGGCGAGGTAAAGATTGAACTCAAGTTTGGACAATCGGGAGTGCCGCCTCGGGTAAAGTTTGACGTGTTTCGGCCGCGTCGATTCTCGGCATTTTCTCTGGAGTGGGAGCCGTAAAGAGGAATCATTGGCAGCCGGACGACTGGCTCGCCTCCCTGCCGATTATTTAGCGGGCGTAATCGTGATGTTCCGAAAAGCAACGTGTCCGGCTTCACTACCTTGCAGATAGATCGGGCCGGGTAGTTCTTCGTGACTCTCCAAAGCTCCGCCGGTGATGCCTGGAATTTCCTGCTCCTTGATGATGGTCTGGCCGTTCTGTACGACGGTGACAACTCGTCCGACAAAAGTGATGTCGTAGGCCTGCCATTCTCCCGGCCGGCGCGGCTGCTCGGGTGCAGGCGCCAGGAATCCGTAGATACCCCCAGTGCGCATGGTCGGTCCCTCTGGCTCGGGATCGTCCTCGATCTGAAGTTCGTACCGGCCGCGCAGATAAACGCCGCTATTCGATCCTGTCGCGCAATTGAATTCTATGTGTAACTTGAAGTCTTCAAACTTGGCGTTGGTGATGAGTTCTGGACCATGTCCGGGACTTACCAGTGTTCCATTTTCGACCTTCCATGCTGCCGCCGACTTCGGATCGCTCGGCTTCCATCCGCTGAGATCTTTGCCGTTGAACAATGTGATGGGTGCGCCCCAGTTCGGTTCGGTCGTTCTCTTAAGCGATGGAGCCATTACGCCCGTCCATTGCCACGGAGTTCCATCTTGCCCCGTCGTGGTTCCTTGCAGCGTCTTCCCGACCAGTTTTCCCCGAAAGACCATGTCTTCTTTCCGGTCTTCTTCTTCCTTCGGAGAAACAAACGTGATGGCTCCACCAGGTAAGAGTTCAAATTTCGGCAGTGGCCGCGCGTGTCCCCAGCGGCTCACCATCCGCGCCTTGAGTTGCTGATTTTCTTGGGTGATCTCTAACCACGATGGATATTCGCGATCGGGAGTTTTCAACGTCAGATCCCAACGTCCAACTAAAGACTGGGCCGTGGACTCGGTCACTTCACCACTCTTCTGTTGGGAGTGCGCCTGCGCGGAAAACAGCAGTATCGACGCGGCCGCTAACCTGGACACTCTTTGCGTAAAATTCATCTCTTGCCACCTCCGCATCGCCTGGGCGTGACACTGCAGAAAACTTGTCGGGTGTTAGGACTTAATGCTTTGCGAGACCGCATCCCAATTGACCGGCTTCTTCCTGTAAGTAAGACTCGTTGGCCATGTGGCAGCCGAGAGCCGCGTTGTGTCCAAACACTGCATCCTGCAGCACCGGCTTGCGCGAGCGAACAGCCTCGAAGAAATTCCAGAGGTGAGGACGCAAATCGTCATAGTCGTTTCCCTTAAAAACCAGACTTTCGGGCGCGGGTTCTTGACCGGGTTTCGGATCGTGCTCCTCGTGCCACTGCGCAAGATAAGGTGTCTTCAGGCGAGCGGGAAACGAACCCGAGTAATAGCTGGGAGCGAGATCCACACCGGGTTGCGGAGAATAGCTGAGGCCAAACTCCGTGAGTTCGATGAGTCCTTTGGACCCCATGAAGCGTGTAACTTCCGCCGTTTCCGTTCCCAGGCTCAAGCGCATGTAGACGGGAACATTGGCGTATTCGAAGAGAACGGCGTGCACGTCGGGCGTATTGCGTCCATCCTTCCAGCGGTAAATTCCTCCAAAAGCCGAGACACGCTTGGGAATTTCGTTGATTCCGAGAACGCGCTGCATTCCGCTGATCAGGTGCACGAGCAAGTCGCCGGCCACCCCGGTTCCGTATTCCTTCCAGCATCGCCAACGCGCAAACACAAGCGGGTCGAACGCTTTCTTCGGCGCCGTTCCGAGCCACGTATCCCAATCCAGATTTTCCGGAGACAAGTCCGGGGGCGGCGGATATTCCCACGCGCCGGTGGGATCATTCCGTCCCAAGGTCGCTTCCACCAGGCTCAACTCGCCAATTGCGCCCTGCTCGTAGAGTTCGTTTGCTTTGGCGCAGAGAACGGAACTCGTCCGCTGCGCCCCAACCATGACGATGCGATCTGATCTCTTGGCAGCTTCGACCAGAGCGACGCCATCCGCGGGACTATGCGAGAACGGTTTTTCGCAGTACACATCCTTACCTGCTGCGATTGCGTCAACCACGATCTGCTTGTGCCAGTGGTCCGGCACGGCGACGATGATGGCGTCAATCTCCTTGTTATCGAGCAGTTCCTTGTACCGGCGCGTGGTCGGGACCGGCTTGCCGACGATTTCTCGGGCGAGTTCATGCCGGCCGTCGTAGAGATCGCAAGCGGCTGCACATTCAACTCCCGGCAGCAGAATCGCGGTCGTTAGCAGATTGCTGCCTTCCATTCCCACGCCGACGATTCCGAAACGAACGCGATCGCTCGCGGCCATCGGCGTAGTTGCCGCAAACAGCGGGTCCGGACCGAGAAAGATGGCATTTGCAGTGATCGTTGCGCCTGCCGCTCCAGCGGTCGTCTGTAAGAACTCACGGCGTGAAAACCGAAGCTTTTTCATGATGCGATCTCCTCCAAATACCGACAAAGCGGACTGCAAATGCTGGGGTTCAACGTGCTATTTTGCCGGCGAGTTCAGTCTGCGCGGAGGAACTCCCGACATAAACATTGAAGTCGCCTGCGTCCACGGTCCAGTCATGATTCTTGACGTTGTAGTAAGCGAATGCCCTGCGGTCGAGGGTGAGTGATACGCGCTGGGTTTCGCCGGCATTCAGTTGCACCTTCGTGAACCCTTTCAATTCCTTCACGGGTCGGGGAACTGTGGGATGCACTTCACCCACATACACTTCGGCAACTTCGGCGCCCGGGCGGCGCCCCGTGTTGGATACGTCGAAGCTGACGGTGACCTCTTGGCCGCCGGCAGGGGCAGGCGTGATGGAAAGATTAGTGTAGGCAAACGTTGTGTATGAAAGTCCGAAACCGAATGGGAACAGAGGCTTGATTTCGGTTTCGTCGGAGTGACGATATCCGAGAAACACGCCTTCCGAGTAGACAACCTTTTTATCTCCGCCCTTCGGGTAGTAGTTGTCATGAACGACGTTGTCTTCCCAATGGCGCTCGAAAGAGACGGGCAGCTTGCCGGACGGACTGTAGTCACCGAACAGCAACTGCGCCAGCGCCGTGCCTTGTTCCTGCCCGGCGTACCAGGATTCAAAGAACGCCGGTACATGGTCGAGCCATGCGTTTACGTCAACCGAGCCGCCGGAAGTGAGCACGACGATTGTGTTCTTGTTCGCGGCTGAGATTTGATTGATGAGTTCGTCCTGTGCCGGGGGAAGCTGAAAAGTGCGGTCTGCACCCTCGCCCTCGCTGTCAGAATCGAAGCCCACCGCCAGCACCACCGCATCCACCTTGGACGCCAGCACTTTCGCGGTGGCTGCGACCACCGCTTCCGGACGCACGATGCCCACTCTTACACTCGGACCTCCCCAGCTCCAATGTACGCTGTACTCAAAGCGAATCTTATGCGGCCCAGCCGCGATCGGCAGACGTTTCTGGCTGACCTGTGCGATCGATAGTTCCCAGCTATCGATGACAAGCTTGTCGTCAACGTAGAGGCGGTATCCTCCGCCCTCGCCGGGACCCTGCACAAAGATGACGTGCTCGCCAGGATTGCTGGGCGTGAAATATCCCGACCAGCGGGCGGACACTTCGTTTTGATTGACACCGTCGCCCAGCGAGCGATCAGCATTGATGTGCTGATCGGTACGGTGGACCGAAGGGTAGCCGCCTAATTTGATGTTGTTGAACGCCTCAAACTTGAGGCCCGGTTCTTTGCCCGCCGCATCGACAGAAAAAACTGTCATGTCGGCCAGGTCGCTGAGCGAAGGAATTCCGCGATCGTAATAGACGGTTGCGCCGCGGCCAAGGTAGCCGGTCAGGCCTTCCAGATAGCTCACCGCAGTGAAGGGACGCACACCTGCACTGCCGCCAGCGACTACTGGAGCGGGATAGGCATCGGGTCCGATCACGGCAATCGACTTGATCTTAGTTTTGTCGAGCGGCAGAAGACTTGCCGTCATTCTTAAGCAGCACCATGCCCGAGCGCGCCGCCTCGAGCGCGACTTCTCGGCCCGTCTGGCTGTCGAGCGATACCGACAAATCCGTCTGCTCGCGATCGAGCCAGCCGAAGCGAATCGCAGTCCGCAGGATGCGGCGGACTTTGTCGTCAATCGTGGCTTCGCTGACCTTGCCCGATTTTACGGCGGGCAACAGGTTAGCGCGGTTCATGAATTTTCCCGCGGGCATTTCCAGATCGAGCCCGCCGTTGGCCGCGGCCACGCCATCGTAGGTCGCATCCCAGTCGGACATGACGATACCTTCGAACCCCCAATCCTTCTTCAAAATTTCGTTGTTCAGATGACCGTTTTGCGTTGCGTGCTCGCCGTTGATGAGGTTGTAGGAATCCATGAAAGCGCCGACATGCGCTTCTCTTCACCGCGGCCTCAAACGTGGGTAGGTAGATCTCGCGCATGGTGCGCTCGTCGATGATGGAATCGGCGTCGTGGCGCAGAAATTCCTGGTTGTTGCCCATGAAGTGCTTAATGGTCGCGCTCACGCCCTGGCTCTGCATGCCTTCGATGTACGCTACGGCGGTGCGGGCAGGCGAGGAATGGATCTTCGCCGAAGTACTCAAAATTTCGTGCCGCACATCGGAGCGCGGTAAATGTTGACGCCCGGCCCCAGCATGAAGTGGACGCCGCGGGCACGCGCGTCCTGACCGACTACTGTTCCCATGCGCTTTGCGAGGTCCCGATCCCATGTCGCAGCTAGACCGATGCCGCCGAACGTCGTGGAAGGCCCATAGTTGCGGACACCGAATGGACCGTCGGCCATTTTTAGTGGAGGCAAACCAATGTGCTTGATCTCGCGAATGTAGAAGTCATTCAACTCCGCCGATGAGATCGATTTTTTCTTCGAGCGACAGCTGTTTGAGCATCGCATCCGCACGCGCTTCGATGGCAGGAGTGGAAGGTGAAGGCGTTTGAGCCCGGACGGCAAGGGGGGCGACGCTGACAAAAATCAATAGGAATAACTTTCTCTTCACCATTGGCCTCCAAACCAGCTGCTTGCTGCTCGAAGCGAGTGACGATCTCGCTCCGGCAAGCCCTGAGCGAGAGAGGATAGCATTTTAGTAGATTTCACTAAAGCGCTTTAGTGACTACGGCCAAATCCTTGTCTCTTCAACCCGCATTTCTTGAGAAACGCCATTTGAAATGGGACGGCGATCACCCCGGGAAAATTCCAAAATTTGTGTCCGCTCAAGCGCTTTAGCTCAACACAAAAGCGGTTTTGCACTTTCCTCTTGACATCCGCAGGGTAGTGGTTTTGTATTAGCGAACGCGAAGGTGTTTGAAATGCTGGTTTTCGGGTCTGTGGAAGACCACTAAGCCAGAACCGCGGTAACAGGAGGCGCCTTGATGCGCATTGCACGGTGTTCGTGGGTTGTCGGCGGATTTCTCTCCTTGCTGATGGCTGGGACTGCCATGGCGCAGTCGGATCGCGGAGCCATAGCCGGTTCGGTGCAAGATAGCAGTGGCGCGGCGGTGTCGGGCGCGGCGATCACGATCAAGGGAGCCGACACCGGTAGCGTGTACAAGGCCGTATCCAGTGGTTCCGGTTCGTATCGTGTCAATGACCTCGCAATCGGACGTTACGACGTGACCGTAGAGGCCACGGGCTTCAAGATGTCCCTGCAAAAGGGAGTCCTGATCGAAATCAACACGGTTTCTGCTCTCAATATCACCCTGCAACCTGGCGATGTGAAAGAGGAAGTGACGGTTTTGGCCGATGCTCCCACCATCCAGACCGAGAGTTCCGAAATTGGCACGGTCGTAGGTGACAAGCAGATTCACGAGCTGCCGCTGATGTTGAACACCACAGGTCAGAGTGGTGGAGTTCGATCGCCCGAGACCTTCATCTTCTTGACGCCCGGAACAGCGGGCCAAGGCACTGTGGGTGACCACTCTTCGGCTGGTATTTATGAAACAAAAATTTCGGGAGGCCAGAACTTTGGTTCCGAGATCCTCCTCGACGGCGCCAGCACGCAGCGTTCGGATTCCGGTACCGCCTTTGATCAAACCGCGCCCTCGGTTGAAGCACTGACCGAGTTCAAGGTCACGACCGCTACGCCATCGGCTGAATTTGGGCATACATCCGGAGGGGTTGAGAGCTTCACAACGAAGTCGGGGACAAACAGGTACCACGGAAGCCTCTTTGAACTGTTCCATAACGAAGCCATGAATGCCCGGCCGTGGGCGTGCTGCGGGCCAGTGATAAAAGTACCGCGCGACCGACAGAACGATTTCGGCGGTGCCCTGGGCGGGCCAGTGCGGATTCCGCACCTATACGACGGTCGCGACAAGACTTTCTTCTTCTTCACTTGGGAACAGTACCGCAATCGTGTGGGTCTACAGAACGACATCCTCACTCTGCCGACAATGGCTGAGCGGGGCGGGGATTTTTCGGCCCTCTTGGGAGCGGGGACTGGCGTTATCAACCCGTGCAACGGGCAGGAGATTGTGCAAGGCCAGATATTTGACCCTTCGACCACACAGGTAGTCGGTGGGCAAACCTGTCGTCTGCCCTTCGCAGGGAACAAGATTACAAATCTGAGCCCCGTGGCACAGAAGATACTGAGCTACCTGCCACCAACCAATCTCCCCGGTTTACCTGCATCGAACGGTGCACCCGGTGTGATGCAGAACTATCAAAATCCCGCGGGTACAACTCCAAAGGTAATCACACAAACCAGTTTCCGAATCGACGAGAATCTGACTAATAAGAGCAAGATGTTTTTTTCGTACCACAGTCGCGAGCAGAACATTCTGAACAGCGGCAACTTTGATCTGCCCGCGCCGCTCACGCCGAGCACTTACTTTAACGACTACTTCACTCACTATCTTCGCTACGGGTGGGATTATCTCGCGACCCCGACCATACTGAACCACCTCACGGTTGGATTCAATCGCGTCTGGACGGCGAGCGTGGCGCCGAGTGTAGACGGATCCAACTGGCCGAGCGTCCTCGGCATCTCCGGTGCGAGCGGTCCGACGTTTCCACAGCTTCAATTTAACGGCGCTCAATACGGAATCAGCTACAGCCAATACAGCGACAACAACTTCAGTCTTCAGATTCCGAACGCGCTGGTCGTAGCCGATAGCGTTTCCTGGACGCACGGCCGCCACTCGCTCAAGTTTGGCTTTGATTGGCGCTCGTATCAATACTCGCTTGAAAGCACCGGGCAGCAATCGCCCGCGTATGTGTTCAACAGCAGGGAGACTCAGTTTGCCCCGACCAGCCAGAACTCCAGCGCCGGCACCACGGGCGACTCGATAGCCAGTTTCCTGCTCGGCTTACCCGACCAGGAATCTTTAACAGTGTCTTCGCATTTCTCACGCTGGGGGCAAAACTATTACGCTGCTTTCGTGCAGGACGATTTGAAGGCGCGTCGGAACCTCACGTTAAACTTGGGTCTGCGCTGGGATATCAATACGCCGCGCCATGAAGCAACCGGAGCCCAGTCGGTTCTTTCGTTGACCGCCACGAATCCGGCGTCGCCAAGCCAGCCCGGTGCTCTGATTTACGGAAAGAGCGCGACTGGGGCGCAGACATACTACAAGGCCTTTGGTCCACGTATCGGGTTTGCATACTCCCCGGATCGCATTCCCAACACGGTGTTCCGCGGCGCATATAGCATCTACTATGCTCCGCTCAGCTACTCCGATTTCGGAGGCAACCTCGCCAGCGGTACGACTGCAAGTCCGAATTTCCAAAGCGCGGATCAATTCACGCCAGCGCCGTCGTTCGATGCAGGATTCCCGTCCTATACGCCGCCCAGCAACACAAAAGACCCGACACTGCTAACATTCACTCAGAGCAATCCCAATTATGTCGCGCCGGGTTATGGCAAGCCTGCGATGGTTCAGAACTGGGACTTCCAGATCCAACATCAGATCGCTCCGGACTTGATCATGAGCATTGGGTACGTTGGCCAGCACGCTACTCGTTTGCTCTCAAACCTAGCCCAGGTCAACACTCCGAATCCTCAGTACAACTATCTCGGGCCGGCATTGGCCTACCGCGTTGACGGCACCGACGGAAACGGTGGCCCGGCGATTCTGGCCGGGCTGGGAAAGACGGTTCCAGCGTGGTTTGTCCCGGGATGGGGCAGCTCCAACGCGACGATCGGGCAGTTGTTGCGCCCGTTTCCTCAGTACTGGAATATCACGTCCAGTTGCTGCCTGGAGAACCTTGGGCAATCCACTTACAACGCTCTGCAAGCCACTTTAGAGCGCCGTTTTCGGAATGGATTGAACCTGCTGGCGTCGTACACGTTCTCGAAGACTCTCACCGACGCCGATACCTCTTTCCCGACTGAAACGGGCTTCAATTCGAATGTGTTCGGAGCGCAGAACCCCTATAACCTGAAAGGTGAGAAGGCAGTCAGTTATCAGGACATCCCGCACACTTTCGTTGTTAGCTATCTCTATGAACTCCCCATGGGACACGGGAAGAAATACCTGAACCACGGAGTCGCAGCCAAAGTTGCCGGAGGGTGGCAGATCAGTGGCATCCAGCGTTACCAAGCCGGATCGCCAACCGTAATCAACGAATATTCCACCGCGAATCCCTATAGCACCGGAAACTACCGGTACAGTCTGATACCGGGCCAACCGGTCTTTCCTTCGAATCCGGTGAAGTGGACGCCGGCATTGAATGGCAATTGGAATAGTGGTTGCACAGCAATCAATGGCATCTTCCAGGCGAATCAAACTGGCACAAGTCCGGTCAACTGCGGAGCGTTTGAAGACCCAAGCGCCGCATCCCTGGCGACTGGTGGAGGCTATGTCTTTGGCAACCTGCCCTCGGTCGTTTCCTGGTGGCGCAGTCCAGGTTTTAAGAACGAGGACATGTCGCTAATCAAACGAACCGAGGTACGTGAAGGACAGTCGATCTTGCTGAAGTTTGATGTCCAAAATGTCTTTAACCGGCACGTCTTTGGGGGAATTGACGGGAATCCCGGTGACTCCTTCTTCGGAGTGCCCGGAGGTGGCGGTCATAGCGTTCTCAATAGCCCGAGAACGATTCAGGCGACCATTCGTTACGAATTTTGACCTTTTTCCCCGCGGTTTATAGAGCAGAGGCTGGACCTTGTGTCCAGCCTCTCTTGTTTGTGCCCAGCAACGGTTTAGAATTCCTTTGTGAACGTGATGAGGTTTTTCCCGGTTGAATACGGGCTTGCTCTTCGAAGTTCCCGCTACGCGATGTCGGTCGCGTTTCTTTGTGGGCTATCTCTTGTAGTGGCTTCCCGTGTCTTCGCCCAGTCCGCCTCGGTCGAGGCCCAATTTGCCCAAGCAACCGAAGCGATGCGGGCAGGCAATCTGGAAGCCGCCGCCGCCGGCTTTGCCGCGATTGTCAAGCAGTCACCGGGCTTTGCGGAAGCTCACTTCAATCTAGGCCTAGTCCGCGAGGAGCAGGGCGAGTACGACGAAGCCGTTGTCAGCTTTCACAAAGCCCTCGCGCTCAATCCTCGCCTGCACGGAGCAAACCTGTTTCTCGGAATCACCGAGTTCCGTTTGAATCATCTGGAGAAAGCACGCGCAGCGGTGGCCAAGGAGACCTCTGCGTATCCGAAGGATGCCTCGGCATGGATGTGGCTGGGAGTTGTGTGTCTGGCGCAGGACAAGCCCGAGGACGCAGCCGAAGCACTCGACCGGGCAGCCAAGCTCAAGCCGGACGATGGGGACATACTTTACCACCGCGGACGTGCACACCTGCTGGTTTCGAAAAACAGTTATGCCCGCATGTTCGAAGTTGATCGCGGTTCGTGGCGGGTGCATCGGGTGCTGGCCCAGGCCAACGCCGAGGCCGATCGTCACGTGGAAGCAATTGCAGAGTATGAAGCTGCCATCAAACTTGCTCCCACCCAACCTGGCCTTCACGAGGAAATCGGTTCGGAATACCGCAACGCAAATAAGATCCCGGAGGCCGAGCAGGCGTTTCGGCGGGAGCTCGAAATTGATCCAAACAACGTGTTGGCCAAGTACAAGCTAGGGGCGATAGCCATCGAGCAGGGCGATGGCGCCAAGGGAAAAGAACTTATCGAAGCCGCACTGCGAGAAAAGCCCGGCCTCGTCCACGCTGACTACAACCTCGGACGGGCGCAGATGCTGTTGGGCGAGGACGCCGCGGCGGCGGAACATCTGCAGCGGGCCGCAACCACGGATGGCGATCCGGAAGTTGTGGAACAGGCATGGTATCAGCTGGGAACCGTCTATCGAAGGCTGCGCCGCATGGAAGAAGCTCGCCGCGCGATGGAAACCTTTCAACGGCTTAAAGATGAAGCGGCGACGCGTTCCCAACAATCACTGGAGCGCTATCGGGCAGCGCATCCGAATGATGCCGAGCTGCCCCCCGCTTCTCCGAATCCGCAGTAGCCCTTGGCCCGGCGTTCACGGCTTGGGTGGGGCTGTCTGCGAACCGGCGGCACGAGTCTTTAGCTCGGCGGTCTTCTCAAATTCAGCTTGAGCGCGGCTTAGATCATGCCGCTCTTTGTACAATCTGCCCAATTGATAGTGAGCGGTAGGATTGTCGGGCTCTAGCCGCGTTGCCATTTCCAATTCCTGTTGAGCTTGGTCCAGTTTGCTGCTCTGGCGGTATGCGACACCCAGGATCAGGTGACAGAAAGCATTGTTCGGAGCCAGCGATACTGCTTTCTCAAGCGGCGCGAAGGCCTGCTTGATCTCGCCCTGCTCCATAAGAAGGTTGCCGAGATTAACGTAGGGTTGTTCGCTGGGGTGCGAACTCTGTTCCTGCCAGGCAATGGCTTGCCGGTATGCCTCCATCGCGGCTGCGGGTTCGCCGTCGGTTTCATAGATCAGACCAAGGTTATTCTCGGCCCTCGAGTCGTGTGCATCGAGGCTCAGCACAGTAAGAAACGCTCGCCGAGCCTCGCCCCGCTGTGACTTCGTGTAAAAGGCTCTGCCGAGGTAGTACCAGGCATCCTTATTGGTGGGATCGTGCTCGACCGCACTCTGCAACCATTTGATGGCATCTGGGTAGTCATCCAGTAGTACGTAGTCAAGGCCGACAATCTTCAAGTCATCGCTCGCCGGTGGGGCAAGGCTGGCGGCGCGGGTGTAAAAGGCCAGCGATTCGGATGGCCGTTTTTCGCGGTGGAGGACAAAACCCAGCAGGTAGAGCGCGTCCGAGGATTCCGGATGCGAAGCGATGTAGCGCTGCAATGCTTGCTCGGCGCCGAAAAAATCGGAGAGATGGACGAGGGACTCGGCTCGGTAAAGCAACGCATCGGTCGTGCCTGGGGATGCGGCCTCGGCGCGGGCAAAGAACTCGACGGCCGACGAATAATTTCCGGCGCGAAATTCAGCCATACCGCTGCTGAAGTCTCCTGCGGATTGAGCGAGGCTCGGCATCGGAAGAACCAGGCAGAGGGCGCTCAAACCTAGAAAAAGAAATCGGCTTGCGAGTCGTGCAGTCATGGCTTTGGCGATGATGCCGGCCTAGGGGGTTCGTCGATTTGCAGAATCTGGTCGGCTGGAACGTCCTTTATTGTTTGCCGGATCCCGCTCGGCCAGCGGATCTCAATTCTCAGCGCTGCATTTTCCTTCCCCAAGCCGAAGTGTATGCGCTTGTCGCTGGCGGAAAGATAGCTGCTGGTCGTTGAAACCGTGGCGAACTGCTGGCCCAGTGCGGTCACAAGCTCGACCTCTGCACCGATCGCATCGCGATTGCTGCTGTGTCCAACCAATTTCAGAAGGATCCAATGATTCTGCGTCTGCGTCTGGTTGTGGAGGACGTGAACCGGGCCGTCGTTGGTGGTCACGACCGCATCGAGGCGGCCATCATTGTCCAGGTCGCCAATGGCCAATCCGCGCGCGACCCACGGCTGGCTGAAAACGCTTCCGGATTGCGCTGATACGTCTTCGAACCCGTGGCCGGTGTTGCGTGCAAGAAGCATCGGCTCCCGATATCGCAGATGGGGGAAGTTGAGTTCGATGGTATCGAGATCGTGTCCTTGAGCAATGAGCAGATCTTTCCACCCGTCGTTGTCATAGTCGAAAAAGCGCACTCCCCAGCCCGAGTGGGTTAATGTCATTTGCCCGATTCCAGCGTTGGGACTGACATAAGTGAATGAACCATCCCCGTTGTTCTGGTAAAGAGCATAGCGCTGATTGGCAAGATCCGTGACGACCAAGTCGGGCCAGCCGTCATTGTTGTAATCCGCGAAGTCGACGCCCATGCCGGCATACGTGCGTCCGTCGATGTCCACGGCTACTTCCGACACCAGCCCTACGTCTTCGAAAGTGCCGTCTCCTTTGTTGTGGTATAGGAACTCCACCATGGAATCGTTGGCGACAAACAAATCGATATGGCCGTCGCGATCATAGTCGGCAATCGCCAAGCCAAGTCCCTTTGCGGGCTTGGAAAGACCGGCCTTCTGAGCAATCTCGGTAAAGGTCCCGTCTTTATTGTTGTGATAAACGAGCGGTGCGATCGGCTTGAAGTGGTCAGGATGGCAATATGCGCGGTAGCCTTCTTTGTGTTCGCCGCACCACAGGTCGTCAAAATCCCAGTCGAGATAGCGCAAGACGACCAAGTCGAGGAACCCGTCCCCATCCAGATCAATCCAAGCCGCGCTGGTTGACCAACCGCTTCCCCCCACCCCGGCAGTTTGCGTCACGTCGGTGAAGGTTCCATTGCCATTGTTGTGGTACAGCCGGTTACCACCGTAGGCCGTCACATAGAGATCCTCAAATCCGTCGTTGTCGTAATCGCCGACCGCGACACCCATTCCGTATCCGACGCCTTGCAAACCTGCTTTCTCGGTAACGTCTTCAAAAGTACCGTCCACCTTTTGGTGGTAGAGGCGGTTCCAGTACTGTGGGCCTGTTTTTTGGGGAATTGTTCCTTTGGTGGTTGGATCGGCCAGGGGCGCGCCATTCACAAGGAAAATGTCGAGGCGTCCATCATCGTCATAGTCGAAGAGCGCAACTCCCGGCCCCATCGTCTCGAGCAAGTACTTCCGGGAAGTGTGCGACGCGAGATACTTGAAATTGACGCCAAGCCTGGCCGTCACATCGACAAACGATTCCGCCGGTATAGAGGTTGTTTTCGTCAGCGCGGGGTGATCCTGGGAAATCCCGAGGGCCGCCGTTAGAAACAGCAGGGAACAAACGGCGGAGAGAGAACGGAGACTGGATCGATGCAGGTCGCGACTGGGTGGTGGCTTCGCGGTCACGGTTCAACGATCCCTTTGCCCTCGACGACGGTGAAAATCCGGTCCACCGCGGGAATTCGGATCTCTTCCTTTACCCCGCTTGGCCATTGGATCTCCAGTTTGTCGACCTTGGTTGCCGCGCCTAAGCCGAAGTGCAACCGCTGATCGGAGCTCGAAGCATAACTGCCGCCGCTGAAGACGTCACCCCGTTGGCGGATTGTGCCCGTCGTAACAAACACCTTAGCGCCGATTGCATCCCGTGGGCTCTTGGGGCCGCCAACCAGTCGAATTCCAATCCAGTGATTTCCGTTGTTGACGACGTTACGCAGAAGCACAGGCGTCGAGTCGATGACATTGAGCACCACGTCGACGTGACCGTCGTTGAACAAATCGCCGAACGCGACGCCGCGCGCGGAGACAACGACTGCCAGTCCGCTCCCAGTCGCTGGGGGAACTTCTTCAAATTTTGTTCCGTTCAAGTTGCGGAACAAGAGCGGGCGCTGCCCGAACGTAGTGCCCCAGTCCTGCTTATCGACGCCGGGATAAACGTGTCCATTACCGGCAAAGATATCGAGCAAGCCATCGTTATCGAAGTCGAAAAAGCAGGTCCCCCAGCCCAGGAAGGGAATTGTGACGTTGCCAATGCCAGCCGCAAAACTGACGTCTGAAAAGCTGGCGTCTCCGTCGTTACTGTATAGCGTGTTGTAATCGTCTGAGAAATTAGTGATGTAAAAATCGACTTTGCCGTCGCGATTGTAATCGCCCACCGCGATCCCCATTGCGGCTTGCTCGCGCCCCTCATCGTTCAAAGCAAATCCAGAGAGATAGCTGATGTCTTCGAATGTGCCATCATGCTTGTTCCGGTAAAGATATTTCGGAACAGAGTCGTTGGCCACGAGCAGATCGAGCCAGCCATCGTCATCGACATCGACGAACACCGAGGCTAGGCCGTAGTACCCTCTGGGATCAGAGACGCCGGCTTTCAGGCTTACATCGGTGAAAGTCCCATCGCCATTATTGTGGAAGAGGTGATCGCTCTCTCCCGGAAGGCCGCGTGGACCGCACATCACGTCGATGCCGCGAAACCGGCAAAAGCCCGGCGGAAGGCCGCCTTTGCCGGCAACGGGCGGGTTATCGGGGTCGAATTTCACGTAGCCAGGAACGAACAGGTCCAGCAACCCATCGCGATCGTAATCGCCCCATGTCGCGCCCGTCGACCAACCCCCCAGAGTTACGCCCGCCTTTTCGGCGACGTCCGTGAAAGTGCCATCGTGATTATTGTGGTAGAGGCGGTTCTTGCCAAAGTTAGAAACGTAAATGTCCGGCCAGCCGTCCCCGTCGTAATCCCCGACCGCAACGCCAAAGCCCCAGCGTGCGTTGGCCACTCCAGCTTTTTCGGTGACATCGGTGAAAGTGCCATCGTGATTGTTGTGCAGGAGCATCGCTCGCGGTGGCGCTTCCTTGCCTTTCAATGCGGGGAACGTTGACCCGTTCAGTAAATAGATGTCGAGCCAGCCGTCGTTGTCATAGTCAATGAGCGCCACACCGGAACCGGGCGTTTCGAGGATCGTGTTTTTCTCGGGAGTTCCAGAGCGGTGATGGAACTTGTCCAAACCTGCCGCGTGAGTGACATCGGCAAAGATCGCCGGAGCGCCATCTACGAAGCCTCCGGCAGTAATCGGTCGAGATAAGGAATCTTTTACCGCGGCGTGAGCGACGCCGGTGCTCATTCCGCCTTGCTGCTCCCGCGCATCTCCGCGCTCGGGATTTTGCGCTGAGGCTCCGACGAGATGGGATATCAACGAGGCAATGAGAATCGTCCTGCTCGCTGTTCCTAAGCAAATATGACGGACCCATGAACGGGAAATGAACGTTGGCATTGAATCCAGATTAGAAGCCCACTGTTAGGGGATCTTCTCACAGAGTCAGCATCTCGGTCCAACTGAGTTTCCCGAAAAGACTGTTGTCAGCGCGCAGGTGCGAATCGTGGGAACCCCGCGCAAAACACTTGACATTGCTTGCCGGGATGAATCACGATGTTCTGTCGCCAAACCGCTTAGCGGCTCTACAAAACCGCTTTAATTGAATTTATGCAGAATGCTGAGCACGCAGAATCGGAAGGCTGCTTCCAATAGAATGGCTCGAAAGCGCGTTGCGAATTCGCTCAAAACGGCTTCGCCCCTAAAACCGGTGAGCCTAAAAACGCTGGCGGAATATCTGAAGCTTTCGCCGGCCACAGTGTCGGTTGTGGTGAACGATTCGCCGGCGGCCAAGGCGATTCCAAAGCACACCAAGGATCGGGTGCTGCAAGCAGCGCGGAAGCTGCATTATCGGCCAAATTTCTTTGCCCGGTCCCTGAGCCTCAAGCGCGGATTCATGGTGGGCGTGTTGGCACCGGAGATCAGCGAAGGCTATGCGGCGTTGATCATGCGCGGCATCGAAGACCAGTTGCTGAAAGAGGGCTACTTCTATTTCGTGGCGAGCCACCGGGGCAAGCCCGACTTGATTCAGGAGTATCCGCGCATGTTAATCGACCGCGCGGTTGAAGGCGTGATTCTGCTCAATACCCCGGGCGTGCAGGCGCTGCCGGTGCCGGTGGTCGCCATTTCGGGACATCATCGCACGCCGGGCGTGACCAACATTACCGTCGATAACAAGAAGGCCACTTTCGCCGCGCTCGAACATCTGGTCGCCCTCGGCCACCGGCGCATCGCGTTCTTCAAAGGACATCGTGGTAGTCAGGATACAGAGCACCGGTGGAGAGGAGTGCTGCAAGCGGCTGCGCAGCTCGGCATCGAAGTGCGCGCTGAGCTGACGATTCAATTGCAACGAGACTCGAAAAATCCCGGGCCTTCGGTTCCGGAAGAGGGCTACGTGACGGCGCGGGAGTTGCTCGCGAGTGGGGAGCAATTCACGGCCCTGTTTGCCTTCAACGATATTTCGGCAATCGGAGCGGTGCGCGCCTTTCGCGATGCCGGACTGCGCGTTCCTGAGGATGTTTCGGTGGTTGGCTTTGACGATATCCAGGCGGCAGCATATCTGACTCCCAGGCTGACCACGGTTCGGCAACCCCTGCGGCAAATGGGAGAGATGGCCGCTCAGCAATTGTTGGAGCGGATTTCGAACGGGAAGGCAAAAGGGCCGCGGCTGATTACGATAGCGCCGGAACTGATCGTACGCGAGTCAACTGGTCCGGCGCGCGTATTACAGGCGGAGTAAGCATGGACCGTCGTCGGCGAACTTCAGGGCTTGGCCGGTTCCACGATGGCCGGTTCAGCCGCGTTGTAAACGCGCACATAATCGACCAGCATCGTTTGAGGAAACACGGTAGTAGAGTCCGGGCTTCCGGGCCAGTCGCCGCCGACTGCCAAATTAAGGATCAAAAAGAACGGCTTGTCGAAGACCCATTTCCATCCCGGCTGAAGGTAGGCCCGGGTGCGGCGGACGTAGAGATCCTGGTCGACGTAGAAGCTGATGGAATCCGGATCCCACTCGATCGCGAAGACATGGAAGTCGTTGGCAAAGCGCTGGTTGTGGGGAAGGGTATAGGGCGCCTCGATGCCGGTGTTGCCAACGTATCCCGGCCCGTGAATAGAACCGTGAATGGTACCCGGCTCTTTACCCACGTTTTCCATGATGTCGATTTCGCCGCAGGCGGGCCAGCCGACTTTGTCGATATCGTCGCCGAGCATCCAGAAAGCCGGCCACATGCCCTGACCGTAGGGAATTTTAATGCGGGCTTCGAACCGGCCGTAAGTTTGCGAGAATTTGCCAGAGGTCTTAAGGCGCGCCGAGGTGTAGTTTCGGGCGACGCCGTCGGGGCCGGTGTATTTTTCCGCCTTCGCCTTAATAACCAGGTTCCCGTCATGCACCGAGGCGTTCTCGCTGCGATCGGTATAGGATTCGAGCTCCTTATTACCCCATCCATTGCCGCCCGTCTCCAGAACCCACTTGGAGCGATCGACGTCGGATCCGTTGAATTCGTCGCTCCACACCAGCGTCCAGCCCTGCCGGGTTTTGGCAGCCGGAGTGGTTTGCGCTGCACAACTTATGGCAAGACTAAAGCCGGTGACGATTGCATACAGGAATCGAAGCCGTTTTCGTTTGGACTGCATAGGGAATCCCGGCTGACAGGCGCGTCGCCGAACAACGCGGTGCTCATGAATTGTAAGCTGGCAAATTATTGCAAGCAAACCAGGAGAAAGCGATGCCGATGGACAAAACAAGGCGGGAGTTCTTGAGATATTCGGTTGCGGGATTGGCAGCCTCCGCAGCAGCCCACTCGTTGCCGGCGCTCGGCGCTGACACCACAGAGCAACCGGGAGAGATCGCCGCCTGGGTCACGAACGCGAACGATCGCTTTGCCCGCAAGACTAGCCCTCGCTGGCAGCTCGCTGCCGGGCAGACTGCCGAGCCGGCGATTGTTCTTAGCCCGGAGAAGGAGTTCCAATCAATTCTCGGTTTCGGCGCCGCATTTACCGACGCTGCTTGCTACACATTCAACCGGCTTTCTGCGTCGGCGCGCGAACCGCTGTTTCATGAATTGTTTCATCCCTCGGAGATGGGGCTGAGCGTTTGCCGCACCTGCATCGGTTCGAGCGATTACTCGACCAAGGTGTACAGCTACGATGAAGGGGACGCCGATCCGGAATTGAAACGGTTCTCAATTGACCAAGATCGCCAGTATATTTTGCCGATGTTGCGCGAGGCGCGAAAAGCGAATCCCGAGCTCTTTCTTTTTTCCTCGCCGTGGAGCCCGCCGGGCTGGATGAAGGCCGGAGGATCGATGTTGGGTGGTTCGATGCGGCGCCGTTACCTGCCGGCCTATGCGCAGTACTTTTTGAAATTTCTCAATGCCTACGCTGAAGAGGGGGTTCCGATTCAAGCCGTAACGCCACAAAACGAAGTGGACACCGACCAGGATGCCCGGATGCCCGCGTGCATTTGGCCGCAGGAGTACGAAATTGAGTTCGTCGGCAAACATCTGGGCCCGCTACTCGAAAAACAAGGTCTGGCGACGAAGATCTGGATTCTCGATCACAACTACAACCTGTGGGGTCGCGCGGTTGCTGAACTCGATGATCCCGGCTTGCGGAAGTACTGCAACGCGATTGCCTGGCATGGGTATGTCGGGACTCCGGACATGATGACCAAGGCGCATGAAGTTCATCCCGACGCGGAAATGCATTGGACCGAGGGCGGCCCGGACTATACAAGCCCTGACTATCTGACGGATTGGGCAAAGTGGGGGCAGACGTTCACCGCGGCTTTGCGCAACTGGTCCACCTCGATTACCGGTTGGAATCTGGCTCTGGATGAACAGGGGCGTCCAAACATCGGGCCTTTTCCTTGTGGAGGCCTGGTGACCATCCATTCGCAAACGCGAGAGATTACCCGCAGTGGACAATACTGGGCGTTCGCGCACTTTTCCCGCGCCATTCGCCAGGGCGCACGACGCTTTGAGTCCGGTAGCACGCTGGCCGGAATCAGCCATGCGGCTTTCACAAATCCAGATGGAACAAGGGTACTGGTGGTAACGAATGCCGGGCCAGCCAGATCGGTCGCGGTGCAATTGGGCACGATGCAGGCGGATCTTGCTCTGGACGGGGATTCCGTGGCTACGTGGGCGTGGGCGAAAGAAGCGTGAATCTGATGAATTCGCACCGCACCCGCGAAACAATGCGAAATTTGCTGATGTCCAGTGCTGCTTTTGTACTTGCATCTCTTTCCTCTGCACAAACTCCGCGCGGGCTAAACCTGATGCCGATGCCGGCAGTTGTGCAACCTGGCGATGGGCAGCTATCAGTTGATCGATCTTTCTCCGTGGCGGTCACGGGTTATAGAGATGCAATGCTGGATCGGGGAGTACACCGGTTTGTTGTCGAGCTATCCCGCCAAACTGGCATATTGCTCCAGCAGAGACCGGTCGACTCAGCCAATCCGACTCTGCAGATCCACACCGTTCATGGCAGTGAGAAAGTGCAAAAACTGGGTGAAGATGAATCTTACGAGCTGGCGATCAACCAGTCGGGCGCGAAGCTCAGCGCACCCAATCCGCTTGGCATTTTGCATGGCCTTCAGACCCTTCTTCAACTGGTCGAAACCAGCGCAAACGGATTTGCCGTACCAGTCCTGACCATGAAGGATCATCCGCGGTTCCCGTGGCGTGGCCTGCTCGTTGATGTTGGCCGCCATTTCATTCCACTGGACGTGCTCAAGCGCAACCTCGATGGAATGGCAGCAGTAAAAATGAATGTCCTGCACTGGCATCTATACGACAACGAAGGTTTCCGCGTCGAAAGCAAACGTTTCCCAAAACTGCAGGAAACGGGTTCCGACGGTCTGTATTACACGCAAGACGAAGTTCGCGACTTCGTGGCCTATGCCCGTGATCGCGGCATACGCGTGGTTCCTGAGTTCGAGATGCCGGGCCATAGCCGCTCATTGTTTGTTGGATATCCGGAACTGGCGAGTGGGCCGGGACCATACCTGATCGAACCTGATGGCGTTGATGCTGTCATGGATCCAACGCGCGAAGAAACCTACAACTTTATCGACAAGTTCATTGCGGAGATGACCCAACTCTTCCCGGACGCCTACTTTCATATAGGCGGAGACGAGGTCAACGGTCACCAGTGGGACACCAATCCTAAAATCCAGGCATTCATCCACGCTCATGGGATGAAAAACAACCAGGATCTGCAAGCTTACTTTAATCAACGTCTGCAGAAGATTTTGAGCAAGCACCACAAAATCATGATGGGATGGGATGAGGTGATGCATCCCGATCTGCCGAAGAGCGTCGTGGTGCAGTCCTGGCGTGGACAGCAATCTTTGGCAAGTGCCGCTCAGCAAGGCTATGGCAGCCTGCTCTCCTTCGGCTACTATCTCGACCTGATGTGGCCGGCTTCGCGGCACTATGCCGTGGACCCGATGAGCGGCGCTGCTGCCTCGCTGAGTCCCGAGGAGAAGAGCCGCATCCTTGGTGGCGAGGCTTGTATGTGGTCGGAGTGGGTTACTCCCGAGAACATCGATTCTAGAGTCTGGCCGCGCAACGCCGCGATTGCTGAACGGCTATGGTCTCCGCCAGAGGTGCAAGATCCAGTCTCGATGTACGTGAGACTTGATGAGTTGAGTTGGCGCCTCGAATGGCTTGGACTGACCCATAAATCCTCGATGATCTCATCGATGCACCGCATGGCGGGAACAGATGACATCGCTGCCCTTCGTACTCTTGCGAACGCCATCGAGCCGGTGAAGGACTATGCTCGCATGAGTAGTTTGAAAATTGCGTGGGATTTCCGGGCTCCTCTAAACCGGCTGATAGATGCGGTAAGTCCGGAGAGCGATCAGGTGCGGCATTTTCGCGACTCGGTGCAGACATATCTCGCAAGCGGTCAGAATAACCGGGCCGCTGAAGGAGAAATACGGACAGTTCTTGCCGCCTGGCGTGACAACGATGCCAGACTCACGCCTCAACTGGAAACTTCTTTCTTGCTGCACGAACTCACGCCACTTTCGGAAGATCTCTCGGCTCTCGGATTGTCAGGCCTGTCTGCACTCGATTATCTCGATCGGTCCGAACCTTCCCCGGAGTTATGGAGATTGCAACAACTCGCAATCATCGAACGTGCAAAGACTCCCAAGGCCGACCTGCTGCTCATGGGGATCGAACCGGTGCAACAGCTGATTGAAGCCAGCGCAGGACAGACACGAAAGCCGTGAGCGAAAAATGCGAGTTGGGAGCATTCTCCTCGCGTTCGAACGAAGGTTGTCACTTTGAACCGAAGTGATGGTGGGTAGCTATGTTCTCTTCACAGGCAATTTCGCGCAGGAGGTTCTTGAAGTCGGCATCGCTGATGTCTGCCGGAACTGTTGTCCCTGGTCTTTGGCTGCCGAGAGCGCTCGCCGCTACAAACGCGCTGCAACCGTTGGAGCAGTTCGATTACGGCGATGTGGCGCTGACAAGCGATCTTCATGAGAAACAACTTGAGGAGACTCATGCCGTCGTTATGAGTTTGAGCGACGACAGTCTGCTGAAACCTTTTCGCCAAATGAGCGGCCAACCAGCTCCTGGTGAAGATCTGGGTGGCTGGTACGACTACAATCCCGATTACGAAATGGGTAAAGACGGAGCTGGTTTTGCTCCCAGCTGCACGTTCGGCCAATGGGTCTCGGCGCTCGCGCGCATGTACGCCATCCGGCGAGACCAAGCCACGCGCGACAAGGTGCTGCGCTTGAACCGCTTATATGCCCAGACGATTTCTGGTGATTATTACGACAAGAACCGCTTCCCCACGTACTGCTACGACAAGATCGTGTGCGGGCTGATCGATTCGCACCGGTACGTTGGCGATCGCGATGCTTTCTCGATTCTCGAACAAACCACCAACGCGGCGTTGCCCCATTTTCCGCAGCACGCCGTCAAGCATGGAACAAATTGGCGACCGGATAAGGATGAGACTTGGACGTGGGACGAATCTTACACGATTTCAGAGAATCTTTTTCTGGCATATCAGCGCGGCGGCGGGGATCGCTACCGTGAACTGGGACGGCAGTACCTCTACGACGAATATTACGATCCACTGGCTGAAGGACGGGATGTTCTAGCCGGCAGACATGCCTACAGCTATGTAAATTCGCTGAGTTCGGCGATGCAGGCGTACCTGACTCTGGGCAGCGAGAAGCATCTGCGCGCGGCCATGAATGCTTTCGACATGCTCTCGAAACAGAGTTTCGCCACTGGAGGCTGGGGGCCGGATGAGATACTTCGCGCTCCCCAGGGTCCCGACGTGTTCGCGAGCCTCACCGATAGCCATAACAGTTTTGAGACGCCATGCGGCTCGTACGCGCATTTCAAGCTCACGCGATATCTGCTGCGCGTGACTCGTGATTCGCGTTATGGAGACAGCGCGGAGCGCGTGATGTATAACACCGTGCTAGGCGCGAAGCCGTTAATGTCCGACGGGCGAGCTTTCTATTACTCCGACTATAACTTCAAGGGCCATAAATCTTACAGGGACGATCAGCACTGGGCATGCTGCTCGGGCACACTGCCCCAGGTAGCAGCCGACTATCGCATCAATGCCTACTTCCGGGATCCGGGCGGGATCTGGGTGAATTTGTATATCCCCTCCACTCTGCGATGGACACAAGATTGCGCACAAGTCGAACTGACGCAACAAGGCCAATACCCGTTTGACAGCATGGTGCAATTCGATGTGAAGACGTCGAAAGCGACCGATTTCACTGTGAGTTTTCGGATTCCAGCGTGGGCCAGCGGAGCGTCGATTTCGATCAATGGCCGCCGCGAGAAGGTGACACCAACTCTAGGAAGTTTTGCTGCGATTCATCGTAGATGGAGAAGCGGCGATCGCATCGAACTGGAGTTGCCAATGCAGACGCGACTCGAACCGGTCGATCCACAGCATCCGCAGACCGTCGCGTTACTATTTGGACCGCTCGTACTGTTTGCGGTTACGGATAATCCATCGCCGCTGACCAGGGCGGACCTTCTGGCGGCCAAGAGGACGGACCGTAGAAGCTGGCAAGTGGTGACCGCGGGGGGCACGATCAAGATGCTCCCCTTTACCGACATTGGGGATGAGCATTATTCGACCTACCTACGCATCGCGTAGCTAAGGATAAAAAGGACAGACATGAAACCGATTTCCAAAGCCGGCTTCCTACACTCTGAACCATGACCCATTTTCTTGAGGATATACTCCGCCAGCCTGTCGAACTGCAACGAACGATTGACTATCTCCAGGGAACTGGTTGCCGTCGGTTGGCCGAAGCGGCCGCGACGATCCGCAATGCCCGTCATGTCTATCTGACCGGAATTGGCAGCAGTTGGCACGCCGCCTTGACGGCAGCTTCTCTATTCTCTCTAGGCGGTCATCCTGTGTATATGCAGGACGCCTCGGAACTCCTGCTGTTTGCCGCTATACCCTCCGAAGCCGTGATCATCGTCATTTCGCGAACGGGCCGAAGTATAGAAATCGTGCATCTGCTGGCAAAAGCCCGCGAGTGTGGCGCCATCGTTATTGCAGTGACCAATTCGGAAGACGGGCCTCTCGCCCAGGAGGCGCAAATCCCGATTGTGATCAGCGCCGAGTTCGACCACGGAATCTCTGTCAATACCTATTCCACGTTAGCCGCAACCGCCGGAGCTCTGGCCAGCGCCAGCATTGGCATCTTTGATGATGCCCTTACAACCTCACTGTCGGACGCGGTTGCCGCGGCCGCGTCATCGCTTCCCGGCTGGCGGCAGCAAATTGCGGAGTCAGCCTGGCTTTTGCCCGGGAGCGTGTCTTACTTTCTGGCGCGCGGTTCGAGTCTGGGAACCTGCCATGAGGTCAGACTTTTGTGGGAGGAAGGTGTCAAGTCCCCAGCCACGGCGATGGGGACGGGAGCGTTCCGCCATGGGCCGCAGGAGATGGTCGCCGACGGTGCGCGTTTCGGTATATGGATCGACGGAAGGAGCATGCGCCTCCAGGATTTGATGGTGGCACGGGACCTAATGCATCTGGGCGCTAGCGTCATGCTGATCGGTCAAGATCTCCCGGAACACGCCGGACACCTCGTCTTCCGTCTGCCAAAAATGCCTTCCGAGTGGCAATTCCTCATCGATATCATTCCGGCGCAACTCGTTGCTGAGCGATTGGCTGGGCTGTCGGGAGTGGACTGTGATTCTTTTCGTCTCTGTTCCTACATCGTCGAGGACGAATGGGGTTTGTCGCACGAAAAAATGGGAACGCCAAGAGAGGAAATATAACCTTCGCTCTTGGTGCGTCCTCTGTGAAACTGACAAGAAACAGGCAGGGATATCTGATGATTGGTGCTGTTGACATCGGCGGGACAAAAATAGCGGTTGGGATGGTGACCGAGAGCGGGCAAGTCTTGGCGCGCAAGGAGTCGCCCACCGATGCTGGTAGCTACACGCACGGCTTGGCGACGATCACTAGCCTGCTGCGTGAGACGGCACAAATTGCCGGCGTTGAAATCACCGGCATAGGGATTGGATCGACGGGTCCGGTAGACCCGTTCACCGGAAAGTTTGGCGAAGTTGATTTTCTTCCCGGATGGCGCGGGCAGAATCCGGTGGGAGACTTGGCGCGCATATTCAATGTGCAGGTAGCCCTGGAAAACGACGCCGATGCCGCCGCCCTCGCCGAGGCAGGGTGGGGCGCCGGAGAGAACAAGTCGCGACTCATCTATATCACGGTTGGAACCGGGATTGGCGGCGGGATTGTTTTCGACGGACACCTTTATCGCGGCGTAGGCGGAGCACATCCCGAACTTGGCCACCAGGTCATCGATCCCGCTGGACCGCCGTGTTCTTGCGGTTTCCGGGGCTGCTGGGAATCGCTGGCTGCGGGACCAGCGATGGTGGCATGGCTCGAAGCGAATACGTCGGCCGATTATCCGCATCGCGAAGATCTCACCGCCGAGCGCATCTGCCAGCTGGCGCGGAAGGGTGATGCTGTGGCTTGCCAGGCGGTTGAGCGGGAGTCCTACTATCTGGGACTGGGTCTCGCCAACCTCATCAATCTGTTCACCCCCGACGTGATCATCCTAAGCGGCAGCTTGATGAAGAGCGCGCCCTTGTTTCTCGACGGCATTCGCAAGTTGATTTGTCGTGGTTGTCGTTTTGTCCCATTTGAGAAGAGCGAGATTACCCTGGCTTCGCTCGGAGAAGACAGCAATCTCATCGGCGCCGCAAGGGTCTGGCACGATGGCATTAAGCGTGGAGTCCCACGTGCTGACTGAACACCCCATCGAGGGCAGACCCAGGCCGAGGTCTTAAAGGACGCTAATGCCAAGAAATCGATACATGGTCAGCCTCGTCATGGTTACATTCTTCGTGATCTCGCTGCTGACGAATATTGTCGGGCCACTCGTTCCGGACATCATGAATAGCTTTCATGTGTCGCTAACGGCGGCTGCCTTCCTGGCGTTCTCTTTCTTTATTGCCTACGGTGTAATGTCGATTCCAGCCGGTTTTCTGGTCGAGCGACTGACGGAGAAACCGGTCATGATCGCAGCATTTCTCTCGGGCACACTCGGGTCACTAAGCTTCGCTCTTTTTCCGGAATATCGTGTCGCGATCGTTTCCTATTTCGTGATCGGCGCTGGAATGGCTGTTTTGCAAGTGGCGATCAATCCGCTGCTACGGGTTTCAGGTGGTGAAGAGCATTACGCTTTTTACTCTGCGCTGGCTCAGTTTGTTTTCGGTGCTGCATCGTTCCTTAGCCCGCGTATCTACTCGTATCTCGTTCTGGGCCTCGAAAAGCCCGTGCCGGATGACAACGTCCTCCTGCGCGTGCTCGGACGGCTCACTCCACGCGCGTTGCCGTGGGCTTCGATCTACTGGATTTTTGCAGCAGCAACTCTCCTGATGATCGCGGTTCTGGCAATGTCGAAGTTTCCCCGCGTCCAATACACGACCGAAGAGAGCGCTGGTTCCTGGGAGATGTACTGCAGCCTGGCACGAAAGAAGGTTGTCTGGATGTACTTTGTCTCGATGCTGGCTTACGTGGGCTGCGAGCAGGGAACTGCGGACTGGATTTCAAAATTTCTCTCTCAGTACCACGGCTTCGATCCGCACACCACCGGTGCGGACGCCGTCTCGTGGTTTTGGGGCCTGATGACGGCGGGTTGTTTGGTTGGCATGTTGTTGCTGAAGGTCTTCGACAGCCGGAGGGTTTTGATCGGCGCCTCGATTGGAGCATTGCTCTGCCTGACGATGGCGTTGTTTGGACCGGGCAGTGTTTCACGCCTGGCGTTCCCCGTGATCGGTCTGTTTGCGTCGGTGATGTGGCCGATTGTGATCTCGCTGGCGCTCAATTCTGTAGCCGAGCACCACGGTTCGTTCGCCGGAATACTAGGAACCGGGATGGGCATTGGCGGGGCGGTCGTGCCGGTGATCATTGGGCGAATCGGGGACCATGTCGGGCTGCGGAACGGCATGACGCTCCTTTACCTGACATACGGAATCATTCTCAGCATCGGCTTTTGGGCCAAGCCGCTCATCAGCAACGCTACGACTCTTAAGAGAGATTCCGCCGAGGCTGCGGTTTGATACGAAGAGCAGGAGCGCCACCATTAGCAAGGAGATGGAGAGAATGGCCGGCCAAAGCATAGAACGTCGTGAAATCCTGCGTATCCTTACGCTGGCGGCCGGAGCTGCAGCCTTCCCCGGTTTCAGCAAGTGGAGCTTTGCCTGCGGACACATCCATAGCGCCCTGACGCCAATCAGGCCAGCAGTGTATCGGCCGCTGTTTTTTACCGCTGCTGAATATGCGATGATCGAACGTCTCACCGATATTATTATCCCCACGGACAGCACCCCCGGCGCGCACGAAGCGGGAGTCTCAGAGTTCATCGACT
The DNA here is from genome assembly GCA_963847715.1 of Terriglobia bacterium. Lineage (GTDB taxonomy): Bacteria > Acidobacteriota > Terriglobia > Terriglobales > Acidobacteriaceae > Acidiflorens. Next base: position 80,251 of record CAWKAZ010000018.1, read on the forward strand.
TAATGGTTTCGCGCGACTCTGATTTGCAACAGCAGTTCCGCACCGGTCTGAGCTGGCTGAACTCGCACAGCCAAGCAAATTCCAGTAAGGCGTTCCTGAGCCTCAATCCGGACCAGCAAGTCACTCTTCTGGAATCGCTTGCCTACAAGAAGAAATTCCGCCCGGGTGAAGAACGTGGCCGCACATTCTTCGGTCTGATACGCGAATACACCGTGATGGGTTTTTACACCAGTGAAATTGGCCTGAAGGAGTTGGATTTCCCCGGCCTGAAGTTCTACGCTGAGTCTCCCGCTTGTCCGCATAAGGATGATCCGGAACATCGTCATCTTGATCCCGCGCCTTCGAAATCGTAAGAGTCTTATGCCCACACAGAGATATGACGTGATTGTGATCGGAACCGGTGCCGGGGGCGGGATGGCGATCAAAATCCTGTGCGAAGCCGGCCTGAAAGTCTGTGCCCTGAATTCCGGACGACGACTTGATCCGGAAAAGGATTTTCGAGACCACCGTGCGTCTTGGGAAATGAAGTATCGGGGCTTCGGCGACCCCAAGACACGCATGAAAGACACGCCCGGCTTCCTCGACTCGGAGTACAACCCAGGCGCATGGGAGCACGACATCGCATATACCACCGCGCCGGGCACGAAGTGGATGTGGCCGCGTTGCTCGGCGGTAGGAGGGAAGACCAATTTTTGGGGGCGGAGTTCGGCGCGCTTTGGTGATATTGATTTCAAGGCCACTACGCTCGACGGATATGACGCAGACTGGCCGGTTACCTATGACGAGATCGCACCCTACTACACTCGCGTGGAAAAGATGATCGGCGTGGCCAGCACGGTGCAGAACCGTCCCAGTAACCCGGACGGGGTTTACCTGCCGCCGTTTAACTTCCGTTGTCTCGACGTGATTCTTCAGAAGGGTTGTGAGAAAGTAGGTGTGCCCTATTTGCCAGATCGGCTCGCGCAGCTCACCGAAGCACACGAAGGGCATCCTGCCTGCCACTATTGTGGAGACTGCACATTTGGTTGCGAAGTTGGAGCTTTCTTCTCTTCGCCGTGGTTCTTGCTTCCAATAGCTGTAGCCAGCGGAAACCTCGAGCTGAGAACCAACGCTGTAGTCAAAAACATCCTGGTGGATGAAAACGGGCATGCCTCTGGTGTGGCCTACATCGATCGTGAATCGCGGCAGGAACATGAAGTGCGGGCGCACGCGGTCGTGGTAGCGGCATCGTGTATCGAAAGTGCCCGAATTATGTTGAACTCAAAATCCCGTCACTGGCCGACGGGGATAGCTAATTCCAGTGGGCAACTAGGGCGCAACCTGTGTGACCACCTATACGCGACCACGGCGAGTGGCTATTTGCCGCAACTCTTGGGACAGCCGAGCTTTCCGGATAACGTTAGCGCCAATTCAATCGCTTGGATGCCACGCTGGCAGAATCTAAAATACGCGCACGAAGAAGAATTTATTCGCGGCTATTCGATCTATCCGGACGGAGGATGTTCGGAGTTCCCCTCCTACCACGATCGCATCGAGGGTTTCGGCTCGTCTTTCAAGCAGGAAATCAAACGCCGCTATCCGACGCCAATCAGTTTGACCGTGCAGGCTCCAACCTTGCCCTCTGAAACAAACTTTGTGGATATCGACCCGGAAGCGAAAGATTCCTTCGGAATTCCAAAGGCCCGTATTCACTTCCAATGGGGAAATAATGAGTTGCAGATGTTTCAGCATGCGAAACAGGTTTCCGCAGACGTATTCGATGCGGCCGGCGGAATTTTGGAACGCACTGCCGATGAACCCGAGCTGCCCGGATACAGCTTGCACGAAACCGGCACATGCCGCATGGGAAACGACCTGAGGAGGTTTGTAACCAACCGATTTGGCCAGGCGCACGACGTGGCTAACTTGTACGTGTGCGACGCCAGCGTTTTCTTGAACTGTACCGACAAAACGACAACGCTTTCGATTCTAGCTTTCGCCCTACGCTCCAGCGATCATCTTGTGGAACAATTTCGCCATGGGAGCATCTGAATGATTCGTGGGTTAGGTCTTCCGTAGCGGCGCCACGTACTATGGGTGTGCGGCCGCAGCTTTGGTATCTGCTTCGACGCCAAAGAGGTCCTTCAGCAGCACCGCACTGATGAAGTGATCGACTTTGGTGGCGTCGGCTGAGTCCATGTTGATCATGACCGCCACTACCATTTTGCGCTTAGGATAGATCGTCAGGCTGGAACTGCATCCCTGCTGGCCGCCGGAATGTCCTGCAATATCCTCATTCTCGAATTGTCCTACTCCCCAACCCATACCGTAACCTGTAGCCTTGCCATCACGAAGTTTCTGTGATGTCCACATCAGTTTGAGAGTCTCGGGCCTGACCAGCGTTCCCGCAAGCAGAGCGTCCGCAAGCGTGACCAGATCGCCAGCGCTGGTAACGTATCCACCGCCAGGGATTTTGTAGCTACTGTCAATGAGTCCGGCGTTGATAACCTGCGCGTTCCGCTTGGAGTATCCGCGGGCGCGGTGCGGGACGATCTCGAAAACATCATCCGGAACGGTGTGCGTCATATGCGCAGGACCAAAGACTAGTTGCTGCATAATTTCAGGATACGATTTGCCGGTCGCGCCTTCCAAAACGCACCCGATCACGGAGTATCCGTAGGTGGAATACTGGTAGTTCGTTGCCGGCTCGAATAGCAGAGGGTCGTTGGCGAAGATGGCGAATCCGTCCGAGAGTCTGGGGTAATGATGAGTGCTATCCATCTCACCCTCCTTGTAATGGCGGATGCCGGAGATGTGGCCGAGCACCTCCCGGGCCGTGACCGTCCAAGGCTTCTCTGGGAACGCAGGACAATATTTTTGGATCGGTGCGTCGAGGTCGAGTTTGCCATCCTCAACAAGTCGCATAACTGCGACGGCGGTCATTGGCTTTGCAATCGAGCCTGTACGGAAGAGGGTTTCGGGCGTCGCCGGGACATTGTTCTCGAGATCGGCTTTGCCGAAGGCTTTCAGGTACTGAACCTGCCCGTTCAGCGCGATTGCGACAGAGATCGCCGGGGTGTGTTGTTCCGCAGCCGCTTTCGCAACGATATCGTCGATACGCTTTGCAGTTGCGGGTGGAACTGTTTGAGCGTCGCCGATCGCCGCCATCAGAATGACTATGGCGAGCAAGCGCAAGCCAACACGCAGTGACATGAGTGGCCTCCACATCCGGGAACGATATTATCCGCGAGCAACATATACATCAATGCATGGCATCGCCGCCTAACGGACGGATCCGTCGATACGGGCCAGAAGTCGGCTTGTGGGAGATCTAATATTCACGGGACCCGAATTTGGAAACACTGTCTCTGGTTGTTTACGCCGCTGATCGACATTGACCCTTGGTCTGGGGCACCCATTCCGGGGCACCCATAAGAAAATGACTGAGATGAATGGACAGGAATTACATGAGTTTATCCGGTTGAAGCACCACTCACATGAATTGAAAAATCAACACCTTGGCTAATTTCCGTTGTTTCGGGACCAGGGGGTCGGAGGTTCAAATCCTCTCTCCCCGACCAATTCCTTCCATCTACTTCCCGAAATCGTGTAAACGGGGATCGGCTTCAATTTCTCGTCCTTCGAGTTCAATCGTCTGCTTTATTCGAAGGACTTTCCGCGGACTCTCGTTCTACTTCATTTCTGCTTGCGAAGAGGAATTGCGGCAGGCTAGACTCCGCCCATGGCTGCTAAAAAGAAGATCAAAAATTCGAAAAAAACGACAAAACGCTTGACGAAAAAGAGCACAACCAGCAAAAAGAGACTGCAGACGAAGAAGCCTGCTAAGAAATCGACGAAAAAGGCAGTCCTCAAAAGAGCTGCGCCCAGACGCAAGACTGCGCCAACGAAAAGCGCTCCAAAGAAAAAGGTTGTCGCGAAGAAAGCCGCACGAAGGCAGCCGGTTGCGACGTCAACGCCGTTCCTGCGGAATGCCCGGCCATCGGCAGATGAGTTATCGGGAGATCTGCAGGGCCTGTCGCACCGCGAAAGTGCTGATTCCGAAAGCGTTGATGAATTGCTGGAAGAAGGCAACGCCTACGAAGCCGAGGTCGTGCAGGGTGTGGAAGATGCCGGCGACGAGGCCGAGCGAGAAGTGCACACGCACGAGGTTCCTGAGGATGACGTGCCGGAGGAATACCTGGATAAGGATTAATACCTGGATAAGGATTAACGACTTAAAGAATAGCGGAAGGCGGCCAGCCTCGGGCAACTCGGAGGCAGGCACCCTGCAACTAAAGAATTAGTTACTTTTTGCTTTCTGGTACGTCCAAGCAAAAAGGAGGGGCTTCCGGTGCCGCCAAGACAGTCGGGAACATTAACCGAAGCGGAACTTCGGATCATGAATGTGCTCTGGGGCAAAGGCTCCGGCACGGTTCAGCAAGTTCTTGATTCCATTGATGAAAAGCCCGTCTTGGCGTACAACTCCATCCTCACCACGATCCGTGTTCTGGAGAGGAAAGGCTATCTGAAGCATTTAAAGGATGGCCGGGCACACGTTTACACCCCGCTCGTTGGCCGGAAAGAAGCGACTCGCTCGGAGATTCGCCACCTGGTCAGCCGATTTTTCGCAAACTCCCACGAACAACTCGTCTTAAACATTCTCGAAGAGCAGGGTATTGAGGCGGACGAAGTCACGCGCCTGCGGGACATGCTGGTTCAAAAAGATCCAGTGGGGAAGGTCGCGAAATGAACTGGCTGAGCATCCAAACCGTGGCCCAGATTTCGGTCGAGCGCATCGTGAACGCGCTGCCTGAAGGATTGCTGATCGCACTCTTCGCCTGGGGCTTGCTGCGCGTTTTGCGCAGGCAAAATGCCGGGACCCGATTTGCGGTCTGGTTCTTTGCGTTGCTCTCTGTGGCCGTTCTTCCAGTAGTGGCCGACCTTGGCGCAGGGCACGCACGCGTGTTGGGTGCGACTTCGTTTATGAGTTCGCGGCCCGCGATTACCATTCCTGAGGGCTGGGCGGTTTTTGTCTTCTTGTTGTGGGCTCTGGGAGTGTGTTTCGCGATTGTCCGCCTGGGTTTCGGACTTTGGCGCTTGCGAAAGTTGCGTCGAAGCTGTAGCCCTGTGGTCTTGAACGATCTGGACCCGCAGGTTCGCAAAACGGTCGAGGACATCTCCGCACTCGGGTCCGTAACCGTAGCGACGTCTGATGCCTTGCGCGTCCCCGCGGCCATCGGCTACGGGACGCCGACAATTGTTTTCCCTGCCTGGACGCTGCGCGAACTTCCCCCGGCTGATCTCAACGCTATTCTGCTGCATGAATTTGCCCACTTGCGCCGAGGGGATGACTGGACCAACCTCGTCCAAAAGATCGTGCGCGCAATTTTCTTCTTTCATCCCGCCGTCTGGTGGATTGAAAGCCAGCTTTCAGTAGAGCGCGAGATGGCGTGCGACGACGCCGTTCTCGCGGAGACCGCCAACCCTCACGGGTATGCGGCGTGTTTGGTCTCGTTGCTGGAGAAGAGTCTGGCGCATCGCGAATTGTCTTTGGCTCAGGCCGCTGTCCGTCGCGCGCGGGAAGCCACTCTGCGGCTGACCAAGATTCTCGACAAGAACCGGCCGTCGGCGACGCAAGTGTGGAAGCCGGCGCTCGGCATCGTCGGTGCTTTTTCATTCGTGTGTTTGTTGGCCCTGCCGCATGCTCCGCAATTGGTGGCGGTGGATCGTGGAGTCGATCCGGTGATGACGGCTAGTGTTTCCAACTCTGCTGGCGCGCCTGTGCAGCCGGTAGTTGTCTCGCAGCCTAGCGCGGTAGCGATTCCAGCAACATTCCACGAAAAGCCGAAGCCGAAAGCTGCTTCGCGAGCGATCCGAGTTTCGCAGCCGACTCCGACTCAAACTGTTCCAGAGATGAACTCGGCGCGAGCGACAGAAGATTTGCAGGTCACTCAGGTCAACGCCCCTCAAGAACTTGTACCGCAGTTTCAAACTCTCGTCTTCATCGAGGCCATGCCATACGGGAGCCTGGGTTCTCCCGTATGGCATGTGCAGGTCTGGCGTCTGACTGTATTCAGCGGAGTGCGCGAGAGGATCGCGAGGGTTCCGGTGGCGAACTCGATATAGGCAAAAATTTTTGTACGTAACAACTAAATCTTTAGTTGCAACAGTTTTCGTAACACACGTTTAGCTACACATGTTTAGTTACACAAGGAGAAACAACAATGAAGCAGTGGATTGGGCAGCGGATAGAAAGATCGAAAGCAATGGCAACACGGAGTCTCGCCGTGGCTCTGCTTGCAGTGCTCACAATCGGCACGGTTGTGACACTTGATTTGGCGAAGCCGGCGAGGGCAGCAGCATCTGCCCCGTCCGCGGCTCCGCTTGACGACAACAGCGTAGGAGCTCTGTTAACCCTCGACCGCGCCATGGAAACGCTTGCCGCGCGAGTGACACCCGCAGTCGTGAACGTGACGGTGGCATCCAAGACCAACGTTCAGCAGCAAGGTGGTGCCGAAGGCATGCCTGACATGGAGCAGTTCTTCGGACCCGGAGGTCCATTTGGCCGACAGTTCAATATGCCATCGCAGCCGCAGAATCGCATGGAACACGGACTAGGCAGCGGCGTGATCATTTCGCCAGACGGATATATCGTCACCAACAATCACGTGATCGACGGAGCGGTCGATATCCGGGTGACGATGAGCAACAAAGAGGTTTATCCCGCGAAGTTGATCGGGGCTGATCCGTTGACCGATCTCGCAGTCATCAAAATCAACGGCACCAATCTGCCGAGCGTGCCGTGGGGCAATTCGGCCAGTTTGCGTCCCGGCCAGACCGTGCTCGCGTTCGGCAATCCCTACGGATTTCGCTTCACTGTAACGCGCGGCATCATCAGCGCCTTGAACCGTCCGAATCCCGACCCGAGCGATCGCCGCAAGCCGGGCGAGTTCATTCAGACCGACGCGGCCATCAATCCGGGAAATTCCGGCGGTGCTCTCGTCGATGCCCGTGGCGAATTGATCGGGATCAATACTTTCCTGATCTCAAACTCGGGATCGTTCTCAGGGATGGGTTTCGCGATTCCCGCGCAGATCGTCCAGCCAACGGTGGAAACCTTGATTCGCGACGGCAAGATCACGCACGCCTTCATCGGAGTGCAGATCGCTGACGTGACTCCGGATAACGCGAAGTTCTTCCACATGGACAAAGCTGAGGGCGCCGTCATCAGCGACGTCCAGGCGGACGCGCCGGGCGCCAAGGCCGATCTCCGCACCGGGGACGTGATCACCGAACTCGACGGCAAACGCGTGACCGATGCTGGACAATTGCAAATGCTGGTCGGGCAGAAACGGCCCGGCGATACGATCCACGTCACCGTACTTCGTGACAGCAAGTCGATGTCGATTCCCGTGACGCTAGAAGCATTGGGTGGCGGCAAAGGCACGGAAACTGCCAACGGGGAACACGGAAAGGGACGCTGGGGGCTCGGTTTGGCCGATCTGACTCCAGACGCGCGCAACGAACTGCAGGCGAAATCTTCGCTGCACGGTGCGATCGTCGAAGAGGTTCAGCCCGGCAGTCCGGCAGACAACGCCGGTCTGCAGCGTGGCGACGTCATCATGGAAGTGAACCGTCGCTCCGTGAAATCCGCCGCCGATGTGGTGCAGGCTTTGTCGGGCGTGCCCAACGGCCAGGATGCGCTCGTGCTGGTGTGGTCGCAGGGCGGCAGCACGTTCCGAGTGTTGCATCCTGCACAGGGATAAATTCGTCACCGTGTTGCGAGTGAAGGGGGTGTCTCGGTCGGGGCACCCTCTTTAAATTACATGTGTCGCTCGCCGCCTAACTCCATGGCGTCACCCGCCACCTCCCTCTCCGCCAATACCCTCCATCAGCAATTCGAATTGGACTGAGCCCGAAGCGGACATTAAGCTAAATTTAGGGAATGGAGCCCGGCCATGGCAGGTAGCTATGTCAGCCAGGCATCCCGCACCGTCGTAATCAACAATTTGGTCGGCAATGTGGAGTCGCGCGCTTTCTACCCGATAGAATGACTGAATGGGAACGGTCACGGACCGTCCTCGCGTCGCTGCCGAACAAGACAGCCGCTGGATGTCAGAGAATGGAACGAATTGGAGAAAGAAGATTTGGAACGATCGGATGAGCTTATGCAGGATCAGGACCATGCCGCCTGTTCTCTCGATGCCAGCTATGTGCTGACGTGGGAAGAGATTGCGAGCCTGGCGGCGGAGTCGGGCAAGCCCGCCGAGACGCTGATGAACGTAGTCGCGTTGATCGCCCGCCGGTTTGGCACCGATGTATGCTCCGCCTATCTGCTCGAACCCGACCGCGCCAATCTCGTGCTGGCCGCCACTCTCGGACTGCGGGGCGATTGCGTCGGCAAACTGCGCATGGCGGTCAATGAAGGACTGGCAGGGTTGGTAGCCGAACAGGTTCGCCCAGTGGCCGTCGAGCAGGTCCGAACGCATCCGCGGTTCAAGTATTTCGCCGAGGCAGGCGAGGACGATTATCAGTCTTTCCTCGGAGTTCCTTTAGTCGATCGTGGCGTGCTGCAAGGTGTTCTAGTAGTCCAAACCGTGGAGCCGCGACTCTTTCCTGAAAATGAGATTCGCCTGCTCACGGAAGCTGCGACGCGCGTTGCTCCGGTAGTGAGTGAGGCCCGCACTCTTGACCGTTTCATTGCGCCGGTACAGGAGCGGTTCTGGGCGCTGGCTCGAAATCTGTGGTGGAGTTGGGATCACGATACGAGCAGCTTGTTTCGCGAGCTTGATCCGTTACGCTGGAGCCAGTTGAATCACAGTCCAGTGTCGCTGCTCAACGAGTATCCGCTCGCCAGACTCGAAGAGCGCGCAGCCGAACTCAAACTGCATAGCCGCATCAACTACGCCTATCGCCGCCAGCGTGAATACCAGGAATCGGAGCGGACCTGGGGAGCGCGTCACGCAGGTATATTGCGGCCGAGACCGGTCGCGTACTTCTCGGCGGAATTTGGCGTCCACGAATCGCTCCCCGTATATTCTGGCGGCCTCGGAGTTCTGGCCGGCGATCACATCAAAAGCGCGTCGGATCTCGGCATCCCGTTGATCGGAATCGGTCTGTTTTATGGCCAGGGATATTTCCGCCAGCGTCTCGATCAGAACGGATGGCAACACGAGGAATATCTCGAGACCGACGTTAACCAGTTGGCCATGGAAACGGCGATTGGCAAGAATGGCCGCCCGGTCGTGGTGCAGGTGGACACACGCCACGGCCCGATCTATGCCAAGGTGTGGCGCGTAAAAGTCGGCCGCTGCGATCTGTTTCTGCTGGATTCCGATGTGGAAGGCAATACTCCCGAAGACCGCGAGATGACTTCGCGTCTGTACGGCGGCGACGGCCGCGTTCGTGTGCACCAGGAACTGCTGCTGGGCGTTGGAGGACTGCGCGCTTTGAAGGCGCTCGGAGTTACGCCGGGAGTGCTTCATCTGAACGAAGGCCACAGCGCATTCGTCGTCCTCGAAGCGATACGCCAGCGCATGGAAGAGGAAGGTATCAGCTTCGAAAAGGCCGCCCCGCGCGTGGCTCGCGAAGTAGTTTTCACTACGCACACTCCTGTCCCGGCCGGTCATGATCGCTTTGACGCCGACTTGGTCGAAGAGCACGTCGGACCTCTGCGCGAGGCGCTCGGCCTTTCCCGAGAAGCTTTCATGGCATTGGGACGCGAAAATCCCGATAGCGACGAACGCTTCTGCATGACGGTGCTTGGCTTGAAGCTCTCGCGCCGCGCCAATGCTGTCTCCTCTCTACACGGCGAAGTTTCGCGCGCCATGTGGACTGGCCTTTCTCCCGACAGAAGTGAAGACGCGGTAGCCATCGGGCATATCACCAACGGAGTGCATGTTCCGAGCTGGCTGGCGCCCCAGATGTTCCGCCTCTACGACCGGCATCTGGGCACGGGATGGAATCTGCGCAGCAGCGAGGCGAAAATCTGGGAGGGCATCGACAACGTCGACGACGGCGAGCTGTGGGAGACGCATTTCAACCTGAAGTCGCAGATGATTGAATTTGTACGACGCCGCGCTGTTAAGCAGGCGGCACGCCGTGACGAACCGCGCACTGTCCTGCAGAAACTGGAGCGCGTCCTCAGTCCGGACGCTCTGACCATCGGCTTTGCGCGGCGCTTTGCCACCTACAAGCGCGCGAACCTGATTCTGGCTGATCTCGAAAAAATCGCGAGCATGGTCAATGATCCGAAGCGCCCCGTGCAGTTTGTCTTTGCCGGTAAGGCGCACCCGCTCGATGAACCCGGCAAACGCGTGCTGCAAGAGATTGCCCAACTGATGCGCGACCCGCAATTCTCCGACAAATTCGTCTTCGTGGAAGATTACGACATCAATGTCGGCCGCCATTTTGTGCAGGGCGTCGATGTCTGGCTGAACAATCCGCGGCGCCCGCTCGAAGCTTCGGGAACCAGCGGCCAAAAAGTCGTTTTGAACGGAGGCTTGAATCTCTCTGTGCTCGACGGCTGGTGGGCGGAGGCTTACGACGGCCTGAACGGCTTCGCCATCGGCAACGGCAGAACTCATTCCGACATGAATGTGCACGATACTCGCGACGGAGAAGACCTGATGCGAGTGTTGCGCGAAGAAGTGATCCCGCTCTACTACCAGCGCGATAGCGATGGACTGCCTCGCGGCTGGATCCAGCGCATGAAGCGCACCATCCGCACGCTGGGCTGGCGTTTTAACGCCGACCGCATGGTGATGGATTACACGCTAGGATGCTACGTTCCGGCAGCGGGTGGCACGTCGCGAGACTACCGGCTCAAGATGTAGGACGCGTCTTCACAGAGTGCTGAAAACTCCGTTTTGTATCAGGGTATCGCTTTAGCGATACCGTAATTTCTTCAATTTCAGATGCCCCTTAAGGGGCTGCACACCAGGAACCGCGTTTTCAGCAAACTGTTCGGCCGCACCCTCAAACCTACTTTGAGAGCCAGGTTCTAGTAAGAGGCCGGCGCAACAGCGTCTTCGGGATACGCCGGCATCCCAAACTCCGGAACGTCGAGCCCTTCTTCTTCCACCTCGGGAGCCACGCGCATGCTCTTCACTTTATTCACGACCGAGAACACAACGAAGGTCGCACCGAATGCCCACACGACATACAAGGTCGCGCCCATCAACTGACACAGGAACTGTCGCGTATCACCGTGCAGCAATCCAGTGACGCCTTGCCCCGCATGGCCGAGATAGGAAGCTGCGCCCACGCCGTTCCATCCGGAGCCGTAAGTCCCGTCGGCAAAGATGCCAACGCTCACGCCGCCCAGCCATCCGCAGTAGCCATGAACCGAGATAGCGCCGCACGGATCGTCAACTTTCAGGACGCGATCGTTGAACAGAACTCCGCCACAAACCAACAGCCCCGCCAGCACACCAATCACGACCGACGATGTCGGAGACACAAAAGCGCACGGAGCGGTGATGGCGACCAGACCGGCCAGCATTCCATTGCAGGCCATGGTGATGTCCGGCTTGCCAAACATGAAATACCAGACCAGCATCGCCGTCGCCGAGCCTGCTACCGCAGCGAGGTTCGTATTCACCGCAACCACCGCGATGCGCAGATCGGTCGCGCCTAGTGTCGATCCAGGATTGAATCCCATCCAGCCAAACAGCAGAATAAAAGTACCCGTCACCACATAGACAATATTGTGCGCAGGGAAGACGCGGATCCTCCCTCCCGGCCCATACTTTCCCAGGCGCGGGCCGAGAATAATCGCAAGAGCCATGGCGCAAAAGCCGCCCACCGCGTGGACGACAGTCGATCCGGCAAAGTCCACATAACCGTGGCCAAGATTCAATGTCGACCCGAGCTGCGACAGCCATCCCCCTCCCCAGGTCCAGCAACCGGAGATGGGATAAAGAATCGCCCCGATGAAAAGCTCGCAAAGCAGGAAGGCGCCAAACGTGATGCGCTCACAGATCGCGCCCACGATGATGTAGCCCGCCGTCTCCATGAACACAACCTCGAACAGCGCGAAACAGTTGCTGGCGCTGTCATAGGCCGGGCCGACCAGAAAGAATCCTTTGCCGCCGACGAATCCCCACTGTCCGCTGCCGATCAGAAACTTGTTGAGGGTGGGAATGCCGCCGAGATTGGTCGGAGAGGCATTGATGGCGACGGCTCCAAACTGGAACGCGTATCCAACCGCGTAGTATGCGAGGAAGGCGAAGACGTAGGCCGCGAAGTTCAGCATCATCAGATGCCCGACATTTTTCTTCCGCACCAACCCGCACGTGAGCAGCGCAAAGCCGGCCTGCATAAACAAAACCAGGTAGCCGGTGTTGAGCGTCCACGCAAAATTGGTGCCCACGCGGGTGTGCCCCACGCTGTCGGCGAGCTTTACCGCGAGCGGTTCCTTCGCCGCTTGCGCCTGATAGTCGTCGAATGCCTTCTTGTTGGTGGCGTAGTCGGGCGCTGTTTTGTCTGCAGGCTCAGGCACGACAAAAGGATTGCCGGCAGCGTCCACGGCGGATGTTTTGTCGCCCGTGGCCACCCCGGCCGGGTCCGGCTTCGGCCCATCATCGGCCCAGCAGACTGTCGAGAGGCTGGCGAACATTCCGGCGGCGAGCAGAATCTCCAGCGCTAATAAAGGCAGAAATGTGGGTGACCGGCGCGGCTGCCGCCGCTGGGAAAGTTTCATCATGACGTTGCTCCTGTTTCCATGCGGTAGCACGCTTGCACCAATAGCGCGGCGAGGGACGGCGGCGTGAAATAAAATATGAAGTTCCTCAGCAAGTCTCGAATTGCGCATCGACAATCGCTCTTCACACTAAATGCCTCTGTTCTGTTGAGTCCAATAGAAATTTCTTTTTGTAACCATCAGAAAAGCCAGCGAAAGCTCGCCTCTCACAAAGGCGAGTTCATGTCCGGATCGCAGGTGTCGCTGCCAGTGTTGCCGCGAACCCGCCAGTGCACCGTCACCCAGGTTTTGGCTTGACACAGGAACTGTACCGTTTACTATAGATGAATAATTATGCATAATAATGGATAAATATGCCTCAAAACAAACTGGGGCGATTTTGGGGAGACGGGGATTTTACGGAAGCTGAATGGCAGCAAAACTGAAAACCGCGGTGCTGGGGGCGACCGGATATTCCGGTCTCGAACTGACGCGGCTCCTCGCCCGCCATCCGCGGACTGAGGCTCCTCTTCTCCTGCGCCGGAGTGCCGAGGCAAAAGGGGACGAGTCCGCATTTCCCGCCAACGGCAACGGCCAGTTGTCCATGCAGCCGTTTTCGTGGGCCGCGCTGGAGCAACATGACGCGCAACTCCTGTTCCTGGCCACGCCCCACGCCGTTTCGCGTGAACTGGTTCCGGAAGCCATCGCACGCGGTTTGAAAATCATCGATCTCAGTGGCGCCTGGCGATTGAAGCAGGAGCAGAACCGCGCCATCTACGGCTTCAAGGATGCCGACGCCCAGACCGCAGCCAAGCTGACGGAACAAGCTGTATACGGTCTCCCTGAGTTGAACGCCGATCGGATACCGTCGGCCGCCTTGGTAGCGAATCCCGGCTGCTACGCGACGTCCGTCATTCTTGCGCTCGCCCCCCTGCTATCGGCGGGCGTTGTCGAACGCGAACGCGGCATCATTTCCGATTCCAAGTCAGGGGTGTCGGGTGCAGGCAAAGAACCGACTGCCCGGACGCACTTTGTGTCAGTCGCCGACAATTTTTCGGCCTACTCGGTTTTCGGGCACCGTCATACGGGCGAGATCCTCGAACAGCTGGCGTTGAACTCCGGCGACTTCATCTTTACTCCGCACCTTCTGCCGATCCCGCGAGGAATTCTGTCGACGATCTACGTGTACCTGAAACGCGAAATGAAAGAGGACGATATCCAGAGTTGTTTTCGTGATTTCTATAAGGGCAAGCCGTGGGTTCGCGTTTTGCCGGCGCCCAGTTTGCCGGAGATACAATTTTCGGTGCACACAAACTACTGCGATATCGGTTTCTGCCTGGCACGCGATGGCCGCCGGTTGGTGGTCGTTTCTTGCCTTGATAACCTGCTCAAAGGGGCTGCCGGTCAAGCCGTGCAGAACATGAATCTCATGTACGGCTGGGACGAAGTGGAGGGCCTGTAATGAAAATTGTTATCAAGATTGGCGGGGCGGCGCTGGAAGACAAAGTCACGTTGCAAAAGTGCGCGCAAGCCGTGGTGCAACTCTCGCAAGACGGACACCAGGTCGCCGTCGTGCACGGCGGCGGCGGCGCACTGACGCGCACTTTGGAACTTCTCGGCAAGAAAAGCGACTTCGTCCACGGATTGCGCGTTACCGACGCCGAAACGCGCGATGTAGCGCTGATGGTGCTCGCGGGAATCGTCAACAAAAGCCTGGTCGCAGCCATCGCCGCGGCGGGTTGTCCGGCGATCGGTCTTTGCGGCGGAGACGGCGGCGTTTTCCGCGCGCGAAAAAAGCAGGACTCGGAAGTCGATCTGGGATTTGTCGGCGAGATTTGTTTCTCCGAACCACGATGGCTGCGAGCCATTTGGGGAGAAGGCGGAATTCCCGTGCTCTCCTCGGTTGCACTCGGAGGGGACGGACAGTATTACAACGTGAACGCCGACCAGATGGCAGCCGCGTGCGCGATTGCCTGCGAGGCGGATGCGCTGATTTTTCTGACCGATGTGGCCGGCGTAAAGCAGGCCGATGGTTCGGTCATGTCTCGTTTGGACACGAAGCAGGTTGCCGGACTGATCGGCGAAGCCGTGGTCAGTGGCGGAATGATGCCCAAACTCGAAGCCTGCACCCAGGCCTTGAAGTCGGGTGTGGGACGCGTGCGCATACTGCCTGCCGCGCAGGTGGAAGTTCTGCCGCTGTTTTATTTCACCAAGATTGAATGCGGCACCGAGGTGTTGAGAGCATGAGCCTCGCTTCCGTTTCTCGCCTCGAAGGGAAACTTCTGCTTCCTACGTATGAACGCCAGCCCATCCTTTTTGTGCGGGGGCAGGGTGTGCATCTGTGGGATTCCGAGGGCAAGAAGTATCTCGACTTTCTGAGCGGAATCGGAGTCAATGCGCTCGGCCACAACCATCCCGCGATTCAGGCTGTGATCAAACGTCAGGCTGGCCGGTTGATCCATATTTCGAATCTTTTCTTTCACGAGTATCAAGCGGAACTCGCGCGTCTGCTGGTGGAAATCTCCGGACTCGACCGCGCGTTCTTCTGTAACAGCGGCACCGAGGCGTGGGAAGGAGCGCTCAAACTCGCCCGCGCCTTCGCGCAAGCAAACCACAAAAATGGAAACAAGCCGAAGACGCGCATCCTGGCCATGGATAATTCTTTTCATGGGCGGACGTTTGGAGCGCTCGCCACCACCGGTCAGCCAAAGTATCGAGCTCCGTTCGTGCCGCTTCTTCCCGGCGTGACGTTCGTGAAGTTCAATGACCTCGAAGACCTGCAACGGAAATTCGACTCGAGCGTCTGTGCGCTTTGTATTGAAACCATCCAGGGAGAAGGCGGAGTTTGCCCGGTCACTCCGGAGTTTCTCGAGCTCGCCTCGGGCCTCACGAAGAAAGCGGGCGCGCTGTTAGTACTGGATGAAATCCAATGCGGCTTGGGCCGCACCGGGCGCCACTTTGCCTACCAGCATTACCGCGTCGTGCCAGATGTTGTGACCGTCGCCAAGCCTCTGGCCAGTGGCTTGCCGCTCGGCGCGATCCTCACCACCGAGCGCGTTGCGAGGTGCTTCCACCCCGGCATGCACGGCACGACGTTTGGCGGAGGTCCGCTGGCATGCGCCGTAGCCATCGAGTTCCTGCGCGAGGAGAAGAAATTATTGAAGCACGTGCGCGCGCTCGGCGACTACTTCCACGCGGCGCTTGTCGGCCTCGACAAGAAGCACGAATCAGTCGTCGACGTTCGCGGCGCAGGCTTGATGCAGGCCATGGAATTGGATAGTCCAGAACTGGCCAAGGCAGTCGCAAAGCAGCTGCTGCAGAATGGCATCATCATCAACCGTACCCACGAAACCGTGTTGCGCTTTTTGCCGCCGTACATTATTCAGAAGAAGCACGTCGATCAAGTAGTCAAGGCCCTGGACGCGGCCTTACTCGAGAACAGGGAGTCAGCGTACGAAGAAAAAGAAAAAAAAGTCGGGCCGCGCCGCAAGGAGGCCAATGCGCACGCGTGAGGCGACGCTTCCCGATGCAGAGCAGATCCACGCTCTGATCGCCGCCTACTCCACCGACGGCACTCTGCTGCCTCGCACGCTGGCGGAGATCTGCGAGAACGTCCGCGACTTTATCGTCCTCGAACATGACGGACGCATCATCGGATGCGGCGCGCTTCACCTCTATGGCGTGCACCTGGCGGAAATTCGTTCGATCACGGTCGATCCCGCGAGCCAGAGCGGTGGCGGAGGCCGTCGTCTGGTGAAGGCGCTGCTGGCACAGGCGGAAAAACATCAAGTCAGTTGCGTGTGCCTGTTCACGCGCATCCCCGAGTTTTTTTCACGCATGGGATTCACGGTAGCGGCGCACGAGTCGCTTCCCGACAAGATCCACAAAGACTGCTACCAGTGTCCCCGGCTTTATCGCTGCGACGAAGTCCCAATGATTCGCGGCGACTTGCCCACGTTCGCCATCTTGCCGCCGCCCAAGAACTGGTTGAAGATTCAGGCATGACAGATCCAGGCATGACAGGTTCCTGCATGATTTCCCCTGATGCACGTCCGGTTTGTATCAGGGCATGCCTTCAGGCATGCCACAAGTCCTGCCCTGCGGGTGCGCCTTTAGACGCTGGGGTCGGAGACTGGAGCTTCATCCCAGGCTCATGATCCCGCTGCGTAATTCTCCCGAAAAAATTCGTGTGCCGCGCGGCTTTGCGTTTTCCGCTGTGGTCGCCGGCATCAAAGCGAGCGGCCGTCCCGACCTGGCGTTAGCGGAGGTGGCAGAGGGCGCAAGCGCCGCTGCGCTCTTCACCAAGAATCGGGTTGTTGCCGCACCTGTCGAAGTAGGCCGCGCTTCGTTGCAGGCCACCGGAGGCCGGGTCCGCGCTGTGGTTGTGAACTCCGGCAACGCCAACTGCGCTACCGGGCGCGCCGGTATTCAGGCCTGCGAACGAGTCTGTCGCGATGCCGGAAAAT
>CAWKAZ010000019.1:0-7674 GCA_963847715.1 Terriglobia bacterium
GGCTTACTGAGAAAACAGTCGACGTCGTGGTCGTTCACCATCCCGACCGCCTGCATGAAGGCGTAGCAGATGGTCGAACCGACGAATTTGAAGCCGCGGCGCGCCAGGTCCTTGCTCATGGCGTCGGATTGCGCGGTGCGGGCGGGAAGCTGTCGGCCGCGCGCCGGCGGTTCTGCACCGGCTTCCCGCCGACGAATTGCCAGATGTAGTCGTCGAAGCTGCCGAATTCCTTTTGCACCGCCAGAAACGCCTGCGCGTTGCCGATGGCCGCGCGACCTTCAGCCGATTGCGCACGATGCCTTCGTTGGCCAGCAGCGCGCGCGACCTTGGCCGCGTCGTAGCGCGCCACCTTGCGCGGATCGAAGCGGTCGAACGCCTTGCGATAGGCGGCGCGCTTCTTCAGAATGGTGATCCAGCTCAAGCCGGCCTGCGCGCCTTCCAGAATCAGGAATTCGAACAGGCGGCGGTCGTCGTGCACGCGGCACGCCCCATTCTTCGTCGTGGTAGGCCGCGGAGAGTGCACTCGCTCGCCCAGCGGCAGCGTGGGCGCGCATCTGATCGCAAGTCTTGCCGTCATTGCGGATGGCAGAGTCGCCGCGTCGATTGCACGCCCGGTAACGTCACACGGCGCCGCGTTGCAGGGCGCGATCGACGAACTGCTTGGCGTGGCGGGACTCGCAATTGGCGCTCTCGGCGCGGTCACGGTCGGGACAGGGCCTGGATCGTTCACGGGGTTGCGCATCGGCTGCACGCGAAGGGAATCGCGATGGCGTCGGGATGTGCTATCGCCGGCGTGGCCAGCTTCGACGCAATGGCGTTAGCTGCGCTCGAGCGCAACAATAACGAGGCGGGCCGGCTGGTCTGCGTGGTGGCAGATGCCCGCAAAGGCGAAGTTTACGCGGCCCTTTACCGGGTCATGCGCGATGGGCTAGAGAAATTGACAGAGGAGTCGGTAATCGCGCTCGAACACCTGGCATCGCGGATCGCTGGCGTATCCCGGAAAGCGCGTGTGCAATTCCCCAAGGAGCTCGCGTGCACGGACGGGATTGTTATCACGCAATGCCGCCACCGCCAGCAACAGCTTCGCAAATGGCTCCAGGTAATGCCCGTGAAGCGCCGTCTCGCGAATCTCTTGCACGCCCCTCTCCCGATCGACGTTCGAGCCCGTCACTCGCAGAAGAACACGCAGAGGCGCCGGCTTTAGGCTCAACAGATAGTTCTCCAGACCCGGGCCAAGGTACGCGTCGGCAGCGTCCGGCTTCGCCAGTATCAGTCTCTCGGCATAGACGCGGCTCTCCTTCGTGTAGCTCAACGCGGCGAAGTATTGCTTTTCTATCAGACCCGCATTATCGGCGCGCAAGCCGAGGGTCATAGACTTGACGAATAACGCATTGGAATCGACGCCGGATCTTTGCAGTGCTGCGTCCGCTAGCCGGTCCGCCTGGGCGATCTCCTGAACGAACAGTGCCTTCCTGGCCGGATCGGGCCGCAACTTCGCGCGGTCTTTGAAGCGGGCATCGTCGACAAATAATTCAGATTCGAGAGCGCCCAATCGGGCCAGTTCGGAAAATAAGTAGGCGGCGGCGTTGGATGCTGGACCAAGTGAATCGTACGGGTGGCTCTGTTTCCAGGCACCGAAGGCCGAGTGCGCCTCGTCGAACTTCAGGTCGTACATCTTGAGCCACCCGGCGTAGAGCTCGCTCTCCTGAGGTGCGTTCGCCGCCGACGATGAGCTCGCAAGAGCAAGTACGAAGGCGCAGGGAACGAAGAGAAGAATGATTCTGGCAGATTTGCACATGGGAAACGCGGCTACCACTATTCGACGTTCTGTTGCCAGGAGAGGTTGCCCCAACGCAGGAATAAGCTCTGTATGCCAAAGATGAACATCTCGTCATTCTGGCGTTTTTCAGGAGTCATTTTGTGGAGATATAAACAAATACTTGAGGCTATACTGGCCGCATGATCTTCGCAGTTGAATGAAACAATGAGTCACTGATGCCGTTAGGGTCAAAACGAAGTAGAGCATATCATCGATGAACAGACAGTGTTCTGATTCAGGAGCGGGCCAAGGCCGGGGAAAGAGTGCTCATTGAATGAACGGCGAGCGGGAGGGTGATGGCCAGCCGGGCGCCGCCTTCGCTACTGTTCGAAGCCTCAATTGTCCCGCCATGAACGTGCATGACAGCTTCAACGAACGCCAGACCAAGGCCGTGGCCGGTCGAGTTTCGCCCCTTCACGCGATGCTCAAAGATTTGCGAGAGAACCTCCGATTCGAAGCCCGGCCCATCGTCTTCCACGACGAGCAACGCGGAATCTTCCGATGCGCTGAGAGAAATTGTCACCGTACATGAGGCATGCAAGTGTTTTAACTCATTGTCGAAGAGGTTAGCGACCATGCGATGGAGGAGTGCGGCGTCCGCGGAGACCTCCAGACACCCTGCGCTGCATAACTTCACACGCAGTCCCTTTTCCGACATAGACGGTTCGTACAGCTCGATCATTACTCTCAGAAGATCGTCAATGTCGATCGCAACGCGATTCAGCCTGAGCGCATTTGCTTTGGCTTCGGCAACGTCCAGGGACTTATCCAGAAACTCCGTAAGACGATCCATGTCCTCAATGGCCGATACGATCGATTCGGATTCCTCGTCTCTCGCGCCGGCGGTCAGTGACATCTCCAGCTTGGCACGGACCGCGGTCAATGGGCTACGAAGATCATGAGCAAGCGATCCGGTAATGGTGTGCAGTTGATGAACCGATCTTTCGATGCGATCCAGCATACGGTTCAGAGTGATCGCCAATTGTGAGACTTCATCATTTCTGCGCATCGTAGGTACCCTGCTGCTCAAGTCAGCCTCACCGATCCTCGAAGCAGCTTCGGTGATCTCCTGAATGTGACGCAGCACTCGCCGGGTACTGTAAAACACGATAGCTGAGCCTATCAGCACGATCAGCAACCATAGAAGAACAAAGCGAAGGCGCAACTTGCCCAATACTCGCAGTTGATCCCGTTCGGACAGGCCAAGATAAATTTGGCTTCCGTTGTCCATCCTGGACGCAGACCACGCGAAAGGGCGCTTCAAAACCGGTTATATGTACACTCGTCGGCGTATCCGGGACAATCTTACTGTTCCTGACCGCAGTGAAATGGGCGTTTACATCCCCTGCTCCCACCCACAAACCGACCGAGCCATCGGCGGCGGTTTGAAGGAAGAACACTGAATCGTTCAACCCTGCGTTGGCTCCCCGCTTGTGCGGCACCTCCCTGCTCGCGAGTTCGGCAACCTCTCCGACAACTCGTCTGTAGAGCACCCCTTTTGGAGTTCGCGCCGCGACATCGCTCAGCACTCCAGCCTCTCCCGCCAGCCAGGCATCGGTCCTCCGCTGGATGTCCCCAGCGACAAACTGGTGCAGGAATATGAAGACGACCATGGTGCCACAGGCGAACGCCAGCGTGGCCCACAGAGAGATACGCCATGCAGCGCTTCGCATGGTCGGTTTAGCGGTCTTTGAGAACATAGCCCACACCTCGCAGCGTTCGAATGAGGGGTCGACGCCCATCCGTGTCTACCTTTCCGCGAAGACGGTAGATGTGTACATCGACGACGTTGGTATCGGGCTGGATTCGCATACCCCAGACTTCGTCGAGGATCATGGAGCGTGTGACGACGCGGCCCGCGTTTCGGCACAAATATTCCAGAAGGACGAATTCCTGCGGCGTCAAATTCAGGATTTCGCCGCTCCGGGAAGCCTCACGTCTGAGCAGATCCAGTTCGAGATCGAGCACTCGCAGGCGAGTGGCCTCAGCGACCGAAGAGCTGTTTCGCTTCACCAGATTGCGCAGCCTTGCAAGCAGCTCGGCAAGCGCGAATGGCTTGGTCAGGTAATCGTCGCCACCCTGTTCGAGCCCTCGCACGCGGTCATCCACCGAACGCCTTGCCGAAAGGATGAGCACCGGTGCGCGTAACCCAAGCTGTCGCAGCCGCAGGATCAGGCTGAGGCCGTCTTCGTCAGGCAGGCCGAGATCGACGACCAGTACGTCATGCGTGCTCTCGATGGTCATGCGCTCGGCGGTCCTGGCGTCCCCGGCCGCTTCTACCTGGTATCCGGCTTCAGTCAGCGAACGCTGCAGGAAGCTTTGAATTTCGACCTCATCTTCCACCAGCAGCAGCCGCATGACTTGATGTTAATTCATCCGTGCAGCGTTTTTCTCGGGAATCGGCACCTCTGGCTGTCCGGTGCGCGGATTTGCCGCCCCACTCCGCGAGGCGGCGTTCCGCTTAGTGATCGTCACCGTCGTGATCGACGTCACCAGACGCCTGTTCAAAGGTCATTTCGCCCCCTATATAAACGTACTGATGAGCCGTATCGGGTTCGAGCGTGGCCCAAATGAACGAATCGTCATTAACGCAAAGCCCGTCGCAGGCGTCTGCTTAAATAGGAGAATCCTTGCATCCCGACGAACGTGACAACCTGCACGAAGACTGAATATTGGCATCATCGGCGGTGGAATCGGCGGCGTAGCTGCTGCCGTTGCGCTTCACCGCGCGGGCATCGACGCAACGGTCTACGAAAGGGCGAGCCAGCTGCGCGAGGTGGGCGCGGGCATGATGCTTTGGCCCAACGCCACGCGTGTGCTGAAGGAACTGGGTCTGCTCGAACGGGTGGCGGCATTGAGCGGACCGAACCAGCATTTCCTCGTTCGCTCCAGCTCGGGCACGATCCTGATGGATATCGGGCTGGGACATTTCGAGGTACCCGCCCTATGCACGCGCCGGTCGGATCTGCTAGACGCGTTGATTTCGGCATTGCCGGCGGACCGCGTTCGTCTCGGCCACGATTTCGGATATTTCGAACGACAAAAATCGAGTGTGGGAATTCACTTCTCCAATGGTATTTCGATGGAGCATGACTTCCTCATCGGCGCCGACGGCATTCGTTCGCGCGTTCGTTCTCAATTATTAGGAGTCCGTGAACCAAATTACCGAGGCTATACGGTCTGGCGCGGGCTGGCGCGCCTTACAGGCGTCGTCTCGAAAGGCTCGAACAGCGAAACCTGGGGACGAGGAAAACGCTTCGGTATTCTCGGCACAGGCGGCGATCGGTTCACCTGGTATGCCACGGCGAATACCGATTCTGGTCACGTCGACTCACACGAAGGCCGGCAACACGAGCTTCTACAGATGTTCGCAGGATGGCACGAGCCGGTCGAAAGCCTGATTGCCGGGACCGAAGAAGGCGCCATCCTGAAAAATGGCGCGTACGATCTTCCGCCCCTGAAACGTTGGGGACATGGGAGAGTGATGTTGCTCGGGGACGCCGCCCATCCCTGCACGCCGAATCTTGGACTGGGCGGTTGCATGGCGCTCGAAGACGCGCTGGTGCTTGCGAAGTCATTTGCTAAAGAATCGTCTCCAGAACTCGCCCTGCGGCGTTACGAATCACTGCGCCGGGAACGAACACGCCATGTGCAGCAGCGCTCCCTTCTAATGGGGCATATCGGGCAGTGGGAGAACCTGCTGATTGCGGCCGGGCGCCAGGTGGTGACAGGTATGCTTCCGGCGAAAATCTTTGAACGGAATTTAAGGAGGATTTATTCTTATGCGGCTTAGCACTCTGGCTGTCTGCACGGCGATCGCAGGGACAGGGCTGCTCATGGCGCAAGAAAAAGCCATCGACACACAGCGCAGTACCATCACGATTCACGTTGGCAAGTCCGGGCTGCTGTCAGCTGCCGCCCATGACCATACCATCAACGCGCCGATATCCTCCGGCACCATCCTGGAGTCTGACACCCAACACGTCGAATTCCGAGTTGAAACCGCAAAGATGACGGTGAAGCCCGACCCCAGGATCGACGCGAAAGATCAGTCAACGATCCAGACACACATGGAGGAGATGACACTGGAGACGAAGAAGTTTCCCGAGATAACCTTCCGCTCTTCCCGCGTCCAAAAACTGGCCGATGGACAATGGAAGGTCGATGGTGATTTGTCGTTGCACGGTGCAACCAAACCGGTCAGCCTGACCGTGAAACAAACCGGCGATTCCTACACGACACACACCGTTCTCAAACAGACGGATTATGGAATCACGCCCATCAGTATTGGTGGAGGAATGATTAAGGTGAAGAACGAAGTGGAGATCGACTTTCAAATCTTCGCGCGGCAATGAAGAATGTCTTGCTTTTCGTGGGCCTCTCCGCGCCATCCGTGCTGACTGTACAGGTGAATCCTCCGGCAATCAGCCCGTGATCGCGGCAGGCCGTACGTAAGGGTGAAGGATGAGGTACCCGCAACACGTAACTCTACGACCGGCGCGGGGAAGGTCAAGTCGAAACTATGCGCTTCCGAAATAACCGTTACTCTGTTTGGTTGGTGTTTTGAATTCCGAAAGAGTGCAGCGACGTCCAACCTTCGGTCTGTACGCTGCATCCAATCTGGCTCCCTTATGGCGACGTTGATTCAGCCCCGTGTTGTTCGTGACCGGCTTTTCAGCGCACACGGCGTGCGTATGCATTCTTTTTGCATTGTTCGTCCGCCGCACTCCGGAACGCAGGTAGAAGCGTTGCATTGGCTGGCCGACGCCCACATCCGAGCGGAAGAAACCCACCACCTGAACAACGGTCTTCCTCCAATCGATCCCAGTTTCGCAGCCATGATGCCCAAGCTGCTCCGCCGCTATGGCTGTTCGCCCGACAAAATCTCCGCACGTGGCTGCGAATTGAACGATCACCTGCACACCTCGTGGGAAAAGATGGAAGTTTATCGCCTCGCGGAGAGTTCAAAAGGAGCCGGTATGTCGGTACGCTCGCAAGTCTTTGCACGCGGCGCGCAGCGCGCGCTTGATGTGATGTTTGAGGGCGAATTCAATGCGCCGGACGATCTCATTCATGTGACCTGCACTGGATACATCTCCCCTAGCGCGGCACAGTTACTCGTCGGAAGAAAAGGCTGGCAACAGCAGACACGCGTCACCCATGCTTATCACATGGGCTGTTATGCAGCCCTGCCCGCGATTCGCGTCGCAAGCGGCTTTCTGGCCTCCACAACCGATGAAGCGCACCGGGTGGACATTGCGCACACCGAACTCTGCACCTTGCATCTCGACCCGTCGGACCACAGCCCTGAACAGCTTGTAGTGCAGAGCCTGTTTGCGGACGGTCACGTCCGGTACACGCTAAGCCGCGGGTCTGGCCCAACTTCCGCAATCACGGCAAACATGGCTCCGTCCGGGTACCGCATCCTTGCCCTGGCGGACGAGATGGTGGCTGATTCGGCCGACGACATGCAATGGCGTATCGGTGAGTGGGGATTTCGTATGACCCTCACGCAGGAAGTGCCGGAAAAGATCAGCACTGCTCTACACGCATTTCTGATGCGATTGTTCGCACAGGCTGATCTCGATTACGAAGCCGAGAGGGATTCTGCCATTTTTGCGATCCACCCCGGCGGACCAAAGATCATTGAACGAGTCTCGGATGCGCTGGGCTTGCGCCCGGAACAATCCGCGGCTAGTCACAAGGTACTGCGCAATTATGGAAACATGTCGTCGGCAACTTTGCCGCACGTTTGGAACGAGATTCTGAAATCGGGCGCGGCCCACCCAGGGCAACTGGTGGCAAGCGTTGCTTTTGGTCCGGGCCTGACGATATGCGGTGGATTGTTCCAGGTT
>CAWKAZ010000020.1:0-93874 GCA_963847715.1 Terriglobia bacterium
AGACTGCCAGATCGAGGGCCCGCCGAACCAGCGCATCGTCCCGTGCCGTGGCGAGCAGTCGGTAGAGCTCCTCGCGCTCGATCTCGCTGCTGGCTGAACGCACCATGGCATGCAGCTGGTCCAGGTCTCCTGATCGGCAATCAGCGCGACCAGACTCAAGGCAGTGTGGCGAGCGGACGCGTCGAGACTCGATGGATCCGCGCGATAGCGCTGGTACTGCTGCCGGGCGCGCAGCAGCACCGTCGGATCGCCAAATTCACCCAGCGCCATCGCCAGATCCGAGCGCAACAGCGTCATCGGCCTCGCCCGGTTGCTTGTCCCAACCGATGCGCACAAGGATGGGATTGAGCACGGCGCGCGCATAGCTGCGAAATACCGCCTGCATCGGCAGACCATCGTAGGCAAGATCGAGATTCTGCAGCTCGCCGACCAGCGCCGCGGCGACTTCCTGAGCGGCGTCGGCGGGGAAGTTCTTGGTGAGATTCATCAAAGCGGCCATCGGCTCGATCCCGACATTGGCCAGACTGGCGCTGTCGTTCAACACCCCGAGCTGATCGGCAGCTGAAAGGCCAGCATAATGCGCGCTGATCGCTGCGAGGCTCGTGGTCGAGTAATGACTGCGGAAGTAGGCGATCTGCCCGGCGTTCAGAATCACAGCATCGCAACCGGATACCCGGACCGCGACCGCGCGGGCCCCGGCAATGACCGCTTGCGCGGGCGGCCCGTCAATGGCTGCGACGGTGACCGGAACATGCCAGATGCGAGCCTGGGTCGAATCCGGATCGATGGCAAAACGTCCCTGCGCCAGTTGCAGTGTCGTCATGCGATGGCTGCAGCTCGCGGATATTTCGTTGATCATCGGCACGCCCGCCTGGAGCGTCAGATCATGCGCGATCGGCGCAATCGGCCGCGCCGAACCCTTGTCCAGCTCGCGCCACAGATCCTCCGTGACGGCGTTGGCGTAAGCGTGGTCGTGCATGTAGCGACGTACTCCGGCGCGAAACTCATCCTCACCGAGGTAGGTCTCCAGCGTCCGAATCACCTGCGCGCCCTTGTCATAGGTGATGAGGTCGAACGCTTCATCCGCTTGCAAAGCGTCGTAGATGGGCGTGATGATCGGATGGGTTCCGTCGCGCGCATCAGTCTGCATGGCAGCCTGCTTGGCGCGCATATTCTGTAACCATTCGTGCCAGGCCGGGTGAAACTGGTCGGGAACCTTGCTCTCCATCCATGAGGCGAAGCCCTCGTTGAGCCAGGCGTCGTCCCACCACTGCATGGTCACGAGGTCACCGAACCATTGGTGTGCCATCTCGTGCGCGATGACCTCGTAAACCCGCCGCCGGTCCTGCTCCGTGGAGAGCCGCGGATCGATCAGCAATTCGCGCTCAAAACCGAAGATCGCCCCCCAGTTCTCCATGGCGCCGAAGGAGGCGCTGGAACCGGGACCCGCGACGAGATCGAGCTTCGGCAACGGATACGGCGTGGCGAAATAGTCGTTGTAGTAAGGCAGGATGTCGGCTGCGGCATCGAGGGCGAATCCGGCGCTGGCCGCATCGCCGCGCGTGACGACGACCCCGATGTCTACCGCGCCGACCGTGCGATGGACGCGCTCGAAATCGCCGGCGGCGAAGAACAGCAGATAGGGGGACATTCGGGGCGTGACGCCGAAATGCACGCGCTTGAGGCCGCCCGGCAAAGTCTCGGTGGCGACCACGGGCATATTGGACAGGGCCATTTGCTGCGCAGGGACGGTCGCCGTGAGCTCAAAGGTGGCCTTGCGGGCGGGCTCGTCCCAGCAGGGCACGAAGCGCCGGGCATCGACGTTTTCGAACTGCGTGTAGAGCGAGCGCCCCTTGCCCGAGGCAGTGTCGTAATCGAGCGCGAACAGCCCGGACGCCTGCTGATAGATCTTGCCGTGGTAGCGGAGTTTGAGCGTGTAGCCGCCGCGCTCGAGAGTTTGATCCGTGATCAAACTCGCCGTCTGCCGGCGCTCGTCATAGCTGATCACCGGCGCTTGCGCGCTGCCGGAGAGCGCTGCGCTGTCGATGACCAGATCGGCGCTGTTGAGCACGATCTTGTTGGTAGGCTCACGGACCGTGACGTCGATCTCCACCGCGCCTCGAAAGGTCAGTGCCGTGGCATCCGGCGTAAAGTCGATGCGGTAGTGCTCGGGCGTGACCGAAGCAGGCAGTACCACGCGCCGCTCGAGTGCGCTCGCGGCAGGCGCTGGGGCGGCCGGTGCGGCGGCTGGACCCATTGCCGCCAGTGCCAGCAACATCGCGGTTATATTGTTGAGCGCCGCTGCGCTCATACTGACGATAATGGCTTTCGACGTTCGCAATGCCGAGTGCGCGATGACACAACCTGATCGAGATTCTAGCGTGTTGCTGCTGCCAGGCGTGCGGTCAGCCACCGAGATATTCCGTGTCGGCTTGCGGTCAATTGAGCTTGCAATCATCGCGAACGCGACTTGCTTTGATGGCTCAGCGAGCTTGGGCAAGGACGCCTTGGCGATCGGGTTGACTGGGCGCCTTACCTGGCTGCGATAGACATGACGCAGCGTATCATGCACAGTTCCCCATCGAGCACTCCGCAACCGGGGACACTCATGCAGCGCGCACGAACGCAGAGCACATTGCATACCACCGTCATCGGGATCGTCGGCGAGCGCAACGAGCGCCATCCGCTGCACCTGGCGAGCGAGCAGGCGCTGACGGATGTTCCGGATCCGCCTGCGATTGAGTGGCTCGCGACCGATCGGATAGCCGCATGGCCCGCCGCGCAGCTGTGGCGCTACTCGGGTTTTCTCATAGCGCCGGGAAGTCCGTATCGCAGCATGCAGGGCGCGCTGACGGCCATCCGGTTTGCGCGCGAAAATCGCCTGCCGTTATTGGGAACCTGCGGCGGATTTCAGCACCTGATCGTGGAATTTGCGCGCAATGTCGGCGGCGTGCCGGATGCCGAGCATGCGGAAACGCATCCGGGTGCGGCGCATCTCGCCGTGACGCCGCTGCACTGTTCGCTGGCGGGCCAGCTGCATCCGGTTCGCCTCGTCGCTGGCAGCAGAGCAGCCGCTATCTATGGCGCTACGGAAGTGCTCGAGCCGTTCTATTGTAATTATGGACTCAACCCCGACTACCGGCCGCTGCTCGAATCGCATGGCCTCAACGTCAGCGGCTTCGGTCAGGACACGGAGGCTCGGATTGTCGAACTATCGGCGCACCCGTTCTTCGTCGGCACGTTGTTGATCTCGCGGCTGATCTTCAGCTTCCCGCCGTCGAGTACCTCGATGGAATTGACGAGCGATGCGAACGGATAGTCGAGCAACGCTGCCAGCATTCCGCCGACCTGCGCACCACCGTCCTCGGCCTGCACGCCGGTCAGAATCAGGTCGTAATGGCCCTTCTCGACGAATGCTTTGAGAATGGTGGCGATGCCCCTACCGTCTGATCCGTTGAATACATCGTCGGTGATCAGCACCCCATGATTCGCGCCCATAGCCATCTCGCGGCGCAGGATCTCTTCGTCATCTTCAGCGCCGACGGTGGCCACGGTCACGCTACCTCCGATTCGAGCGACAATCTGCAATGCCTCCTCGACCGCGTAATTGTCGGGTTCGTTGATGGAATAAACCAACTCATCGCGCTCGATGTCATTGCATGCGGCGTTGAGCTGAATTTCATTTTCCGAAGTGTCAGGCACTCTTCGTATGCAAACTAGAATTTCCACGTTCACCTCCACAGAATGTCGCCAACTTCCAGTCTCAATCCGGTCGTCCGGAGGATGACGACGCCATCACGACTTCCTCGGTCTTGGTCGCCCGGTCCACCCTGGATTGGGGTCCTCGTGCGATTTGCTGGTCTACCAATTCCGTCAGATCGATGGCCGTCATTTTTCCATCCAGGCCGGCGACCTTGATGGCATCTTCGATATTCACCATGCAGAACGGACACGCGGTCACGATCACATTCGCACCAGCGTCGGCGGCCATCTGCACTCTTTTCACGCCCATGCGCTGCTCTTCTTTCGGCTCGTAGAACAGCATCAATCCGCCACCACCGCAGCAGAACGAGCGATCCCGAGACCGCGTCATTTCAACTCTCTCCAATCCCGGGATCGCATCGAGCACATCGCGGGGATCGTCATAAATCTGATTGTGCCGTCCTAGATAGCAAGGATCGTGGTAGGTGTAGACGTTGTTTATGTCTTCAACGGGATTGAACGTGATCTTGCCGGCTTTCACCTGTCGAGCAATCACTTGGCTGATGTGCTCGACCGGCGGCACATCCTTATAGTCGTGTTTCAGTGCGTTGTAGGCATGCGGATCGGCTGTGACAATTCTTTGCACTCCAGACGCTTTGATCGCCTCCACGTTGTGATCGCGCAGGGCCATGAACAGAGTCTCTTCGCCGAAGCGGCGGACTTCATGTCCGCTATCTCGCTCGGCCGCGCCCAGGATTCCGAAATTCTCTCCAACGTGATTCAGGATCTTGGCCGTGGCCCGCCCGATGGACTGCATGCGGTCGTCGTAGGACGTGATGCTGTCGACAAAATACAAAGTGTCTGCGCCGTTGCTCTTGCCAACCGTCTTGACCGGGCAGGTCTGCTGGAATTCCTTGGCGTTGGCCCAGTCGGCTTTCTTTTTCTCCATCTTGCCGTATGGATTGCCGCGGCTCTCCAGCGCCTTGAGCGGCTTTTGCAACGACTGTGGCACGCTCCCGTCATCCACCAGGCCCCGCCGCAGATCGACGATCTTGTCGATGTGCTCGACGAGCAACGGGCACTCGGCCTCACAGGCCCCGCAAGTCGTGCACGACCAGACTTCGTCTTCGCAATAGATACCGCCAGAGTCCCTGTTGCCAACTAGCGCCGTGCCGCTATTCGTCTGGCTAAAAACGGGATAGTGCTGAAAGGCATAATCCCGAGCCTTGATAGTGAGGAACCGCGGCGAGAGCGGCCTGCCCACCGCATTGGCCGGACAATTGTCGGAGCACCGTCCGCAGTCGGCGCACGAATAGAAATCCAGCATGTGTTTCCAGGTGAAGTCTTCGAACGTCTTTACGCCGAAAGATTTCACCTGATCGAGGTGCTCGTCGGCGACTCCCCATCGCACCGGCTTTAGAATCTCGCGGTCCAGTTTTGCGAAGTAAATATTGAAGAGGGAAGTCTCGACGTGGAACTGGATTCCGAAAGGCCGATAGCAGAGCAGGAAATAAAACGCCAGTTCATGGACAACA
The DNA here is from genome assembly GCA_963847715.1 of Terriglobia bacterium. GTDB lineage: Bacteria > Acidobacteriota > Terriglobia > Terriglobales > Acidobacteriaceae > Acidiflorens. The sequence goes on from CAWKAZ010000020.1 coordinate 5,238, forward strand.
TAGGCGCCGAAATACAGTTTCCCAAGAGTAGCCAGAGGCGTTGCCACAAGCACTTTCTGTAGAATCCACGGCAGTGAGAACGCAGCGAGTGCCGCAGCGGAATGTCCGGCCTGGAGTTGGCCAGCGGTTTTAGCCGCGGCAAAAAGACTGTCGGCCACCATCAGGATTGCGATCAGCGACAGAAGGAAGATGGCATCGGCGGTGTGCGCCTTGCCGAATTTCGCTGGCACCACATACCGCGCAGGTTTGAAAACCAGGCGGCGAATCACTGCAATCACCATGCAGAAGAAGACAATGGTGGCGGCGTAGTCGGTGACTATGTCATAGATTGGGCCGGCTCTTCCCGCCAGGCCGGGCATAACGAAATTCTGCGAGACTCCGACAATCAGCACCGTGAAGGCGCGAATCGCGAGAACTAGGAAGCCAGTAAAGATGAAGATATGGAGAATTCCGGCCGTTCGGTAGCGCGGGTGCTTCCACTGCACCAGCCAGTACTTTGCAACTCTCGCCAGCCGCAGCCAGGGATGATCAAAACGAAAATCGTGTTCGCCCCGAACCAGCGGGACCAGTCGCCTGGCCACAATGTAGGCAAAGCATAAAAGACCCAGAATGTGAATCAGTAGGAAGAGTTCCCGTCCGGCGATCAACCAAGACGTTACTTGCGTTGTTGATTCGATGCCTACCACGGCGCCACTCTCTCGCCTTTACGGTCCTAGGCGATGATTGTTCTTGGGCATCGACCTCACTGACCCGATGTCGTGACGATAAAAGACAGCCGTCTTCTGTTTGGAGTGTTCCAGTTCTACGCGTAGTCGATCGGATGTTTCTCCAGCCAATGTTCATCGCGCATTTTGCCGATCTTTCTCAAAGCGCCGCCGGCCATACTGGCCGTCAGGTAGCGACTTTCCCAAGCCAGGCCCGCGCCCAGGCCGATCGCAGCACCCAACAAACCATACGCCAGTGTTCTCGTAACGGATTTCCGCTGTTGCCCTGGATAACTGCTCAACGCGCCGATGAACGCGCCCAAAACGGCAGGTGTCACCGCGCTGCAAACTGACTCGTTAAGAAAGGGAGTAAGGGGTTTTCCTCCGAGAAATGCTTCTTCACCGGAATGCGCTCCTTCAATTCCAGAATCAAGGAGCTTTCGACCATAATCAGAACTTGACTTCGACCACACGCGTAGATCCATTGGATCTCCTCACGGTCCTCGATCGGGGATGCCTCATCTACTACATCACCACGCGCCGGGCGAAGTCGGTAGCCGCAGTCACACTTGTTTGTGAGATTCACTACGTTTTGGGCAATATTGGGGGCCGCGAAAGGCAAGCGACTGCACTCGGGGATGAGTGATCCGCCAACGGTCGCGGATTCTCTCGAGATCCCGCAATCACCGGGTGGATCTCTACTGGCTGATCGAACTGGCAACGGCGGAAAATGCGTTGTTGGCGTTGCCCCCGATTAAACGGACGGTTCCGATTACCAGGACCAGAATGACCGCCAGCATGACAGCGTATTCTGCGATGTCCTGTCCTTGTTCGTCTTGCCACAGGTAACGGTACGAACGCAGCATATTTCCTCCGGGGGACGAGGGCGCTTTTCCGATTACTGCGATACGACCAAAATCGTCGGGTCGGTATCGGTTGTATCGACATCGAGTCCGACGAATTGTGAATTTGAGACGATCCACAGAACGATCTTCTGCGGCGCAGGCGAAGCGATATCCAACTCGCCGCGGCCGTTGTTCGGGCTTGCTGTGACAGCGTAAGTGCCCGAAACCGACACACCAGAACTATTGCCCGAGGTCATGCTCACGTTCTCCGTTCCAGCCACTCCGCTGACGCCATCGAACGAAAGCACTCCGGTGGCCAGTGGAGATCCGGAGAGAACCGCCAGATCAGGCGCCAGTGCGAACGTTCCGAACAAAGATCCGCTGCCAAACGGTGGAACAGCGAACTGCGCCTGGAGGTCGCCGAAACGGACAGACGCGGTCGTATCCATGAGGACGGCCGTGTTGTTCGCGATTACATAGGCGATCAGATTGGTTGACACATGCGTCTTGGCATTCACAAGGTTCAGGTTGGTTCGCCCGCTGAGCGAGACGTTGTAGCCTCCCGTCATCTTGCCATTTGTGACAATCCCGCCGCTGTTTTCGTCGAACAGCGCGGTAGCCGTGTTCTGTCCGTCGAACGACATCTGACCGATCGAGGCGTCAGCGAAGCCCTGCGTGACTCCTGTCATTCCGAAAATGGTTGAGCCCTGCAAGGTGCCGGACGACGGCAGCGAACTTACCTGCTCCGATAGTTCTCCGCTCAGAATCGGAGACGGTGAGACGAAAGCATCAGTGGACACGACGAATGCGTCTGTCGACGAGATGACGTAGGCGGCAAAGTGCACCGTGCTGGTGGCGAACCCAGACAGGAACAGCGCCGCCGTGCCCCGGCCCGTTGAGTCAACGCTATAGTTGCCCGGGAAATTAATAGACGTCGGCAGCACATTCCCACCGTCGTTAACATCGAGAGCGCTCCCGGAGATGGTGCCTGATCCGTCAAAGAACATGGATCCCAACACACCCACCCGAGCTGTCGATGTCTCCGATCCGGTCACGCCAAGAACATAGATGCCATTTAGTGTGCTGTTCGAGAACTGAGTTGCGGTTCGAGCTTTGAAAATCCCAGAGCCACGCACGCCAGAGTTATCGAATTCGATGAACCGGGCTGATTGCCCACTGGCGCCCAGCGCGAACGCGAACGTCGACGAACCTGAAGCAGTTGTAATCGTCAGGACCCCACGGTTGTCCGGCGTCAATGAGTATGTTCCGGTAAATGGAACGCTATTCGCAGGTCCAGAGGTTCGGTTCACGTCTTCGAGACCATTGACGACGTTGCCATTCCCATCGGCGGTGAAACTTCCTGCTGCCGTGTATGGGCCGCTGGAATCAAATCCTCGGAACAAGAAGACGTAAGCCCCGGTCAGTTTGGCGGCATCTGCGGCAACAATAGCTACGGTCGTCGTACCCGACCGCTGGGGATCTGCCACCGACACCGCCAAAATCTGAACGCTGGGGGGGGAAGGCACCGTTGCCGGAGCGGTATACAGGCCGGTAGTCGAGACCTTGCCGCATTGCGCCGGAGTGCAACCCGTGCCAGAAATCTTCCATGTCACAGCCGTATTCGAAGCGCCATTCACCTGCGCATTGAACTGATAGGTATGTCCAATCGTGACCGTCGCGTTTGCGGGAGTCACAACCACGGTGACTGCCGGCAGAATCGTAACAGTGGCAGATGCACTCTTGGTCGGATCGGCATGTGATGTGGCCGTCACCGAAACCTTCGGGGGAGATGGAACCGCACTCGGCGCGGTATACAAGCCCTTGCTGCTAACTGTCCCGCACGCCGAGCCCGAGCATCCTGCGCCCGATACACTCCAGCTCACTGCTGTGTCGGTTGAACCTGTCACGGTGGCTGTGAATTGCTTGGTGTCGCCTGCATTCAGAGTTGCACTGGTTGGGGAGATCTTAACCACGACAGGCGGCAGAACGGTCACAGTCGCCGTTCCCGATTTTGTGGGGTCCGCCTGCGAAGTGGCCGTCACCGTAACCGTTGGCGGACTCGGCACCGAATTCGGTGCGGTATACAGGCCAGAGCTGTTGATAGTTCCGCAGGTGGATCCTGTGCAGCCTGTTCCTTTCAAGCTCCAGGTCACCGCAGTATTCGATGTTCCGGAAACCGTGGCTGTGAACTGCTGCTGTGCTCCCTCGAAAACCTGCGCAGTGGCTGGCGAGACCGTGACAACAATTGGGGCAACCACGGTCACAATCGCGGTTCCGGACTTGGTTGGATCTGCTTGCGAGGTAGCGATGACCCCAACATTCGGAGGGCTCGGAATGCTGGCGGGAGCAGTGTAAAGACCGCTGCTGTTAATTGTTCCGCATGCAGTGCCAGTGCAGCCGGACCCGGACAAGCTCCACGTCACTGCGTGATTCGTTGTTCCGGTCACGGTCGCGGTGAACGCCTGCTGAGCTCCGGTCTGGACATTCGCGCTCACGGGAGAGACGGTGACCGCGATCCCGGGCAATACAGTCACAGTGGCCGTGCCTGATTTCGTTGGGTCTGCATTCGACGTAGCGGTTACAGTCACCGTCGCTGGATTGGGGACCACAGATGGCGCAGTGTAGAGACCTGTGCTGGTGATGGTTCCGCAGGTGGAACCTGAGCAACCAGTGCCCGACAGACTCCAGGCAACAGATTGATTTTGTGTTCCGGTGACAATTGCCGTGAATTGCTGCTGGGTGCCAACCACGACTTGTGCGCTCGACGGCGACACCGTAACGCTAATAGGTACGACCACAGTCACGGTAGCTGTGCCCGATTTGGAAGGGTCCGCTTGCGAAGTAGCGGTCACGGTCACCGTCGGTGGGCTGGGAACTTTCGACGGTGCAGTGTAGAGACCCACAGAGGTAATGGTTCCGCAGGTCGACCCTGAGCAACCCGCGCCCGACAAGCTCCACGTGACTGCCTGATTCTGTGTTCCGGCGACAGTGGCAGTGAATTGCTGCTTCGCCCCGGTTACAACTTGCGCGTTCGATGGCGAAACCGTAACGCCGATAGGAACAGCCACGGTCACGGTAGCTGTACCCGATTTGGAAGGATCCGCCTGCGACGTAGCGGTCACAGTCACGGTGGCGGGGTTCGGAACTGCAGAAGGAGCGGTGTAGAGACCTGAACTCGTGATGCTTCCGCAAGCGGATCCTGAGCAGCCCGTTCCCGACAGACTCCATGTCACAGCCTGGTTGGTGGTCCCGGTCACGGTGGCCGTGAACTGCTGTTGCGCGCCGGTCACCACGGTCGCGGTTGCGGGGGATACGGAAACTTGGACCAATGTGATCGTGACCGTTGCAGTCGCCGACTTGGTAGGATCGGCTTGCGAAGTGGCCGTCACGCTCACCGTCGGAGGAGTGGGAACTTTGGTAGGCGCTGTATAGAGACCGGAACTCGAGAGTTTTCCGCAAGCCGTTCCGCTGCAACCAACTCCTGACAGGCTCCACGTGACAGCCGTGTTTCCCGTTCCAGTCACAGTGGCGGTGAATTGCTGCTGACCTGCCGTCGGGACCGTGGCGGACGTCGGAGAAATTGTGACCGCGACCGCGGACTGAATCGCTACCGTAGCGCTAGCCGACTTGGTTGGATCGGCCTGCGAAGTGGCGATAACGCTTACCGTCGCCGGGTTCGGCACGGTGGCTGGAGCGGTATACAAACCGGAAGACGAAATTGTCCCGCACGCGGCGCCGCTACAGCCTGCACCAGTCACGCTCCATGTCACAGCCGTATCTGTCGAGCCGGTAACCGTCGCCTTGAACTGCTGCTGTGCGCCCGTGAGCACTTGCGCGGATGTTGGAGTGATCGTGACCGCAACCGGAGTATTGATCGAAACCGCTGCGGTACCGAAGATACTGGTATCCGCTAGAGAAGTCGCGATCACAGTTATCTGATTTGGGATCGGGATAGTGGTGGGCGCGGTGTAGAGGCCACCTCCGCTGATGTGTCCGCAAGCAATCCCCGAACAACCCGCGCCAGAAAGACTCCAGGTGACGATCTGATTTCCAGTCCCGGTAACCGTCGCCGTAAACTGCTGTTGGCCGCCGGGATTAATCGCCACCGACGATGGCGAAACTGTTACTACAATCGTGGCGAAAGCTGACGGCGCAAAATATAGCAACGCGCCGAGCACACTCAGGATGACGAACCGTTTCCCGCCCCAACTCATGGCGCTGCCCAATCTGTGTTCCCAGTCCTTCGTCCACACTTCTAGCCTAGTGTTTCGGCGGGAGGGACACATTTCCGCGAGAGAAGCATAACTTGGGTTGAAAAGGTTTCAATTACCCACATCTGTTACCCAGATCTGATTACTCCATATGGGCTCAACGAGAGGGACTAGCTACTCATCCGAAAAGCAAAAGCATACTGACGATCGCTCGCGATTGACCGACAGGTAAGACTCGAGCACTCGAATCGAACTCCGACAGCGAGAGCAACAATATTCAACGAGAGCAGGGAAGTCACACCCTTGGGCCCTGAACTCGTTCGAATCCCGGCGCGAGGTGGGGCCTCCAGTTATCTTGGCTTCGATACTCTAATCGATATGATCCCCGGACACATCTTCGCGATGCTGAATCGAGTGCTCAGTAGTTGCTTTGGCGCAAGCCAACGATTAAGTGCACAAGATTTCACTAGTCCCGATCTTTACCTGTGTCATTTAGTAATTCTGTTGACAGCGGATCAATTTGATAGCACCATCCCTTAGCGTTTTTTGTGGGGAATGGGGAAGATCGCCTGAGCCCGCTTTGCAGGTTCCCCTTCCAGGCACTCGTCATCCCGGGGGGGACGTCAATGCCTTACTCGTGCTGAACCAGAACGATCCCTTTTATTAAATTCAGACTTCTTTTCCACGATGTGGAACGTGGAGAGGATTTCTTGTTTGAAGCGGGAGTTGCTGGATCGTTGTGGTTTTGAGGATCAGGCAGACGCTTCCCAAGATGAGATGTGCCACGACTCCAATCATGACCGTTTAAGAGCAGAGAGAGAGCTTCCATGAAAAGTCAGAGCGGCATAACGAAGAAGGAAGACAAACTGAAATTCCAGTGCGCGACACGTAAAGGCGAATTCGTAACTCGTCTTCTGCTACTTCTGGGATTGATTGTAGCGTCAACGCACTCGGGGTTGGCGCAGAACAGCCTGCAAAATCCGCTCAATTTCGGCAACAACTTCTTCGTCACCGGTGATTACATCGTCGCCGGCGCTTACGGAATGAATTACAAGTTCCAGACGATCAACGGAAATAACTACACGGTTGGCACGATCTACGTCCCTGATTCGAACCCTGGCATTACCGGAGCGAGGCAGGTCCCAAACGGCGCACAGGTTATCTCTGCTCTTCTCTACTGGCAAACCGTCGAGAAGGCGGGAACCGTCCCAGGCGGACCCGGATCGGGTCAGAACGCGTATTTCAGACCGCTGCTGTATCAATACTACGGTGGCCCCGCGGCGCCGGGTTATGCGGTTTCTGGAACCAACGTGGCCGCCGGCGGTGCCGGCATTGCCTGGAGTTCTAGCGGGTGCACCGGTGGGTCGACAGGCAAGGTGCTGCAGACTTACCGCGCCGATGTGACCGGCGGCCTGCCCGTCGATGGCAGCGGCAATTCCCTGGCGAACGGCAGTTTCGAAGTCCGGTTGCCGAGCGCGGGCTACTCCTCAACTCCTTTTACATTGGGCGCAACTCTGGTCATTATTTATCGCATTCCGACCGGTGTCGGCGGCCCCAACATTCCTCTGAACTCGATTGTCATCTACGACGGTGACGCTGCCCCTAGTAACGGTCAGCAGACGGTGACCCAAACGGTCGAGGGATTCTATGACGCTGACCACAACCCCGCGTCCAGACTGACGTTCATCGTCGGCAATGGCGACGGTGACGAATATCGTAACGTTTACTTGAACGGAAAAGGGCTCCCCTCACTCTATGGGTACTACCCTGCCTTCCCCGCCTACTATGGCGAATGGGACAATCCCACCTGGACTTATCCCAATCAAGCGAGTGGCAATCCGGTGTTGGAAGACAGCGCATCGGCAACAGCGCAAGTCGCCCCCTATGGTCGGGAACAAGACGAATGCCTGACTTGGGCTGCGGTTATTGTCAGCACCACCGTCAAGAGCCCCGACAAGGACGGCATCCTGTATTCATGGAAAACGAACCAGGGATATTGCGATGTTGCGGTGAACCCGAACCCGTCTTGCGGCCTTGGAGATCCGGCCTGGGTAGATCTCACCGGCTCTAGACATGGCCAGCAGGACTTGTTCCTGCAATACGACTATATGTGCAGCAGCGTAACCGGTGCGGGCACCTGCTCCGTATCGACCCAACGGGACCCATTGAGCGCAGCCGGTACTGCGTCCGGCGGCAACACGACGTACACGGGAACGTTCTCACAGACGATACCGGCCGGTATCGTCGTTGGCATTACCGGATTTACGAAACCGTCAAACAACGGGCAGTTCACCGTGGTGAGCTCCAACAGCACTCAGTTGGTGGTGAGTAACCCGAGCGGGGTCGCAGAGACACCGCTGAATCCTGTTGGCCTCGCGACATATGCCGATCCAACCAACTCGAATTATTCCTTCGACCCGCGCCTGTCGCTGGACACCGAGGATGGCAAGATTCCCCATGACAGCGCGGTCGATAAAGTGGTTGAAGCTTACGCCAGACACGGAATTACGTTGCATGCGATTCCTGGCAACGCAATCAAGGAGGATGGCCCCAACAACCCCATATCCTGCGCCTATACGGATCCCACGTGCACATTCCCGAATGAGCCGGGCACGATCGGGTTCAGGGAAGGCCTCGCATACATAAAGAACTCCAACATCCTGACATCGACCGGTGTGATCGGGAGCTGCACTGTCGGCACCGACCCTGGCTGCGTTCCTGTCTTCGAGCACGGTAAAAAAGACAGCTATCACTACGCGCTGTTTTCCCATGGAGTAGGCCTGCCCAACTGGTTCCTGGCGGATGGATCGCTCGCCAGCGTCAAGCAGTCGGGCCACACGGTCACTTTCACGACGCAATCCCCCCACGGCATTAGTCAAGTACCCGGTGACACCTCGTGCCCGTTGGGCCGGGTGACCGTCGTCTACGCCGTTACCAACTCCAACCTGGAAGGCACTTTCTGCGTTTTATCGAATCCCCCGCCTACCGCGAATGCGTTTTCGATAACCGTAGGCGGCAATTCAACGAATTTCACCTACACGGCCACGTCCGATCCCAACCTGTCCGTTGCTAACGGGCAGGTGACCAGCATGTCCGGATTTTCCGACGTGGGCGGTCAGAACTCGGTGATCTCGCTGGGCTACGGCGGCTGGGGCCCTCCCAACAATCCCTTCTCCGAAGGCAATAAATGGCAGGTCAAGGCCGGCACGTTCATGCACGAACTGGGGCACACCATGGCCCTGACGCATGGAGGAACCTTCTACAACAAGCTGGCGAAGAACCCAGCCGACTACACGCCCAGCTTCGAGGTGAACTGCAAGCCCAACGTCCAGAGCAGCATGAGCTACCTTTTCCAGTTTGATCTGCTCCAGACCAATCAGCTCTACGCGAACAACCAGCCGGTCAAGGTGGTGGACTATTCCGAGGATCCGCCGCCGCTCAATCCTTCTGTTGTCCCCAACCTGGTGGAAAGCAAGCCTGCCGGGCCGGGAATTTTGAACAATTTGACTTACCCCAACACGTCCTGGTTCCAACTGACCAGCTTTAACGGGGCCACCCCGGCGACCAGTCATTGTGATGGTTCGCCCATTGGAACCAAGGAGCAGTCGTATGCCTATGTCAGCGACTCGGTGAACAACTTCTTCTGGTCCGCTACGAATCCTCCCGGCATCACCGGCAGCGATATCAACTTCAACGGTTCTGCGACCGATCTGATGGATCCGCACAACGAATGGCAGGGCACGCCCGCGCAAAACGGAGTGGGCCCGTCGCCCGGTATTGATCTGCTGCAGATCAGCGCGGTCGGTACGGTCAGCACCACTGGCGTCGGCGGGGAAGCTGGGGGTCTGAAACCGCAAGGCGGGGGAGGTGGCCTGAAACCCGCCGGCGGCGGCGGCGGCCTGAAACCCGCCGGAGGAGGAGGTGGCCTAAAACCAGCGGGAGGAGGAGGCGGTCTGAAACCAGCCGGAGGCGGAGGCCTCAAGGCGGAAATCACCCACGGCCAGGCAGCTGCTTACGCCCATCCTCCCCAGGGGTTGTTCATAACCCAGGAGGAAGCGTCACCCCGGCTCGTCGATCTGGCTTGGTTCTCCCCCACCATCGGCGCGGTGGTGCAGTACAACATTTCCCGGTCAGTGGCAGGAGGCGCGTTTGCACCGCTGGCCACCGTTCCCGGCTACCAGACCAGCTACACCGACACAGTGACGTGCAACACCGGAGGCTACAGCTACCGAGTTACCAGCGTGACTCTGAACGATCAGGGGCAACAGCTGCAAAGCTCACCGTCGAACACGGTCCCCGCCTATGGCCAACCCCCGGTGACGGGCTGCTACGCGGCACCTGTTACCGTCGCCGTGCAGGCCAATGCAGTTCAGGGAGCCATCGTCCCGATCACATGGACACTGACGGATGACTACTACATAACTCCGGGGACCGGATGGCAAAACGCAGCCCCTGGCAACCCGGTGACCAATTTGGGCGCAAATACACTTGTCGCCAATGGCCCGATTCCCAACAGTTGTGGAACAAATGGTTCGACCACGATATTGCAAAAAGGAGTTGTGCAAAAAACCTACCCACAAGACGCGAGTGCGTTTAGCGTCACCAATCCCCAAACGGGCCAGTTCACGCTTAGTTTGGATACTGACGGGCTTTGCGCGGGGACCTATACCTTCAAACTGACCTTAGATAGCGGCCAAACTTTCACCAGTTCGGCGTTGCAGCTCGCGATTGACGTCAACGACCAGGACGTTCCTCACATCACGACCCTGGCCCTTCCAGCGACAACCGTGGGGGCGCCCTACAACGACACACTTTCGGAAGACGGTGGAACGGCACCGTTCAAGTGGACCGTCACGGGACTTCCAACCGGCATTTCGCAACAGTCTCAATATTCACCCACGCTCACCGGCACCGCGTGTACAGCCGGGTCCTATAACAGCATTACGGCGACAGTGACTGACGCTAAGTTGAACAGCGGCACGGAAGGGTTCACGTTACAGGTAAACCAGGCCACCACCACGACGACCGTAGCGTCGAACGCTAACCCATCTGTTTTTCAACAGCCGGTTATGTTCACGGTGGCTGTCGCGCCTCAATATAGTTGCACGCCGACCGGAACCGTGACCCTGTACGACGGGCAAAACTCGATCGGTTCCGCGTCGCTGACCAACGGAATGGCGACGTTCTCCTTGTCCGATCTGTCGGTGGCTATCCACTCCATCACCGCCAGTTACGGTGGCGATGCGAACTTCACTTCCAGCACTTCGGTAGTTTTGTCGCAGACTGTAAACAAGGCGCCCACTACGACGACCGTAATGTCGAGCCTTAATCCGTCGGTCTATCAACAGATGGTTACATTCACGGTGACTGTTGCACCGCAATACGGCGGCACGCCAACCGGAACCGTAACCCTGTTGGACGGAACAACTCAGATCGGTTCCGCGTCACTTACCAACGGGACGGCGACGGTCCTTGCACTCTGTCGGCGGGTAGCCACCCCATCACCGCCATGTACGCCGGCGATGCGAACTTCCTTTCCAGCACTTCGGGAGCGTTGTCGCAGACTGTAAACCAGGCAACCACCATGACGACCGTACTCTCGAGCCTTAACCCGTCGGTCTATCAACAGATGGTTACATTCACGGTGACTGTCGCGCCGCAATATGGAGGCACGCCAACCGGAACCGTGACCCTGAACGACGGAGCAATTCCGATCGGTTCCGCGTCGCTCACCAACGGGACGGGGACGGTCTCCTTGTCGACTCTGTCGGCGGGCAGCCACTCCATCACTGCCAGTTACGCCGGCGATACAAACTTCAAGCCCAGCACTTTAGGTCCTTTGTCGCAGGCTGTAAGCCAGGCCCAGACCCAGATTGCCTTCAACTCAGTGTTGCCTTCTACGGTGTTCGTGGGCCAACCGGTCACTGTTTCTTACACTTTCTCGGTAGTTGCACCGGGAGCAGGTTCACCAATCCCGCCGTCCGGCAACATCATTGTATCGGCCGGCGACGGATCCTCCTGTATGGCTGCTGCTGTTCTCGGCGGTGGAATGTGCACGCTTGCGCCGGCGCCGACCCAGGCTGGTAATGTAACACTTGCAATCACATACGCTGGCGATACTAACTTCATGGCCAGCGCATACAACGGCAACTACAACGTTTACCAACTCGTATTCACGACCCAGCCGAGCAATACGGTAGTGGGCCGTGCCGATAACACCCGCGGTCGTGGTCACAGCGGAGGACAGCAACGCTAACACCGTCACGTCTTTCACAGGCGGCATTACAGTGGCGATCGGCTCGGGCCCGGGAACGCTTTCCGGAACCACGACCCAGAACGCCGTAAACGGCGCGGCCACGTTCGGCGACCTCAGCATCAACCAGATCGCCAGCGGGTATACGCTCACGCGGGTGCGCCCGGCGGGAGGGGTTCCATCTGCAACCTCAACCGCGTTTAACATCAGCACGTATCCCACCTATCCGGTAACGTTTACTGGTCAACCCAGGGCCGTGGCCTTCGACGGCACCTACATCTGGGTCGCGGGTCTCGGCGGGGTGGTCAAATTGTCGCCTAGCACTGGTGCGGTGGTAGGCACGTATGTGGCGGGCGTGTACCCAGTCGCCCTCGCGTTCGACGGCACCAACATGTGGGTCGGGAATGATGGCGACGGCACCGTGACAGAGTTGTCAGCCAGCACCGGCGCGGTGCTGGCTACGTACACGGGTTTTAGCCGACCCGATTCACTCGTCTCCGACGGTACCAACATCTGGGTTGGGAACTACGGCGACGGTACCGTGACAAAGTTGTTTGCCAGCACTGGCGCAGTGCTGGGCACCTATGCGACCGGGGCTACCATTCACGGTATGGCCTTCGACGGGACCAACGTATGGGTTGCAACTGGCGGCAACTTCAACGGAGTGTTCGAACTGCAGGCCAGTACTATCTCGTTGGTGAACAGCATTGACCTCGGAGGTTTCGGAGGCAACGAATTTGGTATCGCCTTCGATGGGACTAACATCTGGGTAGCGGCCAACTACGGAGCTGCTGTGGTCAAGCTGCTGGCAAGTAGCGGAGCCGTGGTCGGTTCGTACGCGACCGGAACCTACCCTATCGGAGTCGCCTTTGACGGAACCTATATTTGGGTGGCAAACAGCGGCAACGGCGGCAGTGGGGGAAATACCGTGACCAAGCTGCTGGCCAGCAGTGGCGCCCTGGTCGGCACGTATCCGGTTGGGAACTTTCCATGGGGACTCGCGTTCGACGGAACGAATATGTGGGTCGCGAATGCGGCCGACGCAACCGTGACTGAGATAGTCGCAACCCCGTAGAAGGCATCGCACTTGCCCCACTCAGGCTTCATCGCCTGGGTGGGGATTGGCCAACACCTCCCCGAATGCAGCGATCGTTGGCGCAGGCTCAAGTAATTGAGCTGTGCCGTTCGAATGTGGTGAAACCATGCCCGGCCAAGTTGCCGGGCATTTTTTTGTGGCGAAGCCGGGGCCGTAGCTGGTTCCGTGGAGTTATTGCGGGGGAGTTAGGATAAGTTCTAAGGTGCTGGCTTGTTTCTTACTGCCCCAGGCTCTTGCGAACCTCAGTCACTAGAGGATCCTCTGTAGACTGTCCTCGGATACTTAGATATGTGCGATAAGAATCTGCGAAGGCGGGTGTTTTCAGGCCTTGCCGCACGCGTCCCTGATAGTAATAGACGTGGGGAAGATAGCTGTAGGTGACTCCATTGTCCATAAAGAGCTCGATCGCTTCGCCCCGCCGTTTGATGCAGCGGTCAAACTCTGAATCCGCTTCGGTGAATTGTCCGGCTTCGAGGTAGGCACGGCCGAGCTCAAACCTGCCAATCCAGGTGTCCAGCAGATTGTTGGCGTCGGTGATGTTCTTGATGGCCAGGCGGCTGTCTCCCTGCTTCAGCGCAAGCTTCCCCTCAATGATCTTGCCGTAGGCTTGCGGTTCGGCCAGCACCTCTTTACCGAGGCTGTCGGCCATTTTTTTCGCCTGCACCGCCTCTCCAGCCTCCGCAAAAACTACGTCCCGCGAGGAACCGGACCTGTAGGGTCTGCCCATTTGCCAGGGCCTTTTCAGCAGCCGAAACCGCTTCCCGGTTCTGGCCGCGCAACAGTTCTGCATGGGCAAGTGCAGCAAACTTGTTGGTCGCATTCTCCGGCGTCTTCGCTTGCAGGTCCGCATTGGCGCCCTGCTCGAGCAGCCGCACCGCTTCGGAGAAGTGGCCTTGGTAGAGGGCCAAATCAGCCAGGGCCGTCACCCCCATCGACGTGCCTCTGGGACCGAATTTCTCCAGCCCGTGAAAGGTGTCGGCACTTGCCGAGAGATTGCCTTGGCCGTATTGGGCTTCACCGAGATTGAGCTGGGCGACCTCCGAGGGACTAATCTGCAGCGCGGTCCGAGCCTCGCGTTCGCCGGTTTGAAAATCTCCAGTGAACGAACCGAAGAACGCCATATTGATGTGCTCCAGGGCTCCCTTGGGCGCAATCTCCTCGGCCTTGCGCGCCGCTTCAAGTGCTTTGGGAAAGTTGCGTAACTCGGCGTAGCACCAGGCGAGGTCCGATTGCCCGACCCGGTCGGCCGGATATTGGCTGACCAGCGTGCCGTATTCCTCGACGCACTTCGAATAATTGCCGTCGATTAAGTAGTAAGCGCCGCGGTTATGGTACCTTTCGCGCTCGGTCATGCGATCCAGGTGTTCCAGGGCCAATTTGATGTATTTCTCTCCGTCTGCCTGCCGCCCAAGGTCATTGGCTGTTCCGGCCATTCCAGCGTAAGCGCGGGCGAAATTGGGGTCGAGCTCAGCGGCCTTGGAGAAACTCTGAAAAGCCTCCGCGGTTTTACCCGCGAACTGTTGTTGCATGGCGATGCTGTACTGGTGCACGACTTCCAGAGATGCGGCAGTGAACGGTCCTAAGACGGCGAGCTGCGCCGCCACCGGCGTGGTGTCACCCAGCGCCTTACGGATCGGTGCTGCCAGCTTGGGAATTTCGAGCAGAGCTTGGTCTTTGTTGCGCGCAGTGATTTCCGCGGTTGCGATGCTGTTGCCGGTCCTGGCATCGAGCGCTTCCACCGAAAGCTTGTAACCGTCACCGCGAACACTGAGAGAACCAGTTACGACCGCAGCCAGTCCCTGGCTCACGCCGATGAGCCGAGCCGACTGTTCGTCCAGTTTGTCGGAAGGATGGGGGAGCTGTTTCGCCAGCGTGCGGGCTGTTCCGCGGCTATAGGCGTTGATGAAGCTTGCGCCTTCCAGTGCCACGTCGAACATCGGCTCCAGCGTGTCGTCGAAAATCGGGTCACCGGTGTGATTCGTAAAATCCGCTACCAGCACCGACACCGGTGCGTGAACCGCCGCCGTGTTCGGAGCAAAAAGCTTGTTACGGAGTAGGTACCCGCTGACCGCAAGAACGAGCACCGTCACAATCCCCGTGATCATCGGCCACGGGAGAGTTTGTCCCCACGGCTTCACGCTGGCATCGAAATGGATTGTTCCTGCAGCCCTCTTGTCCTTCCACGTGTTCAGGTCCGCAAGAATGGCCGCCGCGGACTGGTATCTCTCGTTCACATCGCGTTCCAGGCACTTGCTCACGATGCCGCTCAACGCGCCGGGAATCTGATTGTCGACATCCGACACCGGAACCGCACGTTCCTGAGTACGCTTGATGAGGCTGGCTAATGCGCTCTCGGCCTTGAACGGCGTTTTTCCTGTCAGCAATTCGTACAGGATCAAACCAAGTGCGAACAGGTCGGACCGTTGATCGAGGTCTTTGGCTAGCGCCTGTTCGGGTGACATGTACTCCATGGTGCCGACGATGGCGCCTGTCTGCGTCATGCCGTCGCCTTCCAGGGTGCGAGCCAAACCGAAATCCATCACCAGAATTCGGCCCGTGCCGTCCTGCATGATGTTTTGAGGCTTGAGATCGCGGTGAATCACTCCGACACTGTGTGCGGCGTCCAGGGCCTGGCACACCTGTTGAATCACGTCCACGGCTTCTTCCGGAGCGAACTTCTGCTTCTCACGGATGAGGGAACGCAGATCTTTTCCCTCGATAAACTCCATGGTGATGAACTTCACGCCCTCGGCTTCGCCGAGGTCGTAAATGCGGATGACATTGCGGTGCGTGACCTGGTGAGCAAGCAGCAACTCTTGCTTGAAACGGGCAAGAATCGAGGGGTTGGAGGCCAGTTCAGGGCGGATGACTTTCAATGCGACGAAGCGGTCAAGTTCGCGGTCGGCAGCCTTGTAAACCGCGCCCATCCCACCTTCTCCGAGCAGTTGCAGAATTTCATACCGCCCGCCCAAGACGTCGCCGATTTCCAGGACCGCGGCGCTGCGATACGAAACGGAACTGCGACCGCTGGATGGTGGGGCTGGAGTGCGGCGAGACGGGATTCCCGGCCCGATCGTGGCATCGGCGTCTACCAGCGTGGCATCGGGATCATGCCTCGCCGGACCAGCATCGACAATGGTCAGATCGTCCGAAGAAGGGACAGGCACATTGCTGCCAGAACTCTCTCCGGCAAACGGAGTCGCGACACTAGGAGATGCCGGCTTTTTAGGCACAGATTTATCTTCCGGCCGTGATCTGGAATCATCCATTGTTGCGCTTTAGGAACCGCCGGGAAAGACACGCCACGAGAGCCCGGCCGAGACACCCGAGACCTGCGTACGGGCGCTTCTTAGTGCACGCAGTATATATGATTAACGGGCTGGATGGACCCAGTTCGGCAGTAACTTCTCAAGGGCATTCCAAATGAGACGTTCAACAGGGGCACACAGCTGAAAACCTGTTGGCGGACGGAGTTCGAACTACTTAATGTCGTTAACCAGGTAGAGATCCGAAAGTGTCCTGCCGTATTCGTAGACGTAGGACTTGCCGTCGGGAGTAACGAGGATCGGGCCCAGGTCGGTTATTCCGGCAGCATCGGCTGGCATCAGCGTTTTCCAGAGTTGTTTTTGCCCAGTCGTCAAATTCAGCCGGTAGACTTTCGCGGGAAGGTCGCCCGGGTTATAGGTAAAGATGGACTGGCCGTCACTGGTCCAGCCTACGGGAACATCTCCCGCTGCGAAACCGTTCATAGGTCGCGGATCGCCGCCGTCAATCGGGAACAGATATCCCTTATTGTCGGCCTCTACCGCCGCGACCATTTTCCCATCGGGCGATGGCACCCACTGTGTCGCCCGGATGCCCTCCGGAGAAATCGGAGTGGGCTTATTGTCATCGACACTTTGAACCCATAGCCGCAAGCCACGAGTCTGCTCGTTCCCGATGAATGTATAGCGCTTATTGTCGGGCAGCCAGCGCGCCCTTACCAGTTCGACGCCGTTGTGCGTCAGCTTGCGACTTTCGCCGGCCCCGGTGGGGAGAAGGGTGCTCTCCAGCGGAGCGTGTACCTGCCCGGCGATGACCCATTTCTGGTCTGGAGAAAGAGCGGTGGCAGACCCGTTGCCGAGTCGCACTGCGGGCGAGCCATCCGTTGGGCGAATGTATGTACTGTAGCTTTCGCCGCCACCCTCGCCCGATTCAGAGAAGAGCAGCGTCTTGCCATCCGAAGAGAGATCGGTAGGGGCAGACCAGTCGAGCCACGAAAGATCAGATTCCTTGGTCGCACCGGGACCCATTCCCACCATGCCGACACGCTGTACATCGCGCGTTAGAAGCACGCGTCCGTCGCGGGCGACGTCTTGCAGCGTCAGCGTGCCGGGTTCCCGGGCCAGCAGGCGTTCCACTCCAGAAAGATTGACTGCGTTGAGAAAGCGGTCATTGCCGATTTTTGCGCTGGTAAACCAGACTTCGTTGCCGAGCGGCGACCAAGCGAGGCCTTGAATCGACTCCCACTCCTGCGAAAGGCCTTTCTTGTTGCCAGCCAGGTCAATGACCGAGACGAAGCCCATGTCATCGCGGCGCTGCGGGTGTTCGGCGAATGCAATCCACTCTCCGTCGGGCGAGATACGTGGATGGCTGATCCAGCCCGCGGTCTTGTACAGAACTTTGCCGACAGGAAACTCTAACCGGTTCTGGCCTTCGAGATCGCGAACCACAACGAAATTGTTGCCGTCCGGGGACCAGTCCGCCCACTGCACACCTTCGAGGACTTCGCGCGGGGCGCCACCTCCGAGCGGAACCCGGGCCAGCGTTCCGATGTTAATGAAAGGCTCAATGTTGTGGCTATGGAGGAGAACAGCCATTTCTCCCTGAGGGGAGACCGATTGGACTTCCGCATCTTGCAGCCCAAATGGGCGCGACTCCGGACTTTCTGGACGAGTCGTATAGATCTCGAGAGCCTTCTCTTCCCATGCTGCACTGTAAAGCACGGTCTTTCCGTCGGACGAAAAGCGCGCCATGCGGATGCCGCCATGGCGGAACGTTAGCTGGTGATACGCAGGCGGCGTTAGCGGCACGGGCTTGGCCGTGAATCGACCGAGAAAGAATCCAGCAGCAAGAGTTACGGCACCCACTGCAGTGACAGCCCAAAGCGATTTCTTGGCGGCCGGCGTTGGCATCTGCGGTGCCGGTACAACGGCGACTGAGGATTTGCTCGTGCTGGTTGTGACGCGCCCGGACTCGCGGTCGCGCTTCAGCCTTTTCAAATCCCCGCGCAATTCAGCGGCGGTCTGGCAGCGCAGATCGCGGTCCTTCTCCAGCGTCTTGTCGATGATCTCTTCCAGACGCGCCGGCATTTGTGGATTCAAGATAGAAAGCCTGGCGGGTTGATGCTCGAGGATCTGGTTAAAGATCACGGCCGAGGTATTGCCCATGAAGGGTTGTCGTCCCGTCGCCATTTCGTAGAGCACGACACCGAAAGAAAAAAGATCGGTGCGCGTGTCGAGCGGTTCGCCGCGGGCTTGCTCCGGCGACATGTAGGCGGCGGTGCCCATGGCGGTCCCGGGACTGGTCAGGTTCAGTTCGCTGGCCGCGGTGGCCTGCGTGTGCGAGCTACTCGACACGGCGTCCGCATGAATTTTTGCGAGGCCGAAGTCAAGGATCTTCACGGTGCCGCGGCTAGTGACGAAAATGTTGGCGGGCTTGATGTCGCGATGAACGATACCCTTGGAATGGGCAGCGTCGAGTCCGTCGGCGATTTGCACGCCGAGGTCGCAGATCACCTCGAGCCGCTGCGACTGATTCTCGATGCGATGCTTTAGCGTCATGCCGTCGAGAAACTCCATGGCGATAAACGCCTGGCCTTCGTGTTCTCCAATGTCGTAGATCGTGCAGATGTTGGGATGATTCAGGGCGGAGGCGGCTTGGGCCTCGCGCTGAAAGCGGGCGAGTGCCTGCGGGTCTCGCGAAACGTCGGGGGGGAGAAATTTGAGCGCAATGAAGCGATGCAGTCGGGTGTCTTCGGCCTTGTAGACTACCCCCATCCCACCGCCGCCGAGTTTTTCGATGATGCGGTAATGCGAGACGGTCTGATCGATCATGCAGTCGCGCAATAGTATGCGCGACACCCACTCAAGTCAACGAAGACCGAGAGGCGCTGCGGCGAGCGATCGCGACTTTCTCTTTCTGATACAACCAAATCTAAGGATAAGGCACGCCGAATAACTGAACCGAAGCAATATTTCGGCTCAAACGTTGGGTCCCCAGCCAGGGATAAATTGACCAGTTGGAGTAGGCTAAGTGACCAATTGACAATCCTTTTGCTCGGCGTCCATACTGTACCGCTTGAATTGTTTCCTTGGGCTTGGAATGGCGACAGCAACCACCAACCCGAGCCTTGAAGCAGATCCGTCTCCCGGGATCGTAGTACCCATCTGCCCGCCCGGGCAGAGCCCTCCTAGTGCCGCAGGTCCCAAGCACAACCCCTTTCAGCACAATATATTACAAGGATTATTGGCCTTTTCAGCGCTGCGCGAACAGGTGCGCCAGACCCTCGAAATGCGCGAGGACGATGATGATCGAATTCTCTCCGACAAGGAACCGGAAAAGCTAGATCCGTTCACCCTGGAAGAGGTACTGCAAGTGGTTGCGGACAGGGCCATAGCGATCACTGGCGCCGATGGCTTAGCCGTTGCGCTGGCGGAAAACAACGAGGTTGTTTTGCTCGCTGCAGCGGGCACGGTCCGGCCCGACTTAGGCGCACCCATCGACCGCGATTCAGCTTTCTCCGGAGCCTGTTTCCGCAAGGCCGAGACTGTAACGTGCCACGACACCGAGGAGGATGCGCGGGTCAACCTCCCCGCGTGCAGGCTGATGGGCGTACGCTCCATGGTCGCAGTGCCGCTTTGCCTGAAGATGCAAGCGGTTGGAATCTTGCAGGCATTTTCTGCGCGCCCCGGCGGGTTTGACCACACCGATATAAGCGCCCTCCGCGAATTGGGAGAATTGGTTCTGGCCGCTCTCACGCCGGAGGAGCAGCGCCGTCTTGTGGAGTCTGCCCAGGCTGCGTCGACAAAGCTGGAGTCCTCGCTCGATCCTGAGACGGATGAAAAAACTAGGACTGCGCTCGCTCTTGCCAGAAAGCTTTTGGAAGACGATGACGCATCTACAACACGCGAAAACAGGCACGCACGCGCGGCGGTTCCGCTGCCCGAAGCGGCGCTCGCACTGGTGGACATTTCTTCTGTCTTGGAACCGGCTGTCCAATTAGTTGCGTCTGCTGAGCCTCTCCGCCGGTCCGGTGCTCCCACACAAGCTGCGTTGATCAATTCAGAAGCAAACGCGAGAGTGTCCCGCCGTGCTGGCATGCTCGTACTGGTGATCTGCACTGTCATCGTGCTAACGCTAGCAGGCGGACTCTGGTGGAAACTGAAGACATCGCAGTTTGGCACCACGATCGTGCGCGCGGATAGGATTGCGCCGTCGTCGATAGTCACCGCTGAGAAAGAGTCTCCGATTATTCCAGCCGCGGGAACAGTACTGAATCCGCCAGATTCCAATCCCGACTCCAAGGCAAACCGGTCGACGCATCAACCAGCGAAGCCGCGCGACCCATCTCAGATTCCGGCAGTGACAGGGATCCAGCACTCCTCATCGCCAGACTCGAGTACGGTCGTTATCAATCTTGATGACAGCGTGCAGTACGAGGCGCACCGATTGGCTAATCCGGATCGTATCTATTTTGATCTGCACAACACGCAGTTGGCGCCGAACATTCCGTCGAAACCAATTGAAGTAGGCGACGCGCTGCTCACACGAATCCGAGTCGCTCAACCCGTGACCGGCATTTCTCGTGTCGTACTCGAGACAACGGCGAACGCAGATTTCTCCGTGAGCCTGCAGCCAGATCCTTACCGCCTTGTTGTCGAGGTGCGCAAGGTCGGCGCAGTTCACAAGGCTGCTGTGAGTCAGCTTGCAGATGGAAGTCAATCAGAGAAGGGCAAGTTGCCGATTCTGCTGCGCCTCCCGACAAAGGAGGATTTGCAACTGCAGCAGCGTATACACAAAATGCGCATCGTGGTCGATGCTGGCCACGGGGGTCGGGACGGCGGTACCGTAGGGCGCGATGGTTTGCTCGAGAAAGACTTGGTGCTCGAGATCGGCCAGAGGTTGGGCAGGCTGCTCAAAGAGCGCTTGGGAATGGATGTTATCTACACGCGGCAGAGTGACCACTACATTCCTCTGGATGAGCGCGTTAGCATCGCCAATCAAGCGCAAGCGGATTTGCTCATTTCGGTGCACGCCAACTACAGCGATCTCCCTTCGGCGCGCGGAGTGGAAACGTACTACACGCAATTCTTCATGCTGCCGACTTCAAAAGATGCGGACGCGCCGCCAACCGCGGACCTCGCCAGGACTGCAGCGACTCCATCGCTCTCGCCAGCCGATCTGCAGGAGCGGGCTCAGCAATCACGCAGGTTGGCGGAGAGTGTGCAGCACTCGCTGTACGGGGCGCTGGCATCGCAGAATCCAGGTTTACGCGATCGGGGAATCAAGGAAGCCAACTTCCAGGTACTAACGGAAAGCACCATGCCCGGCATCCTCGCGGAAGTTTCGTTCGTCAGCAGTCCAACCGACGAGCAAAAGTTGCGCAGCAACGCTTATCGTGAGCGAGTCGCCGAAGCACTCTATAAAGGTATTGCTCGTTACGCCGCCACGTTCCACAGCATCAACGTCGCGAGCGCGCGCTGATCGCATCTCTTCCACATCACGTTCCCAAATTCTCCGCGCGAATCCTCCTTCCAAAAAATGAATAGAACTTAATTCATGAATCGAAATTAATGTGTTCCGAACTCTTGACTGTGAGTTAAGCTCTTGCGCACAAGAGAGGGCCCACCATGACGTGTTCCTCGAAGTTGCAGACACTCGTTGTATGTTTCCTAGCGCTGGTGCTTATCCACATGATCGCGATCAATGTGGACGTGCAAGCCCAAGTCGCAGGTGGAACAATCACCGGCACGCTCGTGGACTCGAGCGGCCGAGTCATTCCCAACGCAACCGTCTCCATCACCAACGCGGCGACCGGCATCAACCGCACGGTGACCACGAACGAAGATGGGGCCTTCACCGCGCCGAACCTGTTGCCGGCCAGCTATGAGCTGACATTTACCGCAGCGGGATTCAAGACCGACATCAGGCGTGGCATCGAGCTGACCGTGGGTGCGACCGTGACCTTGAGCGTGACCATGCAGGTTGGCGCCATTCAAGAAACGGTACAGGTGCAGAGCGAAGCTCCCGCAGTGCAGCTCAGCACCTCCGACCTTTCCGCCGTGGTCAATGCTACGACGGTCCGGGAACTCCCGCTTAACGGCCGCAGCTGGACCGACCTTGCGGCTTTGCAGCCGGGCGTCGACACAATTCACACGCAGCCCGATTTTTCGTCAGGCACGGATCGTGGCAATCGCGGCTTCGGACAGCAACTGACGATTTCAGGTGCGCGTCCGCAACAGAATAACTATCGCTTGGATGGCGTGAGCATCAACGACTATTCCAATGGAGCTCCGGGTAGCGTCTTGGGTGGGAGCTTGGGCGTCGACGCAATTCAGGAATTTTCAGTCCTGACCAGCAACTATTCGGCCGAATATGGCAAGACGTCGGGCGGAGTGGTGAACGCGATCACACGCTCGGGAACGAACCAGTTTCACGGCAGCGGCTATGAATTTGTCAGGAATAGCGCATTAGACGCACGAAACTATTTCGATCTGGGGGGGATTCCGCCCTTTACGCGCAACCAGTTTGGCGGAGCGATCGGCGGGCCGATCATTAAGAATCGGACGTTCTTCTTTGCCGACTATGAAGGAATCCGGCAATCAAAAGGCATATCAACCGTAGCGTTTGTGCCATCGCAGGCAGCGCGAAACGGGCGAGATCTTGTCCCTGGCGACGGTTAGACCCCACCTTGCGCGGCACACCATGCGTGCGTCGATGCTAGCGCAGCCAAATTTCTTACCTTCTACCATCTCCCCGATCCGAACACCAGCACCATCGAAAACGGTGATATCGGAACATACACCTTCGCCGCTCAGCAGGTAGTCAATGAGAACTTCCTGACGACGCGAGTTGACCATAGATTCTCGGACAAAGATGAGCTCTTCGGAACGTATTTGTATGACCGAACACCGTATTCATCTCCCGATGGTTTGAACAACGTAGAATTTGATACGAAGACGACGAGGCAGATCATTGCCGCAGAAGAAACGCACTCGTTTTCTACGCGCTTTATAAACTCTGTGCGCATCGGTTGGAACCACGAACCGGTCGACAATAACAAGAGCGTCACGGCGATCAATCCGGACGCGGCGAGACTGGATCTCGGTACGTTCGCAGGACGGGCCGCGCCTCAGGTGCTCGTTTCCGGTCTTTCTGACTTTACTGGCGGAGTCGGAGGTAGCCCGACCTATCTTTATCACTGGAACTCAGTCCAGATTTACGACGACGCTTTCTTCACAAAGGGAACCCATTCCATCCGCTTCGGTGTTGCGTTCGAAAGAATGATGCTCAACCAGGTGGCGGATACTGATCCTAACGGGATATGGAAGTTCGGCTCATTGAGCGAATTTGACAACACTGGGGCTTTTGTTAGAGCACCTTTCTTCAACAATCCTACCAAGTTTCAAGGTGGGCTCGCCAGCACTCTTTCACCGCGCAATTTGCGTCAGTCGATCTTCGGCGCATACATACAGGATGACTGGCATTTTCGACCGAACCTGACACTGAACCTGGGACTTCGCTATGAGATGTCGACAGTGCCAAGTGAAACCAGCCGGCAAGATTGCCAATCTTGAAACATGTCAGACGCGTTGCCGATCTGTGGCAAGGTACCGGCGTCAGGAGGATGTTCCGGCACCGGCGCCTTCTTCAATAATCCGACGCTAAAGAATTTTGAGCCCCGTGTCGGTTTCGCATGGGATCCTTTCCACAATGGCAAGACGGCGGTGCGCGGAGGAATCGGGATGTTTGACGTGCTGCCACTGATCTACCAATACATCCTTCTCACGAACCAGGCGGCGCCGTTCTTCACCTACATCTCTGCTAACCATCCTGGCAGCGGAACTTTCTACACGCAGTATCCTCTCAACGCGCAACCTCGATCCACATATGTACAGCACGATCCCAAGCGTAATTACGTGACACAGTGGAACCTCAACATTCAGCAGCAACTCACCCCCACAGTGGCAGCCATGGTCGCGTATGTCGGATCTCGCGGCGTGCACCAGCCGTTCCGGGCTGATGAAATCAACCTCGTTCTTCCGACCAAAACACCGACGGCTACCTTTTTCCGCAGGTCGACGTTCTGCGGCAACCTTTACTCAGTGCCACAATTGCACACAAACTGATCCCAACGGTTTTGACGGCCCTCTGTGTGTTCCGCCGAACCCGATCAACACGAACTACAGCTCGATTCGGGGCATGATCTACGAGGGGCGTTCGTACTACAACGCTCTTGAAGCCCAGCTGGCCAAGCGAATGAGTCACGGGGTTCAAGTACAGGGCACCTTCACCTGGGCAAGAGTATCGATACCGGTTCCGCGACGATCGCCGGAGATTCGTTCGGAAACTCGATCTCCAGCTTGCATTGGTATGACCTGCGACTGAATCGCGGGCTTTCCGACTTTAACGTTGGCCGGACTCTTGTCGTGAATGGAACATGGGAAGTGCCAACTCCTTGGGCTTCTTCGACTCTTGCTCAGCACGCCCTGGGTGGATGGGAACTGGGGCTTATCTTCACCGCAAGTGACGGCGTGCCCGTAACTCCGACTTGGGGAACCGGTTCTGACCCGGCTAACACTCTGAGCAGCGATGACTGGGCCTTCCCGGACCGGTTGGGTGGATCCGGATGTAAAACGCTGACCAACCCGGGCCACCCGTCAAATTACATCAAGACGAATTGCTTTGCAGTTCCCATCGCACCCAACCAGGCCTTCTTGGAATGCAAACTGCGATCCTGCCCCGTCCGAGCATTGGCGCGTCCGCTCGGCCCCCGGGGATCTTCGGATGCTTCAACCTGCGCGGCAATGCCGGTCGCAACATCATTATCACGCCCGGTGTCACCGAACTGGATTTCTCGATGTTCAAGAACAACTACATCAAGAGCATTTCGGAGAAATTCAACATCCAGTTCCGAGCGGAGTTGTTCAACATTCTTAACCACGCGAACTTTGCGCCGCCGGTCACTCCCAACAACACGGACATTTTCGATGGAACCGGCGCGCCCACTGGCATCGCTGGTCAGATAACCCGGACCACCACCACCGCCCGCGAAATCCAGTTTGCGGTAAAGGTGATCTTCTAGCCAATGTTCGCAAAGTAAGGAGTGGATAGTCGAGTGGCCAGCAAAGATCACAGCGCGGATATACGGCGCAAAACTGTTTCGCCGGGCCTCACCCGGCGGAGCTGGTTACAGCAAGCAGCCTGGATCTCCGCGGCAGCAGCCCTTCCCCAAGTCGCATTCGCTGCCGCGGAGGATGCCAGTCCGGCCATCAGTCCGGTGATGGAGAAGCTCAGCGCTTACATGGCTGAGGCTCGGAACCGCGCGCTTCCCGAAATTGTTGTGCGCGAGACCGAGCACCACATCCTCGACACGATCGCCGCCATGGTTTCAGGCTCGGAACTCCCCCCGGGTCGCCTGGCAATCGAGTTCGCACGGACCTACGGCGGCGAGAAAATTTCCACCGTCGTTGCCTCCAAGATTCTCTGCGGACCAATCGAAGCCGCGCTCGCCAATGGCCAGCTGGCGCATTCCGACGAAACCGACGACGATTTCACCACCGGCGGCGCGCATCCGGGCTGCGCCGTCGTTCCCGCGGCGCTTGCCGCAGGTGAGCAATTTGGAATCAGCGGCACGCATTTCCTCCGATCCGTGGCTCTGGGCTATGACGTCGCCATGCGCGCCATGAAGACCGTCGGCCCCGGAATGAAAGAGACGCATCCTTTAGTTGGAACCATGGGCGCGACCGCGGCAGCCGGATGCGCTGCCAGCCTCACCGCCGCAGCAGATGCGCTGGCTGTTCGATTATGCCGCGCAGCAGGCCGGCGCCGGCATCGGTTCGTGGCGCCGCGATACCGAGCACATCGAGAAGGCGTTTGTCTTCGGCGGCATGGGCGCTCGCAACGGTGTCAACTCCGCGCTGATCGTCCACTCTGGATGGACCGGTGCCAACGACGTTCTCTCGGGCCCCAACAACTTCGTCGAATCCTACAACCCAAAAGGCGACCCTGCCGGGATGATCGATCAACTCGGCGAACTTTATGGCGTGGTGCAGACGACCATCAAGAAATGGACGACCGGCGGCCCCATCCAGGCCCCGCTCGACGCACTCGAAAACATGCGCAAGCGACAGCCGTTCGAAGCGGATCAGGTGAAACAGGTCGTCGTGCGAGCCGCCACCAGCGCGGCATATACCGTCAACAATCGCGATATGCCGGACATCTGCCTGCAGCATCTGGTTGCCGTAATGCTGGTCGACAAAACGGTTTCGTTCAAGGCAGCCCACGACAAGGCGCGCATGCAGGACCCGGCGGTGCTGCGCGAACGTGCCAAAGTGCAGCTCATCCCCGACGCCGAACTCGAGAAGCTGATTCCTGTCCGGGTGGCGATCGTCGAGGTCACGCTCAATGACGGCAAGCAACTCACCGAACGTGTCGAGCATGTGCGCGGAACTCCGGAGAACCCGATGACGCGCGAGGAAGTCGTCGCGAAGGCGCGCGAGTTAATGACGCCCGTTCTCGGCGCATCCACATGTTCCACCCTGATTGAAAGCGTGCTCGCACTCGATACCGTTAAAGACGTCCGAGACCTTCGACCGCTACTTCAAAGCAAGTGAAGCCGAGGGCTCGTCTGCTTTTCTAAACTGGGGTTCTGTTGAATATGACTGGGAGCAAGATAGCCAGGCTGCTGTTAGTGTTTACTGCTGTTGTTGGAAGTTGTTTGTATTCCGCTGCACAAGCGTCGTCGTCGGTGTCTCCTCAGGCGGCCCTCGATTTCGAGTTCTTCCGAACCAAAGTGCAGCCGATCTTCCTGAAGACCCGCGGCGAGCACGCGCGGTGCTATAGCTGCCACATTCTGTCGAATCGAATTCTCCGCCTCGAGCCGTTGTCGCCGGGAAGCACGGACTGGAATGACGAGCAGTCGCACAAGAATTTTCAGAGCGCGACTCGAGGTTGTCAATACGGACAATCCCGCTGCCAGCAAGCTGCTGCTTCATCCGCTCGCGCCTGAAGCCGGAGGTGATCCGTTTCATTCTGGCGGCCGGCAATTCGCGTCTCAGGACGATCCCGACTGGCGCGTGATAGCGGAATGGGTGGGCGTCATCCGCAAGGAACCGCCAGCGCCATTGCAACCGCTGATTTATGTCACCAGCAGCGCCGGCGAGACGATCAATGCGATTGATCCGGCGACGAACCGGGTCGTGCAGGTCATTCACGGAATCGAGTTGCCCCATGGCATCGCACTGTCTCCGGACGGCGCGAGAATCTACGTCAGCAATGAAGCGGAGAGCGTGCTTGACGTTGTCGATCGCAAGACTGGGGAAATTCAACGCAAGATTCCGCTCAGCGGGCGGCCCAACAATCTCACGATGACGAAGGATGGTTCGCTGGTGCTGGTCGGTATTCGAGTGAGGTCTGGTGCCTTGGACGTGATCGACACTGCGTCACTCAAAAACATAAAGAGCATTCCCGTGGACGGTCCAGTTCACAACGTATACGTCACCCCCGACAGCAAGTTTGTGGTCAGCGGTTCGATCGAGAGTAAAACCGTTAGCGTGGTCGATCTTCAAACCCAGCAGATGGCCTGGGAAGTGAAATTCGACAAGCCCGTCCGTCCAATGGCTTTCGACACGAATCCTGATGGCTCGACCCGCCGTATTTTCGTTCAGCTCTCCACCCTCCACGGATTCGCCGTTGTTGACTTCGCGAAGCGGGCCGAGGTAGCCAGGATCAAGCTGCCCGACCAACCCTCCGGCTTCGGAGTCGCCGAAGGGCGAGCAGGAATTCCGTCCCACGGGATCGGTGTGGCGCCGGACGGGAGGTCCTTATGGATCGACAGCACGTTAGCGAATTCTGTTTACGAATATTCACTTCCCGACCTGAAGTTGATCGGAAGCGCCGAGCTACCGGAGGTTCACCCCGCCAATCACGCGCCCACTGGTGCGATTCCGGACTGGATTGCATTCACGCCCGACAGCAAATTTGTTTATGTTGCGGACTCCGCGCTGCGAATGGTGTCGGTGATTGACGCGGAGAAGCTGAAGGAAGTTGCTCGGGTACCGGTGGGCGAAGTCCCAAAGCGGATGGTTACCTTGGTCGTGCACTAGGTTTGGCAGCAGCACGAATACGAACGCGAAGTGAAATATGGCCGAGCAGTTGGCCGCTTCTCCGGAAGCGGAAAATATCGGGTCCTCGTCCGCGACATCTGAGGTTGGACAGCGCGCCCGGCATCGTATTGCGAAACGGTTACTGCCGTTCCTGATGGTGCTGTATGTAATCGCGTTCCTCGATCGGATGAACATCGGCGCAGCCGCCCTTCAGATGCCGCACGATCTGGGATTCAGTCCAGCGGTGATTGGGTTCGGAGCCGGAATTTTCTTTTTCGGCTACTTTCTGCTGGGGTTTCCCGGCGCGTTGATCGCAGAACGATGGAGCGCCCGCAAGTTGATGGGTTGCATCATGATCGGCTGGGGCCTGATCACCGTGTTCATGGCTTTCATCCACACTGCGCCGCAGTTCTACATTGTGCGCTTCCTGGTAGGCGCGACCGAATCCGGATTTTTCCCCGGCGCAATCGTCTACATGACCCACTGGTTCCGTTATGAAGACCGGGCCAAGGCGGTCGCCTTCTTCTATGCCGCGAACCCGCTTTCATACGTCATTGGTTCGCCGCTGGCCGGTGTGCTGCTCGGGCTTTCCTGGCTGGGATTGAGGGGCTGGCGCTGGCTCTTCATCCTGGAGGGCATTCCGGCCGTGTTGTTCGGAATCATTACGCTGTTTTACTTGACCGACTGGCCGCACCTGGCGAAATGGCTTCCGTCGGATGAGAAAGGGTGGATCACCGAACAACTGCAGCGGGAGAAAGAGGCCAAGAAGCGAGTGCGTGCCTACAGCATCTGGGAAGCGTTGCGCCATCGCGACGTAGTTCTCCTGTCTCTCTGTTATTTCTGCGCAATGACCGGGAGCTATGGGATCGGGTTCTGGTTTCCGACAATCGTGAAGCGCCTGTCGGGCCTGAGCGATCTCAAAGTAACCCTGATCGGTGCTCTTCCGTATGTCGTTGCAATTGTCGTGCAGCAAGCGAACGGGTGGCACTCTGATCACACCCGCGAGCGCCGCTTGCATGCGGCCTTACCCGTGCTGGTTTGTGCCTGCGGGCTTGCCCTGGCAGTATATTTCGGGCCAACCCAGTGCTCTCGATCGTCCTTCTGATCGGTGCGGGTGGTGTTTTCTATGGATTCCAGCCGGTGTTTTGGGCGGTGCCAACGCTTTTCCTCGGAGAATCTGCCGCGGCTGCATCGATCGGCTTGATCAATTCCGTGGGAAATCTCGGCGGCTTTCGTGGGACCCATGGTGATCGGATACCTTGCCGGCCGCACGCATAGCTTTGCTCGCCGGACTCTGGTATCTCGTCGGCAGTCTCATTACGGCTGGAATTCTCATGCTCGTTGTGGGCGTCGGGCCGTAGAGCCGGTTAGCGCCGCTGTTTAACGATCGCGCAGGTGTTCATGAGTGCCGCGAATTGTTTTTAATGTTCGATTAATGCCCATTTCATGTTCGTCCTTATTAATGTAAGGGCGTGCTTCGTGAACGAAAACCGTAGCGACTGTCTTGATTTTCAATACTGGAGGTAAAGGTGAATCAATCAAAATTAATGTTGTTCTCTGCCGTACTGCTGGCTCTCGTGGCCGGAGTCTGGGCTCAACAGAAACCGACGCTGGAACTTGTGACAACCACGCCGCTACCGGAACTGAAGGATGGCGATTTCGACCACTTCACTCCCGACGTCGCGGGAAACAGGCTCTACGCTACGGCGGAAGAGAACTCGAAGGTTCTGGTGTTTGATCTCAAGACTAACAAGCTGATCCACACCATCAGCGATCTCAAAGCTCCCCATTCGATGCTCCTTCGGGCCGACCTGAAAAAGCTCTTCGTGGTCGACGGCGACCTCGGCGAGATCAAGATCTACGAGACCGATTCTTATAAGCCGGTCGGCAGTATCAAGTTGAAGGAAGGTGCGGACGCCAGCGCCTATGATCCCTCGACCAAATACCTCTACGTGGTCAATGGTGGCAAGGATGCGAAACTCCCCAACGCCTACATCAGTGTCGTGGACACCGATGCCGGCAAGGTCGTCGCCGAAATGAAGATCGATTCCAACGACGTCGAAGGCATGGCCATTGAAAAAGCGGGGCCTCGCATCTTTGTCGTTATCCGTGGAAACAACGCCGTCGAAGTCTTCGACCGCACCAGTCGCAAGTTGCTGGCGACCTGGTCGATTGCGGCGGAAGGTAAGAAACCTACTGCAATCGCTTATGACGAAGACGACCACCGGCTCTTTATCGGCCCTCGTGATCCCGGAAAGCTCATTGTTCTGAATACCGACTCGGGCAAGATTGTGGCCAGCGTGCCAGCTGCGGCCATGGTCGATGACATGGCTTTCGATGCTCAGCGCAAGCGTGTCTATTACGCGGGAACCATGTTTCTCGATGTGTTTCAGGCGACCGACCCTGATCACTATGAGCAAGTCAGTCACGTGCCCACGGCATTTCGAGCGAAGACGGGGGTTTTTGTTCCTGAATTGAGTCTCTTCTACCTCGCGGTACCCCACCACGAGAAGCAATCTGCCGAACTGCGGGTCTACAAGGTGCTTCCGTAAGGCGTGCTGAGTCTCTTTGCAAGCTCGTCGAACACAAACAAATAGACGCTCTTCCCGATAGAGAAGAGCGTCCGTTTTATTCTTGTCTTGTCCCTCGCGTAGCAAAGAACTGAAATAACTGTTCTAGTCAGAGTGAGAATTCCGGCATCAGTCCTTAACGACCTCAGCGGCAATAGCTTTTCCCATGTCCTCGGTAGTGGCCTTCCCGCCGATATCGGGCGTGAGAGGATCGCGGCGTGCCAGCACTTTGAATACGGCATCTTCCACGGCACGAGCTGCCTTTCTCTCGCCAAAATGGTCCAACATCATGGCGCCCGACCAGATTTGTGCTGCCGGATTGGCGATCTTTTTTCCGGCAATATCTGGAGCTGAGCCATGGACCGGTTCGAACATGGAAGGGTACTCGCGCTCCGGATTCAGATTGGCGGAGGGCGCGAGCCCCATCGATCCGACAACCGCAGCGCCAAGATCCGACAAAATATCGCCGAACAGATTTGATCCCACGACGACATCAAAATGGTCAGGACGGCTGACGAAGTGCGCCGACAGAATATCAATATGGTACTGGTCGGTTTTTACGTTCGGATATTTCTTTGCCACCGCCGCAAACCGTTCATCCCAGAACGGCATGGTGAACACGATGCCATTCGACTTGGTCGCCGACGTCACGTGATTCTTGCGCGACTGCGCTAGCTCGAAGGCGTAGTTCATGATCCGGTCGCAGCCCTGCCGCGTAAACACCGTCTCTTGAATCGCCATTTCAAGATCAGTGTTCTTATGCAAACGGCCGCCCACTTCGGAGTACTCGCCCTCGTTGTTCTCACGGACAATTACGAAATCGATCTCTCCCGCTTTCCGTCCGCTGAGCGGGGTCGACACACCTTCCAACAAACGTATGGGGCGTAGATTCACATACTGCTTAAAAGCCCGGCGGATAGGAATCAGCAAGCCCCACAGAGAAACGTGATCGGGCACCCCTGGGTATCCCACCGCACCCAGAAAGATAGCGTCAAAAGGACGCAGTTGGTCGAGACCATCCTCCGGCATCATTCGCCCGGTCTTCCGATAGGTCTCGCAGCTCCAGTCGAAATGCTGCCACGAGAATGAAATGTCAAACTGCCGTGCTGCTGCTTCCAGCACTCGAATGCCTTCAGGAACCACTTCACGGCCGATGCCGTCGCCTTCAATGACTGCTATCTTGTAATTCTTCAAGTTCCCTCGATTGGCCTACTTGAGCTCGTTTTTGTAAACCTGCCCACCCTTCATCACGAACTTCACACGCTCTAGTTCTGTGACATCGGTGGTCGGATCGCCTGTCACGGCGACCACATCCGCAAACTTTCCCGCTTCGAGTGACCCGATGCGATCCTGCCACCCCATCAACTGCGCCGCCCCCGTCGTGGCCGCCAGGATTGCCTGCGTTGGAGTCATTCCGAATTTCACCATATACCAAAATTCTTTGGTCTGGCTCCCGTGCGGGAAGGGACCGGCTCCAGAACCGAACGCGATCTTGACACCTTGCGCGACGGCCTTCGCGAAGCTGCGTTCGGAAACCTCTGCCACGCTGTGTCCGTGATATTTCTTCTCATTTTCCTCGCGATCAAGCTGGTAATGATAAAGCGTCGGCAGCAGGTAAATGCCTTTCTGGATCATCTGCTTGATCTCGCCGTCATCCAGATCCACGCCGTGTTCAATCGACTCCACACCCGCGTTGATACAGTTGTGTAGACCTTCCCCGCCAAAGGCGTGGCAGGAGACTTTGTGCCCGCGGCGATGGGCTTCGTCTACGATGGCATTCACTTCGTCTGCCGTGAAAGTCGGTGGAACATCCATCTTTCCATCTTCCGTAAATTTGAACTGATACGCCGCATACAACTTGATCCAGTCCGCGCCATGTGCGATCTGCTCGCGTACAGCCGCTCGAGCTGCCCAGGGAGAATCCACGACTTGCAGGGTCATCGGCAGGTCCAACTCCTGGGAATATCCATTCATCAGGAAGCCACCCGTCGCTTGCAGTCCGCGCGTTGACACCTGCATGCGCGGACCACTCACGATGCCGCGATTGATGGCATTCCGCAGATCCACGTCACTGTACATCGCGCCCAGTGTCTTCAAATCACGAAGAGTGGTGAAGCCCGCCATCATGTCTTTCTGCGCATTGGCGAGGGCGGTGAGGGTGCGGTACTGGTAGGAGTCGTGCAGAAACTGTTCTTCGAGATCGGGGCCGTTCCCGAAGACGTGCGTGTGCGCGTCGATCAGGCCGGGCAGCACCGTGTCATGGCTCAGATCCAGCACTTCGGCGCCCGCGGGTATTTTTACCCGCTCCGCCGAGCCGACTTCGGTGATCCGCTCACCGTGGATCAGCACTACTTGATTGCTGACCAGCTTTCCTGACTTCGTGTCGAAGAGCCGGCCGGCCCGAATCGCGACCCAATGGTCCGCGGTGGGTGCTTGGGCGCTGGCTATCGCGCCCGCAAGTAGCAATATTGGCAAAGCAGCAAGACATTTCTTAAGCATGGCGGATACAGATCCTCATCTCCCAACATTAACTTCGAATGAAGAGGAAATGAAACTTTGTTCAGACAGCTGTGCATTGCATCCGCCAGCCGTTTCTGAATAACTTTTTATCCTCGCTTTGCTTAGGATTAATCTTGCGATATCAGTATTCGAGACAAGAGGAGCTCGATGCGGATTTTGCTAGTCGAGGACGAACCGAAGGTATCGACGTTTGTCGCCCGCGGGCTCATGGCCGAGCGCTTCGCTGTCGACGTCACGGCGGACGGCCAGTCTGGACTCGATCTCGCAACTACCTACAGCTACGATCTTGTGATTCTCGATTTGATGTTGCCGAAAATGGACGGCACCCAGGTCCTACGCCGCCTCCGAAGTCAGAACGTCAACGTCCCGGTGATGATTCTCACCGCTCGCGACGCCGTCGCCGACAAGGTCGGCAATTTCGAGGCGGGGGCGGACGACTACCTTACCAAACCTTTCGCTTTCGCTGAGCTTCTGGTTCGGGTCAAGGCGCTCCTCCGTCGTGGACCAGTTAGCCGCAGCAGCGTCGTCCGCGTGGGCGATTTGGAGTTAGACCGACTTTCCCAGCAAGTGAAGCGCGCCGGAAGCAAGATTGATCTGACTTCGAAAGAATATTCGCTGCTCGAGT
Organism: Terriglobia bacterium; assembly: GCA_963847715.1. Lineage (GTDB taxonomy): Bacteria > Acidobacteriota > Terriglobia > Terriglobales > Acidobacteriaceae > Acidiflorens. The sequence continues at coordinate 39,430 of CAWKAZ010000020.1, forward strand.
ATTTAATGTCGAATGCTGGCCGGGTTCTTTCGCGAACCATGATTATCGAGCACGTGTGGGATCAGAGTTTCGACGGGATCACTAATATTGTGGACGTCTATGTGCGTCACCTTCGCAGCAAGGTCGACGATCCCTTTGAAAAAAAGTTGATTCGCACGGTTCGAGGCGTTGGCTATACCATTGGCAATGGAGCCACTTCGTGAATACCCGCTCACTTCGCTTCCGCATCACGGCCTGGTATGCCGGTCTGCTGGCGGGCGCTCTCCTGATTTTTGGTGTGTCGGTGTACCTCGGATTAGAGCGTTATCTGAACTGGGATCTCGCCAGGACGCTGAGTTCTGAATCCCGGACGATCGGGACGCAACTGCTTTCTCAACATCCTTTCAAGCGCCCGGATTGGCTGCAGACCGAGATTGTGGAAGCATACTCGCCCGAACTGAATAGCCATTTTATCCGGGTGATTCAGGAAGGCGTTGGTGTGCTCTACGTTTCCGGAGCCCCCAAGGATGGTGCTTTCGACCCGTCGCAAGTGCCATTGCCCAACGGAGACGAACGAAGCCGTTCGCGAAAAGTCTCATTGGGTGGACATCAATTGCTGGTCGATGCACTCCAATACACGTCTCCGGACGGCAGCAAATTTGTTGTCGAGAGTGGAGTTCCGTATCACCAGATCGAAGTCGTGCTCCACGGTTTGCTCGTCACCTTTGCCCTCTACATGCCCTTTATCATCTCCCTTGCCGTGGTAAGCGGTTACTGGCTGATGCGTCGGTCGCTTCAGCCCGTAGATGAGATCACAAAGAGGGCGGAAGGAATCACCTCCACGAATCTCAGCGAGCGCCTCCCGGTCATCCGAACCGGGGATGAACTCGAAAGACTTTCGATTTCCCTGAACCGCATGATCGAACGCCTGGACGAAGCCTTCCAGCACATTAATCGTTTTTCCGCTGACGCTTCGCACGAACTGCGGACTCCGTTGACCATTCTCCAGCTAGAACTCGAAAGCATTGCCGAGAGCCAACCACTCAATGCTGAGCAAACCGATCAAATCGGCAGTGCTCTCGAAGAGACGCATCGCATGTCGCACATCGTCGAGAGTCTGCTGGCCATCTCCCGTCTCGATGCTGGCGAGGTAAAGATGGACAAGACTCCGCTCGACCTCGGCCAGCTAGCTTCGTCGACGGCGGAGCAGATGAGACTGTTGGCGGATGAGAAGGGAATTGTGTTCCGCAGCAACGTGGCGGCCAATATTTGTGTTGAGGGCGATCGTTCTCGATTGCAGCAAGTCGTCGTGAATCTGATTGCCAACGCCATTAAGTACACGCCCGAAGCCGGAGAAGTCTCGGTGACGGTTGACCGGAATGACCGTACCGCGGTTCTCGAGGTTTCCGACAACGGCATGGGCATTCCCGCCCGCTCTCTTCCTCATGTCTTTGAACGCTTCTACCGGGCCGATAAAGCGCGCTCGCGTAACTCCGGCGGAGCTGGTCTGGGCTTGGCCATCGTGAAGGCTATCTGCACCGCTCATGGCGCGGCGATCAAAGTCTCCAGCAAAGAAGGCCAGGGGAGTCGCTTTACAGTGGAGTTGCCTCTTCTGGATGTTGCTGAGTCTGAACTTACTGGGCCCACACCTTAAGACGGGACGCCTGCGCTCTGATCTGGGTAGATCCTTTGCGGAAGAACTTGGCGGGGAAATAAAAAGAACCGCGACATTGGTTACGCTCTAGCCGCCAACTCCTGCGAGGGAGTTAGTAGCGTGGATACGTGCACCGTCGCGGTCCTTGGTATGATCTCTGCTTTCGCAGCTCCAAACCCCGGCGTCTCCTCGCAGAGCAGTCGGTTTTTTCGGGTCTGGCCGTCGAGCGGGTCGCCCCGCCTTCCGAATCACCCAGCCTACTTCAGGTTAGCTACGCTTTTTGAAGCTAACCCTTTCAGCCATCGACGCCAGCAACTCTATCGCATATCGCGAAGTTGTCAACGCCCGTTATTTGTGCAATCCGCTATTCGGAGGCTGATCCGGAAAACCATCGGATGGCGCATCTGCCAAGGCTTTTGGTTGCCGCGACGCATTCGTTGCACAACTTCAATTTCGAGGGCTGTGGAAATCTTTTCACGAAACGAACAGGCGGGAACCTTGGAAGGCTCTTGACGCAGCCGACTCTTGTCCCGCATGGTGCAGACAGGGAACCGAGAAAAAGACATGTGTCACCTGGTGGCTTACGTAGATGGCAGTTCGCATGGCAGCCCAGGCCCGTCCGGCATCGGGGTCATCGTCGAAGATTCTACGGGAGGCCGGGTCCAAATTGCCAAGTGGATTGGCTGGCAGGATAACAACGTGGCCGAATACGTGGCGCTCATGGAAGCGCTGCAATGTGCCAAGGCTAGAGGCGCCCTTTCTCTTCAGGTTTACTCGGATTCTGATGTGGTCGTGCGCCAAATGTGCGGCGAATACGCCTGCCGGAGTCCGAGGCTCTATTCGTTGCACTGGATCTGTCGCAAACTGGCCCGAACCCTGGAATTCGCCATCACTCGCATCCCCCGTGAGCGCAATCTCGAGGCGAACCACCTTGCCAATCGCGTTGCCCGCACGTGCCAGGACCGTAACGACGATTAGCTATCCGCACTCGGGACTACTCTCGGCTGGCTAGCTCTCCGTGATCTCCAACCCACGCATGCCCAAGCCACTAGCAAAAAGCGTAGCCCATTCGTGGTGTTGTTTTTTCGCCCTGAATGGGTGAAAAATTAACCTGCCGAGATGGAACATCCCCTCACCACCGGAGCCGCACGTATCGCCGTTATGACCACGGACGAATCAGTCACTTCCGCGACGCAGGAGAGCCTCGCGTCCGATTTCCACACGACTTTGCTCGACGCAAAAGAGGGCCTACTCGCGTTGCAGAGCGAAGTGCCGCTGGAAGCGGTGATCCTCGATTTGCACACGCCAGATGATGTCGCCGAACCGATGATTGAACTCGTCCGGCAGTTGCGCGCCCGGGATGAAGATCTCGTATTGATCGGCCTGATCCGGTCCTCAAGCAAAGGATTGCGACGCAAGTTCCTCGCCGCCGGAGTGGCCAAGTGTTTCGTAGCTCCTGTGACGTTCTCCGAGGTGCACGAATACCTTCGGAGCGCACTTGAGCAGCGCCATCGCGAGATGGAAGGCCGCAAAATCCGCGAAGATGCCCTGAGCCGCTATTCCTTCGGCGACCTGATCGGCGGCAGCGACGTGATGCGACTTGTTTATGACACCCTGAGTCGCGTCGCGCCCGGCAACACGACTGTAATGATCCGGGGCGAGAGCGGCACGGGAAAAGAACTGGTGGCGCGCGCTATTGTCGCTAACAGTCCTCGCCGGGCCGAGTCCTTTATTAGTGTGAACTGCGCCGCACTCCCCGAGACGTTGATCGAGTCGGAATTGTTCGGCCACGAAAAAGGAGCGTTCACAGGAGCGCATCAAGCCAGCGCTGGACAGATTGAAATGGCCGATGGAGGAACGCTCTTTCTCGACGAAATCGGAACGTTGGATCTGACCCTGCAGAGCAAGTTGCTGCGTGTCCTGGAACAGCACACGGTCCAGCGCTTGGGCGGCAAAGCGCCGAAGAAAATTGACTTCCGCCTGATTACGGCGACGAATGAAGATCTTGAGCAGGCGGTGCACGCCGGCCGGTTCCGCGAGGACCTCTATTACAGAATCAACGTGATTCCAATCTTTTTGCCGCCGCTGAGTGAGCGGAAGGGTGACATCGCGCTGCTGGTCGATCACTTTTTGCGTTTCTACTGTGCCGCCAACAGTCTCTCGGCGAAGACCATGGACACCGATGCACTTGAGGTCTTGGAAGACTATTCGTGGCCAGGCAATGTGCGGGAGCTGGAAAACCTGGTACAGCGGCTGGTGCTGATGGTCCCCGGCTCGGTGATCTCCGTTAAACACCTGCCCCAGGGCATCTTGTACACCAGCTCCGTGAAGCAGGAAGCTCTGCTGATACCCGAAGAGGGAATTTCCTTCGATGAGGAGATGTCGCGCATCGAAATGGCCTACTTGCAGGCTGCGCTGAATCGAAGCGGAGGAAGAAAATCGGCCGCCGCGGAATTGCTTCGCGTTAATGGCCAAAGAATGAAGTATCTATGTCGGAAATACGGGCTTCGAGAGTAGCCAAAAGTTAAAAATTAACCCTTGAGCGGTTATTTATTAACCTAACCAGCCTGGCTGCCCGTGCTCATCATTTCGGTCCATCATGGACGGTTCCTCGTATCGTGCTGACATCATGAGAGTTATAGCCGAGAACCGAGTACAGTCGCACTCGGGGTCATTTTGGCATCCCCGTTGCTAATACATGTGGCAGACAGGGCGGGGCAAGGCTTCCCGCAGTCGAGAAATTCAGACTCACAAAATTTCGTGGAGGAAATGAAAATGAGCATCGAGAAAAAGTCCCTGATCAATAACATGACGGCTACCAAAAAGGCCATCATCGCCAGCAACTCGGCCGTCAGCCCCGTTGCCTCCCAGGGTGCAAGCCTGAGCAAGCGTGCCGATCTGAGCAAGCGTGCCGATCTGAGCAAGCGTGCCGATCTGAGCAAGCGTGCCGATCTGAGCAAGCGTGCCGATCTGAGCAAGCGTGCCGATCTGAGCAAGCGTGCCGATCTGAGCAAGCGTGCCGATCTGAGCAAGCGTGCCGATCTGAGCAAGCGTGCCGATCTGAGCAAGCGTGCCGATCTGAGCAAGCGTGCCGATCTGAGCAAGCGTGCCGACCTGAGCAAGCGTGCCGACCTGAGCAAGCGTGCCGACCTGAGCAAGACCAGCCTGAGCAAGTTCTTCGTCTAGGTCAAAGAGTTTTGACCTCGGTTAAAACGGGCCGTGCAGCGACAAAGCTGCACGGCTTTTCCTTTTGCCGCTTACCAGATTTTTCTTCGAACAAAATCGCTGGCGGTCCGCCACGCAAGTCCCGCGATGCTCCGCCGTATGGTGAAAATCTTGGCGGTGCCGGTCATGCCATCCATCAGTTTGTGCTCCGGGTTCGCTTGCGAGACGGTGACGGTGTAGTAGCGAGGCGCCACCAGACCTTTGTATGGAGTCTTGGGTGCGAGCCCCGGTTCAAGCTCCGAGGATGCTAAAGCAATCTCTCCCACCACGCCCGGCAACGACCGGAAATAAGCATCCGGGCGCAAACTCACTCTGTCACCAACCCGGACCTCCCTGATCTCTGATTCGGAAACGTACAATCGGGCCCGCAGAGAAGAAAGATCGGCAACCTCGATGGCGGCGGCGCCGGCGCGCAGATGCGAACCTAGCAAATCCTCAGTTCGCGCGCTCACGACGTTCCCCGCAATCGGACTGCGCAATTCCAGGCGTTTGCTTTCCGCCGTCAGCAGGAGGTTCTGCTGTTGGTCTTTTAGCAATTCCTGTTCGACGCTGCCCATGCTTGCATAGTGCATTTGTGCATCAATGCTGCGAGAGGCGGCCATTCGCAAATCTGCTTCTGACTTGGCTTCTTGCGATTCCAGGTCAAGATCTCGCAAGCGCACGACCACGTCTCCGCTAGCCACCGGTTGCCCCTCGGTGGCGAGTACCTCAGCCACAGTTCCCGGCGCTTCGGCGCGTACGACGGCCCGCTGCGCCGGTTCGAAAATGAAGCGCGCCTGCACCGTGGCCGGAAAATACGGGATGCCGAGAAGTACAACCAGCACGACCGCCGCGATCGTGAACTGAGGAGTGAATCGATCGAGCGTTGCTTTTTTGACGGAATAAACTGTTTTCATAAACGTCCAGAACTTGATGATTCTTGATTTGAAGATCAGGAAAGCCACGAGGATGGTTGGAACAAACGCCCATTCCGGACTGTAATGCCGGAATATGTTACCCGCCAGCCTCGCCACGGTATAAAGAAGCAGGTAGCTGTAAGCACCGGAGAGAATTGAGTAGGGTACGAAAAACCAGCGCAATTGCGGCCTGACGTAGGGCACATCGACCCGCAGCCGAAAGATGTGTTTCTGCAGCCAGCCTAGAACCAGCGCGGTTGACCGCTCTTTAATCTGGTCAATACCGAGAGATTCAGACATGACGTAATAGCCGTCGAGCTTCACCAGAGGGTTCAGGTTCATCAGCACGACGGCGATTCCCGCGATCAGGATTATTTTGTACGCCAGGTCATGGACGGTACTGCCCGGTGGCGTCCCCCACCACACAACGGTGGCGATCGAACAGATGATCAGCTCCGTCCAGATGCCGACCATGCAGGTGACCACCCGCTGGAAGCGGTCCGCATAGACCCACGCTTCCGTGACGTCTACGAAGAAAGCTGGCGTCAGATAAATGAGGTGAAAGCCGGTCCCGTGGACTCCTCCGCCGTAATGTTTGCAAAGAAGGGCATGCGCCGACTCATGGAAGAACGCCATGAAAAGAAACAGAAGCCAGAATTCGGCCAGATCGGCAGCGGATTTGTCGGTAAACGAGTAGTACTCGTAGGTGTCAATCCCAATCTGGGACCAGTGCGTGACAAAAATATAGACCGTGAAGGTAAAGAGAAGCAGCGTCAGAGCGGTAAACCACGGGCTGAACAGGAACTGCAGTTTCTGGTGCGCGATTTCTACTAAATTGTCAACATCCCACCGGGCGACCACGATGTGCGCCAGATCCCCCGCTTTGGACTTTTTCTGTTTCTTGCGGCGCTCCCGCAACTTCTCCATGAGTGCAGCATTTTTTTCCTGCGGGGACTGGTACCAGAACTTCAAATCCTCCATCATCTCCGCGAACATTCGAATGTCTTCGCCGCTTACCGGGGTTCCAGTCTCGGCCATGAACGACTCAGCGATCTCGTCGTAAGATCGTTGACCATCGAAGTAGTGCGCCAATCTCCACTGATCTGGCGTCAGACGGAAGATCGTCGTCGACCCCGGCACATGCGCGAGGACGAGCGGCGCACCTTCCTCCATGTGCTCCCGTCCCACCAGGGAAGGATCCATTCGGAAGATCCGCTTGCCCTTCGCAAGAGTCGTTAGCTCCGGCAGAACGTCGAGTGCTTCGGCAAGGTTCATGGCAAGTTGGGGACACGGATGCTGGTCGTCATGCCGGGACGTAGATCTTTCGTGGGTCCGACGAGTTGCGCGAGAATTTCGATCGTGCCACTGGAAGGATCGATCACCGGGCTGATTTCGGTGATCTTGGCACTGTACTTGTTGTCTCCCGAGTCCGCCGATGTCAGTTCGAGGACTTGTCCACGCTGCAATCGGCCAGCGAAGCGCTCTGGTAACGTGAACTTCACCCGCAGCGGAGCTGTCTCCGTGATCCAGAACAGGCGATCGCCACGCGCGACCTGCTGCCCAGCCCGAACATAACGTCGCGCTACGATACCTGGGAACGGCGCCTGAATGCGCGTTTTTTCCAGCTCCAGTTCGAGAGAATGCTCGGTCTGTTGTGCATTGACGAGCACTTCTTGCGCCCGCTTAACGTCCCACTGATCGGACTCCGCCTTGTAGCGGGCGTGGTCGTACTGCTCCTGGGTAATCAGCTGGGCTTCCCACATCTTGCGCGCCCGGACGGCGTCGGCTTCCAGTACTTTGGATTCCGCTTCCCAGTTCTTAAGATCGGCAGCAGCTCCCCGGGTACGCGCACGAGCGCCCTCAAGGTCCGCCATGATCTGGCGGTCATCCAAATGCGCGAGCAGCTGTCCTTCCCGCACTGCGAGCCCCGGTTCAGCTTGTACTTGAGCGACCACACCGTCGCGCTGTGCGGCAACATCAACCTGGTGCTCCACGATAAGGGGACCGGATGCGATGAAGAATCGCTCCTGGTCAGAAAGCGGCGCGGGCGCGTTCACTGCGGGCTTCGGTGCTGGCGTCGCCTCCGCAGGTTTTGTATCACTGCAGGCGAGTTGCAGGGCCATCAATCCAACCACCAGCACGAGTTGCGCCGCTGTTCTCAGGCTCTTCATAGGTGTGTCCCCGACTATTATGCCTACCAGCCAAACCACGACCAGAGTTTCGAGTAGATCCAGAGCACCGGACCGCGGAACAGCACGTACCCGATCGGATGCCATCCCACAGAAAGTTTGCCGCGCCCTTGCATACCCGGACGCAGTCGGCCATCCGGGTTCGGTACATCCACGCGAGCATAGAAGAAGCGAGTGTCTCCATCCATCTGGCTCTTCGGGCTCACCACCGATACATTTCCCCGAAAAGTCTGTGTCGGAAAGCCCTCAACCTTGATCGCGGCAGTAGCGCCCGAACGAAGCAGCGAGATCTCAGACTCGTCGACAGCAACATCCACCCGAGACAGGGAACTGTCCACAATCTCGGCAAGAGTATCTCCCGCCACGAGCCGCCGGCCGACCATGTCCTCCACGTGTGGAGTGGTCACCCACCCGTCAAACGGCGCACGCAGATGTGTCCGGTCAACCCGCTCGCGTGCGCGTTCCACCTCGGATCCCCAGTACTTTGCCTGCACACCATGGATGCCCGCCTGCGTGCCGTCGTTGTTGGCAAGCGCCCGGTTCATCTCCATCGTTGCCGTCTGGTATTTGGCCTGTGCTTCGGCAAGAGCCGCACGGTAATCCCAGTCTTCGAGGTCACCCAGCACTTGGCCCTTCTGCACGTGTTCGCCTTCCCGCACAAACACCTTGCCCACCACGCCGTCAATCTCCGGTTGAATCTGGACCGAACGGGCGGAGGCCACTGTCGACGCTCCATCCACTCGCATCGGCATGGGGAAGACCGCCATGAAGACAACCACTGCCGCCGCGCTCACAACAAACAACCAACGTCGCCGCTTCTCGAGCGCCAGAAACTTCTGCTTCTTCTGGAGAATCGGTCCCAGCAGTCCGATGAAAGGGACCTCTTTATATAAGGACGCATTGCGCACTGCGACCGTCGCTTGCCCAGCGAGGACACGGATCATTTCCAGATGTGCATCGCCGAGAAAATCGGGATCGCTGCTTTCAAACAAAAGCATCCCGAGTCTTCCTTCGTCATCCGCCAGCGGGAGCGCGTACATAGCACGCACCCCCGTCTTTTCAAAATACTCTCTGAACGAAGCCTTCATGGCTTCTTCTGGCGCGACAATGTTGTCCTCGCGCTGGATAATGAACGTGCCATCCTTCACGTTCGAGATCGCCGGGATCACGTCCTCGAGCTGACTGACCTCGCGCGCTCCCGGGTTGATCTGTTCCATTCCCGAGATCGCTTTGAGGCGGAGTTTGCCGCGCTCATCCAGGGCAATCGAGGCTCGCTCGTAGGGAATCACAGCACTCGGAGTATTCACAACCGCCTGCAGCACGCGGTCCAGATTCAGTGTGGATGTAATCTCACCGCTGACCTGTACGAGCGTTTGCAGAATTTCCACTTTCCGCTCCGCCTGCAGAAGGCTGGCGTTATTCAGAGCAATCGCAGCAGTTTCGGAAATCGAGTTCAACAGAAACAAATCGTCTTCATCGAACTGCGTGCCGTCCATTTTGTTGATGCACTCGATGATGCCAACCTGCTTTTCACGGGCAACCATCGGACACACGATGGCCGAGAACGGTCCCCCTTCGACCGCCGAAGGATTCCGCTTTCGCAAACGCTCGTCCTTTGCGTCATCGATGAGTAAAGGTTCGCCCGAATCGGAGACCTCGGCCACGTAGCCTTCTCCACTCCGCTGTGAGGAGTTGACCGCTGCCGTCGGATCGTTTCCCGCCTGTTGGATCAGCAGCAATTCGTCTTGAGTCTTCACGAACCAGAGATTCACCGCCTGAGCCTCAAGCACCTCGCGGACTTTCGAGGTTATGAGCAACTGGAGTTCGTCCATTTCCAGCGTCGAGCTGAAGACTTTCTCCAGATCATAGAGTTGCGTCAGCCGGGAAATCGATTGGTATTGGGAATTGCGTTCATCTTCATAAAGGACAGCGCTGACCAATCCCGGTCCCGCATGCTCCACCATCTCCACCAAGATCTGAACATCATTCTGGTCCAAGTCTTCTTCGAAAGACGCAAGTTCGAGCGCGCCAACGAGCACGCCGTTCACGAGCACTGGAACATATGCCAGAGAAACCAGGGTCCGCCGCGCATGCAGGTGGGCATAGTCCTCCCGAACCAAATCGTTGCCGGAGAACAGGAGCGGTTGCTGCTCTCTTGCCAGAGTCCCGAGCGGGCCCGAATCAGCAGGCACGCTCGTTTCCTCAAGCCGAATCTCACCCGCCGTTGCCTTCGCATTCCAGGTGGGCGGATCGTCGCCGCTGAGCAAGTAGACGATCGCGGCTCCCCCCGAGACAGAATTAGCCGCCTCCTGCGCCATCAACAAGGCCCGGGGCACGGACTCTCGTTCTCTGAGCATGGCGCTCAGCAGTCGGGTTGACGCCTCGATCGATTGTGGCTGCGGCATTTCAAAAACTGCGCTCTAGCGCGCGAATTCTATGAGCAGTCCGGGGAGGGGTTAGTGGTTGCAAATCTCGGATGACTCCGTTTAACTTGAGCGCGCAACTTTAACAAACAGAAGGTGAGCTGTCAATTGATACAATCCCAGTTGGCGCGAGCCGTCAGGTCGGGCAACAGGAAGATGGGGGAATGAGGATTTCATGGAAATAACGGTTCGTCGGCTTTCGGAAGTGCAGATTATTCAACTTCGCGGACCAATCCGGCTTGGGGACGCTGTCGATACTTTTCGCCGGGCCCTCGATGATGCCTTTGCGGCGGGAGATGTCCGCCTGGTGATTAACTATGCCGAAGTTCCGATGATCGACTCGAGTGCGATCGGCGTCTTGATGAAAGCGCTTACTTCGGCAAAACAAAAGGGAGGCGACTTGCGCCTGGTGAATCCGTCAAAGTTCGTGACTCAGACTCTTCGCCTGATCGGCGTGCTTAACCTTTTCTCGGTATTTGAAGACGAGGACCAAGCCGTGGCGTCGTTTGGCATATAGCAGATCGTCAATGACAACACGAACCCGTAAATTCACCTTTCTGTTTCTTTGCGCCGTGTCGATCGCGTTCTGGTGGAATGGCTTGGTAACAACATTCTGGCTGGCATGGACGAACGATTCCTACACCCACATCCTGCTCATCCTCCCGTTGGTAGTGGGTCTCATCTACCTCGATAAGAAAACACTGCATATCGAAGCGCAGCCGAGCTTTGGCGTGGGAGTCGCGTTACTGGTGATTGCGCTGGGAACCTGCTACTACGCAAGATGGCAAGTAGCGTCCGCTTCCGCCAGCCTCACCGTCGGCATGTCCGCTCTGGTTCTCTGGTGGATTGCCAGCTTCCTTTTGTGTTTCGGAGCGGTGGCTCTAGACTCGTTATTTTTTCCTCTTTGCTTCTTGTTCCTGATCGTTCCCATCCCCGACTTTGCCCTGGGCCGGATTGTCGAGTTCTTGCAATACCAGTCCGCGCTGGCCGCGCGAATCATGTTCCGCATGATTGGTGTGCCGGCCACGCAGGATGGAGTCATGCTCTACATCCCCGGGCTCGACATCGAAGTTGCGCGTGAGTGCAGTAGCATCCGCTCCAGTCTCATGCTGGTTGTCACCACGATGGTGTTCGCTCATTTGTTCCTGCGATCCTGGTGGCGGAAGGCCTTGCTCATCTTGGCTGCAATTCCACTATCGGTCGCGAAGAATGGTCTCCGTATCTTCACCATCGCGGAACTAGGTACTCGTGTCGATCCGGGGTTTCTCAACGGGAGCTTGCATCATCATGGCGGCTTCGTCTTCTTCGGAGTTTCGGTGGTTGCCATGATCGCGCTGCTGTGGATGCTGCGGAGAAGCGAAAGTCCCTCACTCAAGAATTGCTGACACACGTGCAACCGGAGAATTCGTGAATATATTTCACATCGTAGGAGCTCGGCCTAATTTCATGAAGGTGGCTCCGGTTTTGAACGCCCTGAAGGGGCGCGAAAAGGTCGCGCAGACCCTTGTCCACACCGGGCAGCACTACGACGTCAACATGTCCGACGTGTTTTTTCAGCAACTGGGCATACCAGAGCCCGACGTAAATCTTGCGGTCGGCTCCGGCTCCCATGCGAAGCAGACCGCCGAGATCATGGTCCGTCTGGAGCCGGTTGTGCTCGAACGGCAGCCCGATATCGTACTCGTCTATGGCGACGTGAACTCCACCGTAGCGACTGTTCTAGTTTGTGCCAAGCTGGGTGTCCGGGTGGGCCATGTTGAAGCCGGACTTCGCTCCTTCGATCGCACCATGCCGGAGGAAATCAACCGCCTGGTCACCGACCGGCTTGCCGACATGCTGTTTACTCCTTCCGAAGACGGAGACGAGAATCTCCGGCGAGAAGGAATTGCAGCCGAGAAGATCTTTCTCGTCGGCAACGTAATGATCGACTCGCTCGTGCGGCTCCTGCCGGCAGCGCAGAAGTCGAAGATCGACGGCTTGCCCGAGCGGTATGCCCTGGTCACCCTGCATCGGCCCGCCAATGTCGATGACAGCGCGACGCTGAAAGGCATCCTCGATTCTTTACTCGAAGTGAATCGCGCCTTGACGGTCGTGTTCCCAGCCCATCCGAGAACCCGCAAACGCATTGAAGACTTCGGATTAAATGCCGGGCGACTGCGCTTGCTCGATCCTTGCCCGTATATAGATTTTCTCGGATTGCAATCCCGCGCAATCGTGGTGATCACGGATTCCGGGGGCATCCAGGAAGAAAGCACCTACCTCGGAGTTCCGTGCCTGACCATGCGCGAGAACACGGAGCGCCCGATCACGGTGTCCATGGGCACGAACGTCCTGGTGGGACGCGACCGCGACAAACTACGCACGGAATTGACAAAGGTTCTTGCCGGAAAAGCCAAGAAAGGCGCTATCCCGCCTCTGTGGGACGGACAAGCCGGCGATCGCGTCGCCGATGTGCTCCTGAAACACAGGTGACGAGTGGGCAGAGCGCACATATCTTCGCCAACCGTTCTCCACTGAACTCACGATCGCTTGTGATCAAGATCACAGCGGCCGTGGGTCGAAACGTCATATAAGTCCCTCCACGAGATCACTGAGTGGGGGGCTCGATGGCTATCGCGCAAGCGGTCCCGGTCCAAGGCAAATGGATTCCAAGTACCTGCGGCATGTGCCTGCATGGCTGCGGGATCAAGGTTTTCGTCCAAGATGGAGTCGCCCTAAAGATCGAAGGCGATGAAACCAACCCCGATAATCTCGGCAAATTGTGTCCCAAAGGCAACGCGGGGCTCTCCCGGCTGTACGATCCTGCGCGCGTTCGCAAGCCCCTGAAGCGCACCAATCCCCAAAAAGGGCCGGGTGTTGATCCCAAATGGGTTGAGATCTCATGGGACGAAGCCTACGAAATCACAGCTCGCGAGCTCGGTAAAGTTCGGCGTGACGACCCCCGCAAACTGCTGTGCGCAATCGGCGACTTCCAGCGAATTCTTCTCTGGGGATGGCCCGCGGCGTTCGGGTCGCCGAACTTTTTCACCTCGCTGGGCAATTACTGTGGTGGTTCCTACCACCCCGTCAACGGCAGCGTCGACGGCTCATTCGCCGCGATCAACGACTACGATCTTTGCAATTACTGGATTCAGATCGGCTCCGGTGACGGATTCTCTTCCCATCTGCATCTTTCCGGTAGCGCCAAGCGGATGGCCGACGCTCGTATGCGCGGCATGAGAGTCGTTAGTCTCGATCCGCGCTGCTCGATCGCCTCCGCCAAGGCCGATGAGTGGATTCCTACGCTGCCCGGTACCGATCGCGCCTTTGTGCTGGGCATGGCGCACGTGCTGATCCACGAATTAAAGCGCTACGATCGCCAATTCCTGCGTGACCGCACCAACGCCCCATACCTGGTGAAAGACGATGGCTATCTGCTGCGCTCAATCGACGGCAAAGCGTTGGCATCGGACCGCAAACTCGGCGACGCGCGCCCGTGGGATGAGGTGGCCGCCGAAAATATCGCCTTGGAAGGAACGTTTACGGTCGACGGAACTCGAGTCCGCACCGGCTTCCAGGTCTGGGCAGATCTTCTAGCCGATCACACGCCCGAGGCAATGTCGGAGGTATGCACCGTACCAGCCGAGACTATCCGGCGCATCGCGAAAGAATTCGTAGAGGCGGCTCGCATCGGCGCGACCATCGAAATCCAAGGCAAGATGTATCCCTTCCGGCCAGCGGCGTTGAACTACTACCGCGGCTCTCAATCCCATGCCAACGGTTTATTCGACAATCTGACGTTCAAGATGATCAACATGCTGGTGGGCAACATCGACGTGCCCGGCGGTCACCTCGGCGTTCCGCTCGATCATCGCGGCTTCTTCGTCCATCCGGGAGAAGATGGCATGCTGAAGCCCGAGCCGCACCAGTTGCATCCCGCACCGGCGTTCAAGTATCCGCCCGACTCCACCCACTTGATGGAATGGTTCCCCATCGGTTTCGATGCCGGCCAACTCAACACCGAAACACTGCTTGACCCGAAGAAGTTCGGCCTGAATTACGAGCCCGAGGCCGTGCTGCTCTACCATTCCAATCCACTGTGGAACCTGCCCGAGACCGACAAAGTCGAAAAGATCATGTCGAAGATGAAGTTCGTCGTCGCCATTGACATCCAACACACGGAGTCCACTCAGTGGGCCGATGTATTTCTGCCGGCGCACACGTTTCTCGAGTCAACCCTGCTAAATTGCTTGGAACCCCCCGCCGTCACCGGCCACTCGCTGCGGCAGCCGGTCGTAAAGCCAGTCGGCGATACACGGGACGCCTATGACATCCTGACCGAACTGGCCGAACGGATCGGGTTTCGCGACGACTGGAACGATGTTCTCAACATGGTCTGCGGCTACACCGCGCAGCCAAAGTATCTCCTTGATCCCGAGAAGCGCTACACCACCGAAGAATTCTGGGATCAATATGCCCGCAGCGTTTACGGCGACGGGAGAGGCCTCGACTGGTTCAAAGTGCACGGACACGCCGTCCGTTATCGCACTCCTGAAGAAACGTACATGCCTTACGGCGACCTCCGCATCCCGTTTTACTTCGAGTTCATTCAGCGAACCGGCGACGAGATGCGGCGCAAGTTCACCGAGGTCGGATTGAAAGATTGGCCGCTCGACAACTACAAGCCGTTGCCATTCTGGAAAAACTCGCAGGTCATCGATGACGGCAAAGCCGGCTACGAATACTTCGCAATCACGTTCAAGGAGAGCCTTCACACCTTCGCCGACACCATGGTGATGCCGTGGCTTTCCGAGGTGAGTGAAAAAGATGCGATCCACAGCGGCGTGCTGATCAACCCGCAGACGGCACGAAAGCTGGGATTGAAAACTGGGGACCGCATCCGGCTTACCTCCCCAGCCGGCAGTATTGAGGGAAATGCGCAAGTGATCGAAGGCATTCATCCGCAGGTATTTGGAGTGAGCAACACCCTGACTCGCTACGTCGTAACCAACGAGCGAGCGAAGCAACGCGGCACACACTTCAACCGCCTCTTAACCGGATCCATGCGCTATACAGACAGCGCCACCGGCGGTCTGGAATCGACTGCGCGAGTGCGACTGGAGCGAGTCCGGGCCTAGGCGCGCGGGAAATGCGTATCAAGTTGGAAGGTGCCCCAGGTTCGCGCCCGTTCTTTGGGCGCTAACCTGGGCAAGGCGGACAGAATGGCCACAGCAAACATCGCAGCATTGGGAACAACCCGCAAGATGCTGGGCTTCAGCCGGCGTGTGGTCGAGTTCGAAGACGCCACCGTCGCCGACCTCTTTCGCCGGTTAAACACGCTCGACGGCCGCACGCTTTACGACCACTTGGTGTGCGATGGCAAACTCCGAGGCGATTTTGCGGTGGTTGTCGATGGATTGAGTTTGAAAGCCGATCAACTGAACAAACGGTTACAGGGAGGCGAGGAGGTCGTCACCATGGCGATCTTGCGTCACCTGCACGGGGGCTAAGCGGAGCACACATGGCGCGATACGGAATGGTGATTGACCTGAAGCGGTGCATCGGCTGCAACGCTTGCACGCTGGCTTGCAAACAGGAAAACGGCACACCCGAGGGCGTACACTTTGCTCGTGTCGTGGCGCGCGAGGTGGGCACATACCCGGCAACCAAACGCACCTTCTTGCCCGTACTGTGCAATCACTGTTCGGACGCGCCCTGTTCCGAGGCCTGCCCTACGGGCGCAACCTACATTCGCCCCGACGGAATCGTGATGGTCGACAAGGAAAAGTGCATCGGCTGTCGCGCCTGCAACGTGGCCTGTCCTTATATGAATCGCCACTTCGTTGCCAAAGGAATGCTCAAGCACGGCTATGGTACGGACGGTTTGACGCCGTACGAAGCCGTCAAGTTCATGGACTTCGAAGAGGGAACCAACATCAAATGCACGCTATGCGCGCCTCGGGTTGATCAGGGTCTCGATCCGGCGTGTGTCATAACTTGCCCCACGGATGCCCGCATTTTTGGCGACCTTGAGGATCCGGACGGCAAGTTGCGGGGACTGATCAAGGAGCGTAAAGGCTGGACATTATCGCCTGAGTACAACACCAAGCCCAACGTGTTTTACCTCGACGAATAGCGAGAACAAGCGAGAGACGCAGGGGGATAGAGTGACGACACCAAGTATTGGAATTGCACTTCACCGGTTCGCTTTCGGCTACTACTGCCAGACATTCTGGAACTGGCTGATCGGCACAGCATTCTTCCTCGGTGGCCTGGGTGCGGGATTGTTCGTGGTCTCGCTATTGACAGATCACACCGCCGGAATGCTGACTGGCTACCTGATCGTGGTTGTCGGCAAGAACACCGCACACATGCTCTTCCTGGGTCGTCCGGAGCGCTTCTGGCGGGCGGCCATGCGTCCCGACCGCTCCTGGATCGCAAGGGGCATCTGGGCCATGGGATTGTTCGCAGTAAGCGGTGCGGTCTTGCTAGTTCCTCGCGTCTGCGGTCCTGCTTGGCGACTCTCGGACACATTGCAAATCGTGGCTCCCTCCGTGGCGGTTTTATCGGCGCTCATCATCATGTTCTACGACGGCTTCGTCATGAACGCATCCCCGGGAGTCGCGTTCTGGCGAACTCGGCTGCTCCCTTTGCTGCTTCTGATGTATGCGACCTTGGGAGGAACCACTCTGTCGTTGACGATTCGCGAGCTTCGCGGAGAAACCGCTCCCGCCTTCCTGCCCAACCTTGAGCACGGTCTCGTGGTCGCGAATTTCGTGCTGCTGGCAATTTACTTAGCGCGCATGAATCGATCGTTGCCGGCAGCGCGTGAGACGCTGCGCCAGTGGCTTGGTGGCCCCTACGCCCGCGTGTTTTTTGGATTGGTGCTGGTCGTCGGACTTGTGGCGACCCTGCTGCTCTCGGTCGTCCAGAATCATCTGCAGGCCACCTGGCTCGTGGTTCTCATCGCAGCCTGCGAATTAACCGGAGATTTCGCTCTGGTCATGGTTCTGCTCAAGTCGGGCCTGTTTCCAGTCCAGACTGCGCCCGCCTATAGCAATCGGGCATAACTGCGGTTTCAATTTCAAAATGAGTCCGTATTCCTTCGGCCCTGTCCTTTTGGACCGATCCCATCGCGATTGTTGCAGAGGTCTCGCTCAACTTCGGTATAGTGAAAGAGTCTCGCTGCGGGTGAAGCAGGCGATGGACCCGACCAGGGTTACAGCGGCGGTGCCGACTCCGTCCCACCCGCTCCAAACCTCGATCCAAAAAAGAAAGCCTGCTATGCGATTCGCAAAGCAAGCTTCTAAAGTCTCGTTGTGATTTTATGATTACGCGGACTTAGCGATTCGGGACTTAAGAAACATTGCCCCGAAGCATGTCATCCCAGCTCCAAGAAGGTAGACAAAATTCGAGCCACCCTCTGGAACCTGTTGACAGTCCCTGGAATGCGGATCGCATCCATGATGATGGTGGTCTCGGTCTGCAAATGTGGCAGGCGCCAGGCAAACGCTCAGAATCGCCGCTAGCAACCACTTTTTCATGCGATTGTCCATTTTCAATACTCCCTTAGTTCGTCATCGAAATTACCGGATAAGGGGAGTACTGGGGGAAGCTTCCCGGTAATTCTTAACAATCCATAGTACTTATCCCCTTTTGTGAATGGACTGTCAAGGATGATAATTTTTGCGATAGTTGCACGAAATTGCAACCTGAGGGCACACTTCTGAGGCCTCGGTCGTCGCCTTGATGCGAAGCCCCCTGTTTTCCTATAGATTAGAGCCGAAGCGGACGAAACAGTTGAGCTCGAAACTCCCGATTCCCGAACGAATGAGGGCCAATTTATCCCCGTTCCTGTCAGCGGTTCTTGTGCTGCTTTGCCTCGGGATTGGATGTTGTCACAAGTCCGCTCCCCACTGGGTCACATTGACTTGGGACGCGTCTGCACCCGCCAAAGGGGTGGCGGTCAAGAGTTACAACATCTATCGCAGCACTACTTCCGGCGGCCCATACGCAAAACTCGCCTCGCATGTCGTCGGCCCACCCTATGAGGATCGCCTAGTCAACAGCGGCCGGACATATTTCTACGTTGTCACCGCTCTCGATCAATCGGATCACGAGAGCGGCTATTCCCGGGAAATCAAAGCGGCGATCCCATGATCCTTGCCCTAGCAATTACGTTTGCGACGATTACGGAGTCGGAATCACGGCCTGCGTTTGATTTGAATACGCGCTCTCGTTATTACCCGAGTCGACAGCCGTAGCCACGTAGTAGTAAGTCTGTCCAGAAACAACCGTGTTGTCGTTATAGGCGGTCGCGCCATCCAGCGAAGTATTAATCATCGTGTATGGGCCGCCGGAAACCGTGCCACGATACACGTTGTAACCGACGGCTCCCGACGCAGCATTCCAGGTGAGATCGACCGTGTGCTGCGTGGGTGTCGTTCCCGTTCCGGTCATCGTCTGGACAGCCGGTGAGTTTGATGCGTTACTCGCGAATGACAAAGACGCCGAAGTAGCCCCGCTCGCCTGCGGAGTAAAGGTGACGGTGAATGTGGCAGACTGGCCGGCCGTGAGTGTCTTTGGCAACGAGATTCCGGAGAGCACGAACTCACTATTATTGAGACTTGCCGACGTGACGCTTACGGATGCGCCGCTCGCCGTGAGGCTGCCATTCAGAGAAGAACTCGTTCCGTCAACCACGTTGCCGAAGCTCAGGCTTGTTGGAGACACAGCCAACTGGCCTGGAGCCGTTCCCGTTCCTGAAAGCCCGATATTGAGGGGGGAGTTTGCCGCGTTCGAAGTCACTGTCAGAGTTCCGCTCGCCGATCCGGCACCGCTCGGCGTGAAGGTAGCCGTGAACGTCACGCTCTGATTTGCAGTCAGCGTGATCGGCAGGTTCAGTCCGCTTATGGAGAATGCCGCTCCAGTCACACTCGCTTGCGAAATCGTGACCGACGTCCCGCCGGTATTCGTTAATGTTTCCGACAGATTCGTGCTGCTGCCGGTCTGCACGTTGCCGAACCCAAGGCTACTCGGGTTGGGGGACAACGTGCCCGGCGTCACGCCAGTTCCAGATAGTGGAATGCCCAGTGTCGGGTTGCCGCCATTGGAAGTGAGGGTCACGCTCCCGCTCGCTGCGCCTCCCGCGGCGGGAGCGAAGCTCACCGAGAACGACGTGCTTTGGCCCGCATTCAATGTCACAGGCAAACTCAATCCGCCCAGGCTGTATCCGGCACCGCTCGCACTCGCGGCTGAGATCGTGAGGCTGGTCCCGCCCGTATTCGTCAGCGTTTCCGAAAGACTCGAACTATTGCCGACCTGGACATTACCAAACCCCAGACTGCTGGGGTTTGGCGTAAGCGTCCCCTGCGTAATGCCCGTTCCGGAAAGTGCAATCGTCAAGCTCGAGTCAGAGCCAGTCGAAGTAATAGTGATGTTTCCACTTGCCGACCCGCCTGCGGTCGGAGAAAAAGTCGCTGTGAACGAGGTGCTTTGTCCGGCATTCAAGGTCAAAGGCAGTGATAGGCCACTCAGACTGAACCCAGTTCCGCTTGCGCTGGCCGCAGAAACGGTGAGGCTGGTTCCACCCGAATTGGTCAGCGTCTCGGACAAACTCGAGCTCCTGCCGACCTGAATATTGCCAAACGCCAGACTGCTGGGGTTGGGCGTCAGAGTTCCTTGCGTCACGCCCGTTCCAGAAAGCGGAATACTCAGGTTCGGATTGCCACCATTCGAAGTGATGCTGACACTGCCACTGGCTGCGCCCATCGCACTCGGAGAAAACAGAACCGTGAACGACGTGCTCTGTCCGGCATTCAGCGTCAGGGGAATGTTAAGCCCGCTTAAGCTGAATCCAGCGCCACTCGCGCTGGCAGCCGAAATCGTGAGGCTCGTTCCGCCGGAGTTCGTCAAAGTGCCGCTGAGCGATTTCGAAGTTCCGACCTGGATGTTCCCAAAACTGAAACTGCTCGGATTGGAGCCCAGCTGGCCTTGGGACACTCCGGTTCCGGAAAGTGGTATCGACAGCGTCGGGTTTCCGGCGTCCGAGTTGACGGTGAGAGTGCCGCTCGCCGCACCCGCGGACGTCGGCGTGAAAATTGCGTTGAAGGTGGTGCTCTGTCCTGCGTTAATCGTGGCCGGCATGCTCGGACCGGTAAAGCTGAATCCGCTGCCGCTGGCCGAGGCGCTCGACACCGTAACGCTGACTCCGCCCGTATTCGTAACGGTTACCGGGACTGACTTGTTGCTGCCGACCGTGATGTTGCCGAAGCTAACGCTACTCGGATTGGCCGTCAGCGAACCCGCCGCTAAACCCGTTCCCGACAGTGAAATGCTGAGTGGAGAATTCGACGCATCCGAGGTGACGCCCACTGAACCGCTCACCGCACCTGCGCTGGACGGAGTGTAGCTCACAGTAAAAGTCACGCTCTGACCAGCATTCAACGTGGCTGGCAGGCTGAGACCACTGACCGAGAATCCGGCCCCACTCGCCGTCACCTGTGAAATGTTGACGGCGGATCCGCCCGTGTTGGTCAACGTTTCAGATTTGCCGCTCGTGGTGCCTACCTGGATACTTCCAAATGCCATACTCGAAGGGTTCGGAGAGAGCGTGCCCTGCGTCACGCCGTCGCCCGTGAGTTTGACCTGGACGGTGCTGTCCTGCTGGTCCGAGGTCGTCGCAAGTGTGACACTGCCGTTGTAGCTTCCGCCGCTGGGCGGGGCAAACGTAACCGAAAACGAAGCGGTTGCTGCGGCGTGCAGAGTGAGCGGCAGGGCGAGATTGGTCATCGAAAATCCCGCGCCGCTCATGGTGGCTTGCGTCACCGTGAGATCGCTCCCGCCGCTGTTCGAAAGAGTGACCGTAGTGGTCTGGTTCTTGCCAACTTTGATGTTCCCGAAAGAAATCTGCGTCGGGTTCGGCGAGAGCGTCCCGATCGTTACGCCTTGGCCTTTCACCGTGAATGAAGCCAATCCCTGAGAACTTGGGTCTTGGAACGAGATCGTGAGGGAAGGATTCCCGCTGGACGTCGGTTTGAACTGGACGTTGAATGATACCGTTTGTCCCGCGGCTACAGTCAACGGCAAGGTGACGCCGGTGACCTGAAAGCCCGAACCCATGCCTTGAATCACGCTGATCGTCACAGAAGAGGACGTATTGTTTGAAACCGTATCCGAGAGCGTTTTGGTGTTACCGATCGCTACCTGCCCAAAGTCCAGGCTCGTATTTCCGATTCCCAACGTGCTCGTGCCACTCTGGCCACCAATCAACCCTCCGCATCCGCTGAGCGAAATCAGGCCAGCCGCAATCACCAGAGCGGAGGCTAAGAGTCGGTACAACCGATAACCGTTCGATCGATGACCGTTCAATTCCACCTCGGTGCCGTGCCACGGCTAGGGGATTCAGCGCACCAGGCCCTGTAGGTTCGGCCTTGGCAATACCAGTCTCGCTCCTGGCTGCCACGAGCCCTAGATTGCGAAAGACCCAGCTGGGCGCGGCATCTGGCCAAGACGCGGTGCGCCTAAATTCGCTAAAGGAGTGAACTGTTGTGCGGAGCGATGAATTCGGGACCACAGAATGTAACTTCTTATCTATCAATTGCTTGCCCTGCCAGGCCTCTTATCCCGGTTGTGATCCGAGTCACATCCCCGGTAACCTTCGTTCGATCTACCGAGTGATTTCCTGGGGCAGCGGGTTTAACATTCCAACAGATCGCGCAGTCGCTTGGGGTGTGCCCGCATCTAATTGCATGGCACTCTGAAGTTCGGCTCAGTTTTCGGGCAGGGGAGAATCCATGAAGGTTTTAGCGGTGGCAATCCTAATCGCAGGAATGAGCCTGAACGGCATGGCTCAGGAAACAAACACATATAAGTCTAAGCATCCCGCTCCGGGGAAGGCCGCAAAACCTGCCCCCGTGCCAGTCGGCAAGTCAGCCACAGTGGGCACGTCCTCTGCCAACAATTCCAAGGATCTGCAGACTCTGGAGCGTCAAACTGCGCGGACCTCCGTCGCACCCCATACTGCGGGAACGAAGATGCCGAAAACAGCGGCCGTCAAGCCGATCAAAGATAAGTCAGACCCGCCGATTAAAGTCGGCAACGCCGGTAACGCCAACGGACTGAATCACCAAAGCTCGAATCCATACAAAGGTCGGCTCAAGCAGAAGTACAATCGCCAATAAGAAAAAACGCGATTTAAAAGGGGAACACATCAGTCGCAATTCATCGCGAGATGTTTGAGCCCCGATCCGGTGCGGAAACCGAATGCGTCAGGGCTCTCGCCTTGGGTTCCTTAATTGAATATTTCAAAAGGCAGTACAGAGCGCGCACTCCGTCTTTCCAGCCGATTTTCTTGCCTTCTTCGTAAGTGCGTCCCCAGTAGCTGATTCCAACTTCATAGATGCGCAGGTTGCGCCGCGCGACTTTCACCGTGATTTCAGGTTCGAATCCGAAACGATTCTCTTCAATCGGGATTGACTGAATCACGTCCCGCCGAAAAACCTTGTAACACGTCTCCATATCAGAAAGATTGACGTTGGTGAGGCAGTTCGAAAGTAGGGTCAGAAGCTTATTGCCGATCGAATGCCAAAAATACAGAACCCGATGCGGCGCACCACCCAGAAAGCGCGAGCCAAACACCACGTCAGCCTTACCCTGGATCAACGGCTCAATCATCAGCGGATACTCTGCCGGATCATATTCCAGATCGGCGTCTTGAATAATCACGAAATCGCCTGTGGCTTCCTGAATGCCGCGGCGCAGGGCCGCTCCTTTTCCCATGTTGTGCGGCTGAAAAACGACGCGAATCTCCGAATGCTCTGCTTGCAACTCGGCCAGGATCTCGCGCGAGCCATCCCGCGAGCCGTCATCGACGCAGATCAACTCAATCTCCAGCGAGACGGCGAGAACCTTCTTCACCACCTCGCGCAAAGTGGCGCGTTCGTTATAGACCGGCATGACGACCGAAAGTTTCATGGCAGAGCCAGTGATAGTGCCGGCTGCGTCCTCCTGATTTCCTGATGATTGTAAATCGCCCAGATTAGGCTGGATATTACAAGCTAGGCTATCGTCTTCCCAGCGACTTCACGACATCCAGAGCTATACTCACTTGTCTCGGGGACCCCGGCACGAGGATCCGCGGGAAAAGGAGTCGACCGAGTCGCAGCGCATATGAAAATCGTGACCGTCGAAGAAATGCGGGCGATCGATCGAGCCACCTCAGAGCGCTGCGGAGTCCCAACTTTGACCTTGATGGAGAACGCCGGTTCGGCCGTAGCCAGTTTCATCCTCTCCGAATTCCCACAAGCCGAGCGCGTCGGCATCGTCTGCGGAAAAGGCAACAACGGCGGTGACGGATTCGTGGTTGCTCGCAAGCTTGCCGAGGCGTGCCGAGCCGTGCGTGTGCTCCTGCTGGGCGCGCCCGAGGACCTTCGCGGAGACGCAGCGACCATGTTCCAGACCATGCAGAAGTCGCCGCAGCCGCTGAATATCGCACCGCTGGTCGTGCACGATACCACCGGACTTGATTCGCCCGCCACCGCCGAGATCTTCGCGGCCGATATCATCGTCGACGCAATCCTCGGCACCGGTTTTCGCCCACCCGTCAGCGCGCTCTATGCAGCAGCGATCGCCAGGATGAACACAGGCTCGGCACCGATTGTCGCGGTCGACATCCCCTCCGGCTCCGATGCGGACACGATGCGGCCTCAACCCGCGACCGCTAAAGCCCGAGCCAGCGCGGTTGTGACCTTCACCGCGCCGCGTCCGGCGCACGTGTTTGCGGAGCTTACCAGCGGACCGACAGTGATTGTGCCCATCGGTTCGCCGCCGGAGTCCATAGTCTCCCAGCTCGGGCTACGTCTTAGTACTCCGTCCGATTTCGCCTCACTCCTTGCGCCACGCGTGCGCGAAGGCAACAAAGGCAAGTATGGACATGTGCTCGTAATCGGTGGTTCGCTCGGCAAGGCCGGAGCAGCCGCGATGGCAGGGTTTGCGGCGCTCCGGTCAGGTGCGGGACTATCGACCGTCGCTACGCCGAAGTCTGTTCTCTCGACCATTGCGTCCTATCATCCCGAAGTCATGACCGAGCCGCTGGCCGAGACCGATCACGGCACGATCTCATTGCGAGCGGTCGGACTGCCGCTCGACGCGCTGCTGAAACTCAAGACCATCGCCATCGGCCCCGGCATCACGCGAAACTCCGAGACTGCCGAATTCGTCCGCACCATCGTCACCCGTGGTGACAAATCGCTCGTCGTCGACGCCGACGCTCTCAACGCCTTCGAGGGTGTTTCCGACAAATTGAATGGCCGCGGACGAACCGTCGTCATCACTCCGCACCCCGGAGAAATGTCGCGCTTGACCGGCATGAGCATTGCCGAGATTCAAGCGAACCGTCTGGATGTTGCGCGAAACTTCGCTCGCGAACACGCGTTGATCGTCGTCCTCAAAGGACATCGCACCCTCATTGCCGCCCCCGATGGCACAATTTGGGTCAATCCCACAGGCAATCCAGGCATGGCCACCGGCGGCACGGGAGACATTCTGACCGGAATGGTCGCCGGCCTGATCGCGCAACACCCACTGCAGCCACTCGAAGCGACGGCTCTCGCCGTTTATCTGCACGGATTAGCAGGTGACTTGGCCCGCGACGCCGAGGGCGAGAATTCTCTCGTGGCCACTGACCTGTTGCGCTTCCTACCTCAAGCCTTCGCGCAGATGAGAAACCAGAAATCAGGAGAAGTTCGCATCCACGCCTAGTCGAGTTCTGGCGTTACTCCCCAGCTTCCGCCTCCGCCAGTTTCTTGATGCCATTCAGCACAGCATCATCTCCCTCCAGCGAGTGCTTGTAGCGGTTTTCACCATCTTCCACCGTCGAATAGTCTCCTTGGACGATCTCAAGCGCGGAACCCCGATCGCCACGCCTCTTGAGCTCATACGTCATGGTGAGATAGTTTTGCGGGATATCCTTGATCGTCGAGTTGGGATCGAAGGTGGTGTACACCAGTCGCCGCGGAGCGTCGTTCGCAACGATGTGCCCCTTTACGTACAGCTTTCCATCGGCAGCACCCTTCCAGAGTAGCGGCGAGCCGGGCTTCCAGTCGGTCTCGGCGATGCAGCCGAACATGTATTGCGGAATAAACTTGGAGTCGGTGAGGACCTTCCACAGTGTCTCGACCGAGGCGTCAACGTCGATTGCTTTGCGAATCAAGAGTTCAGGCATTTGTTTCTCCTCGAAGGAGAATATAAACAGAGCGTGACGGCCAAGATTGGAAAAACGCGACAGCCATCTGCCGAGGTGGAGGAAGTCTACGATCCCGAAGTAGGCAAGGGAAGAGGCATGCTCCGGCGGCCTCTGCGGGCCGGTAAAATGCGGCACGCCCGCAGGCGTCCCGCGAATGACCTTGCCCACTTGATCGCGCACTACTGGATGATCCGTTGGGATCTGCGCGGCTGCGAGCCCTACATTGCCGAGAGCCTTCCCCATCCCAACATTCACGTGGTCTTTGAGCCGAGCGGCTCCGTGGTTGCCGGCGTGCATACTCACAAATTCTCCCGCGTTCTCGAAGGTCAGTCGCACGTGTTCGGAGTCAAATTCCGCCCCGGAGGCTTCCGCCCGTTTCTGAAATTCCCGGCCTCCAAACTGGCCGACCGCATGGTGCCCGTCCAGCGCATCCTCGGCAAAGATGTGACGGCCCTGCAAGAAATAGTGCTCTCGTCTAAATCCGAAAACGAAAAAGTGCAAGCCGCGAATGCATTCTTCCGCGCCCGTTTGCCACAACCCGATAAGACGGTCGCGCTAGCCGGAGAACTACTGGAGCGTATTCTTCACGATCGCGACGTCAAGACGGTCGACGATCTGGCAGCAAGAACGAAAATCGGGAAACGCTCGCTGCAGCGACTGTTTAATGATTACGTCGGAGTCAGTCCGAAGTGGGTGATTCGCAGATATCGCCTGCACGAATTAGTCGAGCGTTCCAATGCCGGCGAAGAGCTCGACTGGTCTCAGCTAGCCCTGGAGTTGGGATATTTCGATCAAGCCCACTTGATCAACGACTTCCGATCAATTACAGGATATTCGCCGACGGAGTATCAGGACTTGATTCGCAAGGAATCCTAACGGATTGGGACTAGCGCGGGATGTAATTATCGAGCATCGGTAAGATCTGCGATCCAAGCGTCATCATGCGCGCCTGGGCGCCTTCTGTAGATTCGCCTTCGAACATTGGGGTCATCAACCGCACCATCGAGCCGTCACTGCGATTCATGCGAATCGCGTCTTTTACCAGATAGTATTTGTTCCGGTAATCGCTGGCGACGACACGTCCATGCGCCTGATACCAGTACAACATCAGTTGCCGCTCTCCCCCTCGCGTAACCTCTTCGCGGTTGACTAAGACAGAAGAGCCGTCGGGACGCGTGAGCCGAATAATCCCCTTCGAGGTCGGCACCCATCCTGCGCCCGGCAGGCAGTGGTTCGGGGAATGCGGAGTGTCGTTCGAACGCTGTGTCGGGAAGTATGCGATGTAAAGGTTGATCTCTTGTGTCTTGCCTGAGTCAACGTAATCGCGGAGCAGAAACTCGCCATTTCCTAGAATCTTGCGCGTCTCGTCGTCGATTGGAACATCCGTACCCATCCAGCCGTCGATTTGCAAGGGCATCGCAGTCAGAGGGACTCGGGGCGGAAGGTACTCATTGTGCAAATGCGCCTGCAGGCCGGCTGCGGTACCAAACATGAGCAAGGCCGCACTCCAAAAATGAGCATTCCCCGGCCTCGTGCCCAATGTGGTGCCACGTCTTGGTTTGCCCTGAGGGACCTCTGCAGCCGCTACCGGACCGACCTTCCAGACCAGGCAGATCAGATGGTGCACGGCTCGCAACATCGCCAGCGCCACTACGAAGATTACCAATCCCTGAAACGTATGGAAGAAACCTTCTGCTTTATCCGGATCCCAGAATTGCACCAGCATCCCGGTTCCAAAAATGCGAAAACTGTTGGCGACCACGGCTATCGGTACTGCGCAAAAAGCCAGCACAACCCGCACCCAGACGCGTGTCTCCATCAGATATCCATAGATGATGGCCAAAGTGACCAGCGTTAGTAGGGATCGGATCCCACTGCACGCTTCCGCTACGTCGAGCGGCATTCTGGCGAGCTGAATCAGATTCCCCTCTCTAAGAACCGGCACCCCTACCATTTGCAAAAATTCTGTGGCGAGTTTGGAGGCAAGCAATTGGAGCGGAAACGTCACCTGCTGAATAATCAGGGTGGGGAGAGGGATCATCAGGATCAGAACGGCCCAGGGAAACAAAACAGCCCGAAAGAACGTCCAGCCGCGGAAAAGAATTATCAGTCCCGCCAGCAGGATTAGGAGCGAAAAGCGCTGTAAGAAAATTTCGGCGCCCAATTGCCCGAATATCAACGTAACCAGTCCCAACCCGAGAATGGGAAGCCCCGCCCACGAAGCAGCAACCGGAACCGCTCTCAGTCTCGCGCGATCCTGCCAGAGAACGAATACAGTGAATAGTGGGACGAATATGCCGTGGGCGAAATTCGGATCGCTGTGCGGCCCAATCCACTGCAACAGGAGTCTGCCAAGGATCTCCCCGTAAAGCCATACCGCTAGTAGAAAAAGTGCGGCCGTCTGCCAACGGGGCATCGTGGACGACACACTACCTTCCTTTGCCGAGAACGACGAAGCCACTTCGATCGGGTACCCCATAAGGCGCGCTTGAGTTTGAGAATATGCGAAAGCCGGAATTCTCGCAAAGTAAAACCGGTGGCCGGGGGACTCTCGAGAACCACGTTCTTTCTATAGTTTTGAGTCTCGGGGTACGTTTTTGCCAAGCGCGTTCCCAGTCATAGGAAAACAATTTCTCTTCCAGCCCAACAAGTCGGACGCACAAGTGGGCTATTGTAAGCCGTCCCGCTTGGACCAATACTTACAAAGAGTTAGGATTTTGTCCCCAAGATGTTAGGGAAATAGTCCCCTTCGATTACCTATCAAGTGAGCAATAAATTTCCCATTTATCCGCAATATGATACTTTGGGACAGGTGCCTCGGTTCGTGTTGTGCTTGCAAGTGATTGAAATATAAGAATATATTGTTTCGTTATCGCATGAACGTTTTGCCCGGAGTGGCAGCATGAGTGCTCTACTCAGTCCACGCAGTTCCCTAGGACGTCCCCCCTCCGTCGATGGTTGCGTATCGGTGAGACAAAGCCGCATGAGTCTGGATAGAACGGAAATCTCGTCAAACGACGATGGAACGCCACGGAACGGTACGCGCCGTATCTGGCTGGAGAGCGTCAGTGCAGGCATGCGCACCGTGGAAGCGGTGATCCGCGAGTTGTCGCAGAATGATGTCCCCATGCTGGTTGTTGCAGAGCACGGTTCCGGCAAAGCGGCAGCCGCAGCCCGAATTCATAGTCTTTCCTCTCGTGTCTCCGAACCATTTCAAGCGCATCAGGCCCGCGAAGTCAGCCATGAGACTGTGAGCGATTGCCTCGGAAAAGGCGGCACCGTCTACTTTCAGGAAGTGGGAGACCTGGAGGCGCCGGCTCAGAAGGAGTTGGTTCGCCAGATTGGGTTGCACAACGATCAGCAGCACCGCGTGTCTCGCTTCATCTGCGGAACATCGCGTGAACTTGAACCCGAAGTCAAGGCTGGCAAGTTCCGCGAAGATCTTTATTACGGAATCAGCGGAGTTTGTTTGCGGCTGCCTCCATTGCGTCAGCGCAAAGAAGATATTCCCGTTCTGCGCGACTGGTTTCTCTCCGCAGCCGCTCAGGATTTTTGCCGGCCCGTGCCGACGCTTAGTCCGGAAACACAAAACTTCTTTCTGGAATACAGCTGGCCGGGAAATATTCGCGAACTGAAAGACGCAGCCAGAGCCATCGTGGCTCTCGGCGATGAAACGCTGGCCATGGGAGGATTGCGCTCTCTTTTGCGGCGCTCGGACCGCAACGGCAACGGCGAAAAGATTTCCTTGAAGGACGCGGCGCGCGCCGCTTCGCGTGAGGCCGAGCGGGAAATCATCCTGCAGGTCCTCACCCGCACGCGATGGAATCGCCGTCGTGCCGCCCAGGAATTACAGATTAGCTACAAAGCGCTTCTCTACAAATTGAAGCAGATCGGCTATGAAGAGTACGGAGCGTGATGGAAGGCGGAAAACAGGTTTCAAACTTTCAAGAGAAACCGCCGCAAGCTTGAAACTCTGAAACCTTGAAACTTGAACCTGAGAGGGGTACGACGATATGAAATCGATATGGCAAGCGGTTGCGACACTGGTGCTGATGAGCAGCCTTTCCTTGGCGCAGGATACGCCCGCCTCGGCCGTCGCCAGCTCCGCTTCCGACAAAGCCGCTTCCGACAGCTCGGCTGCGATGAGCAGCGCGGTTGGGCCTGAATACGTAATCGGTCCTGAAGACTCGCTTCACGTCTCGGTTTGGAAAGAGCCCGACCTGACCGCTACTTTGCCGGTGCGGCCTGACGGCAAGATTTCTCTTCCGCTACTCAACGACGTTCAGGCGGCGGGCCTGACACCTCTGCAGTTGGCTGCGTCTTTGACTGAGAAGCTGAAGAAATATATTGCTGACCCTCGCGTTACCGTGGTCGTCGCACAGATCAACAGCAAGCGGATTTACCTGGTTGGCGAAGTGTTGCATGCCGGTGCTACACCCATGTTGCCCAATATGACAGTGCTGCAAGCACTGTCCAGTGCCGGCCTCAACCAGTTTGCGAATACTAAAAAGATTTATGTTTTGCGCAACGAAAACGGCAAGCAGCAGAAGCTGCCGGTGGATTACCGCAGGTTGGTAAAGGGTGAGCGAATCGAGCAAAATTACACTCTACAGCCGGGAGATACGATTGTTGTCCCGTGAAAGGTATGCCGTACCTGAGAGAACGACGGTGAAACGCATGCTAAGAATGCAAACAATCCGGTTGGCGCTTCTACTTTCGTGCCTGAGTATCGGCGCGGTTGCGCAGACCACGACCCAGCAGCCGACGGCGCCAGCTCCGGCTTTCGGCCAGAATGCACCGATCCTGAGCCCGGACAATCCGCCCGTGTCGGGTCTGGACGAACCTGCCCTCGAGTTGCGTACGGCTTCCCGAAGTTTTATTTCACCGGGCTTGCAGCTGAGCGAGTCGGCAGACACAAACCCAAGCAACCAACTCGGCACAAGTGATTTGGCATCCATCACCCGCATTCTTGGAGCTTTGGACCTGCAACAGTTCTGGCCAAAAAGCGATCTCTTTCTCGAGTATGTCGGCGGCGGAGCGTTCTATAGCAGCCCGTATGAAGTTCGCCAGCTCCACGCCGCGGGACTCGAAGGCGTGACGCGCTGGCGCACCGGTCAGGCGACGTTGCGCGACGCGTTTTCGTACCTGCCCGATGGTTCTTTCAATCTAGGTTTTGGTGGTGTTCCGGGATTCGGCATCGCTACCGGACAAGGTATGGGCACGGGCTTGGCGGGCTCCTTACCTGGGAGCATTCGCAACGACACGTTGGGCTCCGTCGGAGATATTCCGCGACTCTCGAACACCGCGATTCTTGATGTGGTCCAAGCCATCAGCCCCGTTTCTGCGTTTACCGTGGCCGGCGCCTTCAGCAACGCCCATTTTTACGATCCCTCCGACACTCTGCTGAATAGCGATCAGGTGACCGTGCAAGGTGGGTATTCGCGTTTGTTGAACCGCCATGATCAGATCGGCCTTATCTATGCCTACCAGCTTTTCCAGTTTCCACAAAACACCGGCGGACAGGTCTACAACCAGATCGTCAACCTGCGTTGGAGCCACACCATCAACGGCAAGCTGAGTTTGATTGCCGGAGCCGGTCCGCAGTACACCGAACTGGAACAAGGTGGATACCTCAAGCACTGGTCGGTGAGCGCTCGCGTGCAGTTGCATTACAAGCTCGCGCATTCGTCGCTGGTCGCGACCTACGAGAAATTCACGTCGTCCGGCTCGGGCTTCTTCGCCGGCGCCAATACCCAAACCGCACGGATGGGATACAACCGGCCGCTCGGACGCACTTGGGAGTTCTACGGTGACTTCGCGTATTCCCACAACGACAGGCTGCAGTCGTTGGGAACCTTTGGTGTGAACGCCGCGCAATACGACGAGGGCTCCGCTCTCGCCGTCATGCGAAAGCATCTCGGACGCACCTACGACTTTTTTGTTTCCTATCGATTCAGCGAAATTGGCTTCGACTCCCCGGGGCCGAGCAACCTTAGTCGGCGGCAAGCAGGCACCATCGGCGTGGAATGGCATCCGACGCCGACACGGATCGAATAACTTCTTGGCCGCCTAGCGGCCGGATTGGTGAACAAGAATGAGTGAAAATCGCGAACTGACAATGGACGATTATCTGGCGATGGTACGGCGCCGGCTGAAGGTTATTTTGATCCCAGCCCTGCTCGCGCCTTTGGCGGGCTTCATGGTGTCCTATGTGTTCTCGCCGAAATATACCTCCCAATCCACTGTGCTGGTGGAAGGTCAGAAAGTACCCGACAGCTACGTCCAGTCGGTCATAACCTCGGGCTTTACGCAGCGCATCAACACACTAGTCGAGAAAGTTTTGGACTCTAAGCGGTTGCCACAGAGGATCCACAGTCTTCAGCTGGTTAAGCCCGAAGAAGAAGGGAAACTCATCGGCCAGATAAAAGCTCAGGGCATTCAAGTCGAGCCGGTGATCACCTCCATGAGCGCGGCCGCTTCTGGCACGGGAATCTCTGGCGCCAAGAAAAAGAAGCCATCGCCTACCGATGACCAGATTCCTGGCTTCACGGTTTCCTATACCGACAGCGATCCCGTGCGTGCGCAGAAGATATGCGACACGCTAACCTCGGTGATCATCGACGAAAACCTGGACTTGCGAATCGACGAAATTAAAGGCACGACCGACTTCCTCGGGGGACAACTCGCCGATGCCAAGCGTGCGATCGATGAACAGGATGCGAAGTTGGCCGATTTCAAAAGAAAGTATATGGGGCAACTTCCCACGGATTCCGACAACAACATGCGTATGTTAATGTCGATGAACTCGCAACTCGACGCTACGACGCAAACCCTGAGCCGTGCGCAGCAGGATAAGGCATACACGGAAAGCATGCTGGCGCAGCAGACCGCGGCGTGGAAGAGTTCGCAATCCAGCACCAACCCGCAAACGCTCGAACAGCAACTCAATCAGCTGCAGTCGAATCTTCTGCAACTCGAAGCGCGCTACACCGCGGACCACCCTGACGTAATCAAGGCCAAGGCAGATATCGCCGAGGTTCAGAAGAAGCTGAAGGAAATAAATGCTGCTGCAGCATCTGCCACGACGGATAGCGACAAAGCCAGCGCCTCCGAGCCGCCAGAGATTCGTCAGCTTCGCTTGCAGATTCACCAGTACCAGGGCGTGATCGATCAGGCCACGTCGGACCAGAAACGCTTACAGGCGCAGATCAATGTTTACCAGAGCCGCACGGCCATGAGCCCGAACGTCGAAGAGCAATACAAGCTGCTCACCCGCGACGACGAAAACGCTCAGAACCTCTACAAGGATCTGCTGGACAAGAAGAGTAAAGCGGAACTCGGCAGCAACATGGAGAGCCAGCAGCAGGGTGAGCAGATGCACGTGATCATTCCTGCCGGACTGCCCGATTCGCCAAGTTTCCCCAATCGTCCGATTTTTGCAGCCGGCGGTTTCGGCGCCGGTCTGATGCTCGGCCTGCTCATCGCCTTCTGGCTGGAATTCAGCGACAAGTCGATCCGTACGGAAAAAGACGCCGCTGCGGTCATGGATCTGCCGCTCCTCATTTCCGTTCCCTGGCTCGGAGAAGAAGGAGATGGCGCCGAGTCCAACGGAAACGGGCGTCGCCGCTTCTGGAACCGAAGCACTCCTGCCTCTTCAAAAGAACACGAGAACGTCGGGGTCTAAAGCAAGCGTATGTATAAAGAATTTTTTGGACTTCGTGCCAACCCGTTCAACGTCAATCCGGATCCGCGTTACCTGTTCCTCACGCGGCATACCGAAGAGGCGTTGGCCTGCCTCACCTATGGCATCCAAAGCCGCAAGGGCTTTGTGCTGCTGACGGGCGAGGTCGGCACCGGCAAGACGACGCTCATCAATAAATTGCTGGAATGGCTGCGCCTGCAGCAAGTGGCCACCGCCTTCATCTTTAACTCGCGCATGGATGTCCCGCAGTTGCTGGACTTTATGATGGCCGATTTTGGCATCCCTTGCGACGCGAAGTCGAAGAGCCAGCTGTTGCAGCGTCTCTACAACTGGCTGCTGGATCGTTACCGCGCCGGCGAGACTGCGGTCTTGATCATCGATGAAGCGCAAAATCTCTCCGACGAAGTGCTCGAAGAGATTCGTATGCTCACCAACCTCGAGACCTTCACCGAAAAATTGCTGCAGATTGTCCTGGTGGGACAGCCGGAGCTCGAGCAGCGACTGAAGCAGCCCCAGTTGCGACAGCTACGTCAGCGCCTGACGCTACGCGCAAAAACGCACGCTTTCAACCTCGAGGAAACCAGGTCATACATCAGTCAGCGCCTGAGAATCGCCGGGTCGAATGGCGACCAGGTTTTTGAGGCGGATGCCGTCAGCGGGATTTTCCGGTATTCGCTCGGAATTCCGCGCATCATCAATTTGCTTTGCGAGCATTGTCTGGTGAGTGCCTTCGTGGATCAAAAGAGAACGGTTTCGGCCGAAATCGTCGATTCCGTTGCCCGCGATTTCGATTTGACCGATGGAAACGCAGCTGCCGCGATGATTGCTCCGGTGCCCTCGTCCGAGAAATTCGATCTGGTCGAGGCATTACGCACCTTAGCGACTCTGGCGGACCGTCTGCGCCAATCTGAACAACAGGATCTCCCCAAGGAAAGGAAACTATGAGCCGAATCCATGACGCTTTGAAACGCGCCGAACAGGAAAGAGCAACCTCCACGGGGACGCATGTCGAGCCCGCATACGAACAACCGGAACTGCGACAGGAAAGCCCGCGCGAGAACATGCCTTCGCTGTCGCCGTCTCCAGTCATGACTTCCATGGCGTCGGGGTTTACATACGAGGCGCTGCTGGCCCGCTGCCCGCAGAGCGAGTGGACGCCAGATCCTCGCACCATGCTCTTCTTTCAAGACGATGACACTCGCCTTGGCGCGGAAGAATTCCGCACCTTGCGCTCCCGCCTCTACCAGATCCGGGAGAAGATGCCGCTGAAGCGTCTCCTGGTGACCAGCGCACTTCCCAAAGAAGGGAAGTCTTTCGTGGCCGCCAATCTTGCCCAGGTTCTAGTACGCCAGCACGGACGACGCGCTCTCGTCATCGATGCCGATCTCCGCAACCCGGGTATGCACCGCCATCTGGGAGCGGCGCAGGGCCCCGGTTTGGCCGAATATCTATTGGGTGAGTGCGACGAGTTCGCCGCCCTGCAGCGCGGGCCGATGGAAAACTTGTTCTTCATGCCGGCCGGTCGCGCCGCAGGCAGCGCACCCGAACTTCTCTCGAACGGTCGTTTGAAGCTTCTGTTGCAGCGAGTCGAGCCTTTGTTTGACTGGATCATTCTCGACTCGTCGCCCGTCATCCCCGTTTCCGACGCCACGTTAGTCGCCGGCGCCAGCGATGGCATTCTTATGGTCGTGCGCTCCAACGCAACTCCGTCAGACCTGGCTCGCAAGGCGCGCGAGGAATTCCCTGATAAGTTGCTCCTCGGTGTCGTGCTGAACGGAACACCAACCGATGATATGGCGCGTTCGAAGTATTACTACGGCGAAGCCGTGAACAGCCAAGCCTAAAGATAATCGAGGCCACGTTTGATCCGGATCCTCAAGGTCTACTACCCAGTACGCACTCTGGTCCTGCTCATCGGAGAGGCTCTCATTGTCTTTACCTCCTTCCTGATGGGGACATGGTTCGTTGTTAGGGAAGACCTCTACATCGCGCTGAACTTCGATTATGGCTACTACAAGATCATCGGCGTAACCTTGCTCGTTTTGCTCTGTTCCCACTGGCTCGACTTGTACGACACCGCGCGCCTTACCGCCAGGGGTGAGCTTTATTTCCGCCTGCTCATGCTTCCCGGCGTACTTGCGTTCATACTTGCCGGTGTTGCGCTGGTAAGACCCAACTACCTGTTAGGAAGGAATTCGTCGGAATACGGATTGATCATCCTCACGGTTGCCCTCTTTGGATGGCGCATTGCGTTCGACTGGCTGGTGCAGTTGCCGATACTGGTCGAACGCGTCTACGTCCTTGGCACGGGCGAACGCGCGCTGCGTGTCGTGCAGGGCTTGCGCCAGAATCCTGACCTGGGAATCGAAGTTTCCAGCTGGACTGGCAAGATGGAAGGCGCAGAAACCCGCGAATCCGTTGCCGCCCACTTGCTCGAAGCAGTGAAGACCTTCAACATCCGTCATGTCATTGTGGCCATGCCTGACCGGCGCGGCAAAATGCCCTTTAACGAGTTACTTGACCTCCGTATGAACGGAGTCAAGATCGAGGAAGCCACCACCTGGCTTGAGAAGATGTCGGGCAAGATCGAGGTCGAAACCCTCTATCCAAGTTGGCTGGTCTTTGGCGAGGGATTTCATCGCAGTGTGCTCTTCAGTGCGATGCGTCGTGCGCTCTCGTTTGCCATTTCCCTAGTTGGCTTGGTGCTGTCCATACCCTTGCTGCTGCTCATTCCGATTGCGATCAGGCTGGATTCCGAAGGTCCAATTTTCTATACGCAAACTCGAGTCGGCAAGGGCGGGCGTCACTTCAATGTCTGGAAGTACCGCACCATGCGTCAGGATGCTGAAGCGGCCACAGGTCCGAAGTGGGCGGGCGACAATGATCCTCGTGTGACCCGCGTCGGAAAAATCTTACGGTCGTCCCGCCTGGATGAGATTCCGCAGATGTGGTGCGTCCTTAAGGGTGACATGGCTTTTGTCGGCCCTCGTCCAGAGCGACCCGAATTCGTCAGAATGCTGGTGGAGCAGATTCCGTATTACAAGATGCGTCACGTGATACGGCCCGGACTCACGGGGTGGGCCCAAGTGAAGTACAAATACGGCTCAACCGTCGAAGATTCGAAGGAAAAGCTCCAATACGACCTCTTCTACATCAAGAACGCTTCCATCGGTCTGGACATGCTCATCATGTTCCAGACGATCAAAACAGTGCTGCTGCGTCGGGGCGCCCAATGAAGATGAAATACGTCTTCTGGTTTGCGACTTCGCTCGTCGGCTATTCCTACCTGGGATATCCTGCATGGTTGTGGCTCCGCAGTCGATGGTCGCCACGTCCGGTACGCCGGACTTCGGCCACTCCTAGCGTCTCGGCCGTGATCGTCGTGCGGAATGAGGAAGCGGTCATTGCCCGCAAGATCGAGAACCTCCTGGCGCTCGACTACCCTCACGACAACCTGAATATAGTTGTCGTCTCGGACGGTTCTACCGATCGCACGCCTACGATTCTCTCGGACTGCGCGCGCGACTCACGAGTGCGAATTCTGTTGAAGTCGGTGTCTCAGGGCAAGGCCTCGGGTCTCAATGACGCGATCAAGCTGGCCACCGGCGAAGTGCTTCTTTTTACCGACGCACGCCAGCACATCGAATCCGCCGCCTTGCGCCTGCTGGTCGAAAATTTCGCGGACTCCGAAGTCGGCGCCGCCAGCGGAGAATTGATGCTCGGCGACCCCACCGGCGGCGAGACTGGGAAGGGTATGGGGCTGTACTGGCGCGTTGAGAAAAAAATTCGCGAACTGGAGTCGGCTTCCGGTTCAGTCGCCGGCGCGACCGGCGCGATTTATTGCGCGCGCCGCAGTTTGCTGGAAGCGTCGCCATTGCCTGAGGGCACGATTCTTGACGATGTCCTCTTGCCGATGCTGGTCGTGCGCCAAGGCGCACGCGTGGTCTTCGATACCCGTGCGCGAGCCTGGGACTCGCCGGATCTCGGCGATGGCCGCGAGTTTGCTCGCAAGGTGCGCACCCTGAGCGGCAACTATCAGCTGCTGCAAATTGCGCCTTGGCTCTTAAGCTCGCAAAACGCGATTCGCTTTGAGTTCATCGGTCACAAGCTTTCGCGGCTCGTCGTCCCGTTCGGACTCTGTTGCGCTCCTGATTGCTTCGATGTTTCTGCCCGAGCCCTTCTATCGCGGCGCGTTAATTGCTGCAACTAGCATTTTATGTCCTGAGTCTGGCCGCGTTTTCCGGAATTAAAATCGGCCCTCTTTCGCGCCTTGCCGACCCGGCGCGCACTTTCGTCATCCTTAATTGTGCCGCCATAGTTGCCTTTGTCAACTTTGTCACTGGCAGAAAGGTAGTCTGGGTTCGCTGATCGGGCACCAGATCGGGCCATGAGAATTCTTTGGGTCAAAGCCGATAAGCTCCTTCCCGTGCAGAACGGCGGCAATATCCGCACGTACCACGTCTTGCGATATCTGTCCGCCCGGCATGAGCTTACGTTTTACTCCTACTATGGAGGAAGCCCCGATCCGGATTACGAGCGTGAACTACAACGCCAGATACCCGGCGCCGTGGCGGTTTGCACCGGAAAGCCCGAACTCGCGGGTATGGCACGAGGCATCGATTATGTGGGGCATCTCAGTTCGGGCGCTCCCTATGCCGTCAGCCGCTTCGCCCATCCGGAGGTCCGGAAACAGCTTCAGTCCTGGTTCTGCGAACGTCGGTTTGACGTGGCGGTTTGCGATTTTCTCGATGCGGCGATCAATTTTCCCGGAAACCTCAATATTCCGAGCATTCTCTTTCAACACAACGTGGAAAGCGAAATCTGGCGTCGTCATGCCGCGACGGCGGACAATCCCGTGAAGAAAATGATGTACGGGATGGAATTCCGCAAGATGCTGCGCTACGAGCGCGCTGCCGTATGCAAATTTCAACACGTTATCGCCGTTTCGGAGAACGACCGCTCGCTCATGACCAAATGGGTCGACGCGGACCACGTGACCGTCGTCCCGACCGGTGTGGATCTTGCCGAGTATCGCCCTGCTCAAGTGGCCACTGATTCCTCGGCGCCCTTGATCACCTTCGTCGGCGCCATGGATTGGGAGCCGAATATCGACGGCGTCGAGTACTTCTGCGGCGAGGTCTGGCCCCTAATCAAAGCCGAAGTGCCACAGGCGCGATTCCGCGTTGTCGGACGCAATCCCGACCGCCGCGTTCAGAAATGGGCGTCGGACTCCATTGAAATCACGGGGCGCGTGCCTTCGGTCGTCGAACACCTGCACCAATCCTCGGTAGTGATCGTGCCGCTGCGCATCGGCGGAGGAACGCGTCTGAAGATCTACGAGGCGATGGCCGCTGCCAAAGCCGTCGTCTCCACAACCATCGGAGCGGAAGGGTTGGACGTCCATCATGGCAGGGACATCGTCCTGGCCGACGGCTCAGTTGCGTTCTCGCAGGCGGTGGTCAACCTGCTTCAGGATCGTGAACTGCGCCGCCGTTACGAAATTGCCGCCGCCGAAACTGCGGCCCGTTACGACTGGCCGGCGATCGGAGAACGTTTCAGCGAAGTGCTGCAAGCGGTAGCGGCAAAGAAGGCTCTCGCGGAACGCGCAGTGGCTGGGCGGTTGGTCGAAGAGAAGGTTTAGGAAGAAAGAGGGAATTGTGGCGATCGGCGATAACCGAGAAATGGCAGCAAGTGGAGCCCAGACGGGGCGAATCTTCGACCCGAGTATAGGCCCAACTAAGACTGCATTTTTCTGGCTTTGCGGTTTCTTTATCGTCTATTGCACGCGCTTCGAGGACTTCATCCCCGGGTTGCAATACATCCCATGGGGCAAGATCACTGCGGTCATGGCCGCCTATGGATTGTTCAAAGCAGCAGGCAAGACCAAACGCACTTTCAAAGACTTGCCGAAGATGGCGAACCTTCTGCTTTACATGATCATCATTCTCTACATCTCGGCGTTTACTTCTCCGATCTGGAGGGGTGGCGCTGTGCTTCGCACCACCGACTTTGCCAAGATTTATATCTGCTGGGTGCTCATCTTCCTGATCATCACTACCTTTGAGCGCCTGCGAAAAATCATCTTCATTCAGGCGTTTTCCGTGGTGCTGGTTTGCTGCGCCGTCATCATCAAGGGCCATGACGTGGACCGCTTGAACCAGGTGCTCGGCGGGTTCTACGGGAACCCCAACGATCTTGCGTTCGCCGTCGTGCTCTCTCTGCCGTATGCCCTGGCTTTTTTCGTGATGTCGAAGGATAGCCTGGCGAAGGTGTTCTGGTTTGTCGGCATGTTGCTGATGTCGGTCGTCATTTTCCTGACCGCGTCTCGCGCAGGTTTCATCGATTTGGTTTGCTCTTACACTGTCGCGCTCTACTATGTTGCGATTAAGGGGAAGCGCCCTTGGCTCATCATCGCCAGTGTGCTCCTCGGAGTGGTGATCGTGGGGGCGGCAGGGGGGAAACTATACGATCGCTTCGCCGGAAACGGTCAAACGGGTATGACGGCAGCGGGGTCGCTCGAAGATCGCAAGTTTCTGATGCTGCGTGCGGTCGACGCCATTGAGCACTATCCACTGCTCGGAATCGGGGTCAAGAACTTCCCGACCTACTCCGGGATCTGGCATACCGTGCATATGACGTATCTGCAAATCGCCGCCGAGGGCGGCATCATCGCCCTTTTGCTCTACCTGATGTTTTTCTATCGAGACTTTCAGAATATGTTCGCGCTCCATCGCAGGAAGGATCTCACACCCGACGAGCAGCTCATCGCCGGGGCCTTGATCGCTTCGCAGGTCGGTTTCGTCGTCGGAGCCCTGTTCGCGCCCGAGGCCTATCACTTCTTTCCTTATTTTGCGGCCGCATTTACGGTCACTTTGTTGCAAATCTTGAATGAGAAACAGAAAGAGGGCGGCTTCACGCCCCCACCGGCAAAAAAGCCGCGTCACTTCCTGGAGGTTTATGCCGACCGTAGAACAACCGGTGCAGTCTCCCCTGTCCGTTGACTTGCAGGCAATCTTGCGTTGCCTGAGTTGCGGATCGAAACTCGATAGCGATCAGGCGGGAGGCTACATCTGCCCGGCGTGCAAGCGTGCCTATCCGAACGTGCAGGGCATCGCACGCTTCGTCGACGCCCAGCACTACGCCGCGAGCTTCGGCTTCCAGTGGCACCGCTATCAGAAGACGCAACTCGATAACGACGAACTCCGCGAATCGGAACGCCACTTTCTGGCGAAGACTGCTCTTCGTCCCGAAGACCTCAAGGGCAAACTCGTTCTCGACGTCGGTTGCGGTATGGGACGCTTCGCCGAAGTTGCCACCCGCTTTGGCGCGCGTGTCGTCGGCGTGGATCTGAGCGCCGCCGCCGAAGTCGCCGCCAAGAATCTTGCCGATCGCGATTTCGTGGCTTTCCAGTCGGACGCGTTCGCCTTGCCCTTCGCTCCTGAAAGCTTCGATGTGATCTACAGTATCGGCGTGCTGCACCACACTCCGGATTGCGAGGCCGCGGTCAAAGGTCTGAACAAGTATCTGAAGCCCGGCGGACTCCTCGTCGTATGGCTCTATAGCGGCTATAACAAGTGGTATCGCTTTAGCGATTTCTGGCGGCAGTACACTCACAAAATGAAGCCCGAGACGCTGCATGGCATCCTCAAAGTTGCCGTGCCGTTCTTCTACAACCTGAATCAGGGCTTGAAACGTGTTCCACTGGTCGGACCTCCAGTCGCAGGCGCGATTCATCACGTGTTTCCCGTGAACCGGCAGAAGACTCCGGAAGCGCGCATGCTCGACACGTTTGACTGGTACTCGCCGAAGTACCAGTCCAAACATACCTACGAGCAGGTGTTCAAGTGGTATGAAGCAATGGGCATGGAAGACATGCGCGTGGGCGAAATCTCTATTGCGGTGCGCGGTCGGAAACCCGCAAGGAATCGCGACTAGACAAATCCCTATTGTTCGTTCTGGTATTCCACCGCGACGACAGCCTGTGGAGGCTGCTCCAGCGTCATGTTCTTGGGCACACCCGCGATCTCGGCCACGTGAAACGCGCGGTTGGTGCGATAGGCCCAAAGCAATCCGACCGAGTAGATTGCGCTCGCCGCCCACAATTTCAATTGCCAACTGGATAAGATTCCGCGGATAAAAATACCGTCTTGCCAGGCTGAGCACGGCGATCAAGGGAAGCGTCAAGAGCAACGGAAGCGTGAACGCTTCGCGTACAAACGTCCCCACCGGAACGCCAATCTGCTTACTAAGATGCCGCGGCAGAAATGCAATGTACGTCAAAGACAGCGGAATTGCGGTCCCCAGGGCATCGCCGACAATTCCAAGAGACGGAACCAGCGCGACGCTCAGCACCACGTTGGCCACGCCTTCGATCAAAGTGATGCTTGCCAAGTCCTGATGCTTGCCGAGTCCGAACAAAACACGCTGCGAAGCAGACTGCATCAGCATGAGCGTGAAGGGAATGATCATCACCACCAGCACCGGATAACTGGGCCCAATGTAGCGCGCGCCCACCCAGACGCGGATGATGTCCTTGCCAAGAATAATCAGGATGGCGGTGATGGGAAAAATCAGGAACGCACACGCGCGGTTGCCGGCGACATAAATCTTCCGCACTCGATCGAGGTTCCCGGTAGCCTCCGATTGACTCGACATCGGCACGAAGACTTGTGCCAGAGCGGACACGAATTCCTGAGCGTAGTCGACAATACGAGCGCCAATGTTGAACCACGTCACGGCGACCGCCGACATCATGGTGCCGAGCACAATCTCATCCGTACGAAACCGCAGACGCGCACCGATCATGACAATGAAGGTCGTGCCGCCGTAATTGGCCATCTGTCGAAATGACGCTCGATCGACATGCCGGAGACCCAGCGGCATCGGGCACACACGCAGGACGATGAAGACACGCACAATCGAAGAAAGCAGCGGCAGGCCCACTGTAATGAGAGCGACCGTGATCAGACCGTATCCGCGGTTCAGGAAATAAACGATCAGGGCGCCCCGCGCGATTGTCGCCGCAATGCTGGTCCAGTTGAGAATATAAAAAGAGTTCAAGCCCTCCAGCACGCCACCAAAAACGCCGAGCGGAAAACTCAGGCTGACCGACGCTCCAACCATCAAGAGCAGAAGTCGAGCTTGCGGATGCAAGGCAGGAGGAATCTTAAAGAGGTGTTCGATCGATGAAGTCAACAGCGTGGTCAACAGCATACTCACCACGCCGATCCCCGTGTAGCTGAATAGAGCCGTATTGACGAACTGCGTCAGTTTTTCCCGATCGCCCGTGGCCGTGTATTTCGACACGTAGCGGACAATGGACGACCGGATGCCCAGATCAAACAGCCCGTAGTATCCGGTGAGAGAAAAAATCAGTACCCAGATGCCGAAAGCGGTGTCGCCGAGGTGATGCAGAATGAACGGAGAAAGGAAAATTCCGATAACTACGTTGACGGCCAGCGCTGACCAGCTGGAGCCAACGTTTCTGATGATCTGCCGTTTTTGCGAGGGCAT
This sequence comes from Terriglobia bacterium, assembly GCA_963847715.1. Lineage (GTDB taxonomy): Bacteria > Acidobacteriota > Terriglobia > Terriglobales > Acidobacteriaceae > Acidiflorens. The sequence continues at coordinate 82,234 of CAWKAZ010000020.1, forward strand.
TGAGTTTCGTTTGTGTGTGATCGGTGCGGGTCTCGATTCAGACCGGGCTTAACACATGGAGGCAGCGTAAGCGATGCGCTTTTTAATAATGACATAAGTTTGCGCGGCTCGCCCGCGACGACAGTAATCAACAATGCACTCACCGGATAGCAGTTTGTCGCGCACCAGGAAGAGATCGATCGCAATCGAGACTTTACAGGTCTTTTGTGCATCCTACTGATTACAGATTGGTTGGTTATATCTGCCTCATCCCATGCCCGGAGCGGAATGCGGCGCACGATGGCTCAAGTGACGCGTCGTTCACCGGGCCGCTCAAAAGGCGTGCCACGCTTTGGTTCAAGCGGGTTCCACCCCATCGGCGGCACTGTGCAACATTTTGCGACTGGCTCAAGTGGGGGATTTTAACAGGCCTGTCTGGGGTGTATAACTCCTGTTAATACTTGAGGTTTCATCAAGATCGTTGGCGGCGCCGACTCCAGGCCCGGTGCTCCACGTGCTCTATTAAAGATGAAATCCGATGGTCTTTAAGAAGTTTGGAGGAATTTAGTCGATGCGCCACTTTCTGTCACACTCCCTTGGGACAAGCCGCACGGAAAACCCCTGTCCACGCGCCCATACGATTGTGAGAGCAATTTCTATTTGTAACATTTCCGCACTGATATTAGTCTGCATCGCTCTGCTGTTGCCTTCGTTTGCGCAGGTGCCGGTTCTGACCAGCCGCGGTGATAACGCCCGCAGTGGCGCCAACACCAATGAGACTTTGCTGGCGCCCTCGAACGTCAATAAGAATAGCTTCGGGCGTCTTTTCAGCTTTCCCGTCGACTACGTCGTGATGGCGCAGCCGCTTTTCGTACCCAACGTAAACATCCCCGGACAAGGCCTACACAACGTCGTCTACGTCGTCACCCAGGCTGATTCCGTGTACGCCATCGACGCCGATACGGGCGCTCAGTTGTGGTATGCGAGCATGCTGAATGGTGGCCTCACAGCCAGCGGCTCGAATCTCCCGTGCGGTACTTCTGTAGGTTTCAATCAGGAAGGGATTCCCGGTACTCCGGTCGTTGATCCCAACACGAATACAATGTATCTGGTGGCCAAGACCGTGCTCAACGGCATAGTTCGCCATGACCTGCACGCGCTCGACATTACCACTGGCAACGACCGCATCAGCCCTGTTCAGATCGTCGCCCAAACGACCAGCTTAAAAGGGACAGTGATGAACTTTGTCAGCAAGTGGCAGAAGAATCGCCCTGGCCTCTTGCTGGTCAACGGAACCCTCTACATGGGGTTCGGGTCAAATCTGTGCAACGGCAACAATAGCGGCTGGGTCATGTCTTATGACACCTCGATGCTCGGCAGCGGGACGCTCCCGCAGCTCGGTGTCTTCAACACATCGCCCGACTACGGCTTGACTTCGATCTGGCAAACCGGAAACGGTCTGGCAGCGGACGAAGATGGCAATCTTGTCGTCACCACCGCCGAGACCGGCTCTCACGGATACGATGTCCCGTCCGGCGGCCAAACCTATTGCAACAGCGTGGTGAAGCTGGCCCCCGATCTCAGCTTGGCTGACTTTTTCACTCCATGGAGCGTGGCTTTCCTTAACACTCACGATCTCGATGTGAGCTCGGCCGGAGCGCTGATACTTCCCGATCAAAATGGTCCTTTCCCGCACGAGACGATTGCGGGAGGCAAGCAGGGCGTTATCTACGTCCTCAATCGCGACAGCATGGGGATGTATTCCACGAATGACGCGAACATCCTCCAGGAATTTCCGATCGTCCCCAATCCGAATAATCTCGACGTCCTGATGAGTTCTCCTGCGTACTGGAACAACACGGTGTATTTCACTCCCAAGGGAAATCCGCTCATGGCATTTCCGCTGAACAATGGATTGTTGGGAGATCCGGTGAAAACCCTTCAGAATTATCCGGGCAGTCACTCTCCATCGATTTCTGCGAATGGCAACACCAATGGAATCCTGTGGGCCATCAGCGGTACGCAGCTGCTCGCGTTCGACGCGGTTTCGCTGAATGTGCTTTACACCACCGGACAGGCGGCGAACAACCGCGACAAATTGCCGCCGGTCGCTCATTTCGTTAATCAGACCGTCGCCAACGGCAAGGTCTATGTCGCCACCAACAACAGTCTGGAAGCGTATGGCTTGTTTCACGTGGTTTCGATCACGGGCGGCGGTGCGCAGACGGCGACGGCAGGCACGGCTTTGGCAGCTCCGATTCAGGTGCAGGCCTACAACCCTTACAACGGCCAACCCGACGTGGGCGCAACCGTAAACTTCAGCGATGGCGCGAAGGGTGGATCGTTCAATCCCACATCGGCTGTGACCGATGCTAATGGCTACGCCTCGTCGAACTACACGACGCCGAAGAAAACTGGTGTCTACACTCTCACCATGTCGGGAACGGGCTTTGGCAATATCACAACCACGGCGACGGCCGCGCCCGGAGCAGCGATCAAGATCATCTCCTACGGGGGGTCGAAGCAGACCGGACCGGCTGGCTCCAATCTTCCTAACGCGCTCGTTGGGCAAGCCCAGGATGCTAACCGGAATGGAGTGCCGGGAGTCACCATCAACTTCTCCGCCAACAAGGGAGCGATTCCGAATCCAGCTTCGGCGGTCACCGATGCAAATGGCTTGGCGCGCACGATTCTGCAACTGCCGACGACGGTCGGGACGATCACGGTTACCGGAAGTTCCACCGGTCTTAAGAACATGAGTTATACCGAGTACTCCGTAGCCGGTCCTGCCGCCAACATCTCGATTACCGGTGGCAATAACCAATTTGCGCCCGCCGGAACGCTGTTACCCCAGTCCCTGGCGGTGCTGGTGACCGATCAGTACGGCAATCCCACGTCGGGAGTGGATGTTGATTTTGACGATGGCGGCGCGGGAGGAAATTTCTCTTATGCGAATCCGTTGGTCACCTCGTCATCGGGGACGACGACGCAATCATATACGCTGCCTCCGTTCCCGGGAACGTTCACGATTAATGCCACGGCCGCTGGAGTCGCAGGTCCCGCTCAATTTACCGAGACCGGACAATAACTGCGTCGTCATAGATTCGGAGCCGCGGGCGTTCCGTCTCTGCCAACGGTAAGGCTTCCCCTGGAAAACAAAAACAGGCATCATTGGAGTAGCGGGGGAGACCCCGCCTTCGCCGTACTCAAAAGGAAATAACCAAAACCATGTGTGGGATTGCCGGGGTGGTCAGCGCAACGCGTGAGAGCAACATTACCGAAGCTCTCGTCCACCAGATGTGCGAGCAGATTGTGTACCGCGGGCCCGACGACGAGGGCCTCTACGTCGCGGACGGCGCGGGGCTCGGCATGCGCCGGCTCAGCATTATCGATCTTTCCGGCGGCCATCAGCCGGTTTTCAACGAAGATCGCAGCGCCTGGATCGTTTACAACGGCGAAATCTTCAACTTTCTTGAGCTTCGTCCCGAGCTCGAAAGCCACGGCCACCACTTCCGCACGCACTGCGATACCGAGGTCATTATTCATCTGTATGAAGAGATGGGGTCGGACTGCGTCACGAAATTGCGCGGCATGTTCGCTCTTGCCATCTACGACAAAACGAAACGCAAGCTGCTGCTGGCTCGCGACCGCTTGGGCAAGAAGCCTCTGCACTATGCATTGCATCAGGGAAAGCTCTACTTCGCTTCCGAAATCAAATCGATTCTTGCCGTGCTCCCCGAGTTAGCCGAAGTCAACTCACAAGGCCTGCTTGAATACCTTTATTACGGATACGTGCCTGAACCAATCACTGCATTCACCGGAATTCATAAACTTCCGCCCGGACACCTGCTCGAGTTCGAGAACGGGAAAATCACCATCCGTCAGTACTGGGATCTTCCCGAATACAACACGCAACCGCCCAAGCGCGAAGAAGAAGTACTAGAAGAATTGGAGCAACGGCTATTTGAAGCGACCAAGATCCGGTTGATCTCGGATGTTCCCCTGGGAGCCTTCTTGAGCGGCGGCACCGATTCGTCCACGGTGGTTGCCTTGATGGCGCGCGCCAGCGCAGGGCCAGTAAAGACTTTCTCCATCGGCTTCAAGAAGGATGATTTCAACGAGGCCAAGTGGGCCCGCATGGTTGCCGAAAAATTCGGCACCGACCATCACGAGATGATTCTTGAGCCCGACGTCGTTCAAACCGTCGAGCATCTGACGAGTTCACTCGAGGAGCCATTCGGTGACTCCTCGATGTTGCCTACCTATTACGTGTCGCAGATGGCCCGCCAGCACGTCACGGTCGCTCTTTCGGGCGACGGCGGCGACGAAATGTTTGCTGGATACGATCGGTACCGAATCCACGAAGAACGTCAGGTCTTCGAGCGTATTCCGGGATGGGCGCGCAAGTTCTTTCGCGATCAGGTCTTCCCGCGCCTGCCGAACCGCATGCAAGGACGCAAGTTCAGCTACAACGTCTCCTTGCCCTGGCAGGAGCGTTACATCGACCACATGGCTTTCTTGCCCGCGTTCGAGCGCGATCTCCCCCTGCTCTCGCCCGAATTTCGCCAGATTCTGAACCGTAGCGATGATCCGGCCAACGTCTTCCGCCGTTATTTTGCGAAGGCCCCCGCCAAGGATCCAGTCGATCAGTTGCTCTACGTCGACACGAAGACTTACATGGTTTCCGACATTCTCGCCAAGGTTGACCGGATGAGCATGTTGAACTCACTCGAGGTGCGTGTTCCCATCCTCGATCATGTTTTCGTGGAATGGGTCGCGAGCCTGTCTCCTGAGTGGAAGCTGCGCGGCAACCAGCAAAAATATATTCTTCGAAAACTGGCGGAGAAGGTCGGTGTGCCCCGCGAAGTGCTCTACCGCCAGAAGCAAGGATTCTCGCTTCCTCTCGTGCATTGGATGCGCAACGAACTGAAAGACATGCTGACCATCCTGCTCGAACCTCGAACGCTCGAGCGTGGATACTTCGCGCCCGAGGGTGTTCGCAAATTAATGGACGACCACGTGGTTCATGGCAAAACCATGACCGGGCGTATCTGGCGCTTGCTGATGTTCGAACTCTGGCATCGCAACTTCCTCGAAAAATACATTAAGCCCGCGGGTCTCTTCTCGCTGCCTGTGGTCGCGGACTCGCGCCGCCAGACGGCCGCTTCCGCCACTTCGTTAGCCTCCGCTCCGGTGGGAGGATGATCGGGTGCCAGCCACCGAGCCTGACGGGCCTTTGAGTAAGGAGCTTTTAGGTGGCGCAGCGCTTCAGCGCTGCGATAACCTCACAACTGTGAATCCGGCTTCAGCCGCCGAGGTCGACCCTCTCCCCATCCCGATTCCTCTGTTCCTCATGGTCAACACCTTCGAGACCGGAGGCTCCGAACGTCAGTTCACCGTCCTCGCTCAGAACCTCACCCCTCGACAATTCGAAGTTCATCTCGGATGCGTCAGCCGTCGCGGTCCGCTCGCTCACCACTTCCCGGACGCGCCGCAATTTCCGCTCGGGGGCAGTCTGTTCGGATGGAAGTCGCTGCGCACGCGGTTGAACTTGAGCAGCCATCTTCGTCAGAATCACATCCAGGTTGCGCACGCCTTTGACTTCTATGCCAACCTCACGATGATTCCGGCCGCGAAACTCGCACGCGTCCCGGTCGTGATTGGCAGTCACCGCCAGCTGGGAGACTTGATGACCACGGCCCAGTTCCGTGCCCAGATCACCGCGTTTCGCTGGTGTGACGCCGTAGTGTGCAATTCGCAAGCTGCCGCAGATCGCCTGCTGGCCGCTGGTTTATCTCCCAAAAAGATCGCGATCATCGGAAACGCTTTGCCGGCCGAGGCTTTTGCCGATGCGCCCGCGGCATTGCCGAAGCGTCCCGGAATCGTCCGTGTCGGCATGGTCGCGCGCATGAACCACCGCTACAAGAATCATTCCGGATTTCTCCGTATCGCGGCCCGAGTCCGCCAGCAGATGCCGAACGCAGAGTTCGTTCTCGTCGGCGACGGGCCGCTGCGGCCGGAACTCGAAAGGGAAGCCTCGAGCCTCGGCCTCGCGGCAATCTTCATGGGCGACCGTCAAGATATGCGCGCGGTGCTGGCTTCATTCGACGTGGCCGTCAACACATCAGATTCCGAAAGCTTGTCGAACGTGATCCTGGAAGCCATGGCCGCTGCTTTGCCCGTGGTGGCCTATAACGTCGGCGGCAATTCCGAGCTGCTGAACGAGCAGCGCGGAGCGTTAATTTCCTCCGGCGACGAGACCAGCTTTGCCGATGCTGCCGCGAAGCTTCTAGCCGACTCGGCCCTTCGCGAACGGCTTGGCAGAAACGCGCTGCAATTCACCAAAGAAAACTTCAGTCTGGATCACGTGCGTCAGCGCTACGTTGAGCTTTACCGCACACTTCTGCAACAAAAGCGCCACGGGAATTCCGCCGCATGACCGGCTCCTCGCAGCAGGGATCGCCGAAGCGCCTGCGGGTCTGCATCGTCGCGCCCAGCCTGCGCTACATCGGAGGCCAATCCGCCCAGGCCGATTTGCTGCTACGTCATTGGCAAAATGATCCCGATATCGAAATCAGTTTCATCGCCGTCGATCCTCCTTTGCCACGTGCTCTGGCTTGGGCCGACCGCGTTCCCGGACTGCGTACCATCCTGCGTGAACCGATTTACTTCTGGCATCTTTGGCGCGATCTCAAAGGCGTGGATGTAGCCCATATTTTCTCCGCGTCCTATTGGTCGTTTCTGCTCGCGCCTGCGCCAGCTGCCTGGATCGCGAAGATGCGCGGATGCAAGACCCTGATCAACTACCACAGCGGCGAATTGCGCGACCACATGCAGCGCTTTCGCTCGGCGCACTTCGTCTTATCTCGCGTCGACAAGATTGTAGTGCCTTCTGGCTACCTCGTCGATGTTTTCCGCGAGTTCGGATTATCGGCTTCGGCGGTGGCGAACATCGTCGACCTCGCGCAGTTCCGCTATCGCGAGCGCACTCCGCTGCGTCCGCATCTAGTGTGTACTCGTGGTTTCTCAGCGTATTACAGCGTCGATGTCGTTGTGCGTGCATTTGCCGAAGTGAAGAAAGAATTTCCCGACGCGCAACTCGATCTCGTCGGCAACGGGCCGCTCGAAGGCGACATCCGCAGGCTGGTTGCCGATCTGAATCTCAGCGGCGTCAACTTCACCGGCGTCGCGTCGCGAGAAGAGATCGGCAAGTTCTACGACCGAGCGGACATCTTCATCAACGCTTCGTGGCTCGACAACATGCCGCTGTCGGTGATCGAGGCCTTCGCCGCAGGAACTCCCGTAGTCACGACTTCGCCGGAGTGTATGCTCTACCTCGTCGAGCACGAGCGAACGGGAATGCTCTCGCCCGTAGGCGATCCTCAATCGTTGGCCGCGAATGTTATTCGTTTATTGCGCGACCCAGCGCTCGCCAACAGCCTTGCGCAGAATGCTCACCACGAATCGCAAAAATACACATGGGACGCCGTGCGCGACGCGTGGGTGAAGACGTATCGCGGAATGATGTAACACCGGACGTCATGTGAACTCGTTTTCGGAAGACTAGATGGATTTCTAGAGCACTTTCTTGTTCAGCGGCCACACCGTCGTCACGACCAACGCCACGGCGATCCCGAGCGACACTTCCAGAAAGCGATGCCATCCTGTAATCCACGGCGCGCGCGCTCGCGGGATCAGCAAAATGATGCTGAAGGTTATGGCGGCGAAACGGTATGCGCCTCCTACGCGCAACACCCACGCCAGCAAACCACATAGCACAATTCCGATGGCGTAAACCCAAACCGTGGGATGGAAGAAAGTGGCGATCAGCGCGCCCAGCACCGCGCCGAGTGCGGTCCCAACAAATCGCTGCCAGCCCAACATGTGTGGAGGTATGGTCGATTGCACGATAACGATGGTTGAGATCGGAGCCCAATAATATTCCGGCATCTTCAGCAGCCGCGCGAGCAGCATGGCAGCGACCGCGGCGACCGCGGTGCGCGCCGAATCCACCAGGGCGGCATGTTTGATTCGGGAGAGAAATCCTCCACTTGCCATCAGGCCTCCGAGCGTCGCTGATCGAGCCGTTATTGTACAGTGCAGGTTCGGCTGGTCGCGGTGCCTCTCCCCTTGCGGTGGAAGTTCCCGCTATACTGAATTTCTTCGAAACGGAGAGAGTCATGTCGAGTGTGAAGGAATTTCAGTGCGAGATTTGCGGGACCACCAGTGATAATCCGGTGCGCTGGTTTGTGATCGAGTGTGGCGATGACAAGCTCTCTGTCATCAAGTGGGATCTGGCGGCCGCGAACAGCCCGACGGCTCGGCATTTCTGCGGCGAAGGCCATGCGCAGGTCTACATAAGCCGATGGTTTGAATCGATCTGCGTTCCGCGTAACAACCCGCTGGCCAGGATTTCGTGAATTAGACATTTTGTCTCAGGGCATCGCTTTAGCGATGCCGCGCGATCTGAATCGTCCGCCCTTTAGGGCCTGGGGTGCAATACAATCCATCCATGACGGAATCTTTCAGCGCGAAACTCACAAACATCGTGCTGCCCCAAGCGGACGGCTCGGATGTCCGCCTCGGCTCGCTGTGGGAGAGGAATCCAGCCGTCATCGTCTTTCTGCGGCACTATGGCTGAATCTTCTGCCGCGAGCATGTCGCGCAGTTGCGCGAACACGAATCTGAAATCAAGCAAGCCGGAGCCACGCTGGCCGCAATCGGGTTGGGCGATTTGAACTATGCCCGCCTGTTTCGCGAAGAGACGGGCATCACCTTCCCGCTGCTGGTCGATGCCGACCGGATCGCGTACCGGGCCGCGGAATTGAAATCCGCAAACCTGCTCCATCTTCTCCGCAGCGAGAACAAAGAAGCACGAGGCCGCGCCAAGCGCGCCGGACACCGCCAGCATGCGCTCGGAAAAAATCCGTTCCAACTCGGAGCTAGTTTCATCTTCGCTCCGGGTAATCGCGATCTGTTCGTCCACATCAGCGGAACATTCGGAGATAACGCAGAGCTGAAGACTCTGCTGTCGATGTTGTCGGGCAGCGGGACCCTTCGCTAATGACCCGAGGCCAGGAGTCACACCGTTAACTCACCAAATGTCGGGAGACCTCGGCGTGGAAATTTCTTGTGCTGATAGCATCGATCGAAGATCCACAAGCCTGTATGCTTCCCGGCGGCAGTTTCTGCTCGCCCGAACCCTCCAGACTCGCCTGTTGCTCTTGTTTTCTGCGCTCGCAGTCCTCCCAACGACGGGTAACCGCAAGCACTAGCGGATCGGGGGCATTGCCCTCGAAGTAGGCTTCGATTTCGTCGTACCGAATCAGGCCCCGGTCTTCGTAGTCCCTTCTCATCGCGACTCTTTTGTCGGCGTTCATGGCGGCTATGACCTCCGCCGGCGACGCGGGCGGATTGGTTTCTTCTTCGTCTCCCTCTCCGTCCTCCGGATCGTGCCCTTGGCCGCTGGCGGACCATGGAGTCATGCCGAGCGGCGTTGCGGAAACTTTGTCGGTATCGATGACAACGTGGGTGGGGCACGGCTTTTCCGTTTCCATGCGCTTGAGGTTGGCGGAGGCGATCTGGAGGCCATAGAGCGCGAGCGCGGCACATTTGGGGTCAATTTTTTGTTGGAGGATCATTTCCGTGACCTGGCGAACGACGAACTGGACGGAGTGTGCGTCCTCGAAAACGGGCAGCGTGATGTTGCCGGAATGGCCTGGGGTGAGCCAATCCTCGTAGCATTCGACATTCTTGGGACGAGATTGGCGGTGGTAGTGGCAGAATTGCTGTCCGCGGAGAGCGGGCGAGCCGCACTGGGTTCCTCTGGTTTTGATGTGCTGACAACGGGGTGCGTTGAATGATGGCATGTTATGGACTCCTTGAAAATATGAATGCGTTGCTGAGAGGGCGGGCGGTTGTGATCGGACGTTGGATTTGGATTATGAGAGCCCACCCCTACCCCCCTGGCCCGGTATATTGGAATCAACGAGTTAGCTGTTCCGTTTTGGCAAAGTCCTCAGGTTACAGGAGTTATAAGTAAAGTCCTGATTTGTAATGAGTTACTGGATTTGCTTGTCTCCACATGTTGTGCAACCTTTGGCTGCGCGATTTGTATGTCGCGTTTTCGCGCTTCTTCTATTAGGTGGAGATGGTCGGTCTTAAGTCAAGGAATAAGTATGGGTAGCGGAGATGTTTGGTTCCAGTATGGGAATGACAGGGCCGAATACCAGGTCTAGAAAAAAGTGTGCGAATTAGGAGGCAGTGCTGTGATGCATTGTCTGGGCCGATATTCCCGTTCTGGACCGTTACTGTAATTTTGTTTCATAAACGATTGTGTATTTGGGTGGCGCGGCGCTTCAGCGCTGCGATAAAGTCAGTCTATTGAGGCGGCTTCAGCCGCTGAGGTACGCTATGGCTGCGCCACACAGAGGCAACACCGGGTTCAGCACATACTTCATCACTGCTGATACCTTTCAAAAGCAAAGCTTACTTCAATCGGCCAGGATGGCAGGTCTGTTTCTGGATGTCCTCTTCCATTACCGCTCACTAGAGAAATTTCTGCTCCATGAGTTTGTGATTATGCCAGATCATTTTCACTTGCTGATTACTCCGACGCTGACTCTGGAAAGGGCGCTGCAACTGATCAAGGGCGGATTTTCTTTTCGGGCAAAGAAGGAGCTGGGTTGTGGAGGGGAAATTTGGCAGACAAGTTTCTATGACCATCGAGTGCGGGATTGGGAGGAGTATTGTGCTTTTCGTCGGTACATCCATTCGAATCCTGTGAAGAGAGGATTGGTGGCAGCTCCTGAACGGTACCCGTATTCGTCCGCTGGGGCAGGGATGGGGTTGGATGCAGTCCCTCAGCGGCTAAAGCCGTCCAATTTTACGGTGGCCTAATCGCAGCGCTGGAAGCGCTGCGCCACCCAAAATCGATCACCCTCCGCATTGGTCATCATGATCTCGGGCGCACTGCTTGGAAGCTCTACTGAATTGCATTGTCTAGAAATTCGCGAATTACCTCTGGCCGTATGGCAAACATTAGTTTAGTTGGGCGGTGCCATGCCATCTGGACGCCGACCAAAACGGGGTTCGCTGACCAAACGGGTTCAAGGTTCATCTGATGGGACCATACTCCCGACCCGCTAAAACCGTGGGGGTTCGCTCCTTCTTCTGCGGGATCATATCTCAGAAGAAAGTGCCGCTCGGGGTTAAATGAAGATGGCAGGGACTTGGGAGGTTCACCCTCGACGACCGGCCAAGAACCGCGCGGTCGCCCCATCAGACCAATCATTGTGGTTCCTGTTCCTTGCTTCCATGCCGAAACGGGAACATTCTGGTCAGCGGGACAACCGTGAATCAGTGTCCCGGCACCCGGCGGCGGAACCGTCCCTAAAGCGTCAGGAAGCGAGAGGAATTCCAAGGGTCCAAACGACTGAGTCGACTCAAGAACGATGCAGGCCAAGTCCTCCGACTTGTACCTGAGGATTCGGCAGATCTGCAGCTTTGTGGGGCGGACGAGTTTCGGGGTCGCAGAGCGCGTTATCCACTCTATATGGCCGTCTAGGCGACTGAAAAATTCAACGTCCTTCGGTTCAGCATCCTCCACCACATGTTTGGCGGTGAGGATCAGCTTTTGGCCCTTCCAGCAGCACGCCGCGCC
>CAWKAZ010000021.1:0-88389 GCA_963847715.1 Terriglobia bacterium
CCGAGATGAGGGCCGATCTGGCGCGGCTGAAGAAAGGAACGGAGTCGGGCCTGCGCAGCGGGCTACGGCAGGCGGTTCAGATGCGCGGTTCACCGAAGACGTTCCAGAAGACGAGTTCGAAGCTGACTTGGATCGCCCTCACCCTGGCCGCACTGTTGCTGACGGTTTTGGTTTCGGTGGGAGCGTGGTTGATTCAGCATCGGCCGCCGACGGGCAAAGCGGTTGCGGCGAACCATACCATTGCGGTCCTGCCCCTGCAGAACACTAGTAATGACGCGGAGAGCGAGTTTCTGCGGTTTGCGCTTGCCGATGAGATCGCCAACGCGTTGACTTATGCGCAATCGCTGGAAATCCGACCCTCGACCTCAACTTTGAAATATGCCGACGAGACGGATGCGGCAAAGGCAGGCCGCGAATTGGGGGTTGGTACGGTAGTGGCGGGGCACTTCCTGCGTCAAGGCCAAACGGTAATGGTGACGCTCGAAGCGGTCGAGGTGAAAGACAACCGTCTGATCTGGACCGGCAGCCTGACCTCGACGGTGGACAACCTGATCGCGCTGCGAAACCAGATGGCCAGAAAAGTCCGGCAGGAACTGGTACCGGCGTTGGGGATAACGCGGGGTGTACAAACGGGTAGCACTCCAGTGAATCCCGAAGCCTATGACGCGTACTTGCGATCGGTGGCCATTCCGCACGAAGTTAAAGCCAACAAAGACGCCATCGCCACTCTGGAAAAGGCGGTGAGCCTAGATCCGAATTACGCGCCCGCCTGGGAGGCACTGGGGAAGCGGTATTACTTCGACGCGATATACGGGGACGGAGGCGAGGCGGGATACCAGAAATCGAACGACGCCTATCATCGCGCGCTGACGCTCGAACCGGGACGGATCAGCGCTGCGGGGTTGCTGGCGGAGAACGAAGCGGAGGGCGGGGACATCGACCGTGCCTATAGCGATGCACGCGCATTGGTGGTGAAGCGTCCGGATGCAGCGTTCGCGCATTTTGCGCTGTCGTATGTGCTGCGCTATGCGGGGCGGCTGGAAGAGGCGCAGAGTGAGTGCAACAAAGCGTCGGCAATCGATATGAATAACAACTTCCGGACCTGTGCGCTTGCTTTTGCCGAAGCGGGAAAACCAGCACAGGCAATGAAGTTTGTCGAAAACGACACAGGTTCAGAGTGGTCAAATGCCGTGCGGGTGTCGGTGCTGATGCGCGAGGGCAAGACGAGCAGAAGCTCAACAAGCGGTGTCGCAGATGACTGACAATCCCATGTGGATGCGGGGACTGGTAACGGCCTGTCTGGACAAAGCGCCCGTAGCTGATATCCACCGCTTGGCGGAGCAGGCGGAAACGGATCTGTTACCGAAACAGAATCCTGAAATGAAATATCACCAGGGCACGTTGCTGGCAGCGTGTGGCGAAAAAGAGGTCGCCTTCGTGTTTCTGCGCAAGGCTGTAGCTGGGAATTATTGCGCGCGGCAGGCCCTGCAGGAGGATCCGCTGCTGGCCACGGCGCGCCAGGATCCGGATTTCCGTCCGATTGTGCAGGCGGCAACGGATTGCCAGCAGAAATTCGCAGCCGCTCAGGGCATGAGCAAGTAGGGACGCGGTTGCTTACGAAGTTCGGACAGGGCAGTCCAACCGAGGTGCAGCGCAACACGAATATAATTGCTCCTTTCTTTGGGGAAAATCCATCAGATGGACATGTTGGAAATGGTCAGGAAGTTCGGGCGGGGATTACTGCGCAACGGGCGCAGACCCGCGATTCAATTGGTCTCAATAGCAGCGTTGACCTCGGTCTTCACTTTGGCGCAGCACAGCACCCCAGGTGCGAGCGAGGCTCAGGCGAAGGGTGAGCACACCGCCGATCGCAACGTCGAGCACTACTACGAACCTTTGCCACAGGAAACCGGCGAAAACGGGCTCAAGCTGATGCTCCGCAAGCTGCAGACCACCGGACGCCTCATGCAGGTGGACGCGCATCCCGACGACGAAGATGGCGGCATGCTCACGCTCGAAGCGCGCGGCAAAGGCGTTTCGACTCTGCTGATGACGCTGACGCGCGGCGAAGGCGGACAGAACGAACTGGGGAGCAATCTGTTCGACGTGCTGGGCGTGGTGCGGACGCTCGAGGTGCTAGCAGCCGACCGCTACTACGGGGTCGAGCAGCGATTCTCGCGCGTCGCTGATTTCGGGTATTCGAAGACGCCCGAGGAAACGTTTCAGAAGTGGCAGGGACACGACGTCGCGCTGGCCGACATAGTGCGCGTGGTGCGGACGTTTCGTCCGGATGTGCTGATCGCGCGCTTTTCAGGCACGGACCGCGACGGGCACGGACATCACCAGGCATCGGCGATCCTGACGAAAGAGGCCTTTCGCGCCGCAGCCGATCCGAACCGTTTTCCTGAACAGATCAAAGAAGGATTGCAGCCGTGGCAACCGAAAAAGTTATACATCGGGAACGTGTGCGGCTTCGGAGCCTCCACGTGCGATGCAGCGAACTACACTGTCCGGCTGAACACGGGAAAGGAAGATCCGCTGCTCGGCGAATCGTACGTGCAGCTTGCCGTCGAAGGATTGCGGCATCAGCGGTCGCAGGCGCTGGGAGGCGTCTCGATTCCCAAGGGAGATCGGTTTGCCCATTACAAATTGGTGGATTCGGTGGTTGAGTCTCCGAAGGACAAGGACGGCCACGAGCAGGACTTCTTCGACGGGATTGATACCACGCTGCCGGGCCTCGCGGATCGGCTAGGCGACGAAGGGAAGAAGGTGCCGTGGCTGCGGGGAAGGTTGACAGAGATCAAAAGCAAGATTGATGACGCAGAAAGTGCTGGTGGCGATGCTCAGAAAATCTCGCCACTTGCAGAGGCCGACTCTCTAACCGTTCGACTCTTCAATGACATCCTTGGATCGCCACTCTCATCCCAAGGGAAAAAAGAGTTTCAGGTCGAGTTGTTGCAGACGTTGTCGCCCGATATCGAAAGAGCTGCGTCCTTGGCTGCGGACGCAAGACTCACTGCGATCGTTGACGCCCCCGTGAGCACAAACCCGCAGAATGCGTTCATGGCTGTTCCGGGCGAGGCATTTGATGTGAGCGCGACATTTTCTCTCTCTGGCGGCGCAAATGAAAACACACACATTGGACTTCAACTGCCGCGAGGGTGGAAGTCTGAAGAGATCAACAGGAACCGCTCAAAAAATGAACTGGCAGTGCACTTCCGAGTCCATGTTCCACTAGATGCAGAGATCACGCGTCCTTACTGGCATCGACATGATCCGGAAAAGGACGCTCTGAACACAGTCGATGAACCGCAGTACCAAACTTTGCCCCTGCCGCCACCACCCGTTGAAGCAGTCGCCAACTACGCAAGGGGAGTCGTGGGAGCTGTGTGCATGGTGCGCTACAAGAACGCATCCGGCGAGGTTGAACAGCGACCAGTGGCAGTGGCTCCGGCCTACTCAGTCGAACTGTCCCCATCAAGCGCGGTCATCCCGACAGATATGCGCGGCACCACAACCGTAACGAGCAGTATTCGCGATCAAGGGAACGGCTCAGATGCGCTGATCACCTTGAAGGTTCCGGATGGTTGGCGCGCAGAGCCGCAGCGCGAAGAATTGAAAGTCGCGAAAGACCAATCTAAAGATGCTGTGTTTCAGGTGCAGCCGCAGGGTCTGAAAGAGGAACACACTCACATCTTCGCAAATCTGACGAGCGGCAACCGGAATTATGACGAGGGATATACGGTCGTCACTCGCGAAGATCTCGGCACCTTCTACTACTATCAGCCAGCGATCCAGCGGGTCAGTATTGTTGACGTGAAGGTTCCCAAGGACCTGAAACTCGGCTACATCATGGGCGCGGGCGACAACGTTCCGGCGGTGCTCGAGCAGATCGGGATGAATGTCACGATGATTCCGGCTGACAAGCTGGCCAGTGAAGACCTCGGCAAGTTCCAGACGATCGTGCTCGGCATCCGCGCTTACGATACGCAGAAAGATGTGATTGCGAACAACAAGCGGCTGCTTGATTACGTTCAAAATGGTGGACGCCTGGTTGTGCAATACAACACGATGGGGTCTTTTGGAGTGCCGATCGATTTCAATGCCGGCAAGTACACGCCGTATCCGACAACCCTCAGCCGGGCGCGCGTTTCTGTGGAAGAAGCGCCGGTGCAGATACTCGACCCGGCGAATCCGATTTTTCATTATCCGAACGAGATCACGCAAAAGGATTTCGACGGCTGGGTGCAGGAGCGCGGTCTTTATTTCATGAATCAATGGGACAGCAACTTTGCGCCGCTCCTCGAATCTCATGACCCGGGCGAAAACGAGCAGAAGGGCGGGCTGCTGGTAGCGCATTACGGCATGGGAACGTATATCTATACCGGCTACGCATTCTTCCGGCAGTTGCCGGCGGGCGTGCCCGGAGCAGTACGGCTGTTTGTGAATTTGGTGAGCGGGCGCTAGTCGTGTGCAAGTCGTTGGTCGATAGTCGTTGGTCGTTCGGAGAGCACTTGCGAACGACAAATTCCCTGCGCCCCTGCGGTTGTGCACCAACGACAAACGACCATCGCGCGCTTTTGTTCGCCAACGACGAACGACCATCGACCAACGACTGATTTCATGCCATTTCCAACTGCCCGCGAATCCGACAGCAACCCGCAGCTTGTCCGTGGCATTGGCCTTGGCTCGGCTACTGCGCTGAACATGATCGACATGATCGGCGTGGGGCCGTTCATTACGATCCCGCTCATTATTAGTGCGATGGGCGGGCCGCAAGCCATGCTGGGATGGGTGCTCGGCGCGCTGCTGGCGGTCTGCGATGGACTGGTCTGGGCGGAACTCGGCGCGGCTATGCCGGGATCGGGTGGCTCGTATCGCTACCTGCTGCAGATTTATGGTCCGCAGAAACTGGGGCGGCTGGTTTCGTTTCTCTTCATCTGGCAACTTTCTTTCAGTGCTCCGCTTTCGATCGCATCGGGCGCGATCGGCCTCTCGCAGTACGCGGCATTCTTCTGGCCTCGCCTGGAAACCGTCTGGTCCACGCGCACGTGGTCGCTGAAGCTTCCCGTTGCCGGAACTCTGCAGCTCAGCTGGGTTGCCATGCCGGCGACGTTTCTTGCAATCGGCGTCTGCGCCCTGACCGCGTTTCTCCTCTACCGCCGCATCACTGCGATCGCGCGGCTGACCAAGGTCCTGTGGACTGGGGTGATGCTCACCATCGGATGGATCATTTTTGCCGGCCTGACCCACTTCAACGCGCACCGGGCATTCGATCTGCCTGCGGGAGCGTTTTCGTTTTCCTGGAACTTCTTCTCCGGCCTGGGCTCGGCCATGCTGGTCGCCGCCTATGACATTGGCGGATACTACAACGTCTGTTTTCTCGGGGACGAGGTCAAGGAGCCGACCAAGAATATTCCCCGCGCTCTGTTGCTATCCATTCTCGCCGTCGCGTGTCTATATGTAGTAATGAACGTCAGCATTCTAGGGGTCATTCCCTGGCAGGAGCTGGCGCAGGCAGGGGCGTCAAACAGCAAGTTGTATGTGGTTGCAACCTTGATGCAGCGCGTCTATGGAAATGGTGCGGCGGCGCTGATTTCAGTGCTGGTGATGTGGACCGCCTTCGCGTCGGTGTTTTCCCTGACTTTGGGATATTCGCGGGTGCCTTACGCGGCGGCGCTCGATGGCAATTATTTTCGGGCATTTGCTCGGGTACATCCTGTCCACAAGTTTCCCTATGTTTCTCTGCTGGCTCTCACCGGAGTTGCGGCGATGTTTTGTTTCCTCCGGCTGGCCGACCTGATTGCTTCGCTGGTCGTGATTCGGATTCTCCTGCAATACCTGGTGCAGGCTGTGGGACTGATTGTGCTGCGTATCCGGCAACCGGAACTGCCACGCCCGTTCCGGATGTGGCTGTACCCGCTGCCCGCGCTGATGGCATCCGCCGGGTTTGTTTACATGTTGGTCATGCGCAAGGATGCGCTCCGTCAGATTCGCTACGCGGTAGTCATTCTGGTGGTGGGGATCCTGATCTATGCGGTCCGGGCGTGGCGGAATAACGAGTGGCCGTTTGGAGACGGAGTCGCTGGTCGTTGGTCGCTAGTCGCTCGGAAAATCCGGCGACGCACCGAAATTGGATTGCTAACGACAAACGACGAACCCCAACGACTGATTTATGGCAGAGATGACCAACCCGATCATGGCTCCGATGGCGGGCAAGCGCCCGGTGTCCGCCTGGGCGCCGCTTGGAGAGCCGCTTTTCCGCTCCCTGTGGATCGCATCGGTAATTTCCTACACTGGCACCTGGATGCAGAACGTCGGCGCGGGCTGGCTGATGACGCAGATGACCATGAACCCGCTCATGATCGGGCTGGTGCAGGCCGCCGCTGCCGTACCGGTGTTCCTTGTAATTCTGCCCGCAGGTGCGCTCGCGGATATGGTCGACCGTCGACGGTTCCTCCTCCTGACCCAAGGTTGGATGGTGCTGGCCTCCGGGACACTCGGTGTTCTGACGCTCACTAGCTGCATCGGTCCGTGGGTACTGCTGCTGTTTACGTTCCTGCTCGGACTGGGCGCCGTGATGAACGATCCGGCATGGCAGGCGATCACTCCGGAGATGGTTCCTGCACGACAGCATGCTTCCGCGGTAGCTTTAAACTCGGCGGGATTCAACGTGGCGCGAGCTGTAGGGCCGGCGCTCGGTGGATTAGTCGTCGCCGCCGTCGGCTGCGGCACGACTTTTTTGCTCAATGCTTTGTCATTCCTCGGCGTGATCATTTTCTTGTATCGCTGGAAGCGACCGGTCGAAGCGCGGCCACAGACGCAAAGAGTATGGGCGGCCATCGGCCACGGGTTCAGCTATGTGCGCGAGAGCGGGCTGGCAAAATCGGTGCTGCTGCGCACGGGAACATTTAGCGTCGCGGCCGTCGCCATGCTGGCGCTGCTACCGATCATCGCGCGTCCATATGGGGCTCGTGGATACGGTTTGCTGCTCGGCTGTTTTGGCTTTGGCGCGCTGCTCGGAGCTTTAGGCTTGCCCCGCCTGCGGGAACGCTTGTCAGTTGATGGAGTCGTGGGCGCTGCCATCCTGCTTTTTGCGGGAATGACATTCGCAGCTGGCCGCGTCGAGAACTTTGTCGAACTATGCGCCGTCATGCTGATCGCCGGCGCAGCTTGGATCGGCATCCTGGCCTGCTTGAATGTGGCGGCACAAACCATGTGTCCAGCATATGTTCGCGCTCGCGCGTTATCGTTTTACCTGCTGGTGCTGCAAGGAGGCATGGCGATAGGAGCCACGCTCTGGGGGGCGTTGGCAAAAACTTTCGGCGTGGCCGACGCTTTGGGCGCAGCCGCTGTAGTATTAGCGCTGGGCGTTTTCGCACTGCGGGGACATCGAATCACAGCCAACGAGCTGGATTCAACTCCCGCTGTCGTGCGAGATTGAAACGATTTCAAATCACACCTGGAGGCAGGATGAAAACGATTTTTGCGATCTTGGGTTCAGTTTTGTTGCTATGCAGTATTAGTCTGGCGCAAGGAGAGAAGAAAACCTTGAGCCAGGTGCTCGATGGCGGCGTGAAGATCATTGAAGGTGAATTCGTTCCGGCAGCCGAAGCTATGCCCGAAGACAAGTATGCCTTCGCGCCGACCAGCGGGGAATTTAAGGGCGCGCGCACATTTGCCCAGCAAGTGAAGCATGTCGCTGCCGTCAACTACATTGTGGGTGCGTCGATTCTTGGTGAAAAACCGCCGGTCGACCCCGGCGGCGAGAGCGGACCGGACAGCCTGAAGTCGAAGGCCGATATCGTGAAGTTCCTGAAAGATTCTTACGCTTACGCGCACAAAGCGGTGGCTTCCATCAACGATGCGAACGCGCTAGAACCAATCACAGTTCCGTTCGGCAAGGACAAGGGCACGCGAGCTGGCATGGCCACGGTATTTGCGTGGCACGGGTTCGATCACTACGGACAGATGGCAATATATCTCCGCATGAACGGAATCGTGCCCCCGGCTAGCCGCGGTCAATAGTTGTTTCCTAGATTCGTTCTCAACAAGTGGCCGCTGAATTTTTCAGCGGCCAGACTTATTGAAAGAATTAGCGGCGCGTCCCGCAGCGGATCATCATTTTTTCGGAATCGCTGACCAAAGAGGCCCATGCGAAAGTGTTCCGCAACGGAACCTAACCCTATTTCTGACTTATTTCTTCTTAATCTTCTGGCCGGTTAGTCCGAAGATCTGCAACTGTTGGTTGCTGGCTACGAACACCAAGCCGTTTACCACCACCGGTACCAGGTTTGCGTCGCCGCCCAGATTCGGCCATGCACCCGCGGTCCCCTTAAACAGTTGCTTCATGGTACTTCCACCCGACTCCGGATCAAATGCAAACAGACGAATTTGTGGATTGCCGGTGTTTGGCGGACGCGCCAGCGCCCAAATAATTGGACTGGCATTACCATTCGACGAAATCGTGGTGAAGAATCCCGGATCCTGTCCGCCGCCTACCCCGGGGGACACTGCTACCTTCGTCAACGCTACCTTTGGCGAGGTTTGCACCTTCCACACTTTTACCTGCCTGCCGCCGCTAGTTACCACTCGTCCTGCTCCGTCCGAAGGAACGAAGTAGGACTGGCCACACCAGCAACCGCCTACACCGTAACTGCCAAGCACGTTATTCTTATGGGGAGAATATCCACCAAGCTTGTCTTCGTTCATCAGAAACATCGTGCCCGCCTTGCCCGCCGCCACCGCCAAATGAGGAATCGATCCGGGCTGATCCGGCAGCACGAGCACTCCGCCGGAACCGAAATCCCCGTCCTCTTGATCCAGGATCGCCTGGTTCGCAGGGGTAAACACATCCAGCACCGTCGTGAGTGTAGAAGAGACTTTGGCCACGCTCTCCTGAATGTTGGTGACACCGTCGTAGGTGTCAGGATCAGAGTTCCCGGTCACGAACAGGATGTTGCCCGCATCGTCGGTGGCCGGCCCGTACCCAGCCATCCAAATTGATGACAGAAAGAAGAGGTTCGGGTCCGTTGCCTGCTGGTCGTTGAGCTGGTTGGATGGAAATGGTTTCAGTGATCCCGCCGTCCACCCTAACAGCCAGCCTCGAGAATAATTCGGTGCCAGATCGCAGAAACTGCCGAACCCCGCATAGATACTACCGTTCGCGAGCAATAGCGCAGGGCGTTGTCGCTGATACGTCGCGTTGAAGTTGAATGTCGTTCCATCCGTCAGCGTCTGCGACGCCTGCACCAGTTCTGCGTGGACCTTGTCGGCCAAGCTCCCAAGGTCGAGCGCGTGCAGGCGGTACGCTGGCCCGCTCGCATCTTGCGTGTAAATCATCACGTACAGAGTTTTGCTTTCCAGGTCGATGACTGGCGTCGAGTTGATCCCCACATTTGGCCCGTTGTTCGAGCATCCTAAAGGAGAAGCCACCGGCGTTCCGAAGTTCTTGCTCAGCAGTACCGTCCCGTTGTGAACATCGATGGCGAAAACCGTGTCGCCTTCCGTCGCCACATACACCACATCGTGCATGCCCTGATGCTTTCCTGCGGTTATCACCACGCCTGGCACCACCAGCGGCTGGGCGTCTACCTGGTCGTCGAGCGAAATGGTTTGCAGTAATCCAAACGAAGGGCTTCCCACGTTCGCGGTCGTCAATGTGGTCTCGTTGCGATTCCAGCCGGTCCGGTAGTTATCGTAGTGATATGTAGTGACCGACGTTTGGCAAGCGGCCAGGGGCGTACCCACGCTGAACAAAAGAAAAACAAAAGATATAACCGCGATGCAGGTGCGGCAACGAGACTTACGATGTCCTGACATGCTCTTAGTCCTCAGTTTTGTCTTCCAGGGGTTGCTTTCGGGGGGCCTCTATCTTGTCACATTTCGCTTCCGGTGCGCCGAAATATTGCGAACTACACCTGATCCCGATGATCTCGACTGTGTGAAACAGTTTGCATAGTAAGAAGGTAAGCGAGCGTCTTGTATCCCACGATGTATCTTGACAACCCGGAGCGATTCATCAATCCTAGGTATCCTCCCCGGAACGGCGTCGCCCGCGCCCTCAAGGCCCCATCTCAATGTTCTTGATTGCGTCAACGATTCAATGAAGAAGAGGAGCAAAGCCGCTGAGACGATGAACACGCGGCTGCGACTGAGGCGGCACGAGCGATTACGCCGCGTCCGCCTTCCTTTGGCAGCGTGCGGTCTGGCATTGGCTGTTTACTCCCGCTCTTTGTTTTGCGGCTTCATTCGCGACGACATTCCGCAGATCGTCAACAATCCCCAGGTGCAGTCGTGGCAGTACCTTGAACAGATCCTGACCTCACACCTGTGGAATCAGATGGCGTGGAACAATGCGTTTTTCTATCGGCCGCTGTTTTCGTTTTGGATGCTCGTCATTCACACTCTCGGTGGCCTCTCGCCGTGGTTCTGGCACCTTTCCAGCATGCTGTTGCACGTGGTCTGCACTTATCTCGTCTACCAATTGGGCAGGCAACTGATCGCCAGCGACGTTGGCGCGGCCTTGTCAGCATCGCTTTTCGCTGTGCATCCCATTCACGTTGACGCAGTCACCTGGGTCTCGGCCAGTAACGAGCTTCTGTTCAGTGCCTTGTTGCTGAGTGCAATGCTGGCACTGTTGGCACCCCCGGAACGTGGCGATCGATGGCCGATCCTTCTCAGTACCGTCCTGTATTTCACCGCCCTTCTTGCCAAAGAAACTGGTGTGACTCTGATAGTTCTCCTGGCCGCGATGGCGTGGATGCGTCTCAAGGATCATGAAAGGAGCTGGAGCAGACGTCTTTTGTCGGCAGCCAGTCCGTATCTGGCAGCGACCGGAACCTATCTGATCATCCGTTGGTCGGTATTGCACGGTTTGGGCGTCGGAAACGGTGAGCACAGTTGGCGGACGGTTCTCTTTAGCAGCCCTTCGATCATGCTTTTTTATTTGCGAAAGCTGATTGTTCCGCTGGGCTTGAGCGGCGGCTATGTGAACCCCATTCACTCGTCGCCAACGATAGCTTTCTGGCTCCCGTTAATAGTGATCCTCTTACTTGTTCTCTTGATGACGTGGCTGGCATTTCGCGTAAATCCAGTCTTTGGGTTTTCGGCTGCACTGATCCTGCTGCCCCTGCTGCCCGCACTCGGCGCGATCCGGCTCTACCCGCAGGGAGATATGACTCATGACCGCTACCTGTACCTGCCGTCGGTTGGACTGTGTCTGCTGATCGGGAGTCTGGCTCCCCGCGTAATGGAGGCTTCAAGAAGCTCTAAGATTGCATTCGCTTCAGTTCTCGCCATCGTACTAATCGCTTTTTTCTTTGGCACGTTCGCGCAACAGAAGTTCTACTCCGACGACGTTGCATTCCTGCAAAGAGAGACCGACGTGAATTCTGCGAACGGTTTTGCCTATGCGTTGCTCGGGAACATCTACATGGACCAAGGCAGAACCGACCTGGGTCTCAGGAACTTTCGCATCGCTGCTGAACTCGCTCCGGACGATCCCAAAATCAACCTGTTTCTGGCTCGGGGACTTTTCGCCGACCAGAAGTACCCTGAAGCGGAATCCGTCCTGAACCGCCTGATGTTAAGAAAGGATTTCGACGCGAACCGGAGAAATCGGATTCGCTTGTCGCTGGCGAACGTGGAGATCAGCATGGGCAAGCTAGACTCAGCGCTGCAATTGCTGCAGCAGGTGGGACAAGCGGACCCGAATTTCCCCGAACTACATTGGGCGCTCGGAGTCTTGTATCAGAAGCAGGGGCAGTTCGCGCTGGCTCAGCTCCAATTTGAAAAGGAGTATCAACTGACCGGCGACGAAGCGGCACAGCGGCAATCCATGATGCTCTCCAAGCAGATGCTCTCGCGGACGCCGCCAACCGACACCTCGCATTATTAGTCCGTATCGTCGGATACTTAAGTTTCTTGCGGTAATGGATTTTGGCGACGCCACTTTCAGGAATTAGGACATCGCCCCCGGTGTTTCCGCGCAATGCGCGCGAGTGTACCCTTGTATGTACCGCGATGCACTAACGGCACATTGACCGCGTCGCACTCCGAACGTAGATTGCCAACAACACTTTTCACATCTCCCCGGTTCTAGCGGATACATTCACCTCGGCCCCTCAAGCCGAGCCCGTAATTCTGCTCGCACGAGCAGGACGACGTCAGCTATCGCAGGCCTTGCCTGCGATCGAGTGGTTCAAGTACGACGCCCTCGTCTCTCAACAAACCGGCAGCAGTCGTAGTGTGTCTGGCCAACCTAAGGAGTGTTCACCATGGAGAGATTGAACCGAAGTAGTGTAGTTTTGCTTCTCAGCCTTTGCATTTCGATCGGAGCGTGGGCCCAGAAAGATACTGGCCCGCGGCCAGGTCCCGCTGGAGGGGGCGGCCCTTACCCCACCCTCAATGCCAACGAACAGAATTTCTTTAGCCAGGCATTTTTGCGCTTCCAGGAAGTGAACTCCGTGTCGGGAGCCATTGAACCTGGAAATGGTCTGGGGCCGACATTCAACGGGAATAGCTGCGCGATGTGCCATGCGCAACCGACCATCGGCGGTTCTGGCCCCGGCCTGACTAGCCCCCAGAACCCAGTTCCGAACCCTCAGGTGGCGCTTGCCAAACTTGACGGAGCAACCAACACCGTTCCATCGTTTATTACTGCCAGCGGACCGATACGTGAGGCACGTTTCATCCGTAATCCTGATGGCTCGCTCGATGGCGGCGTGCATGGCTTGTATACGATTGCGGGCCGTTCGGATGCTCCAGGCTGCAGTCTGGCGCAACCGGATTTTGCCCACGAGCTTGCCGCCAACAATGTGATTTTCCGCATTCCCACCCCGCTCTTCGGGCTGGGACTAGTGGAGAACACGCCAGACGCTGCGCTCCAAGCTAACCTGGATGCCACACAAGCTGCCCGGTCCCAGGTTGGGATCGGAGGCCGTTTCAATACGAACGGCAACGACGGAACGATCACCCGCTTCGGCTGGAAAGCGCAGAACAAATCGCTGCTGGTTTTCGCGGGTGAAGCTTACAACGTGGAGCAGGGCGTCTCGACAGAACTCTTTCCCAATGAACGCAGTGCAGTGCCGGGTTGTGTCTTCAACTCAACGCCGGAGGATTCCAGCAACATTCTGAACGGCAATTCGGCGAGTTCAAATTTCGGCACGCCCATCGGCACGGTGTCGGAGATGCTCGCGGATTTCGAGAATTTCGCCGCGTTCATGCGGCTCTCAGCGCCCGCAGCGCCCGCGCCCTCCACCACATCCACGCAGAACGGTGCCGACCCTGTTCAGCAAAGTTGGCTGCGCCCTGTGCCACTCACCGTCGCTAACCGCCGCGTCGTCGGTCTTCACCGGCATGGGAGGAGTGACTTACCAGCCGTACTCCGACTTCGCGCTCCACCATATGGGGCCTGGGTTGGCGGACGGCATCCATCAAGGAACAGCAGGGCCAGATGAATTCCGCACCGCTCCGTTATGGGGCGTGGGACAGCGTCTGTTCTTTCTGCACGACGGGCGCACTTCTGATCTGCTGCAGGCAGTCACCGACCACAGTAGTTCTGAACACGGTGGCTCTGGAAGCGATTGTCGAGGTCTAAACATTGGCCGGTTCGACCAGCAGAATTGTCGTTCGGAAGCGGATGGCGTGATCCGTAACTTCAAACTGCTCAGCCCGTCGCAGATTCAGGACATCCTGAACTTTCTGCGCTCGCTGTAAACCTGCGGCTAGGGAGCACGCAGCTCCCCGGCCCAATCTTGCACTTCAGCAGGGGGGAGATTAACGGATCTACTTTTTTCCGGGCGGGTGATGCTTTTTCCAGTCGGCACCGTCGCGCCCGCCGTGCTGCGCAATCTGCGTCAGGATGAGTTCGGCGGCCAGGCGACGCTTGGTAAGGTGGGCGGCGATTCTCTGTTTCGCCTTTTTCGGTGGAACTTTCGGATCCAGAAACACCAGCACTGACGGCCCCGCGCCGCTGAGGGCCGCGCCCAGGATGCCGCCTTCTCCCGTGAGTTCCTTGAGCGCGGGCAGCAGCGGGGAGAGCGGCGCTCGATACGGCTGGTGAATGCGGTCCTCGAGCGCGGACGACAGGAGATCGGAACGGTCCTGCGTGAAAGCCGCCAGCAGAAGCATCGAGTTTTGAATGTTGGTCACGGCGTCGGCGCGCGAATACTGAAACGGCAGCACGCGGCGCGCTTGCTCGGTTGACATCGCACTCTCGGGAACTGCCAAAAGGAGCGGCCACTTCCCTTTCGGCTTCACTTCAACCACCTGCGCCTGGACCTGATTGGCCATGCGCGCCACCGTCAATGCGCCCATCCAGCACGCGGAGGCATTGTCGGGATGATGTTCGCGCATGGAAGCCTCGCCGACGATGCGGTCATTCTTCCAGCGCAGATGTCCAAAATGTACCGCCAGCGCAATTCCAGCTAGACGAGCTGCCGCCGACGATCCGCATCCTTTGCCGATAGGAATTTCATTCTCAATGTGAATGCGCAGCGGTGCAATCTTCCGATTCTCCGATTCGAGCACCTCACAATATGTCGTAACGATGAGGTGGTTCTCCATGCGTCCACAGATGTGCGCGTCGCGGCCTTCCGCAGTGACGAAGAAGTCTGGCGCGCGCTCGGCGCGCAGGCGAAGATGAAAGTCCAGGGCAAGGGCCGCGGCGTCAAACGCAGGGCCCAGGTTGGCGGAAGTCGCCGGAAGCGACAGGCGCAACGACCGGTCTAACGAAGTGGGACGAGAAGGCATAGTTTAAAAACAGTTCTCAGCCCTCAGTTCTCAGGAACCCCGTTCTGCTGCAGAACTGAGGGCTGGGAACCGAGAACTTTACTCGGCCGCCGGGAGCCGGTCGAAACAATAGAAATGAAAGGCTTTAGCCAGATCGGCCTGACCAGAATCCCCCACAGTCGGCACGGACAATCGAACTGTGTTTTATACACGAATTTGGGGCGGACTGCTACGAATTTCTCTCGGCCGCATCGAGGGCAGAAATGACCGCCCCTAGATCGGCATCGAGCACAAGCGGCGCCCGCTGAAGAGATTTCGTTCGGGCAGCCTCAGTTTCATTGGGTGTTCCAGCAAACAGATCGCCGCGATGAAACTTGATGGTGAAATCGGGATCTTTCAGCAGATGCCCGGTTAGAATCAAGACGACCAACTCTCCCGGCTGAACGAATCCGCTCCGACACAGCTTTCTCAGTCCGGCCAAGGTAACCGCAGAGGCCGGTTCGCAGCCGATGCCGTCGGCGCCGATCTCCGCTTTGGCGGCGGCAATTTCAACTTCGGTCACCTGCTCGACCGCGCCGCCCGTCTGCTGCAGCACCCGCAGCGCCTTTTTCCACGAGGCCGGATTGCCAATCCGTATCGCAGTCGCGAGCGTGTCGGCCGTCATGGCTTCGAGTTTCTTCCCGCCGAACTCGTGCACACTGCGATAAAACGGATTCGCTCCCTGCGCCTGAATGATGGAAAGTTTCGGCAGTCGCGTGATCAATCTCAGCTGCTGCATTTCGATAAGCGCCTTGCCGATCGCGGAACTGTTCCCGAGATTCCCTCCCGGCACAATAATGTGGTCGGGCGGTTCCCACCCAAGCTGCTCCATTAGTTCTATGGCCAGCGTCTTCTGACCTTCGATCCGATACGGATTCACCGAGTTGAGTAGGTAGACGGGTTTGTGACGAACAAGTTCATTCAGAATGCGGACGCATCCATCGAAATCGGTGCGCAGTTGGCAAGTGAGCGCTCCGTAGTCGAGCGATTGCGAAAGCTTGCCCCAGGAAATCTTTCCATCCGGAATCAGCACCAGGCTATGCATGTTGCCGCGTGCGGCATATGCCGCCATCGACGCTGATGTGTTCCCGGTGGAAGCACAGGCAACCCAGCGAAAACCTCCCTGGTGCGCTGACGAGGCGGCGAAGGTCATGCCGGTGTCTTTGAACGAGGCCGTTGGGTTCATGCCCTGGTGCTTGGCGCGGAGATTCTCGACGCCAGTCAAGCCGGCGCAACGCGGCAAGGGGTAGAGCGGGGTATTCCCTTCGTGGAGCGTGATGGCGTGTTCCGCCGGAATGTGCGGCAGAAGTTCGCGAAAGCGCCAAACTCCGCTCTCGTCAAGGGCGTCGCGTGACGTCCGGCGATTGAGCCATAGGGACTTCAGTTCAGTTGGGTCGAGCGATATTTGGCCTGAAGTCCACGCGGGGAAAATAAATTCCAGCAAGTCGCCACAAGTAGTGCAACGAAAATCCTGGGCTGCGGACTCGGGAGTGGCGCCGCATTCGATGCAGCGTAAGCGGGAGACTGTCTCGGCGGTTTGAGTCTTCGACAAAGGTTCTGATCCGGTTGGGGGCGGCGATGGATCACTTGCCCATTGACATGATACGGCACAGCTACCTTGGCACGGATTGGATTAGTAACTGGACTCTCGCACGCTGCTTCGCGGGCGGGGGCGCCCGCGCCACACGGGCACTAGCGCAGGTAGGCGTTCGTTTTGTTCATCCAGTCGGCCCTTGGTGGATTGAAGACGTCGAAGTCGATCGTGTCTTCGAGCGCTTCGGCCCAGTGCGGCATGTTTGGCGGAATGGTCAACAGTTCTCCCGAGTGCACGACGATTTCTTTGCCATCAATCGAGAATTTCAGTGCTCCTTCAAGGACGAATGTGATCTGTTCGTTAGGATGGCTGTGCTCGGGCACAATGCATCCTTTTTTAAGCAGTACGCGGGCGAGCATGATGTTTTGCCCGACGACGAAGTGCAGGCCGAGCAGAGGATTCAGGCTGTCGACCGCGATCGAATTCCACGAGGTGTGGCGCAATTCGGCCTTGCGCGGCTCACCTTTTGCCACCGTGTTGGCGAGGGCAACATGGCTCGCATGTTTCTTGGTTATGGACTTCGCTACAGCTTTTGATCTTTTCCGGTCAGCAGTCGTTGGTTTCAGTTCTTTCATATCACGAGCTCGGCTATAGGATTCAGCAACAATCGCACGACCTAGTCTACAAGAATGCGCATATCGATTCGCCAGTCTTGCCGCGACCCTCCCAGGCAGGTAGTCTAAAATTGTTCGTCTGTGTGAGGAGAGTTATGGGAGCCGCTCGTTACATCTGGATCGGGGATTCGTTGAGGCCCGCCAGCGAAGGTGTGGTGCCGTTTGTCAGCGCCGCAGTGCAGTACGGATTCGCGGTGTTTGAAGGCATCCGCTGCTACGCAACCGACAAGGGCCCAGCCGTGTTTCGCATGGACGAACACGTCGAGCGCCTGCTCGATTCGGCTCACATCGTGGGCTTCCGCGAACTGCCGGTCACGGCTGATCAGGTGCGAACGGCCATCAACCAGACCATCGCTGCCAACGAATTTGCCGCGTGTTATATCCGTCCCATGATTTACCTCGACGGCGGGATGAGCCTGACCGTTGAAGCCGGCCAGCCGCGTTTCGTGGTCGCAGTGTGGGAGTGGAAAAACTTTCTGGGCGCCGAAGCGAAAGAACGCGGGATTCGCGCCAACATTGCGTCGTTCACGCGGCTGCATCCGAACATCATGATGACCAAGGCCAAAGTGTCAGGCAATTATGTCAGCTCGATTCTGGCGAAGACCGAGTCGCAGCGCGCCGGATTTGATGAAGCGATCATGCTCGGGCCCGATGGCTACGTCGCGGAATGCACGGGCGAGAACCTGTTTATCGTGCGCAACAAGACAATCTCCACCACGCCGCGAGCCGGAATTCTCGAAGGCATCACGCGCGACAGCCTGATTACGCTAGCTCGCGATCTGGCCTACTCCGTGGTAGAGGAGCCGATTTCGCGCGATCAACTTTATATTGCCGACGAGGTATTTGTGTCCGGCACAGCAGCCGAAGTCGCGGCGTTGCGCGAGATTGATTATCGCGTCATCGGCGACGGCAAGGCTGGTCCCGTAACGCGGGCCCTACAGCAGGAGTTCGACAAACTGGTGAGCGGCAAGCATGCGCGCTCGGCAGCGTGGCTCGCGCCTGTTCCGGCGCGGAATGCGGCAGCGGTACGAAGCTAGCGAGAGGTTATCAGTCAAACTCGACTGAAAAGATCGCTGAGAACTGACAACGGGGACTGAGAACTCGGAGAAGCAGAATGAAGAAGCACAAATTCCGCCAAGACACCGAGGCAGTTCGCGGCGGCGCCGACTTATCGAAGAAGAACGGGCCGCTCGTGACACCGATCTACCAGACTTCGACCTTCGAAGTCACGGACATGGCGGAGCAGGTTCGCGCCACTCCTACAGACCGCTACTACACGCGCTATGGCAATGCCACCAATACCGTCGCGGAAAATGCGATTGCAGAGCTTGAAGGGGCCGACGCTGCTCTGCTTTTCGCTTCCGGCATGGCTGCGATCACTACCTCGATCCTGGCGCTGGTCAAGGCGGGCGACCACATCGTGGCGCAGCGCGACATTTATGGCGGAGTCATCAAGTTTCTCTCGCTGTGGCTGCCAAAACTTGGCGTTGAAACCACGTTCGTTGACACCAACGACATCGAGCAGCACGAGAGCGCGATCCGTCCGAATACCAGAGTGCTGCACATCGAGTCGCCGACGAATCCCACGGTACGCGTAGTCGATCTCGAGAAGATTGCAGCGCTGGCCCGCAAACACGGGCTGATCACGACCATTGATTCGACATTTGCCACGCCTATCAACTGCCGTCCGGCAGAGTGGGGCATTGACCTGGTGCTGCATTCGGGGACGAAGTACTTCGGCGGACATGCCGATATCATGTGCGGCGTTGCAGCGGGGCGACGCGATCTGATCGAGCAGATCCATCACGCGCGCACGACGCTTGGCGGATGCATGGATCCGCATGCAGCCTTTCTCTTGCTGCGTGGCATTAAGACTTTGGCTGTGCGTGTAGAGCGGCAGAATGAAAGCGCGTTGCGGATTGCGGAATTCCTGAGTCAGCATCCGAAGGTTGCGCGGGTGCACTATCCGCTGCTGAAGAATCATCCGGATCACGCGATCGCCAAAAAACAGATGACCGGAGCAGGAGGAGTTCTCAGCTTCGAGGTGGAAGGCAGCGGAGCGGACGCTTGCCGTGTCGCGGAGGCGCTCAGCCTGTTCACGCTTGCGCCGAGCCTTGGCGGAGTCGATTCTCTGGTCACGATTCCGGTGCTAACTTCGCACTACCTGATCGATCCGGCGATGCTGAAGAAAATGGGAGTGACCGAGCAGATGATCCGTCTGTCGGTCGGACTGGAGCATGTCGACGATCTGATTGCTGATCTGGAGAGAGGGCTTGGACAGCTGTCAGTTGTCAGTTCTCAGTCGTCAGTTCTCAGTCAGCGGTGAACGGGAAGCCCCCCTACCTCGATCTTTTGGAATCAAGGATTTAGCGGGCAATTTCCGCTAGATCTTTGATTCTAAAGG
This sequence comes from Terriglobia bacterium, assembly GCA_963847715.1. Lineage (GTDB taxonomy): Bacteria > Acidobacteriota > Terriglobia > Terriglobales > Acidobacteriaceae > Acidiflorens. The sequence goes on from CAWKAZ010000021.1 coordinate 19,385, forward strand.
AATTACTTACAATATCTTGTAAGATATTTTAAAATCAATAGTTTGCGTGGAATAGAAAAGTCCTGGCCCGTTGGCGGGCCAGGACTTTTTTTTGTTGCGCGATTGCCTACCGCCTAAAAGATGAACTTCAAGGCTAGTTGCAGAATGCGGGCATTGTGAGCCGCCCCTGGACGCAGGAAGTTGCCGGCAATGCAACTGTCTGAATATAGTGGTGGGGTTCCAGGGTATCCGGCGTTGCCGTCGGGTCCATAGCAGCCAGCCGAGGGGGATCCACCAGTAAAGGAACCATTGCCAGCGGCTGAGCCCGAACCACCGCCAATGTAGCCCCACTCGGTATGGTTAAAGACGTTGAACGCTTCTGTGCGGAATTCAAATGAAGTGGTTTCCGTGATGGCGAAATGCTTGTAGAGCGCCATATCGAAGTTGATCTGATGCGGGTTGCGGGCGACATTTCTCGGCGAGTTGCCGAAGGTAAGTCCCTGGGGTGCAGCGAAGGCCGTTGGATTCACAAGCAGCGGGCCAGAGCCGTTCGACGCGTAGAGCGCACCCGCAGGGATTGCACCGTTTGGATTCCCTACGAGGTCTGGACGAGAAGCCCCCGTGGTAAGTCCGTTAGCGACGCCTGCGTTGTCGGCGGGGACAGAGATCGTGCCCGTAGAGTTGACTCCGCTCCCTTGAGAAACGGTGAAGGGCGCGCCGGTCGAAAACGCAGTGATTCCCGAGTATTGCCACCCTCCCAGAAGCTTATGAGTGAGTCCGCCGGATTTGAAGAACGGCAGATCGTAGATGTAGCTTGCGGTAAAGACATGGCGCTGGTCGAAATTGGAACTGGCCCGATTCGCGCGGAAGTTGTAAGTATCGTCTAAAGCGGTGTCCGCAGCCGACGAAGCGTCGTCGATGGAGTGGCTCCAGGTGTAGGAAAGGCTCACCTGAAGTGCGCCCACCGTTTTCCGCGCCGACATCTCGAGTCCATGGTAGATCGACGAAGCGCCATTGAACCGGCCGTGGATGCTGCCATATCCAGGATAGGGACGGAAGAAATTCGCATTCCCGCCGCAAGCGACGTACATGTTTACACCCACACCAGATTCTTGGGACGCTACTGGCATGCTGGGGTCGGGGTTAGGGTTATAACCAGGGATCGTTACTCCACTCGGTGTCTTCCCAGTTGCGCAATCATTCGGCCCCATGGCTTCACCGGGCTTATACGGATTCGTAAGGCCCTGCTCAGCCACCGACTTGAGCTGGTTGATGTCGGTGTCCGTGCCTAAATGTGTGCCCTTGCTCCCTACGTAGGAGACGATGCCTACGATATGCCACGGCAATTGGTGCTCGACATCGAAGTGAAATTGCTGTACGTACGGCCAAATCTGTTTATTCGGAAGGGATACGATCCCACTTTCCGGAAAGGCTGCGTTAAGACTCGCGCCCACTTGCGAATAGCCAGAGGTTACGACCTGGTCGCTGCTGTTGAAGACCGATCCGATTGGACCCTGCGATGGGTTCTGTACCCCCGGCGCCGAGCCTTCCAACTGGGTAGCAACTGCCTCGTTGCCATTGGTGTGCTCGAAAAAAATGCCGTAGCCGCCGCGAATCGCCCATTTCCCGTCGCCAAATGGATCGTAGGCGAAACCAATACGCGGAGCGGGATTGAATAAATGTCCTGCTGAGCAGCCAGTTGGAATTCCGGCAGCCCCGCACTTCACAATTCCGTTGAATGAGCCGTTCAGACCGGGCAGGGTATTGTAGGGGTTCGCGTAGGTCCCACCAACTGTGCCATAGAGTAGTGGTCCATCATTTTGTACGGAGTCAACGGTGGTCGCACCAGGTGTAAAGTCATATTTCTTGGGATCGAAATTGTATGGAATACCTGCACCCGGCACATCCAACCTGCCGTACACGGTGCCAAACAAACTGATTCGCAGGCCGAGATTGACCGTCAACCGCGGAGTGACGCGCCAATCATCCTGGAAGTACGGTTCAAAGATTTTGTAGCGCAGATAATATTTCCCTTGGCCGCTGGCCTGTTGAAACGTGCTGAGGTTACCTGCCAGAAGGTCCGCGAAGGGGTTCCCGGTTGATGCCGTAGTGGCGGTACTAAAGCTTGTGTCCAGCGTGATCAGCCCGTTTACCGACGGATTGACTTGCGGGATCTCGTTCTTCTGGGAGGCTACGAAATATCCCCCGATCGTCAGATTATGTTTGCCGATAATCTTGGAGACGTTGTCGCGGTAGGTGTAACTCGGATTCGAGTTCACCGGCCCGTTGGGCACATAACCGGTGTCCAGACCGATTCCGCCGCCAGCAAATTGATTGCCTCCATTCAGAATCACTCCTGGCAATCGATTCCCTCCAAAACCATTCTGGAAAAGACCCAGGTTGTATCCTGCCGGGCGCTGCGATGGTCCCACATTCTGCATGACAATGTGGTTGGCCGAGTAACCAGCGACGAACTCGTTGAGAAGGGTTGGGGTAATCGTCGTCGTCAGGTGGAGTATGAGGCTGGTTGTGGGAGATGAGTAGGCGTCTTGAATGGTTGGATAACTGGTTGCATCAGTCCACAACGGAGTCGGGCTTATCGAGTTCCAGGAATCGTGAATGTAGCGGACGTTGGCGTGCCACTTTGAATTGATATTTTGGTCGATCTTGAACAGTTCTTCGTGGAAGTTAGTCGGGCTCGGAAAACCTGCGGTGTAATTCCCATATCCAGGGGCTGTAACTGAAGTGGGGGATGGGAAAAACGCCAACAGAGGTACTGTAAGCGGATCGATAGGAACATGAACGGGATTGGCCACTGGCCCCGATCCCGAGTAGAGTGGGTTTCCGAATGGGGTTCCGTGTGGATTTAGTGAGTTTGCGTTTGTTGGATTGAGAGGACAGTCCTGACCGGCCCCCGATCCCGGTCCCCCGCCAGGAACCCCTGTACAGAGCGCACTGAAATCACCGAAGGCGGACTGCGTCCCCGTGCAACCGACGCCGCCCGTACCAGCCGTCAAGCCACGCTCCTCGCAAGTGGGCACCGCAACGTTGAAGTTCTGTCCTGGCACGCGATCACGCCGCCACTCCTGCGAATAGAAGAAAAAGGTTTTGTTTTTACCGTCATATAGATGGGGGATGGTCACCGGGCCGCCGACGGTGAAGCCGAAATCATTCTTCTTGTAAGGCGAGAACCCTGTGAAATAGTTGTTCGCATTGAATTTGTCATTGCGGACGTACTCGAAAATATCGCCGTGGAATTTATTGGTGCCCGACTTCGTCTCAACCTCCACGGTGCCCGAACTGTTTCGGCCGTACTGCGCGCCGTAGTTGGAGCTCAAGACGCGGACTTCGGCGATGGAGTCGAGGCTTGGATAAGACAGCAACGTGGTATTGCTGCCATCGTCCATGTTGTTGCCGCCGTCGATTTCCCAGTTGTTATATTCCGTGCGTCCGCCGTTGACGCTGTACGCGACGGTGGACAAACCTTGTCCCGGCTCGTCCTGTCCCGACTGGTTGGTGGCTCCGGGAGAGAGCGCAAGAAGCTGCGTAAAGTTGCGCCCGTTGAGCTGGAGCTGGCTGAGCTGCCTTTGCGTCACGGTACCCGACAGGTCAGAGGATTGTGTTTCGACCTGATTCAGTTGCTCGCCCTGAACGACGATCTCGGTGGCAATGTCACCAACCGTAAGGGAGGCGTCGACGCGAGCCTTTTGCCCTACTCGGAGTACGACCCCACTGCCTTTAAATGTTTTGAAGCCCTTTGAGGTGATGACGATGTTGTAGGTGCCGCCGGGCAGTCCCGCGGCCAGATAGTCGCCGTCGGAGTTCGTGGTAGTGTTGCGCTCGATACCGCCGGCAGCTCCGGTGACTTTGACCGCAGCACTTTGAATCACGGCTCCACTATTGTCACGGACGGTGCCAGCGATTTCGCCAGTGTCCTGGGCGTAAAGATTGATTGCGGAGAACATCGCCAGCAATACCGCGATTCCACCAAGTAGACGGATTCTCATCGAGCACTCCTCGCCGATTCAGCACTGTCTCAAAAGCGCACAAATGCCTTTATTAAAACGTATCAATACTGCGTCAGGTGTTTCCTGCTGTCAAGAGAAAATGAGAGATGGAAGGGCTCCCCGGGGCTAAAGCCCCCTTGTGGGCGGCCAGGGTGGCACGGCTGAAGCCGTGCCCTGACACGATTCTGATTCAGTTCACTTCCGCTGTTGAGCCGTCGTCTTGCGTTGTTGAGCTGTAGTCTTGCGTTGTTGAGCTGTAGTCTTGCGTTGTTGAGCTGTAGTCTTGCGTTGTTGAGCTGTAGTCTTGCGTCGTTGAGCTGTAGTCTTGCGTTGTTGAGCTGTAGTCTTGCGTCGTTGAGCCGTCGTCTTCCCGTTGCTGCTCGAACATTCTTCGGGGATACGAGAGAAAACGAGAAATCCTACTTTACCCGGCAGGTGGATTCGCGGACGATTAGCTCCGGGTCGATTCGGCGGTGGATGGTGCGGGCGGGCTTTTTTTCCAGGCCAGCATTGATAGCCTCGAGGACGATGGTGGCGGCCGTGGTTCCCATCATTTCCATCGGCTGGCGCACTGTGGTCAACGCGGGAGAATAGATGGCCGAAGGGGAGACGTCGTCAAAGCCGACGACTGACACCTGGTCGGGAACGCGAAGGCCCGCCTTGCCTAACGCGCGGATCGCTCCAAACGCCGTCATATCGTCAAACGCCAGCAGCGCGGTGAAGGGGCGGCGGCGGTGCAGCAATTCCTCCGTTAATTTGTAGCCCTGTTCAAAACTTGAGAACGGATCTCCAGATTCTGGTAGATCGACGATCAGGCGCGAGTCGAGTTCGAGGTCCCGCTCGCGAGCCAGCGTGCGGACACCACGCCACCTGGGCTCGGTGTCCGACAACTGATGCGGGCCGCGGATGAAGGCGATCTTGCGATGTCCGAGCGACAGCAAATGTTCGAGCGCGGCGCGGGCTCCGGCTGTGTTGTCGACAATCACGGAGCTGATTTTGTCGTTCTTGAGTTCGCGGCCGACCGTCGCCGTCGGGATATTGTTCTTCTCCAGATCGGCAAGGACGTTGATGTCGACAAAGAGCCAGTTGGCAAGGACCACCAGGCCTTCGATGCGGCGGTCGAGAAGCATTTCGAGATAGCGCTCGAAGCGGCTGCGCTCGTTGTGCACGTCGGTGAGAATCGGCAGATATGACGACTGGTAGAGCGTGTTCTCGATGCCGCGCAGCACCAGCGTGCAGTACGGGTCGGTCATGTCGAAGACCATGACTCCTACGGTGTGGCTGCGGCGTCCGCGGAGAGAGCGAGCAAAAAGATTCGGACGATATCCGAGATGCTGCGCGGCTTTCTGAATGCGCGCCTTGGTGGTGTCGGGAATATAGCGAGCGAGGGGAGCGTTGTTGAGAACGATGGAAACGGTGGCGGAAGAGAATCCGCTGCGCTCGGCGACATCGCGAATGGTGACTGCGTCGGAGCGTGAGCGCTTGCGGGAGGGCTCGGCCGCCGATGCCGATAGTGATAACGATGACCGGCGGGATTTGGCCGACGCTGATTTTTTCGCCGGCTTCGAATCGTCGGATTCCATGGACTCCTTGTATTTCGCCCTCTTGCTGGCGGACACTACAGGACGATGAATCGAGTGTCAAGCATTGGCGTGTGGGCGGCGGCTGTGGGGTTGACGATTTTGGCGGGCCGCGTGAGCGCGCAAAGTTCCTCGCCGGCGAAGGCTGGCGGGGGATCCGCGGCAGCGGCGGGCGATCCGCAGAAGATGTTTGCTGCGGGCGAGGCGGCCCTTCACGCGGGCAAGCTCGATGAAGCGGAGCGCGACTTTCAGCAGGTTTTGGTGATCAATCCAGATGTGGCGGGGGCCTATGCAAATCTGGGCGTGATTCACATGCGGCGCATGCAGTGGCCGCAAGCGCTGGCCGCGTTGCAGAAGGCCGAGAAACTGGCGCCGGAGCTTGCGGGCATCCGGCTGAACATTGGCCTCGCATATTTTCGCCAGAATGACTTCGGGCGGGCGATTCCGCCGTTTGAATCGGTGGTGAAAGACGCTCCGGACTCGTTTCAGGCGCGCTATCTGCTTGGGCTCTGTTACTTCTTCAACGACCGCTGGACCGACTCCATCGGCATGCTCGAGCCGCTGTGGGGGCAGGCGTCAGAGCAGATGAATTATCTCTACGTGCTCGATATTGCGGCGTACAAGGCCAAGAACACGACTCTGGAGGAGAAGGCGGCGGCGCGGTTGGTGGAGATCGGAGAAGGGTCTGCGGAATTTCATCTGCTGATGGGGAAGGCGCACCTGAATCGCGGCGAGTATGACGATGCCGTTAAAGAGTTGGACGCGGCCGCACAGGCTGATCCGAAGCTACCGTTCGTGCACTTCAATCTTGGCCTGGCCTACACGCAGAAACAGGACTACGACCGGGCTCGCGACGAGTTCCACAAAGATATTGCGCTGGAGCCGGATGTGCCGTTCAGCTTCGATAAGCTCGCGGGCGTGGAAGCGACAGCGGGGAACGAAGAAGAAGCTGCGAAGAATTTTCATAGCGCATTGAAGATTAATCCGCAGATGGTTAGCTCGCTCCTAGGCCTGGCGAAGATTGAGGAGCGCCAGAAACATTACGCGGCGGCGCTGGCGGAACTGGACAAGGTGATCGCAATCGAGACTGGTAATGCTGGGGCACGCTATCTACGCGGACAGGTGCTGGTGCGCATGGGGCGCGAGAAAGAAGGGCGCGAGGAGTTGGCGCGGGCGACGAAGATGCTCAATGAACAGCGGGACAAGCGGCACAAGGAGTTGGAGGGGGAGGCGGTGCCGAGTCCGGAGCTGACGCGGGAACCGGAGTAACTGGGATCGATGTGGTAGAATGGTAGAGTAAGAAGGTAGACTATCTACCAATATGAGCCTGAACATCAAGAACAAAGACGCCCACAAGCTCGCCCATCAGCTCGCCCGACTCACCGGAGAGAGCCTGACGGAAGCCGTCACCGAGGCAGTCCGCGAGCGACTCCAGCGCGTGCAGAGCAAAGACAAACAGGCCGCCAAGCTCTCCGAACGCCTTCTCGCAATCGGACGCGACTGCGCCACGCGTCTGAAGGAACCGTTTCGCTCGGGCGATCATGGCGACCTTCTCTACGACGAGAAAGGGCTGCCGAAATGATTCTGGACACTTCAGCCATAATCGCCATTCTCCGGCTCGAAGCGGAAGCGCCCGAGTTCGCCAGAATCATTGAGAAGGCGGCGAAAAGCGCTGCGCAGCCTCGTATGTCTGCGGTGAGTTATGTAGAAGCCGCAGCGGTGATCGATGGCAGCAAGGATCCGGTTGCCAGCCGACGTTTTGATGAATTGATCGAGGAGGCGCAAATCGCGATTGAGCCAGTGACCGAAGCGCAAGCTCGCTTAGCACGCCAAGCCTATCGCGACTTCGGAAAAACCAGCGGCCATCCCGCCAAATTAAATTTTGGAGATTGCTTTTCCTACGCGCTGGCGAAATCCAAAGGAGAGCCCCTTTTGTTTAAAGGTCAAGACTTCTCACGGACGGATGTGAAGTCGGCGCGGGCGTGAGTTACGAGGGTGCCCGGTCCATGCTCTGCTTGGCGGGGCCGCTAGCCTTGCAAAGATCGGCCGATATAGCTAGAATGGCATATACGTATGTATATGCCACAAAGTGCTCGTCGGGAGGGCGCATGCAGCGCAAAGCAAAAATCTTCATGAACAACCGCAGCCAGGCCGTGCGCTTGCCCAAGGAGTTTCAATTCAGCACGCAGGAAGTGTTTATACGGAAGGAAGGAAGCGAAGTGGTCCTGTCCCCGCGACCGTTTGATTGGACTTCCTACCTCGCTGAGGGCCCGGTTGCCTCCAGGAATTTCATGGAAGATGTTGAAGATCTTCCCGTGCAGGAACGTGAGCCGTAATGCCGCGCTATATGCTGGACACGGACACCTGTTCCTACATCATGAAGCGCTCGAATGACGCGGTGCTCAAGCGCCTGAGTACGGTTGCCGTCAGTGATGTGTGCATTTCGGTTATCACGAAGTCGGAACTCTTATTCGGAGTCGAGGTCTCTCCCCGGCGGCGCCAGGATGCAGCCGCGCTAAGCGTCTTTCTGAATTACATGCAGATCCTGGACTTTCCCGACGAAGCATCTCTGCACCATGCCCGCATACGCGCTGACCTAAGAAGAAAGGGCATCATGATTGGGGCGAACGACCTGTTCATCGCGGCTCACGCCCGCAGCCTGGGCCTGACGCTGGTTACCAACAACACACGAGAGTTTAAGCGGGTCTCCAGTTTGGTCATCGAAAATTGGACGCTTTAGGGTGCCAGGTCCCATCGCGACTTCGGAAAAGCCAGCGGCCAAGTTGAATTTTGGAGATTGCTTCTCCGCTTCTCCCACGCACTGGCGAAATCCAAGGGAGAGCCCCTTTTGTTTAAAGGTCAAGACTTCTCGCGGACGGATGCGAAGTCGGGGCGGGCGTGAGTTGGTGGCGGCAGCAGGGTAACAGCTAACGTCCTTGCCCGATTTGCAGACTCGAAACTCGTGTATCTCGCCGTATCCGTGTCGGGAAGTGGGGATTAGGCTTCGGTCATTTGGCGAAAATCGCCATATCCCTCACAGCCCTCGCACACACTCCAAAATCTCGGCTTCGCTCAACGTGTGGTCGCTGGACTTCGCGCGTTTGTAAATGCGCTCCACTACTTCGTCGTTCGTCGGCAGGCCGCGGTGTTCCAGCCAGAACAGCACGTTTGATTTGCCGCTCATCGGGCCGATGTCGATGATTTGTTCCAGGCCGAAGTATTGGGCTGGGACTCCCGAATACACTGTGTTCGCCAGAACAGTGTCGTTTTTCTTGTAGGCCTTGATGACCGCAGCGGCGTGGACTCCGGTTGCGGTGCGGAAGGCGTCCTCGCCGACTACGGGATAGTTCGCAGGAATTGGAACTCCGGTCGCTGTGGAGACTTTCTCGCAATATTCTTTGAGCTTGGTCAGGTCTTGCTTGTCCCAAGGAGCGATGCCCATTAGCTTGAGGTTGACCAGCATCTGGTCCATCTGGGTGTTTCCGACCCGCTCTCCGATGCCTAGCGCGGTGGCGTGTACGCACTCGGCGCCTGCCACCAGAGCCGCCATCGAGTTGGCTACGGCTAGGCCTCGATCGCAGTGTCCGTGCCAGTCGATACGAATTTTCGCGCCGGTTGGCTTCACGACTTGTTCGACGACGAACTTCACCAGCGCAACGGTGCCCATCGGAGTGGCGTGTCCGGCGGTGTCGCAGAGCACGAGGGTGCGCGCGCCGCAGTTGATCGCTGCTGTGTTCAACTGCTTCACGGTTTCCGGATCGCAACGCGTCGTGTCTTCGGTGACGTACATGACCTCGAGGCCTTGCGCGACCGCATACTTGACTGCCGTTTCGGTGGTGCGGAGCAGGAAGTCTCCATCCCAGCCTTCGGTGTAGCGGCGGATGGGACTGGTCCCGAGAAACGCCGCGACTTCGATAGGAAGGCCCGTCTTCTGGACGATCTCGGCGACGGGGCGAATATCGTTTTCGTGCGTCCGCGCGGCGCAGTAGGCCGTGATCTTCATCTTGTGCGCGACAATTTCGCGCGCGAGGGCGGTGACGTGCTCAACCGCGCGCGGGCCCGCTCCGGGGAGGCCGAGATCGAGCGTGTTGATGCCGAGCGCCTCCATCAAGTGGAGGATTTCGATCTTCTGCTCGATCGATGGATCACGGACAGATGGCGATTGCAGACCGTCGCGGAGTGTCTCATCGGTAAGACGCACGGGTCCGGGCGGATGCAGCGATTTAGGATAGAGCGCGTTCCAGTCGTAGATGAGTTCGGAAGTATTCAAAGGCAGCTGTCAGCTCTTAGTTTTCAGCTCTCAGTTAAACCCCAATGCTCACAATTCGGAAGCAAGGCCGAATCTTAAACCCAATCCAGCGCCTGAAGGCGTCGTTGCCACCCATTGCCTGTGGCATGGCTGAAGCCATGCCCTGATACAAACCCCACGCGGACCAACGCGTCTAGGACTTTTTCTCTTCTTTGGGAGGGACGGTTAGCCCAAATATCGACAGCTGGCCTTTTCCCGCCACGTTCATCCCGCGCGGATCGTCGGGAGCGGGCAAATACAAGGTCTGGCAAAATTCGCAACGATAGACTTCCGTATTCGCTCCCCAGGCCTTCTCTACGCAACCGCATTCTCTTTCGAGAACGTCAGCGCCGTAGAACCAGCGCTTCAAGTGTCCGCCGCAGAACTTGCCCTTCTCGTTTTTCTCGTTGCAGGCGCGCTGGCCCGTCTTCTTGATCTTGACCTTGTGATTGGGAAGCTGAGGAACATCGCCCGTGACAGCGGTTGCCGTTTCGCCGGAAGCCATGGAGTCTCCTGCGCGCCTCGATTAAAGGCCGCTTGCTGGTATTTTACTCAGGCCCGGCCTCTGGACCAAGGAGGCGCGCTGTTCGCCTCTCGTCGTTCGCTGTTCGTCGTTCGCTGTTCGCTTCTCGCTACGTCCAGATCAGAATTCCTTTTTTGGCGCCGCCTGATCAGCGCCAACCCGCCCAACGCTGATTTCGGCCATAAAATAATTCTCGCCCTTCATGGGCACTCCCGACATCCGCCGCAGCATGGCAATTTGCCCGACATGAGTGAGCGCATCAGCGATGGGGCCCTGAAACAATTTCTCTTCGGAGACCGCAAGCGGATTGTCGGAGGCGAGGTATGCATCGAATTTCTTTAAGGCCGCGAAGAAGCGCTCGCATTCTTTCTCCCACGGCAGCGGCAAGGAATCCTTCCAATCGCGGCGGCCTTCGGCCATCGAGAGGGCCCAATCCATCAGGTCTCCGATGTGAGCGAGAATCTTGGCCGGCGTCCGCGCGGTTTCCGGAAGACCGTAACCCGCGAAATCCGGAGCAGCGTTGCGGATGGCCTTACCTCCGCGGTAGGCAAGGGTAGCGAGAGTGTGTCGTAGTAGAGTGCGTGCGTCAGTCATTTTGAGTTCTCAGTTGTCAGTTCTCAGTTCTCAGTAGAATCCCTCACGCCCTTACTGAGAACTGGGAACTGAGAGCTGAGAAACTGGTTTCTACAGTTTTCTCCGCCACAATGCTCTGGCGGCGCGCAGTCCGGCTTTCAGCTTCTGACGCAGTGGTCGCGCGTAGAGCACGTTTAACATGCTGTCCGCTTCGGCTGAGAACTCCTGCCCGTATCCGAACCACCAGACTTTTTTCATGCCGGGCGTGAGATCGCGGTCAACATACTTCACGCGCACCATTTCTTCGAGACCCCAGCGCCCGTGAGTACGGCCAATCCCGCTCGCCTTCACTCCACCGTGCGGCGCTTCGCTGATGCTGAAACAGGACACCGTATCGTTCACCATCACGGTACCAACATTGATCTGGCGCGCGAGTCGGTCGCCACGAGCCCGGTCACGCGTCCAGACGCTCGCCGCCAAGCCAAACTCGGAATCGTTCGCCAGCCGTATGGCCTCGGCATCGCTCGTGAACGGCGCAATCGGCAGCACCGGACCAAAAGTTTCTTCCTGCATCACGCGCATGCTCTGTTCGACGTCTGCCAGCACGGTGGGCGCGTAAAACGTGGAGCCGAGATCGCGCAACCGGGTGCCTCCGGTCAGCACACGTGCGCCGTGCTGCCTCGCGTCTTCGACATGCGACTCCACAATGCGCACCTGCTTCTCGTGAATCATCGGACCAATCTCGGTGGCCGGATCCATGCCATTGCCGACGCGCAGTTTGCGCGCCTTCTCGCTGCAGGTTTCGAGAAATGCCGGATACAAACTCTGGTGGACATAACAGCGCTCGACCGACAGGCACGTCTGACCAGCGTTGACGAACGCTCCCCAGACGGCGCCGCTCGAGGCTACGTCGACGTCAGCGTCTTCCAGCACAAGCATCGGGTCCTTGCCGCCGAGTTCGAGCACGACGGGAAGCAGCCGTTCCGCAGCGATCTGCGCGATGCGGCGGCCCGTGGCGACGCTTCCGGTGAAGACCAGCTTGTCGATTTCGCTCTTCACCAGCGCCGACCCGGTTTCTCCTTCACCGGGCAGAACCTGAAAGATGTCTTCGGGCACTCCCGCTTCGCGCAGCAGGCGCTGCAGTTCGAGCGCGATCAGCGGCGTCAACTCAGACGGTTTCAGGACGACAGCATTGCCTGCAACCAGCGCGGCCAAGGTTTCCGTCGCCGGGATCGAGAACGGATAATTCCAGGGCGAGATGATTCCGATGACGCCATGCGGCTCGTGGAGAATGCGTCCTGCCTTGGTCTTGACGGCGAAATTTCCGTGCGGAAGTTTTTCTTCACGCAGAATGGAGTAAGCGTTGGCGATCAAAAAGCGCGCAGCGTCGAGCACTACCAGAACCTCGGTGAGCAAGGCCTCGATCTCTGGCTTCCCTGCTTCCTGCGTGATGCGGCGGGCGATTTCAGTTTTGCGCGCGAGAAGAATCTGCTGGAACCGGTCCACCACCCGCAGACGATTGCGGACGCCCCAGGCATTCCAGTCCGGCTGAGCGACGCGGGCGCGGGCCACGGCGGCGCGTACTTCGGTGGGACCGGCGCTATCGAGTTCGCCTAAGACCTCTCCTGTAGCCGGGTTTACTGAGGCGATGCGGGAGACCGCGAATTCCACATTCGGAGCCATTCTGCGAAGAAGTGTACGCGGGACTGGACGCCCACGCCAGAGGCTCGTGGGCGCGGACATTCCTGTCCGCGGACGGTTGGGGCGCTGCCAGCACGCGGACAGGAGTGTCCGCGCCACACTAATACTCGACCGCAACCAGATACAGGCCGCTTGCGGGCGCCGTGGGCCCAGCCGCCGTCCGCTCGCGGGCTGCGAGGATGTGCCGCAACTCGTCGCGGCTCACTGTTCCTTTGCCGACCAGCAGGAAGGTGCCAACCAGATTGCGCACCATGTGGTGCAGAAATCCGCTGCCCCTGACCGTATAAATCAGCTCGCCACCCTCCCGAGCCCAGGCCGATGAAAAAATTGTCCGGACGTTTGTCGTCTTCCCATTCTCCTCGCCATTGGCCGCGGCCATCCGCTCGACTCGCTCCGGATCGACCGCCGCAAACGAGGTGAAATCGTGCTCGCCTTCGACCACGGCAGCCGCCCCGTTCATCAGCGATTCATCGAGCGGATACGGATGGTGCCACACATACCTCGCTAGAAATGGGGGACAGATCGCCTCGCGAAAAATCCGATAGCGATACGTCTTCGCGCGCGCTGACTTGCGGGCATGGAAGCCGGGAGCAGCCTCGTGCACCTCAAGCACTCGCACCGACGCAGGAAGAATGTCGTTGAGTGCGCGCAGCCAGTTTTCAGGCGGAATGGGAGACGCGGTGGCGAAGCTGGCGACCTGGGCATGCGCGTGCACTCCCGCGTCGGTCCGGCCGGAGCCCTGGGGCAGTACATTTTCGCCCGTCAAGCGTCCAATGGCTGAGGCGAGCGTGCCCTGGACGGTCGTCAGGCCGGGCTGCACCTGCCAACCCGCGAAGTCTGCACCGTCATAAGAAAGGATCAGTTTGAGATTGCGCACGTTCTTTTCATGCTCTTTTTCGAGTCCTCAGCCGCATCAGAATCATCGTAAGTGTTTACGAACTTTTACGGCCGTGATCACGGAAGGCACGGCGCGGCGTCAGCTATACTATTTCACTTACAGCACTCGATGAAAAAGTTTGCCTTTCTTAAGGGTACAGGGAAAAGATTGCAAGGAACTCTTGCCTGCCGTTCTGCGTATTAAAAATGGGTTACCAGATGTGCGGACGGGTACGTCCACAAGCCGGGAAGGCCTGATCGCCTGAGTCTGACGATGGAGATGATGCGAATGCAACGTTCTACAGTGTTGACCGCGTTTCAGCGGGTCGCCGCCCTCTTACTTACTGCCAGCATGGTGCCCGCCGGGTGGGCACAGGATGCTTCGTCCGTGCCCGCTGCCCCATCGGCGCAGAAGCAACAGGCGATGCCGTCGAAATCGCAGCCTTTCGATGTGAAGGAGTATGCGAATCCGAAGTCCGCTTTCGGCAACCCGATCGGTCCCTATACTCCGCGTCACGTGGAGCCGCCGAATCTGGCCAACACCTCGCGTATTGACCAGCTCATGCGAGACGGCAAACTTTATATTTCGATGAACGATGCGGTAGCCTTGGCACTTGAGAACAACCTCGATATCGCGATCGCGCGCTACAACCTGAACATTGCCGATACCGATCTTTGGCGCGCTAAGTCTGGCTCCAATACGATTCTCGGCGTCAACAGCGGCGTTGTGCAGAATACGCCCGGCGGCGGCGTCGGCGGGCTGGGGACGCAGGTGGGCTCGGGTACGGGCGGAACCTCGGTCGCGGCCGGTGGCGCAGGTGCTGGATCCAGCGGCTTGGTGCAGTCCACGCTGGGGAGTGGGCCTTTCCTTAGTAGTTTCGATCCGATTTTGACTGGGACTTTTCAACTCGATCAGAACCGCACCCAAACCGTGAGTCCCTTCGCACCGCCTTTTTCAGACAGTCACACCGCAACTTGGGATTTCGGCTACCAGCAGGGATTTCACTGGGGCACCAATCTTTCCGTCGCCTTCAATAACACTCGCGGCACGGCGAGTCCGCTTTCGCCCTTTCAAGCATTCCAATCGCAGTACAACTCGAGTCTTCGCGCTCAAGTTACACAGCATTTGCTGCAGGGCTTTGGGTTAGCCGCCAACACCCGCTTCATCCAAATCGCCAAGAACGATCGCGAGCTTTCGGACGTGGCTTTCCATTTGCAAATCACAACGACTGTTGATCAGATCGAAAACATGTACTGGGATCTCGTTTTTGCCTATGAGAACGTCAGAGTACAGCAAGAGCAGCTAGCCTTCGCTCAGAAAACCCTCTCCGACACTCAGAAGCAAGTGCAAATCGGGACCTTGGCACCGATCGAGGTCGTGCGAGCGCAGAGCACAGTGGCCAGTGATCAGCAAACTCTGACTTTGGCGCTCACGAATCTTCAACTTGAGCAACTGCTCATGAAGAATGCTCTCAGTCGGACCCTCGTCGACCCGGTCCTGGCCGACGCGGAGGTAATTCCTACTTCGACTATGGAACTGCCCGCACAGGAACCGGCGGTCCCTATCGAGGAATTGGTGAATGATGCGCTCGCTCATCGTCCGGAGTTGGCGGAATCGCGTATCAACCTTTCCAATACCGCTATCAGCAACAAGGCCATTCGGAGCGCTCTGAAGCCGACTTTGGATCTATTCGCCTACTATCAAGGGACCGGGTTGGGCGGCGCTTTAAACCCGCAGTACCTCTGCACGACAGATCCCACACAATGCACGGGCCAAGTAAATCCGGCTACGTCTTATACGGGTGCGCTCAACCAGTTGGTCGATTCAACGGCGCCAGACAAAGGAATTGGTCTGACGCTCAGCATTCCGATTCGCAACCGTGCGGCGCAATCCGTCCAGGTGCGCGGCGAACTTGAATACCGGCAGTCGCAGTTGCTGTTACAACAGACCGAGAACCGGGTGCGCATCGAAGTGCGCAACGCGCAGTTTGGAGTGCAGCAGAATCGCGCCAGCGTCGCTTCCGCACAGGCTGCGGTCGACCTGGCACGCCAGTCTCTCGACGCCGAGCAGAAGAAGTATGCACTCGGAGCTTCCACTTCGACTCTGGTGTTGCAGAACCAAGCGGCTCTGACGCAGGCGGAAGTCACGCTCGTGTCTGCTAAGGCCGCATACGAGAAGGCAGAAATCGAACTGGACCGATCCATCGGTCTGTTGCTTGAACACGCCGGGGTTGAGATTGCGGACGCCTTGCGCGGCGAGGTGACGCACACACCAAACATTCCGCATGTGGTGGCGCGACCGGCCGATCAGCCGGTGCCAGCGCCTCCTCCGGCACAACCGAAGCAGTAAGTAATTGCTGAATCATCTGAACGCCGGGCGTCGCCGCCCGGCGTTTTTCTTTTGCGGCGTTTTTCTGTTGCTGCGTGCTGTGTCTCGCGTATCCTCTCTGCGTGACGCTCTCGAGCATCGAAGATGCACGTGTGGGGACGAGCATTCCTGCCCGTCCATGCCGAGCAAAGCTCGGCAGGCTGTTTGTTGCTACCAGCAGGAGTTCCGCGTGATCCTCTCCGTTGTCATCATCACGCACAACGAAGAAGCCAACATCGCACGCACGCTCACCAGCGTCCAACCGCTTGTCGCCGACGGCAAAGGCGAGATCATCGTCGTTGACTCGGGCTCGACGGATCGCACTGTTGACATCGCGAAATCTCTGGGCGCGAAGGTTTTCGTTGAGGAGTGGAAGGGCTACGCCGCGCAAAAGAATTCGGCGATCGACAAGGCGACGGGCGATTGGATTCTTAGTTTGGATGCGGATGAGGAGTTGGAGCCCAGCCTCGCGGCACAAATCTCTGGTCTGTTCCCACAGAACCGAGACGAGGCCCTCGCACGCGCCCGAGAAGAATCTCCGACTACGGAAGAATCTCTTCGCGAAGCAATCAAGCTCGCGAAAGGCATGCTCGCAAAAACGGCCGATGCGCGCCGCGGGGTCATGATATCGGTCAACGGTTACCGAATCTCACGCAAGAATGAATTCCTTGGCCGCTGGATCAAACACGGCGGGTTCTGGCCTGACCCCAAGTTGCGTCTGTTTCGCCGCGGCATGGCGCGCTTCGAGGATCGCGCTGTACACGAAGATGCGAGGCTCACCGAGGGCACTACCTTGCACCTGAAATCCGCGCTACTTCACCACTCTTATCCCACGCTCAGCGATTACGTCGACCACATGAACCGGTACTCCTCGCTTGGAGCGGAGATGGTCGTCGCGAAAGACCATCGCGGGTTCAGCCTGTTCAATATCGTGATCCGTCCGGCGGCCACGTTTGTCTACAACTACATCTTCCGCCTCGGATTTCTTGATGGGCGCGAAGGTTTGCTGCTGCACTTCTATCACGCGGTCTACGTGTCGTGGAAATATGCCAAGGCTTGGGAACTGGCGCGCGAGAAGGCGTCAACGTAGAGATGCGGCCAGCCCACGGCGGTTGAAGCCGGCTTCAATGCAATCTGCTACCGCAGCGCTGAAAGCGCCGCGCCACCCAAAATCAACATCGAGTCTTCAGCATCCATTCCCGCGTAGGGTAATGCGCATGATGTCGTACTCGACGCGCACCTGCCGGTTGGGAAACTTGGTTTCGACATACGCTTTTACATCCTCCACCGAAGGGATGCCGTCGAGGCCCGTGAGCCCGCGGGCGTCATCGAGAAGGATGATGTGTGGATGAGGATGGCTCAGGATCATTTCCAGTTCGGCCGAGAGCCTTTGTTCGTTGCTGCGAATTCCGACCCAGCCGTAATATCCGGCGTCAAGCCAGAACAGCGCCGGCCCTTGCAGTAATGCCAGGACTTCGGGCATGACGACGCGGCTGTCTCCGCAAAAAATCTTCACGTGCCGATCGCCGGCAAACTTGCGCGTTGCGCGCTGCGCCAGCTCCGGGACGAATTCGATGGAGTAGATGCGGTCGAACCGGTTCTTCATGGCCGCGACCATTTCGCCGTAATATGTCCCGGTCTCGACCAGGGTTCTCAGGCCAAACTTTTCTCCGTATTCGCGGACGACTTTCTGTTTCAGCAGGTGCGGAGAGCGCTGCGGGCGTCCGCGCAAAATCCAGTACCAGTAGTCGGGATAGTGCCCGGCCGCTTTGTAAGCGCCATAGAAAGGAGTGCGCTGCAATAATCGCCGAAACGCCTTCAGAATCCCTCCGCCGAAAGAAGACCCAGCATAAGTGCGCGCAAAAAGCGGGTCAAGGGAAGAGCAACGGAGAAAATCTTGACCACAGGGTACACAGAGGTACACGGGGTAAACCTTCGGCCCAACCGCTCGGTCGGTTGCATCTTTTGCAGCAAGGAGTGCGCTGCAATAATCGCCGAAACGCCTTCAGAATCCCTCCGTGGGAAGAAGACCCAGCATAGGTGCGCATGAAAAGCGGCGTCAAGGGAAGAGCAACGGAGAAAATCTTGACCACAGGGTACACAGAGGTACACGGGGTAAACCTTCGGCCCAACCGCTCGGTCGGTTGCATCTTTTGCAGCATGGCGGCCGCTCCTCTATCATCGAAAGCAGCGTGGGGAGCGGAATGCCTGAGAAAAAGCCGAAGAACGAATTGAGCAAACCAGCAGTGGCGGAAAGCCCGATTGCCGACGTCTTTGACGACCGCCATCCCTCCGAATCCGAAAAAAAGTGGGCCGAAAAGACGCTGGCTCCCACGCTCGAAAAAGCTCCTGAAAAGCCGATCGGAGCCTCCACCGGTACGAATCTTGATGAGCATGGGCACGCCCGCTTCAGCACGATTTCGAACGCGCCGATCCGGCGGCTGTACACGCAGGCCGATCTTCCTGCCGACTGGAATTACGATCAATACTTGGGCTATCCCGGCCAACCGCCCTACACGCGCGGCATTCACGCAACCGGATACCGCGGGAAGCTGTGGACGATGCGTATGTTCTCCGGCTTCGCCTCGCCCGAGGAGACTAACCAGCGCTACAAATATCTGCTGGAGCATGGCGGCGGCGGCTTGTCGGTTGCGTTCGATCTGCCTACGCTGATGGGCTACGACTCCGATCATGCGGCCAGCGAAGGCGAAGTTGGCAAGTGCGGCGTGGCTATCGATTCGCTCGAAGACATGGAGATTCTGTTCGACGGCATCCCGCTCGACAAGATCACGACCTCGATGACCATCAATTCTCCGGCCAGCGTGCTCTGGGCGATGTATCTCGTGGTTGCTGAGAAGCAGGGCGCTGACTGGAAGAAAATTTCGGGCACCATCCAGAACGACATTCTCAAGGAATACATTGCGCAGAAGGAATACATCTATCCGCCCGCGCCGTCGATGCGGCTGGTGATCGATACTTTCGAGTTCGGATCGAAGTTTACGCCGCGCTTCAACACGATTTCGATCAGCGGCTACCACATTCGCGAAGCGGGCTCGACGGCGCTGCAGGAACTGGCCTTCACCATTTACGACGGCGTCGAGTATGTCGAGTGGGCGCGCCGCCGCGGGCTTGATGTCGATGACTTCGGGCCGCGTCTCAGTTTCTTCTTCAACGCGCACAACGATTTCTTCGAAGAGATCGCGAAATACCGCGCTGCGCGCAAGATCTGGTACCGGCTGATGAAAGACCGCTTCGGGGCGAAGAACGACCGCACCCGCCTGATGCGCTTCCATACCCAGACGGCCGGCGTCTCGCTGCCCGCGCAGCAGCCAATGAACAACATCGCGCGCGTTGCTTTGCAGGCGCTGGCCGCGGTGCTGGGCGGCACGCAGTCGCTGCACACCGATTCCTACGACGAAGCGCTTGCTCTGCCGACGGCTGAAGCGGCGCGCATTGCGCTGCGCACACAGCAGATCATTGCCTTTGAGTCCGGCGTGGCGCAGACGGTCGATCCGCTCGGCGGTTCCTACTTTGTCGAGAAGCAGACGCTCGACATGGAGCAGGGCGCCTTCGATTATTTCGAAAAGCTCGACCAGTTGGGCGGTATGGTCAATGCTATCGAGCGCGGATATCCGCAGAAGGAAATTGCCGAGGCCAGCTACCAGTACCAGCGCGCCGTCGAAGCGAACGAGAAGATCACGGTCGGAGTGAACGATTTTGTGATCGAAGAAGGATCGCCGCACATTCTCTACATTGACGAATCAGTCGCGCGGGCGCAAGAGCAGAAACTGAAAGCGCTGCGGGCGCGGCGTTCGAATGAAGAAGTCGAGCGACGACTCGACGCGCTGAAGCAGGCGGCTGCCAAGACTCCGACCGCGGGCACGAACGGAAATATTTCCGACGTCAACACCATGCCCTACATCATCGATGCGGTCCGCGCGTATGCGACGGTCGGCGAAATCTGCGAGGCGTTGAAGCAGGTCTATGGGATCTACACGGAAGTGAGTGTCACGTAACCTGCGGATTGGTACTAAAATCCTGCAGTGCCCGCCAACATCGAAATCAAAGCGTTTCTGAAGAATCGCAATGCCGCGCTGGCCACGGCTGCCCTCCTCGCGGACTCCGGCCCCGAGGTGATCCATCAGGAAGATGTCTTCTTTCCGTGCGATGGAGCGCGACTCAAGCTTCGTGTCTTCGATCCCGATCATGATCCCGAGTGTGGAGAGCTCATCCGGTACGAACGCGACGATGTTGCGGAAGTCCGATGTTCACGCTATTCGATCGCCCGCACATCCGATCCCCGCATCCTGCTCGAAATCCTGACGCGCACGCTCGGCGTGGTCGGTACGGTCAAGAAAACGCGAACCCTGTTCCTAGCCGGCCAGACACGCATTCACATTGACGAAGTCGAAGGCCTGGGCGATTTCCTCGAACTTGAAGTTGTCCTCAGGAAAAATCAAAACGAAGAGGACGGCAAACACATCGCCGATCAATTTCTGCGCGAATTCGGAATCGACCTGCCGGACTTGATTGCGGAGGCCTACATCGACCTTCTCGGAGCCCGTAAGACGGCATGACTCCCACCGCACAGAACCGACTCTCCCGCTACGTCGCCATGGCGATTGCACTGCTGGCGTGGTACGGGTTGCTGCTTCAGTTATATGTGGTCATCGTGACGGCGCGCTCCACGGGAGCCCCGGTCGCGACTGCCATCGTCAACTACTTCAGCTACTTTACGATTACAACCAACCTGCTGCTCGCGATGGTGCTGACCTTGGCATTGCAACCCGAGGCATCGGCTTTACACCGTTTCTGTGCGCGACCCACGGTGCAATCCGCGATCGCCGTCTTCATTGCCATCGTCGGCATCGTCTACTCGATTGCGCTGCGGCATGTTTGGGACCCCGAGGGATTGCAGAAAATCGCCGATGTCGTTCTGCACGACGCAGCGCCCGTGCTGTACGTGCTGTATTGGCTGTTGTTCGTTCGCAAGGACGAGTTGCAGTTTCGGGATGTGCCGGCGTGGCTGGCGTATCCCGCAATCTACACCGTTTACTCGATGATCCGCGGAGCCCTGACGGGTCGCTATCCGTATCACTTTCTGGATGCGGCTGTGCTCGGATATCCGCGCACCGCGCTGAATATTGTGGTCCTGATAGCGGCGTTTCTCGGAGTAAGTTGTTTGGCAGTTGCGATCGGCCGCTGGATGCCGCGAAAGGGCGCGCTCTGAAACTTCGTTCGATCGGTCCTACTTCATGCGGTTGCGATAAAGGCTTCCATCCACTTGTCCGGCCATGGCTGCTACGTCGAGCGGCACTTTCAGAAAGGCGGCCACTTCTTCGGCTACCGCTTTCGGCTCGCGCAGAATGCGGTGATAGTGCACGCGCTGGACCTTCACGTTCGGCTTGCTCGCCAGCCATTGATTGACTTCAATCAAATGGCGTTGAAACGCCTCTTCGAAAATGGAGTTGTCGCTGATCGCGTCCGCATTTCCCCGGCGACGCAGCATTTCATCCTGCGATTTCAGCACCTCCGGAAGAGGCCGCTGCATGAACACAATGCGGTAGTCGTGATCCATGGGCAGCGACAGAATCAGCTGCGAAATAACTTTCACCACTTTGCCTTCGGCTTCGGCAATCAGGCTTGGATCTTTCGGCAGCTGCTTGATGCGCTCCCACTCCAGATAACCTTTGGGGTTGTCGGTATCGGCCTTGCGCTCGCCATCGGAGAGAACGGGAAGACCGCCGGCGTCGAGCATTTGCATCATTAATGAGGTGCCCGAACGCGGTAGTCCCGAAACAATCGTGATCATGAGTGCCTTTCATGTGCGAAATGAAAAATGATTTCCTGCTTCGTGGAATTAGAAATCCTGAACTTGAGATGATAGTGGCAACGGCGGAGATGGGCAAAGGCAGTTTGTTAGCGCGGGAACTCTTGTATCCGGCCGCGGCACCTGATTTCCGAAGCTACTCCAGGCTGCCGGTTGCAGGATAGTATTTCTGGATCATCCGTCCGGTCATTATGCCGCCTTCATATTCAGGGATGATGACTTCGTCGGCGCCGGATTTGCGAATCGCATTGGCGTAGCGCTGCTGGCCGGCACGCGTGATGATCTTCGCTTTGGCATTCAGCGACCGGGCGGTAACCGTGATGTAGAGATTGTCGGCATCGCTGTCGATCACGATGCAAATGCCGCAGGCCCGCTGGATGCCAGCTTGTAGAAGCACATCGTGCCGCTTCGCATCTCCCTGAATTACGAGTACGCCGTCGTTGAGGAGTTCGCGGCAAAGGCCTTCATTCGTTTCAATCAGGACAAATGGAATCTTCAGTGGAGTGAGCTGATCCACCACCGTCCGCCCCACCTGGCCATATCCGCAGATAATGAAATGATCTTTGAGCTTCTCGATGTTCACATCGTTGACCATGGATTTCCAGGCCTCCAGCCCCTGGCGGTTGAAAATTGTGACCAGTACGCGCTCGGCGATCCACACCTGAAAGGCGAATACTCCCACATAAACGAAAATCGAAAATAGCTTGGTAGCCGTGCCAACAGAGCGGTAGTCGATGGAATACGGATGAAAAATCCAGAAGAATGCGTCAATCGGGTGCAACCGATCCAGCCGCATGTACACGACGACGCAAACCAGGCAGAACGCGCTGAAGACGAGCGCGGGCATCCACAAGCGGCGTAGAAAAAGAACTGCGATGCGGCCCATAAGTTGGCGCGGCTGTGAGCCCACCTTAGTTAGAGGGGCTCTGCGAATCGGGGAAATATAGCAGATGGGCTCTATTAACACGAAGTAATAATTAGTGGTGGAATCATTAGTTTTTCTGATCACCGTAATCCACTCCCGCGATCGTCGACCCCTACGCTACGCCGAGCCGCGTCAAAAACCTTTTCTCCCTGGGAACGTCAATTTAGTAAGCTAGAAGGTGACGTGTTTACCGGACTACAGCCGACGACTTCGACTTTCCGCCGCTATCGTGCGGTTGGAGTGTCGGTCGGCGCACACCTCGTGTGGCTGAGCATCATCGCTTTCCACAATCCCAAAGTCATCGAACTGATCCCGGAGTCGCTCGCCTACGGCGAGGGTGCTCACAGTTACAAACTGGTTTACCTGCCCTCCGGCGCGGATGACAACCCGGATACGGCGAAGCTCCACTTCCCGTCTTCAGCCGCTAAGCCAAAGGCCAATCCGCAGCGCCACACGCCGAAGCCGGCTCCCGAGCCGCAGGCGACGATGGCCGATGCGGAGGCAGGAGACCACAATTCGCGCGCTGGATCTCCTCTGGGCACCATGATTGACGGCCCGATCACCGGCCACGAGGTCCATGTCGCCTATCCAACTGTGTTTCCGAACCCTCCCGTCGACCGGGCCGCCCTTCCTCACGACCTGGTGGGCGACGTGGTCATTGAAGTCACCATTGATTCCGAGGGAAACGTCGTTGAGACCAAAATTGTCCAGGCGATCGGCCACGGAATTGACGAAAAGGTAGAAGCGACGCTGCGACGCTGGCACTTCCAGCCGGCCACGCTCGACGGCACTCCGGTCGCCTCGAAGCATGACGTGCATTTTCACTTCCCGTCGTGAGGAACGGCTGCTTGGCTCTTAGCTTTTAGCTCTGGGCCGAATCCGACTACTGTTTTGTTCGCTTTGTATTCGCCTTCCTGTGCTAGAATTCTTCTCCTGTAACCCGGAGCCATGCTTTGGAAAAAACAAGCAATCATCGCAAGGCCATCAATCACCTGAAAAAATCCGATCCGGTTCTGGCCGCGCTCATTCAGCAGATCGGACCATGTCGCATCCAGTTTGGCGAGCCTACGTTTCATGCTCTGGCCGAGTCGATTCTCTATCAACAACTGAATGGCAA
The DNA here is from genome assembly GCA_963847715.1 of Terriglobia bacterium. Classification (GTDB taxonomy): domain Bacteria; phylum Acidobacteriota; class Terriglobia; order Terriglobales; family Acidobacteriaceae; genus Acidiflorens. The sequence goes on from CAWKAZ010000021.1 coordinate 43,152, forward strand.
AGCGGCTGCCACCATCTTTGATCGCTTCACCGCGGCCGCGGGCGATCCGCTGACTCCCAAGGGCATCCTGAAGCTCACAGACGCCGAGATGCGAGCCATCGGCCTGTCGCGGCAAAAGACCAGCTATCTGCGCGACCTCTCCGAGAAAACTCATGCCGGCTTGCTCGAATTCGAGCGCATGCCCAAGATGACGGAAGAGGAAGTCATCGCGCATCTGACGCAGGTCAAGGGCATCGGCGTCTGGACCGCGCACATGTTCCTGATGTTCACGCTACGCCGTTCTGACATCCTGCCGACCGGCGACTACGGCGTGCAGGCCGCGATCAAGAAGCACTACAAGAAGCGCAAGTGGCCGAAGCCCGCCGTAATGGAAAAAATCGCGAAACCGTGGGCGCCGCATCGCTCCATCGCGTGCTGGTATTTGTGGCGAAGCCTCGACATCAAGACCGTCGAAAAATAATGATCAGGGTGAACCGTTTTAGGGTGAACTATGTCTCTCGAATTATTTCTATCTGGCGAAGATTGTGGCCGCGTGGCCAGGACGCTCCGCAGGCTGGCGGCTCACGACATTTCGCGGTGGGCATTGACGGGTGGCATTGCCATTGAGTTCCATATTCTGAATCGTGGCGGAAGCCCCATCATGCGACCGCTCCATGACATCGATTTCATGGCGTCGTCCTTCGATTGCATTCCTCAGACTCTCGGTCCAACACTGCTGATGCGCCATGTCCATCCGTCGGATCCTCCCGCCAAGACCATGCTGCAAGCGGTCGATCCGGAAACGGAGGTGCGCGTCGACGTGTTCCGCGCTTATGGCTTGGAGATGAAACGTATATTGCCGATAGAAATCGCGGCGCTCCCCTTTGGGATGGCATCCCTGCAGGACCTAGTGGCAAGACACGCGCGCCTCAACTGGGACCTGATGGAGGGCAAACCGGTTGCCCCGAAATTCGCGCGCGATTTCCTGCGCATGCTGGAACTTGTCACGACCGAAGAGATTGAGCCAATTTGGCGAGAGCACCGTAAACCTCAAAGCCCAGCAACCTTCGAAGAAACCGCGAGCCAACTGCGCCATGGAATTGCCTCACGACAAGACCTGCTGATCTCCCCAACGTATTCAACCGACGTGGACGAGATATGTCACCGATGCCGAGCTACCGATGCGTTTCCCCTCACCGATCCGCGCCAGGTGCTCTCTATACTTGGATACTGCTAGTCTCAGATGCTGGCAAATAAGCTCGACACAATCTCGGGTTCGGGTTCGCTGAAGCTTTGGCTCCGCGGACTACATCCAATCCACAACATGAATTCGGCCGCACAGTTCGAGAACGTCGAATTGCTAGATAATCCTATTTGGAACTCGCTGGCCACCAGTCATGCGCATCTCGCCGTTGGCGGAAATGTCGGGCGTGGTCTGGCCCGACGATATCGCGCCGATATCGGCCCCTTGTCCGCAGTTCAGAAACTGACTTCTGAAGCCTACGCAGACCTCGCCGCGATCGTTCCGGCGGGAGATATTGCGGTCCTCTTTCTGGAGGATTCCCCAGAAATTCCGGAGGGCTGGCAACTTATTCGTGGTGGGGCAATTATTCAGATGATCTGCCCGACGGTTCCAGAACAGCCTGTGCTCGGCGAGGCGATTCTCCCGCTGACGCCTGCGGACTTTCCCGAGATGGTGGCTCTCGCGACGCTGACCGAACCGGGTCCATTCCGCGGGCGCACAGCCGAACTTGGTGGATTCATCGGAATTCGCGGCGGCGGCCGCCTCGCGGCCATGGCCGGTCGGCGATTGGCTCCCGGCGGCTTCACGGAAGTGAGTGCCGTCTGCACGCACCCTGACTTCCGCGGTCGCGGCTTTGCCAAGGCGCTGGTCGCCGCCGTTACGCGCAACCTTCACTCTGCAGGTCGCGTGCCGTTCCTGACCTCGTTTGCACATAATACCGGAGCGATTCGTATCTACGAGCAGGTTGGATTCGTGCATCGTCGCGATTTCCAGTTGGCAGTCCTCAAGCCGCCAGCCCCGGCGCGCCCATGAACGAGCGCTGCAATGAATTGACCTCGCGGGGAATCGGGCGGGCCGCAAAAAAATACTCCCATCGCGCGTCGATTCAAGCTTCGCAGGGTTCTAATAGAGCGAGAATGTAGGAGAAGAAGTATGTCGCGCTCCCTTCGCTTCGCCAGCCTGATTCTGACTCTCGCCCTGATCGCCGCATCGAATCAGACAGCCGCCGCGCAGAAACCATCCGGCATCGCCAGCGTTCAGGGCGCGTTCGTGGGCTCTCGAACCGCCGTTTTCGATACGCGCAAGGATTCCTGTGAATTGATCGACATTCCCGACGCCCCCGCACGTGCCTTCGTCGACTATCAGGGGACGGTCCACCTCGTGGCATCGCACTACAAACTGCGCGCCAGCCTCGGGCCGACGCTTGCGACCGTGAAACACAGTTGCGAGGTCGCCTATAACTCCCATCACAACGCCGATCCGGCTGCGTTTGACGACAGCACCTGGCTTGATTCGTTCTACAGCATCGACGGAAAACAAATCGTAGCGCTCGGACACATGGAGTATCACGGCTGGGAGCACCCGGGCGAGTGCAGCGAACAAGGAAATTACTCGGCGTCCTGCTGGTACAACGGCGACACGTTTCACGTCTCGAACGACGGGGGGTATCATTTCGGATCATTCAAGTCGCCCGCCAACTACATCCTCAGCGTTCCTTATCCCTACGTCGTCAACGACGGTCCCGAGGGCTACAGCATCGACACGAATGTCGTGAAGAAGGGGGATTGGTACTATGCGGTCGCGACGGGCTGGGGCTGGCCCAACAACTGCTGGACCAGCAATTGTCTGGTACTAGGAGGCGCTGCTCCAATTCGCACAAATAACATTCTCGATCCGACCTCATGGCGCGCCTGGAATGGACAGGACTACAGCGTCTCTTTCGACGATCCCTATCTGCTTCCGGTAGTCGATCCGCTGGAACACATCTTCACGCCAGTTCCGACACTGGGCTACGTGAACGCCATCAATTTCCATCCGGCATCAGGTCTGTTTGTTGCGACGTTAATCGACATCTGGGACAACTACTACGGACCGCCGGGCCTGTACCTCTCAACATCGCAGGACCTGATTCAATGGAGCCAGCCGACGCTCGTCGTGACGATTGCCGATCTCCTGGCCAAGGAGCCGCCGGGAAATTGGTCATACGCCTACTTTTCGTTGCTCGATCCAAGCTCGACCGATCCCAACTTTTCGACGATCGCGGACGAACCCTATCTCTACTACGTCCGCTCCGACGACAATCATGGCCCGTACACGCGAGTACTGTACCGGCAGAGGATCAAACTGAGTTGGACACCGGGAGGAATAAAATAGCTCCGGTATCCTGCAGACCGGGCACCCATTCTTTGCGAACGTTTAGAGTCGAGCCTATCCCTCAACGTAGCCGTAGTGGATCAAGAAATCCAAAAAGAGCACGGCTCGTTCATAAAACTGCCGCTACCGCGAGGCTCTCCACGTGCGCTCATCCAGCAACTTCTGCTAACATGACCGTTCTGTGAGGTGGCTATGCGCCAATTCGTGATTGAGCGGGAGATTCCGGGCGCGGGGAATTTATCGGATGCGGAACTGCAAGCAGCCGCCAGAAAATCGGTTGGCGTACTGAAGGAGATGGGGCCGGAGATCAAGTGGCTCCACAGCTATGTGACGGGCGATAAGGTCTATTGCGTGTATCTGGCGCCAGACGAAGAAACCATTCGAGAACACGCTCGCCGAACAGGTTTGCCGGCAAATCGCATCTCGGCTGTAAGACGCCTGATCGATCCTGACACTGCAAACTGAGCTAGACCGGGTTTCGACTCCGACACCCTGGTTGCATGTTGCCGTCAAGCCCTTCCAGGACGGCCTGCTCAATTGGCATTTCCCATCCTTCCATCCAAGCGGTCAGACTGGCAGCATTGCCAAGCGTACGGCGCGCAAATTCCAAAGCCTTCTCCAGTCTTGGTTGCTCGGTCGGCGTGATGGGCGCGCCCAAACGTTGGCGGAGCGCGGCGGCAGCTCCCGCCAGATGCAGCGATTGCTCGGAGTTCGATTGTGCGGCGGCACCGGCAGCGAGACATTCCAGCACCCGGGCGATGCCCCGCTGGTGACCCAACTCCTTAAACATCCGGATGCTTTCGCCATAAAGACGCCGAGCTTCGGCGTCATTTCCATGATCAAAGCTTAGGCTCGCGAGATCGGAGAGTGTGCTTGCGATTCCCCAGCCATCTCGCAGTTGGCGAAATGCTGTCAGACTTTGTTCGCAATATGACCGTGCGGCGGCCAGGTCCGCCTTTTCTCGTGCCACATCACCCATGTAGTTGAGCGTCCAGGCGACGCCCGCGCCATCTCCAGCTTTGCGGAACATCGTCAAGCACTCGTCGTAAAACGCGGATGCCCGCGCATAATCGCCCTGCAACTTGGTTACGTTGGCGAGGTTGCTGAGCGCGCGGGCAATGTCCGCGGAATCGCCGAGGTCCTTCCAGATTGCTACGCATCGTTCGAAGAGCAACGATGCCTGGGGCAATTCGCCACGATCGCGGGCGTTGACGGCCAAGGCATTGAGGGCGACAGCCACGCCGCGACTATCGTTGAGTTCGAGGCAAGTCTCCATACTGTCTTCGAATAGTTGCTGGGCTCCGGCGTAGTCGCCCTGCTCACCCGCCAGAACGGCGGCTGCAAAGAGCAATCGAGCATGCAACTTGGGACGCGCCGCGGTTCCTTCCAGCGCGAGCAGGCGTGCAATCGCATCACGGCCCTCGGTGAGATATTCGCGAGTTTCCCAGAAGCGAAACAGGGCGGCGCCGAGGCGGAGGCCCCACTCGGCGTCCCCAGTCTTGATGAGGTAATCGAGCGCCAAACGAAAGTTGTCGTGCTCCATCTCAAAACGGTCGAGCCATTCGGGGTGTGCCGCTACGTCCTCGGCGCCTTCTTCGGCAAGGACGAGGTAATAGGCGGCATGGGCGCGGCGCGTTGCAGCTTCATCTTGGCTCTCGATAAGACGTTCGAGTGCATACTCGCGGATGGTGGAGAGCATCAGGAATCGAGTCTCCGCATCGACTTTTGCGACCTGCTGCGCCAGACTCTTGTCCACCATGGAAGCCATGCCGTCGAGGATGTCGAGACCCAAATCGCCCTTGGTGTCGCAAACAGCTTCCACTCCTTCGAGCGTGCAGCCGCCGGTAAACACGGAAAGCCTGCGGAAGAGCGTCTGTTCCGAGGCATTGAGTAAACCGTAACTCCAGTCGACGGTGCTGCGAAGAGTTTGTTGACGGGTCGGCAGGTCGCGGGCGCCCCCGGTCAGCAGGTTCAGACGACTCTCGAGCCGGGCCAGCATGGCGGACGGTGAAAGCAGCTTGATGCGCGCCGCCGCCAGTTCGATGGCCAGAGGTAAACCGTCCAGCCGGGCACAGATGGCGGCCACCGCGGCAGCGTTTTCTCTGGTGATCGTAAATTCGTTTTTTACCGCCTGCGCGCGCTCCACGAAGAGCGCGACTGCGGGAAGTCGGGAGAGCACATCAGGGGCGGGAATGGACTTGAGGTCAGGCAACGCAAGCGGGGGCACAGGGAATTCATATTCGCCATAGACGTGCAGTGGAGCCTGGCTGGTGACCACGACCTTCAACTTCGGAGCGGTGGTGAGCAGTTGCGCGATCAACGGCGCGGCGGCAACCAGGTGCTCAAAGTTGTCGAGCAAGAGGAGCATCGGCTGGTCCAGTCGGCTCAAGTGTTCTTTCAAGTTTTCCATCGGTGACTGATTTCCGGTTTCGTGCACTCGCAAAGCTTGCGCAATGGCGGATGCAATCAAACCATGGTCGCTTACTGCCGACAGGGGAACGAAGCAAATCCCAGCTGGAAACTCTGCCGGTGCCTCGCCGGCTACCTGCAAGGCGAGTCGTGTCTTCCCGATGCCCCCCGGGCCTGTGAGGGTCACTAGCTGTGCGTCCACTCGGCTCAAGAGCTGACGGAGAGCAGCCGCTTCGTGTTCGCGTCCGATGAATGCGGTGCGCTGCGCCGGCAGATTGTTGGGACGAGACTCCAAGGGGCGTGCCGACGCATCGGCAAGACGGTCCCGCACGGCCGCCAGGTCGCGAGCTAGATCCCTCGTGGAGGCGTAGCGCTCCTTGGGATCCTTGGCCAGGCAGCGCTCCACGATCCAAAGAAAAGGAGGCGGTGCTTGCAGCATTCTGGAACCCAGACGCTCGGGCTCATCGCGAAGGATGGCGGCCGTCGTCTCCGCATAGGTTTTCTTCCGGAACGCGGGAAATCCAGTGACCATTTCGTAGAGCACGGACCCGAGGGAAAATTGGTCCGAACGAAAATCAACTTCGCCACCTGTGGCCTGCTCAGGTGACATATAACCGACCGTGCCCATCACCGTTCCTCGCTCGGTGATCGCGGTCGAGTCATCCGAATCCCGGACAGGCTGAACCCGCTGCAGTTTCGCCAGTCCGAAGTCAAGAATCTTGGCGGTCGCGTCGCCCGAAACCATCAGGTTCTCCGGCTTCAAATCGCGATGGACGATCCCAATGGCGTGCGCTTTGTCGAGAGCGTCGGCAATCTGTGCGGCGATGGCGACGGCCCTGCGGAATGGAATCGGGCCGGAAGCCAGCAATTCGCGCAACGTCTCACCAGTCACCAATTCCATGGCGATGTAGCGCGTTCCGTCCACGTAGCCGAGTTCATAGACCGTGACTATGCTTGGATGATTGAGAGCGCAGGCCGCGCGGGCTTCCTGTTCGAAGCGCGATAAAGCATCCGGGTGAGAGCCGTGCTCCAGCGAGAGAGTTTTGATGGCGACTTCGCGTTCGAGGCGAGTGTCCTTGGCGCGGTAAACCACGCCCATCCCGCCGGCTCCCAATCGCTGCAGAATCTCGTAGTTTCCGAAGCGGGTGCCCGGCAACAACGCGGACGGCTGAGAGGATGATGATGGAGTTTCCGGCGGGTTCATGGATCTCGGTGTGGCGCGGCTATTGGCCTGCCCAATACTGCTCGCCGCTGCGTGATTACCGTGACGCGCTTCGCAGCCTCTCCCCTGAATGCGTTTATAATACCCCAGATTTCAGGAGACGATTCATGGATGTTCGATCGTTGCAACGCCCGTTGAAAGACCGGTACCGGCAAGACCCGAAGAGTTCCGTAATCACGCTCACGGCGCACGGTAGTCAGACCGACGCGCCCATCGCCTGCTCAATCGACCTCGGGCGCGCAATCTACAATGCGCAAGCGCATCAGGGCGTTGGCGGAGCGGGAACTGGCGCCTGCTCGGGCGACCTGCTGCTGGGCGCGCTCGCCGCTTGTGCTCAGATCACGTGCCAGATGGTCGCGGCGGCGATGGGAATCCCTACCGAAGGAATTGATGTCAGGGTGGAGGGCGATCTCGACCTGCAAGGAACCCTCGGGATATCGAAAGAAGTCCCGGTCGGATTTCAGAGCATCCGGGTGATATTCGATGTAAAGGCGCCGCAAGCAACAGCGGAACAGCTCAGTGCGTTGCAGGCGAAAACGGAGCAGTATTGTGTAGTGATGCAAACTTTGCAGAGTCCACCGAAGATTGAGCACACCTGGGGAAAGGGGTAAGAGGCCCAATATCCCAAGTGTGCAGGATCGGGTGCTCAATGCGCCGCACTCCGCGCCGGCGTCCCTGCATGGACGCAGCTCTGCATCGCCGCCACGTAGCGGCTCGAGAATTCAGTCGTGACCGCGACTTGTTCCTGCGAGTTCAGGCGCATGAAGGCCCGATTGGGATTCTTGGGATCGACCGGCGGGACGGAGTCCAGTTTCTGGTCGGCGGCATCGCGGGTGGCTTTGATGTCCGCCTCGAAATCTGCGCGCTCTTTGGCCGACAGTCCCTTGCTGGCGTCGAACTTTTGCTGCATCTTGTCAGCCATAATGCTCAGGCGCAGCCCCTTGGCCGAGTCGGTGCATCCGCCGATCGTCTGGGACGCCGCCTGCCGGTTCGCCTGCTGCGTCGCTCTCCTGTCTTCGTGCATCTGCTCCCGAGACTTCGGATACGGACTGGCAATCGGGGTCACGGGAATGGTCGCGATGTCGGTGGCGGTGCCGATGTTGTCTTTCAAATGCTTTTCGTATGCCGCCTGGCCGGACTGGTCCGAACCCGGCGAATAGCGCGTCATGCCACCATATTTTTTCTCGCAGTCGAGGTTGTTTTCCTGCACAAAGCGGTTGTGCATGGAATTGATGGAAGTTTGTTCGTCCTTGGTTAGTCCGAGAAAATAACGCTGCGGGTTCTTCGGGTCGGGCGCCTTGAAGGGGTGCCCGGGTTTGACCTGGCGAAGAGCACCGATTTCGGCAACCCAAATGTCGCGCTCCTCAGGCGTGAGCGAGGTGGATTTATCGAGCTTGGCCTGCAGACGGTCGGCGATGAGGTGTTCGCTGTGGCCCTGGGTACGACCCTGGCAGTCGGCGAGATTCTGCAAACCGGGCCCGATTTGCGTGGCTCCCAGACCTTGCGCGAAACTCGCTGGCACCCCAATGCCCGGAACAATCAGCCACACCAGCCCCCACAAAACCATTGATCTTTTCATGCTCGTATCCTCCCCAGAGTCTTCAGCATTGGCAGGTCAAACGGGGAGTATAGCGCAGGTTTTGGTTCTAACACTGAACGAAATAGATGGAGGGTGCGCCACTCGCGTGCCCTCTATCCATCTTATCCCCGCCGCGCTGCCTCGATTTTGGCGACGTCGATCTTTTTCATCTGCATCATCGCCTCGAAGGCACGCTTCGCCTCAGCGCCACCAGCCGCAAGCGCATCGGTTAGCGCACGCGGAGTGATCTGCCAGGAGAGGCCCCAGCGGTCTTTGCACCAACCGCATGCACTTTCCTCGCCTCCATTGCCGATGATCGCGTCCCAATAGCGGTCTGTCTCTTCCTGATTGTCCGTGGCGATCTGGAAGGAGAACGCCTCGCTGTGCTTAAACATCGGTCCGCCGTTGAGGCCGAGACAGGGAATGCCGAGAACCGTAAACTGTACCGTCAGTACATTGCCCTTCTTCCCGCCCGGGAAGTCACCGGGCGCTTTGTGAACAACGTTCACTTCACTATTCGGGAACGTCGCCGCGTAGAAGCGCGCTGCATCATGCGCGTCCTTGTCGAACCAGAGGCAGATGGTATTTTTCGGTTTTGTTGGCATGAAGTCTCCTTGTGCGGGCAGTAAGGCGGGCGTTGGTTTCATCCCAATCTTTTGTGCGCCCGACCATTTTTTATCCCTCGCTGAGGTTATTGGAATCAGATGAGGGAGCCAGCATGAGAGTTGTGCGCGGACGGTCCGCGATTTGCGGATCTCATTCCGGGATAATTTGCCCAATAAAAAACCCTCTCGACACTTCGAGAGGGTTGCGAACTGGTGGAGAAAGTTTATGCCGCTGCGCGCACGACGTTGCCTGCCTGAAAGCCTTTCGGGCCTTTGAGCAGGTCGAACTCGACGGTCTCGCCTTCGTTCAGCGAGCGGTAACCGTTCTCCTGGATGGCGGAGAAATGCACGAAGACATCCTCGCCCGTGGAGCGCTGGATGAATCCGTATCCCTTCGCCCCGTTGAACCACTTCACAGTACCCTTCTCTCTCACAAAAAACTCCTTTCGCCTCATTGCTAAGAATTATTCTTCCGTCGCTTGTCTGTTTGTCCCGGATGACTCGAACAGCACGTGCACGGACACCCCCTCGAAGGGACGGTAAGAATTTTTTAACTGGCGTCACCGCGCACCGGCAACACCGCACCAACAGAAACGGCTCCCCTGCATTCCGTCGAACGGTTGCCCGCGACGAAATACGGTGGAGCCGCGAAGACGAAGGCGCGATATCGCACTGCTGACACAGAAACGTCAATCTCTGCACACATCGCCAACCGAGTCCGGCTGACGAAGCACCAGATAATAGCAGGAAGATTCCGGTTGGCAAGAGCGAAGTTGAAGAAAATAAAAGTCAAAGACATGACCCGGGGACTCAACTGTGACTAGACACGAGAATTGCCTAGCTCGGAGCGACATCGAACGGAAAGCCGTAAGTATTTGATAAGATTTGAGAAACCAGTGTCTTCCATCACTCCCATCGAACTCTCCGACAAGCATGGCGCAGCCGAATTTCGCGCGGCTCCGGCCGATGGCATCGTGCGCTCGACCGCGCGTTATCTGCTCCGGACCGAAGTGCACACCTTCGCCTTCTCGGTTGCCGCCAATGCCATTCTGTCTTTCTTCCCGTTCCTGCTGTTGCTGATGACGCTGATCCGCTACGTCTTTCATTCCCAGGTGATGTACGGAGTGGTCGAGAACCTGTTGCGCGACTACTCTTCCAACCGGACAGGAATTTGTGATCCGAAATCTGAACGCGCTGGTCAGCTGCGCACCATCGCGCGCAGATATTCTCGCTGGTCATGCTGCTGATTACTTCCACCGGAATTTTTCTGCCGCTCGAAGTTGCGCTGAACCGCGTCTGGGGATTTCGCAACAACCGCTCCTACCTGGCGAAATCAGTTGATCTCGCTCGGGCTGGTGTTCGCCTGCGGATCGCTCGCTCTGCTCTCGGTGGGATTAACGGCCGGGAATGTCGCCATCGTGAAGAGCGCGCTGCACGGCTACGGCGCCTGGTATGTGCAGCTGGTGGACTTTGTGACGATGAAAATATTCTCGATCCTGGCCAGCATCGCTATCTTCTTCCTCGTCTACTGGCTGCTGCCGAACGGCAAGGTGCCGGCCAGTGCGGTTCTGCCCGCGGCGGTGCTCATGGGATTGCTATCCGAGTCGCTGAAGTATGTTTATATCTTCGCGCTGCCCCGTCTGAATTTCGCGGAAGTCTACGGACCGTTCGCGCTCTCGGTGAGCTTGATGTTCTGGGCATTCCTGTCCGGCATGCTGCTGCTGACGGGAGCGCACCTGTCGGCGCGGCGCGCTCTGTTGGGCTAGGACCGTCTCTCGTCGATGGTCGCTCGTCGTTGGCGAACGGCCTCCCGAACGACTAGCGACCATCGACTAGAGACTAACTGCTACTGCACCGTTTCTTTGAGCTTCACCGATGTGAGGCCCGTGCTCGACACCGTCACGGAGACCGTGCCTGTGTTCGGGCCGGTTGTGTATTGGGTGGTCGCCGTTCCAATCGAGCTGGTCGCCACGGAAGCTGGCGAGAAGCTTCCTCCCGCGCCGTTATCGCTGAAAGTCACGGTTACTCCGGAAACGCCAAGACCGTTCGCATCCACTACCTTCACCACGATAGGCTCCGGCAGCGGCGTGTTGGGCGGCGCCGTCTGATTGTTTCCCGCAGTGATGGTCATGCGCACCGGAGGACCGGTGGTACTGGTCTCAGTGAATAAGGCGCTGGTATAGCCCGGACTCGTGCAGGTGACGGTGACGGCGCGCGGCTTGGGCGGCAAGTTGTACGTGTATGTCACCGTACCCGTCGCGTCGGTCGTTTGGGTTGCGGTCGGAAGGAACAGGCCGCCCACTCCCCCATCTTTGCAGGTGACTGCCACACCGGTCAGCGGCTCGGATACATACGCATCGGTGGCAGCCACAGTCAAGCGACACCGGCAAGCACGGTTTTCACCACGCCCGTCTGGTTGTTGCCCGTGCCAGGCTGGAGCGCCGACAAGAAGTCCATACACTTGCAGACGCGGTCGTGCCGCCGATATATACCTTGCCGTTGCTGATGGTTGGAGTCACGAAGCGGGTGACCGGAAGCATTTTGTCGCGCACGTGTAAGGCTTGCGTGCTGTCGTAGAACTCGTTAGCCAGGTTGGTGGCATCGAAGGCGAACAGCGCTGGGTTCGTGTGCCGGATCGCCCACAAAATTCCGTTGCTGGTTCCGTTCGCGGTAATCGAGGTAGAAGCTGGACCCGCACCGCCGAAGATCGACCGAAGTCTGCGAAACCGGCGACGTCGTCAGAAGCCCGTTGACCAATGAGTATTGCTTGAGATAGTCCACGTCTCCGCCAAGGTAAATGCTGCTGTTCCAGTAGGACGGGACGCCCGCCATTTCGCTGGCTACCGCGTGGGGGATGCTCTGGATGACGTCGTCCGCGTCGGGGTTGAACTGCCCCTCGTTGTCGCCGTTGATAAGGTAGAGCGTACCTTCTTTGCCTCCCGCGACCACTTCATGCGGGTACGTGCCCGGTTGATCGGGAAGAACGAGCGGGCCCGATGATCCAAGATCCAGGTCCTGTTGCGCGAGTTGCTTCTGGTTGTAGGGCGTGAAGTAGTCCGCCGCTCCGAAAACACTTCCGTTCCATCCCATTTTGAGGACGCTATCGCCGTAGTCGTTGCCGCCAGCGGGTCCGTCGTACGTCCCGTTGGCAATGGCTACATAGATGTAGCCGAACTCGTCGACCGCGGGGCCGCTACCTCCCTGCCAGATCGAACCGCGCTGCCCATCCGGAGTGACCAGGAAAGCGGCCGTCTGTTGCAGGTTTTGGGCGTTGTAGGCGAAAAACCAGCCATTGTAGTTGTACTGGTCGCAGCCATTTCCACCAAAGGCAACGTAGACCGTGCCGTTCAACAGCAGCAGTGCTGGACGCTGCATCTGGTAGATCGGATTGAAAGTTCCCGAGCCATTGCTCGATGGCGCTGTGCCGGTAATGATCATCGGGCCGCCGAGCAGTTCATTGCCCGTGGTGATATCGAGCGCATGCAGGCTGAAGTTGCGTACTGTGTTGTTGAGCGTCTTGGCGACCACGTAAAGCGTGGTCTTGCCGGGATCGATTACCGGCGTGCCCATGATGCCGATTTCTGTGTAATGCGTGCCGGTGCAACCAAAGTCTGAGATGGGATCGGTGGTACCGCCGTTGTTCAAGCTGACCGTCCACAACGGCAAAGCATTGGCGCCCTGTGTGCTATCTGCGTCGAAGGCATAGACGGAGTTGTGCTGCGTAGCGACGTAGACAACGTTGTGCACCTTTCCGTCGTTCATCAAAACGTTGCCGGCATAGAGCGGCTGCCCGACGATGATGCCGTCGACATTCTGAGTGAAGAGTTTTCCGAAGCTGTTCACGTTGACGTTAGCGGACGTCAGCAGCGTCTCGTTCGCGTTCAGTCCCGATCGTGTGTTGTCGTTATGCTGGGTCAAGACGTCGGTCTGAGCCGAGGCGATAGAGAATCCGAAGCAGAGGACAAGCAGGATAAATGCGGGGACTGTTTTTCGATTTAGGGCGGTGGGTAGAGATCGACCAGGCATCATCATTCCTCATCCAAGCGGAGATCGTCGACGAGTTCGTCAACACATTCTTTGGATAACGCGCACAAACAGCCGCAAGCTCGAGCAGGTTTTGAGGGGGAAGGGTTAACTACAAACTTAATCTATTTTTCCATATCGGCGGGCGAACGGCAACCGCGAAATTTGGCATTTTTCGGCCGATGAAGTAACCAGAAAGCCGTTACTAACGGGGGATGCAAGACTATTCACTGTAGTTGTTGATTACAGTCTCCAGCGGGTTGCGGACTGAGGAAAAGTCTTTTCCACGAAGCCGAAAACATGGCTGGGCGCGATGCGGAAGATCGGTTCGCCCATTCCCCGGGGATCCATCTTATATTTCTTTTGATAGGCAGCCGCGACGCGTTCCAAAAGCGCGGTATCTTCAACCTGGCTGGCGGTGCCATCGACGATGACGGCTTCTTCGCCCTTGTCATTAGTGACCGTGCAGGCAGGATTCGCGGCGAGATTTTGACCCTTGCGGGATTTGCGGCCGGTCGAGAAAAAGAAGGCGTCCTCCAACCAGACCCCCCAAACGGGCATCACGTGCGGACGCGCCGGCCCCTCTCGTATCGTGGCCAGCCAGAATGTGCGGCAGCCATTCATCTTGCGGGCGACCCATTTCCAGGGAAGCAGCCCCTTGCCATCCTTGGCTCCCACAATGCCGTAGCCCGGGGCAAACGGACGATCCGCCTTGGGTTGCGACTTTGGGGTTTTCCCGGAACTAGTCGGTCGCTTCGCCATATGAAAACGCTCTCCCTGCGGTGGAGTGTGCAGACTCCACAGCTTTTCGCGGGCAGGAATGCCCGCGCCACACTAGCTCTTCTTCAATTCCTGCACTGCTCGATACGCCTGATCAAACGCGCAGTCGGTGTATGCGTATGCTCCGGCGTCGGAGTTCGCGATGGCCAGCCGCCCGAACGGCTTGCGCGCCACCTCGCAAGGCGTCTCCGCCGCCTTCCAGCCAGAACTGGTCGAACAGCGAATTGTATTCATAGGCGTAGCCATGCGGCCAGCGGTTGACCGTAATTTCCAGGATGTCGCGCGCCGGGTCGAATCCGCCCGGCCCTAGCATGCGCGCGAGTTGCTCGCGGATGTTGCGCTCGTAGGTTTCGAAGGTCGTCGTGTAGAGCTGGATGCGGCCAAGCTTATGCTGCTCGCGCGCCGGGCGTCCGGGCTTGCAGGCCGCCTTCATCATGTGCACCACGATCGGCTCGTCCGGCTTTTTCGTGCATTCGTAGCCGCCGATGCTGACGGGAAGATCCAGGTTCACGCTGGTGTGGTACATGCCGGGCGCGTAGATCGCGCTCGCTCCCAACTTCTGGAACGCCGTCCAGTTACGCACCAGGACGTTGTTGTAGAGCAGCGGAACTTTCTGCGCCGAAGCCAGCGCTTCCTTCTGCGCGTCTGGCAATTCCTGCGCGATATACGGAATCACCACGTGCCAGCAGGCCAGAATGCAGTTCGCGGCGCGAACCGTCTTCAGCTTCTTCTCGGTGAAGTAACTGACTTCCACTTCTTTCGCCGAGGCCGGATCGCCGCGGTGTTTCACCTTGACGACGGTGCTGTTCAGTCGTATGCGCATCGAACGAGGACGACTCGTCGAGCTTCGAGTAATCCGCTTTCGCCAGAACCACGTCGGTGGCGGAGGTTCCCGGAATCGCCGCCGGGATCAGTTTGCGCACCAGCAGCCGCGCGATCGTCGCGTTGCCGTCGGGAAAGTGAAAGAAGTATTTTTCCGCTTCGTCGTTGCGAATGGCGTCGCGGTTCATGCCTTTGCCCGGCGCTGGATCGAGTTTGAGACCGCTAAATCCCGGCAGTTCGAGCCCCCAGGCATCCTGTGCCGCGACCGCATCAACTGCCCACCCCGAACAGCGGGTGCGGGCATGGCCTGGATTATTTTCACGATTTCGTCGCTCACGCCCACTGTATCCGGTCAGATATTTCGCATAGCTGATGCGTGCCAGACGCGCCTTCTTTTCGTCGGAACTAAGTCCGGGAAAATGGTCTTTGTCGTCCGTCAGCAGACGCTGGAGATCTTCCTTCGATTTTGCGGAGAGCGGAGCCTCCTTGAGGAAATCTCGCAATTCGGCTTGACTGGCCTCGTCGTTTAAGCCGCTCTCATCGCCCAGATTGCGGATGACGTTGGTGAGCAGCTTGTCGGCGCCAAAAGTTTCTTTATCGAAGAAGATTCTGCGTTTCAGGCCAAGCGAGCGGTAAAGATTCTTATTGACGTACTTGGGATAGGACGGCACATCGATACCGAGCTCTTCGATCAGAGCCTTTGCGACCGCGCTGTAGGGCGCGGGACTCTCGATCGAATACGTGCCGCCAAATCCGAGGATCGTGCGGCTGCCCGTATGGAATTCGTTGCGTTTCGCGTGCCCGCCGAAGTCGTCGTGGTTTTCGAGAATCAGGATGCGAGCATTTGCGCCTGCGGCTTTGCGGAAAAAATGCGCGGCGGCGAGCCCGCTGATGCCTCCTCCAACGATGACAAGATCGTAGGCTTCTCCGGTATCGACGGGCTTGGGAGCGTCCTCCCAAAACGCACCGTCGCGGACGCGGTGCATGGTTTCGAAAGATCCGGGATGGCTTCCGCGCAGTCCGGTTTTGCGCGGGAGGGTAGTAGCCGGCAGCGTTTTGCGGCTCCAGATCGGGAGCAGCGGCCGCCCACATCTCAGGAGGGATCATCCCAGAAACAACGCCCGCTCCCGCAGTCAGGGCGACGCCGTTGAGAAAGTCGCGGCGCGTGATCTTTGCGCCCATCCCCAGTGCTCGGTCGCGTTCTCTTGATGTGCAGTCGTCTGCCACAAAGGCCTCTGGCGAGGCAGTCTACCACTCCGGCGTGGCTAATGAGGCTGCGGAAACGCCCTCGGACGAGGAAAAGCGATTGCCGGGGTGAAAAACACTCGGCTCCAATGTCCAGCCCTAAAGGGGCATCTGCAATCAAAGAAACTACGGTATCGCTAAAGCGATACCCTGATACAAAACTGAGTTTTCTAGAGAACTGTGAAGGCCGCAGTGACTAATGCCGGGGGCCGTCGCCTGTCGCAGCGTTGCCGCGGAGGCTGGCCATCTCGAGTCCGGACTCGGCCGTCGCCTCGAGTACTTCGTCCCAGAATGACGTATTAGGATCAGCTGCTGCCACACCGATTTGTCCGGCTGCCGGGGAGTCGTCATCGCCCACCCACGCTACGCGAAATTGTTCTTTTTTCTGCAAGCGTCCGAGAGCGATGATGTCGCCCTCGCGGAGCAATCCGTGAATACCTTCCAGCAGCGCACCGCGTCGGCTGATATTGATGGTCATCACTCTTTGATCGAGCGGGCGGCCGCTTACGTCGGTGCCAGTCAGGAGTACGGGCAATGCGATGTCGATGCGCGCGTCGCGACGCTTGCCGAGACGCTGAGCGCGCAAGTCGCTCAGAAACTGATCCGGAGGCATCGATGATCCCTCCCGAACCAGATCCAGGAGCGGGTCGGCCGATTCAGCATCTGGCTCCAGATCGGTCACCACGGAAGTCGACGCATGTGCGCCCGCCTTTTGGTCCTCTTTCCGTCCGACAAGGATTTTCGGAACTTCGCGATTGCTCGTCAGGCGACCGATCAATTCTTCGACTTTCGCTCGCCGCTCCTGCGCGGGAGCCCCTGTGAACTCGACCCCCATGCCGTTTTGAGCAAGGGAAACGCGCACGATGCCGTCGAGCAAGCATTCACCCTCCATTGCCCGAATGCTGAGCAGGACTGGCGTGCCTACTGGAAATTGCGCGGCCGCTTCCAGATAACACGCACCCGGGCTAATGTCGGTCAGGCGCCAGCGTCTGGAACGGGCTGGCTTTACATCTTCGGTGGAAGGGTGATCGACGATCTTCGGTGGTGCGGCTGGGGGCTCTTCGATCTTCCAGTCCGAGGGCGCGTACTCGATCCCCCAGAAATTACCGGGAGCGTCGAGTTCCAATCCGACCAGCCAAGTTGGCGGATCACCACCCAGCGGTACGACTTCCGCGACGCGAGCCGTGGTGTAACGCTTGGCCGCAACGATGTCGAGTCGGACCTTTACGCCCTGCGTAAACTCGCGCGGAGCAATCAGCCCGCATCCATGCGCATTGACCAGCGTGGTGTTGCACTGCGCGGAAACCGGGGGCTCGGAACCGATGGTGGTGACCTGCACCGGAATCTCGAGCGGTAGCCGCGTGCTCCGTCGAATGGCGTGCTGGTTGTTTTCCGAAGATCCCATAGAAAGTCAGTCGGCTGAAAGTTCCGCGACCCGAAAATTGAGCTCTACCGGTAGTGGCGAAGATCGGCCACACTTCTCCAAGACCATGCTAGATCATGGTGAAACGGCGGGGCACGGAATTTCGCGCCCCCGTTTCCAGTTCGACACTAGCGTTGTTTTTTTAGCAGCGCCGGGCGGGAACTGCCGATCTCGGAACGGGCCGGGCTATCCGGCTTTGATCGCGGTGTCTGGAGCCTGGAAGGCAACCTTGTTGTGCGAACCGTCGCAGAAAGGCCGATTCGCGGACGCGCCGCAGCGGCAGAGGGAAAACGCAGTCTTGCCGGTGAGATCGTATTTGTTGCCGTCAGCGTCCTGCATTTCAACCACGCTGTTCGGATCGTCAATGCGCAAAGG
Organism: Terriglobia bacterium; assembly: GCA_963847715.1. GTDB lineage: Bacteria > Acidobacteriota > Terriglobia > Terriglobales > Acidobacteriaceae > Acidiflorens. The sequence goes on from CAWKAZ010000021.1 coordinate 61,011, forward strand.
ACCGTTCTTGCGCACTGTAATTGTGACTTGTGCCATGCAACCTCCGGTGGAATGAATAGCTTTCAAATTATCGTAGAACGGGAAAAGGCGCTAGTGGGGCAGCTGTCAGCTATCAGTTCTCAGTTGTCAGTTGTCAGTTCTCAGAAAAAAACAACGCCATGGAGGCTAACCACCACACATCTTGACTACATCGCCGTTTTCAATCCACCTCGTCAGCCACTGAGAACTGAGAACTGACAACTGACAACTGACAACTCGTCCTCGCTACCGCCAGCGATCCACCATCTCAAACCACACCATCTTGAGCCACTCGTCGAAAGTAGTCTTCGCCCATTCGCGGTTCGTCCACCAGGCTTCTCCGAATTGCGCGGGATTGCGCGCTGCCGCGACACTAAACTCATATTGCGGAAGGCGGTGGCGGAAGATTATCAACGAGCGGCGCGTGTGGAATTCCGACGTGACGATCAATACGCGATGCGCACCCAACGAATTGAGGCAACGTGCGGCATCGTCGGCCTCGGCGATCGTCGAAAAGCCCTCGATCGGACAGACCGCAACGCGGCTTGCTTCCGGAAGCCCGTTCAGATAGTGCTGGGCAATCTCAACCAATTGCTGATCGTAGATGCGGTCTCGCGTTTCAACATCGAGGAAGACTCGCGCCGCCATGCCTTGGCGCAACAACTCCAGGGCGCGGGCCGGACGTACTTTGGTCTCGCCCGCCAGAACAACGATGGCGTCTGATTTCTCGGGCGCATCCACCACCAGAAGACGAGCTGCCTGGGTCGCGAACACAATTGCCACGAGGAACAGCAGAACCAGCAGTCTAGGAAATTTCATGCGAGGCACGTGTCACTACAGATTGAATGTTACTAAGGAAACCTGTCAGCGGGCGAATTCGATTACGGCAGTAATCAAGATGGGAATCGCCCAGTAACACTCGCATGACAATTGCGCGAAATTCGCGCGACGACCGCAGTTTTCCGGAACGTCCGCACAATCAGCAATGCTAGAATCGATGCTTACATTATGGACACTCAACTCACCGCTTCTTCCCTTTTTACGGACCTCAAGAGCCGCATCGGAGCACGCCAGGCAAAAGTTGGAATCATCGGCCTGGGCTATGTCGGCTTGCCGCTGGCGTTACTTTACAGCGAGCAGAAGTTTGCGGTCACTGGCTTCGATATTGATCAGCGCAAGATCGATACCCTGGCCAACGGAGGAACTTACATTTTCCGTATCACGCCGGAGGAAATTGCCGCCGCCAAGAAGAACGGCTTCAAGGCTACGGCCAACTACGCACAGATCAGCGAGATGGACGCAATCATCATCTGCGTTCCTACGCCGCTCAACGAATATCACGAGCCCGATCTTAGCTACATCACCGACACCGCGTCGGCCGTCGCTCCCCATTTGCGCGCGGGGCAGATCGTCATCCTTGAAAGCACGACGTATCCCGGAACCACCGAAGAAGTGATGGTTCCGATTCTTGAAAAAGGGAACAAGGCCGGCCTGACCGCTTCCCGCAAAGGCACAGCTGGGGATAACGAATTCTGGGTCGCCTTCTCGCCTGAGCGCGAAGATCCCGGCAATACGCAAGTGGCTCGCCACGACATTCCGAAGGTGATTGGCGGACTCGATCCGCAGGCCAGCGACATCGCGGCCGCTCTGTATGGTTCCATCTTCCGCCGTACGGTTCCGGTCTCATCGCCGGCCGCCGCGGAAATGACCAAGCTTCTCGAGAACATCTACCGCTGCGTCAACATCGCTCTGGTGAATGAACTGAAGATGCTCTGTCTGCGGATGGACCTCAATATCTGGGAGATCATCGACGCTGCCGCCACCAAGCCATTCGGCTTCCATCCGTTCTATCCCGGCCCCGGTCTCGGCGGTCACTGCATCCCAGTCGATCCGTTCTATCTTTCGTGGAAGGCGAAGGAGTTCGATTTCCGCACCAAATTTATCGAATTGGCCGGCGAAGTGAACGTGGCCATGCCTTACAACGTCATTGCCGCGACCATCAGCGCACTTAACCGGCACAAGAAATCAATCAACGGATCGAAAGTTCTGGTGCTGGGCGTCGCTTACAAGAAAGACATCGACGACCTGCGCGAGTCGCCGGCTCTCACCATCATCGAACTGCTGCAAAAAGAAGGCGCCGTGGTCAGCTATAACGACCCCTACTTCCCGTTCGTCGGCCGCGGACGCAAGTACGATCTCCAGATGAAGTGCACGCCGCTGGAGAATCTCGGCCAATACGACTGCGTGCTCATCGTTACTGACCACACTGACTACGACTACAAGAAGATCGTCAGCGAGGCAAAGTTGGTGGTCGACTCTCGGAATGCAACCCGCGGCATCAAGAGCGATAAAATCGTGCCCTGCTAAGCAGTAGCCAGTATTCAGTAGCCAGTACCCGGCAAGCGGCGGTCGACACGGAAACTTCGGCGGGCGCGTATTCTGACAAGCGCAGACAGAAAAAGGGCACCCGCACTCTAAAACACCATCACTGAGTGCTCGATGCTGAGTACTGAATACTAGCGTTGTGCTAGTATTTCGCGTTGGCCCGGGGCAGCGTCCGCGTGGCATGCTGCATCCATAGTGTGTGCCGATGACGGTGTGCCAATGAAAGATACTCTCGGAATCCTGCTGGCCGGGGGCGCCGGCGAGCGCCTGTATCCGCTCACCCGCGATCGCGCCAAGCCAGCCGTCACCTTCGGCGGCATTTACCGCATCATCGACATCACCCTCTCCAACTGCGTCAACTCCGGACTGCGGCGTGTTTTTATCCTCACGCAATACAAGGCGCTCTCGCTCAATCGCCAGATCCGCGAAGGATGGAACATTTTTGGCCGCGAAATCGGTGAGTTCATCGAGATCCTGCCTCCCATGAAGCGGGTCAGCGAGAACTGGTACATGGGGACGGCAGATGCGGTCTACCAGAACATCTATTCCATCGGCTCCGAGCAGCCGAAGTACGTGATCATCCTCTCAGGCGATCACATCTACAAGATGAACTACGAGCGCATGCTCAAGCAACATGTGGATGCGAGCGCCGACGTCACCGTAGCTACTCTGACCACCGACCCCGCAGAGTGCCGCCACTTCGGAGTGGTCGACATTGACCGCGAGCATCGCATCACCAATTTCCTAGAGAAGCCGAAGGAAACCGAGTTGCGGTCGCCCTATGATCCAACCAAGATTTCGGCGTCGATGGGCATTTATATTTTCAATACCGATGTCCTGATTCCGGTATTGCTAAAAGACGCGGAAGACCCGAACTCCAGCCACGATTTCGGCAAGAATATTCTGCCGAAGATGCTGGGGGACTATCGCGTCTTCGCCTTCAATTTTGTCGACGAGAACAAGAAAGAAGCACTCTACTGGCGCGATGTAGGCACGCTGGAAGCGTATTACGAAGCCAATATGGATCTGGTTTCAGTCTCGCCGGTATTCAATCTTTATGATGAAGCCTGGCCGATCCGTACACACCAGCGCCAGTATCCGCCGGCAAAGTTCGTATTTGCTGAGAGCGGACGCATGGGGCACGCCATCGACTCGCTGGTTTCCTCCGGTTGCATCATTTCTGGCGGCGTAGTCCAGAACTGTGTGCTCTCCCCGGATGTGCGTGTCAATTCCTATTGCGAAATCGAGAGCAGCATTCTGTTTTCTCACGTGAACGTCGGCCGCAGCTGCCGCATCCGCAAAGCCATCATCGACCGCGATGTTCACATTCCTGAAGGCACCACTATCGGATACGACGCCGACGCTGACCGCGAACGATACTTCGTTACCGAGTCCGGCATCACGGTCGTGACCAGAGACTATTCGCTGTTTGAAAATCCGGTAACGGTGGATTACTTCACGAGCGAGTAGGAACCAGGTCTCAGGTCTCAGGTCTCAGGAAAACCACAAATCTGATCTGACTGGGAACTGAGAACTGTCTTCAGATACACTTCTCTACTCTATGTCCCTCAGCCTTCGCCGCCTTTTTAAGAAAGAAAAGCAGGAGCGCCGCATACTGCGGCAGATCGAACGCTCCGGCGATGAACTGCAGCCCGAATATCATCGGCCTACCCCAGAGTGCCCTCATCCCGAGCGCTGGCGCATGTTCGATTCCATGACCGCCGAGGCGGAGGTGCTCGAGTTCCTACGCACGATCGTCACCACGATCAAGCCGGAACTGGTGGTGGAAACCGGAACCTTCAGCGGCATCAGCACGCTCTGGATCGCCGAGGGTCTGAAGGCAAATGGCCGCGGGCGCGTCATCACCTGCGAATTCGATTACGAGATTTACGAAAACGCGAAAGCGCGAGTCCAGGCGTCTGGCCTGCATGAGTGGATCGAACTACGCAATGAATCCAGTCTCGAAATGAAAGTCGAGGGCACGATCGATCTATTCTTCAGCGACAGCGACATGCCTATCCGCGAGCAGGAGATTCGCCGTTTTCTGCCGCAGATCAACCCCTACGGTCTCATCCTGATGCACGACGCTAGTTCCCACCTGAAGATCGTCCGCGACGCAGCCTTGAAGCTCGAACAGGACGGCCTGATCTCCGCTGTGTTGTTGCCGACCCCTCGCGGACTGGTCGTGGCACAAAAGCGAGAAGGAAGAAACTAATTTGCTTCAGGTTGGATTTTGTACCGGCCTCGGACACCGCTAGCGCTTCACCAGATCGTCCGACAGCAGATGCGCCTTCTCGGCCAGCGTGTTGGCCCTTCGCAAGTCTCCCTCCTTGAGCGCCAGCCGGGCTTGGTCAAGGTAATTGCGTATCTGTCCCACCGTTTCCTGCCGCCTGCCATCCAGCGTGCGCCCAGACAGCATTTGAAGTTCATCGTCGGCTGCTCCTAGCAATCGTTCCACGTTCTGGCGCTCGCTGGCAGCTTCCGCCGGAGGCAAGCCGGGAGCTATCTGCCCGGCGGGTTCGCTCGCTCCGCCTTGGCGAACCACTACTTTCCGCGGTCCATCCCCGGGCGGGGGCGCGGCATGCTTGTGGCGCTTCGGGCTCCTGGTGGCTGTACTCGTTGCGGCTTTAGGGCTCGAAGTGGCGTCCGCAGCATGGGAGGTGGAATCGCGACTGGAATCAGCCCCACCCGCCGGCGCGCTTTTGTCAGGAGCGGGTGGAGAACCGTTTGCGGGCTTCTCTGCCGCTGGCTGTGGTTGTGCTGGCGCTGGTGTGGCAGGATTTGAGGGATCCTGTGCGTCCTGCTGTTGACGAACCATTCCCGCAGCCGGGGAAGTCAGCCAAAGCGCGATCGCAAGTCCACACGCAAGACGCATAATAGAACCAACTGGATTGTTTCCCAGCAGTGCGAAGAACGCAAGAGCTGCTAAGCTGTCGAGGACGCCAGATGAGTCGCGCACGAGCCTATCTCGCAGTGAGTGGCATCGCTTTTCTGCTAGCCTCGCCTCTCCAGCCGCAGACAGCTCCGACCAACGCGGCAACATTCAAATCGTCGACTGAACTGGTATTAATCCCCACAGTGGTGAACGATAAATCCGGCGCTCACATTTCAGGCCTTCGTAAAAAAGATTTCGTGGTGAAACAGGACGGCAAGCCTCAGCCAGTCGCGATTTTTGAAGAGGTGCAGACCAGCTCCGAGCGAGTGCGACGGTCGACTGGGGTCCAAGGGACCTTCAACAATTTCGAGCCAGGCGGCAGCCAGTACCATCGCCTCACAATCATTGTTCTCGATTTCGTAAACACTCCGTTCGTCGACCAAGCCAATGCCCGAAAAGCCTTGCTCAAATTTCTTTCAGAAGTGGCTGAGTCGGGAGAGCCCATGTGCCTGTTGGCGCTCACACGCAATGGTCTCACCATGCTTCACGACTTTACTGATGACCCGAAGCTCCTCGCCGAATCCCTAAGCAAAGCTCGGACCGAGGATTCGCCGATGATTCACGAGGCAGTCGTTGATCCAAATCATCCTCCAGGTGGCGGCCTCGCTGCGGTCCTCACGGCGCTCATCCGAGGACAACTCGAAAGTGAATCGCAACTCGCGTCGCTGGAGGGCAAGGCAGCCGCTTCGCTCACGGTGCAATCTTTGCAGCAGATTGCCAAAGCTTTTGGCGGTTTGCCCGGCCGCAAGTCCCTCATCTGGGCAAGTTCAGGATTTCCCTTCTCGCTGAGCCCCGGCGCCCAACTGATGTGCGATCCAGCCTGCCCGGTTCACGGGCGGGACGAGATGCAAGGAGCGTACGAGAACCTCTGGAGAATGATGAACGACGCTCAGATTGCGATTTACTCCGTCGACCTTCGCTCCAATCCCTCCGGTTTCATGTTCGCGACCGGGGGAGTGCGCCCGTCCGATATCGGGGATCCACAGTTCGACACAGACGCCCTCGCTCAGACGAAAACGCACGACACTGACACCACGCTTCAGTTATTCGCTGGGAATACAGGAGGAAAAGCGTTCATGGGCGGCGGAAACCTGGTGCAGTCCTTTCACCAGGCGATTCAGGATGACAGTAGCTATTACATGCTCGGCTATTATGCCAACCGCGGCCAAGCGAAGCCCGGATGGCACCCGATCACCGTAACGGTCAGCCGCAAAGGAGCACACGCGCGTTACCGAAACGGCTTCCTGCTGACCAGTGATGTGTCCCCGTCCTCTGCCAGGCAAGACATTAACCTGGCTTTGATTTCTCCTCTTGATTTCGCAGGCTTGCCGGTTTCCGTGACGTGGCTGAACAGCGAACCGGACAAGGCTGGCGGCAAGATGAAAGTGCACTTCAATCTCGTCATGCCTCCCAACTTTGCTTCGGTGGACGATTCCGATCAGAACCACATGGTGGTCGACATCGCCGCCGTAGCTAAGGATCTTGACGGAAAAGTTGCAGCCGAACTCTCGCAGCGCGTTGATACTCACCTGAAAGCCGATGGCTTGGAACAGATCCAGCACCACGGAATGACCTACCACAACGCCTTCCAACTTCCGCAAGGCGACTACACCGTTCATTTCGTAGTTCGGGACGCATTGGGCGATCGGATCGGAAGCGTCGTCGTACCTGTCAAAGTTGCTCGCTAAATTTCAGTGGCTCAGGACGGACGAAGGATCAGCAGAGAAAACGCGCAAAGAAAAACCGGAGAAGCGTTTCCGCTTCCCCGGCTATGTTGGGATGAAGTGTCGCTCTACTCGTTGCCGCCAACTCCAGCAGCGGCGCTGATCGATTCGTTCTCTGGCTGCAGGACGACGCCGTCAAACGGAGTCGCACCCACGAGCCGTCCACCGATTACGCTGACCCGGCGCAGCGGATAACCGCTGTCGGGACCACGCTGCCAGGAACGCCCCCCGTCGCGGCTTTCGAAGATCACGCCCGTCATGTCGCTGGTCGCGAGCAGACGCTTGTGCGTGGGATCGAAGCTGACGGAAGTGATGTCCTTGCCAGGTAGACCATTAACAACGTGCTCCCAGGTCGCGCCACCGTCTCCGCTGCGGAATGCACCTTCACGGGAGGCGATCATGATCTGGCTGTCCGAAGCAATTGCCGCACTGCGAATGCTGACCACGTAGGTCGGCAGCCCAGCTCTTGCCCAGGTCGAGCCGGTGTCGTTCGAAACCAGCACGCTGGAGCGAGTGGCCGCAACCACCGTCGAGCCTTCGGCGCGGACCGAAACAAAATCAGTCTGGCCCAGAACCTGCCCGCCCTTCCAGGTTATCCCCTGGTTGGCGCTTTCATAGATGCCGGTGGTGGTTGCCGCCAGCCAGCGCTTGGAGCCGAGTTCCAGATCATTCACGCGCGATTCCAGTTGCGACTTCTGATAGGTAGTGGTGGTGACGGCTTTGCGCGATCCTTTGCGCACCGATTTCACCGTGTGCTCGATCACCACCGTGTTCATGGCGTGCCATTCACTACCATTCCGCTCGAGCGAATACATACCATGGTTCGTGCCCGCCACCAACTCTCCGGTGGAAGCCTGTTTCAGAGCGAAAACGTCTTTTCCGCCCAGTCCGGCCGCTTTCTGCTGCCAGTGCTGCCCGGCGTCCTTGGAGTAGAAAACGCCACCGTACTCGCGGTCGTTCACGACGCCAACATAAAGGGTGCTGGCATCTTTGTTGTCGGCGAGGATCGCGGAGACGTAGCGATGGGCATAGCCTTTGTTGGAGGTCGTCCAGTTCGATGCACCGTCGGTCGACGCCATCACACCACTGCGATCAGTCGCCAGCAGCACGCGATTGGAATTCCGCGGATCAATCATCACATCGTTGACAACGACCTCAGGATTGCTCACTCGCTTCCAGACTTTACCCAGGTCGGTCGTCTTCCACAGGCCTTCTGTGGTTCCGGCGTAAACGATGTTCTCGTTCGTCGGATCCTGCTTCAGGACGCGCGTGCGGCGGGCCGAGAACGGAATCCCCTGAATTTTCGAGAACAGGTTGCCGGCCGTCTCGCTCTTGTAAATGCCGGAGCAGGCGCTCGCGAACACGACCGAAGGATTGTCATGGTCGACGATCACCGAGAAAACGTCGGAGTCGTCAATCATTCCTTTATTAATGTGCTGCCAGTTGACGCCAGCGTCGGAAGTCTTCCACGCCAGATGCCAGGTTCCGGCATAGACCGTGTTGGGATCCTTAGGATCGATTGCGATCGACTCGATATTCTTGATTTCAGCCGAACCAGAAGGTGAGAGACGCTCCCAGGTATCGCCGGCGTCTTTGCTGCGGTAGACGCCATCCAGCGCGCCAGCTACCAGTATTCGTGAATCTCCCTTGTACATGGCCATCGCGCGGATCGACTTTCCGTGCATCGCGGGAACGGTTTCCCAGTTGCGGCCACCGTCGCGGGTGCGGAAGACTTCGCCAATCTGCTGGCCAGAAAGGCTCCAGGCAGAAACGTAAATGCGGTCGGAGTTCTGCGGATCGATGGAAATGTGGTCGAGGACGTAATCGTCACCACCCAGCCGTCCCAAACGCGACCAGCTATGCCCGCCGTCGTTCGAAGAGAACATCTGACCAGCGCTCGTACCGAGCAGGATGTGATCAGGATTTTGCGCATCGTACGCCAGGCTGCGCGCGTCGCCGCCGTCCGGACCCATCGCTTGCCACGGCCCAGAGGCTAGAAGTGCGGTGCTCATCAAGCTAACCGCCAACAACAACAAACCGGTGCGGAGAACGTTCCGTTTCCCTGTGAATTCCATGCGCGTAGATTGACCCCTGCGAACGATATTCGCCTGCACTACACTTTAGACAGGCTAGCACGACCGAAACAAGGTTACCGAAGGGCAGAAAATAGAAAGGCCGGTGGGGTAGACCCACCGGCCTTTCGTGTCCTTACTACCTCATTATTGGGCTTTTTTGGCCGCTTTCTTGGCCCCCGGTTTCGGGTGGTCCAGAATCGGCTTTATCTTGCTCTCGTCGACCGGAGTCGTCGTGCTGGCTTCGGGGAACGTGGCGCCGGCCGGGATAATCCATTGTTCCGAAGTCATCGTGCCTTCGGTGCCAGTGCGAGTTTCAATCCGGCTCGCGTCAATGTGCTGTTGTGCCTCGCCTTCGGTCAGGTAGTACTTGACGTCCACAGCGCGCTCGGCCGCCAGGTTCTTACCTTTTTCCTTCGGATCGGCGTTGCCAACGACAACCAGCTTCGCGTCGGCATCCGACTGCATCTTGGCCGCTACATCATCGAGGGCCGCCTTGCAGGTATTGTCTACGCGCCACGGTTTCTTGACGTTGGGGTATTGGCACTCGTTCAGCTTGCTCGCCTGCGGCGGCGGCGGTGGCGGATTTTCAACCGTCACCGAGCTCGACGTAGAGGCGGTCAAGCCGCGTGAGTCCGTACAAGTAGCGTTGATGGTGACCGTTCCCGGTGAAGCGCCGGTCGTGTTCAGGGTAGCCGAGTTTCCGCTGCCGGAAACGCTGCCGCCGCTTGAAGTCCATCCACCCACCGTTACCGGAACGTTGTCCGGGCTGGTGCAGGTACAGGTGATCGTTGCCGATGTGCCAGTCTGAACTGACGACGGACTCGCCGAGCAGGAAATCTGCGGCGGGTTCTTCGGCGGTTCCTTCACATTAAAGGTACTGGTGCAGCTCGCCGTGTTGTTCTTCTTGGCCTTAGGATCGGTAACGGTGGCAGTGACAGTGGTCGGGTAGCTTCCGGAAACGCCGCCGCCGATGCCGGTGGTGTCGATTGTGGCGCCGGTGTCCTTGCCTTCAATCTTGCCCGCACTGGTTGCCCAGGCGTAGGTGAGTGTGTGCTTGGGATTGAAGTTGCTGGCGGCGACCGTCGCGTGGACAGGTTCTCCGACCATGACGTCAGCGTTCTGCACCGAGCAAGCCGCGGCCACTGGAAGTTCCGGAGCACCGCCGAAGTTGAATACGAGACCAGTGGTCAGGCGAACACCATTGTAGGTCTGACGCCGCAACGCGCTGTCGCTCGAAGGAACATTGTTCGAGAAATTCATGCGCGCGAGCTGATAGTCGGCTTCGAAGAGCCGCAAGGAAACGGGCTTCCAGATCTTGAGATCCATGCCGCCGCCCAACAAAGCACCAACACCATTGGTGGAGTCAATTCCTCTCGACGAGAGGCGTTGGAACCCAATCAGGGTATGTGCAAAGAAGTTTACGCCGTCTCCGCGCCATGTGTACTTTGGACCAATCGACGCCATATTGATGGCGGCGTAGCGATTCCAATCTCCACCATAATTTCCTTCCAACCCCAGATTCTTGGTGAAGTTGTAGGTCAAATTGGTGCCGAAACCTTGCGCGATCGAGGGCAACTTGAAGGCGAAGGGTCCAGTCGGCGGCGGGGTCTGATCGGGTATATTGCCGCCCGGGTTCAACCACTGATAGCCGAGAAACAATTCCGCTTTGGGAACATCATCGCCCAGCGATTGCATCGCTGCCTTTTTCGGGGCAGGCGCAGTTTGTGCGTTCAGCAAAGCCGGTAACGCAAACAGAACGAGGGCCAAGACGAGCGCGAGACTCGCGCATCTCTGGTAATTTTTTTGACTAAGTGACATTGAGCTCCTCCGAATCAAATCCACGAATATTTAATAGAACCTTGGAATCAACAAAGCCTTGCGGCACGTACAGATAGGCTGCACTGGGAACAACGAATTCTACAGCAATCCGTCATTTTTGCAAAAGTGTAAGAATTGACAGTGGCAACATTTCTAAGCTTTTTGTTGGCAGCTCCTTCTACTCCACGACATTGCCTTGTAATCTCAAAATGATATTCGGCCCGTCGCTGGTTGCGGGGCGGCGCGCTTCCCTGAATAATGCACATGACACCAAACCGCAGAGGGATATGACACAAGAACGAGTGCTGATCGTTGAAGACGAAGAAAATGAACGAACGGGGCTGGCTGAACTGGTCTCCGGTTGGGGCTACCGCACTGACACGGCAATGGATGGAATAGAGGCTCTGGAAAAGATTCCAGCTTTCTCTCCCTCCATCGTAATCACGGACATCAAGATGCCGCGCATGGGCGGAATGGAACTGGTGGAGAAGCTCTCCGACCTTTCGCAATCCATCGCCGTCATCATGGTGACCGCCCAAAAGACTACCGACACGGCCTTTCATGCTGGCCGTCTTGGCGTACAGGATTACATCGAGAAGCCAATCGACTTCCGGCGGTTGCGGTCAATTCTCACCAATCTCGGCGAGATCCTGAACGCGCGCACCGAAAACGAAACGCTGCGCCGCAGCTTGCGCGACAAAGGCGCTCTCGGACGACTGGTCGGCGCGTCAACTTCCATGCAGGGAATTTTCCGGCTCATCGAACAGGTGGCACCGAGCACAGCGTCGGTCTTGATCACCGGAGCCAGCGGCACGGGCAAGGAGCTCGTCGCCCGCACGATTCACGATCTCAGCCCGCGGCGCAATAAACCGTTCGTTCCGATTAACTGCGCGGCCATTCCCGAGACGCTGATCGAGAGCGAGATTTTTGGCCACGAAAAGGGAGCCTTCACTGGGGCGCTGGAGCGTCGCACGGGCTGTTTCGAATTGGCAGAGGGTGGCACTCTGCTGCTGGATGAAATTGGCGAGATGCCCGTGGGCACACAGGCCAAGCTGCTCCGCGTTTTGGAAGACCACAAACTGCGTCGCTTGGGCAGCAAAGTCGAGACCTCGGTCGATGTCCGTGTCCTCGCCGCCACGAACAAAGTACCGGACGAGGCCGTCAACAACGGAGAACTGCGCCAGGATCTTTACTACCGTCTCAACGTTTTCAATATCCACATGCCTGCTCTGCGCGAGCATAAAGAAGATATTCGCGACCTGGTAAAGAGCCTGCTTGCCGACATGAATAAGAAGCATGATCGCAAGGTCGCGGACGTAAGTGAGGCGGTGCTCAATGTTTTCCAGAGTTATTCATGGCCCGGCAATGTCCGCGAACTACGCAATACTTTGGAGCGCGCGGTGATCGTCTGCGAAGGTGGACTCATCGAAACCAAGCATCTGCCGCCGGGCTTTGGCCAGAGCGTGCGTCCGGTTGTCAACGACCCTGATGCAGTACATCTGGGAGTGGGCACAACGGTTGGGGAGGCAGAGAAGTTGCTCATCCTGAAGACGCTGCAGGCTACGAATAACAACAAGACCCGCGCTGCGGAGATATTGGGCATCAGCTTGAAGACGCTCCATAACAAGCTGAAAGAATACGGCCGCCCGCAAGACGCAATGAACGAGACAGAGGAGTAGAAAGGCAGGTCTCAGGTTCTAGGTCTTAGGTCTCAGGTCCTAGCGAGTCCGAAGCGCGTTCCCGAGACCTGAAACCTGCGACCTGAGACCTTCTTTAAAGATGAGCCGCAAATTCATCATCGTGTTTGTGATCACCACGCTGTTCACCGCGTTGGTGGTCGCCTTTTCCTGGATTTACCTTTCGCAACTTCTGCGGCAGCGGTTGCTTTGGGCGGACGAAACGGCATCTCAGCTCACCAGCCAATTGCAATACTCTGCGTCGAAAGCCGTTCCCGATCTGACCAGCACGCGCATCGATACGGATAATCCCAAGGCAGTGCGGGACAAGATCACAGGATATCTCGCGACCGACCCAATTCTGAACGACACTCTGGAATCGGTCGTCGGCAGCTCGCGCATCATTTACGACGCCGCCATAGTCGATCCGACCGGAGCTGCGATTCTCGATACCAATCCAGCTCTCAACGGTAAACTCGTTCCCCAGCGCGCTCCGTTAAGCGCGCTCGAGAATGCTGGCTTCCGCCACCAGTTGCGCCTCATTTACGGCCCCGGCACGGTCTATGACGTGAGCATTCCCGTGACCCTCGATGGCCGGGAGTTCGGCAGCGTTCACGTCGGGGTGAATACCGTGTTTCTGCGCAATGAACTCACGCCGAAACTGCAGCAGGCGGCTTTCTTTTCCGTGGTAGCGATTTTTTGCTCTCTGGTGCTAGCGGCCGTGGTCTCAAATGTCGCGCTCGGCCCCTTGAAGACCATCAGTCGCGACCTGGACAGCGCCAGCGCCGGTGATCCGTTGCCCGATGATGAAGCCACTCATGATGATGAGGTCGGCCTCGTTTCGCTGAAGATCGCGCACCTCGGACGGCAGATTCGCGATACCAATGAGATTTTTACGGCACTGAAGGACAACGTCGAGCAAGTCATGACCAAGCTACAGGACGGGCTCATGCTTTTCACGCGTGATTCGCGGGTAGTCCTGGTGAGCGCCTCGGCTGAGAAATTTCTAGGACGCCCGCGCCGCGAGATTCTCGGACGCTCGGCGGAAGAAATTTTCTCCGATGGAACCGTCCTCGGTGCGGTCGTCCTCCCTGCTTTTCAGAAGCAACGTCAGTTGACGCAGTATGAATTCGACGCCGCCGATGGCCGCCGCGTTCAGGTATCACTCGATTTCATCCAGGAGAAAGGCACACCGATCGGAGCGCTCCTTACCATGCGCGACGCCGAATCGGTAAGGCGCATTGAGGATGAGATCGAAATTTCCCGCCGTCTTTCCGCTAGCGGACGGCTGACGCGCGGCGTGGCGCACGAGGTGAAAAATCCCATCAACGCCATCGTGCTCCATCTGCAGTTGTTGCAGAACAAGCTTCAGCAGGACGATCCCGACACGCGCCGACACATGGACGTGATCGGCAACGAGATTCACCGGCTCGACCGCGTGGTGCAGATTCTTGTGGACTTCACCCGTCCCCGCGATCTGCACCTGGAAGACTTGGATTTGAGGAAGATTCTCGAAAATGTCGCGGGATTGGCGGGGCCCGATGCTGCGCGCCATCGCGTCCGTATCGTTCAACAACTGGGAGCCTCACCCCTGCCAGTACGTGTGGATGCCGACCTGATGAAACAGGCGGTCTTGAACCTGGTGATCAACGGCGTCCAAGCCATGACCGAGGGCGGAGTCTTGACACTGAAGGCGTGGCGGGATGGCGAGACGATTCTCGCCGAAGTCATGGATCAGGGCTGCGGCATTCCCGCCGAAGCCCAAGAAAAGATTTTCGAGCTTTACTACACCACGAAGAGCGACAAGGGCGGCAGCGGGATTGGTCTGGCGCAAACATTTCAGATCATGCAGTGGCACTACGGCCAGGTGGAATTTGATTCTATCGTCGGGAGTGGAACCACCTTCCGATTGCGTCTGCCGGCGCTTTCAACCAAGCCGGAGAGGCTTGAGCACGAACAGGTCGGCGAGGAAAAATCGGCCTGAATTCTGAGAAAACCATTTAGCGCCCCGATTCCTACTTCTGCTCGAGAGGCGCAAGATCGACCGACTGAGCAATGCGAAAATCCAGTTGCCGGTCAACCGTGACCACCGCATCTTTCGGCTTGGTGCCAGCTTCAGGCTTTCTTCCCTCCCGCGCACCGCCCTTGGCAAAGATGCTCGACGTCTCAATGGTCACGGCACGACCGCCAACGTTCAGACTCACCAGCACGAGCCGCAAGTAGCCATCCTGCGGCAAACCTCCGGAAGAACTTGCGGGCTTGGATTCGAGCACCCGGCCCGTCGCGGAAGATCCCTTGGCCACTAGAGTCGCTCCCTCGACCTCAACCGGCTGGTCGAGGATCGCACTGAATGTGTCCCCAGCGTGCAATGTCCCGCTCGAAAGAGAATTCTGCAGCCGGATGGAGATCGAGGTTCCCTCCGGTAGTCTGGTGGCGTAGGGAATCAACGCATGGCTAGGCGAAATTCCGCGTTCTCGCGGCTGACGGTCGAAAGGCAGCTTTTGCGAGCCAGAAGAGTTGGCTGCATCGTCCGCAGGCGGCCGAGCACAGCCGGAGTACAGCCCCAACAACACAATAATGATGGCGAGACGATGGGGAAACGTCGGCATTGATTTCTCTGATCCATCTAGATTACGCCTGCTCGATTACGCCTGGACTTCGGTTGGTCAACATCTGCCGTCGAAATTGTCACAAACTGAGTGTGACGGCTCGCACTTTCGATCCCGTTCATTCCCTCTACACTTTTTCCTAATCAGGCACGATCCGGTCCATTCGGGGAAAACTAGAAGACCATTTTCCCAGCCTGGAATTAGAGCGTCTCTTAACCTCGGCTTCAAAATATCAGGAGATTCGTTATGTTCACCGCATCGAGCGCTGCCGTTCTCAGCCACAGCCCTTTGCCACAAATTGAAGGCGCGAACTTCCTCAACCTGATGATCGTGGACGAGGATGGCGCATCGCGCGGGGCTTGCCGCGACGTAGCGCACGCGCTCGGTTTCAACACGCAAGTAGCGGAGTCCGCCGAACAAGCGTGTCGCTTGCTCGACAGTTCGAGCACGGACGTCGTCCTGCTCGACCTTCGTCTTACCGGAGGAGGCGGACTCGAAGCGCTGCACACCATCAAGCATCTACGCCCCGAAGCAGTGGTGATCGTTGTAGCTAGCTATGGCACGGTGAAGTCGGCGGTTCAGGCGATGAAGGATGGCGCCTACGACTACGTAACCAAGCCCTTCGGCATGGAGGAATTACGTCTCCTGCTGGAGCGGGTCGCCACCCACCTGCGATTGAAAACGGAGAACCGCGTGCTGCGCGAGACCATCAAGTCACGGCAGGGCTTTGGCAACATTATTGGGCACGCTCCCTCGATGGAAAAGCTCTATCGCATCATTGCCAAAGCGGGACAGAGCGCACATCCGGTGCTGATCCTCGGGGAGAGCGGCACGGGCAAGGAACTGGTCGCAAAGTCGATTCATCTCGCGGGAATGTTTCGCAACAAGCCATTCATCCCGGTCGACTGTGGCTCGCTCGTGCCGACCTTGATTGAGAGCGAGCTGTTTGGACACGTGCGCGGCGCGTTCACGGGCGCAACCAATCCCAAGGACGGGCTGTTGGCCATCGCCGAAGGAGGCACCGTCTTTCTCGACGAGATTGGCGAGCTGCCGGTGGATTTGCAGGCCAAGTTGTTGCGCGCCATCCAGGAAAAAGAAATTCGCCCGGTGGGAAGCGTGAAGAGAGTTCCCATCAACGTGCGAATTCTGGCGGCGACCAATCGCGATCTTGAGCGAGCGGTCTCCGAAGGCAGTTTCCGCCGCGATCTTTTTTTCCGGTTGAATGTGCTGACCTTGCGGATTCCCTCGTTGCGCGAGCGCAGACAGGATATTCCGCTGCTCGTCGCGCATTTTATGGAACGCATCGGCCTCGACGCAGGCGTCGAAAGGACGGTCTCCGACGCCTGTCTCAAAGCGTTGATGAACTATGACTGGCCAGGCAACGTGCGGGAACTCGAGAATGCACTCGAACGAGCGTGCATGCTGAGCACCGATCAGCAGATTCAGGTCGCCGATCTCCCCACGCAGATCCACAGCGCGCCGCTCGACTTCAGGACGGTGAGCCAGATCAACAACGGCATTGTGCCCATGGCGGAACTGGAAAGACAGACGATACTGAATGCGTTGGCACAGGTAAACGGCGACAAGATGCTGGCCGCGCGCCTGCTCGGCATCGGAAAAACCACGCTCTACCGCAAATTGAAGGAGTATGAGTCCCAAAACTGAATCGGCGGATCGAAGATGCGTACCGGAAAGGAACGGTTGCGTTCGCAGCGAAAATACAACTCCTTGATTTTGCAGTCGCCGGCAATTGGCCCCTGACTTGCCAGCGGATCAGCATGATCCTTCTTGTGACGCCGAGTGAGCGAGCCGCGCAGTGCGCGGCCGCGCTCCACGAAGCAACCGGCGAAAAGCTCTCGGTAGCCGAAAGTCCGGCACAGGCAACCAGCATTCTCAGGTCGCAACCTTGCCGGGCGCTGGTGATCGATCAGTATCTTCTCGACACTGAGCCAGATGAGGCCGCCATAGTTATGGCACATATCGGGACTGCGGTCATGGTGCCCGTCAATTTAGCGCTGAGTGGGTTGCCACGTTTGGTCACTCAAGTCCAAACATCGCTCAAGCGTCGCCAACGCGAGGAAGCGTCAGCCCGCGACGCCGCCATCACCAAACTTCACAGTGAACTGAACGATACGGTGACGGCGTTGCAATTATCGATTCAACTCGCATTGCAGGCAACAGCGATCCCCGACGAGACATCTGAACAATTACGCGCGGTGCGCGACCTCGTAACGAAACTTCGCAGCCACTTGGAGACGTCTGGCGCAATCGAAGAAGGCGCACCAGTCGTAAGCTGCTGACGACCTCAGTGAAGCACCGAAGAAGTGACCTAACGTGGTGAAACGATTTCTGCGTGCTCCTGCGTCTACTCCGTGGCTCAAGCCTTTCAGAGATTTACAAATCTATACCCAAACTATTCGCAAGCACGAAAACGCGCGCCGTTCTTGTGGAAAGGAACGGAGGTTTGTGATGGAGCACAGAACGACGGTGTTTTATGTTGACGACAACCCCAAATCCAGCCGCTTGCTGACCAGCGTTCTTGAGGAATGCGGATTTCGCGTGATTGCAAAGACTGATCCACTGGAAGCGCTCACGCTAAGCAAGAGAACCTATTTCGACCTGGCGCTGATTGATTACGAAATGCCGGTGATGTCAGGCGCGAAGCTGGCGCAGGAGATCAAGTATCTCGTACCGGACGTCCCGGTGGTGCTGATCTCCGGTCACGCAACTTTGCCTTCTTCGGAACTGGCGTTCGTCGACGCACATTTCGGCTTCGGCACTTCGCTCGACGACCTGCTCTGGACCATGCGCATCCTCACGCCTCCCAAAGTGTTCTCGATGACCGAACATGGAGGCACTCCGCAGGAGATGACTCGATGG
Organism: Terriglobia bacterium; assembly: GCA_963847715.1. Classification (GTDB taxonomy): domain Bacteria; phylum Acidobacteriota; class Terriglobia; order Terriglobales; family Acidobacteriaceae; genus Acidiflorens. Next base: position 79,131 of record CAWKAZ010000021.1, read on the forward strand.
GCCGATTCGACATGAGGGATTGGGGAGGGCCTCCCCGTCCCGAAGTCATCATTTCGCTAACAAGGCTCGCTGAAGCAACGTCACTGCGGGATGTAGCTATCGAGCAGCGGAAGTAGAGGCGACACAAAATTCATCATGCGTTCCTGGGTTGCGTCCGGGGTTTCGCCCTCGAGCATGGGAGTCATCAGCCGCACCATTCCTCCATCGCTACGATTCATATGAATCGAATCGTCGATCAGGTAGTACTTGGCCTCCCACTCACGCGCCACTACGCGGCCGTGCGCCTGGAACCAGTAAAGCACCAATTGCTGTTCTCCAGATCTTGAGACCACGTAGCGATTGACCGGTATAGAAGAGCCGTTCGGAAGCTTGAGCTGGATCACTTTTCGAGAAAGTGGAATCCATCCTGCACCCGACAGGCAGTGACTGGGAGAATGGACGGTATCGCCGACTTTTTGCGACGGAAAGAACGGGATGTAGACATTGATCGTTTGTTTCGGCTGGTTCACGGACTCGTAGTCGCGCATCAGGTATTCGCCCGGCCCAAGGATGTCAAGTTCCTGCTGGCTGATCGGCTTGTCAACTCCCTTCCAATTGCCGATCTCTGAGGGCAGCAAGCCTACGTGATGAACACTTCCGCTCGCATGGACTTGCAGGCCGATTGCGGTCGTCAACAGAAGCACGGCAACAATGCCAAAACGCGCAGACCAAAGTTCAAGGGGCTCTCTGCGAGCAGATTGCTGTTCAGGGAATACAGCGCTACGCTGACTTCCCGAATCGTGCTTCCAGACCAGCGAGATCACGTGGTGCAGAGCGAATAACATGACCAGTGCGGTCGCGAAGACGAGCAATCCCCAGAGTTCATGGGAAATCCCCTCCGCCAGGGATTCATGCCCGGAGTGCACCAGCAGCCCTTGGACAAAAATCCGGAAACAGTTCGCTAGAACTGCGATTGGGACCGCAGAACACGCTAGAACCACGCGCACCCACATGCGAGTCTCCAACAGATAGCCATAGATGATGGCTAGAGTCAGCAATGTCAGAAGCGAACGGATTCCACTACATGGTTCGGCAACGTCCAGTTGCATGCGGGCGAGCGTGATCATATTCCCCTGGAGCAGAACTGGTACACCGACCATCTCCAGCATGCCCGAGGCGAGCTTTGAGGCCAGCAACTGAAGAGGAAATGTAACCGGACTAAGGATCAGGGACGGAATGGGAACCATCAGGAACAAAAACGCCCACGGAAAGAGGACGGCACGAAAGAACTTCCATCCCTCAAACAGAATGATAAGACCAGCTAGAAGAATCAGGAGAGATACACGCTGCGAGAAGATCTCCGCGCCTAAGACGCCGAGAACCAGCGCCACCATGCTCGGGACGATGAGCGGAAGACCAATCCACGACGGGGCGGGCGCAATTGCAGCGAGTTGCTTGCGGTCTTGCCAGACAACAAACAAGGCAAATACCGGGACGAAAATCCCGTGCTGGAAATTCGGATCGCTGTGGGGCCCTACCCACTGCAAGACGAGGCGCATGAGAACCGAGGTATAAAGCCAGGTAATCAGAAACAGCAGAACTAGTAAGTTTCGATGACGCGTAACGAATCGGGTGAGTGTCGAGACGTAGAGCCGAGCGACTTGGAGTAACCGCGCTGATAGGTTCTTGTAACCCACGCCGCAGTATTATGGCATCGCCGTTGCGCGTTGTCGCGTGCCGCGAATTTGCTGGTGATGGCGGATGGATGGAAAGAGAGATGATCGAACGCTCCCTGTTCACTGAAGAACACGAAATCTGGCGCGCCTCAGTGCGCCGCTTCGTCGAAGAGGAGATCGTCCCCTACCACGCCCAATGGGAGGAGGAGGGCATCGTCCCCCGCGAACTGTGGCTTAAGGCCGGAGCGCAGGGCCTGCTCTGTTGCACGGTCCCGGAGGAATATGGCGGGCTGGGTCTCGACTATCTGTTTGACGTTGTGGTGTTCGAGGAGCTTTGGCGGGTGGGCGCGAGCGGCCCCGGCTTCCTGATCCACACCGACCTTGTCGCGACCTATATTCTCTCGTTCGGCACTGAAGAGCAGAAGCGTCACTGGCTGCCGAAAATGGTTCGGGGCGAGGCGATCGGTTCGCTTGGCATGACCGAGCCCCACGCGGGCAGCGATCTCAAGGCCGTGCGCACCCAGGCGCGGCGCGACGGCGATCACTATCTGGTCAACGGTCAGAAGGTCTTCATCTCGAACGGCCAGCTCTGCGACGTCATCGTTCTGGCGACGAAGACCGATTTCGAACGCCGGCGCTAGCGGCGTGACGCTCTTCCTCGTCGAGTCGAACCGGCCCGGATTCTACGCGGGGCCGCAATCTCGAAAAGCTGGGCATGAAGGCGCAGGACACGTCTGAGCTCTTCTTCGACGAGGTGCGCGTCCCCGCTTCCAACATGCTCGGCGCGGAAGGCAAAGGCTTCGCGCTCATGATGACCAAGCTGCCGCAGGAGCGGCTCGCCCAGGCCATTCGCTCAGCGACGGTTACCGAGGTCGTGATCGAATGGACGGCCGACTACACCGCCGGACGCAAGGCTTTCGGCCATACGATCGCCGACTTCCAGAACACCCAGTTCGTGCTCGCCGACCTGAAGGCGCGGGCGACCATGGCGCGCGTCTTCACCGATAAGTGCATTGACCTCTTCCGGCACGGCAAGCTCGATCCAGTCGACGCGGCGATGGCGAAACTCGTGACCTCCGAGCTGCATTGCGAAGCGGTCGACAAGTGCCTCCAGCTCTTCGGCGGTGGGGCTACATGTGGGAATATCCGATCTGCCGGGCCTATGCCGACGCGCGCGTCGTCAAGATCGCGGGGGGCTCGGTCGAGGTGATGAAGACGATCATCGCGCGTGACATGTTCAAGGGCCGGCTGCCGGCAAGGTCCTCGCGCGGATGAGCAAGCGGCCCACCCCAGCGGAAAGCAAGCCGACGGCGCGGGACCTCAACACGGGGCTTCGTTTCGGCTTCCTGATCCACGACGTCTCCCGCGCTTCGGCGCGTCGCCGTGGACAGGGCTCTGAAGCCGCTCGGCATCACCCGCGCGCAATGGTGGGTGCTGGCGTTTCTCTCGCGCCGTGACGGGATGACCCAGACGGCGCTGGCGGCGGACCTCGACCTCACCAAGGTCGCCGTTGGGGGCCTGCTCGATCGCATGGAGAACGCCGGCTTCGTCGAGCGGCGAACGGATCAGAGCGACGGCCGCGCGCGACGGGTCTACCTGACGCGCGCCGGCGCGAAAATGGTCAGCGCCATCCGGCAGAGCGTGGAGACCGTCGAGCTCCAAATTCTGAGCCCCATTTCGGAGGCCGCGCTCGAGCAGGCGTCAGAAACGCTGCGCACGCTGAAGGAGACGCTCCTCGAAGATTCTCGGCGCTGAAGCCGAGGAGAGCGAGAGCTCGGACATCGAAACCCTCAGCTAGGAGGAGAGGAAATCTTGCGTGGACTGAAAGACAAGGTCGCGGTCGTAACTGGCGGCGGACAGGGAATTGGCCGCGCGCTCACGCTGCGTCTCGCCGAAGAGGGCTGCAAGGTCGCGATCTTCGATCTGAAGCCGGAGGCCGCCAAGGAGACCGGAGATCTTGCCCCGAAAGGCTCGGTGACGGGCTATGAGCTCGACGTCGGAGACTACGCCGCGGTGGCGGCGGCAGTCGCCAAGGTCGAGGCCGATCTTGGCCCGATCTGGACGCTCGTCAACAACGCCGGCTGGGACCGCCTGCGCCCTTCCTCACCACGGACAAGGCGCTGTGGGACAGTATCGTCCACATTAATCTATACGGCCCGCTCAATACCCATCACGTCGTTGCGACCCTGATGGCCAAACGCGGCGGCGGCCGCATCATCAACATCGCCTCGGTCGCGCGCGAACTCGCGAGCAAGGGCGTGTTGCTCAACGTGGTCTGCCCCGGCCCGACCAACACCCCGATGATGGCCAGCGTGCTCGGCGAAGGCGAGCAGGCCGTGAAGTGGAAGGACGCGATGGTTCGCGGCATGCCGCTCAAACGGATGGGCGAACCGGAAGACTACGCCGGCATCGTCGCCTTCCTCGCCTCCGAGGATGCCGCCGGGGGGGGGCGTCTGATTTGGCCCGCGGCGCCCGCGCGGGGGGCGGCGTGCGAATTGTCGCGCTCACCGCCTCGGCGAGCCGGGGAGCGGTCAGCCGAATTGTTACTGCCGGCGAAGGCCGTGGTCCGGTATCGCTTGGCCGCATGGATACGGACGTCGTGGTCACCGAACATGGCGCAGCCGACCTGCGGGGACTGGATCACGACGAACGCGCGCGCGCTCGTCGCCATCGCTCCACCGGCGCACCGCGACCGGCTGGCCACGCGATGGTCGAGCTGGCTACGAGTTTCTAGGCGCGAACACAGAGGAAGACTTCATGGCCCCGCGGAAAGTTATCGTCAGCTGCGCGATCACTGGATCGATCCACACGCCTTCCATGTCGCCGCATCTGCCCATGACCGCCGAGGAAATCGCCGAGAGCGCGCTCGGCGCGGCCGAAGCGGCGCGGCAATCGTGCACTTGCACGCGCGCAATCCGGTTGATGGACGGCCGGACGAGAGCCCCGAAGCATTCGCGCCCTTCCTGCGCAGCATCAAGCAATCGTCGAATGTCGTGGTCAATATCACCACCGGCGGCGCGCCTTACATGACCGTCGAGGAGCGCGTCCGGCCGGCAGAGAAGTGGAGGCCCGAGATCGCCTCGCTCAATATGGGCTCGATGAACTTCGGTCTCTTCCCGATGCTCAAGCGCTATAGGGAGTTCAAATACGACTGGGAGCCGAAAGTCCTCGAAGCCTCGCACGATCTCGTGTTTCGCAACAGCTTCAAGGACATTCGCTATGCGCTCGAAACACTGAACTCAACCGGCGCCCGCTACGAGTTCGAGTGCTACGACACCAGCCATCTCTATAATCTCCACTATTTCTCGCCGAGGGGCTGGTGACGCCCCCGCTCTTCATCCAGACCTGCTTCGGCCGCTGGCGGCATTGGCGCGCATCCGGAGGACGTGACCCACATGAAGCGCACGGCGGATCGGCTGTTCGGCGCCAGCTATCGCTGGTCGGTTCTGGGCGCCGGCCGCAACCAGATGCCGGTGGCGGCCATGGCGGCGGCGATGGGCGGCAATGTGCGTGTCGGCCTCGAGGACAGCCTTTGGGTCGGCGCCGGGAACCAGCCCCTCGACGTGCAGCCAGGTCACGCAGGTGCGAAGATCATCGAGGGCCTCGGGCTTGAGGTCGCCACGCCGGACGAGGCGCGCGAGATGCTCGAACTTAAGGGCGACCGCGTCGCCTTCTGATCGGCGATCGCCCGCGATCAGGAGGCCGCGGCGGTCTCGTCCGAGCGGTTCATCGTTGTTCGCGAGGCGGCGATCTTCTGGATGACGAGGCGGATATCGCGGTTGTCCTGCATGAAGCGGTCGAAATCGACTTTCCGCAACACCAGGAGCCGGCAATAGGTCATGGCAACGACATCGGCCTGGCGCGTCATGCCGGTGAGGAGCGCCATCTCGCCGAACACATCGCCGGTGCCGAGAGGGATGTGGCGACCGGGAAAGACCACCTCGGCCGCGCCGGAGGCAATGAAATAGCACGCGTCGCCGCGATCGCCCTCGCGAACGATCCGCTCGCGCGGCACGGCGAAACGGGGCCTGAGCAGCTTTTGCACCCGCTCGCGCTGCTGGTCATTGAGATCTGCGAACAGTTCGAGACGGCCGATGAGCTGGCCGGTGTCGAGGCCGAGGTCGAAGCGGGGCCGGGTTTCTCTCGCCTGAGTATCCTCGACGCTGCCCTTGAGATCTTCGTACACCTCGGCCGCGATCAGGCCTTCCTTGAACAGGGCGTCGTAGCGGCCCATCTCGCGCCGCAGGGCCGATTGGCGCAGGAAGCGCGCTTCGAGCGCCGCGGCGTATTGAGGATATTGCCGGCGCAGCGCGTCCAGAGCCGCGGTTGTGCGCTTGAGACGCTCCTTGAGAATGGCGTCGATGAGCTCGACGACCTGCTCGCCGAAGATCGAGCGCGAGCGCCCTGCGTGGGGGCCGGCGAGTTCCTGGATCATAAGACGAGTGAATGAGCAGCATTTCGAACCGGTCGCCCAGCCGATCGGCGAGAAGCGCACGACGCCGAAGCGGCGATAACAAAATAGGCCGCCTTGAAGGCGAGCGGAAAGGCAAGGGCGTCCTCGGCGCCGCGCTTGTAGCCCACGCGTCCGCCGCTCCTCGCGCCTTCGCCCAGGGCTTCGGCGTTTCTGAGCAACGCCTGCACGGTGACAGGCGAAGCGGCGCGCTCGGTCATGATTTCGAGCGCCAGCATGCGCTCCTGGTTGCCGAGCGCCACGAGTTCGATCGCCAGGCGCTCGCGATCGGTGAGGCTCGCTCATCCGCCTCGCGCGACTTCGCCGCCGCGATCCCGGCCTCGTAAGGCGCGAGCGCGCTGCTCAAGGCCGAAGGCGAGATTTCGTGGTCGCGCCCCGCGGCTCGCATGGTCTCGGCGATCTCCGCATAGGAAAGCTCCAGCACCCGGTCGCGCAACGCCTGGTCAACCGGCGACAGTCGATCGAGACGCAGAAGATGGATGACGAATTTGACGTCGTCCCATTGACCAATAGCGTGCGCAGCACCATGCCGGTCGCAAGCACCGCGACGAAACGCTGCACCTCGGGCGTCAGCGCCTGATTCTCGGTCACCGCGAGCGCCAGCACCAGAGTTAGGGCGCCCCGCAGTCCGCCCCAGGCGATGGCAAGCTTGTAGGCGGTGGTGATGGGCTGGGTGAGCCTGGCCAGGCTCAGCAGCGGCAGGAGCAGGAACAGCACCAGAAGCCGCGCGCCGAAGGCGGCGACATCAGCACCGCGATCAGCACGAGGTCGTGGAATTGCATGTCGAGCAGGAGCTTCGGCACCAGGATCGAAGCGAGCACGAACACCAGAGAATGCGCCCAGAAGGCGATCTGCGCCCAGAGATCGGTGATGAACGACCAGTTGTAGGGCGTGATGCGCGCCTGCCCGAAGGCGCTGACGGTCAGCCCGGCAGTGAGCACCGCGACCACTCCCGAAACGTGGAAGAGGCGCTTGGCGCTGATGAAAACCAAATAGGGCATCGCAACCGTCAGCGTCGCCTCGGCCAGCCGATCGTCGCGTGTCCAGGGGATGACCTGCAGGAAAACACGCCCGGCCGCTATCCCCAGCGCGGCCCCGCCGAGAAAGGCGACGGCGAATTGCACCTCGCCGCCGACGATGTCGGGCTGGCGTCCTGAGACGATCATGCCGAGCAGCACCACGAACATCACGATCGCCGCCGCGTCGTTCAAGAGCGACTTACCCTCGACCAGACGGGTCAAACGTGCCGGAGCGCCGACGTCGCGAAAGACCGCGACTACGGCGGCCGGGTCCGTCGTCGCCACGACCGAACCGAGCAGCAGGCAGACCACCAGCGGCAGGCCGGAGACCGGCCATAGCGCCAAGCCAACCACGGCGGTCGCAACGACGGTCGCGACCACGGCGAGCATCAGGATTGGGGCGGCGTCCTCGAGCATCCGGCGAACGTCGCTGGTGATCGCCCCGTCGAAGACCAGGAGCGGCAGGAAGACATAGACGAAGGTTTCCGAGCTCACCGGCAGGTTGGCGAACACCGCTGCGATATTGTCGAACCGGTCGGAGAGCGACGTGTGCAAGAGAACGATCGAGATGGCGCCGATCGCCACGCCGATGACCGCCAGCAGCACGACCGGAGCGAGGTGAAGGCGGACCGCGACCGGCTGAGAAACGGACACGACCACCAGCAAGGTGGCAAGAACGGTTAGAACTACGACGACATCGAGCATAGGGTCCGAGATCCGATGCGGCCTACGCGCCGCGGGCAAACCGGCGGATTATGCCCGCCATTCCACACCGTGGCGAGCCCGGCGTATCACGCTTGCCGGCCTTGACCCACGTCGGCCTTGGCCAGGTTTTTCGGTTCGTACGGGCACAGATCGACCAGCACGCAGACGCCGCACAGCGGCTGGCGCGCCTTGCACACGTATCGGCCGTGCAGGATCAGCCAATGATGCGCGTGCGGGAGAAACCGGTTCGGGACGACGCGCATCAATTCATCTTCGACCTCACGCGGTGTCTTGCCCGGTGCAATGCCCAGCCGATTGGCGAGACGAAAGACATGGGTGTCGACCGCGAGCGTCGGCTCGCCGAAGGCGGTGTTGAGCACGACATTGGCAGTCTTGCGCCCGACGCCGGGCAGCGCCTCCAAGGCCTCGCGATCTCGCGGCGTCTGGCCGCCGTGGCTTTCGACCAGCGCCCGCGAAAGAGCGATAACGTTCTTGCCCTTAGTGCGATAAAGCCCGATCGTCTTGATCCGTTCGGTGAGCTTCTCGACTTCGAGCGCCGCCATCTTCTGTGGCGTGTCGGCAATGGCGAACAGTCCCGGCGTGACCTTGTTGACGCCGGCGTCCGTCGTTTGCGCCGAAAGCACGACCGCCACCAGAAGCGTGAACGGATTGACGTATTCCAGCTCGCCCTTCGGCGCCGGATTGGCGGCGGCCAAAACTCGAAGATCGCCCCGGCCCTCGCAGCTCTCGCAGCCCGTCATTCTTTTCGCGTCATGAGGGTTTTATAGGCGCCCCCGCCCAGCTCGCCAAGCGCGAGTCCGACTAAAGCGCATGTTGCCATGCGCCTCAGCGCCACGCATTATGCCCGCATCGCCGACTTGGCCTTTGCGCGGCGCGCCGCCTGATGAACGGTGAGATCGGGAGGATCGGAAAATGAAATCACTCAGACGGACATTGATGCTCGCGGGCGCGCTTTGCGCCTCTATTGCCGCCGGCGCGGCTTCAGCCGCGGACAACAAGGTGGTCATCGGCGACATCGACGACATGTCCGGGCCCTATGCCGACGTCATCGGCGCCGGCGGCGTCACGGCGCTCAAAATGGCGATCGACGATTTTGGCGGCTCCTGTGCTCGGGCAACCGATCCAGATCCTGACCTTCGATCATCAGAACAAGCCCGATCTCGGGGCGCAGAAGCTCCGCGAATGGGCGGACACCGACGGCATGACAATGCTGCTCGGCGGGTCCAACTCCGGCGTCAGCCTGGCGATGTCCGCCGCCGCAAAGGAGAAGAAGGTCCCCTTCATCGCCATCGGCGCGGCCGCGGCCTCGCTGACCGGCAAGGATTGCTCGCCGTACACGATCCACTACGGCTACGACACGACGGCGCTCGCCAACGGCACCGCCAAGA
>CAWKAZ010000022.1:0-54231 GCA_963847715.1 Terriglobia bacterium
TGCTGCATTCCTACGCCTACGACCGCGGAAGCGACGCAATGGTCCCTCCTGCAGCCCCAAATTCCGCAGGCCTCACAATCCGATCCATCACCACGCGCGCGGTGCGCGTGCCGCTGAAGTTTAACCTCGGCACGAGCGCCGCCGTCGTCACGACAGCCCCTCTGCTGCTTGTCGATGTCCTGACGGAGCTGGGCGCGACCGGACGCTCGTATCTCTTTTGCTATTCGACATCCGGTGCACGAGCCATCGCGGGGCACATAACCGAGGCGGCGGGCCTGATCGAGGGTAAGGCAGCGACACCGCTCGGCTTGGCGCAGCTGCTGTCTCGTCGCTTCGCCCTCTGGGTGTGACCGGGCCAGTCAGGATGGCTCTGTCCGCCATCGACATTGCGATATGGGATGCGCTAGCGGTGTCTCTAGGCCGACCGCTCGCGGTGGTGCTCGGCGGAGCGCCGCGCCCGATCCCGGCCTATGACAGCCGAGGCCTCGGGCTGATGAACCGAGAGAAACTGACGGACGAGACCGAGGCGCTAGTCGCCAAGGGGCTGAGGGCGGTCAAATTGCGCCTTGGCTATCCTTCACTTGGCGATGACGTTGCCGCCGTGCGTTCCGTGCGAGGTCGCATACCCGACGACGTTCCTTTGATGGTCGACTACAATCAGGCAGCTCACGCGGGCGGAGGCGATCTTGCGTGGCCGAGCGCTCCAGGGCGAGGGCGTCGCGTGGCTGGAGGAGCCTATTCGCCACGACGACTACCGCGGCAATGCCGCGATCGCGAGAGCGACCGAAGTCCCGTTGCAAATAGGCGAGAATTTCAATGGACCGGAGGCCATGACACAGGCTCTTGCGGAAGAGGCCTGCGACTACGTCATGCCTGACGCGGCCCGCATCGGGGGCGTCACCGGCTGGATGCAGGCGGCCGGGATCGCGGCGGCGCGGGGCATCGAAATGTCCTCGCACCTCATTCCAGGCATCGGCTCCAGTGAGGGCTTCGGCGATCTCGGTGTTGACGTTGGCGACGGCCTTCAGGACTCCTTTGCCGAGATAGTGGAGTTTGTCTCCGTCGCGGAGTTCGACGGCCTCGTGCTCGCCGGTGGATGCGCCACTCGGCACGATTGCACGCGCGCTGGCGCCGCCATCGAGAAAGACTTCGGCTTCGACCGTCGGATTGCCACGCGAGTCGAGCACCTGGCGTCCGCGAATTTCAGTGATGCTGGTAAGAGGCATAAGTGCGTCCTTTATTGACTGCGTGATTTAAAAACATGGTCCCTAATGTTAGTGACGCGGCTTGCCGCGGGCGAAGCGAAATTATATCGGAGTTCCCGATCGAGGACTGTGACCCCAGTGGCTAAAGCCTTCAGAATTTTGGCAATCGAATCGCAGCGGTGAACCGCTGCGCCACCCAAAAGCAACAGCGGTGCCGAGTCTCTTTCATAGTCTCTGGAAAATCGTGCCCATCCAAGCTATTCCAGTCGGCCATTGGAAACCCAGGTTAGCGCCCCAAAAAACGGGCGCGAACCTGGGGCACATAATTCATGCCCGGTACCCCGTCCGTTATTGTTTCCTCCTTTCCACCTCGCTTAGAGTCGAACTCACATGCGGAACAGTAAATGATTCTGGAGGGAAGACTTCAATGAAGAGAATACTCTGCCTGACATCGCTCGTTCTGATGGCCAGTTTCGCGTTCGCGCAGACCGCCCTGCCCACGGGAACCGCCGTCAAGATGAAACTTGAAACCACACTGGCAACTTTCAGTTCGAAGGCTGGAGATCCGTTCTCGGCGCGCGTTACTGAACCGGTCGTGGTCGATGGAAAGACTGTAATTCCTATCGGCGCCACGGTGGAAGGCCGAGTCACCAAGTCGACGGAACCACGGCGCGTTGCCGGCAAGCCGACGATTGCCATTTTCCCGGAGAACCTGGTGCTTCCGAACGGAGATCGGTTCATGCTCAACGCAACTCTGGTAGATACGAATCGCGGCCGCGGCACCGACGTCAACACGGAAGGCCAGTTCAAAGGCGCGGGACATGACGGCAAGGATCTCACTGAAATCGGCCTGGGCACGGGCGGCGGAATGCTGATTGGTGGACTGGCCGGCGGCGGCAAAGGGCTGCTGATTGGCGGAGCGGTGGGCGCAACGGTTACGGTGGCACATTGGCTGGGCAAACATCGGTCGGCAATGCTGCCGGCAGGCACGGAGTTGGTGATGGAGCTGAATCGTCCGATGACGATGACGGGCGCGACCAGCGCGGGGCAATAGGATCACGAGCTAGGTTTCAGAGTTTCAGGGTTTCAGGGTTTCAATGATTCGTCGCTGTCGGATTTTCCGCCGCTTCATTGAAACTTTGTAACCTTGACACATGTCTTACCCGCCTGCGGCGAGCAGGTCTTCCTCGGCCAATAACTCCAGCTCAATGCATCCTTCGACCGGCAGAGCGTCTACTGGCAGGTGGTTCTGCCACAGGCTGAAGCGCAGGCGCAAGCGGACGGTCAGCAAATCTGAGCTTTTTGGTCCGCGCACTTTGTCGATGTCGAGGGGAGCCGCCATCAGCCAGGTGAGCGGCACGCGAAACTCAAAATTCCGTCCCAGGGCCACGCGCGCCTGAGTTGTAGAGTTCGTGGAATCGGCCAGCTTTTCATTTTGCGCATCGGCCAATTTCCACGTCTGCATGCGCCCACCTTCGACCGCCGCTTCGAGCCGCAATTCGCGCCGGGGCTTATCGGCGTGGTTGGCCCACGACTGCAGATTCACCACGACTTCAAACGCGTCCTCGGGCACCTTGCCGACGAAATCCAGGCGTCCGTAGGCATATTGCTCGTCGATCCCGGCGAAGACTTCGTCCAGCAGAAACTGCTTGCCGTGCATGGATCCTGAACGCTGGTCGGCCGTGTAGCGTGCCGCGCCCATCCACTCGAAATAGCGCACCATGTCACCGGTAACTCGCGGGTGGATGTAGGCCGTCTGTGGCGTGTAGGAAGGACGCGCGACGACTCCGCTGATCGGCTGTGCCAGATAGTCCGGCGGCGCCCCGCCGAGGGCCTGGTAAACATTCGACAGGTGCTTGCGATAGAGTTCGTCGAAATCACGATCGTTGGCGGAGTGATGTTCTGGCCCGTACCACCAATTCCAGTCGCTGCCCTCGGCAATTAAGATCTCCTCAAACGCCAGCTTGCGTTGTGGCTCCGTCGCACCCGGCGAGGCCTCCGCATAGAAATTGCGCGCGTGATAGAGGTAGTCCCAGGCTTTGTTGTCTTCGGGTGCGCCAATCCAGACGTTGAAGTTGGCGTTGATCCACGAGCCCGGCACTAGCGACTTCAGCTGTGGTTTGTTGTGGTGACGGGCAATTGCCTCCGTCACCGTCACGGCTTCGATTCCGGGTTCCCTCTGCAGCGCGTCGTAGAACCTTCGTAGAAACTCGCGGCCCGACTGCGGGTAGTATTCCCACGCGTTCTCGCCGTCAAGAATGATGGGGACGACGGCATCCTGCCCGCTGGCGATGACCGATTTCGCCGATTCTTTGATCTTGTGGATGAGGTTGTTGGCCGCGTCCTGCGGAGGCATTCCCGAATATACGAAACCGATCAGGTCCGAGAGTGTGTGGTCACGGAAGAGCAGGTTCATCCGCGTGTCGTTGTTTTCGTAGCGATAGATCGTGTAGAGACGATGTGCTCCATCGGCATGGAGATTGCCGTAGCCGTCGCGCGAGAAGTTTGTACCCAGACTACGCGCGAGAACGCCCTCGTCGGTCGCCATCCACTGCACGCCGAGTTGATGGGCGATGCTTAGAGCTTCGCTGGAAACGCTGCCTTCGGAGGGCCACATACCCTGCGGACGAATACCAAATACCTTTTCGTGCAGATCTAATCCACGTTGGATTTGTTCGCGGGCATCCTCGGGATGACGGAAACGGTTCTGCGGCAAGGGCAGGCCGGGCGTGGATTCTGCGCCCATCTGCGTGTCGCAAACCAGCGGAAGAATCGGGTGGTAATAGGGCGACGTCGAAATCTCGATCAGGCCTTTCTTGGCGGCCTCTGCGTGGACGGGCAAGACGCGTCCGAGCAGTTCGCGTTCGTGGGCCATCACAAAACGCTGGTCTTCAAGCGAATAGTTACGGCCTTTGCGGATCAGTTCGGCGACGTTTTTCTCGGCCAGAAAGAATTCATCGAACCATCCAATTTGCGACAGCACCTGCAGGTCGGTGAAATCCTGCGTTTGAAAGTACTTCTCGGCGCGTTCGGGGGAATCTCCGGCGCCGTGATATTTCTCAAGCAGTTCGCGGTAGCGGGGATAACGTCCGATGACGTTCACGGGATGCGCCTGAAAGAGATACTGCAACGCGAAGCGGCGTTCCTTCTCTGTCAGGTCTTTGGCCGGTTTGCTGGCAACGTGCAAGAACGGGTCCTGCGCTTCGCCGGAGACGTAGTCCTGAATCTGCGCGACGAGCGACGGCACGAGGTTGAAGGTCTGATGGACTTGAGGAAACTCGTCCAGCAGTTTCACCATCCCGTAATAGTCTTTGAGCGCGTGAAGGCGCGTCCAGGGCAGGCGGTACTGCCCGGTCACCAGGTCTTTGTAGAACGGCTGGTGCTGATGCCACAGGATAACTACACGTATTTGGGCCATGATTCTTGCTTGAATCTTGTTTACAAGGGTTAGATCGGCAATTTTTCAGTTTAATGCATTTTTAGGGCTTCCCCACGTAGCGTCCACGATTCGTTTTTCCGATCGGACGGCGGCGCGGCATTACAATAGGGCTCCGATGAAAAGTGTTCGACTGCTGATTTTTCTGGCGCCAATCTGTGTTTTCGCCCAGTCTGCTCCTCAGCCTGCATTGAAGCCCGATCTCGTTTCTGCCGCCCATCGGGCTCTGGCCAAGGTTTCAGGCGAACTGAAGCTGAGCGGACTGGAGCATCCGGTCAACGTTCTGCGTGACCGATGGGGAGTGGCGCACATCTATGCGCAGAACCAGCACGATCTTTTCTTTGCCCAGGGTGTGGTCGCCGCGCAAGATCGCCTGTTTCAAATGGAACTGTGGAAGCGCGCTGGCCAGGGAAGGCTGGCCGAAATTCTTGGACCGTCGGCGTTGGCGCGCGACATCAATGCACGCGCGCTGCGTTACCGGGGCGATTTGACAGCGGAGTATGAGAGCTACGCTCCGGATACGCTAGCGATTCTCACGGCGTTCACCGACGGCATCAATTCCTATATTGCGAGCCTGACTGCTGCGGGAGGCCCTGGCTTGCCGATTGAATTTCAGCTTGCTGGTTTTGCGCCCGAGGCCTGGCATCCGGTGGATTGTCTGAATCGGATGGCTGCGTTTTCGATGACCGGCAATGCCTTTGGTGAACTCGAACACGCGCGGGCGCTGACGGAATTGGGCGCGGAGAAAACGGAGAAGTTTTTTACGTTCGATCCTCCGGTTGCGCTCGATCCGGCTGCCGGGCTTGAACTCGCCGGGCTTTCGCCCGAGTTGTTGAAGGATCTGGTGGGCAGCGACCGGCGTATCGAGTTCCCGGCGCATTCTCTTGAAGGGAGTAACAACTGGACCATCTCCGGCGCGCTTACTGCGAGCGGAAAACCGCTGCTGGCGAATGATCCGCATCGCGTGATCGGCTTGCCGTCGCTGCGCTACATGGTGCATCTGGTCGCTCCGGGATGGGATGTGATTGGCGCTGGCGAGCCTGGGCTTCCGGGCGTGGCGCTCGGCCACAACGAACACATCGCCTGGGGCTTCACGATCTTCGGCCTCGATCAGCAGGATTTGTACGTCGAGGAACTTAATCCTGCGAACTCGTTCGAATACAAAGTGGGCGACGGCTGGAAGAGCATGGAATCGCGCAAGGAAGTATTTTTCATTAGAGGCGCGGAGCCAACAGAAGTCGATCTGAAATTCACGCGCCACGGCCCAGTATTGTGGCAGGACGGAAAGCGCGCGCTGGCGCTCCGATGGGTCGGAAGCGAGCCCGGAACGGCCGGGTATCTGGCATCTCTGGCGATCGACCGGGCCGAAAGCTGGGACCAGTTTGAGTCCGCGGTTGCGCGCTGGAAGGTTCCCTCAGAAAACCTCGTCTATGCCGACAACGTGGGCAACATCGGAGAGCACTCGGCGGGGCTTGCACCGATCCGTAAATGGACGGGGCTTTTGCCTGTTCCGGGACGCGGCGGCTATGAGTGGGCGGGGTTCGTTCCGACGGCGGAGTTGCCACACTTCTTCAATCCGAAAGAAGGCTTCGTCGCGACGGCTAATCATAAGATGATTCCTGAGCATTACCCCTACAACGTGGGATTTGAGTGGACACCGCCGTATCGGATTACGCGGATCCGCAACGTGATCGACGCGGCGAAACAGCAACAGCACAAACTTGGCGTGGACGATATGGAGGCGTTGCAGGGCGATATCACTTCCCTTCCCGCACTGGAGTTTCAGAAGCTCCTGCGGTCGACGCCGCTGCGATCTGATTCTTCGCTGACAGGCTTCCTGCGCTGGGACGGGCGTCTCACGCGCGAATCCGCGGACGCGGCGTTCTACGAAGCGTGGATGCAGCAAATCTGCATTGCTCTCGGAAGCCGCTTTTCTCGTGAGCACGCGCAACATTATTCCGAGTTGGAACCGAACGGAGTCTTTCGTATTCTCGCCAACCCCGAAAACGATTTATTCGGAGAGAATCCCGTCACGGGCCGCAACCAGCTTCTAGTTGATGCACTGAAGGCAGGCACCGTATCGGTCTCGGAAAACCTTGGCGCTGACCCGGGGCGCTGGGCCTGGGGGCTGCTGCACACGATCCGATTCCGTCATCCGCTGGCCGGGCAGCCCGGAGCAACGAGTTTGTTTGACATCGGATCGTTCTCGCGCCCCGGAGACGAGTACGCAGTGAATGCGACGGGAACGGAGGGCGACTCATGGGATCAGGTTTCCGGGGCGAGCTATCGAGAGATACTCGACACGAGCGATTGGGACAAGTCGGTCGCCATCAATACTCCGGGACAGAGCGGACAGCCGGGCAGTCCACACTATTCTGACTTGGTGAAAGTGTGGGATGCGGGCCGTTATTTTCCCCTTGTATATTCGCGGAGGGCAGTGGAGGAAGCGACTACGGACCGGCTAGTGCTAAAACCGTGATGAAAACAAGCATCAAATTCATCTTCTTCGATGTGGGGAACACGCTGTTGTTTCCTAATCACTCGCGCATTCATGCTCCTCTTGCCGCACGCGGTATCGTCGACAATCCCGAGCAGTTGCGTGAGTTGGAATGCCGCACCAAGAATCAGTTTGACGGCATGATGACCAATAGCGGCAGCACCGATCATAGTTTCTGGTGGATGTTCTACTCGCAACTGCTCTCTGAGATCGGGCTCGAAGACGATGCGGTCCGCGATCAGCTGGTTAGTAACATTCGTAATTCGGGGAATTGGGATCAGATCCAGCCGGGCACCGCCGAGCATCTTCGCGAGATCGGGGAGCGGTATGAGATCGCGGTCATTTCGAATGCCGATGGGCGGATCGAAGATGTACTGGGGAAATGCGGCATTGCTCGCTGCTTCCGCACCATTACCGACTCTGGACTGGTCGGCTACGAAAAGCCGCATCCGGAAATTTTCCGTCGGGCGCTGGCAAGCATGAATGCTGCTCCGGACGAGAGTCTGTATGTTGGCGACGTTTACTCGGTCGATTTTCTGGGAGCTACGGGCGCGGGGATGCGGGCGGTGCTGATGGATGTCCCCGGCGCCTACCGTGACAGAGGAGTGCCGCGGGTGGAAGACCTTGTCGAGTTGCAGATGGCGCTGAAAGAAGCGAACATTTAGGAGGCTGCTGAAAACCTCCATCGGACGAGGAGAGGCCGCCGGGGCTGAAGCCCGCGTGCACTCTGGAAGGCTGACGCGGCCCTAAAGGGCCGCTCTTCCACGGCGATGGACGTATTCGTGAGTTTTTCAGCAGGCGCCTGAAACAGGATTGAAAGGGCAATCATGTTCGATCACGTCGTATTCGATTCTGCACGATTCGTTGTTTTTCTGAGTGCGGCAATTCTGCTCGCGATTGCACCGGGACCCGGGATGCTCTACGTGCTTGCTCGCGCGCTAGCGGGCGGACGCCGTGAGGGATTGCTGTCCGCACTCGGCACGTTCTTCGGTGGCATGGTGCATGTATTCGCTGCGGCTGCCGGAGTGTCGATTATTCTGGCGAAATCTGCTCTGGCTTTCGCGACGGTGAAGTATCTGGGAGCGGGCTATCTCTGCTTTCTTGGCGTTCGGATGATTCTCGATGCCCGCAAGGACAACGGTGTTTCGCTGGCCGATTTGCCCCGCGCTCGAAACCCGCTCTGGCAAGGGGTTATGACCGAGGTGTTGAATCCGAAGACTGCGCTGTTTTTTCTTTCGTTCATTCCGCAATTCGTAGATCGAATGCACGGCCACGTCTTCCTGCAGTTCGTGATGCTTGGAACACTCTCCGTGACGCTCAATACTTCGGCAGATATTGTAGTAACGCTGCTGGCGGGACCGCTTGGTCAGCGCATCCGCGGGTCGGCGCGCTTTCGGCGTCGTCAGCGCACGCTGACGGGCGCCGTGATGATTGGTCTGGGAAGCTATCTGGCGTTTGGCGAGTCGAAATGAGCGCAGACGGGGCAAGCCCCGTCTCTACAGCTCGATTACTTGATGGTCGTGGCAGTCGGGATGGATTTGCTGGTAGAGGTTGGCGAGTAGGTCCGTGCCATAGCGTGCCATAAAGCTTACTCCAGCGACTTCGCGTTCCTGGAGTGCTTTGTTCGGAAAAAGCGAGCTGATCAACGCATCGGCATGCCGGGTGATGACTTCATTGCGAAGGGCCTCCGCACGCGATGCCCGCCCGCAGAGTTGGGTAAGTTGGTACGACATGCTGGCGTGAGCGCGGTCGGTCGCATCCATCAAGGTTGCATCGACTTTTCCAACCGATTCTCGAAGAGCCGCTATCGACTGATCGAGACTCGTATGCGCTTGCTCAAAGCGGGATTGCAGGTCTGACGGCAGCGAACGGGCGGCAATGGTCTCGCGTATCTTTTCCGGCCCTTGCAGAACGTCGGTTAGACCGAGTTGGTAGCGAGCGAGAATGCGCTGCGGCTTTACCTCGATCAGGGTCGCCGAAAAACGCGGCAGAATCGGCGTCACCCGACCCAGCAGCTTTTCGTAGACGACGGCGGCCTGCGCGAAATAGGCGACCTCGGCGGCTCCGCCTGTGTAAACGAGGGTCGGGAGCAGGTAGTCCTGGATCACCGGGCGAAACAGTGCATTCGGGTTGAAGTTCTCGGGAGCAGTGTCGATCCGGTTCAGCAGCGCTTCCGCCGTGATCTTTTCCTCGCCAACCACGAAGTCACCGCCGCCGTTCTTGCGGCGCACTACCGTGCGAGCACCATTTTTTACTTCAAAGAGCAGCGTGGTTGCGGAGGTGACTTTTACCTGCTGGTGATAACCCGCCGCTTCGATGGCTTTGCCGCGCGCCAGCAGGGCTTCATCGAGTTCGGAGGCACGTTCGATCGCAGCGCGGAACAGGGGCTTCGCGAGTTCATGAAACTCCTTGTCCGAAGGATCGAGAAGGATGATGCCCCAATCGGCAAACAGCTTGGCAAAGAGTCGCCCAAACGCGCTGCCCAACGTTTCGCCCGGACGATACGCTTCGCGGAGCCAAGTCGCGACGTCCGCATCGCCTAGAAGCGCAGCGGCACGCTCGACGACGGGCTCGACCTCGGGTCCGAATTTCATTGCTCCCACAGGTGCATCGGGAACTCCGTGACTTTCGACCTTGAACAACTCTGGGGGGCCTTGCTCGGTGGCCAAAGCGATATGGTTGACCTCGGCCAGGTCGTGATCCTCGGTCGCGAGCCAGAAGATGGGGACGCAATCGACTCCAGCGGCCGTTGCCTGCTCGGCGAGCTTGACCGCGGTGAGCGCTTTCAGAATCGAAAAGAGCGGCCCGCCAAAGAGCGCGACTTGCTGTCCGGTCACGGCGGTCAGTGCACCCTTCTTCAGCCGTTCAATATTAGCCAGTGCCTTCGGGGAGGCGCCCCAGGCGCGGTTCTGCCGTTCGAGAATCTCTGTGACTTTGGCGCGCCGGGCCGGGTCATAACCGACTCGGGAGGCCTCGTCTTTTATCCATTCAGAAAAAATTGGCGAGCGCGGGTAGAAGGGCTGAACGGCGGGAACATAGGAAAGATAATCTAGGAAAAGGCGGGAGGTATGCGGAATCTGCTGGAAGGGTAAACACTGCGCCTTCATCGGCAGTTCTCCGGGCATCGGCATAGTCGAGCGATCCGCATAGTTTTTCGTGTTGGTGGCTCGCGGCTCTAAAAATAGCACACCGAGCAGGCCCCAACCCCAGCTAGATCAGATGATGCGGAAGCGCCCAGGGTGCAGAGAGTGGCGAGAATTCAGAAAAGAAACAAGACAGTTGGGTAGTAGCATCTAGCGCTTCTCGAACACGACCCCTACCTTGTCTTCGTAAGCCACGCGCCAGTCTTGCGGAAGCTCGCGCAGCAGGTTCGTCAGGGTCGAATCGGTGGGCAGTAGCGCTGTGCGAATTTTCCAGTCTTTCAATACGTTCTGCCATCCGGGTTCCGCCTGGGTCAGAGTCAAGTATTGACGGATGCGTTCGGAACCGTAGAGATCGTGGCGGTCGTCAATGATTACCTGGCGATCGGGATACATCACGTAGATGAGATAGCCTCCCCAGGCATCGGTTGAGAAAACGGGCTGCGTGACCGGCGGCTCTTCGACGTTTTCTTTCTGCAGAAAATCGACCGCCGCGACGGGCATTTTTTGGGGATCAAAATGCGCATGGATGAGTTGCCGCGAACCTAGCCACCCACCTTGCAAGCAGATCGCCAGGGCGAATACAACTGAAGCAACTGGCCACAAGTGGCCGCGGAGCTCGATCTCTTGAGTGCCCATCCGCTCCGAGAAGCCCACGACTTTAGCCGCACGGTTGCGCAGCCACGACCACGCGCCCGGCTGCTCTGCCAGCGCGGCAAAGCTCTTCCACAGCATAGGCCCAACGATTAAGACGAGCAGCATCGAGGAAACCGGAAGATTCCGCGACGAATAGAATCCTGCATACGCTGCCAGCAACACGACCAGCAGATGGCTGAGCCGCAGCCCGCCCCGATTGGCGCGCAGGCGATTTCCCACCAGCGCAACCAGCGCCAGCAGAAGGATCATTGCAAAACAGCGCTCGGCCCAGCCGTGAAAATCGGGGGACTGGAACTCGTCGATGCGGTCCATCAGGTAGCGATCGGTCAGATAGCGGTAGATGTGTACGTGCAGCCGCCAGCCGTACGGGTTCGCGAGCGTCACGACTGCGGAAGCTATCCACGCCGTGACCATGGCGCGAGCGCGGTGGGCGGCGCGAAGCCACTCGACAACCGCCGCAACGACATAGATTCCCAGCAGCGCTAATCCGAAGAGCCATCCGGCGTGCAGATTCACCCACAACAACATGGAGGCGGGAAAGAACCACGGAATCCAGCGTGGCAGTCTTCCCTGCTTCGCTATGTCGCTTGTAGTTTCCCAGCGCTCCAGCGCCAAAAACCAGAGCAGAGAAAATAGCCAGCTGACGATGTGCGGGCGGGCATAGAGATGAATGGTGGCGGCGGCCTCAGATAACAGCATGAGCACGACTGCCAACAGCAGTCCGGTGCCACGTCGCAGTAGTTGCGAAAGGAGGAGCGTGAAGATCGACGCCACCAGAACGGCGCACAGCCAGACAACGCCATTCAGTCCACAGGCTCGATGGAGAATTCCCAGGACGACGTCGTATAGCCACTCCCAGGCGAACCAGGGCTGACCTTGCATGGTGGAAGAAAACGGGTCAGTGCGAGGGAGGGAATGCGTCGCCAGAATCCGTTCTCCGGTGCGGATGTGCCAACCGATATCCGCATCGGCCAACGGCCGATTGGCAAGCGGACCTGCCAGCAGCGACCAGAACAGAAAAACGAAAATGAGGTCACGGACGGAAGGCAACAGAAAACGTAATGCGTCTGATTTCGGCTGCGCGGGCGGCGTCGACATGGAAAGAAGAAGTGTACAGGCAAAGCCAGGTTTCAAAGTTTCAGAGTTTCAAGGTTTCAAAGACAGACCGCGGTTTGGTTGTACCTTGAAACTTTGAAACCTTAATACCTCAGATAGCCGATTCCTACGCGCATGTTGTGCAGAAGGCTATCGGGCATGGTGATGGCGATCGTCAGCCCTAAGACAGCGTGGACGATGCCGATGGGGTAGATACTGCGATAGCGACGGAACATCTCACAGAAGAACAGGCCGCCGACCAGAGTGAAGGTTGTCAGGATAGGACTGGGCAGATGGGCCGTGGAGAACAACGTGGCGGTGACCCACACGGCGGGCGAACTGCCAAACAGTTCTTCGCAGCGGGTGAAGAAGAACGACTGCAGCATGAATTCCTGGATCAGCGCCCATGCGATGTATTGCCACGTTAGATGAAGACTCGGCCAGGTTGGATTGGCGGGAATCTGTCCTCCGGCCCATCGCACGAAAAAGATGAGAAAGACGGCCGTCGCGAAGCTGATGGCCAATACGAGGCTGGAACCGAAAGTGGTGGGTAGTCCGAGGCCCAGGCGCTGGAGCGAGGGGCGATCGATCAAGACGAAAAGAAGCACGGTGGCCGCGGCGACAAATGCCCAGGTATTGCGGAACGCCAAGCGCGACGACCAGAGGGCGCGCTCCATAAAAACGTAGGCCACAATAAGCTGAAACCACGTGAAATACCGGCGATAGGCCAGTGGGACATCGAGCACGCGCACCTGAACCTTGGGGAGGGAAACCGGGGCAGCTACGGCGTCAAAAGTTTTGGTCTGAACGGCCATTTTGTGAATCTTTATAAGTAGGGGTGAAACAATCCAATGCCTGCAAACCACAAACCAAGAGTCGTGATTGTGGGGGCCGGTTTTGGGGGCCTTACGGCGGCGCGACGCGTTGCCAAGCTGCCGGTACAGGTCACGGTCGTCGACCGCCGAAACCACCACATCTTTCAACCTCTGCTCTACCAGGTCGCGACCGCCGGCCTTTCTCCTGGCGAAATCGCGGCACCGATTCGCTCGATACTACGAGGCGACTCCAATATTGAAGTGTTGCTTGAAGAAGTGGTGGATTTCAAGCCGGAAGAGAAGAAGGTTGTTACGAAGGAACAGGTACTAAACTATGACTTCCTGATCATCGCCTCCGGGGCAACTCATGCTTACTTTGGTCATGATGAGTGGGAGCCGATGGCCCCCGGTCTGAAGACCATTGAAGATGCGCTGGAGATCCGTCGCCGCGTTCTGCTGGCTTTTGAACTGGCGGAGCGGCAGGGCGTGTCTCCGCTGCAGTTTGTGGTCATTGGAGGAGGCCCTACTGGTGTCGAGCTGGCGGGAACTCTGGCTGAAATCGCGCACCATGCCATGAACCACGAGTTCCGGAAGATCGATCCCCGGCAGTCTCGGATTCTGCTGATCGAAGGCGGACCGCGAGTTCTCGCGGCTTACTCCGAAGACCTCTCGCGCAAAGCCGAAGCTCAGCTGCGCCATCTTGGCGTGGAGGTCCGTACCTCGCGCATGGTCACAAAAATCGACCCTGGCGCGGTGTGGATTGGCGAGGAACGGATTCCGGCTGCCGTGATCTTGTGGGCGGCGGGAGTGGCCGCCTCCCCGTTGGGCTGCAAGCTTGGAGTTCCAGTGGACCGCGCCGGCCGGGTGATCGTGCAGCCGGATTTGAGTATTCCGAATCATCCCGAAGTGTTTGTGATTGGCGACTTGGCCTCGCTGCAGGACGAAAACGGCAAGATGCTGCCTGGAGTCGCGCAGGTCGCGATTCAGCAAGGCAATTGGGCCGCGGAGATGATTGCGCGTGACCTGGAGAAGCAGCCGCGACGCAGTTTTCACTATCACGACAAAGGGAGTCTGGCTACGATTGGGCGGGCGGCGGCGGTCGCGCAGTTCCCAAAATTCTCGATGTCGGGGTACTTTGCCTGGCTGGCGTGGCTCTTCATTCACATACTGTTCCTGATAGGCTTCCGGAACCGTCTGCTGGTGATGGTCCAGTGGGCGTGGTCGTATCTCACTTATGAGCGTGGCGCGCGACTCATCACTGGCGGAGACGATCTGCCGGGCTGGACGGAAAGCGTCGAAGGTACGGAAGCGGAAGAACGACTCTCCAAAGTGGGATAGCGACTCGACAGATTGCTGAAAACTGGGCTCCTGATGGCCAGCCCCTAAAGGGCCACTTGAAATCAGAGTACCTACGGTATCGCTAAAGCGATACCCTGATACGAAACCGAGTTTTTCATCAATAAACTGTCGAGTCGATATAATCAACTTGCCGTGAAACGCGCCGTCGTTCTTGCCTTTCTAGTCTCGCTGCTTGGTTGTCCCTGGCTACACTCTCAGGAGAACGCCACGTCGAATCGGGCCGTGGCCGGGCGAACCATGGTGGTGATCCCGTTTGAGAATGGTTCTCCAACTCCGGGCCTGGAGTGGCTGGGCGAATCTTTTCCAGAGGCTTTTCACGAACAACTGAATTCTCCGATTCTGTATGTCGCCAGCCGCGACGAAAGGCTGCGTGCTTATGATCGCCAGGGAGTTCCGGCGGGTGTGCACGCTTCCCGCGCCACTCTCTATCGCCTCGCGGAACAAATGGATGTCGATTATGTCGTGCTCGGTTCGTACAAGTACGACGGCGCGCGACTTACGGCGGATGCCCAGGTGCTCGACATGCGCGCGCAAAAGCTTTTGCCTGCCGCCACGGAATCCTCGACGCTGGCGGACCTCGGCAACCTGCAATCGGCGCTGGCCTGGGACCTGCTTCGAGCGATTCGCAGCGACTTCTCTATTCCGAAAGATAAATACATCGCCAGCATTGCAACCATTCGGCTGGACTCCCTGGAGAACTACCTGCTTGGCGTGCAAGCCACATCCGCCGAAGAAAAAGTACAGCATTATCGCGAGGCGGTCCGGCTTAATCCGACTTACGCGCAAGCCTGGCTCGAACTGGGCAAGACCTACTACGCTCAACGCTCATACGAGCCAGCCATCACAGCTTTTGGACAGATTCCGCATTCCGCCGGAGTTGCGCGGGAAGCAAATTTCTATCTTGGCCTCGCAGCGTACGCCCACGGAGATTTCGCAAAGTCGGAAGCTGCCTTCGAATTTGTGGCTGCGCGTCTGCCTCTGGCCGAGGTTTACAACAATCTCGGAGTGGTCGCGGCACATCGCGGGCAAAAACGGGCAGCCGAGTATTTCGAGAAGGCAATCGAGGACGATCCGAGCGACGCCGATTATCACTTTAATCTCGGGGTGACTCTCGCGCAGACTGGCGATCGAAGCGGCGCGGTGCGCGAACTGCGAAGCGCGCTCGATCATCATCCGAATGACGCCGAAGCAAAGATGATGCTGGACTCTGAGGTGCCACCGGCGGGCAGCATCGTGCCGAGTAGCGCGACGGTGAAGCTTTCGGTGGAACGCATCAAACGTAACTACGAAGAAGATGCGTTCCGCCAAATGACGACGCAGATGGCGGGGTGGGCTGAGCAACGTTTTGCCCGCTCCGATCCGCGAGCTCATGCGCGTTTCCACATCGAGCTCGGCAAAGAATTGATGGCCCACGGATTCACGACCGAAGCGGAGGCCGAATTTCGGCATGCGGCTACGGTCGATCCCTCCAACATTGCGCCGCTGATCGCGCTGGCGGAAAACGACGATGCCCGCGGCGATGCTGTCGAAGCCCGCGCCCAGGCCGAGGCTGTCCTGCGGATTCGCGAGTCGGCCGAGGCATATCTGATTCTTGCGCGGCTCGACATTCGGGAAGGCAGAACGGAAGCAGGCGCCCAGAACATCAATCACGCGTTGCAACTCGAGCCTGGCAACTCCGCCGGACAAGACTTGAAGCGCGCGCTCGCCGCGAAGCTGGCGGAGAAGGGGCAGCCATGAATTTAGCTCTCAGCTCTCAGCTCTCAGCTCTCAGCGGGCAGGTCTCAGGTGCTAGGTCTCAGGTGTCAGGTCCTGCGGGCGTTCGCCGCCGATGCTTGCTTTTTGCGGTCTTGGCAACGATCGTTTTCACTGGCTCTTGTTTTGCCGACGTTTTGAAGATCACTGTCGACGATGCGATTCAGCCGATTACTGCCGAATATATTGGGCGGGCGGTTGCGGCGGCTACCGCGCATCACGATCAAGCCATCTTGATCGAGATGAATACTCCCGGCGGATTGGTCGATTCGACGCGCGACATTATCGACAAAATTGTTGCCTCTCCGGTGCCCGTGATCGTCTATGTGACGCCGAGTGGCAGCCGGGCGGGTTCGGCGGGAATTTTCATCCTCGAAGCAGCGGACATCGCCGCGATGACGCCGGGAAGCAATGCCGGGGCGGCGCATCCCGTGACTCTGTTCGGCAAGCCCGACGAGACGATGATGAAGAAGATCGAAAACGACGCAGCCGCCCTGATGCGCTCGGTCACGACCAAGCGTGGCCGTAATGTCGAATTGGCCGAGAGCGCGGTGCGCGAATCGAAATCTTTCACCGAACAGGAAGCGCTGGAGAAGAAGCTGATCGACATTGTTGCCACCGACGAGCGGGACCTGTTTCGCCAGATCAGTGGCAAGAGGTTCAATCGTTTCGACGGGTCCGCGGTGACGCTGAACTTGACCAGCCAGCCGGTGATCTTGTTCCCGATGACGCTCAGGCAGCGGATCCTTTCCTACGTCATGGATCCCAATATCACGCTGATCATTCTGCTGATCGGCGCCATGTGTTTGTATGTTGAATTCAACCATCCGGGAGCCGTTTTGCCCGGAACCGTTGGCGTGATTTTCCTGGTGCTCGCAGCTTTTGCCATGCATCTGCTGCCGATCCGTTACGCCGCGCTGGCCATGATTCTAGTTGCCTTCGGCTTATTCGCTGCCGAGGCAAAGTTTGCCAGTCACGGCGTGCTGACGACCGGAGGCATCGTGCTTTTGACGCTGGGAGGATTGCTGCTGGTCGATGGCCCAATCCCGGAAATGCGCGTTCACTTTCTGACTGCTCTCGCCGTGAGCGTTCCGCTGGGACTCATCACGGCATTTCTGATGAGCATTGCTGTGCGGGCGCGTCGCAATAAGGTCGTTACCGGAGAGCAAGGTTTAGTGGGCGAGATTGGTATCGCGCAAAGCGCGCTGACACCTTCGGGAAAAGTCTTCGTCCACGGCGAGTTGTGGGACGCCGTGTCAACCCTGCCAATCCCCGCCGGTGAGCGCATCGCGGTGCGTCAGGTTGATGGGCTTACACTCAGAGTCGATCCCCTGCCTTCGGGTCCTTCCCGATAAACTGCGCCGTTCTTCATTCTTTCCTTAGCGGCGAGAACTTTTGTCGTTAGACCGGTCAAAGATTCCAGCTACCATCCTCACCACGTCAGGTATCGGCCGGAAAACAAAGGACGTGGCAAAAGTGGCCCGGTTCTTGCAACTCCCATCAACAATTCGCCGCTTCGATTTTACAGATTTCAGGGAGGAGCGAAGTCTTATGGAAGATGCAACCCGAGGTCAATACGACCTGTATTCGGCAGTCACTTTCTTCATGGTGGGTGTGGGCGTGGGGTCTGTTCTGGCCCTTCTCTTCAATCCGAGACACAGAGCCATGCTGGAGAGCATTCATAGTTTGCGCAGAGCGGCGTAGAGCCACGTGACTCGTTACACCGGCGAAATCCGTTTGTGCCCGGCAGCGGTGATCAGCTCTTCTTTGTTCGCGCGCTGGGCTTTGGTTTCAGGGAGCTCACGTACTCATAGCTGCAGTCGAAATACTTCTTCAAGTCTCGCGTCGAGGCGAGCAACGCGTCGGGAACTTCTACGTACTCGGGCTGAACCTTACCGTACGCCTCGGTCAACTTGGCTTTGTATTTCTTGAGGAACGCTTCCCGTTCTTCGTCCGGGAGCCGCAACTGCAACCTGCCTTGCTTGCTGAGGTAGCTGAACATGTGGCCGTTCATTGAGGTGTACGGCACGGTATCGCCTTTCCGCTCGACTCTTGGGTTGGTCGCGACCAGTTTTTCGTACAACGCAAGCTTCTCTGACGGTACGGCTCCAGTTGCTGGCTTTGCCATAGGATCGGCCCTCCTTTCAATACACAGATAGGTCGCAATCCAACTCCAGCAAGACAGAGTAAAGGGTCGGGAGACTATTAGGCAACGGCCGAGGGCCACTCACTCGCAAAGAACGCGAATGAGCGGGCCCTCCGGTACCGCCGGACGCAAGAGCACTTCTAAGGCGTGGACACTGTGGCCGCCAGATTACTGATGTCCGCCTCTTCCCAAAGGCCGCCGGTGGAGGCCGTGAAGTAGAGATACGCCACGGAAGGAACCGTGACGTTGCCGGAGAATACCTGTGTCCCATCCATGGTCACCGTCATCTGGCCTTTCACGATCGACACAGTGTAGTCGTGCGCTATGGTCGACCCGTCAACCGCCAGAGGTGGGATATTGGTGTTGACGTTCATCCACGGGTTTTCCCACAATGCAGGCTCACCGCGGCCCACACCTAGGTACGGAACCGGCGGGTCGCCTGCGTTCTCGTATGTGTCAAAGCCGAGCACGAACCCGGGAATGCCTTCCGCCCCCAGTCCGCTTCCCTGAAATCCCGCACTGGTTGGCGTCGCTCCCAGCGAGGGATCACCCAGCACCATCGCGAAACCATCCGCCGGCGGGCTGCTCGGGTTACTGATGGTCACCGTGAAACTGAGTTGAATGTTGGCCGTCGAAATCAGGGTCGGCCAAACGATCTCGCCGTATTGTCCCCCGGTGGCCGCCGTCAACTGGAAGGCGCAACCGGACAGCGGCGAGGCATTCCCCAGCGCGCTCCAAGTCGTGCTGCACAGGTCGTTCACCCCGGCTAATGTCCCGACAAAAAGTGCTGCCGAATTACTGGTCACCGCTGCCGTGGCGCCGCCATTGCTCACGACCGCATAGAACACCGCCCCGGTGTCGCTCGCCGAGGTTGTGTTCAGCGTATAGGTGGCACTGGTCGCTCCCGCGATCGCGGTAAAAGTCGAACTGCCAGAATCGGCCCGATACCATTGGTAGGACAACGGCAAGCTCGAACTCGCTGTCACCGAGAATGTCGCCGCCGCACCATCATTGACATACACCGTGGCCGGCTGCCCGGTGATCTGCAACAGAATCCCACTGCCGACCGCCAGCGTGGCGCTCTGGGAGACGGCCTGCCCGTATGCATTGCTGACCATCACGTAATAGGCGTCCTGATCGTTGGCCGGCGTGGTGGCCGTATCCGGTAAGGTATAACTCGAGGCATTCGCACCGGCAACGGGATTCCCACCCACTGTGCCAGCGGGGATGGAATACCACTGATAGGAAAGCGCGGGCGTCCCGGAGGCGACGGCGCTGAAGGTTGGCGTACTGCCGGCAGTGACCGCCTGGCCGACGGGTTGGGTTGTGATCGTCGGAGGAACATTTCCTCCCGTCACTGTTAATGTCGCCGATGAGCTGGTCAGGGCGCTTCCTCCACACGAATCGCCGACGGTGGCGTAGTACTGGTCGCCGTTATAACTCGTGTCCACGGCCGGTGTCGTGTAGGTGCTCGAGGTTGCACTCGGAATCGCGGCGCCGGTCGAACCTCCTGACGGAATCAGATACCACTGGTAGCTGAACGGCACTTGCCCGTCCGCTGCCACCGAAAACGTGGCTGTCTGCGTGGCAAAGATCGACAAACTCTTCGGGTTCGAGGTAAGCGACGATCCCACCACGATTTTCGCCACATTCGAAGTCGAAGTTCCAGCCGCGTTGCTCACCGCCGCGGTGTAGACCCCGGCATCCCCAGACGCAGCGGCCGGAATGTTATAAGACGGATTGGTCGCTCCACTGATCGCCGTCCCGGTCAGACTCCACTGGTAGCTTTGGGCATAGTCGGCCGTGACGGACAGGATGGTTCCGCCTCCCGGGCAAAGGTTGTGGCTCACCGGTTGGGTCGTGATCACCGGCAAACTGACGGTCGCCGTGGTGGACGAGGATATCGACGGTTCATCCACGCTGGTGGCCGTGATGGTGTAACTGCCGGCCGTTGTCGGCGACGACCAGACGCCAGCGTTGAAGGTTCCTCCGCTCGCGCTCCACGTCAGGTTATTGGTCAAACCGCCGCTGGCGTTCGCACTGAAGCGCTGCTGCCCCGGTCCCATGACTGGAGTGGCGGGCGAAATACTGGAAACACTGACCGTCGTCGGTGTCACCACACAACTGGTCGTGGCAACTTCCGCATCCAGCGCAGTAACGGTAAGCGTATAAGTCTTGGCCGAAGACAGCGCTGGACTCGTATACGAATGGCCGCTTACGGCCGAAGCCGCGATATCCGAACTGCCTGCCCCGGAAGAGCCGATGACGCCGGTGCCACCCGAAAATGTCGGGACCAGCGCCGAGGTTCCACCGTATGCCGGCGCCCCGGGCGCGCAGGCCAAACCGCTCGCTACCGGCCCAGACACCGTCAAAGTGGCCGCCGCACTCGTAATGCTGCCCACCGCGTTCGACACCGTCACCTTGAACTGCGCCGCATTATCGGCACTCACCGTCGCAGGCGTAGTGTACGAAGCGGCCGTCGCCCCGCTGACGGCCGTGCTGCCCTTGTACCACTGATAATGCAGAGGCGCGGTGCCCGTCGCGTTAGCGGTGAACGTAGCCGTTGTCCCAACGTTGACGGTTTGGTTCGCCGGTTGGCTCGCGATGGCAGGCGCGACACTGCGTGCATCATCCGAATCTCCGCAGGCCACCAAACTCACACTAAGGGCGACGACCAAGAGACAGCAAAGACTCATGGTCAAATGTTTTTGTGTTGAACGTCGTTCCGAAATCGTTACGCGACCTGGGTGCGCCATATACAAGACAACTCCCTTTGATCCGATGGATCAAGAGTTGTCTATCGGCACAAACAGAGCGGAGCATGCGGAACGGAGGTGTACAGTCCTCTGGGTGACTGTTGGTGCAGGCGCCCGCATCATTATCAGCAATGCCACAGCCATTTCATCACCGACGATACCCGCTCGCGTGCGCTACAATCCGCTCAGACTCTTCTTGTGAATTGGCTGGAGGTTTTTATGGAGCTCGGGTTCCCCGTGGTCGCGATTGGCGTCGTCATTCTGGTCATCTACCTGTTGAGTTCCATCAAGATTCTCGCTGAATACGAGCGTGGCGTCATCTTTCGGCTCGGCCGGCTGATTGCCTCTAAGGGGCCGGGAGTCATTCTCGTCTTCAGTCCGATCGACCGGATGGTGCGTATTTCTCTGCGGCAGGAAGCTCTCGAAGTGCCGCCGCAGGACATCATCACTCGCGACAACGTTACGTTGAAGGTCAACGCCGTCATCTTCCTGCGCGTGATTGATCCGAATAAGGCTGTGGTGGAAGTCTCGAACTACGCCTACCAGACTTCGCAGTTTGCGCAGACCACTCTGCGCTCGGTGCTGGGCGAGCAGGAACTCGATGAGTTGCTGGCACATCGCGACAAGATCAATCTGCGCCTGCAAAGCATCCTCGATACCCACACCTCGCCTTGGGGAGTAAAAGTCACGAACGTGGAAGTCAAGCAGGTGGATATGCCTGAGTCCATGTTGCGCGCGATGGCCAAGCAGGCCGAGGCGGAACGCGAGAAACGATCGAAGATCATCCACGCCGAAGGTGAGTTTTCGGCCGCGCAGCGACTGGTGGATGCCGCGCACTTGCTGTCCACCGAACCGGCCAGCATCCAGTTGCGCTACTTGCAGACACTCACGGAGATCGGCGTCGAGAAGAATACGACCGTCGTTTTCCCTGTGCCGGTGGATTTTTTCTCCGGCATACAAAAATGGCTGGCGAACGTGCCGACTCCGGGCACAGCGGCCAAAAGCTAGAGGTCAACACCACTTTCCATGCCCACGGCGCAACAGGATACGGAAATCACGCTTGGCACGGGCCGCATGCTGGCCATTTTCTTCACCTTGGTTCTGGTGTGCGCATTCTTCTTTGCCATGGGCTTTTCTTTGGGAAGAAAAACGGCCATGGCAGGCATTGGCACTGTGCTGAACGCTTCTGCCGCGGCCCCGGCATCGGTGGTGCGCCCTTCCGCGGTAAAGAATGACGCGGCACAACCGGCGGCGCAGAACGATTTCGGTTTTTACAAGGCCGTGGGTCAGAAGAGCGCCGACGCTGCTCTCGCTCCACAAGACGCCAAAGCCCCGGCAGCAGGTTCGGCCTCTGCGCCTTCTGGCTCCGAAGCATCGGCAAAAGAGGCTTCTGATGCGGGATCTGCGGCCGCGACCCCGACCAACGGATACTACGTGCAAGTGGCAGCCGTCAGCCGGCAGGAAGACGCGGAGTCGCTGGTCGAGGCGCTCAAGAAGAAACAGTATCCTGCGTTCACCGCGAATAGCGCGGCGACTGACAAGTTCTTCCACGTGCAGGTAGGACCGTATGCGGATCTGAAAGATGCGGAGGCCATGCGCGGACGCCTCATCAGCGATGGATACAATCCGATTGTGAAGAAGTAACGCGACAGATCACAAATTTCTTCTGTTAGTCTTCCACTGTTACGCTTCCACATCATGGCCGATGCAAACTCCAACGTTGACCGCTTTCTGCATGCCATTGCCGACCCTACGCGCCGCCGTATTTTGCGCGCGCTGAAAGAGAAAGGCGGAAATTCAATTGGCAAAGAAACCGGTCTGTGTGCCGCCGACATAGAGCAGCGCGTAATCCTGGCACAACCGACGATTTCGCATCATATGCGAATCCTGGAAAAAGCGGGCCTGGTGGAAGCAAAACGCGAGGGGCACTGGCGCTGGTACCGGCGCAACGAAAAGCTGATTGCCGAGATGACGCGAAATTTGAAGGGACAGATCTAGGGAAACGCGCTTAGCGGCTATGTTCCCGCGCTCGCGACCGACGCTTTGTCAGCCTTGCCATCCCTCTGGCTCAACGCGCGTACTTGCGCGATCAGGTCGGCCACTTCAAATGGCTTGGCCAGTGAGGGTACGCTGCGTTCCTGCAGAAAGGATCGAGTCTGCGTGTCGGTAACACTGGAGAACGTCAGCAACAGTCCCTTTTCCATGCCAGGACAGTTGCTGGCGATCCAATCGTAAAGATCCTTGGCGCTTGACCCGCCGGGCATGCGGCCGTTCATCACGATCACGTCGAAGGTGCCGTAGCGCAGCTTCTGCTGCGTATCTTCCACGCTCATCGAGGTCGTGACATCGGCACCGGCACCGACCAGCACATCGCGTTCAAACTCAAGCACGGCCTCTTCATCTTCAACCAGGAGCACGCGACCGGCCAGCAAGGACTCCCGACGCGTGGGAACGGAAGGCTCTTCCGTGGCCGGCCTCTCGCTGGCGAGCAGGCGGACCTCGATGCTGGCGCCGCCTTCTTCGCGGTTGCGGGCAATGATCTCGCCGCCGTGTTCCTTGACAATGCCGTAACAGATGCTCAAGCCGAGGCCAGTTCCCTTGCCCACGGACTTGGTGGTGTAGAACGGATCAAAGATGCGGCTCGGATCCTTGATTCCCGGGCCGCTGTCGTCGAATTCGGCACAGACGTATGCGTCTTTCTTGAAGACGCGAACCTTCAACACGCCGCTGCCGCTGCCTTCGACCATGGCGTCGAGCGCATTGTTGATAATGTTCAGGAACACCTGTTCCAACTGATGCGGATCGCCGACAACTGAGGGAAGATCTTCAGGAATGTCGCGTTCGAGAGATACGTTGTTGACCTTTAGATCGTACTCACGCAGGGTGAGCGACTCCTCGAGCACCTTGCGTAAATCCACTTCCTGCTTCTGCGGCTTGCGCTGGCGGGCGAAGGAGAGCAGGTTCTGCACCACGCGATGCGTCCGCTGCGCCTGCTTGAAAAGCTTGCGAACATAGTCGGCCGACTGGTGGTCGAGGCCCGCACCGTCGAGCAATTGCGCATAGCCCAGAATCGCGGTCAGAGGATTATTCAGTTCGTGCGCGACGCCGGAGATCAACTGGCCGACGGCAGACATCTTTTCGCTTTGCAGCAGTTGCTCTTGCGTGCGCCGCAAGTCTTCATAGGCGCGGCACGTTTCTTCGTAGAGTTGCACTTTCTCGATCGTCGTCGCCAGTTGCCGGCTGATGGCAACCAGCAAATTCTCATCGTTGCTTGAGTAGTGGCGGTCTTCTTTACTGGCAATGCCCATGATGCCGATGGGCTTGTCCTTGCTCCAGAGCACAACCCAGATCCAGTAGGGCAAACGGTCGGCGCAGACAAATTCGACGACGGCCGGCGGCAGATGCGGCATGAAGTCTTGCGTCACGACTTCCGCGCGGGAGCGCATTACCAGATCGCCGAGACCATCCGGGAAGACGACTTCCGACATGCGCACGCGAGCTTCGCTACGCGGTCCCCATCCAGCACGACGGCGGAAGGTGCCTTCCGGTTCTGCGGCCAGATAGACCGAGCCCGTTTCCGCTCCAAATAGCGAGATCACCTGGCGCAGCGTGAGGTTCAGAATTTCGTCGAGATCGAACGACTGGGTCGCGATTACCGCCATCGCGTTGAGCGCGTTCAACTCACGATTGCGGCGGCGCATCTCGTCTTCGGAGCGTTTCTTCTCGGTGATGTCGAGAACGAAGCCCTGATAGCGCTCGATACGTCCGCTGGCATCGCGAGTCGCAAAACAGCTCTGGGCCACCGCGAGCAGTGTGCCGTCCTTGCGGCGCACGGTAATTTCAAAATTCCGGACGTAGTTGTGGGCTTCGATCTCCTTGAGAAATGCGTCGCGCTCTTCGCCGACCGAGTGCAGCACGCTGCCCATATCGAGCGCCATCAACTCATCCCGGCTACCGTAGCCGAGCATGGTCACGAACGCGTCGTTGCAGTCGAGCAACTGGCCTTCCGGCGTGGCCACGAACACGCCTTCCTGCGCCTGCTCGAACAGCATGCGGTATTTTTCTTCGGCCATCTGACGGGCCGTCGTATCGTGCACCACGTGGATGGTGCCCTTCAGTTGGCTGCCCTGCTCGGCATAGGACGAGGTCGAAACGATCGACTGCCCGCCGAAACATGGATCCATTCCTTCGCTGAGGCCGGAACCACGCTCGCAATACGGACATCCTCTCCAGGATCGCAGTTGCGGCAGCACCTCGTCACAAAGATTGCCCAGAATGTCAGCCGGGGCTTTTTCCAAGCGCTGCAGCAGAGCCTGGTTGGTCTTGAGAATGCGGAAATCGGCGTCGTGCGCCAGAATCAGGTCCTGGATGGAATCGAAGGTGTTCATCCACTGCCGCTGCGAACGCAAGACCTGTTCCAGCAGTCGCAGATTTTCGATCGCGATACCCAGCGCCTGGGTGGCCGTTTCCAGAAACTCCGTTTCTTCCGGTGTGAGCCAGCGGTTCCGGGAACAGCCGAACCACAACACCCCGATAAACGACTTCTTGCCTTGCAACGGCACGATCACGGCGTGATGAATTCCGGACTTCCGCAGCTGCTCCTGCTCCCCCTCGGACAGCTCCGCGAGCTGGACCACGGCCGAGCGGCTTTCCGGCTGCATGCGAGAGCGCGGGTCTTCGGTGGTGGCCTGGCCGATCGCCCGCAAGAATTCCGGCGAAAGCCCGGCATGCTGGGTGGGCACGAGTCGGTCCTCTTCCATCAGCTGAAACCATGCTGCCTTGGCGCCAATGACCGCTCGCAGCTTCTCGAGGGCGGTCTGCATCATGGGAGCGTGATTATGCGAGCGAGAGATGGTAACGGTCAACTCGTTCAGCACCGTCAGGCGGCGTGTGCGCAAGCGTGCGTCATCCATCACCACCAGCAGGATGCTCGAGCCGAATAAGACTTCCGCCAGCAGGTAACCTTCGGTCAAAATGTGACTGGTTAACGGAGGCGACTTGAGATTCAAAACCAGCAACCCGGCTCCGAAGATGTAGGGGCCGAGGCCAATGCGGCCCCAACGGCGTCGCAGCAACTCAAAGGCAGCCGCAGCGGCAATCAACCGGCTGATGGCGTCCAAACCTAATTCAACGGATTTCAGCTCCGGAAAGTACAGAGGCTGCATGACCGCGCAGACCATCGCCACCCATGCGATCGCGGCCAGAGCGGTGAGCGCGCGTTGAGCGCGCGCCGACAGAAGCGCCGCCGCCGCAAACAAGCTCATAGCGAGAACAAAATCTGCCTGAGCAAACGCCACCATCGCTTTCGAGCCGGCGTGCAATTCGTTGGCTCGTGCGGCAAACAGGAATGCGCCATAGGCAATCCAACCCGCTCCCCACGCCAGCAGACAGCGCTCGCGAAAAGCCCGGTAGAAAAGTAGGCTGACCGCCACGACGATCAGTGCAGCCGACTCCCTTGCCGTCAACCAGGGGATGGTCAACATGCCAACCGATTTCCCAAATAGCCAGGCAGGACCCATAGATAAACGCACGAACGCCAACCTTTTAAATATCACGCGGCCCGCGGTTGCTCGCCGGATTTCCGTCTCCAATTGGTTACTTTCGGAATGTGAAGTCGCGGCATAAAATGAGCGATACATACACCTAGCCCAATGCCCAACAACCGGATTCTTGTCGTAGACGATGAGGAAACCATCCGCGAGATTGTTTCTTCCATGCTGGGTGGCGCCCATTATCAGACTCGGCAAGCCAGCAGCGGGGTTGAAGCCCTATCGATCCTGGAATCGGGTGACGAGTTCGATCTGGTTCTTTCCGACCTAATGATGGCGGAAATGGATGGGATCGCCCTCTTAGAGCGTGCCAAAGAGCGCTACCCCGACGTGCCGATTGTGCTGGTCACCGCGGTGCACGACATCTCCGTAGCCCTGCAGGCATTGCGCAATGGCGCTTACGATTATGTGCTCAAGCCTTTTGAGCGCGAACAGTTGCTGCATACCGTGCGCCGGGCGCTTGAACACAGCCGCCTGAAGCGCGAAAACGATGCCTACCGGACCAATCTTGAGGCGCTGGTCGCCGCCCGTACCCAGCAATGGAAGACAGCGCTTTCGAAACTCGAGGAATCCTACGACATTACGCTCGCGGCTTTGGGTGACGCGCTCGACCTGAAAGATAACGAGACCGAGTTCCACTCCCGGCGCGTAACCGCGTTCACCATCGCCATCGCGAAGAAGATGGGCCTGCCGAAAGAGCAGATCAAGGTGATCGCCCGCGGAGCCTTTCTGCACGACTTTGGCAAGATCGCCATTCCTGACGGCATCCTGCACAAGCCCGGCAAACTCACTCACGATGAAATGGAGATCATGAAGGAGCATTGCTACCGCGGCTACAAAATCATTTCCCGCATTCCGTTTCTGGCCGAGGCGGCGGAGATCATTTACTCCCACCAGGAGCGGTTCGACGGCACCGGCTACCCCCGTCAACTCAAGGGGGAGGAAATCCCGCTGGGTGCAAGAATCTTCGCCATTGCCGATACGCTCGACGCCATGAGAACCGACCGCGTTTACCGTGCCGCCCAATCGATTGAGGCTGTGCGCAAGGAGGTCCAAGCCTGGTCCGGCCGTCAATTCGATCCCAAGATCGTCGAGGTATTCCTGGAAATGCCCGACGACATCTGGGAGGGCCTGCGCGACGACATCAACGCGGCCAACACGACTTTTCCGAAGGTCTGAGCGGGCTCCCACCTTCTGCCAGAGTGCCAGGCATCGTTTTCCATCGACCGTGTCATCCAACTACGTAACTGAAGTGAATCCAATGGTGAATGGCCCTCGCCCGCCAGAATGTGCCTGTTCACATCTGGCGGGCGGAACGGGCAGACTTATTCTCTTGTCGGCCTTCAAAGCAGTTTTTCATCCGGATTCTGTTCCCGTATGCTTAACGTGGAGAGATTCCGATGAAAGCCACTGTAATCTGCGTTTGCGCCGTTCTGTTTTTGAGCACTCTCTCGCTGGCTCAGAATTCCACCTTCAGCCCCCAGCCCAATACGATTTTTGTTGGAGCAGATGGAAAGTTTGAAACCGCGCCGGATACTGCGCTGATCCAGTTCAACATCTCAGCCCAAGCGGAAAACGCAAAAGACGCCTATGATCAGGCCGCCAAACAGGCTGAGGCTACCCGCCAGGTGCTGAAAGCGAACGGCATCGATCCGAAGGCCGCCGAAGTTGGCTTCTTCTCGGTGAATCCGCAATACAACTACAAGGACGTGAAGCACAAAGTCATTGGGTACCAGGTCAATACCAGCGTGAGCGTGAAGCTGAAGGACTTCTCCAAGATTGGGCCCGTTACCCAGCAACTGGCTGACACCACGGTGAGTGACAGCCAGTCTCTGAGCTACACGCTTGATTCGACAGATGAGGCGAAGAGCAAGGCCGTAGCCGATGCCTACCGGCGCGCACGCGCCTCCGCGCAGGCTCTCGCGACGGCGAGCGGGCGGACGTTAGGTGGACTCTCTTATGCTTCGGTGGATACTTCTGAGAACATCCGCGTGATGGCGCCAATGCAGAGGGGAGCGATGCCTATGGCGATGTCCGCGCAAGTGAGCGCACCCACGGAGGGATTTTCTCCCCAGAACGTGACCGTCACTGCGCACGTGAACGCAATGTTTGAATTGAAATAGGGTGAGTTGAAATCGGGGTCGTGGAAAGACTCAGTCCCGAACGATCACTTCGCGCCTTGAAGAAATACGGCTGGGATCGACCGCCACTTCGCGTTGGATTTCCATTTCAATCGAAGTTCCCGGCTCCAGACGCACGTCGGCGCCTCTGGAAAGCATTCCAACCGCCAACCCGGCAACGCCGCCGATTCCTGCCCCGATGCCAGCGCCCTTGCCTCCGTTGGTGATGGCGCCGATAACGGCTCCGGTCGTGGCTCCCCCGGCAGCAGCCTTGGCTTTTCTGCCCGCGTCGCTATCCTGGCGAATGGTTCCCTCGGAGTCCTTCATGGTCGTATGTTCAGCTCCGGGAGTGTTTTCGATCGAGCCCCCCAGCATTACCGTGTAGCCGCTCGGATAAATCATCGAAGTGAAGTGGATCAATACTTCGGCGCGCCCTTTGACGTGTCCGCCACGCTGAACGCGCGTGATCTTTCCCTGGATATAGGTTCCGGCTGGTATTACAACCCGCTCGTTGACCACAAAAGGAAAGGCAGTTTCGGCATAGACGGGGTCGCCTTCCCGGGCCGTCTTCGTCGAAATTGCCTGCTTCAGGGACAAGGGAACCCTGGTGCCCGCAGGGATGGTCAGCATCGGCTTCTCCGCTTCAACCGACGGAGTAGCCGGATCGGGAGTGAGCGTCGACTGAGCCGCCGCGATCCCCGCGACCAGTAGAACAGACATCAAGGTAATGCCGATCTTCATCAAAGCCCTACCTCTTAGAAGTTGTAACGCGCTTTGCCAACTCAGATGCGTTCGTATGGGCGCCGGTTAGCTGAGAAAAACCAAGTTATGCGCAAAACCGCCATTCATCAATTCATCCGTGGATCTAAACACTGCTTCGTCGCGTACGGTTTTCAATCACGTTGCCCATGAACTGCGACTGAAGCTTGTGAGCGCATCCCTCGCCACAGACATGCAACGCCCCTTCCTGAACCGCCAGTTTCTCGTCCCACGGCGCCAGGTGCATTACCGGCGCTCCGTAATCTCCAAAGGAGCTCCACATGACCCACCAGCGGTCACTTAAGCCTTTCAGTGTGCCGCAATTCGGGCCGGCGCACCGGTAGAACGTGCTTGGAATGTGCAGTAAATTGTCGGTCATGGCTAGCCTGCGAAACCCAATCATTGTAGCGCGGGAAACCGCGCTGGGCCATGGCATAAAGAGAGGCCCGGGGAGGGCCAGGGGGCGGTGATAGATGCCTCGACCAAAAGCCGCCTACATCGCGTTTTCAGGTGTTCTACTTGTATAGCAGGTACTTCTCGCGCGTCCTTACAAACGCATCCAGCTGCTCTTGCCAGCCCTCGGCGATCCGACGCGGATCCTGGCCAGCGGCCAGCGCGTCGAGCACGGGCTGATTGACTAGCAGATCGGCCATCTTCTCCAGCTTGAAGTCGTTCGGATAGAGCTTGTGCAACGCCGCCGCCAGCTCAATCCCCAGTTCGGGCGAATCGAGCGTATTCCGGTCGAGAACAAACAAGTTCACGCCTTCGCAGCGTTCCCCGGCAAAGTTGCTCGACGACGGCGTGAAGGCGACCGGCACAAACCGGACACTCTGAATTGCGCGAGCGTTCAAATAGGCCGCAAGGTCACGGCCCTTGATCCAGGGCGCTCCAACAAGTTCAAATGGCGTGTCCGTCCCCCGGCCGACCGAGACGTTTGTCCCTTCGATCATCGCGACCCCGGGATAGAGCGTGCCTTCGTTCAAACTCCTAAGGTTGGGCGAAGGATTGACCCACGGAAGTCCCGTCGAGTCGAACCAGTCCCCGGGCTGCCAGCCTTGCATCGCAATCACCTGAAGCTGCGCGCCGATATGTCGCTCGGCGTTCACCATTTTCGCCAACTCTCCCATGGTCATGCCATGGCGGACCGGCTCAGGAAAGTAGTCGGTGAAGCTTTCGTGGTTCGCATCAGAAAGGGGACCCTGCACGAACGAACCTGTAATGGGATTCGGGCGGTCGAGAACAATGACCTCGACTCCAGCCTTCGCGGCTGACTCGAGGAAGTTTCCAACTGTCGCTTCGTAGGTGTAGAAGCGCGCGCCGGCATCGGCGACGTCAATCACGATCGCATCGAGACGCTGCAAAATCTCCATCGAAGGGCGGCGGGCCGATTCTCTTGCCCCGTAGACGCTATAGACCTCAATCCCAGTCGCCGCATCTTTCGTGTTCTTGACGTTGGTGGTATCGAGCGTCCCGGTGACGCCGTGCTCGGGGCTGAAGATCGCATCGAGCGAGATTCCGGGCACGTTCGCGAGAATGTCGATCGTGCGGCGGCCTTCCGCGTCGATTCCCGTTTGATTGGTGAGCAGCCCGATGCCGCGCGGACTCCCACCTTTTTTCGGATGGAGCGCAGCGAACTTCGTCTCCTCGAGCACGTCGATACCGGTTTTGACGGTGCCGTTTCGCAGCGCCAGTTTGCGCGCCGCGCTCTGCATTTCGTTGTACCCGGTCGCAGAAGCTATCCGCATCTTTTCCGCCTCAGCTGGATCGAGCGCGAGCGCCGCCGCAACCGCCGTTGCGACTTTGGTGCGAAGCGAGACCGCGCTTCCCTTCTCTTTCTTCGCGACAACGGCTGGCACGATGTTCATGTGGACGGCGTTGGTCAGCAGCAGGATATAAGTCTTGGTTGCGGGATCGATCCACAACGAAGTTCCCGTAAATCCCGTGTGACCGTAGCCGCCTACCGGCAAGAGCTCCCCGCGGTTGGTGGAGAACGGAGAATCTATGTCCCAGCCAAAACCGCGTAACGCCGTGCCATTCACGGGCTGTTGCGGCGAAGTCATTTTGGCGACTGTCGGCGGAGTGAGAACGCCGCGGCCGCCGTCGAGCATGGCCTGCGCAAATATCGCGAGATCGTCGGCGGTGGAGAATACTCCTGCATCACCGGCGACTCCGCCCATGCGACGAGCGGTTGGATCGTGCACGACTCCGCGTAGCAGGCGGTGGTTCTCATCTTCCTCAGTCGGAGCGATGCGAGCTTGCCACGAAGTGGGGGGAAGGAAGCGCGTCTCTTTCATACCCAACGGTTCGAATACGTGCTTCGTTGCATACTCGTCGAGCGATTCGCCGGATAGCTTTTCGACTAGCGCTCCAAGGACGACGAAATTGATGTCGCTGTAGGAAAATGCCGAGCCCGGAGAACGTTCTGGCGCAACTTCAAACGCCATGCGATACGCGGTGTCTTTACCTTCCCATTTTTTGGTCAGATCAAGATCTTCCGGCAGGCCCGAGTAATGGACCAGCAACTGGCGGATGGTGATGTCTTGCTTACCGTTCTGCGCGAACTCTGGGAGATACTTCGAGACCGGATCGTTCATGCGAAATTTTCCCTGCTCCCAGAGCTGCATGAGCGCGGTTGTGGTCGCCAGAACTTTGGTCAGAGAGGCGCAATCAAAGATTGTGTCGACGGTCATGAACTCGCGTCGAGGGACGATTGAGCGATCGCCGTAGGCCTTGCGATAAACCACCTGGCTGTCGTGGCCGACGATGACGACAGCGCCGGGAATCTGGTGCTGGGCGATGGCATCATCGATGATTGGATCGAGGACGGTGAGGCGAGAATCGATTGACTGAGCGGAACAAACCACCGCTAGAATGGGGAGGATCGGAATTAGCGCAGCCACGACACGTCGCAATTGGATTTTCATGGCTCACTGCGAATGTACACGAGACCTGAGAACAGGCTCAAGTTACTGAATCTGGCACCCGGTTGTTGAAGGAAGGCTTGCTATGAATGACGACATGCTGCGCTGTCCACTCAAAGATTGTGCTTCCGCCGACTGGTACGGTACCTACGATGACGAACGCTGTCCGCAAGGGTCACGCGTCGCGTCTTTGACGATCTCGGAATCGTCGTCCGGCGAATGGAAAGAACGGCAGGTTCTGGTCCTCACAATTTCATTGGTCGGCGCTCTCGGCACCGGCAAGATCCAGCTCATCTACAAGGGAGTAAGCAAATATTCTTTGGAAGGCTTCGGTTATGAAAAGGAA
Organism: Terriglobia bacterium; assembly: GCA_963847715.1. Lineage (GTDB taxonomy): Bacteria > Acidobacteriota > Terriglobia > Terriglobales > Acidobacteriaceae > Acidiflorens. The sequence goes on from CAWKAZ010000022.1 coordinate 32,554, forward strand.
TCGCAGGGACTCGGCGAATGGTTGCAAGATGAAGTAGGGGCAACCAAAAGCAGTTTCTTGTCGCACAAGATAACACTCACCAACGGTGAAATCGACATCGAAGCCGCGGACGCCGAGTACCAGTGGCAGGCATTGAAAACAGGCACACCCGGCTTGAACCGTTGACGATTGCGACAACCCCCGTTCATGGGGCCGCCGCGTTACCTCTCGCCGTGCTATAACCCGATCAGACCTTCGGGACCCCCTTGACCGCAACGCAAAACTCGTCCGCTGGTTTTTCTTTCCTTGTGCGTAATCTCGCCGCGCAAGAGGATCGCTTTCGTGCGGCCTTTGGCATCCTCGAAAACGCCGTTGCCGCCTGGTCGTTCCCTGCCTGCTCGCTGGCTGTTACCAGCCGCGGAGAACTGGTGGCGGGCAAGGCCCTTGGCCGTTTCACCTACGATCTGGCCGCGCCGGAAGCCGGCTCCGGGACACTCTTCGATCTCGCGTCGCTCACCAAGGTCGTCGCGACAACTGCCATGGCGATGATTCTTTACGAGCGTGGCCTGCTTGATCTGGAAGCTGCGGTTGCCGCGATCGTTCCGGAATTCTCCAGCGGCGACTCCCGGCGCGAACAGGTCACCCTGCGCATGCTATTGGCGCACAGTTCCGGATTACCGGCATACGAAAAGCTCTTCCAGCGCGCGCACACTCGGGGAGCACTGTTGCAAGCCGCCTTCACCACCGGACTCACGGCCGATCCCGGCACGCGCGCTGAATACAGCGACATCGGTTTCGTCATTCTCGGCGTCGCGCTCGAACGCATCGCCGATGAGGCGCTCGACGTTTTTTGCCAGCGCGAAGTTTTTGGGCCGCTCGGCATGATGCGTACGACGTTTAATCCGGGCGCGGCTTTGAAAGATGCCGTCCCGCCAACGGCGGACGATCGTACCTTCCGTCACCGGATCATCCAGGGCGAAGTCCAGGACGAGAACGCCAGCGTCCTCGGAGGCTTTGCTGGACACGCCGGCTTGTTTTCAACCGCCGACGACCTCGCCCTCTTCGCCCACTCCATGGTCAACGGCGGCTACCCCATCGTGCGGCGCGAAACCATCGAACTCTTTACACGGCGAGAACCCACGCCATCAGGCACTTCCCGAGCGCTCGGCTGGGATACGCCTTCTGCCCCGTCGCAATCGGGAAAATACTTTTCGCCGCGCTCCTTCGGACACCTTGGGTATACGGGAACGTCTCTGTGGATCGACGCAGAGCGACAGATTTCGGTCACCTTGCTTACCAACCGAACCTGGCCGGATTGTCAGAACCAGGCCATCAAGCAGGTGCGACCGGCATTTCACGACGCGGTGATGGAAGTTCTCGCGAAAAATGCGTGAACTGCGAGGTATCGTCAAAAGTAATGTCAGCCGATCGTTTCTGAAAGCCCTTACCGGCAATTCTCGCTAAAATTAAGGCTGGCTGGGCAGTTCGCCAAAAAACGACTTTCAGGTTTATGGACAAACTCGTAATCCGCGGCGGTAATCCTCTTCTCGGGACAGTGCGAATCAGCGGCGCGAAGAATGCCGCGCTTCCTTGCATGGCGGCGGCGCTGCTCACGGATGAACCCGTCATTCTCGAAAACATTCCGCAGGTCCGCGACATCGAAACCACGCGCAAGCTGCTTGCCGCCATGGGCGCGGAGGTCGAACTCGGCTACGGACGCGCTCATCATCGCACCACGATTTGTGCGCGGACGCTGGCGGCTCCGGAAGCGTCGTATGAACTGGTGAAGACCATGCGCGCCTCGACGCTCGTTCTCGGGCCGCTGGTAGCGCGTTGTGGACGCGCACGCGTTTCGCTGCCCGGCGGATGCGCGATCGGCGCTCGGCCGATTGATCTCCACATCAAAGGTCTGGAGCGGCTGGGCGCGAAGATAACGCAGGAGCACGGCTACGTCGAAGCGACGACCGATCCTGCGCAAGGCAATCGGCTCAAAGGCGCGGAAATTGTTTTCGACAAAATTACCGTTACCGGCACCGAAGACCTGTTGATGGCCGCAACTTTGGCCGACGGCGAGACGGTGATGCAGAATTGCGCGCGCGAACCGGAGGTTGCCGATCTCGCGGCGCTGCTCAACGCAATGGGCGCGAAGATTCACGGCGCCGGCACGTCGACGATCCGTGTGAAGGGCGTTAGCAAGCTTCACGGCGCGCGGCACCGCATTATTCCGGACCGCATCGAAGCTGGAACCTTCATCATCGCTGGCGCGCTCACCGGAGGAGACTTGAATGTTTCGGGATGCGACCCGGCGCACCTGGCCGCGATCCTGCAGAAACTCTCAGAAACGGGTGTAAAGACCGCGGTGAAGGCGGACTCGGTTCGAGTGATGGGCGATCAGCCACTGCAAGCCGCGGATATGAACACGGAGGAGTATCCCGGCTTCCCCACCGACATGCAGGCGCAATATATGGCTCTGGCCACGCAGGCTGCTGGCACGTCGATCGTCACCGAAAATATTTTCGAGAACCGGTTCATGCACGCGCAGGAACTGGTACGCATGGGCGCGAACATCAAGATCGAAGGGCACCGCGCCATCGTGCGTGGTGGAACTCCGCTGAGCGCGGCAGCTGTTCTTGCGTCGGATCTGCGCGCCTCCGCGTCGCTGGTGCTCGCCGCTTTGGTGGCAGACGGCGAAACCATCATCGACCGCGTCTATCACCTTGACCGCGGCTACGAGAACATTGAAGAAAAGTTGAAAGGCGTCGGCGCAGAAATTCGCCGCGTCGGGAACATCTTCCCGAAGCGAGCCGCGGCCCCCGGCCAGTCGTGAGTGGTAACGATAGTAACCTGCCCGTCTTCTGCTGATGCGGCTACGATGAAGCGGGATGTTGCCTGACCATTCATCCTCGACAGCAGGTTTAGCCACGGCGGTTGCGCGCGCCCCAGAAGCCGTCGCCACCCCGCAAGCGCGAGATCGAAGCGTGCTGCAATGGACGCGCTACCTGGCGGTCGGCGCCTGTAACACTCTCTTTGGATATGGCTGCTTCGCCCTCTTCACATTCCTGCTGACGCCTCGCCTCGCGTACGGGTATGTCGCGGCCAGTCCTCTCGCCAATCTGTTCGCCATCACCTTCGCCTTCTTTGGCTATAAGTGGTTTGTATTCAAGACAAAGGGCAATTACCTCAAAGAATGGATTCGCTGCGTCGGCGTCTATGCTGGCAGCGTGGTTTTGTCGGCCGCAGCGCTTCCTTTCGTGGTCGGCGTCATCCGCCGCCAGACCAGCTACGATCGCAGCGCGCCTTACATTGCAGGTGCCATGGTGATGGTCTTTTCGGTAGTGTTCAGCTTCTTCGGTCATCGCCGCATCTCGTTCGCGACGTCCAATCAGACTCCTCAAAGTCAGCGTTAATCAGTCAGGATCACCCGCGTCAAATCGAGGCCTTCGGGTGACTTTCGTAATTCTGTCTTCCCCGCTTGCGTGTGGGATAACTGACTTGCGGATCGGTGGCGGTTCGCGAAATCAGGCGCCTTCACACCGGCGCCGAAGGACCCTGTATATGAAGGTTGTCGTTCTGTGTGGTGGACTGGGAACCCGTCTTCGGGAAGAAACCGAGTTCCGGCCAAAACCGATGGTCGAGATCGGCGGCCGCCCCATCCTGTGGCACATCATGAAAATCTTCGCGCACTACGGGATGCGGGAATTCGTCCTTTGCCTCGGCTATCGCGGCAACATGATCAAAGAGTACTTCCTGAACTACGAAGCGATGAACAGCGACTTCAAGATTTGCCTGGGGCAAAAGTCGCACATCCAGTTCATGGGCGCCCACCAGGAGCAGGATTTTTCCGTCACGCTCGCGGATACCGGGCTTGAAACCATGACCGGTGGCCGCTTGAAGCGCGCGGCGCGGTATCTGGAAAACGACGACACATTTTTACTGACGTACGGCGACGGCCTGAGCGACGTCAACATTAACAGCTTGCTCGAATTTCACCGCCAGCATGGGCGGCTGGCGACAGTCACATCGGTTCCGCCTGTCTCTCGCTTTGGCGTGCTCGAAGCCGACGCCGAGGGGCAGGTGCAGCGCTTCATGGAGAAGCCGAAAGCGAACGGCCTGATCAGCGCGGGATTCTTCGTCTTCAACCGGCGCATTCTCGACTACCTCGGCGGCCCGGAGTGCATTCTCGAACGCGAACCGCTGGAGCGGTTGGCGCGCGAAGGTCAACTCATGGCCTATCGCCATGACGGATTTTTCTTCGCCATGGACACGTACCGCGAATACCAGCACCTGAACGAACTTTGGGCGAGCGAGAAGACTCCGTGGAAAGTGTGGGCGGAATGAACTCTTTTTGGCGCGATCGCTCCGTTTTCGTCACCGGTGGCACGGGACTGCTCGGGTCGTGGCTGGTAAAACAATTGCTCGAAGCTGGTGCGAATGTCACTTGCCTGGTGCGCGACTGGGTGCCGCAAAGCGAACTGGTGCGCAGCCGGCGCATTGCGCAGGTCAACACCGTGCGCGGCGATATCACCGACCGCGATCTTATTGAGCGAACCCTTGGCGAGTACGAAGTGGAAGTCGTGTTTCATCTCGCCGCGCAGACGATTGTCGGCATCGCCAACCGGAATCCGCTTTCAACTTTCTCCACCAACATTGAAGGCACCTGGAATGTGCTCGAAGCCTGCCGCCGCTCGCCGAAGGTCGCATCCGTTGTGGTTGCCTCGTCGGACAAGGCCTATGGCGATCAGGAGAATCTTCCCTACAGCGAATCGATGCCGTTGCAAGGACGCCATCCCTACGATGTCAGCAAGTCTTGCGCTGACCTCATCGCGCAGACTTATGCCATAAGTTACAACCTGCCAGTGGCGATCACGCGCTGCGGAAATTTCTACGGCGGCGGCGACCTGAACTGGAACCGCGTGGTTCCGGGAACGATCCGTTCTGTCATTCGCGGTGAACGGCCGATTGTGCGGTCGGATGGCAAGTTTGTCCGCGACTACTTTTACATCGAGGATGGCGCAGCCGCGTACATGCTGCTTGCGGAGCGCCTTTTCTCGGATACCGCGCTGCGCGGGCAGGCTTTCAACTTCTCCAATGAGAGCCAGGTCGATGTTCTCGAACTAGTCGACACGATCCTGCTGAAGATGAAGTCGTCGCTGCGTCCCGAAGTGCTTAACCAGGCGAGCAATGAGATTCGGCATCAGTTCCTCAGCGCCGAGCGAGCGCGGACGCAGCTGAACTGGAAACCTCAGTTCACGCTGGAGTCCGGCCTTGACCGCACTCTCGCGTGGTACCGCGAATTTCTCGCTGCGCCCACAGCTATGGCGCATGCAGGCAGGGGATAACGCGACGATGACCCTGCCAACGAAAACCACGGGCAAAACATCTGGCCAACTGCGGGACGAGATCCGCACGCTGGTAAAGGAATACTACGGCGTCGCGCTCGCCCCGCAAGATTTTGTGGCAGGCCAGAGCAGCGTGCCTGTGTCGGGCAAGGTTTTGGACAGCTCCGAAATCGAGCTTCTTGTCGAAGCTTCGCTCGATGGCTGGCTAACCACTGGACGTTTCGCCGCGCAGTTCGAACGTGAGTTTGCTGCTTTCATGGGAGTGCGCTGCGCTTCGCTCGTCAACTCCGGATCTTCTGCCAACCTCGCGGCGCTTTCGTGTCTGACTTCTCCGTCGCTCGGCGATCGCAGGCTGCGTGCCGGAGATGAAGTCATCACGGTGGCGGCCGGTTTTCCAACTACCGTCAATCCGATCATTCAAAACGGACTCGTCCCCGTCTTTGTCGATGTGCACCTGCCCACGTACAACGTCGACGTAACGCAACTGGAAGCTGCCGTTTCAAACCGCACCAAAGCTATCGTGCTGGCGCATACGCTGGGCAATCCGTTTGACCTCGATGCGGTCACGGCGTTGGCGGCGAAGCACAATCTCTGGCTGATCGAAGATTGCTGCGATGCGGTCGGCTCGCTCTACAAGGGGCGCATGGTTGGGACGTTTGGCGCTTTCGCTACGACAAGTTTCTATCCCGCCCATCACATCACCATGGGAGAAGGCGGATGTGTGCTCACGCAATCGCCCGCGCTGAAGAAGCTGGCTGAGTCATTCCGCGACTGGGGCCGTGACTGCTGGTGCGATCCGGGAAAAGCGAACACCTGCGGCTGCCGCTTCGAGTGGAAACTGGGCGATCTGCCGACTGGATACGACCACAAATATATTTACAGCCACATTGGCTACAACCTCAAAGCGACCGACATGCAGGCGGCCGTCGGCGTCGCGCAACTCAAGAAGTTGACGGGCTTCATCGCCGCCCGGCGCGCGAACTTTACCAAGCTTCATGAGGCGCTGAGCGATCTCGACGACATCTTCCTATTGCCCGAGGCTACAGCTGGATCGGATCCGAGCTGGTTTGGATTTCCTATTGCCATTCGCCCCGATGCGCCGATGTCGCGCAACCATGTCGTGCGTTTTCTGGAGTCAAAGAACATTGCGACGCGTCTGCTGTTCGGCGGCAACCTGCTGCGGCAGCCCGCCTATCGGGACATTCCGCGACGCGTGGTCGGCGACTTGAAGAACACCGACTTTGTCATGAACAACGTTTTCTGGATCGGACTCTATCCCGGCATCTCGCAATCGATGATCGATTACATGGCGGAGACGTTCCATCAGATTCCAAAAGCTGCCGCCGCCACATCGGGAGCCTAGTCGACCATCACCATGAAGCAGTCAAACACAAATCGGTTGGCGCGCGATCTCGACAACATCCTCACGCGAACCGAGCCGCTGTGGCAGGAACTGCGGGGCCAGCGCGTTCTGATCACTGGCGCGACGGGATTCTTCGGCTGCTGGCTGCTGGAGAGTTTTGCCTGGGCCAACCAGCGGCTGAATCTCAATGCCTGTGCCGTTGGACTATCTCGACATCCGGGAGTGCTGGCTGAGAAAGCTCCCCATTTGGCGCAGGATGCGGCCATCACTTTGCACGCCGCTGACGTACGTCACGGCGATTTCCCCCACGGCGCGTTCTCACACGTCATTCACGCTGCGACCGAAGCCAGCGCAACGCTCAACAACGAATCGCCGATGGTCATGTTCGACACGATCGTCGAAGGAACGCGGCGCGCGTTGCAATTCTCGATTGCCAGTTCAGTGACCCGATTTCTGCTGGTCAGTTCCGGCGCTGTCTACGGAAAGCAGCCGCCGCAACTGTCCCACGTGAGCGAATCGTTCCCGGGCGGACCCGACCCTTTGGATCCAGCGTCCACCTACGCCGAGGGCAAGCGTTCGGCGGAGATGTTGTGCTCTTTGACTGCGACGCCGCGTCTCACGACCACGGTCGCGCGTTGCTTCGCGTTTGTCGGCCCCTACATGAAGCTTGACGCGCATTTTGCTATTGGCAACTTTATCGGCGATCGTCTGCACAACCGTCCGATTCAAGTTTCGGGAGACGGCTCTTCGGTACGGTCCTATCTCTATGCGTCGGACTTGATGGTTTGGCTTTGGACCATCTTGTTCAAAGGCCAGCCGCGCCGAGCGTATAACGTCGGCTCGGAGGAAGACGTCGACATCGCCGCATTGGCACGCGAAGTCGCCGCGGCGCTTCCACCCGAAGCCGAAGTGCACATTGCCTCTTCGCCAAAGCCCGGCGCTGCGGTACACCGCTACGTGCCCAGCACGGCGCGAGCGCAGCAAGAATTAAGCCTTCACGCCGAGGTACCGTTGCGCGAGGCCATCTGCCGCACGCACTCGTGGTTTTCGGAAAGCACATTGCCGCGGAGAGTATCGGAACAACCCGCGATCGCGCGAGGCGCCCATGCATAGCGGCACTCTATTGCCGATCCTCGCTGATCCGGGTCCGCAGAGAGGCCGCTCATGAAGCTTTCCGATTACATCGTCGGCCGGCTCGCAGATTGGGGGGTGCGCCATGTTTTCCTCGTCACAGGGGGCGGCGCGATGCACCTGAACGACTCCATTGGCAAGGAATCGCGCATTCAATACGTCTGCAATCAGCATGAACAAGCTTCCGCGATGGCAGCCGAGGGATATGCCCGGATTACTGGACAACCCGGAGTGCTCAACGTCACCACCGGCCCGGGCGGCATCAACGCTCTCAACGGAGTCTTCGGTGCCTGGACCGACTCGGTGCCGATGCTCATCGTCTCCGGTCAGGTAAAGCGTGAAACCTGCATGCGCTCCCAGGGCATCACCGGGTTGCGCCAACTGGGCGATCAGGAAGCCGACATTGTTGCGATGGTTGCGGGCATCACCAAGTACGCGATGCTCGTCGATGATCCGCTCACCATCCGATATCACCTAGAACGAGCCTGGCACCTGGCGCAAACTGGGCGGCCCGGCCCCTGCTGGCTCGATATCCCTGTGGATGTGCAGGCAGCATCCGTTGATCCGGCTGCTCTTCGTGTATACGATCCGGCTGAAGATTCGACGGCACCCGACCAGATTGCTGTCGATCCCTCCCATCTCAAAGCGCAGTGCCGCGATGTTCTCCGGCGAATTCGCGGCGCCAAGCGGCCGGTGATTCTTGCGGGCACTGGAGTCCGCGCCGCCCACGCTGTCAAAGAGTTTGACGAGGTATTTCACCGCCTCGGCGTGCCTGTAACGACCGCGTGGACGCATGACCTGATCGCCACCGACGATCCTCTCTTCGGCGGGCGCCAGGGAACGATCGGCGACCGCGCTGGAAACTTCACGGTGCAGAATGCGGACTTACTGCTGATCCTGGGATCGCGCCTCAATGTCCGTCAGACGAGCTACAACTGGCAATCCTTCGCACCACATGCTTTCACGATTCAGGTGGATATCGACGCAGCTGAGTTTCACAAGCCCACCGTGCAGCCCGACATGGGTATCCGGTGCGACCTCAAGCAGTTCTTGCAGGAACTGCTCCATCAGCTCGACACGGATGGCGATCGTCCAGACGCGCACGCAACGTGGGTTGCGTGGTGTCGCGAGCGCGTTCGGCGCTATCCCGTCGTGCAGGACCGCCAGCGCCAGCCCGGACCGCCGCTGAACCCTTACTACTTCATCGAACAACTCTCGTCCAAGCTCGCGGCAGATGATGCCATCGTTTGTGGCAATGCTACCTCCTGCATCGCTTCGTTCCAGACGCTACGCCTGCAACGAGGCCAGCGGCTCTTTTCGAACTCAGGGTCTGCTTCCATGGGCTACGACCTGCCAGCGGCCATCGGAGCGGCCTTCGCGCGCCCCGGCAAACGCGTCATCTGCATTGCAGGAGACGGCAGCATTCAGATGAACATCCAAGAGCTGCAGACGGTCGTACACCATCATTTACCCGTCAAGATCTTTGTGCTGAATAACTCCGGCTATCTCTCGATGCGGATGACGCAGCAAGGCTTTTTCGGGCGTCTGACCGGAGAGAGCGCGGCCAGCGGCGCTTCCCTGCCGGACATGGTCAAGATTGGGTGCGCCTATGGGATTCCGTCGATTCGCATCGATCGCCAATCGCAGCTCGATCAAATCGATCGCGCACTGGCCGCCGAAGGGCCGGCGCTGATCGATGTCGTTCTCGACCCGAACCAGGAGTTCGAGCCGCGGTCGAAAGCCAAGCAGTTACCCGATGGCCGGATCGTTTCACCCAATCTAGAGGACATGTACCCTTTCCTCTCTGAGACTGAACTAATGGACAATGTCATCAAGGAATAAGGACATTACCATACTAATAACCCTTGTCTTTTACAGACACGGCATGACGTACGGGACAGGCAAGTAACATCATGACTGGCAATGATATATTCGATGAGTTATTCGTCCTAGAGTTGGCCAATAACCATCTGGGAGACGTGCAGCGCGGCCTGAAGATCATCAGTAACTATGCCCAGGTCGTTCGCTTCAACAACGTACGCGCCGCCATCAAACTGCAGTTGCGCGATGTCGACACGTTCATCCATCAAGATTTCCGGCAGCGCGACGACATCCGCTACATCAAGAAAACCATCGACACCCGCCTGCAGCCGCAGGACTTCGTCACCATGGTGCAGGCGATCCGCGAAGCGAGCTGCATCCCGATGGCGACTCCGTTCGACGAGAGTTCGGTCGAGTTCTGTTGCGAGCTCGGCATTCCTATTCTCAAGATCGCGAGTTCCGACTGTAACGACTGGATCCTGATCGAAAAGATTGCAAAGACGAAAAAGCCGGTGATCGTCTCGACCGGTGGCTCTTCGCTCAAAGACATCGACGACCTGGTCACGTTTTTCGACAATCGTCATATCCCGCTGGCCATCAATCACTGCGTATCGCTCTATCCGTCGGAAGATTCCGACATTGAACTCAACCAGATCGACTTTCTGCGCAACCGCTATCCGAGGCACATTATCGGATTCTCCACGCACGAATATCGCGATTGGACTTCGTCGATGCTGATGGCTTATGCCAAGGGCGCGCGGACGTTCGAGCGGCATATCGACATTCAGACCGACGGCATGTCCGTCTCTCCATATTGCACGGTGCCGGAACAGGCCGACACGTGGTTTAAGGCGTTTCAGCGCGCGAAACGCATGTGTGGAGCTCCGGGTACGCAGAAGCGTCTGCCGCCGCAAAAAGAAATCAACTATCTCGATGCGCTCGTCCGTGGAGTGTACGCCAAGCGCGATCTCGCCGTCGGTCACGTGCTGCAGGACGCCGATGTGTATCTGGCGATCCCGCTACAGCAGGGACAGATCTCGTGCCGCGAACTGATGCGTGGCGAGGTGATCCGCAAAGCTGTCCCAAAGGATCAGCCCATCATGATCGATGCCATTGACAGTCCTTACGCGAACATACCGTCGCTCAAGGAGCTGATCTACAACCGCGGACTCGCGCCGCAACCAGCCAACGCTCGCGCCGCTGGCGCTGGCGGAAAGAATTAGGAACGAGCCGATCTTCGTGAAGACTGCCCGCCGACAACTCGAAATGCTGCTTTCGGAATCTGTGGCGGCAGCCTGCGTCCGCCAGCAGAAAGCGTTCGACGAGGCTGTGTACGGCCGCCGCCGCATCGTCATTTTTGGAGCAGGCCGCCTGGGGCGGTCGGTCTTGCTGAGGCTCGCCGGCACCGATCTCGAAGTAGTTGCCTTCACGGACAACAATCCGCGGGTTTGGGGGACGACGCTGGATGGGCTTCCCGTCCTGTCGCCGAACGACGCAGCGAACAAGTACGCTTACGATGCTGCGTTCGTCGTCGCCGTGTGGCATCCGAGTTCGTCGCCGCTGATGGCAACACTGCTGGCGCAATTGCGATCACTCGATTGCTGCGCCGTTCCGTTTCCGTTGCTGTTCTGGCGACATGCCGAAACCTTCCTCCCGTATTTTTTCTGGGATCTTCCTGCCAATCTACTGCAAAAGGGTAATGACATCATCGCAGGCTTCGAGTTGATCCACGATCAACCGTCGTGCCACGCTTTTGTCTCGCAGATCCAATTACGGCTCCGGGCGGATTTCGACATCATCGGCGCTCCCTTTCCGGGCGAACAGTATTTTCCGAACCTCTTCTCGCTGACTACGCAGGAATGCTTTGTCGATTGCGGCTCCTATACCGGAGATACGATTGAAACGTTTATCTCGCAGACCAACGACTGCTTCCGTAAGGTCATCGCGTTCGAGGCAGACCCCGCCGTCATGCCGGGCTTGCAGACGTTCGTCAAAACACTCGGCCCGCGTGTCGCCCTGCACAACGCCGCGGTAGGCGATCACAACGGAGTGGTCCACTTCTCCGGAGACGGGATTGGCGGAGGCGCGATCGCCACGACTGGTACCGAGGTTGCTTGCGTCCGTCTTGATGATGCACTGGCGCAGGAACATGTTTCTTTCATCAAAATGGATATCGAAGGCGGAGAATTGCAAGCTCTCGAAGGTGCGCGCGACGTGATTTGGCGAGACCGCCCGATCCTCGCCGTCTGTGGCTATCACAAACCTGACCATCTTTGGCGGGTTCTTGCTTCTCTCAAGAACATTGCGCCCGATTCAGCGCTCTTTGTGCGTTCACACTGTGCTGACGGTCTTGACACGGTCTGTTACGCGGTTCCTCCGGAGCGTCAGCTAGTAGTCGCAGCCGACGAAGCACACAGATTTGCACCGCCCGACAAATCACGCTCCCAGACCCAAGGTTCCTTCTCATGAAAACGATCAGTGTAGTCACTCCCTGTTTCAACGAGGAAGGCAACGTTCGCGAGGTCTACGAGCGCGTGCGCAACCTGATGCTGAATCTCGGGAAATACCGTTACGAGCACATTTTCATCGACAACGCATCGCATGACGGCACCTTCGCCGTGCTTCGTGACATCGCAGCAGCCGACGTGAATGTGAAGGTGATCCGCAATGCCCGCAACTTCGGGCACGTTCGTTCGCCGATGCACGCACTCCTGCAGACACGGGGAGATGCCGTCATCGTGCTGATGTCTGATCTGCAGGATCCACCCGAAGTTCTCGCCCAGTTACTCGAAGAGTGGGAAAAAGGCTTTCCCATCGTGATTGCGGTCAAGCACCAGAGTCACGAGAATGCTCCGATGTTCCAGGTGCGCAAGCTGTTTTACCGGCTGGTAAACCGGCTCTCGGACGACATCGAGACCTACGAGAACTTCACCGGGTTTGGACTCTACGACCGCCAGGTGATCGATCTGGTGCGGCAATTTGGCGACCCGTACCCTTACTTCCGGGGCATGATTGCGGAAATCGGGCTCCCTCACGCTGAAGTTCTTTATGAGCAACAGCTCCGAAAGTTTGGCAAGTCGAAGAACAACTTTTACACGCTCTACGATCTGGCGATGCTCGGGATAACCAAGCTATCCAAGGTGCCTTTGCGCATCGTTACCTTTTTGGGATTTGCCGGATCGTTGCTCTCGATGCTCGGTGGCGTTGGGTACTTTGCCTACAAGCTGATGTTCTGGCATCAGTTCACTTTGGGCATCGCACCCATCGCGATAGGAATGTTCTTTCTCGGGTCGCTGCAGCTCCTCTTCATGGGCATTATCGGAGAGTACATCGGGAACATCCACACGCAAGTGCACAACAGGCCTCTTGTGGTGGAGCGGGACCGTCTGAATTTTCAATACGAACCGGGAGAGCCGCTTCCGGCCAACCCCCTTGCGCTCAAGGCAACGGCCGGGCAGTAAGGGAGGAGCGCATGGGTCCCGCAATCTACGAACAAATTCCCTGCGAGCCGCAGGCAGCGGACCCGGCGCGGCTGGGTTGGCGTTGATGAGCTCCGCAGCACAGAACCCGCCAGCCACAATTCAACCGCGCTCAGCGGATTCGAGCCCCCTGTTCACAGTGCGATTCTTGGAAGCCGTCAGCCGATTCGTTGAAACTCGAGGCTGGCTGGTCTTCGCGGCTGTATCACTGGCCTGCGGATGGCAGCAGCTTGCGACCGTTGCTATCCGACCTTTCAACCTCGATGACCGCAACAACTTTGTCGGGGTTTATCGTCGCGGGGTTGCCTCCCACGGCAGAGTTCCCGGTTCGTGTCCGTAAGCAATTCTGTACCTACTTCTGAGCACGGTGATGGAACTTTGAAGTCCCTCCAAGTACTGTTTCCGGGTGTGCTCCGACAGAAGTGGATCGTGCAGTAGCAAGCTTTCTGCGGCGGAACATTCTTTTAGCGCGGAATCAACGCGGGTAGGGGCCAACAGGAAACACAAGGTTGCGTGGGGTAGTGGGTTCGCGGGCGCGAGCTCCACCGCCCTTTGAGCGTGATCGAGTGCAATAGATGACCGTCCGGCGGAGAATGCGCGATTCGCAAGACCGCTCTCACCCGCAGCAGCATCTACAGTCGTATCAAACTCCCCTTCGTAAACCAGCAGTGCGCTGCCACCGATGTAACCTTTTGGTGTGGCATTCCTGAACCCGGCGGCGATGCCTCCTTCGGCAAGCCGTACATCCGTAAGAAGAGTGCTACTGACAATAACCGTGCCGCGGACGCGAGACGGGAACTCGTGAGGCAAGTAGAGACCGAACGTTTGGCAGGGCACGTCGTACAACGCTGGGTCCCACTGCCAGCCTGCAATCAACCAGCAGTTTTTTGCTGGATGCTTTTCCAAATAAGTCCTGGCTTCCAGATATGACTGCCCAAGATCGAGGCTGGGAAAATACTGGAATGCATGCGATGGGCCACCCCAGAGATCATTGGCATAGGAGAGATAGTTGGGAAAGGCATGAAGTGACGATGCCGCGTGTAGCACTATCAAGCACGGCAAGGTGTAGCGCACCCAGCGCAAGCGGCTGGCCAGTTCTACGCATCCAGATGCGACGGCAATCAGCAGAAATGGAAAAAGAGGCAGGAGATAGCGAATGCTCACGTTGCTACTGGCGTGAATGCAAACCGCCAGATAAACGGCTGCCGGGACTAGCAGAAAGAGATACTCACAACGACGCTTGCGAAAAACGTTCGCAGCACCGACGACGGACAAAACCATCATGGCCAGCATCGCCGTAGTATTGCGAATCAAGAAAGTAAACGGAGTGGAGAACCATGGTGCGTGCAGGTAGATTTTGCCGGCAACAAAAGCCACAGAATCTGGACTCGACAAAGCCAATGCAGCAGAAACTCCCTCGACATATGTCTGCGGCAACAAGTGGTGCGTTTCCAACTCGAACAACAGGCGCCCCGCTGTGGTGGGCGCAGACGGTCTTTGCAACGGGATTTGCGCTCCTGCGTGCGCAGCAAAACGCATCCCATAACCAATCCAGACAATGCCGACCGCGAGACTACAAATCAGGGCAACGGACAGAAGGTTGCGCAATGCCAGTTGCCATACTGGGCGATTGCCCTCCGCCTGAGCAAAAGCGGCCGTGATTGCCAGCGCTCCCAGGATGGGCACGACCACGATTCCTGAATGCTTCGTCAGCAACGTCAGGCCTGTTACGAAACCGGTTAACAGAAGGAAAGAGGCCGTACGGTGCCGGATCCACTGGTGGAATCCCAAAACGGCGAAGAGCAGCATGCAGGTGACGGGTACGTCGGTCAGGACCAAGGCACCATAAGCCAGCACATTGGGCTCGAAGATCAACAACAAACCAGCTACGATCGCCGTGCTAAAACCAAACATTCGCAGTGCGGCCATCCATACCAGCAGGCACAGTCCTACAGCAAAGACGGACATCGCTATGCGGGACCTGGTTAAAGCGGCGCGCCAATTTTGACTATAGAACCAACTGAGGCTGGCAAACGCTTGATGGAGGTCATCTCCCTGAAAGGGTTCGCAGTCTGTCTTAAAGTTCAGAGCGAGGAGAGGAGCCGCCGCGATGGCCTTGGCAAACGGCGGATGCTCAGGACTAACCGTAAAATCGCCACACTTCAAATAGCGGTAGCCGGCGTAAAGGTGCGTAGCTTCATCGGCGGTTTGCGATAGTTGACTGCCACTGAAGAATAACTGGCCAAACATCACGGTAGAGAGCGCCGCCGGAATCAGCCAACTCAACCAAGGATATTTGTTGTGCACATTTGTTAGTTGATCGCGTGAGACTACTTCGACCTCGCAATCAACGGCCGGCTTTTTGTCAATCACCTGCAAACATTGACTCCAACTTTTAGGGCAGCGTCCGATACACGGGCGAAACGCCTTGAAGTGTATTGAGTAACCCACAATTCGGACTGGCCCCCTTGCTTCTACCTCTTTCAACAATCTGGCAAACCGTTAATCAAGAACGATACATCCCGACAACAATCGGAAGACGCGTAATTAAAAACGGAAGGGAGATTGGGATCACCTTGCGGCGATCCTACTTCTTGATGAAGAGCGCATGACCGTTCAGGTTATAAATGAAGGTCAAGTCCTCTCGTAAACGCCATTCATTTACAAATCGCGTGACTCCTTCGGTTCCACGCATCCCGTAATCATCAAATACAACGATCCCACCGGGTTCTAATCGCGGCCATACCCACTCGCAAACGTCTTTCGAGGATTGATACACATCTACGTCAATGTGGCAGAACCGGAAACTGCGCTCTCGAACCGACTCTCCAGTCTGCTCCGGGAAAATGCCCTGGAGCAGAGTCACGTTCTTCAGGCCGACGTTGTCTAAGAATTGCCTCACGATCTCGACCGATGTATCGGAGTGCATTCCGTCTTTGTAGATCGTGTCCTGCGCTCCGGCCTTCACCACGCCCGCGAAAGTGTCGCAAAGAAAGACCTGTGCCGACGGTACAAGCCGGGCAGCCTGGGCCGCGATCAAGGCCCCCGTCCCACCACGCCAGACTCCCACTTCCAGCAGATCTCCCCGCTGCAACTTCGCGGCCTCCGCGGTCGCTGACCAAATCTCGTAACAACGATACAGGTCGACCAGAGTATTGGCGCGGCACCGGCTATAGACTTCAGCGAATGCCGCATCCAGATTCCAGGGAGCATACCCTGCGAGAGGAAGAATGGCCTCATGTTCATTGAGAGTAGACTTGGGCGCCTTAAAGATCTCGTACCCACACTTGCGGATTGCACTAAGAATCAACTCTTTCAGCATTTCGATCCCCGTCCTTGGCCGAATCTCAACATTGTCCGCTACTGCTTCCAGAACACCTGAAAAATTCCAAAGCGCGTGGTGTTCGGATACCTGCTGGCAATTTCAGCTTTTACATCCGGCCGCATGGCTGCGCCCGGGAAAAACGGCGCGTCATTGACGACCACCAGGTTGAGGTCGTCGGACCGGATCGCCTTCAGGATTGCCTCCGGCGTTTCGCCGCTATCGTCGTGCGCGACGTTCTTCAGGCCGGAAAGAAAGTACAGCTCCGGACAATCGTTGCCGGCGAACATCTTCCCATTCGGGCTGTGTTGCTGCAGGAACCACGCCAGCTGATCAAAGAACGCCGCTTCTTCGATTTTTAGTCCCACCCGCCCGGGGCGATTGCATCGTCTGCATGCGGCCGACGATCCACGTGATTTCGTAGATGTAGCGCGGCACCAGGCAGACCACGCCAAAGGCCAGATAGAGCCCCAGCACCGGGGCCATTGCGAATGTGCCCCGCTGCGTCTTGCTCGTGGAGATGATCGCCACCAGCGCTAGCAGAGTCAACGGAATCATGTAGCTGAGGTAGATTGCCGCCGCAAAAGGAAATTGCGTCAGGCTGCAGGTTGCGGCGAGCGCTATTAGCAACACGATCTGCTCCCGCTGCAATTTTGTGCGCGTGTCTGCTTGCTTGCGGAACCACACCAGCAGAGCTCCGAGCAGCACCACCGCCGGGGTGAGCACAACCACCGAACACCAGATCGAATAGACCCAGTCGAAGGACTGAGCCGCTTTCGCCACAATCACGACCGCTCCGAGGCCCAGGGCCGCTCCGATGGCTTTTCCCTGAAACTTATCCCAATACATCGCCGCCGCGATAATCGCGAGCAGCGGCAGAACGTAAATAAGCTTCTCCATGCCGAGCGGACGGATCACGCCCAGGCCGGCGGATCGCTCGATGGCGCTCGACGTCACTCCCCGGATGAAACTGAAAACTCCACCCGACCGCGCGTATGGAATGAGAAATACGATGACCGGCGTCAGAAGGCCAACCACAAACGGGATGGTTACTTGAAATATTGTTTTGAATCGTTTTCCAGTACTCGTTCGAACGCTGCGTTCTCCGAGGAAGATCAGGCCGACCACCGCCGCCGATGGCAGCACGAACTCGTAAAGTTCGGACATTCCCAACCGCGCTCGCAATACGACAACCAGCACCGTGAGGAACAGCAAAAGCGAACCTACGCTGAAAACACGATAGAGCCAGCCGGTTTTTGAACGGTCGTCGTCCGCGCTCTGTGCCCGATTCTCGCTTTGTTCGAAGAAGGCGAGAAAGAGTAATACTCCAGCGATGTAATATGCCCCGATCACCTTAATCAGGATCGACACACCACCGCAAACTCCGGCCACAAAGAGCCAGCGCCGCGTGCGCACATCCAGATGGCGCAGGACGGCCGCAGCCCCAAAGGTCGCGAAGAAGAGGTTGTACCAGGAGGGCATTGCTGCCGGATAATTCGGATAACTCCAGGCCACAGCCAGGAGCGTGATCGCCCCGGCTGCCACTGGAGAAACGAAACGCAGGGCAATCGCGTAAACCGCGGGAAGCCACGCTAGAAAAAACAAAAAGACGCAGATGCGGAGCGACATCAGATTTACGCCGAGAGCGCGAAAGGCAAGCGCATGAATAAAGCTCAAACCACCGGTATAGACCTCTCCGAAGTCCGCATGCGGCAACTGGCCCTGCGTCACCCGCAACGCACTCTGGCTCAACGTGCCGTCATCCGCCGGAACCCACCCGCTGCCGATGTGAATCCCGACATAAATTCCGGCGATGACCAGAACCGCACCCAAGACGATCAAACGAACGACCCAATCTTGAGCAGCGGCGAGCACCGCAATTTCGCTTTCGCTCGCGGCTGAGGCCGCGGAGGCATCTTCTTCCCGGATCTTTATCTCGACGTTCAAAGGCGGATGAACCTGTGCGCCCGACTTCACAGCCGTGTCTTTGGTTTCCTCGCTCACTTCGCCTCCAACGCGGTCAGCCGCAGCTTTGCTTCTTTGCTGTCCTGATTAAGCAGCAGTGCGCGCTGATACTCCATGCGCGCGGCGCCGGAACATTTCCGCTCTGCTCCAATGACTCGGCCAGCCAATAGTGGTAGTCCCATACCTTCGGATCCATGGACGCGGCCTGCAGCAGATAGCCTTGTGCCTCCGCATTGCGTCCATCCTGAAGCAGCGCACGCCCCAGAAAATGTTTTGGTGCTGCCTGTTCCGGGACTAACTGCACGGCACGCGAGAGTAACTCCTCCGCGGCTTTGTAGTCGCCATGCAATAAATGAATATTGCCGCAGTTATAAATGGCCGAATAAAGATTGGGCTCCTTCTTCAGAATTTCCGAGCAGAGCACGAGCGCCCGATCGTAGTCGCCCATTTGCCCATAGAGGCCGGCGACACCGGCCATGCCGACTTCCGACTTCGCATAGTCCGGATCGACGCGGTCGAGCCATATACGGCCTTCTTCGAACCGCCCGGCGCGGATGTAAGCCTCGGCCAATGCCAGCGGCCCGTAACCGTACTCAGGGTGATCCTTCACGACCGACTCGGCAAGGGCGATCGCGCGATCATGCGCGCCGCGCTGGCTGTACTCTTTCGCCAATCCCGCCATTGCATAGGGATTTCCGGGATAAAGTGCCTGACCACGGACCAGCAGAAGTAAGTCGTTGCTCCAATACACCTGCTGCGCGAGTGAAGCGCAAATATACCCGCTGCACAGCACGAGGACAGCCGCCACCTGCACGGCCCGCGTGTTCCATTGCCTGAATGACGGCAACCGCCGCAGGGCAAGCGCAGCCAGAATTGCAAATCCGATCGACGGCAGATACATGTAGCGGTCGCGCACGAAATCGCCATTGCCAAAATTTCGCAAATACAAAGCTGGAGCCAACCCGACCAGCAACCACAATCCTGCAAAGGCGACGGTTGACTTACCTTCACTTCGATTCGCAATACCACAATCCCAACACTACGACTGCCAGCACTAACGCCGGCAACAGAAGTTGACTCAGGATCGCGCTGGTCATATACGGGGTGTAGTACAGCCCCGTGATTCCGATTGGGATGAGCAATTGCCTCAGGTAGATTGAGAGCACCAGCGGCAAAGTCCGCGCGACGTCGATCATCCCGTGGTTCGGATCGAACTGTCCGGTGGTATGCAGCAGCGCGTGTTCACGCAGTAGCGTGTATCCGATTGTGATGACCGCATACGGAGCCGCCTCGATCACGGCGCCGATCGTCCTTTTCGCGAACGATGTCTTCCCTTCCGCTGGATGCAACCAGGCATAGATTCCGACGAGCGCAGCAAACACCACGGCCATTTCCTTGGTCAGTAGCGCGCTGGCGAGCAGCACGAACGACGCAACCCACCATCCCATTTTTCATGGCACTCGGAGTGAACTGCGGATCGCGCGCGCTTAGGAACGCCGCAAACGCCAGTGCCGCAAACATCGTCACCATCGTGTCCGAACGCGGCGGAAACCCACGTCACGGGCTCAATGTGCACCGGATGCAACGCAAAGATCAGCGCCGCGATGGCTGCGGTCCAGTATTCCAATCGCAGCCGACGCGCCAGCCAGAACACTGCCGCAACGGCGCCCACGTGCAACAGAACAGCTCCCAGATGCCATCCCCACGGATGCAAGCCGAAAAGCGTGTAATTCAGCATTGACCAGGCCACAAAGAGCGGACGGTAATAGACCTGGTGGCGGGCGACGTGATACCAAAGATCACTGCCAAACGCCCGCGGCAGATTGCTCCACGACCGGATGATTGGGCTATTCACGATCTGCGGCCAGTCATCCCAGACAAAGTCGAACGACAGAGTGCCGCTGTACACCACGAACGTGACGATCCCAAGCAAGGGCAGCAGGATGCCCGGACGCTGCAAGTACTTTGCCAGCAGCTCCTGCGCGCCGGGTTCCGAATGCTCTTGTGGATGGTCCATGGGGATTGGTTTCCGGAGCGCGAAACGGCCCTCCAGACAAGCTCATACTAACCGTCGGCAACACCCCGGCGCATGTTACTCAGGTTACCTGGGTGTGCCTGTTATTTCCGCATTCGACCCTGCTCCGATGCGACCATTGACCCATGGGGTCCGTCACAGGAGCCAAACTCGCACGCGTGTCTCCGGCCCTGTGTGTCGATCTCGACGGCACCTTGATCCGGGGAAATGTTCTGTGGGAGAGTGTCCTGCTCCTGATCAAAAGCCGGCCCTACATGGTTGTGCTGCTTCCCTTCTGGCTGGTCGGTGGACGAGCACACCTGAAGCGCCAGTTGGCCACCCGAATCGAACTCGACCCGGCACGCTTAACATACCGTCAGCAAGTTCTCGATCTTCTCCAGCAGGAAAGGGCAGCCGGCCGGCGCATCGCGCTTGTGACCGCGGCTGACTCTCAGCTGGCCGAAGCAATCGCGCGACATCTTGGCCTTTTCGACGAAGTTCATGCCAGCAATGGCAAGCTCAACCTCAAGGGAGCGAGCAAAGCGGCGTTTCTGGCGCAGCATTTTGCCGAGAGTGGCTTTGAATATGTGGGCGACTCGGCCGCTGACGTGGAAGTTTGGCGTAACGCACGCGCGGCCTACGTCGTCGGCACAGAAGAGCGGGTCGACGAAGCCTCCGCCGTCACGACGGTGAAGGGCGCCTTTCTCGAACCGAGTCCAACATTTCGCGCGTCGCTCGGCACCTGGGTGAATGCTCTTCGCGGGCATCACTGGGCTAAGAATCTTTTGTTGTTTCTGCCGCTGACGTTGTCGCACAACCTGACGATCGAGCCGCTTCTCCGCACCGTAGCTGGCTTCGCGCTCTACGGCTTTTGTGCGTCGGGACTCTATATTCTGAACGACTTGCTCGATCTGCATTCCGATCGTGAGCATCCATGGAAAAGAGAACGTCCCTTCGCATCGGGGCGATCTCCATCCCTGAAGGGCTGATCGCTTCGTCCATTCTGCTTTCGACCGCGCTGGGATTGGGTTCTCTGCTGAATCGTCAGTTCGGACTGGCGCTGCTTGGCTACGCCACGCTCACGATGTTGTACTCGCTGTATCTGAAGAAGATTGCGCTGTTGGATGTCTTCACACTCTCGAGTTTCTATAGTTTCCGCATACTCGCGGGCGCACTGATTTCCGGCACGCCCCTTTCGCAGTGGTTCCTTGCGTTTTCTATGTTTTTCTTTCTGAGTCTGGCGATGGCAAAGCGCTATTCCGAGT
>CAWKAZ010000023.1:0-11315 GCA_963847715.1 Terriglobia bacterium
CCTGGACAGGCTCAAACTTCTGGTTCCACACCGAGTCCTACGGGTGCGGTGCGGCCTTTCACTGGGGCCGTGCAGCCCACGACCGGCGCCGTCCGGCCACCGACCAGCGTCAATCCTGGTCATGTCGGCCTCGGTACCGGCACATCCATCCCCGGCGCGCGGTCTCCCTTCTCCGGTTCCAGAACAGGCACAGACAAGGACAAAGATCATCGTCGTCACCGGGATCATAACGGGGCGTACGGCTTTGTGCCCTATGCCGTGACAATTCCTTACGCGCCGGATGAAGAGGGCGCAGTCGACAATGCAGAGTCGGACTACGACGCCGATTATCAAGGCGGACCGACCGTGTTCGACCGCCGCGGGTCGGGCGAAGAGTCCTACGTTCCTCCGGTCGAAAACGATCTGGCGCCACATTCCGGGCAAGGCACCGCGCAGGATGCGCTGGCAAGCGAAGCGCCCCAGCCGCAGACGGTTCTCGTTTTCAAAGATGGGCACAGGGTCGAGGTGGGAAACTATGCCATCCTCGGCGAGACGCTTTTCGATCTGACTCCGGGACATCCGCGCCGAATCGCCATCGCTTCTCTTGATCTCGACGCGACGCGCCAGCAGAATGATGATCGCGGCGTGGTCTTTCAACTTCCGGCGTCGGCGCAGGGAAGTTAATGATGCTTAGAGCCTTTGCCATTTCGTTACTGATCGCGATTCTGCCGGCGGCCATGAATGCCCAAAGGATGTCGTCCTCGGGGCACTTTTCGCCGGCACGTTCCGGATCTTCCTTCCATGGCAATTCCGGCAACTTCGCTGGCCGCCGCTCTCTCGCGTATCCGGTAGGATTTTTCCCAGCTTTTTATGATGATGCGCTCGACGCAGGTTATCCGGTTGCATCTCAGCCGCCTCTGATTGTGATGCAGAGTCCGCCCGCGCAGGAACACTCGCGCCAGGCAGTTTCGACTCCGATGCAGCCACTCATGATCGAACTGCAAGGCGGACGCTATGTTCGAATCAGTGGGGACGGCGATTCGAGATCAGAGATGATCGATGGCGGAGTCTCGCAGCCTGATTCAACCTCTGGCCCCGGAGTGAAGGCGCCCAGTGAAGCGCACATCGCGATCCTGGTGTATCGCGATGGTCGTCAGCAAGAAGTAAAGGATTACACGATCGCCGACGGAATGTTATATGCCCGGGGAAATCTCTACACTGATGGAGCATGGACCAGGAAGATCGAGCTTTCCGCCCTGGACCTTTCCGCGACGATTAAGGCTAACCAGTCTCGAGGCATCCGATTCCTGCTTCCGAACGCTTCCAATGAAGTGATCGTCGGGCCGTAGTTTCCTGATTTTTTCCCACGCTCCACGGGCAAGGGCTAACTGCTGGTGAGCCGGATCGGGTGCGCTAGAATCGCTCAATCCATGGTAAAATAAACCTAGTCCCAGGGCCATATAACATCATTAAATGCAATCGGTTGCGTGATTTGTGTCTGCACCATATCGGTTCGCTTGGAGCTCTGGCGATCCAGCGACAGACTCAGCGTCTAGAAGACAAAAAACATGGCTGACGATCAGAATCCAGAACTACCTTTGACTCCTCCGCCCGGCGGCGACGGTACCGGCCCCGGCGCGTTGAATATTCAACCCGTCAACATTGAAGAGGAGATGCGGCGGTCGTATCTCGACTATTCGATGTCGGTGATCATTGGCCGCGCGCTGCCCGACGTGCGCGACGGATTGAAGCCGGTTCACCGGCGCATCCTCTATACGATGCAGCAGATGGGCCTGCAGCCCAATCGCGCCACGCGCAAATGCGCTCGTATCGTCGGCGAAGTGATGGGCAAGTACCATCCGCACGGCAATCTGGCCGTCTACGACGCGTTGGTTCGTCTGGCGCAAGATTGGTCGATGCGCTATCCGCTGATCTTCGGCCAGGGAAATTTCGGCTCCATCGATGGCGATCCGCCGGCGGCTGATCGGTATACGGAAGCGAAACTCGCTCAGGTTGCGACTCCTCTGCTCGAAGATCTCGATAAAGAGACTGTTGATTTCCATCCCAACTACGACGCCAGCGAAATTGAGCCCGATGTTCTTCCCGCGCGCATTCCGAATCTGCTGGTCAATGGATCGGACGGCATTGCAGTCGGAATGGCGACGAAAATTCCGCCGCACAACCTGACGGAGATCGTGGACGCGGCGATTACGCTCATTAACAATCCCAATGCGCAATTGGCTGAGATTCTGAAGTTCGTGCAGGGCCCCGATTTCCCAACTGCGGGAATCATTCACGGCCGCGCGGGAATTTTCGAGGCCTATCGCACCGGGCGCGGGCGCTTCATGATGCGCGCCAAGGCCGCTATCGAGAACACGACCAAGGACCGCCAGACCATTATCGTCACCGAGATTCCCTACCAGGTAAACAAATCGGTGCTGATCAAGCGCATTGCGCAACTGGTCAACGACAAGGACATTGAGGACATTTCCGACGTACGCGACGAGAGCGATCGCGACGGCATGCGCATCGTCATCGAACTCAAGCGCGGCGCCGAACCGCAGATCGTTCTGAACCAGCTTTTCAAGCACACGCAGATGCAGGAAAGTTTCTCGATGATCCTGCTGGCGGTGGTCAACGGACAGCCCCGTGAAATGGGCATCATCCAGACCATCAAATATTTCATCGAGCACCGCGTCGACGTGGTGCGGCGGCGCACTGCATACCTGTTGCAGAAGGCGAAAGACCGCGAGCACATTCTCGAAGGCTACCTCAATGCGCTCGACCACCTCGACAACGTGATCGTCATCATTCGCGGCAGCGCGAACCGCGCCGATGCTCGCGAAAATTTGGTAGCGTACTTTGGCGGTAAGAAAATCGACATCAATACAAGCGGCCGCGCTCCCAAGCCGGATGCGGAGAAGCCATTCACCGCGAAGCAAGCCGACGCGATTCTCGAACTGCAACTGCACCGCCTGACCAAGCTTTCGATCGACGAAATCTCGAATGAACTGAAGCAAGTGCGCGAAAACATCGCGGAATACGAATCCATCCTCGGCTCCGAGAAAAAGCTGCGCACCGTCATCATCAAAGAGCTCGAAGAAGTGAAAAAGCTCTACGGTGACGAACGCCGCACTCGCATCGAGGACGAGGCGGCCGAGATTGTTCTGGAAGACCTTATTGCCGACGAGCAGGTCGCGGTCACTGTGAGTCATTCCGGCTACATGAAGCGCACGCCGATCTCGACCTACCGCATGCAGCGCCGTGGAGGCACGGGCCGCACCGGCATGAAGACGCGCGACGAGGATTTCGTCGAGCATCTCTTCCTCGCGTCGACGCACGCCTACATTCTGATTTTCACGAATAAAGGCCGCGTCTACTGGCTCAAGGTCTACGAAATTCCCGACGTCAGCGCCGCCGGAAAGGGCAAGCACATCGGCAACCTGGTCGGCCTGCAGCCCGGTGAAACGGTGAAGACGATGCTGGCTGTTCGCAATCTCGAAGAAGAAAACAAATTCATCTTCTTCGCGACCCGCAACGGGCTGGTCAAGAAATCGGAACTGCGCGAGTTCATGCACGTGCGGTCGATCGGGATCAACGCCATCGGCATTGAAGAAGGCGACGAACTGGTGGCCGCGCGCATCACCGATGGCAACCAGATTGTCTTCCTGGCATCGCACGAAGGCATGGCCGTTCGCTTCGACGAGAGTCACGTGCGTCCCATGGGCCGCGCGGCGTTTGGCGTCTGGGGCATCGACCTTGAAGAGAGAGACTACGTTGTCGGCATGGCCACCACGACCAAGCCGGACGCTCCTCCTCCGGCCAAGGAGAAAGTCGAAGGCGAACCGGAAGTTGTCGACGAAACCATAAAGGGCGACCTGATTCTCTCCGTTACTGAGAACGGATTCGGCAAGCGCACCGCCGCCGACGAATACCGCCTGACGAACCGTGGAGGCAAAGGTGTGATCAACGTGAAGACTACGGAGCGCGTCGGCAAAGTGGTTGCCATTGCGCAGGTGGACGACACTTCCGAGGTCATGCTGATCAGTCACTACGGAAAAATCATCCGTATGGATTCGACCACGATCCGCGAGTCGGGCCGCAACGCGCAAGGCGTACGCCTGCTGCAGCTCGAACCGGGAGATCGCGTGGCCGCGGCCGTGGTCATCGCGCCCGAAGCCGAGCCTAACGGCAATGGGGGCACGCTGATCCAGTAGAACGTCGATCGTAGCGGAGGCGGCCTTCGGCCGGACTTCCAGTTGGGGCCCTACGTGCGTTTATCCGCTCGTATCAAACAGCCCAGAGGAGTCGATGCCTCGCGGTTGCTAACCCGCGAACTCATTTGAACCCTGAATGCAAAACTGAATGCAAAATGGGAAGGTCGCAAACCTCCGAAATCTGTTAGCAATCGTGTAATCAGGCCAGTATAGGGCAATGAAATCGTGGCTACTCCTTCTCTTACTGGCTTCATTTAGCGTTCCATGCTTGGCGGCTAAAATCACCCCTGCCGTTGTGCCTAACGGCACTGTCAACACCGCTTACTCCGCTGCCATCAAGGCGAGCAACGGTTGCGCACCGTACAAATGGACCATCGTATCCGGTGTATTACCCACAGGGATTACGGCCAAGGTGTCCAGCAATACGACCTCCTTCAACCTCACGGGAACTCCGACCAAGGCCGTTACCGATTCCTTTGTCGTAAAAGTTACCGCCTGTAGTGGAGGGACATCGCAGGCATTCTACAAAATCGTCGTCCAGTCCTCGGCCAACCACATCGTCAACCTCAACTGGAATGCGTCAACCACCAGCGATGTCGTCGGCTACAACGTCTATCGCAGCCCCGACGTCGCCACCTGGACCAAAATAAACGTCAGCCCGATTGCGTCGACGCTCTACACCGATTCCACGGTGGCCAATGGTTCCACCTATTACTACGCAGCGACCGCAGTCAATGTGGAGGGCAAAGAAAGCGCCAAGACGCCCCCCGTCAAAACGGTTGTTCCCTGATTTTTGCGCGAAGCGATTCTCGACGATGTACTTGTCTCTATATTTCCAGAATATCGAATTCGAGGGGGCAATCCGGAAAGGGTTTTCGAATTTATTTTCCTAGTGCTTTCATGTGCTTAAGTGCGATTGTGTAAATCCTGCCTGTTGACAAAGATTGATGGTGCGGCTTTGCGACCCGGCGTGGTGCTGTTCGCGGCCAGCCTTTCGCATCGATGATGGTGCCCCCTCTCATATCGTCGTGAACGTCACGGCGACGCTCATAAACGGCGCAACCTTTTCCAGCATCGGCATCTTTGATCACAGCTACTAAGGGTCGTCGATTTGTTTTGTCGATTCTCTCACGGCGTTATTTGGCGCATGTTCATGACGTTTCCATCTTGAACGAATACAGATATTTCTGATAAAAGATTTTTAAATAGGCCCACGTCGTCCGCACGATCCGCTTGGGGAAAGAAACCCGAGGCATCAGCCTCCCTAGCTGTCCGTACTAGAAACGGGCATACGAATTCTTCATAGTCGGCGTCTTGAGAGCATCCAGGCGCTGGCCTTGAGACAGATTTTTTGGAGTTCGGATGCAGTTCAGTAGCAGATCGAATGCACCCGGGAGATTCGCTGTTGCCTGCGCCTCCGGGGCCCTGCTCAGTATTGCGACTTCGTGTTTTCGCCTCTGTTCAGTCACTCTTCTGATTAAGCAGTTCCTCAACCCATATCTCACCGCCGGAGGAAGCGAATGGCGACCAATCTCGTTCAAATTGAAAACGATTCTGAAATCAAACAGCGACTTGAGGCAGAACGCGTACGCCTGAGGAAGATTGCCGGACTCGACGCGCCGACGCACTTCCACCGCCCGGTGGAGCGCGCCTTCACGGCGGAGCAGCGCGGCCATACGACGATCCTGTTTGGAGGATTCACCTGGAAACATGAGGACTTGATCCGCGCCGTGTTCCAGGGCTGCGGCTATCGCTGCGAGAAGTTGCCTGTTCCCGACGTGCCTGCCTTCCAGACCGGCAAAGAGTTTGGAAATAACGGCCAGTGTAATCCGACCTACTTCACGGTCGGCAATCTGGTGCAGTACCTCCAGTTCCTCGAGAAAGAGGGCCTCTCGCGCGACGAGATCCTCAATAACTATGTCTTCTTCACCGCCGGTTCGTGCGGCCCCTGCCGTTTCGGCATGTACGAAGCGGAATACCGTTTCGCGCTGAAGAATGCGGGCTTCGACGGGTTCCGCGTTCTGCTGTTCAAAGACAGTGACGGCATCAAGGCCGCATCGGGAGAGCCTGGCCTGAAGTTCTCAATTGAC
This sequence comes from Terriglobia bacterium, assembly GCA_963847715.1. Taxonomy (GTDB): domain Bacteria; phylum Acidobacteriota; class Terriglobia; order Terriglobales; family Acidobacteriaceae; genus Acidiflorens. The sequence continues at coordinate 6,287 of CAWKAZ010000023.1, forward strand.
TTCGGCTTCGGAATGCTCAACGCCATGCATCTCGGCGACGTGATCAACGATTTGATCTACCAGATTCGTCCCGTACGAAGTGAACAAGGGCGAGACCGACCGCGTCTTCCGCGAGATGGTCGACGGTCTGTGCGAAGACTTGAAGAATCGCAAGGCGTTTGAGATCGAAAAGAGCGCGCCGGAGTGGGCCAAGCCGAAGTTCAAGAGCAACAAGATCCTCCGCAACACGTTCAACGTTTTCGGCAAATGGCACGAGCACATGTGGGGCAAGGACTATCTGAACGCGCTGGAGACTGCGCGCCAAAGAATGAACGCGATTGAAGTCGATCGCACGCGCGTGAAGCCGCTGGTGAAGATCACCGGTGAATTCTGGGCACAGCTTACCGAGGGCGACGGCAACTTCCACATGTTCGAGTTCCTGGAGCGCGAAGGCTCACAGGTGCTGGTGGAGCCGATCGCGACCTGGGTTGCTTATCTGATGTATCAGGCGAAGGCGCATGCGATTGCGAAGTGGCCGGTGAATCGTCCGCATCGCGATCCGAAGTGGTATGAGGCGAAGAAGAATTTCGCCAACTACATTGGCCTGCGCAAGAAGCTGTGGGGCATCGGTGCTGGCGAGAAGATGTGGAATTTCTTCTATCACCGGACCGCCAAGCACATGGGCGGGATCACACACCATCTCGCGCCGCAGACGGAGCTGGCCGAACTGGCGCATCCCTTCTACAACCAGTTTGCGCGCGGCGGGGAAGGGCACCTCGAGGTGGGGAAGAACGTCTACTACACGGTGCACAAGCTCTGCCACATGGTGCTGGCACTGAAGCCGTTCGGATGTATGCCGTCGTCGCAATCGGACGGTGTGCAGTCGGCGGTCATCAACAAATTCAAGGACATGATCTTCCTGCCGATCGAAACTTCCGGCGAAGGTGAAGTCAACGCTCACAGCCGCGTACAGATGGCGCTGGGCGAGGCCAAAGTGAAAGCCAAGACTGAGTTCGAAGAGTGCCTGAAGTCGACGGGCAAGAGCATGAACGAAATTCGCGAGTACATCGAAGAGCATCCGGAGTTGAAGCGGCCGTTCTATCACGTGCCGCATCGCGAAGGCGTCGCGGGCACTGCGGCGCAATTCATTCTGCATGTGAGCGACCGGATCAACAAGGACCGGCAATTCCGCAAACGATCAAGAGTGCGGGTAGAAGCGGTTCCCGCAATGTCCGGCGACTGATCTGAGAAGGGCGCGGCTTCAGCCGCGCCGTTTCCGAATTAGTTCGACGAATAACGGCACGCCTCAAAGGCGTGCCCTTTCAACCCAAGTGAGGATTCATGCACGACCACGATCACAAAGGCCCGCTAGTTCAGATCGCTGGGATCGAAGGGCTTCCAGCAACCTGCACACCGCGGCGCGAGCGCGCAGCCAAGGCGCACAAGCCGCACGATCACAACACGCAAATTTCTCGTGGGCCTCGATGTCGGTTCAACCACTGTGAAGGCGGTCGTGGTTGATGCGGCAAGCGACAAGGTTCTGTGGCAGGACTATCAGCGTCACGAAACCAAGCAGCCGGAAAAGACGCTGGAATTCCTGAAGCGGATGGAAGCCGAGGTCGGCATCAACCGCCACAACACGCGCATGTTCATGACGGGCTCCGGCGGGAACGGAATCGCGGAGCAGATCGGCGCGAAGTTCGTGCAGGAAGTCACTGCGGTTTCGCTGGCAGTCGAAAAGCTTCATCCCGAAGTGTATTCGGTCATCGAACTCGGCGGACAGGACGCAAAGATCATCGTCTTCAAGGATGACGACGAGACCGGACGCAAAAAGAAAATTCCGTCGATGAACGATAAATGCGCCGGCGGCACGGGCGCGGTCATCGACAAGATCAATGCCAAGCTGAAGATTCCCACCGAACTGCTGGCCGAGCAGAAATATCACGGGATCAAGCTGCACAAAGTCGCCGGCAAGTGCGGAGTCTTCGCGGAGACCGACATCAACGGCCTGCAGAAGGTGGGAACGCCGCCGGACGAATTGATGGCATCGCTGTTCGAGGCGATCGTGCTGCAGAACCTGAGCGTGCTTACGCGCGGACACACGTTGCGGCCGCATGTGCTGCTGCTCGGCGGTCCCAACAGCTTCATCCGCGGAATGCGCGAAGCGTGGCAGGCGAACATTCCGCGCATGTGGCAGGAGCGCAAGGTCACGATTCCGGACGGCGCGAAGCCGGAAGACCTGATCAAGGTTCCGCAGAACGCGCAGTACTTCGCGGCGTTCGGCGCGGTCGAGTTCGGCCGCAGCGAAGACGACTGCATCGGATGCTATTGCGGCTACGACAAACTGATTCACTACATCGACTACGGCCGCCAGGAAGAGAAGGCGAAGTCCGGCGGCAAGGGATTGGTCGAGAAACCTGACGACCTCGACGTTTTCAAAGAAGCCTACCGCCGTCCGAAATTTACCCCAGCGGTGTTTCAGAAGGGCAGCACGGTCGGCGGTTTCATCGGGATCGACGGCGGATCGACTTCAACCAAGGCAGTGCTGCTGGACGAGAACGGCGACATCCTGTGCAAGTCGTACCAACTCTCGAACGGCAATCCGATTCAGGACACGATTGAGATGTTCGAAAACCTGCGCGGTCAAGTCGAAGCGCAGAATGCCAAACTGGAAGTGCTCGGCGTGGCCACGACTGGCTACGCGAAAGACATTCTGAAAGACGTGCTCCACGCCGATGTGGCGCTGGTGGAAACCGTCGCCCACACGGAGTCGGCGCTGAAGTTCTACGAAGATCCGCACGTGATCGTCGATGTGGGCGGGCAGGATATCAAGATCATCATCCTGCACAACGGCCGCGTCAAAGATTTCAAGCTGAACACGCAGTGCTCCGCGGGCAATGGCTACTTCCTGCAATCGACGGCGGAAGGTTTCGGTCTGAGCGTGAACCAGTACGCCGACCTCGCCTTCTCGGCGCAGGCCATGCCGGTGTTCGGCTACGGCTGCGCTGTGTTCATGCAGTCGGACATTGTGAACTTCCAGCGGCAGGGATGGCGGGCCGAAGAAATTCTCGCCGGCCTGGCGGCGGTTTTGCCGAAGAACGTTTTCCTCTACGTTGCCAGCATTCCGAATCTTGCCGCGCTGGGCTCGCGCTTCGTTCTGCAGGGCGGAACGCAGAACAATCTCGCGGTGGTGAAAGCCGAAGTCGATTTCATCCGCAACAGCTTCCGCGCGACCGGGAAGCAGCCGGAAATCATCGTGCACGAACATTGCGGCGAGTCCGGAGCGATCGGCGCGGCCGCAGGAATCGTTGCGGCTTTGGCGCAACGGTCAGCAGACGACATTCGTCGGTCTCGATGCCGTCCGGAAGATCGAATACCGCACCACGCGCAATGAAGATACGCGCTGCCATTTCTGCAAGAACGATTGCCTGCGCACCTTCATCGACATTCGCACGCAGCCCAAGAACGACCTCAGCTTCGTGCCGATTCAGAAAGTCACAAAAGTTCCGCTGATGCATGGCGAGCAGCGGCTGATCATCGCCACCTGCGAAAAGGGCACGGTCGAAGATGTCAACGACATGAAGGACATCAAGGCTGGGCTCGACTCAATCCGGGCGCAGCATCCGAACTTCGTCGACTATCGCCTCGAAAGAGGTCTTCCGGCCGACCAATGCCAAGAGCGTCGCCGATCCGCTTCCCGTGCGCAGTTGGGCGGGTTGGAAAAAAGGCGACAAAGAGCGACGCGCTCTGATGGAGAATCGCAGGCAAGCTGCGCATCGGCATTCCGCGCGTGCTGAACATCTATACTTACGCGCCGCTGTTCAATGCGTACTTCGAAAGCCTCGGCGTGCAGCCGGAGAATATCATTTATTCCGACTACACCAGTTCCGAACTCTATCGCGCCGGAGCGAGCCGCGGAGCTATCGATCCCTGCTTCCCCGCGAAGATCGGCATTTCGCACGTCTACAACCTGATCCAGGAGAAGCATCGCAAGAAGCCGCTGGATGCGATTTTCTTCCCGATGTACGACGTGCTGCATTCTTCCTTGGTGAAGATTGTTGGGGCGAACGCCTGCCCGACCGTGACCGCGACGCCTGAGACGGTGAAAGCCGCGTTCACGAAGGAGAACGACGTATTCGCCGAGCACAACGTGCAATACATCGATCCGGTGCTCAACTTTTCAGATCGAAAGCTATTTGCCCATCAGATGCTGCAGGCGTGGCAGCCGATTCTTGGATTGTCGCTCGAAGAGAACGATCGCGCGGTCGAGTCCGGATTCACGGCGCTCAAAGATTACGAAGCGAATATTCGGCGACGCGCTCGACAGGTCCTCGATCAACTGGAGCGTGAAGATCGCATCGGAATCGTCATGCTGGGCCGGCCTTATCATCACGATCCCGGCCTGAATCACGAAATTCTGGAGGAATTCCAGAAGCTTGGGCTATCCGATCTTCTCGCAGAACACGCTGCCGCTCGATGAAGATTTGCTGGAGCGGCTTTTTGGCGACGAAGTGCGCGCCGGCGCTGATCAGCAGCCCGCTCGACATCACCGATGCCTGGAAGAATTCGTACTCATGCAGCACCAATCACAAGGTGTGGGCGGCGAAGTTCACGGCGCGGCATCCCAACCTGGTCGCGCTCGAAATGTCGAGCTTCAAGTGCGGCCACGATGCTCCGATTTACGGCGTCATTGAAGGCATCATCGAGCAATCGGGCACGCCGTATTTCTGCTTTAAGGATCTTGACGAAAACAAGCCAACCGGATCGATCAGAATTCGCGTCGAAACCATCGACTACTTCCTGCGCCGCTACCGCGAAGAAGTAATTCGAAAGCGGAAGGCCGAGCAGGATATCGAAGCACAACTCGCGGCACTGGAGGCGCAGTTGCGCGCAGAAAAACCCGGTACCGATCTGCCACCGATAAGTCTGGAGAATGTGGAACGCGAGGCTCAGGGCATGGCGGCCGACTAGGTCATCGTTCGCAACTATATTAAGCAACAACAGAGTAGCGGTGTCCGCTTGACTGGCGCTAGCTTTTTTTAACTGCGTA
>CAWKAZ010000024.1:0-15143 GCA_963847715.1 Terriglobia bacterium
TCGCGGGCGCGAGCTCCACCGCCCTTTGAGCGTGATCGAGTGCAATAGATGACCGTCCGGCGGAGAATGCGCGATTCGCAAGACCGCTCTCACCCGCAGCAGCATCTACAGTCGTATCAAACTCCCCTTCGTAAACCAGCAGTGCGCTGCCACCGATGTAACCTTTTGGTGTGGCATTCCTGAACCCGGCGGCGATGCCTCCTTCGGCAAGCCGTACATCCGTAAGAAGAGTGCTACTGACAATAACCGTGCCGCGGACGCGAGACGGGAACTCGTGAGGCAAGTAGAGACCGAACGTTTGGCAGGGCACGTCGTACAACGCTGGGTCCCACTGCCAGCCTGCAATCAACCAGCAGTTTTTTGCTGGATGCTTTTCCAAATAAGTCCTGGCTTCCAGATATGACTGCCCAAGATCGAGGCTGGGAAGAGATCTGGAATGCATGCGATGGGCCACCCCAGAGATCATTGGCATAGGAGAGATAGTTGGGAAAGGCATGAAGTGACGATGCCGCGTGTAGCACTATCAAGCACGGCAAGGTGTAGCGCACCCAGCGCAAGCGGCTGGCCAGTTCTACGCATCCAGATGCGACGGCAATCAGCAGAAATGGAAAAGAGGCAGGAGATAGCGAATGCTCACGTTGCTACTGGCGTGAATGCAAACCGCCAGATAAACGGCTGCCGGGACTAGCAGAAAGAGATACTCACAACGACGCTTGCGAAAAACGTTCGCAGCACCGACGCCGGACAAAACCATCATGGCCAGCATCGCCGTAGTATTGCGAATCAAGAAAGTAAACGGAGTGGAGAACCATGGTGCGTGCAGGTAGATTTTGCCGGCAACAAAAGCCACAGAATCTGGACTCGACAAAGCCAATGCAGCAGAAACTCCCTCGACATATGTCTGCGGCAACAAGTGGTGCGTTTCCAACTCGAACAACAGGCGCCCCGCTGTGGTGGGCGCAGACGGTCTTTGCAACGGGATCTTGCGCTCCTGCGTGCGCAGCAAAACGCATCCCATAACAATCCAGACAATGCCGACCGCGAGACTACAAATCAGGGCAACGGACAGAAGGTTGCGCAATGCCAGTTGCCATACTGGGCGATTGCCCTCCGCCTGAGCAAAAGCGGCCGTGATTGCCAGCGCTCCCAGGATGGGCACGACCACGATTCCTGAATGCTTCGTCAGCAACGTCAGGCCTGTTACGAAACCGGTTAACAGAAGGAAAGAGGCCGTACGGTGCCGGATCCACTGGTGGAATCCCAAAACGGCGAAGAGCAGCATGCAGGTGACGGGTACGTCGGTCAGGACCAAGGCACCATAAGCCAGCACATTGGGCTCGAAGATCAACAACAAACCAGCTACGATCGCCGTGCTAAAACCAAACATTCGCAGTGCGGCCATCCATACCAGCAGGCACAGTCCTACAGCAAAGACGGACATCGCTATGCGGGACCTGGTTAAAGCGGCGCGCCAATTTTGACTATAGAACCAACTGAGGCTGGGCAAGTTGCTTGACTAGGTCATCTCCCTGAAAGGGTTCGCAGTCTGTCTTAAAGTTCAGAGCGAGGAGAGGAGCCTCCGCGATGGCCTTGGCAAAAAACGGCGGATGCTCAGGATGAACCGTAAAATCGCCACACTTCAAATAGCGGTAGCCGGCGTAAAGGTGCGTAGCTTCATCGGCGGTTTGCGATAGTTGACTGCCACTGAAGAATAACTGGCCAAACATCACGGTAGAGAGCGCCGCCGGAATCAGCCAACTCAACCAAGGATATTTGTTGTGCACATTTGTTAGTTGATCGCGTGAGACTACTTCGACCTCGCAATCAACGGCCGGCTTTTTGTCAATCACCTGCAAACATTGACTCCAACTTTTAGGGCAGCGTCCGATACACGGGCGAAACGCCTTGAAGTGTATTGAGTAACCCACAATTCGGACTGGCCCCCTTGCTTCTACCTCTTTCAACAATCTGGCAAACCGTTAATCAAGAACGATACATCCCGACAACAATCGGAAGACGCGTAATTAAAAACGGAAGGGAGATTGGGATCACCTTGCGGCGATCCTACTTCTTGATGAAGAGCGCATGACCGTTCAGGTTATAAATGAAGGTCAAGTCCTCTCGTAAACGCCATTCATTTACAAATCGCGTGACTCCTTCGGTTCCACGCATCCCGTAATCATCAAATACAACGATCCCACCGGGTTCTAATCGCGGCCATACCCACTCGCAAACGTCTTTCGAGGATTGATCACATCTACGTCAATGTGGCAGAACCGGAAACTGCGCTCTCGAACCGACTCTCCAGTCTGCTCCGGGAAAATGCCCTGGAGCAGAGTCACGTTCTTCAGGCCGACGTTGTCTAAGAATTGCCTCACGATCTCGACCGATGTATCGGAGTGCATTCCGTCTTTGTAGATCGTGTCCTGCGCTCCGGCCTTCACCACGCCCGCGAAAGTGTCGCAAAGAAAGACCTGTGCCGACGGTACAAGCCGGGCAGCCTGGGCCGCGATCAAGGCCCCCGTCCCACCACGCCAGACTCCCACTTCCAGCAGATCTCCCCGCTGCAACTTCGCGGCCTCCGCGGTCGCTGACCAAATCTCGTAACAACGATACAGGTCGACCAGAGTATTGGCGCGGCACCGGCTATAGACTTCAGCGAATGCCGCATCCAGATTCCAGGGAGCATACCCTGCGAGAGGAAGAATGGCCTCATGTTCATTGAGAGTAGACTTGGGCGCCTTAAAGATCTCGTACCCACACTTGCGGATTGCACTAAGAATCAACTCTTTCAGCATTTCGATCCCCGTCCTTGGCCGAATCTCAACATTGTCCGCTACTGCTTCCAGAACACCTGAAAAATTCCAAAGCGCGTGGTGTTCGGATACCTGCTGGCAATTTCAGCTTTTACATCCGGCCGCATGGCTGCGCCCGGGAAAAACGGCGCGTCATTGACGACCACCAGGTTGAGGTCGTCGGACCGGATCGCCTTCAGGATTGCCTCCGGCGTTTCGCCGCTATCGTCGTGCGCGACGTTCTTCAGGCCGGAAAGAAAGTACAGCTCCGGACAATCGTTGCCGGCGAACATCTTCCCATTCGGGCTGTGTTGCTGCAGGAACCACGCCAGCTGATCAAAGAACGCCGCTTCTTCGATTTTTAGTCCACCCGCTCGGGGCGATTGCATCGTCTGCATGCGGCCGACGATCCACGTGATTTCGTAGATGTAGCGCGGCACCAGGCAGACCACGCCAAAGGCCAGATAGAGCCCCAGCACCGGGGCCATTGCGAATGTGCCGCGCTGCGTCTTGCTCGTGGAGATGATCGCCACCAGCGCTAGCAGAGTCAACGGAATCATGTAGCTGAGGTAGATTGCCGCCGCAAAAGGAAATTGCGTCAGGCTGCAGGTTGCGGCGAGCGCTATTAGCAACACGATCTGCTCCCGCTGCAATTTTGTGCGCGTGTCTGCTTGCTTGCGGAACCACACCAGCAGAGCTCCGAGCAGCACCACCGCCGGGGTGAGCACAACCACCGAACACCAGATCGAATAGACCCAGTCGAAGGACTGAGCCGCTTTCGCCACAATCACGACCGCTCCGAGGCCCAGGGCCGCTCCGATGGCTTTTCCCTGAAACTTATCCCAATACATCGCCGCCGCGATAATCGCGAGCAGCGGCAGAACGTAAATAAGCTTCTCCATGCCGAGCGGACGGATCACGCCCAGGCCGGCGGATCGCTCGATGGCGCTCGACGTCACTCCCCGGATGAAACTGAAAACTCCACCCGACCGCGCGTATGGAATGAGAAATACGATGACCGGCGTCAGAAGGCCAACCACAAACGGGATGGTTACTTGAAATATTGTTTTGAATCGTTTTCCAGTACTCGTTCGAACGCTGCGTTCTCCGAGGAAGATCAGGCCGACCACCGCCGCCGATGGCAGCACGAACTCGTAAAGTTCGGACATTCCCAACCGCGCTCGCAATACGACAACCAGCACCGTGAGGAACAGCAAAAGCGAACCTACGCTGAAAACACGATAGAGCCAGCCGGTTTTTGAACGGTCGTCGTCCGCGCTCTGTGCCCGATTCTCGCTTTGTTCGAAGAAGGCGAGAAAGAGTAATACTCCAGCGATGTAATATGCCCCGATCACCTTAATCAGGATCGACACACCACCGCAAACTCCGGCCACAAAGAGCCAGCGCCGCGTGCGCACATCCAGATGGCGCAGGACGGCCGCAGCCCCAAAGGTCGCGAAGAAGAGGTTGTACCAGGAGGGCATTGCTGCCGGATAATTCGGATAACTCCAGGCCACAGCCAGGAGCGTGATCGCCCCGGCTGCCACTGGAGAAACGAAACGCAGGGCAATCGCGTAAACCGCGGGAAGCCACGCTAGAAAAAACAAAAAGACGCAGATGCGGAGCGACATCAGATTTACGCCGAGAGCGCGAAAGGCAAGCGCATGAATAAAGCTCAAACCACCGGTATAGACCTCTCCGAAGTCCGCATGCGGCAACTGGCCCTGCGTCACCCGCAACGCACTCTGGCTCAACGTGCCGTCATCCGCCGGAACCCACCCGCTGCCGATGTGAATCCCGACATAAATTCCGGCGATGACCAGAACCGCACCCAAGACGATCAAACGAACGACCCAATCTTGAGCAGCGGCGAGCACCGCAATTTCGCTTTCGCTCGCGGCTGAGGCCGCGGAGGCATCTTCTTCCCGGATCTTTATCTCGACGTTCAAAGGCGGATGAACCTGTGCGCCCGACTTCACAGCCGTGTCTTTGGTTTCCTCGCTCACTTCGCCTCCAACGCGGTCAGCCGCAGCTTTGCTTCTTTGCTGTCCTGATTAAGCAGCAGTGCGCGCTGATACTCCATGCGCGCCGCCGGAACATTTCCGCTCTGCTCCAATGACTCGGCCAGCCAATAGTGGTAGTCCCATACCTTCGGATCCATGGACGCGGCCTGCAGCAGATAGCCTTGTGCCTCCGCATTGCGTCCATCCTGAAGCAGCGCACGCCCCAGAAAATGTTTTGGTGCTGCCTGTTCCGGGACTAACTGCACGGCACGCGAGAGTAACTCCTCCGCGGCTTTGTAGTCGCCATGCAATAAATGAATATTGCCGCAGTTATAAATGGCCGAATAAAGATTGGGCTCCTTCTTCAGAATTTCCGAGCAGAGCACGAGCGCCCGATCGTAGTCGCCCATTTGCCCATAGAGGCCGGCGACACCGGCCATGCCGACTTCCGACTTCGCATAGTCCGGATCGACGCGGTCGAGCCATATACGGCCTTCTTCGAACCGCCCGGCGCGGATGTAAGCCTCGGCCAATGCCAGCGGCCCGTAACCGTACTCAGGGTGATCCTTCACGACCGACTCGGCAAGGGCGATCGCGCGATCATGCGCGCCGCGCTGGCTGTACTCTTTCGCCAATCCCGCCATTGCATAGGGATTTCCGGGATAAAGTGCCTGACCACGGACCAGCAGAAGTAAGTCGTTGCTCCAATACACCTGCTGCGCGAGTGAAGCGCAAATATACCCGCTGCACAGCACGAGGACAGCCGCCACCTGCACGGCCCGCGTGTTCCATTGCCTGAATGACGGCAACCGCCGCAGGGCAAGCGCAGCCAGAATTGCAAATCCGATCGACGGCAGATACATGTAGCGGTCGCGCACGAAATCGCCATTGCCAAAATTTCGCAAATACAAAGCTGGAGCCAACCCGACCAGCAACCACAATCCTGCAAAGGCGACGGTTGACTTACCTTCACTTCGATTCCAATACCACAATCCCAACACTACGACTGCCAGCACTAACGCCGGCAACAGAAGTTGACTCAGGATCGCGCTGGTCATATACGGGGTGTAGTACAGCCCCGTGATTCCGATTGGGATGAGCAATTGCCTCAGGTAGATTGAGAGCACCAGCGGCAAAGTCCGCGCCACGTCGATCATCCCGTGGTTCGGATCGAACTGTCCGGTGGTATGCAGCAGCGCGTGTTTACGCAGTAGCGTGTATCCGATTGTGATGACCGCATACGGAGCCGCCTCGATCACGGCGCCGATCGTCCTTTTCGCGAACGATGTCTTCCCTTCCGCTGGATGCAACCAGGCATAGATTCCGACGAGCGCAGCAAACACCACGGCCATTTCCTTGGTCAGTAGCGCGCTGGCGAGCAGCACGAACGACGCAACCCACCATCCCATTTTTTTCATGGCACTCGGAGTGAACTGCGGATCGCGCGCGCTTAGGAACGCCGCAAACGCCAGTGCCGCAAACATCGTCACCATCGTGTCCGACGCGGCGGAAACCCACGTCACGGGCTCAATGTGCACCGGATGCAACGCAAAGATCAGCGCCGCGATGGCTGCGGTCCAGTATTCCAATCGCAGCCGACGCGCCAGCCAGAACACTGCCGCAACGGCGCCCACATGCAACAGAACAGCTCCCAGATGCCATCCCCACGGATGCAAGCCGAAAAGCGTGTAATTCAGCATTGACCAGGCCACAAAGAGCGGACGGTAATAGACCTGGTGGCGGGCGACGTGATACCAAAGATCACTGCCAAACGCCCGCGGCAGATTGCTCCACGACCGGATGATTGGGCTATTCACGATCTGCGGCCAGTCATCCCAGACAAAGTCGAACGACAGAGTGCCGCTGTACACCACGAACGTGACGATCCCAAGCAAGGGCAGCAGGATGCCCGGACGCTGCAAGTACTTTGCCAGCAGCTCCTGCGCGCCGGGTTCCGAATGCTCTTGTGGATGGTCCATGGGGATTGGTTTCCGGAGCGCGAAACGGCCCTCCAGACAAGCTCATACTAACCGTCGGCAACACCCCGGCGCATGTTACTCAGGTTACCTGGGTGTGCCTGTTATTCCCGCATTTGACCCTGCTCCGATGCGACCATTGACCCATGGGGTCCGTCACAGGAGCCAAACTCGCACGCGTGTCTCCGGCCCTGTGTGTCGATCTCGACGGCACCTTGATCCGGGGAAATGTTCTGTGGGAGAGTGTCCTGCTCCTGATCAAAAGCCGGCCCTACATGGTTGTGCTGCTTCCCTTCTGGCTGGTCGGTGGACGAGCACACCTGAAGCGCCAGTTGGCCACCCGAATCGAACTCGACCCGGCACGCTTAACATACCGTCAGCAAGTTCTCGATCTTCTCCAGCAGGAAAGGGCAGCCGGCCGGCGCATCGCGCTTGTGACCGCGGCTGACTCTCAGCTGGCCGAAGCAATCGCGCGACATCTTGGCCTTTTCGACGAAGTTCATGCCAGCGATGGCAAGCTCAACCTCAAGGGAGCGAGCAAAGCGGCGTTTCTGGCGCAGCATTTTGCCGAGAGTGGCTTTGAATATGTGGGCGACTCGGCCGCTGACGTGGAAGTTTGGCGTAACGCACGCGCGGCCTACGTCGTCGGCACAGAAGAGCGGGTCGACGAAGCCTCCGCCGTCACGACGGTGAAGGGCGCCTTTCTCGAACCGAGTCCAACATTTCGCGCGTCGCTCGGCACCTGGGTGAATGCTCTTCGCGGGCATCACTGGGCTAAGAATCTTTTGTTGTTTCTGCCGCTGACGTTGTCGCACAACCTGACGATCGAGCCGCTTCTCCGCACCGTAGCTGGCTTCGCGCTCTACGGCTTTTGTGCGTCGGGACTCTATATTCTGAACGACCTGCTCGATCTGCATTCCGATCGTGAGCATCCATGGAAAAGAGAACGTCCCTTCGCATCTGGGGCGATCTCCATCCCTGAAGGGCTGATCGCTTCGTCCATTCTGCTTTCGACCGCGCTGGGATTGGGTTCTCTGCTGAATCGTCAGTTCGGACTGGCGCTGCTTGGCTACGCCACGCTCACGATGTTGTACTCGCTGTATCTGAAGAAGATTGCGCTGTTGGATGTCTTCACACTCTCGAGTTTCTATAGTTTCCGCATACTCGCGGGCGCACTGATTTCCGGCACGCCCCTTTCGCAGTGGTTCCTTGCGTTTTCTATGTTTTTCTTTCTGAGTCTGGCGATGGCAAAGCGCTATTCCGAGTTGCTGCACGCCAGCGATCTGGTCAAAGCGGGCAATTCCGGACGCGGCTATCACACCGGCGATCGCGAACTTCTGCTCTCACTCGGCGTCGGCAGCAGCTTTTCTGCAGTCGTGATTTTCAGCCTCTACGTTCACAGTCCTGACGTGCGCCTGCTTTACCGTTCGCCGGAGTTTCTGTTTCTGCTTTGCCCCATTGTTCTTTATTGGCTCAGCCGCAATTGGCTCCTGGCGCATCGCGGAGAACTAAAAGAAGACCCAGTCACGCTCGCCATCCGTGATCCCGTAAGTTACGGAGTCGCTCTGGCTTCGGCCGCCGTGATCGCGGGCAGCATGATGTCCGTGAGCTGGTAACCAGGTTGATTGAAATTGTTTAGGTGTAAGTAAATGCCCGGCCAGACTGCAGCAACTTTGCGTAAACAATCCGCGGTGGCAACGCCCACTGAGCGAGTTCTCTCGTGGGGGCGTTACCCAAAGACTACGCACCAGCACGTCCATAAACCGGCGTGGAACGATCAGGTGCCGGAGATTCTCGCTTTCGCAGCGCCCGGCTCCCTGCTTCCCTACGGTCTTGGACGCAGCTACGGCGACTCGTGTCTCAACTCCGGCCGTGAACTGGTCGACTGCCGGCGATTGAATCGCATTCTCGGTTTCGATGAATCGACGGGCATGCTGCGCTGTGAAAGCGGCGTCACTCTCTCTGACGTGATTGATGTATTTCTGCCCAAAGGCTGGTTCCTTCCGGTCACTCCGGGCACGCGATTCGTCACAGTTGGCGGAGCGATTGCCAATGACGTCCATGGCAAGAATCATCACTGTGCAGGAACCTTTGGAGCTCACGTGCGCCAAATCGGATTGCATCGCTCGAATGACGGCCTGGTGCTCTGTAACTCCGAAGAAAATACGGCCATGTTGCGCGCCACCATCGGCGGCCTTGGTCTGACGGGCGTGATTGCCTTCGCGGACATTCAACTCAAGCGCGTGGCCGGCCCATGGATCGACGCGGAATCCGTTCCCTTTGACTCGCTGGACGCATTTCTAGATCTCAGCCGCGAAAGCAACGACCGGTTCGAGTACTCCGTAGCCTGGCTCGATTGCTTTGCGGGAAGGACTCCGCGAGGCATTTTCTTTCGCGGAAATCATGCTGCCGAACCTGGCAAACAGTTCCATCCCCAGCGCGGGCTCAAGTTGCCCTTCGCCATGCCGGCCTGGATGCTCAATCGCTATACCGTGAAGGCGTTCAACACGGCCTACTACAAGGTTCACTCCGCCAAGCGCGGCGCGACTGTTGTCCCTTACGACTCATTTTTCTATCCGCTCGACTCCATTCGCCAATGGAATCTGCTCTATGGTCGACAGGGCTTCCTGCAATATCAATGCGTGATTCCGCAGACGAACGTGGCTGCGCTCGAGGAGTTGCTCGACCTCGTCTCGCGCTCGGGCATGGGATCTTTCCTCGGTGTGCTGAAACAGTTCGGGTCGGCATCTCCGGTTGGGATGCTTTCATTCCCGCGTCCGGGCATCACCCTCGCGCTCGATTTTCAAATGCGCGGTGAGCGGACGCTCAAGCTCATGCAATCACTCGATGATGTTGTGCAGCAAAGTGGAGGAGCGCTCTATCCGGCGAAAGATGCTCGCATGAGCCACGCGTTATTTGAGGCGTCGTTCCCACGCTGGCGCGCCTTTGTTCCCTACATCGATCCGAAGATGTCGTCGTCGTTCTGGCGACGGGTGACTCCAGCACAATGACAATGACTCTGAAAATGGCGACGAGCACGGAGCCCGCAACGACCATGAAACGGGTCATCATCCTCGGCGCGACGTCGGGTATCGCGGTCGAAGTCCAGCGGCAGTTGGCGGCGAAAGGGTGCGAATTATTGCTCGTCGCGCGTTCCCCGCAACGACTCGTGGAACTGCAGTCCGATTTAACCGCTCGCGGCGCCAAGCAAGTTGTGCCGTTTTCCGCCGACTTGTCCGCGGTGCAGCAACATGGGGCGATCTTCGCATTTGTCCGGCAATCCTTCCCCGGCTTTGACACCGTTCTGCTTGCCTATGGCTCGATGCGGGACCAGAAGGACTCCGAAAGTTCGGTCGATGTGCTGCTCGACGAGCTACAGGTTAACTTTGTCAGCGCAACCGCGATTCTCACGCTGTTTGCCGCGGACCTTGAACGACGCCGCACCGGCTGCCTGGCTGCGATCACGTCCGTCGCCGGCGATCGCGGACGGCGCTCGAATTATGTTTATGGCTCGGCAAAGGGCGCGCTCTCGCTCTTTCTGCAAGGGCTGCGCAGCCGCCTTCATCCCGCAGGCGTGCACGTGATTACCATCAAGCCGGGACCGGTGCAGACTTCAATGACCGACCACCTGCCGCACGCTTCGCGCTTCGCCGACCCTGAGAGCGTCGCCCGCGACATTGTTTGCGCCCTCGAACGCCGCTCGCCGGACGTGCTCTATACGCCGAAGATCTGGCGCTATGTGATGAGCGCGGTCGAACACATTCCGGAATCCGTATTCAAACGCTTGTCGTTCTGACAAGGGCAAAAGAAAAAGGCCGCATCACTGCGGCCCTTTGAATTTGTTGCAATCTGCGTGAGCCCCTCAGGGGCTAAAGCCCATCTCTAATTTGGTCTGGGCGGCACGGCTGAAGCCGTGCCCTACCCGAACTGTCTTTACCGTCTTCCGCGTCCACCACCGCCGCCGCCGGAATGGCCCCCACCGTGACCTCCGCCGGGACGACCTCCGCGACCACGTCGACGACGATTACGATCGCCTCCGCCGCCGGGACGACCTTCGCGCGATCCGCCGCCTTCTGGCCGCGCTGCGCCCGCTTCAACGGATGCAACGACGCCATCGACGCGGTTGAAGTTCGGCTCATCATCGGCATCGAAATCCGCGCCGCCCTCAATCACTGCCGTAGGTGCACCATGGGAAACTTGAGACACCGGAGGAGCCGATGGAACAGGTCCAGCGCCATCGTCCCCTTCAGGAACCGGAGCCCCGCCCATCTTGGCGCGCTGCTCTTTCAGAATCGCCTTGCGCGACAACTTGATGCGGTTGCCTTCGACGGCCAGGACTTTTACCAGCACCTGATCGCCTTCTTTCAGTTCGTCGCGAACATCTTTGATTCTGTGTTCGGCAACTTCACTGATGTGCAGCAGACCGTCGAGACCCGGCAGAATTTCGACGAATGCGCCGAAATCGGCCAGCCGGCTGACCTTTCCGAGATAAGTCTTGCCTACCTCGGCGGAAGCCGTCAGGTCCTTAATGATCTGCAGCGCCTTATTCGCCGAGACTTCGTCGTTCGAAGCCACGTTCACCTTGCCCGAGTCTTCGACGTCGATCTTCACGCCGGTCTGCTCGATGATGCTACGAATCATCTTGCCACCGGGCCCAATCACGTCGCGAATCTTATCGACCGGAATTTGCAGGGTGTAGATGCGAGGTGCGTAGGTCGAGACCTTGACGCGGCCTTCGGTGATGACTTCATCCATCTTGCCCAGAATGAACAAGCGTCCACGTTGCGCCTGTGCCAGCGCCTCGCGCATGATCTGCGAAGTGATTCCGGCAACTTTGATGTCCATCTGCAGGGCGGTGATGCCATCCTTGGTTCCGGCAACTTTGAAATCCATGTCGCCGTAATGATCTTCTGCGCCGGCTATGTCGGTCAGGATGGCGTACTTCTCGCCTTCCTTCACCAATCCCATCGCCACTCCAGCTACGGGAGCCTTTAAGGGGACGCCAGCATCCATCAGCGAGAGCGATGCGCCGCAAATCGTGGCCATGGACGATGAACCGTTCGACTCCAGAATGTCGGAGACGACGCGCATCGCATAGGGCCAGTTGTCTTCAGTAGGAAGCACGGCGGAAACAGCGCGCTCGGCGAGTGCTCCGTGGCCGATTTCACGACGTCCAGCGCCACGCATGAAGCCGACCTCGCCGACCGAGAACGGCGGGAAGTTGTAGTGCAGCATGAAGCGCTTCTTGGCCTCGCCTTCGAAACCTTCAAGCCGCTGCATGTCATCGCTGGTGCCAAGCGTGGTCGTAACCAGTGCCTGTGTCTCGCCGCGGGTGAAGACGGCGCTACCGTGAGCACGTGGCAGAATACCCGCTTCGATCCAGATCTCGCGGATCTGATCGAAAGCGCGTCCATCAGGACGCCGCTTGTGGTCGACGACCTGGTCGCGGAAAATGCGCTCGCGCAGAATCTCGTAATACTTCTTGATCTTCGCCTTGGCCGCGGCGGCATTTGCGTCGTCCGGCACAGCAGCGAGCATTTCCTTCTCGATCACGCGAACCAGTTCGTAGCTCTCCGACTTCGGATGCTTCGCGGTGTCGAGAGCATCGGCCAAGCGGGCACCAATCTTCGATTCCATGCCCTTGAAGTATGCCTCGTCGAATTCCGGCGGCGTGACGGCTCGCTTCGGCTTGCCGACCTTGCTGCGCAGTTCGTTGATCGCCGCGCAAATCTTCTTGATTTCGGTGTGTCCGAACTCGATCGCGTCGACGACGGTTTCTTCTTTTACTTCCTTCGCGCCCGACTCGATCATGACGATGGCGTCAGAGGTGCCGACGACCATGATGTTGAGCAGGCTTTCTCGCATCTCGGTGTAGGTGGGATTCGCGATGAAGCGGCCTTCGATTAAGCCGACGCGCACAGCGCCGAGCGGTCCGAGGAACGGAATGTCGGAGATCGTGAGTGCAGCAGAGGCGGCATTGATGCCGCAAACATCAGGATCGTTTTCCGTATCGGCGGAAAGGACGAACGCAATGACCTGCGTCTCGCACTTAAAGCCCTCGGCAAACATCGGCCGGATCGGCCGGTCAATCTGCCGGCTGGTGAGCACTTCGCGCTCGCTCATGCGGCCTTCGCGCTTGATAAATCCGCCGGGAATACGTCCGCCGGCATATGTGTATTCGCGATAGTCAACGGTCAGCGGGAAAAAATCGATGCCTTCGCGGGGCTCAGGATTCGATGTCGCGGTGGCGAGCACCACGTTTTCGCCAAAGCGCACGACGGCCGCGCCGTGCGGCTTGCTTGGCAAGTTTTCCAGTTTCAATGGAGAGTTGTTTCCCGCCAGCGAGTTCGACGGAAACTTTTGTGGCTTCAGGCTTCATAGGTCATCCTTAAATGTAAGAAAGAAGCAGGGCAGAAGGGCATGCGCGGGCGTACGGAGTCCGCTTGGACGGGCGTATGCCAGGGCCGCGGTTGGGAACGCACTTTGCAAAGGCTCTCGGAGTTAAGGAACCGGCTCCACACGGAGCCGATCGCGCTGTTATTTGCGGATGCCGAGCTTGGAAATTACGGCTTTATACCGTTCCGAGTCGTATTTCTTCAGGTAGTCGAGCAGGCTTCGACGCCGGCTCACCATCATGAGAAGTCCGCGGCGCGAGCCGTGATCTTTCTGGTGCGTCTTGAAGTGTTCCGTCAGCTGACCAATGCGCTCGCTCAACAGCGCGATTTGAACTTCGGGACTCCCAGTATCGGTAGCGTGCGTGCGATACGTGTCAACGACGGTCTGTTTTTGCTCTCTGGCTAACACTAACCTGTTGCACTCCTGTCTCGTCTCGTTTTCGTAACGTGTTCGATGGTAACACGTTGCTGTTAACACTGGCAAACATAACCCAGTTCTCGGTTGTCAGTTCTCAGTCACCCCGCTTCGTGATGATCTGTTTCACTGAGAACTGAGAACCGGGAACGGAGAACTCTCTTAACAACGTCGAGACTTCCATTCGAGGGTATACTAGACACATTACGTTTATTTACGACGGACGCAGCAATCCTCTGGGTTCATTCCAGGAACAAAAGCTGGGCCACCCCTACAGACCCTTCATGTAGCCGGCCATAAAAATCTTGAAATAGGGGAGATTCATATGCCACGAGGAAGATCAACTTTTACCAAGCGCCAGAAAGAGCAAGCGCGCCAACAGAAACAGCGGGATAAGAACGAACGCAAGACGCAACGCAAGGAAGAACGGCCGGAAGGTGTGGTCGTGGATGAGGCGCAGGAACTGCGCGAGATGCGCGAGCTGGCCGAAGACCCAGGCAGCGTTGTTCCGCATCGGTAACGAAGACGACGAAACGGATTCGATCGAGGTTTCTCTACCGCACGGCTCGAAAACTACTCACTAACGCCATTGCAGTGGAGCGCCGGGCGTCCCCGCCCGGCCATCACTCCTCTAACCACTAAACGAAAACTTCGCCAGGCAACCTGGTCAGTGTTCTCGACGCCAGTGTGTTTTCGACGGACCGGCGTGGCCTATCATCTTCTGCCGCGTTGATCTGTTTGCGCTCGATGCGCAATTTCAAGGTTCGCTCGATATTGCGCAGGTCCAGAGTTTCCGCCGCGGTTACGAGCGTGGATGCCCGGCCCTGAGAGCCGGCGCGCCCCGTGCGCCCGACGCGATGGATGAAGTCCTCCGCCATCTTCGGCAAGTCGTAATTGATCACGTGCGCGATGTCATCGCAGTGCAAGCCGCGCGACGCGATGTCGGTCGCAACCAGCACCTGATGACGCCCATCCTGAAAGCCGCTTAAAGCAGCGTTACGCTGCGACTGCGTTCGGTCGCCGTGAATCATGGCCGCGGAGAAACCATCCCGCGCAAGTTCCTGAGCCAGGCGCTGCGCACCGCGCTTGGTGCGCGTGAAAATCAGAGTCTGCCCCTTTTCGCCGTACAGAAGCTGTCGCAGAACATCCATTTTTTCCGACGGACGCACTTCGTAAGCTTCCAGTTGCACGCTCTCCGCCGGCTTCAAGTCGAGCCAGAGCGCAACTCGCACCGGATCGCGCGTGTAGTCGTTGACCAGCGAGGCCACGGACTGCTCCATGGTGGCGGAGTAGCAAAGCGTCTGCCGGCGTTGCGGCAGAATCTGCAGAATGCGCCGGATAGACGGAAAACCCATATCCAACATGCGGTCGGCTTCGTCGAGTACGAGAATTTTTACGTGACGTAGATCGGCAAACTTGCGGGTAATGAAATCCTGCAGGCGGCCAGGAGTCGCAATCACAAATTCGCAGCCGGAGCGGAGGCTCTGGATCTGCGCTTTTTCGGATACGCCGCCAATCTAGATGAGCGCGGCCTTCGGCATCTTCTTGTCACGTAGCTG
>CAWKAZ010000025.1:0-3321 GCA_963847715.1 Terriglobia bacterium
CTTCGTCCCGGGGGGCTTGCTTCGCTCGCGGTGAAGAACACGCGTCCACCCTGCATACATCGTGCGGCGTATATATCTGTCGAGTTCTTTTTGCGCTAGACTGAGTTGTTTTTGCTCCTCATCTTGCGCTGTTTCAACGATGACCGTGATCCGAACTGGAGGAACGTCTCGTGTCTTTCCGCTCTGTCTTCATTGCGGTCGTAATTGCATTTGCCCTGATTCTGGGAGCGTTTCTCATCAACCGGGCTCGGCCCAGGGCTGAGACGGATCAGCCGGGAGCGGACTTCGTGCGGGCTAGTGGGAAGTGCGCCGAGTGCCACGCTCGCCTGCAGTATTCCGTCGTGCACGAATATGAAATGAGCAAACACGCGGTCAAAGGCGTGAGTTGCCTCGACTGTCATCAGGCAGCGCCCGGCCAGGAAAAGAAGGATCATCACGGATTTGTGATCGCCAACGCGCGGCTGACGGCGGGGAACTGCCGCAGTTGTCACGAGCAGATTTATCAGCAGTTCGCGCGCAGCCGGCACGCTGCACCGGCGTGGGCGGCGATTTACGGGGAAAAGGGGCTGACGCCGGAACAGGTGAGCTTCTCCGAGACCTACCAGCCAGGCGGGACGCGGCGTCCGCCGCATCCATTTGTGCTTTCCGAAGGCGGACCCGCGATGGCGAGCGGGTGCGAGCAGTGCCATAGCGTCGGGAGGCCGAATCCGGACGGCACGATTGGCACCTGCACCGCATGCCACACCCGGCACACCAGCTCGGTGGCGATTGCGCGGCTGCCCAGCACCTGCGGGCAATGTCACATGGGACCTGACCATTCGCAAATCGAAATCTATGAAGAGTCCAAGCACGGTGTAATGTTTGCCGCGCAGGAAAAGCTGCTCAATCTGAATGCCGACCCCAAGAGCCTGACCACGCGAGACATGTTTGTTCCGACGTGCGCCACATGTCACATGAGCGGCATCAACGGCCTGGGCGTCACGCATGATCCTTCCGAGAGGCTGTCTTACTACCTGGCGAATGCGATCACCGAGAAGCGGCCGAACTATGCCGCGGCGCAGGCCAAGATGAAGCAAGTGTGCGCGCAATGTCACACTCCGACGATTGTCGATCCGGTATACGAGAAGGCCGAGAGAACGGTGCAGGCGACCAACGAGAAGGTTTCGGCCGCCAAGGCCATAGTGGATAGCCTGCGCAAAGATGGAGTTTTGAACGGGCCGCCATTCTCGCAGCCCATCGATTTCGTCTACTTCGATTTCTGGCATTATGACGGACGAACCGCCAAGCACGGAGCGTTCATGGGCGGAGCGGATTTTGTGCAGTGGCACGCAAACTATCCCATGCTGCGAAAGAACGTGGAACTGAAGGCCATGGCAGACGAGCTGAGGAGAAACCATGCCGGAAAGAAGTAGAGCATGGTGGCTTGAACCGTGGCTGATGGTGGAAGCGTTTGCGCTGCTGAATCTCGGGTTCTTGACCCTCGACATTTACCTGGCACATTCATTCAATGAATTTCGCAAATGGCAGGAGTACATTCCTCTGTATTTCTCCGCGCTAGCGCCCCTGGTGTTGGGAATCGGCCTGGCGCTGCGGTCGCGTTACGTGGCTGTCTGGAGGGACCTCGGCTACTTCGTCGGATGGGGCGCTGTCGTCACAGGACTGGCTGGCGTCGTGTTCCATCTGAATAGTCTGTTTTTCTACGAGCGGACGCTGAAGAGCCTGACATACTCAGCGCCGTTCATCGCTCCACTGGCCTACACAGGGTTGGGGTTCCTTCTCGTCATGAACCGGATGATCGACTCGCAATCCCGGGAATGGGGCCAGTGGACGCTATTCCTAGCGCTTGGTGGGTTCGCGGGAAACTTTGGTTTGACGCTGAGCGACCACGCCGAGAATGGCTTCTTCTACAAGACCGAATGGGTCGGAGTGTGGGCGAGCGCGATCGCTGTAGGTTTTCTGGTGACGCCACTGCTGGTGCGCGTGTCGCGGGAATTTCTCTCGCTCTGCGCGGCGATTCTTGTGGCCGAGGCGGGAGTCGGCTTGTGGGGATTCGTACTGCATGCCACGGCGAATTTGCATGGGCCTTCGACGCATTCGCTGAAGAACTTCACGTTCGGAGCCGCGCCGTTCGCACCGCTGCTTTTTCCCAACCTGACCCTGCTGGGACTGATCGGACTGTGGAGACTGCGAGAGCTCGTCGCTGAGTAGCGCCGCCGCGAATAAGAACCCCATCCAGACGTCGCAGAGAACGCGACGTCTGGATGGGGCATCATTTTCCGGGAGACTCCGAATCTACGCGTGGACCAGTTCTACTCCGTAGATCGAGTGCCAACTGGTGGCGGCTTTCAGCTTGCTATTGACGTTATTGATGTTCTTTACGCCTTCGGTTTCGAGCCACTTGCGGAAAGCAGCTGCGCCCTGCTTGGCGTAGACGGGAATACCGTCCTTCCACGTAGCGCGGCCGCAGAGTACGCCGTTGAACTTCACTCCGGATTCTCCAGCGAGTTCGAGGGTCTCGCTGAACTCCGCGTTGCTGACGCCGGCCGACAGATAAATGAACGGCTTGGTGGCGACGTTGGCGGCTGTGTGGAACAGATCAATGGCTTCTTTCTTGGTGTAAGCCTTGGTTCCACCAAATGACTTTGTGCCTTCGACGAACTTCATGTTCACCGGTACTTCGACCTTGAGCACGTCGACTCCGTATCGCTCTTTGCTGAACTCGCGCATGCTCTCGGTGACGATGTGCGGCTTCTTCTTCGCGTACTCGACACCTTTTTCGTCGGCGCCCTCTTGATAGCCGACAAACTCGAGGAAGTACGGGATGTCGTTGGCGCGGCATTCGTCGCCGATCCGCTCAACCCAGGCATGTTTGATTTCGTTGACGTGCTTGGGATCATCGGGCGTGTAGTAGAGCAGAATCTTGACGCAATCTGCGCCGGCTTCTTTCAGACGGCGAGCCGACCACACGTCGAGCAAGTCGGGCAGGCGGCCTGGGCCAGTCTTGTCGTATCCGGTCTTTTCATAGGCGAGGAGCAAGCCGGCGTTCTTGGCGCGGCGCTTCGAGGCGGGCAGTCCCCACTCGGGATCGAGCAGGATGGCAGTGGCATGCGGGGTAAGAACCTCGGTGACCAGCGTTTTGAATTCTTCCATCATGGCGTCGGTAACTTCGCCGCCTTTTTCCTTGGCCAGTGATTTTTGCAGGGAGCCGCGCTGGTCCATGGCAGCGGCCGCGATGACGCCGCGTTCGTTGGAGACTTTTCTGAGGCCGGCAAGTTTGCCCGGGGTAAGCTTCATGAGTTTCCTCCTGTAGTGCGGATGGGA
>CAWKAZ010000026.1:0-523168 GCA_963847715.1 Terriglobia bacterium
CCGGCGAAGTCCCTGCTTACTCCCAATCTGACTGGTTATCAACTGGCGCTCAGCGCTTCGGCCAGGCTCGCGCAACGATTGACCGCGCGAAGGCACGCGACATGGATGGCTACATGTTTCGCGTTCCGCTTTATGCGATGAGCATTATCTTTGCTGGCGATTCCTCAGGTATCGCGGAGGAGCAGCAATGGCTCACCTCGCGCCTTGAGACGAAGCACTATGCTCTTTCGCTCGCGTCCGACACTGAGGCTTATGGAGGCGAACTAACGGCAGCACGGGAGCTAACGAAGCGTTCGGCAGAGGCCGCCATCGCTGCTGACAGCAAGGAAAATGCGGCGATATTGGTGAGAATGCCGCCTCGCGCGAAGCGGCATCTGGAGATGCGGTGCATGGCGTGCAAGATGCCGCCGATGGACTCAAACTGGCTCCGGAGAGTCAGGGAGTAAGTGTTGAAGCCGCGCTCGCGTTCGCCATTGCCTCAAGAAGTCGCCAAGCCAAATCCTTGGCCGAAGACTTGGACAAGCGGTATCCGCTGGATACTCAGATCCAGTCACTTTGGCTGCCTGCTATTCGTGCACAATTAGCGCTGATGGAAAGAACCCAGCGGAGGCCCTTCGCGTTCTGCAGACGGTGGAGCCGCCTGTGGAGTACGGGACGATATTCTTTACGAATAACCCTTCGTGTCTATATCCGACGTACATCAAGGGTCAGGCTTATCTGGCTTCGGGACGAGGGGCAAACGCCGCCACCGAGTTTCAGAAAAGGTATCGATCACGCCGGCATCGTTTGCGGAATTGTTCGACGGGGGCGTTAGCTCATCTTGGTCTGGCTCGCGCAAATTCTTTCGATCAAAGCAGGCGAAAGGCGCAGTCGCGGACGCCGCCCGTGTACGCGCTCTAAGTCAATACAAACGGTTCCCCTCGATCTCTGGAAAGATGCTGACCCCGGCGTTTCCATCTTCAAGACGGCAAAAACCGAATACGCAAAGCTACTCTAACCAGAGCTCATGTCCGATGGAATACTCGACTCCTGCCTTGCTTCTTCCCTAACGGATGACGGACTACCCGGAAGTTACGCCCGGCACAAACTCTAACGACACTGGCCAGAAGTCCGCTTCTGGGAAGTCAGCCGGGATCAGCCATTACGCCAACTGAGCGCAACTCCGCCACGTCGGTCATAATCTTCACATGTGTGGGCGCTACCGATTGTCACGGCGGAAACAGATTCTAGAGGAGCACTTCGCCGCAGATTGGGGTGAAGTGGAGTGGAGTCCTCGCTACAACATTGCTCCGACACAATTGGCACCCGTGGTCCGACAAGACCCCAATAGTCCCAGCCGCGAAATATCTCTGATTCGATGGGGGCTGATTCCTTCATGGGCGAAGGATTCGTCGAAAGCCGCAGCGATGATCAATGCGCGATCTGAAACGTCGGCCACTAAGCCAGCGTTTTCCGATGCATTGAAGTTCCGCAGGTGTCTAATCCCGGCGGACGGTTTCTATGAATGGCAGAAAGTTGGCAAGGCTAAGCAGCCTTATTGTTTTGAAGTCAATCGCGGTGATTTGTTCGCGTTTGCCGGATTATGGGAAGCCTGGAAGGATCCGAATGGAAAATCCTGGAAACCTGCTCGATTTTGACAACGAGTCCTAACATGCTCACCGCTCCTGTCCACGATAGAATGCCGGTGATTCTTGATCCGCAGTGCTACGAGGCGTGGCTAGAGCCGGACATGACGAACTCTACCGTTGTTGCAGAATTCTTGAAGCCCTTTGATGCTCGGCTGATGAACTGCTTCCCAGTGGGTACGCGGGTTAATCGACCCGTTAACGACGATCCCGAGTGTTCCGCGCCGATAGAGATCACTCAGGCCCAAGGGAGCCTCTTTTGATGAGATCGGCAAAGACCAAGCCCGAACCAAAACGGAAGAACACGACGGGTCCAGTGAAGGCTCTACCAACTCAGTCCTCCGATCTTCGAGGCTGGTCTGTTATCGCCCAATTCCTCGGCATGCCTAATTCCACGATTCACCGCTGGGCGAAGGAAGGAATGCCGGTTCATCGTGAAGGCCGAAACGTGGTTGGCCGTCCAGAAGAATTGAATCAATGGCTACAGCAGACTTCGGGCGAGGCGGCCGGTGTTCACGTCGTTAGTCCCGCCTCGGATCTGTTGAAAGACCTGCGAGCGTCTCTTGCTGCACAGAAGGCGCCCCAGCTCTCTATACCAGAGCCCGACCGCGAACGAGCGAAGCGTCCTTTGGTGAAAGCACGAAAGCGGAAGGCCTCGCCCAAATCCTAGCCAGGAAATCGCAACAATCAGACCGGAGTTGGTCCTTCGTGCACTTCAGCAACATGTCGGTCAAATTCTCGTTGCAATTTCTCTGTATATGCGGCTTTTTGCGGGCGGTGATGCAGCGATGTCGCTTCGAACTTTGTCTCGGGACATAGGGTCCAACGTCCTTCGATGGGAATGTCTCTCAACCATTTCGATACCCTTAGCACCGGTTTCCTCATAATCCCTAGTGTCCCCAAAGATTGAGCAGATGTCGACGTGGGCCTAGATCGCGATAGGCGAACAAATAGCGAATATGCTAGCATCGCTTGTCATGGCCCGGCGACCCAGTCGCGAAAAGTCCGACGTTTTAAATGACGGGGAACTCAAGGATCTTCGCCAGAGCCTGGCACATCTTAGCCCCGAGGGAGTACGGCAGTTCCACCAACGCGCCTTCGAGGATTGCCGTCTGGTCTACAACCGACTTCCGAGCCCGCGGAAAATACAGACACTCGTCCAAGTTTGGAAGCGGTTGTGGAAATGGCGATAGTAGCGACATCTCGATGTTTCGTGGACAAGAAGGCGCCTGGGAATGTGTCTGCTGCATTACGACGTGCACTCACCCAACAAGCCGAGAAGTATGCTCTGGCCGAATCGATTCCTCACTGCTTTAGCTATGGAGATGCCCCGGCGGTTTGCTTCTTTCCCTATGAGGGCGGGTCCAAACACGGAAATTTCTTGGACGAGAGCTACAAGGTGATTCAAGGAAACCCAGAATGGAAGAAGCGCCTGGCGAAGGTACGTTTGCCCGCGTTGCGGACACACTGTAATTCCGAACCACCCGGCATAACCGCCGCACCTGTCCGCGGTGCGCCCCCAGTCTGAATGGAGGTGACGGAGAGCATCGCTCACAGACGGGAGTAATGCCGGACGGCCAGCAATGATGACGGTATTCCGGCAGTGGGTGACGGCCACTAGTCTGCGCTCCTTGCGCTACAACGAGGTGGATTCCTCAATTGTTTGGCCGATGGCGTGCAGGGTGAGTGCGGTCCCTCCCTCACCGCTCAAATTCAAATGCGGTCCGACACCGCTAATGGTATGGAGTGCAGGGGTGTGATCGTGGCGTCTCAAGAGCCAACGCCGATGCCGGGAGGTCAGCCAAATCGTTGTGAGTTGTCCCATGATCTGAACAACGCACTTGGCGTCATCCTTGCCAGATGCGAGGCACTGCGGGATTTGTTAGGAGGCAATGCCCTGGCGTTGCAGCACGTCACTGGCATTTTCCAGACTGCCCAGACGATGGCCGAAGACATTCGCGCCCGACGGTTTCGGTCCTAGCTGAACATGACCTCACTCAATCCCACCACTCAGTTTTGTCAGCGAACGACCAACCAAGGAGGCTCTTTTGCTCACCGACTGGAAAACACCGTTTATAGCCGCGATTAACGAGCACGATCCCACGCAAAAACGCCGCCTGTGCGACCTAGCCTGTCTTGCCATCAATGACAGGATATTCGACCAAGAACCAGACGCTGCCGACGCGAAAGAAATAGAGATGTTGGAAGAGGGACTGCGCCAGCTAGCTCTCCACAGGCAAGACAAGTCGTCCTGCCAAACGAGTGATTCCAGTGACTCCTCGTCATCAGGTCGGCGGTTAGCGGAAGGCAGACTGTTCCAATGAAAAAGCGTGCTGCGGCATGAGCTGAAAGTTTACTCACCTCCCAGTTCCCACAGCGAGATTCGATTCGCGCTACCCAACAATGGGCTCACGGGAGCTCTCGATGCCTGTGGTTAATTTTCCGCTGAACGTTGAGGATACGAACCGCTTCTAAGAAATCTTCAACCGACCCCAGTTTCTTGCCTCGGCTCAGGAAAGGATCATTAATGCTGACCATGTAACGGGTCTGCGACTCTGTGTCAGGTACGACAAACAAATCCATCACAGTACTGTTTCCCGGATTCATGAAGATGAGAAGCGCCATGCGGGTTCGTTCTCCGGGGGGACGATTCAGAATCCATCGGTGGACTTCGCCGAATTGTTTATTCCGGCATAGGAACACCGACACGAGTCGTCCTGAAACCCGAAGTCTAGGACGGAAATGACCGTCGCTCTGAATGACGGTTATTCCATTCGGGTCGGTCGCGACAATTTGGGCGATGAGCTGATCGCGCAGAGAGCGCCCGACACGCTTCGATCTGGTCGCAGCCAGCTTTGGTCGGATGTACCCGATTTTCGCGCACGCCTCTGATAGGCTTCCGAATCGGAGCGCATACGGTCTAATGGACGGAAGATAAGGCGAATCGTTCAACAGTCGTTCCGATATTTCGCCGTGTTCTTCGAGTAGTTGCCGCAGGCCCGCCAACAAATCCGCATCAGATTTGTGAATGGTCTGATCCTCGAATTGCTTTTGGGCTCGATTGAAAGTGTCCTCATCGACAATCGGCTGCCATGCGCCTTTCGTCACTGTCCACAGGTCTCGGGGATTGGTAATCCGGCGTATGCGAAGACGATGGGTGTAGTGTCCAAAGACGCTGCAACCGCAGTAGTTGGGGTTCTTGAGAAGTCGGTTAACGGCCAGAGCATACCACGCAACCCTCTTTGCGCCGTTGTACCTAACACCTTTAGCTCTTAATTCGGCAGCGATGGCGGCGGGCCATTTCTGCTCATCGGTGAACATCCGAAAGATGTCGCGCACGCATCGCACTTCGTCATCCGGGCCTGGCACCAAAATAACCCGGTCAGACTGGATGGACTTTCGTTCACCCCTCGAAAGTAGACACTTAGGTTCACGATTGGAAGAAACAAGCATTCTCCGAAGCCCGAAGCCAGGCGTTCCTCCTGTCCTGAATCCGTGTTGGGAAACCCGTTTGATGCCCGCGCTCACCTTTACGGACAATTCCCGACTGAATTCGCCAGCCATGATTCTCTTGAGCCCCTTCATCATGGCACTCGGGAGGGAGTCATCGTTAGCGAACTGTTCGGCACAGTAGTGAACCTGTAGACCTGCCGCTTTGCATAAGAACTCGTAGTGCGCTGCCTCATCTGCGTCTTGAAAGCGTCCCCAACGGCTGATGTCATAGACAAGGATCGCTTTGTAGGTTTGTTTGCCGTCCATAACATCGTTCAAAAGTTGTCGTAGGCCGTCGCGCTTTTTGAGGTCAAGCCCACTCTTGCCCGCGTCGCCATAAGTCTGGGTGACGACGAAGCCTGCTTTGGCTGCATACACGCCGATTGCTGCCCTCTGATTGTCGAACGAATATTCTTGGCGTTCGGTGGACATCCTGAGGTATTGAGCGGCGGGGATACCTACTCCGGTGAGCGTCATCTGGTTATTCCTCAGTTTCGACAACTCCCAAGCGTCGAGCCCCACGGACTTGAGTGGGGTTCGTCAGGAGGTTACATCTGTTAAGGGCCTCGCAACAGCAAAATGAGAAAAGTTGTCGTGAGTGAATGCGTGTACTCTGTTTTGTTCGAGTGCAACCGGGGAAACCTATGGAAAGCATAGCCGCTGCCCAATACCTGCGCGTTTCTACAGAACGTCAAGAGTATTCGCTGGATTGCCAGAGTGCGTTGATCGCAACTTACGCGGCGAATAATGGATTCAGCGTTTGTCAGACGTATTGTGACGAGGCGAAAAGCGGACTCGACCTGAGCCGAAGAGCCGGACTGTCTCGATTGCTACAAGACGTCGTCGGCGGCAACCAAACGTACAAGGCCGTTCTCGTTTACGACGTAAGCCGGTGGGGAAGATTTCAAGACCCTGACGAAGGCGCTCATTATGAGTTTTTGTGCAAGGCAGCGGGCGTGCAGGTTCACTACTGTGCGGAGCTATTCTCGAACAACGGTGATGTTTCTAGCATGATTATGAAAACGCTCAAAAGAGTCATGGCGGGGGAGTATAGCCGTGAGCTGGGTCAGAAGGTTTTCGCTGGTTTGGTACGCCTCGTTCAGAACGGGTTCCGGTCTGGGGGAGTTCCCGGCTACGGTTTTCGGCGGATGTTGATTTCAGCGGACGGAAGTCGGAAACAGGAACTCAAACCTGGAGAACGCAAGAGCATTGTTAACGACCGGGTGATCCTTGTCCTTGGTCCACCGGAGGAAGTGTATTGGGTACGCGAAATCTATCATATGTTTGTGCAACGCGGGATGTCATTTAAGCGGATTGCTGCTGAATTGAATAAGAAACGGGTTCCATTCTCACCGGGAACTGAGTGGGCAGATTGGGCTGTAGGCAGGATATTGACGCATCCTAAGTACAAGGGCACAGCAGTCTTCGCCCGCACCACTGAGAGGTTACACTCGAAAACACGGAGTCTGCCAGAATCAGAATGGGTTGTAGTCCCGAACGCTTTTGACGCTGTGGTTGACGCCGAACTGTTTGAGGCAGCTCAAGAGACGCTGCGACGGAAGTTGAGGAGCCGGTCGAATGAGAATTTGTTGGAGCAACTAAAGTCAATCATGAAAGTTCATGGTTGTCTTACTGGCTCTGTCCTCAAACTGCACGGTCTCTCGCGCAGTGCTCTCGTTTACCGATTTGGATCAATGTTTAGGGCGTGTGAGCTTGCCGGTTATCAATCTCCGTACAATAAGGCGTACGCGTACCGGGTCCGAATTCTCTCAATTCGAGAGGAAATGATGCAGCAATTGGTTGAGATGTTTCCGGGTCTAGTCTCCATTTGTACCAAGTCCAAGAATTACAGAAGCTGGCTCAAATTCAAGAGTGGTCTGGAGGTTGCAGTCCGCGTCTGTCGATCAATTCAACTGGCGAGGACGGGACGCATGTGGGTGTTGCACGCTGCAAAGGGGGAACGCCGTCGCGTCACACTCATGGCAGGAATGAACCCGGAGAATACAGCGCTCGAAGCGTTTTTTGTTACCGGGCAAATGAAAAACCGCAACCTGGTCCACATCTCCGAGACCCACGACTGGCTTCAAAAGGGAACTCGCCTGAACGATCTTCGGTCTTTCTACAGTGTCGCAATGTCGCGGCAGTGGAGGCATGTTGCTCCAATTCGCACGTTCCAGCAACCTGACGGCTTCGCTCGAAGGCGACAAAGTGCATAGCGCTTGAGACTCTGCGTAGGGGCGCTCTCGGCAACTAGTTTTTGCAGCGGCGCAACGCTGGTGGCGCAGGTGGCGATGGTCGCTATGCTGTAGCGAATCACTGCATCCAAACGAGCGGAAGTAACGGGTATTGGTAAGATCTCGGGGTGAGATTTGAGAGTTGCCGCGGCTCGGGCCCCGGTTAGATCCGAGCGTTGCAAGTTCTCCTGATGCTCATTGAGGCATTTCGTGGTGACAAGAAATGATTTCTACACAGTAAGCGAGCGTCGAGTGTCGCCTCCGCGGCATGACTGCAAACCCAGGGAGCCCACAAGAGCCATTATCGATCGCAACCTGGGATGCTCGTGCTGAGGGCCTGTTTTTCGGTATGTCTTATCAATCGCTTTCATGATCCTCAATTTTCGGAAACGGTGGTTGCGAGTGGTCTGATTCCGATTCTGTGTGCGAAATGGTGTTTCGCATTGACCGGGTTGTGAGTCGCGGATTTCACCGATCACCGAGTAGCTGAACCACTACGCGCTAGGCGAAAATCTCATTCACCTTATCCCGCACATGCTGGCTGCGTGACGGCTTCAGGTACCGCATCGTGCTCTCCATGTCGGAGTGACCGAGCCACTGCTGAACTGTACGCAGATCGACGCCTGCCCATAATGACCACGTAGCAAACGTCGCTCGAAACTTGTGCAGCCAGAAGTTGTCTTTATCGAGCTTCGCACGCTCGGCCACAGCCTTCAGACCGTCGAGAAAATCGAGCTTTGGCTTGCAGCCAGCAGTCGGAAAGACCAGACTACAGGTCTTGTCGGACTTCGCCTTCCACGCCTTCAGACTCTTCACCAGCTTTGAAGGAATGGGAATCTCGCGTTCCTTGTACGCCTTCGGCGTCCAGCCTCTATCCGGCTTGTGGCTCACACGAACCGTGGATGCGGTGAGGTTGACGTCCGACCAGTACGTGTACATGACTTCCTGCTCACGCATCCCCGTCATCAGGAAGAATTCATACCAGAGCCGTTCTTCTGCGTCACACTTCTGCGAAAAGCTTGTCGAGTTCTTCCTGCTCGTAAATCTCCGGCTCCTCTTCGGTGTACCGCGGCCAGTCGTTCTTGCCCACCAAGCCACGAATTCCGTTTGCCTTGAGAAATGTCATCACATTCTCGAATTTGTTGTAGACACTGCGCGGTGCCTGTGTCCTTCTCGTCCCGCAGGAACGCGGAGAACTTCAGCAGGTCTTTCCGGTCGATCTCTTCGAGATTAAGCTTGTGGCATGATTCTACGAAATACGCCAGTGCCGTCGAGTACGCGGCTAGCGTCTTCGGCTTCTTCGTGAGCTTGGTTTCGTCAAGGAACTCGGCGACGGCTGCGGCTATTGACCTGTGCCCGTTCTGGCCGTCAGGCACGACCGAGACGCCATTGTTCACCGCATTCAGTTCGGCTTCCTTGCGCTGGCGTCGAGCACTGGCGTCGGCTGGGTCCTTGCCGACCGACAGCCGCACCCGCTTCGAGCCCTCACGCCATTCCAGGTAGTACGCGCCTTCCTTGTGGGCTTCCTGCTTGCCGTTGACGAGAACTAGGTCCGGCTTGACCCGACCATTGGCGGAGAGGACTACCGTGCAATACCGCCATCCATGCGGTGTTTGGACTCTTTTGGTGAGATTGACTTCGCGGTTGGCCATCGGTGATCCTCTCCTGATTCTGGTATCAGTGTAGGTATCACCGACTTGCAAGTGCTAGATAACTAAAGTACTGGCGGAGAGGGAGGGATTCGAACCCCCGGTACCCTTTCGGGTACGCCGGTTTTCAAGACCGGAGCCATCAACCACTCGGCCACCTCTCCGCGGCTCTTAATTGTTTTACTACAGACTTCATTTTACGGGAGGAGATGCAGAAAAATGAGATGCCCCGCTGATCCCCGGCTCGCGAGGCCGGGTCCACCCGGCGGGCATGAGACCTCCCGACTCACGTCTGGACGAATAATCCACAGTCTCGTTTCGTCATCAATCGCAGTGACCTGTGCACTTCACTGCAATGGCGGGTTAGTGTTACAACGATACAGGTAACCGCCCGCCGCGTCCGCTTCGGATAAAAGCTAAACCCTGCGCGGAGAAGCCCGGTAACCCCCGAAAGGACACGAATCCCCAATGAAGGCTTTAGTGAAGAGCCGCTCTGAGCGCGGTCTATGGCTCGAAGATGTGCCCGAGCCGGAAATCGGCATTAACGACGTCAAGATTCGCGTGCTGTTCACCGGGATCTGCGGCACCGATCTCCATATCTACCAATGGGATGATTGGGCGAAGAAGACGATCCCTGTGCCTCTGGTTATTGGACATGAATTTGTTGGGGAGATCGTCGCGGTCGGGTCGAACGTTACGGATTTTCGGGTCGGAGAACTGGCGAGCGGAGAAGGGCACGTCATTTGCGGCCACTGCCGGAATTGCCTGGCGGGGCGCCGGCACCTGTGCGCGAACACCAAGGGAGTCGGAGTGAATCGGGCGGGATGCTTTGCGGAATACATCGTGCTCCCGATGAGCAACGTCTGGAAACACAATCCCAAGATTAATCCGGAGATCGCCGCGATCTTTGATCCATTTGGCAACGCGGTACACACGGCATTGTCGTTTCCGGTTCTCGGCGAGGACGTGCTGATCACCGGGGCGGGTCCGATTGGTCTGATGGCAGCGCCGATCATGCGACATGCCGGTGCGCGCCATGTCGTGATCAGCGATCTGAATCCTTATCGCCTGGCGCTCGCGGAGAAGATGGGAGTCACGATGGCGGTCGACCCGCGAAAGACGCCGCTCAAAGAGGTACAGAAGCAACTTGGGATGCAAGAAGGCTTCGATGTGGGCCTCGAAATGTCGGGGTCGCCAGCGGCCTTCCGCGAAATGCTCGCCAACATGAGCCACGGCGCGAAGATTGCGATGCTGGGGATTCCGTCCTCCGAGATGGCGATCGATTGGCACACCGTGATTTTTAACATGCTGACGATCAAGGGCATCTACGGACGAGAGATGTACGAAACCTGGTACAAGATGACGGTGATGCTGGAATCTGGGCTCGACATCTCGCCCGTCATTACTCATCGGTTCTCATGGCGGGAGTTCGAGCAAGGATTCGCGGCCATGGAAACCGGCAACGCGGCAAAGGTCATACTCGACTGGCGCGGAGTCGCCTGAAGGCGGACGCTTTAATAATGATTGGTATGTCTCTGTGGGGTGCCCGAGGCCAAGTTGCGTTCCTGATGTTGGGGACCCTTCTCCAATGCGCTGAGACGTTGGCTCAAACTGCAGCGGATGCACGTCCACACGCGCTGTTTCTGCAACGGTTGGTCCGCGCGGCAGTTGAGCGTACGCATCATTCTGTTCGCTACGATCCGGCGTATGTGCGTATTCCCTATCCCGCCGGCGACGTTCCCGCCGACACAGGCGTCTGTACCGATGAAGTCATCCGTTCTTATCGTGCTTTGGGTGTCGATCTGCAGAAGGAAGTGCACGAGGATATGGTGCAGAATTTCTCAGCGTATCCGCGGAAGTGGGCAGGGCTATCAGCGAAGCCCGACTCCAACATAGATCACCGCCGTGTCCCCAATCTGATGGTTTTCTTCGAGAGAAAAGGAGAGGTGTTGTCCGTCACTAACCGCCCAGAAGATTACGGCCCTGGCGACCTTGTGACTTACGACCTCGGCGGTAACGTCCCGCACATTGGAATCGTCGTGGATCGTAAAGGCGGAAGTGGACGTCACATGATCGAACACAACATTGGACAGGGACCTAAGATCGAGGATGTGCTATTCAACTGGAAGATCACAGGGCACTATCGCTATTACGGGCCAACAAACTGATTCGGGCGAATCCCGTCATATCATGCGGGTGGCTCCGCGCTGTTTCGACTGCTACTTGCCGATCGTCGTGTCCTGTCCAGCGACCAGCAACCATAGACCATCCCGCTTCACAAAGACTTGGGTTTGGCGCGAAACGCGGGTCTTAACCTGTCCTGAGTCCCGAACGGTGACCGTGAGTTGCGCGTTGGATACCGCGGTGTCGCCGTAATTGTGGATCGTGAAATCTGCCGGTTCGGCCTCTACAAAAATAATTTTGCGTTTCACGTCGCGCAGGCTGGCCAGCGCCTCGTCCTTGCCCTCGACCTGTCCGTTATCGCGCGTATGCAGGTAGTCGGGAGCCAGATGCTTCGCATACTCGTCCCATTCACCCCGAACAACAAGATCAGACAGTTTCAATTCCAAAGCTTTGATTTCGGAATCCGCGGAGGGATTGGCGTCCGCGCGAACGGCCGGTTCTTGGGCAGCCAGACAGGAAGTCGCAACCAGAAATGCAAAAATAAAGATGAGTACATATCGCATGCGCAATCTCCAGACCGCGGGTTAGTTTGCGGGTTTCGGTTTCGGCGGCGCCACCTTGTAGTCCTCGGATTTTCCCCGCGGAATGCTGAGCGTTTGCCATTGAGTGGAGCGCAGGTGTTTGGCCAGGAAAACAATCTGTCCGGTATGTTGCGCGTAGTGGGCCAGCGCACGGTTGAGCGCCTGCATGACGGTGTGCTGTTCTTGGCGAATGGTTACTGTGCGCTGTACGTCTTCGGGCTTCAGTGCTTCAAGCGCCGAGAAGACGTGCGACCAGCCCGTTTCCCACCACCCCATGACTTCCTGACGGGTTGTCTTCGCCGAAATTTCAAATTCCTGATCGCGAAAACGGTCGGGCTTCTCGCCGTCGGTGGTGAGGAAGTCAGTGAAGCGGGAGCGCGCGTTGCCTGCGATGTGCTTAACCAAGGCGGCGATGGAGTTCGATTCCGGGTCAAGCGCGATAAAAAAGTCTTTGTCTTCAAGTTGCGCCAGAGTGGCTTCGCCCATGTGCGTGTGTCCACGGAACTGACGCTTGATTTCGTCGAGGTAATGGGTGGCGAGGTCGGTTGTCACGTGCTCAATCCTTCGGGACGTCAAAAGTCAGAAGTCGAATTGAAGAAGTAAAGCCGCTTCGAATCTGATTTTACTTCGTCAATCTGACTTCTAACTTCTAATTTCAGCTGTCGCACGCCACGCGGAACCCGTAGTCAGCATATTGAAAGTCTGGTGGGATGCTGGAACGGGCTGCGCAGCGTGACATCTTGATGTGATGGCGCCACGACCCCCCTCGAGAGGAGCGGCGTTCGCCACTGTCTGGGCCGCGGGGATTGCGCTCCGGTGAGATTGCGTAATAGTCGGCAGAGTACCAATCGCTGCACCACTCGTGAACATTGTCACACATATTGTAGAGGCCGTAGGTGTTCGGATTCTCGTGGCCCACCGGCTCAGGACCGGTCTTCCAGTGAGCATTGCAGCGGGCCGCATAGTTGGGGATCTCCTGCGGTGGCGTGTTGCCCCAGAGGAAGAGTGTGCCGTCAATGCCTCCGCGAGCGGCGCGCTCCCACTCGGCTTCGGTGGGGAGGCGGAAGGCCTTGCACGTAAGGGCACTGCGCCACTCGCAGTATCGCGTGGCTTCGTACCACGACACTCCGACCACCGGCTGCTCCGGATGGTTCAACCCCAGGTCGTTCGAGAATGGTGGTATGGGGGATGCGGTATCCCGCAGGAAGCGGGAGTACTCGGCATTAGTAACTTGGCACGCGGCTAACAAAAAGTCGTCAACCCAAACACGATGGACGGGCTTTTCGTTGTCCTGGCCACTCTCGCAACCCATGTGAAACCAGCCCGCGGGAATTCGGACGAGGACACGCGTGGATTCTTCGGTGCGGGAAATCGTTTCTGTCGGCGGATTCATGCTGTCAGAGAGCCCGCAAAGCGCGGACGACATCTTCAATTTTATTCTCTTGAAACAATCGGATGGCGGCAATCCCAGCCGCACCAGCTCGCAGGCAAGCCGGAGCATTTTCCATAGTGACGCCACCAAGCGCGAGAACGGGAATTCTTGCCTCACAGGCTTGCTGCAAGGCGGTCAGGCCTACGGGGAGTACTCCGGGAGCATCATGCTTTTCGAATGCCGGCGCGAAGACGGCAAAATTTGCACCCTGCGACTGAGCTCGATCCACATCATCTTTTCGATGACACGACACGGCGATGCAGGGTTGCTCGGTGGTGGGGGCGCCCGCGCAACATGAGGACCAAATGCGTTGGACCTCCGCCGGCAGAATGTCGTCTGACCGCAGGTGGACGCCGTCCGCTCCGGCGGCTAGCGCGACGTCGGTGCGGGAGTTGATCAGAAGCGCTGTTCGCTGTCGGTCGTTCGCTGTCCGCTGTTCGCGGATTGCGCGGACTGCATCTTCGGCCAGGGATTGCAGGTCGCGCGAGCTGAGATTTTTCTCGCGGAGCTGAATGCAGTCGACGCCTGCGCGTGCGGCTTCCGCGATCTTGCCAAGCAGGGCGCGGCGACGGGTGTTCTCGTCGCCGCGAAACTGGCTTCTGTCGGTGATGTAGTAGAGCAGACAACTGTCAGCCATCGCCTATCAGCCTACTACCATCGAAGGCTATTTTTTCTCGACGTTGACAGCTGGGGAGACGGGTAAAGCTGTCGCTCCTTCCGAGACAGAAGCTGGTGGAGGAAACAACTTCAGATTCTCGGCTTTCCAGCGCATCGAGGCGTAAATCCGATTGCGTCCACTGGGGTGATCGTAAAAGATCCATTCTTCAACCGGTCCGGGACTCATCTTGCGGTATTCGCCAAGATGGATTGCACCCTGGGCAAAGCCGTCCGGCTGGCGGCTCGTGTTCAACCCATACATGTCGGCTTCATATTCCTGTGTGCGGGTGAACGTGTTGTCGATAGGGGTGAAAATAAAGAAAAAGATCGATGCCAGCAGTAATACCAGGGGGACGACAGCGAGGTCGCCCACGCTCCGGATCTGCCACTTCTCTCCCCAGCGTTGCAGAGCCCATTCGAGTCCGCGGTAAAGAAAAGCGAAGAACAATACGAATTCGATCAGCGAATACATTACAAACTTGTAGACGTGATTCAGAACGTAGTGTCCCATCTCGTGCCCCATAACGGCCTGAATTTCTTCCGGCGAGCCGCGGCGCAGCAGGTTGTCATTGAGGGTGATGCGCATCGTATTAGCGAGACCGCTAACGTTGGCGCTCATTCTGGTCGTCTGCTTCGAGGCGTCGATCTCAT
The DNA here is from genome assembly GCA_963847715.1 of Terriglobia bacterium. Lineage (GTDB taxonomy): Bacteria > Acidobacteriota > Terriglobia > Terriglobales > Acidobacteriaceae > Acidiflorens. Next base: position 14,446 of record CAWKAZ010000026.1, read on the forward strand.
ATACGTCTTTAGCAGGAATCCCATTGGCGCGGGCCAGACTGAGGATGGGGTCGACGATCTTTGCGTTGGTGAGAATCTTGGGTGTGTTGAAGACAGGCACGATGTAGACGGGTGCGATGAGCGCACCGATCATCAAAAAGAAAACCGTCACGATCGCACCCCAGATCCACCAGGTTTTGGGGAAACGGCGGACGACCCCGAACAACGCGACGGTGACGATACCGCCAAACACCGCCCCCAATCCGAGGCCTTTCAATTGGTCCACCATCCAGGGGCCGAAGGTTTGCGTGGCAAGTCCGTACTTGTGCTCACGAAAATATCCTTCGTACGCCGTGAGCGGGAAAACAAGGATGCTGGAGAGCACGAGATATTGCACCCAGTAAATAAACGTGTGAACTGGCTTAAAGCGCGTCACGTGCTCGGCCAGGTCTCGCATGCGGGCCGACCAGCGCAGGTTCAGAAGGAGCAGCGCGATTACGACGCCGTAGAGGAAGTCCCAAAACGTCAGCCAGTAGCCGCCTTCGAAATAGGCATCGGAGCGCGCCGTCTTATCGGCGGGAATTTGCGCCAAATAAGCGTTCGTGGCCGCAGTGGCGTCGAAATGGGCCGAGGGTTGCGCCTCCGCGGGAACCTGGATCACCGAGGGCATTTCGTTCGGTCCCGGCGGTTGCGCTAGCACAGACGGAGCGCTAAGAACCAGGCAGAAAAAAATCAGGCAACTAAAAGCGGTCGCCTGAAGGAATCGTAATTGCATTTTGTTTGTCTCCATAAACACTTGCACGCTGCAGTGTATACGGAGTGAGCCGCGGTAAAGTTTCAATTTTGCGGGCGGGGGGCGCCCTCGCACATACACTACGGGCGAGTCTTCGCGATTTCTGGAACGGCCGCCTCGCCTTTTCGCTTCGGTTGCTGCGGGCCGAGATGGTACTTGGTTAATCCGTCTTTGAGAAATTCGAAGCTTTCTTCCGGAGTATCGAACATCTTGAACAGGTCGAGGTCTTGCGGAGAGATCACTCCCGCATCCACCATTGCTTGGAAGTTGACAATCTTCTTCCAATACTCGCTGCCGTAGATGACGATCACAATTTTCTTTGCCAGCTTTTCGGTTTGCGCGAGAGTAACAATCTCAAAAAACTCGTCGAGCGTGCCAAAGCCTCCGGGAAAGATCACGAGGGCTTTTGCAAGATACGCGAACCAGAACTTGCGCATGAAAAAATAGTGGAACTCGAAATTGAGCGACGGCGTTATGTATGGGTTCGGGTTCTGTTCGAACGGCAGGTTGATATTCAAGCCGATGGTTTTGCCCCCTGCTTCATGCGCGCCGAGGTTCGCAGCTTCCATGATGCCGGGGCCACCGCCCGTAGTGACGACAAAACGGTGGCGCTTGGCCGGGATCTGCGCAGACCACTTGGTCAGCATGTGGGCAAGACGGCGAGCGTCCTCGTAATAGCGGGCCATGTCGACGGCGGCTTCCGCCCGTTTCATATCGACCGCCTGCTGGGCGGCAGAAACCTTGAGGCCGTTGCCGCGAACCTCGGTTAGGCGGTTCTCAGCGTGGTCGTGGCTAGCAATACGAGCCGATCCGAAGAAGACAACCGTATCCTGAATCTGTTCGCGGCGAAACCGTGAGAGCGGCTCACTATACTCGGAGAGGAGGCGGAGGATTCTGCCGTCAGGGCTATTGAGGAACGGTTCGTTCTGGTAGGCGAGGGGCGCGGATTTAAGCGTGGGATCGGTCATAGTATCAGTGAGTCGTTAGTTGCTCGCAATTCCGTTATGTTACAGACTGATATTTAGTGGCGCGGATGGCGAGGGCTGCCAGTTTTCTGCGAACGACCAGCGACCATCGACCAACGACCGCTTCTTCATTCCTCTCGATACTGAATTGCTTCCCAAAAGCCGATCCAGACATTGAGCACTCCCAAGCCCGTGGAGACGCCGCGCGCGAAGCCACTCGAAATGATGGCGCGAATCGCGGGGTACGACAGGAGTAAGGGGTTGTCGGACCACTCCGGGCGCCAGGGCAAGATCATCAGCATCACTCCGAGCGTGGCGCACAAAAACACAAAGAGCAGCACTCCGACGCGGCGAAGCCATAGGCGCACGACTGAAGGTGAGGGCCGCGAAACCGCGCCGAGCGGTTCGGATGGGACACCGGTGGTGTCGCCGGCAAACGGAAGCTTGGGATCGGAATTCATTGCACGCGTCGTTGTGAGTCTGGCCGTGGGGTGGGCGCGGGATCGGGCAGCATCCACAGCGCAAATTCCGACCCGCTTCGTGCATTCTACGACTTCAGGGCCTGAATGCGCTCGGCCACGTCGCGATAATCGATATTGGCGCCATAAACGCTGGTGAAGTGACGCAACGCCGCGGGCTTGTCCTGGGCAGTTTCACAGGCCGATCCCAGCTCGTAGTTGATGGCGAGGCGGGCTTCGTCGTCGAGTCCGGGAATAGTGAGCGCCTTTTCATACCAGCGAATCGCCGCTTGCGGCACTCCCTTGTCGAGGAAGCACTGGGCGAGCCAGGTATAGGTTTGGACGGGCTGAGCAAAAGGTTTGCCGCGTTCGATCGAAGTACATACTTTCTGCAATTCAGCGATAGCTTCGTCGAGCAGGCCCATTTCACGGAACGCGACGCCGAGGTTGTAATGCGTTTCGGGATCGTCGTCGCCGGCCGCAACCTCTTCTTCCAGCTCCTGTTTCAATTCGCCGAACATCTCTGATAGGTCAACACTCTCCGCAGGATGCATGGCCTGCGCTCCGGCTCCCAATGGACGAACGGGAGTAGGGCTGTAGGTCATGGCAGGAGCGACGGCAGCGGCTGCGCCTCCTGTGGAGGCCGCGATGGCAGGCATGGCGGCAGCAACCGGTGCCGCAATCTTGGTGTGCGCTACGGGTTCGGGCTCGGGTTCGCGAGTTCGAGCGGGTGCCGGGGTCACGCCGCGCTTGGGAGCGGGTGCCACTGGCCAACTCGGCAAAGGCTGCGAATGCGTTTTGGCTGGCTCCGGCTCGGACTGCGGCGCCTCCGGGAAAGAGTCGCCGAGGGAGGCTTCCAGATCCGCAACAAACGAATTCAGATCGTCGGCCTCGGCATGCACCGGCTCAGCGTGAGCCGGCTCGTGGTGCGGAGCTGTGGGTGCAGGTTCTTCCGAAATCTCTTCGTGAACGTCTGCGGGCGCCCCGTGATCGTAACCGGACATCAGGTCCGGTGAAGTGGTCATCGTCGGCTTGGCTTCGGATTCCATTTCGACCTGGAAGTCGGCCGGCTCGTCGGCATTGATCTCGGTGATTTCGGGCTCGGGTTCGGCAGCTGGCTGCGTGCCTGAAGCAATGGCGGCTCGTAACGGATCGAGGATGCGGGCATCGTGGGTCATGGCCTCGAGCTTTTCGAGGCCGGCGCGAGCCTGGTCGGTCATGAAGTGCTCGATGTAGAAGCGAACCTCTTCGACGATTTCCGCAACCTCGGGATTGTCGCCGGCGTTGGCACCGTCATCAACGACTGCCGGAAGCTCTGCGGCCGCTGCATGTTCGTCGACGGAAAGAGAACTCTCCCATTCCGAGGCAAGGTCAGAAGACGAATCGTTGGTTTCAGAAACCGCTGGTATATCCGACGAAGCATTCGCCGGCGGTTCGTGATGGGTGGTGAGTTCCGGAGTTGCTTCGTGAACCAAATCGGCGGCCGTAGGCCATGGTGCGGCGGGCTTGACGGCTTCGGTGTGAGCCGAGGCTCGAACTGGGGCCGGCGAATTGAAAGCGGGAACCACCGCGGCGGCTGAAATCGAGGGCATGGCTTCCGCGCTGTGCTCATAGCGCGCCGCCAGCTCACCGTAGCGCACGGCTTCATCCGGATAACCAGCGTCGTGATATACGCTTTCGAGGGTCCGGCAGCAAACCGCAGCTTCGGTAAACCGCTCGAAGCGCGTGTGTAGCGCCGCTAAACGTTGATTCAGACGTGCGTCGCGCGGCGCCAGTGGCAGAGCCCCCAGCAACGGCACGACTGCTTTATCGGGCAAATTGTAAGAAAGAAACAGATCCGCATCGGTCACTGCCGAGCGAACCGCGATCGCAACGTGATCGGGATAAAACTGATCAATCACCGGGGCAGTCGCTTCCAGCTCTTCTACGATCACCGCGCCTTCTTCGGCGGTGATCCCGAGAGCGGGCGAGCCTCCGTCCATGCGTTGCACTACCTGCTGGTAGTTCTGCATGTGCAACTGGTTCTGCGGCTCGGTGGTAGCCAGCATCTGGTACAGGTCGCGGGCGCGGGCCAGGTTTCCGTCCTTGACTGAGGCGTGCGCCAGAAGCTCGGTAACTTCGTTGACGTGCGTACTCTCACCGGCTTTGTTGAGCAGCAACAACAGCGTGTCGAGTGAGCCGCAATCGTCGCGCACGTGAGTGATCATGGAATGCAGACTGGCCAGAAGCTTGGCTGAATCCGTTGCCAGCAGTCGATCGGCGTGCCGCGTATAAACATCAAGTGCCTCGTGGTATTGACCAAGGCGGGTGGAACCCTCGGCCAGCAGAAACAGGCCTTCGGGATCGTTGTGTACCGTCAGCAATTTCTCGGCAACCGGAGCGGCTTTGGCCAGGTTTCCGACTTGCAGGTACGCCTTCAGCAAATCGCGCAAACCTTCGGGATGAGAATCGAGGTCGGCAGCTTTTTCCAGATGCTCAATCGCGCTCTTGGGATCATCGGCCTCGAGAGCAGCCTTGCCGCGCAGCAGTAAGACGTAACTGTTGCCCGGATCGAGCGTCAGCATGCGCTTCAGAATGTCTTCGGCAGCGGCGAGGGATCCGCGCGACCGCAATGCCTCCGCCGCGGCGCTGAAAATTTCCCAAGCATCTTTCTTTTTTCCCAGCTTCAGGTAAACCTCAGCCAGCTTGATGCGCATGGGCACGTTTTCCGGGTCCATTTCGAGGACTTTCTGGAAAAGCCGTACCGCCTGGTCGAGATCGCCGTTCTTCATGAAATCTTCGGCGACTTGCAGGTATTGAGCGCGGGCGTCGTTGAACAGGCCTTGCTGGGTGTAGAGTTCCGCGAGCTTCAAAGATCCATCCACGCTCGGATGGAGTTTGGTGATCTTCTTGTACATGGCGATGCCCTTGACCGTGAAGCCCTGGGCCGCGTAGGCATCGCCGACTTTCTTGAAAGATTCGATAGCTTTGGCGCTGTCGCCGAGACGCGCATAAAGATCGCCAATCGTATTGTTGACGGTCAGGTCGTTCTCGTCGTGTTTGAGGATCTTGTCGTACTCAGCAATGGCGTTCTGCAGCTTGCCCTGCTGGACAAACTTTTCCGCGGCGCTGAGAACTTTCTGTTTGTTGAAACCAAAACCGAACGCCATAGAGTATGCGGACTCCAGCCTTTTTTTTCCGGCGAAACGCTGACGGTTCCGGCAGCATTGCCGAACGGGTCGAACCTCGCCGGGAAATTCCCGGGCGAAACACCGCAAACCGCGCAAACCGGGATCGCGGAGTAAGGTAATTGTAAGGCCGACTACTCCGAGTGCGATGGTTACCAACGATTACCGGGGTTACCGAAAGGGAGTGTACGTTTGGTTTTGGAAATGACTGGAAAGCAGCCTCCCACAATCGAACCAGAATCGCACTCGGTTGGATTGGATCTGGCTACTTGCCGGCCGCGGCGGCCGCCTTGGCGGCGGGCGCCGAAATCGTAACCGAATCGGGCTCTGTCCAAACTGCGGTGCCACTGGTCATGTCGAGCCGGTGCATGGTGATCTCGAGATTCCCTCCCTCCACGTTTACCTGCAGGTAGTGATAGTTCACCTCTTTGCTCTGGAAGGGGTCGTCTTTGGCGCGTTGGATGGGGTAGGCGTGCGCTCCCGCGCCGCCGGTGACGAAATATGTGACGCCGCCGTGCTCGTGGCGTTCGTAGTTGTGGACGTGTCCGGAGAAAACCACGATTCGTGCGCGCAGATTCTGCTGCCGGGCTTCCAGCGACTTAGCCAGTTCCTGCTCATGGGAGCGGGCGGAATGCCCTCCGCCAAAGATCTTGGCGTCGGACGAACTGGTGTAGGGAGGGTGGTGGAGAACGAGGAAGACGAAGTCCACATCACCGGGCAGATGGTCCAGCTTTTGTGCGAGCCATTGACCTTGGGGACCGGAAGTCTCGTCCTGCGAGCTGTCGAGCACCAGCATTAGCATATTGGCGGCGCGGACGGAGTAGTAGCGGTTGTTTTTCAGATCAGGAAATCGCTGAAAGTAATTCTCTAACGCGACTTTCTCGTCGCCATGCAGGTCGTGGTTGCCAAGAGCCGGGTAGACAGGGATCTTCTTCTCGCGCCATACCGCGGTCTCGCTGTCCCAGACCTTCCAATCATTCGCGTCGTAGCCGTTGTAGACGATGTCGCCACCGAAGGAGATAAATGCGGGATTGGTGAGCGCGATGGCCTGGACCAGCGTTTGCCGGACCAATGGATTCGCGGGTTCGGTGTCCTTGGGATCATGAAAGCGAGAGTCTCCGTAGGTGACGAAGTGGAAGGGTGTGCTGACCTGGAGCTGCAACTCCAACGGTTCGGCTGGCTGCGCCGCCTGCGAATGCGAATGGGTGCAGGCAAGAAGGCTGAGTGACAAGGCAAGAACCGATACGGTTTTCAATGGCTCCTCTGAAGTGATATTTGGTTAAGATGCAGATACTAGTCTGTAGTGTTTCGATTAATGCAGGGATGGTCAAGGGCGGGCTCCCAAGCCTGCCCTATTTGGAAGCTAGAATTTGATGCGAAGCATGAATTGAATCTGCCGCGGCAATCCTGTGCCCGTGTTCGGAGACGCGGAGTTGTCATTGTTGTTGTTGAAGTTGTTGGTCGAGGTGATCTGGCCGAGCGTGCCGTGGGGAGAAAGCGACTGGACGGTTTGGATTGTGCTCCCCACCTGGGTTGCTGCAAAGCCGTAATCAAGGGCTAAGTTGTCGGTGCTGGGATCCCCCAGTTGGACATGATTGAAAATATTGAAAGCCTGCACTCCAAACTCCAGCGAAAACCGTTCGCTTATTTTGGTTTCTTTCATGAGCGCGAGGTCGAGCTGCCAGGAATCAAGGGCACGAATCAAGCCGTTCGGAGTCGTTCCAAAACGGCTTACTAGGCCACAGGAGAGTGGGCAGACGTAGGTTTGGTTGGGGCCAGGGTTGATAATCTGCGTGACCGCACCGCCGGGATCGAGCGGCGGCGGGGCGAACGCGGCGGGATTGATTTGAAGGGTGTTGCCCGGCGCTCCTCTGCCCAGTAGAATCGGCACTCCCGGAACCAAGTCCGGCCTTTGTGTCGTTTGATCGTTGCCATCGGGCAACTGAGAGGGGCCGAGGTTCATCGTTATCGTCAACGGATGGCCGGTATGCCAGAGACCAATGCTGCTGAGACTCCAGCCGCCGACGATTTTGCCCACGACACCACCGTCGTTCATGTAGGCCTTCCCCGGACCAAACGGGAGTTCATACACGGCGTTCGCAGTGAAAGTTCTGGCGAATATCGAAGACGCTCGGCCCAAAATCACAGCGCAGGCAATTCACATTCTCCGGCCCGTTTGATTCCCCGCCGCCGACCGAACCATCGTTGATGGAGTGAGACCATGTGTAACGTGTCTGGAATGACAAACCGGCGCTAAAGCGGCGTTCCAGGCTAAGCCCCAGCGCATTGTAGGTGCTAGATCCGATATCCGCCTTAGCGTCCACGGAACCGTAAGGGTCGCCGCCGGGATAGTACTGGTCAAGGACCCGCGTGCAAGAGAGACTGCCGTCCGAGGTAAAAGCCGGTTTGGTTGTGCAGAAGTTGACTCCTCCGCGAGAGAACAAGCGCACGCCGCGTGACCCGATATACTGCGCAGACGCCAAGAAGTTGGCCGGCAATTCGTGGTCGATGGTTAGCCCCCAAGTCTCGGCATAAAGGTTGCGGCGCCCCTGGCGCTGCAGTTGCCGGGGCTGCTGTTGCGTGCCGACAGGCAAGCTACTTAGGTCCGGAACAGTCTGCTGATAGGCAGGCAAGAGCGGCGTGCCAGCGCTGCTTCCGTTCAAATTGAGGTACGCCGTGTACCGGTCGCTCTCCAGGCCGGCGTTGAGGTCATCGTTCTGAGCGGCACCGTGGTAGATGCCGAAACCGGTTCGAATGACGGTCTTTCCGTGAAACATGCCGGGAGCCCAGGCGATACTGACACGGGGATCGAAGTCCCGATAGTCGGGGTTATATAGAGCGGGATTCTTCGGACATGCGGGCGTGTTGATCGGAGTCGGGTAAGGACCGTTTCTTGAACCCGATCCCAGGCAGACCCCGTGAAATGCATTGACGTCGAAAACCGTAGTGCGATTGTCAGCCTCGTTCGCCACACCGTAGTATTCCCAGCGGAGACCAAGGTTGAGAGTGAGGGTTGGAGTGATCTTCCAATCATCCTGGAAATAGGGCATGTAGAAAGTGCGGCGATATTTGTGGCAGCACCAGGGGGCGGTAAAGGAAATCCCGTAAAGCGCAGCGCTTGCGAAGCCGCTCTCATCATTGCCGGAATTATCCGCGAAGGAGAGGTTGTTGTCGGCAGTCTTGCCTTGATTCAGCCGAACCCGGCGAATCTCCATACCGGTCTTGAAGGCATGCCGGCCGTGCGTCCAAATCAGGTTGTCGATGACTCCGTAGGTGGTTCCAACCTCGATGTCTGCGTTGTTGTTGTTGAGCCCCACGAAGGTGTTCGTGCTCACCGCATAGGGAAGGACGCTCGCTTGCGGGTTGTTAAATGGCGACCGATTGACATAGACCTTGGTCTCATTGAAGAGATTGGTCCGGAAAGTGTGCTGCAACGCCACCAGGTAGTTCGCCGGATGGTTGATGGTTCGGACCTTGTCCCCGGGAAGGCTGGAACCGTTCGGAGAGTCCACCAGGCTGATGTCACGCTGGGCGCGCCCATAGAGCAGGGTCTTTTCATTGATCTTGTGATCGATTCGCAACAGCCAAGTATCTTCATGGACGGTCGCGGGCGTCGCGGCTGTGACCTGATCGGCATTGGGGTCGTAGTTCGAGTCTGCCGGATTGAGGGACCCCAACCACATGAAAGCAGCGTCGGGATAGGTAAAGCGTGGCGCGCAGCCGCTGATCGTTCCGACGGACTTGCGCCAGGGGTACGCCTGCATGATGGAGCACATGGTCTGTCCAGACGTACTAAATACGAATTGCTGGAATGAAGTTGAAAGCGTGGTCCCTCCTTGTGTACCGCAACAAACACCGGACGGGACTTTGAATTGCTGGGTTGTCGACTGCAACTGGCGCAATCCTTCGTAGTTAATGAAGAAGAAGGTCTTGTCCTTGACGATCGGGCCGCCGAAAGTCATCCCATACTGCCCCATACGGAATGGAGGAATGGCTGGGTTCCCGTTCAGGTCAAAGTCATTGAAGTTGCGAGCATCGAAAGCGGAATTTCTTAGGAATCCGAACACCGAGCCGTGGTAGTCGTTCGTCCCCGACTTGGTCTCTATGTCGATCTGGCCGCCCGCCTGCGTGCCGTACTCGGCATCGTACAAGGCGCTGTTGACGCGATACTCCGCGACTGCATCCTGGGAAATCTGCAGCCGTGTCTGCGACTTTTGTGCCTGCTCCTGAATTCCGCCCGCGTCCACGCCGTCAATCTGGAAGTTGTTGTCGTCGCGCGCCCTCCCGGCAAAACGTATCGTGCGCTGGTCGCCGCCGCCGTCATCCTGTGCGAAGGGAGCGAGAAGAGTGAAACTGGCCCAGTCGCGTCCGTTGTTGGGAAGATTCGCAATCTGGTTCGCGTCGATTACCGTGGAAGCTTCGGCAGAAGTGCGATTCGCCGGAGCATCGGGTGCCGTGACTTCGACCTTTTCCATCATCCCGCCAACCACAAGCGGGATGTCCAGAGTGCTGGTTAGCCCGACCCGCAGGTGAACTCCCTCGACCACCTTGGTCTTGAAGCCCGTACTCGTAACCGTCACGTGATAGCTCCCTACGGCCAAGCCGGGGAAACGGTAGTAGCCGACAGAGTTCGTGCGCTGTTCCTGCATGATGCCCGTGTCGACGGCGAGCGCCTGCACAGTGGCGCCCGAGACTGCAGCTCCCGACGGATCGGTTACAGTGCCTTCGAGTTCGGCGCGATCGATTTGAGCGGGTGCTCCTTGCCAGGCAATCGCTAAAAAGAATATGGCGAGAAAAATTCGTCGCGCTAGAGTGAGGAATGAGCTTGAAGGAAGAAAGCAAATGGGCTGCATACGCCTCCTGGTCTTCTGGAAAGACTGCTTCCCGTGTACCGCTTTGTACGTCTATGGATTGGGTAGGTAACCAGAAATTCTAGGAAGGCGATGTGAACCAGACGTTAAACGAAAATGAATATTCGTCATGGCTTCTCCAGGATCAGAACAAGACCAGGGAGAAGACCGGATTGCATTTCGGTATCGAGATGTTTAAAGTTTCACACGCAAACAGGAGCGATTAATGAGCAAAGTGCGAGTTCTGGTGGGTACACGGAAGGGCGCTTTCATCCTGACATCCGACGGAAAACGCGATAAATGGGACGTCGCCGGGCCACATTTTGCCGGATGGGAGCTTTACCATCTCAAGGGGTCGCCGGTGGATCCAAACCGACTTTATGCGTCGCAGACGAGCGGATGGTTTGGCCAGATCATTCAACGGTCCGATGATGGCGGCAAGACTTGGCACCAGCCCGGAACTCCGCCCGGCGAGGCGACTACGGCGGATGGCATGCCCAAAGCGGAGAGCAACAAGTTCGTCTATGACACGTCCGCCGAAAGCGGTAAACCGCTCACCACGCATCAGTTTTACGACGGCAACCAGCATCCATGGGAGTTCAAGCGCGTTTGGCACCTGGAACCATCGCTGACCGATACCGATACCGTCTACGCCGGAGTAGAGGACGCCGCCATCTTCAAGTCGACAGACGGCGGGAAGAACTGGAAAGAACTCTCCGGCTTGCGCGGCCACGGAACCGGGCCGAAGTGGCAGCCGGGTGCGGGCGGGATGTGCCTGCACACCATTGTTCTCGATCCAAGCAATCCGCAGCGCATGTTTATTGCGATTTCTGCGGCGGGAGCGTTTCGCACGGACGATGGCGGTGAGACGTGGAAACCGATCAACCGGGGTCTGTACTCGAAGTACATACCCAACCCGACAGCGGAGGTTGGACACTGCGTGCACCATGTCGCGATGAGCCCGAAACGTCCGGGCGTGCTTTTCATGCAGAAGCACTGGGACGTGATGCGCTCGGACGACGCGGGTGACAATTGGACGAAAATTAGTGGCAACCTGCCGACCGATTTTGGATTCGTGATAGACGTGCACGCGCACGAGCCAGAGACGATTTACGTGGTCCCGATCAAGAGCGATGGGGAGCATTATGTCCACGAGGGCAAGTTGCGCGTTTTCCGCAGCCGGACCGGCGGCAATGAATGGGAGCCCCTGACCAATGGCCTGCCGCAGAACCACTGCTACGTCAATGTTCTGCGCGATGCGATGGCAGTGGATTCTCTGGATAAATGCGGTGTGTATTTCGGCACAACCGGAGGCCAGGTTTACTGTTCGGCCGATGCGGGGGACAGTTGGGCTCCGATTGTGCGGGATCTGCCGGCAGTACTTTCGGTTGAAGTGCAGACGCTGACATGATCTTTCACAAACTCGAGCTAGCGGCCGCGTCGGATCAGCAGGCATGCTCCGATGAAGGAGAGGATTCCCACTACCGCGGCAGCGGCGAAACTGGCGAGAAAAGCCGGGGAGTGAACATCCTCGGTTGATGCGTGGGAAAGATGATGGTGGAGAAGATGCGCCAACGCCAGGGTCGTGAAGAGTATGGCAACGCCGCATGAGATGTTCAGGATTCGCATCGGTTGCACCTCGGCAAAAAATGGGGGATTATGCGTCACGGATTCGAGGAGAGCAATATGAAAAATCGCTCGGTTCCAAACGATAGCATGATCGCCCACGACGTTAGTCCTGAGGAATGGGGCGCGAAGGTCGCTCGGAGCTAACGCATGATCAGGCTGATACTCCCGCATCATCTGCAGTCGCTGGCGCATGTGGGCGGCGAGATTGAACTCGATATCCCGGATCCGGTGACGCAACGATCGGTGCTCGATGCGCTCGAAGCGCGCTATCCAATGCTGCGCGGGACCATCCGCAACCATGTGACACTGCAGCGACGGGCGTTTTTGCGTTTTTTTGCCTGCGGGGAGGATCTGTCGCATGAACCGCCGGATACGCCTTTGCCCGAGGCGGTCGTTTCCGGGAAAGAACCGTTTATCGTGATCGGAGCGATTGCCGGCGGCTAGGGCGGAATCCGAGAATGTATTCTCGTTTCGTGTCTACCCGCGACGACCGCGTCTCCTTATAAATCGCGAGCACTAACTGATTGATTTTAAAATACCTTACAGTTAACCCCTTATTCCTCAAAGACCTGAGGGGAATTGCCCCTAAGTCTTTGATTTCCAAAGACCGTGTCAAGGGGGGAGTCAAGCGGTTGGTATCCAGAAAGTAGGACACACCTTCATCGAATCCGCGATAGAGGGAATTCAGAAATCTCCGCGACTACGTGCAACTGTGAGCTGCGCTCGCCATGGACGGACGAATGCTTCCGTCCCAACGCATGCTATGGTTCATTTGCCACGCTTTTCGATCGGCACCCAATCCCGCGTCTCGTGCCCAATCCAAACCTGACGCGGCCGGGCAATCTTCTGCTCAGGATCGTTCAGCATTTCCTGCCATTGTGACAACCAGCCGATGGTGCGCGGAATGGCGAAGAGCACGGTAAACATTTCCGGCTTGAACCCCATCGCCTGATACATGATGCCGGAGTAGAAATCCACGTTCGGATACAGCTTGCGCTGCACGAAGTAATCGTCCTCGAGCGCGATGCGTTCGAGTTCGAGAGCAATCTCGAGCTTGGCGTTGCGTCCGGTAACTTCGAACACGCTGTCAGCAGCCTGCTTGATGATCTTCGCCCGCGGGTCGTAGTTCTTGTACACGCGGTGGCCGAAGCCCATCAGCCGCCCTTTGCCTTCCTTGATTTTCTTGATGTAGGCGGGAACGTGGTCTTTGGAGCCAATCTCATCGAGCATCCGGAGGACTTCTTCATTGGCTCCGCCATGCAGCGGTCCGGACAAAGCTGCGGCAGCTGAAGCTGTGGCCAGGTAAGGGTCGCTGTGCGAACTGCCGACGGCCCGCATGGCATTGGTACTACAGTTCTGCTCGTGGTCCGCATGCAAGATGAAGAGAATGTCGAGCGCCCGCGCGAGTACAGGATTGGCGAGATACTTCGGCTCGACCATCTTCCACAGCATGTTCATGAAATTTTCGGCATAGGTGAGATCGTTGTCGGGATAGATGTAGGGCAGGCCTTCGATATGCCGATATGACATGGCTGCGATCGAAGGCATCTTGCCGATCAGCCGCTTGATCTGCAACAGACGGTTCGCGGGGTCCTGAATGTGCTTGGAATCGGGATAGACGGTCGACAGCGCCGCCACCGTGCTCACGAGCATAGCCATTGGATGGGCGTAGTCGCGGAAGCCCTCCATGAACTTCTTGGTGGTCTCGTGCAGCATGGTGTGGTGCGTAATGTCGAAGACCCAATTTTTCAACTCGCTTGCGTTGGGCAGTTCTCCGAACAGAAGCAGGTACGCAACTTCGAGGTATGTGCAATGCTCGGCCAGAACCTCAATCGGATATCCGCGGTAGCGCAGGATTCCGCGGTCGCCATCAATGTAGGTGATCGCGCTGCGGCAGGACGCAGTATTCATGAAGGCGGGATCGTAAGTCATCAGGCCGAAATCATCCGGGCCAGTCTTGATCTTGCGCAAATCCATCGCTCGGATGGTGCCGTTTTCGACCGGAAGTGTGTAGCTCTGTCCGGTTCGGTTATCGGTAATGGTCAAGCTATCCTGCGGCATCAGGCCTCCTCAGACTAGGGCATACCCATGAACTAGATGCGAAACAAAGTCAGCGAGCGCCACACGCTAAGCACCGGCGGCGAGCGATGATGTGCCATACGTCACAAAAGAACGGTTTAACTTCGCATTCTTTTGTCCCCAATGCTACCAGCACCCGATGCTGCAGTGCATCCGCTAGCGCATTCCGACTATTGGCAATGCCGCCTGCGGGCATGTACCGTGTGGAAACGGCTAAACAGCGGGCGTTGTGGGAGGGGTTTGAGAGCATGACTTGGATACGCACGATTCCGTTTTCGGAGGCCGATGATGAGCTCCGTCGAGCGATGGAAAGCCAAAAGCCATTTTATCCGCAGGAATATGCGGTTCCCATCCATCCTGCGGAAGGTGGAGGCTCGCTGATCGTAGCCTCACACTCGCTGATTCCGCAGGCGCTTTATCACGCCTTCTCGACCTTCGGCGCTCTGATGTCGCCCGACTTGCCGCTTGAGCGACGTCACCACGAGATGATCGCCACCATGGTCTCGGTGACCAACCGGTGCGTGTATTGAATCGAGTCTCACGCAGAGTTTCTGCGTCGCGTCACTCTGGATAAGGAACTGGTGGAGGCTCTCGAACGTGACTACACTACTGCGTCTATCACTCCGCAGGAGCGAGTGATGATCGACTACGTCGTGAAACTTACGAAGGATGCCACCAAGGTTTGGAAAGATGATCACGAAAAATTGCGGGCGGCAGGTTTCGAGGATAAAGCCATTCTGCAGATCACGCTGATCGCGTCATGGTTCAACTACATAAACCGCGTGGCTGATGCGTTGGGAGTGGGACGGGAACCGTAGTCGGTGGCGTCCCTAAAGGACTTGCGATTTCTGCGCTACTTCCCAGCGCTTACCCGCTGGGCTAACAAATGTCGCCGCTTCGCGGCTCTGATTTCGTTGGCTCTGCGGCTGGGATATGGCTGTTCTCCTCAATCGCTACTCGTTGGCCACGCGCCGGTGTGGTTTCACGGCCAGGCAGCGCGCGAAGATTGCCGACACTTGCGGAATTTCTTCTTCATTCAATCGAATTGCACTGCCCAGCTTTTTCAAAGCGGCGTTCAAGGGCGCTGGCTGGGATCCTGTGATTTCGACGATCTGCTGCCACTCGCGCGCGACCGGAATACGCTCGTCACTGTCGGCATCTTCGCAGAACTGGTCGGCGGCCTCGGGCGGGGTTCCGTACTCGTCGGCAACATCTTCGTGAAAGTAGCCGCGCAGGAAGGTGTGCAGCGCGGGAAAGTTGGCGGTGGTAATTTCCGGTTTTGAAGTCATCAGCGGCACTCCGGATAGGAAGTCAGAACGTAGTAATTGCTGGGTCCAGAGTATTTCAAGACCACCAGCGCGTGACCGCACGGACGAGACTGGTTCTCGCCACGGTTGATGGTACGGCCGATGGGAGATTCGCTGTCGTAGTCGAGCACGAGGTTGGGATGTCCACCGGAACGGTCCAGCCAGCGCTGAATACGGTCTTGCGATTGCGCAATGGCGGCACCCACGGCTTGCTCGGCAGTGGCCCGGTCAGTGTAGGTGGACGCGCCGGTGATGTTGCGTTCCCGCCTCAGGCGCTCACGCAACTGCTCTTCGGTCTGTCCGACGTGCTTGCGCAGGATATGCCCACCAGCAGCTTCATCCTGGCCAAGGTCGCGCGCGGGGGCGTGGCTGTGCATCTCGATTTTTGCGGTGGTCGCGGATGCAGAGGATCCACTCGAGGCAGCAGGAGGCTGGCACGAAATCAGACAGCAGATTCCCAGCGATAAAACGGCACGCACCATTATTCGAGATGTAATGAATCGAGCCATTCAGTTCACAGTACGCGCCCAAGCACTGGTTCGTCTCGTACAGTTTGAGATCTGTAACAAAGAGCCCCTGTAAAGTTCTCGGAATTGTGCTACTAAACAGGGTGTGCGGGCAAGTGTTCTCGATTTGCTGGACTATTTCGAACGCTGGAAAAACGGCTGTGCATACGTGTTTCCGCGAGGATACCGGCAAGAGCGCTGGAGCTACGGACGCGTTGGGCGAGTGGCGTACCAGTTCGCGAGGGAGTTGGCGGCACGGAAGATCGTCGCGGGCGACGCCGTGCTCTTGTGGACTCCTAATTGCGCCGAATGGGTGGCAGCGTTTCTCGGATGCGCACTATGCGGAGTCGTTGCAGTCCCCATCGACGATGCCGCGAGCAGCGACTTTGCGCGGCGGATCAGCGCGCAGGTTCGGACGCGGTTGGTACTGTGTACGCGGGAGCGCGCCCCAGTCTTTGCAAGTCTCCAAGGTGTAGTTACGCTCGATCTGACCGAACTTGAGGCGACGGTTTCCAAACGCTCGCCCCTCCGCTTTCGACCCATAGAGATTCAACCGTCAACTCCACTAGAAATTGTTTTCACCTCCGGCACGACGGCGGAACCGAAAGGCGTGGTGATCACGCACGCGAATGTGATGGGCAACCTCGCCCCCATCGAGGCTGAGATCAGAAAATACCTCAAGTACGAGCGACTGGTGCATCCGATTCGCTTTTTGAACCTGCTCCCGCTGAGCCATGTTTTCGGGCAATTTCTGGGGCTCTTTCTTCCGCCTTTGCTGGGAGGCACGGTCGTGTTCGAAAATACATTCAACCCGACTGATGTGATGACAACGATTCGGCGCGAGCGTGTGTCAGTGCTGGTGGCCGTGCCGCGGATGATCGAGTCACTGAAGCAGAAGGTCGAGCGGGTTGTGGACCCGAACTTCGCTGAACGGTATACGAGCGCTACCCACCAGCATTTCCTGCGGCGTTGGTGGATGTTCCGCGATGTGCGTCGGCAGTTTGGGTGGAAATTCTGGGCCATGATCAGCGGCGGCGCGGCGCTTGATCGTGAGACAGAGGAATTCTGGCATCGGCTGGGGTATGCCGTGGTGCAGGGATACGGGCTGACCGAAACGACGTCTCTGATCAGCCTGAACCATCCGTTCCACACCAGCCGAGGTTCGATCGGAAAAGTGCTGCCTGGGCGCGAATTGAAGCTGGCAGCAGATGGAGAAATTCTGGTACGCGGCAGTGGAGTTGCCAGCGGGTATTGGGATGGAAATGAAATGCGGCCGGTGGCGGGCGACAGGGGCTGGTATCCAACCGGCGATCTGGGTGTGCTCGACGAGCAAGGCAATCTTTTTTTCAAGGGCCGGAAGAAGGAAGTGATCGTCACATCCGCCGGGATGAATATCTATCCAGAGGACCTGGAGGCGGCATTGCGCGCGCAGGATGAGGTGAGGGATTGCGTGGTCGTCGGACTGGAGCGCAGCGGGAATGCCGAGCCCTGCGCGGTGCTGATTCTGCGCGAGTGCGACCCCTCGGCGGGTGATAACGCTCGGGGCGTCGTGGCCCGCGCTAACGCAACGCTGGCCGAGTATCAGCGGATGCGTGCGTGGTTCGTCTGGCCTGACGAAGACTTCCCGCGCAGTTCAACGCAGAAGCCGCGACGCAATGTAATTCGTGATGCGGTAGAGGCTGCACTGGCCAAACAGGATGCAACGGCAGCGGACAGGAGTGTGGGCTCTACACGGCCGTTGGTCGAGTTGCTGACGCGTGTTACCGGACGGGCTCTGGGGAATCTTGTTTCTGCGACGAGTTTGGAAAGTGGCCTGGGATTGAGTTCGCTGGAGCGTGTGGAACTGCTGAGCGCCCTCGAAGATCGATACCAAGTCGATCTGAGCGAAACGACATTCGCCGATGCGGCGACGATTGGCGATCTTGAGAAATTGTTGAGCGGCGAGAGCGGCGAGCGGCGAGAGTTCCACTATCCGCGATGGGCGCTTCGCTGGCCGACGACATGGTTGCGCTTTGGAGCTCACTATCTGTTAGCGCGGCCGGCAGTGTTGCTTCTGGGATGGCCCCGCGTTTTCGGTCGTGAGAACTTGCTTGGAGCGCGCGGTCCTCTGTTGGTGGTGTCGAATCATGTTTCCGATGTTGATGTTGGCTTAATTCAGGCGGCACTTCCAAGCCGTATCCGGCATAAACTGGCGACGGCAACCGGAGGAGAGGCGCTCGAACTTCTGCACTCGCCAGGTGCGGATCGCTGGTTGTGGGGGCGTCTGTCTGACAGGCTGCAGTGGGTGCTCGGCGTCGCCCTGCTGAACCTGTTTCCACTGCCGCGCCAATCAGGCTTTCGCAAGAGCTTCGCTTACGCAGGAGAAGCCGTCGATCGCGGCTACAGCGTGCTGGTGTTTCCGGAAGGAAAGCACACCACTGACGGTAAGCTACTTCCCTTTCGGAGCGGCATTGGACTGCTCGCCAACAATCTGCGGGTTCCCGTTCTTCCGATGCGGATTGATGGATTGTTTGAACTCAAGAAAGGTGGCAAGAAGTTTGCGACACGGGGGAAGATTCGAATTTACATTGGCCAGTCGGTGCAATTTGCACCGGAAACGGATCCCGAGGAGATTGCGCGGGAACTGCGAAGGGCAGTGGAGACTCTTTAAGCAGGTCGTTCGCGGCGCTCACGATCGCCATTACAGAGGTTCAAAACGCGAGACCTACTGCATGCCCGCGCTCATACTCTTACGATCCAAGCCTGTGAGGCGGCGCATTTCGCTGATGACCCAATCGGTTTCGTGTTTGTCGCGCAGAAAGCGCCCCAGTGTGAGCTTTTTCCCGTCGGTTAACGTGAGTTCGATGTCGTAATAGGGAGTGCCAGTTGATCCACCTTGCTGGGCGGCAATCTTGCTACCGATCGAGTCGACCTCTGACAGTGCGAACTGCCTCACTCGGCCGCTGCCCAGCAACCCTGACTGAAGAGACAGTTGGGCGCCGCCAATCACAACTCGCGTTGTCCCCAGCCACGTCTGAAGCGTGCCGTAAAGCAAAAGAAGCGAGAAGAAACCGAAAGCTAAAGGAAAAAGCAGAACTACTTTCGCGTAAATCAGCACAACAGTGACCGCGCCGAAGATCAATAGAAATACTGTGGTCATGCCAGCGAAGCTTGCGTTGCGCGCGGCCGGGAAGTAAAACTCCGTGCCCTGCGGTGTCGGGCTCACTCTGATCGTCGCTGCTTGAGGGTGCGTTGCAACTTGTGGCGGCGCCGGGGCTGCGAACTTTTCCCTCTCCGCTTGGGTTGGAGTCTGCTGGGTGCGAAAGACGGGAACTTCGAAAATATCGTGATAGTTGACGCCGGGAACGTCGGCTAGTGCCTCCAGCACCCAGACAAATTCATCGCGCGAGTTGCGTTTTTCGGTTGGCTGCGCGTCCAGCGGAATGCGGAACGAGACGGGAATCGTCGTACCAATCGGCCCGGGACACAATTGTCCCGAACCAAGATCAGCTTCGTCACGCCATAGGATGTTCTCCATGGTGGACTGCGAATTGCCCGAATCCGTCGTGACGCGGTGTACACAGGAAAGCCGCAGATGAATGCCATGATCGGGCGAATGCGGAAAACGTGCCTGGATCTGCCCGCTGAGTCCACGTCCTACTACGCCGGGAAGGGTCGTCATTTCGAAGTAAGTGCGGCCGAACTCGAAAAAGGTGATCGTCAGGCGGATGGCACGGACCAGCAGGTAAATCCCGGCAATCGGAAAAAGCAAAAATACATAAGTAATCAGCCCTTTTTGTTTGGCCGCGGCGGGCAGGACCTGGAAGGCGATCGGCATGGAGATCACATTCCAAAAAATCGCAAAAACCCAGCTGGCGAGCATATTGGTTCGAGTCTTACTGTTGGCGCGCCCCTGGACCCAGTCGGCCTGCCACAACCAGGGCTCTGTGGGATGCTCGACTTGCAGTCGCTGCTGGCGCCGGGCGTAGTTGCCACCGAAGATCGCCAGGAATATCAATCCGAAGCCAATACCGCCGAAGACGAAGCCCAAGACCAAAGGCACCCAGAAAGGCGCGTTTCCGGTGTTCGGGCGGAAGGCTTGCGCAAAGACGAGCAGGCCGCCCAGAGCGAAAGGCAGGGCAAACAGGCAGAGCAAGACCTGTCCGAGTTTGCCAGAAAGTTTCATCTTGAGTATTTTGCGCGAGAACTAGGATAGGCGTAAGAGCCGGAAGGTGTGGCAACCAAGGTAATGGCCAGCCTTTTAGCGACAACCTTTGTGCTACCCACGTGTTAGAACTAGGGGAAAGGCACGCCCATGCTGACAAGAATGTCGAAAGTCGCACCCGTCCGAAGTGTGTTTGCCATTCTGGTGGCCGCGAGTTTCGCACTGGCTCAACAAGCCGCTCCCCCGCGGCCCACGCCGAAAGCCCTCCCCAGGACTGCTCGCGGGAATCTGTCTACCTCTGCGCTTAAGTTAACCGACGAGCAGCGCGCTCTCCATGCCCTGAACCGTCTGACCTTCGGCCGGCGTCCCGGGGATCTGCAGAAGGTCATGAGTGCCGACGTTGATGATTGGATCGAGCAGCAACTGCATCCCGAAGAAATCAACGACAGCGTGCTCGACGGAAAGCTAGGACAGTTCCGGACCTTGCGGATGTCGACCCGTGATCTGGTGCAGACTTTCCCCAACGCCAATCTGGTGAAGTCTACCGCTGAGGGCAAGATCCCGCTGCCGACGGACCCGCTGAAGCGGTCGATTTACGAAGTGCAAATCAGCATCCTTGCTGACCGGCAAAAGCAGGACCAGTTAGCCCGCGAGGGCAAAGCTCCCGACGCAGAAGCCAAGGCAAAGATAGACAAGCAGAATCAGGATACCGCAGCTGCCGAGGCCGATACGATCCTCGCGCTGCCGAAAGAGAAGCGGATCGAAGCCATCATCGCCATGTCGCCCGACGAACGGCGCGTCTTTGTGGCCTACATCCGCGGTGCGCAACGCGATCGACTGCTGGCCGAGTTCGCGCCCGACCAGCGCGAAGCGTTTCTAGCAATGAGTACGGCTGCGCCGGTCAGCCTGATTGTCAGCGAACTGCAGCAGGCGAAGCTCCTGCGCTCTGTTTACAGCGAGCGCCAGCTGCAAGAAGTGATGACTGATTTCTGGTTCAATCACTTCAACGTCTATATCTACAAAGATTCCGACCAATACCTGCTTACATCCTATGAACGCGATGTGATAAGGGCGCACGCGCTCGGCAAGTTCAAAGACCTGCTGGTGGCGACCGCGCAAAGTCCAGCCATGCTCTTCTACCTCGACAACTGGCTCAGCATGGGACCAAAATCCCCGGCGGCTGTCGCGGCCAACAAGGGCAAGCCCGGCCAGGCGGTCGCCGGACTCAACGAAAACTACGGGCGTGAGCTGATGGAACTGCACACCCTCAGCGTCAATGGCGGCTATACACAGCATGACGTGACTGAACTTGCGCGCGTCCTCACCGGGTGGACGCTTCAGCCCCTAGAACAGGGCGCGCCGTTTCAGTTTGACCCGAAGAAGCACGACCCAGGAGATAAGGTCATTCTTGGCCAGACGGTTCCGGAGAACGGCGTCAACGAGGGCATGCAAGTTCTCGACATGCTCGCGCACCATCCGAACACAGCCAAGTTCATCGCCAGGAAACTGGCCATGCGCTTTGTTGCCGATGATCCTCCACCTGCGTTAGTCGATCGCATGGCACAAAAATTTCTGGCGACCGACGGGGATATCCGCGAAGTTCTGCGCACCATGTTCAAGTCGCCTGAGTTCTGGTCGCCGAAAGCGTACCGAGCGAAGGTCAAGACGCCACTTGAGTTCATCGTGTCGTCGCTACGCGCCACTGGCACCGATCTCAACAATCCGGGGCCGCTACTTGGAATTCTCAACAGGATGGGAATGCCGCTCTACCAGATGGTTCCGCCGACTGGGTATTCCATGACGGAAGCGACCTGGATGAATTCCGAAGCGTTGCTCGACCGAGTGAACTACTCGCTGGCGCTCAGTAACGGACAGGTCGGCGGAACGAATTTCGATGCTGGCCGCCTGCTCGCCTTGGGGACGCTGACCAGCCGCGGGTTTCCCAAGCCGAATCCGGCCGATCCCGATTCCAGCCGTGGACAAGAGACAGCACTGCTCCTGCTGGAAAATGCGTTGCTGAATGGCGAGGTTTCGGCGACCACTCAAAAAGCGATCCGCCGGCAGCTCGACGACCCGCAAGTAGCTGCGCATGCCTTGGACGATCCTAAGCGGACGCTCAGCACGATGATCGCTTTGGTGGTTGGATCGCCTGAATTTCAACACCGGTAGCAAAAACAGGTCTCAGGTGACAGGTGTCAGAAAAGGCCTTCGCCTCGGGAGAGTCCTAACGCACAAAAGGCCGGGCGATTTGCCCGGCGCTTCGTACGGAAAAGCTGTTCTTGCTGAATTGAGCCAGATCAGTTTCCGTTAACCTCGTTTTCAATTTATGAATGAAGCCAAATCGCGCCAAATTACATTACGAGCGCGAGCCCTTCGAGTTCACGTTCCAGCACCGGCAGCGAACAGCCAGCCATTTCCACGCGTCCAGCTGCGTCGATGGCAGCCGTCTGCGAGACCCCATAACCACGGCCCGCCAAGAAAACCTGGAGTAGTTCCGCCGCTTCGCGGGAGTCGACCATGCCGCCCTGAATCAGGTCGTTGCGCAGGGCGCATAGCTCCGTCACCGTAAATCGTTCTTTCATCGCCATTCTCACCCCGACCTCCCTTTGCCAATTAGATTCATCGGCAACCTGCTTCGTTACATGCAATCGTCATACCGTAACGCCGGTACCCTGGGAGATACGCCTTTCCAGTACCTCAAGTTGTTAGAACCCAATATCTTGCAAAAGGTTGCGGGGATACCATCGGCAGGACGAGCGCAAACATAACAGGGGCGCCTGTTGTCAGATTGACACTAAATGTCGTTTCACAGCAGGAGAGAACCGAACTTTGTCGGGATTTTGATTCGGGTCAGGCTGCGTCGATGGTCGCGGCGTCGATCAGCATGATCGGAATGTCGTCCTGGATCGGATAGATCCGGCGACACTCGCCGCACTTCAGGCTTTGGCCGTTCGGGTTTAATGCGACTGGCTTCCTGCAGACCGGACAGACCAGCATATCGAGAAGATCTTGCGAGATCATGTCTGTTCCATTCTACAAGGAATGACCTAGTGTGAAGCTGGTAATCGCGCGGAATCGTCTCTTGGCGGGGCGCTGCTCTCTGCGCACGATGCGATAGAATCGGCTTTCCATTTGTAGACTCCGCGAGGTGCGATGACAGCCAGAATTCTGGACGGTACGAAAATAGCAGGGGAAATTCGCGCTGAGGTCGCGTTGCGGGCGAAAGAACTGGCGTTGTCGGGGGTTCGTCCCGGCCTGGCGGTGGTGCTGGTTGGGCATAATCCGGCTTCGGAAGTCTACGTTCGCGGCAAGGTGAAGAGCTCGCAGGAAGTTGGCCTCTACAGCGAACAACATATGCCTGCGGAGACTGCCACTACCGAGGAACTTCTCGCG
This sequence comes from Terriglobia bacterium, assembly GCA_963847715.1. GTDB lineage: Bacteria > Acidobacteriota > Terriglobia > Terriglobales > Acidobacteriaceae > Acidiflorens. The sequence continues at coordinate 37,716 of CAWKAZ010000026.1, forward strand.
CTGATTGCCGACTTGAATCGCCGCGACGAAATCGACGGAATTCTGGTTCAACTACCGCTGCCCGCGCACGTCGATGCCAAGAAGGTCTTGTTGGCAGTCGATCCGGCGAAAGACGTAGATGGTTTCCATCCGATGAACGTCGGCTATCTTTCCACTCAACGCCCCGGACTGGTGCCTTGCACTCCGGCTGGCGTTATGGAAATTCTTAAGCGCAGTGGGATTCCAGTTGCCGGGCAGGAAGCGGTGGTTGTCGGCCGTAGCGAGATTGTCGGTAAGCCGGTCGCCATGCTGCTGCTGAATCAGAATGCAACGGTCACGGTTTGCCACTCGAAGACGCGCGATCTGCCCGAGGTTTGCCGGCGCGCGGATATTCTGGTGGCGGCGATTGGCCGCGCTGGGATGGTGACGCGCGACTATGTGAAGCCGGGAGCCACTGTGATTGACGTCGGCATTAACAAAGTGACGGATCGCGCCGAGTTCGAGAGATTCTTCTCTGGAAACAAGAAGCGCGAAGAGACGTTCATGGCCAAGGGCTCGACTTTGGTGGGCGATGTGCATCCTGAGGTAGCGGAAATTGCGGGAGCGATTACGCCGGTTCCAGGCGGCATTGGGCCGCTGACGATCGCCATGTTGATGGCTAACACGGTGAAAGCGGCGATGCTGCGGCGCGGGAGAGATTCGAAGTAAGAGGTCAGATTGCAGAGGTTATTGGAGGCTAGTGATTGCTAAGACTGGGCCTGACCGGTGGCATCGCTAGCGGCAAATCCGCTGTAGGCGAGATGTTTGCCAAACGCGGCGCGTACCTGATTCAGTCGGACGCTGTTGGGCACTCGCTTATGGAGGCCGGACAGGCAGTGTACGAAGAGGTTGTGCGGCGCTTTGGCCAGGAGATTCTGAATGCCGATGGCACCGTTAATCGTCCGCGGCTGGCTGAAGCCGCGTTTGGGACGCCGGGCGGCGCGTCTCCGCGAGTCAAGGAACTCAACGAAATTGTCCATCCCGCTGTGATCGAGCATGAGAATCGATGGATGGATGAGATTGGCCAGCGCGATCCGAAGGCGATCGCGATTGTCGAGGCGGCGCTGATTCTGGAAGCCAAGGCTGCTGGGCGTTTTGACCGGTTGATCGTTGTCACCTGCCAGCCTGAACAGCGCATTCTGCGCTATGCGCATCGGATGGGAATTTCAGAGGAGGCTGCTCGCGGTGAGGTGAAACGGCGAATGGCTGCGCAGATTCCGGATGAGGAAAAGGTCAAGGCTGCGGATTTTGTGATCGATAATTCTGGGTCGCTGGAGGCGACCGAGGAACAAGTAGAGCGCGTGTTTGCTGAGCTGCAAAAGCTTTGCGGTCTATGATCTCTGATCAGGGTCCAGAAAAGGCCCTCACCACAGAGGACACAGAGATGCACGGAGGAACACAAGCGGCTAATCAGATCTCCTATCGTCTTGCCGCGGCTTTCTAGTTTGGCTTTTTGCTGGGCATAAAGATCCACTGAAGCACTGAACTGACCAGGCTGAGCGCGACTGCGCCGATCAGGGCCGGAATGAATCCGCGGACGTAGAATCCCGGAACGAGGGCAGCTGCCAGTTCCAGCATGAGGGCGTTGATCACGAACCAGAAGAGTCCGAGCGTCAGGATCGTCAACGGGAAAGTCACGACTTTGAGCAGTAATCCCAGTGTCGCATTGATCAGACCAATCACGAGGGCCGCAATCAGAGCGGCAGTTACTCCGCTGACCGCGATGCCAGGAACGAAGTGGGCGACAATCCAGACCGCGAGAGCGCTGATGAGCCAATGAATGAGTAACCGCACAAGGTTTCCTCCTTGGGGAGGACAGGATACACGAAGCGAGGTTTGGATGCGGTTTCTGGTATTTACTGAGTAGTAAAAATGCCCCCTCTTTTCGATCTTTGAAAGAAAAGGACTTATCGCTCGATTCCAGATAGATCTTTGAAGAATAAGGACTTAGGCGAGGTGTCGACAAATCATTTAAATTATTGATATAAAACGAGTTACAAAGATTAGCGATTAAGGGAAATCATTCGCTCGTAAAATATTCATTCTAAAAGCCAAGGTTTGTAAGATATTCCGGATAAAGGAGTTGCGCGGAGCCGGCGCCGTTCATCGACTATGGCAAAAGCGGAATCATCGAAAGCGGCAGCCAAGACCAACGCCGCACGATTGCTTGACCAGCTCGGGATTCGGTATGAGCTGCGGCCGTACGAAGTCGATCCGGATGATTTAGCCGCGGAAACGGTGGCGGGGAAGATCGGATTGCCTCCCGAACAGGTATTCAAGACATTGGTGGCACGCTGCCGCAATGGGATTGTCATGGCGGTGATTCCCGGGGATCGAGAACTCGATTTGAAAGCGCTAGCTGCGACGGCGGGGGAGAAGAAGATCGAACTGGTTGCGGTGAAGGAGTTGCAGGCGCTCACTGGCTATATTCGCGGCGGAGTGACGGCGCTGGCCGGTGAAGCGGGATTATCCGGTGTTTGTGGACGAGACGATTGAGCTGTTTGATGTGGTGTCGATTTCGGCTGGGATGCGAGGGCTGCAGATTCTGATTGAGCCTGCGGATTATCTGCGAGCGACTAAGGGGATGGATTGCGGCGTTGGCGGTAGCGAAGAAATAGGTTCGTTACGCGGGGCGCTAAGGTTGCGCTCCGATCGTCGCCAAGTCCCAGGTTAGCGCCCAGAAGACGGGCGCGAACCTGGGGCACTGTCCCGCGACCACCAAAACAGCGCGGCCCGAAGCCCAAGAGTAAACTGATACGTTCGATTCTCTGTTTGAGGTCCGAAAATGGCTACAGCTACTCGCGTCAATCCGCTTTCATTCCTGACTGATCAACTTGATGAGCTCAAGGCCAAGGGCACGCATTTCAAGTTGCGCGTGCTGGATGATGAACAGGCACCCCTTTGTACGTTTGATGGGAAGCGGGTGATCAACCTAGCTTCGAACAATTACCTTGGCTTCACGACTCATCCGAAGTTGCGCGAGGCTGCACTTGAGGCCACTCGCAATTATGGGGTTGGGTCGGGCGCGGTGCGCACCATTGCGGGCACGATGAAGATCCACATGGAACTGGAAGAGAAGATCGCGCGCTTTAAGAATGTCGAGGCCTGCGTGGTGTTCCAGTCAGGATTCACGGCAAACGCGGGGACGGTTTCATCTTTTCTGGGCAAGGACGATTTCATTATCTCTGACGAACTGAACCACGCTTCGATTATTGATGGATGCCGGCTTTCGCGAGCGAAGATTCTGGTCTTCCGGCACAAAGATGTGGCGCATGCTGAAGAACAGCTGGCCAGCGTGAAGAACCAGCCGGGCAAGAAGCTGCTGATTTCCGACGGCGTTTTCTCGATGGATGGCGATATCGGGCCGCTGCCCGGTTTGTGCGATGCGGCGGAGAAATACGGCGCGATCATGATGGTGGACGACGCGCATTCTTCTGGAGTGTTGGGCCGGCAGGGTCGAGGCACGATCGATCATTTTGGAATGCACGGGCGTGTCGACATTCAGGTTGGAACCTTGTCGAAAGCCATCGGTGCGCTGGGTGGGTATGTCTGTGGCACGCGCGACCTGATCGATTTTCTTTATCATCGCGCGCGGCCGTTTCTGTTTTCGACATCGCATCCGCCGTCGGTTGCGGCGACTTGCATTGCGGCTTTCGATGTCCTTGAAACCGAGCCGCAGTGGATGGAGCAGCTTTGGGCGAATACGCGCTTCTGGAAGAAAGAACTTGGGTTGCTCGGATTCAATATTGGCGGCCAGACTACTCCGGCAAGCGAAACGCCGATTACCCCTATCATCATTGGCGATGGGCGGTTGACCATGGAATTCTCTCGCGAACTATTCAAAGAGGGAGTGCTGGGAACGGGCATCGCATTTCCCACGGTCCCGGAGGGTAAAGCACGCATCAGGACCATCATGACGGCGACGCACACGAATGAGGAGCTGCAGCAGGCTCTGGAAGTACTTGAAAAGATTGGGAGAAAGATGGGAATTCTGGGCTGAAGCTGGCTCAATCTGCTCCAGAACAATAGCGTTTGCCGCCCGATTTATCCGGTGTATAATCCCTGCCGTTTGCTGATTGCCCTATTTTTGGGGCACTTTTCTGCCACTTGAACCGGGAGGTTCACCATGGGTCACGTCGCTCGTCTGCAGTTGATCGGAAGGATTACATACTACATCGGCTGGATATCGCTGCTATGCGGCGGACTGCTGCAATTTAACCTTGCACGGTCCCTGTTCCTCGCGGTGAACCTATCGAAGCGCAACTTGTTTGAGGTTAGCGTTGCGTGCTTCGTGATCTGCATTGCTTCGGAACTTCGAGCCAATGATGGTGCGCTGAAATGTCAACGGTTGCCTTGAGAAAAGCAGCCTAGGCGTTTGCGGGCGAACTCCGTCGGATGAGGAAAGGTGGCCACTAGGGCTGAAGCCCGACGTAAGTCACACGGCTCTGAAGGGCCGCTCTTCCACGGCGATGCACGCATTCGTGAGTCTTCGGCGCTCGGCAGCCTCTGACGACCAGGAAATCCGTGGTCAGACGCCGCAGTGTCGATACGCTTTCGTGGTCGTGTGCCCGTCGGTGAGCCGATGTTACCGCGATTTCATCTTGCGTTCTGATCGTGCGTTGACCTGGCCCCGATTACTTTCCAACTTCCGTGTCTTCCACCGTCGCCTCGACTATCTGGTCGATCGCGTCTGTAACGCGTTTGGTGGGGAGATTGAAATTGTTGGAAAGAATCGAGAAGGCGACTGTGTCTCCGCTGCCGGTTGTCGCATAGCCGGAGAGGGCTTTTACTCCACCGAGCGATCCGGTTTTCGCCATTATGCGTTTTTGCAGGCGAGGAGAGTTCAAGCGTTCGGTGAGTGAACCATCCACACCAGCGACCGGTAGAGTGGACTTGAAATCGGCACCCCAGGGTTGCGCCGCGGAGTAGCGGAGCAATTGCACGATGGCGTGCGGCGTTACTAGATTTTGGCGCGAGAGCCCGGAGCCGTCGTAGAAAAGGTACTGGTCGGCGGGAATCCCGGCCTGTCCGAGGAATCCGCGGAGCACTTCGAGGCCACCATCAATCGTTCCGGCGGTGCCACGTTCCTTTCCCAAGAGCCGCAGCAAAATTTCCGCGTGCAGGTTTTGGCTGACCTTGTTAATGACGCGGAGGTCTTGCAGTAGAGGCTTCGACTCGTAGCTCGCGAGCGGGACGGGCGGATCGATTTTCGGCGGACGCGTCGGGAGATCGCCGCCGCCGTGTGATGGAGCGAGGGCAGTCACGCTGAAAGTCGAAAGGCTTGAAAGTTCTGTATGGTGGGTACGCTGATGTCCGTAAACGATGACGCCGCGGTTCTCGAGTAACTGGCGAAACAGTCCGGCGGCAAATTCAGCGGGATCTTCGATCGCAAGGCCTTCATTTGTCCCTGGATCATCCACGGGCATAGTTCCCCATAGCGTCAGGACCATGGAGCCGGGCTCGCGGTTGACGGAGAACTTGCGCGCGGTTCCGGCGGGCGTGGTGACGATGCGATTGTCGATGCGGTAGTACTCGGTGAAGGGCTTCACGCTGACGAATGCTTTTTCGCCGGGGTGGTCGGCGGGCTGAATGTTGACGAAAACGACATTGTCGTTGACGGTGAGGGCGGAAACTGGAGCGCCCTCGCCCCACATGAGATCGTCCTGGCTCCAGCCTTCGCCGTAGCGCTCGAAAGCAAAATAGGAATCGTCGGCCACGATGTCGCCGTCGACGAACTTCACGCCCTTCTGCACGACTGCGTCGGCGAGGGTTTCGAGGGCCTGAATCGGATCGTCATTGCGCTGAGTCTTCTGGTCGTAGGGCAGCTCGCGTCCGGAGAGATTCGGATCCCCGTGGCCGACAAGGACGAGGTCTCCATTGAGCCGGCCGTAGCGGTCGAGAGTGGCGACGGTTTCGACGTTGGTATGGAACCGGTAGTCGGGACCGATGAGCGCGAGCGCTGCGGCGGTGGTAAAGAGCTTGGTGTTCGAGGCGGGGGTGAAGAGCTTGTCAGCGTTTTGCAGGTATAAGGTTTTGCCGGTCGACAGCGAGACGATTTCGATTCCCCAGAAGCCCTGGGCGAGGTCGGGTGCGTTCAGTACGCTGGCGATGCGCTCCTGAAGCGGTTTGGGCGGAGCGGCCAGTAGTGGGGCGCAAAGCAGGAAAACAATCGGGAGCAGACGAGCGACAGATCGCCGGCGGGACATTTGGTGGATTGTAGCATCCGGGGAAAATGGCCTCGTTCTAGAATAGCGGGATATGCGGGCGATTTTTCAGTGGAACATCGGCACTCGGGTGCTTGAGTTAGGGCGGCGCACTTTGATCATGGGCGTCGTTAATGTAACTCCTGACTCGTTTTCTGACGGGGGACTCTACATTGATGCCGAGAAAGCGGTCGTCCATGCGGAGAAGTTGCTGGATGAGGGTGCGACCATCATTGATGTTGGCGGGGAGTCGACGCGGCCGGGCGTGACGGAGCCAATCTCCGAAGAAGAAGAAAGAAAGCGAGTACTGCCGGTGATCCGCGATTTGAAGCGGCGGCGTCCGGCGGCGGTGGTGAGTGTAGATACGTATAAAGCGAGCGTTGCGCGCGCCGCGGTTGATCTAGGTGCCGAGGTCGTAAATGATGTGAGCGGATTCCGCTGGGATCCGAAGATGGCAAAAACGCTCGCCGAACTCAAAGTGGGTGCGGTGTTGATGCACACGCGCGGGCGTCCGGAGGAGTGGAAGGCGTTGCCGCCGATTGGCGACCCGGGGCTGATCGTGAAGCGTGACCTGCGGCAATGGGCTGAAACGGCAACGCTGGCGGGAATCAAGCGTGACCGGCTGGTGCTCGATCCGGGATTCGGATTTGGGAAACGGTTCGAAGAGAATTATCCGCTGCTGGCACACTTCGCCGAATTGCAGCAGATGGGATTTCCGCTTTTAGCGGGAGTGTCGCGCAAGTCGTTCATTGGAAGATTGCTGGCTCGCGACGGCAAGGATGCGGAAGTGGGTGCGAGGATTTACGGAACGCTGGCAGCGGAGACGGCGTTGATCCTGAAAGGAGCGCACATCATTCGCACGCATGATGTGCAATTCGCCATCGAGGCGGCACGCGTGGCGGACGCGATCGTGGCGAATGGGGGATAGAGCTCACGCATTGCAGAAGAAGTAGTTTCTATGCTCAGCTAAGAGGCTAAAAGGTCTGATGAAAGACTCGTCCCTTGATGTCCAGCCCCTAAAGAGGCATTGGAGTCAAGGAAGTTACGGTATCGCTAAAGCGATACCCTGATACAAAACCTAATATTGGGGCGCGCGGTTAGACGCGGGCGGCTTCGGCGAGTGGCGCGGAGACTTTCAGTACTGGGAGGCGGATTTCAAATGCGGCTCCGCCTTCGGGACGGTTGTGGCAGGTGATTTGGCCTCGATGATCCTGGACTACGCCGTAGGTGGCGCTGAGTCCGAGGCCGGTGCCTTTGCCAACCGGCTTGGTGGTATAGAAGGGATCGAAAACGCGCTCGGGATCACGCAGTCCGGGGCCGGAGTCGGCGAACTGGACGACAACTTCGTGGTCTTGCCGCCAGAGCGATACCTGGAGTCGGCCGCCGCCAACTTCCTGCAGCGCGTCGACTGCGTTCTCAATGATCTGCAGGAAAGCCTGCAAGAGCTGGTTCGCATTGCCGAGGACGCGAGGCAGCGGATCGTTGCTCTCGACGGTGAGAGTGATTCTGCGGTTCTCGAGTTTGAATCCTTCCATCTGGACCGCGCGTTGTAACAACGGCTTGAGTTCGAGAGGGCTTTTTTCGCCAGGGGTCTGCTGCGCAAAGCTAAGCAGATCGCCGACGAGCTCGCGGGTGCGGCGCGCCTGCTGGCCGATTTTCTGGGCGTTCGCCAGTTGCTCGCGGCTCAGGTTGCTGCTGGCCGCCATCTGTTCGGAACTTTTCAGGATGGCCGCGAGCGGATATTCGAGCTCGCTGGCGGCGAGCGCGACCAGTTCTCCGAGCGATGCCAGCTTCGCCTGTTGGACAACTCTTCCCTGCAGGCGCTGCAGATTGTCAAAGCTCTGGCGCGAATGGTTCAGTAACCGAAGGAGCCGGCGGTCAAGAAGGTGCTGTTTGAGAAGAACGACGAACGCCAGCACTGCAACCCCGCCCATCGTGACACCAAAACGTACGTGCCGGAGGTAGGGGCCATCGGGGCTCATGAACAGGGCCCAATATCCCATGATGGGCAAAGAAAGTAGCGCTAGTTTCGCTAGAGCAGGGGCGAGTGGCCGGCTGCTACGTGCGACCGAAGGGGTCAGTTCGGTATCGCGAAGGCAACGACGGCCGGCAATGGCAGCCCACAGGAAGCCAAGTACGGCTCCCAGGAAAGGGAGGTCATAGATTCCGCCGGTTTTATAAGCACCGCGTGCGAGTGCGGCGTTCATGGCTTCAGAACAGAAGGTGTAGAGTGCGGCGGCAAAAAAGATATTGCGGTAGAGCTCGCGCCAGGCGCCGGTGCTGGTAAAGAACGCGACCGCGGCCACGGAGATCAGGATCAGTCCCTCGATCAGATAGAGCAGATCCCAGCGCGGGTTGTACACCGCGACATTGGTGACGAGATACTCATCCGGGAAAACGAAGAAAGCGTAGACGACGATCCACCATACAAGCAGGATCAGGACATTCAGCGCGCTGGGCAGCATCCCTTCGCTTTCGTCAGCACGATGCGGACGAATGGCAACGGCGGCGGTAATTGGTACGACGTGCAGGAAGAGCACGATGTCTCCGAGGAAGGGATCCGGCAGCGGCCGACGAAGAACGACTTCAAACCAGGTCCAGCATGCCTGATTGAAACACCACATACCCATGCCCGTAGCGATCAGGCTCCAAAACAAGCGAGTATGACCGCGGCTGTCGAAGGCGTTTCGAGTGGAGACAACGAAGGCGGCGGCGATGACCAGAAGTGGGAGAAGGTCTCCCATGGCCACGCGGAAAAAAGGGCTGGGAATGACCAACGGGGCCACAGCAAAGGCCACCAGTAGGCCGACTCCGCAGAGGAGCGCCGAGATTTGCGGTCGGGACACTTCCTTCGCATCATATGACGTTCTCGACGTTATGTTTAGATCACGGACTGGTTACCTTTGGTTACTGAGGTAACGTCACGAGAAGGCTTGGAGTCGATGTGATGTACATCACCATGTCTCGTGATCTACTCGGCAGTCGGAGCCCGGCCAGCTGCTAAAATCCCTGTCATGGCATTCCCAGTGACCCGCCTGCGCCGTTTGCGGCGCACTGAAACGCTGCGTGACTTGGTCCGCGAGACCCGGCTCACGCCTGAATCCTTTATTTATCCCCTGTTTATTTGCCCTGGAACGGGAATCCGCAAGGAAGTTCGTTCCATGCCGGGCGTCTTCAACCTCTCGATTGATGAGGCGGTCAAGGAAGTCCGGGATGCTCGCGCTTTGGGAGTGCTGTCGGTGATTTTGTTCGGGCTGCCCGAAAAGAAGGATGAACTTGCCACGGGCGCCTGGGCGGAAGACGGAATTGTGCAGCGGGCGGCACGTGCCATCAAGAGCGAAGTTCGCGACGTGGTGGTCATGGGAGACGTGTGCCTGTGCGAGTACATGTCGCACGGCCATTGCGGGGTTGTGAAAGCGGAGCGGCAATCGCTGGGGGCGGCAGCGGCAGCGCCGCCTGCGACGGCGGAATTTGAGATCGTGAATGATGCCAGCCTGGAATTGCTGGCACGCACATCGGTATCGCTGGCTCGAGCGGGCGTCGACGTGATCGCGCCGTCGGACATGATGGATGGACGGGTCGGCGCGATTCGAGCAGCGCTTGACCAGAATGGTTTTGATAACACTCCGATTCTCTCGTATGCCGCCAAGTTTTCCTCTGGATACTATGGACCTTTCCGGGAGGCGGCGGATTCGGCTCCGCAGTTTGGGGATCGCCGGTCTTACCAAATGGACCCGGGTAACATTCTCGAAGCGATGCGGGAGATTGAACTGGATATTGAAGAAGGCGCGGACATGATCATGGTGAAACCAGCCATGCCTTACCTCGATGTGATTGCCGCGGCACGGGACCGCTTTGACCTTCCGCTGGCGGCTTATCAGGTGTCGGGAGAGTACGCGATGATCGAGGCCGCGGCCCGAAACCAGTGGATCGACCGAGAGCGCGTGATGATGGAATCGCTGCTTTGTATCCGGCGCGCGGGCGCGAGCATGATTCTGACTTACTACGCCAAGGAAGCGGCGAAGCTGCTGGGTTAGCGCACCATCGGGCTTGGAAAAGCGACCTTCGGGCTGAAGCCCATGAATTCGAGGCGAGTCACGCGGCACTAACTAAAGGTCCGCTCTTCCACGTCGTACGCGGCCGTCTTTTGGGACGATTTTCTCCGTGCATTACAGATCGACTTAACAATCTTTTCACGGTTCCACTGCAAGATTGTTGTAGAATCCGCCGAACTGGAATGATGGGTTAGTTTGAAAGACGTATTCCGCAGCGGATAAAGAGATTGATGAACGACTCGCTGGCGGTGAGACAAAGACTACCGGGGCTGAAGCCCCTATTGGCTCGAGGAACTTGCGCGGCCCTGAAGGGCCACTCTTCCACGGTTGTTGCGGGGAGTGCGGTTTCTTCAGGAACCGGTATAGCCGCTGTTGATTGTTACGGCAGTTGCGGCACGGCTGAACCCGTGCCCTTTCGACACCGATTCGACCGACCCACTAGGGAACTGGGGTGAACCTTGGCGCGCTATGCAGAGCTCTCATCGGAGGCACTGGTAAGAGCATGCGCCGGCTCGAACGATTCAGGGGCTTGGGCGGAGTTCATCCGGCGATTCCATGTAGTGATCGCCTCGGCAGTTTTGAGGACCGCTCGCCATTGGGCCGAGCCATCCCGTTCGCAACTGGACGATTTGATCCAAGATACTTATCTGAAGCTGTGCGAAAACGATAGCCGTCTGCTGCGATCATTCCAGCCTCGCCACGAAGATTCGATCTTTGGATTCTTAAAAGTCGTTGCGGCCAACGTAGTACATGATCATTTCAAATCGGCGCTGGCGGCCAAGCGGGGCTTCACCCAAACGGAAGCTATAACGGAACCCAACGAGATCCAATCGAAAGTGCCCGGTTCGGATAGCTTTGATGTCGTCAGCCAGCGCATTCAGTTGGAGAAGATTGATAAGGCCCTGAGGCAGGTCACGGCGGGGAAGGATTCGCAGAGAAAATGCACAATTTTCTGGCTCCGCCACCGGCAGGGTCTGACGGCCGGTGAAATAGCCGCCATCCCGTCGATTGGACTGACGACGGAAGGTGTGGAGAGCGTACTGATGAGGCTGGCTATTGTGATTCGCGGTCATATCTTAAGCTCGACGCCACACCGCGATGTGAAGGTTCTGAATCGGCAAAATCGTTCTAAAAGATTGGGGAGCTAGCTTTTGGACAGTGCAAGCGAACATCTCGGGGAACCAGAATTGGCAAAGTTGCTGGAGAAGTCCCGTCAGAGCACGAAATCGGATGGGGATGGGGCGGACGTTCACCCGCATTTCGCAGTGTGTAGCGAATGCCGGGAGCAATATCACGCGTTGTCGCTTTTCGACGAGCAGCTGAAGAATATGAAGCCCTCCGCATCTACAACTCGCCAGAGCGATTGCCCGGACGAGGAGGTGTGGCGGGAAATTGCGGGTGGCCTGACTCCGCCGGACTGGACGCTCACCTGCGTCGAACACGCGAGCCGCTGTAATCATTGTGGTCCGCTGCTGCAGGGAGCGGTTGCCGAGCTGTCCGCTCTGAAAGGCGAGGTCACCGATTCCGAGCGAAAGCAAATTGCGGAACTTGAGAGTGCGCACGCGGAGTGGCAGCAGCGGTTGAGCCAGCGAATCGCTGGAACGACGAAATCGGACGCCGAGCGAAAGTCGCGATGGCGGTATTGGTTTGCTGTTCCCCGCCTCGCTGCGGCCGGCGTTTCTGTGCTGGCGATCATTGCCGCGGGATCGTGGTTTGTGGTGCAGCGCAAGCAGCCGGCCGCCGCCGACCAGCTTCTGGCTCGAGCCTATACCGAAAAGCGGACGCTGGAGTTGAGGGTTGCAGGTGCGTCGTATGCGCCGTTGCGGGTTTCGCTGGGGCCGGCGGCTTCGTTTACCAGCCGTCCACCTGCGCTGTTGAAAGCGGAAGCGCTGATTGCGAGCCAGTTGGCCGCGAAGCCGTCGGATCCGGCGTGGCTTCAAGCGGAGGCCCGGGCCGACGTTCTGGAAGGCAAGTACGATGCCGCGGTGCAAGCGTTACGCCGCGCGCTGGAGTTGCAACCGCGTTCACCCGCGCTGTTGATTGATTTAGGGACAGCATATTTTCAGCGCGCACTGCAAGAAGATCGCAAGGAAGATTTCGGCGCGGCGTATGAGTATCTGAGCCAAGCCCTGCAAGGGCAACCGGATGAACCGGTGGCGCTGTTCAATCGCGCCATCGTTGCAGAACATCAGTTTCTTTATACGCAGGCGCTCGAAGATTGGGAACACTACTTGAAAGTGGATTCGAGTTCGCAATGGGCCGAGGAAGCGCGCAACCGCGCGAACGCGGTGCGGGAAAAGTTGAAAGAGCATCAGAGCAAGGCAACTCCGCTGCTGTCGCCGGCTGAGCTGGTGGCTAGCGGAGGCGCGAGCCGTGATTCGGAAGTTGACGAGCGTATTGAAGAGTATCTGCACGAAGCGGTGCGGTCATGGTTGCCGCAAGCATTTCCTGAAGCGAAAGCCAATTCGGATGCGAACGCCCTCCGGGCGCTTTTTTTTTTGGCGGGGCTGACAGAACAAAAACATAGTGACCGCTGGCTGGCTGATCTGCTGCGAGGCTCCTCCTCGCCAAATTTTCCCTCGGCTGTGAATTCCCTGGCTCGTGCTGTCGATTCCAACGATGCCGGCAAGTACGATGTCTCGCGGCAGGAGACTGAGCGGGCGGAAAAAATGTTTCGCGCCTCGGGCAATAGGGCGGGAGCGCTGCGAGCCGAATTCGAACGGTCGTTTGCGGATCAGATCTCGCGTCGCAGCGAAGACTGCCGGCGCAGGTCGATCGCGGCGGAGGCGGAGGCGAAGAGCTATCCATATCCCTGGGTGCAGATTCAGCTGGGGTTGGAGAAGAGCGTCTGTTCACTTCTGATGGGCGATCTCGGCATTTACCAGGAATCCGCGTATCGCGCTCGGGATCTCGCACGGCAGACCGGGTACGGGGCTCTCTATTTACGGGGCTTGGGATTTGCTGCAGAAAGTATGTTCCTGACCGGTGACCGGTCGGGCGGATGGAGGCTCACTTGTGCCGGGCTGGAACTCTACTGGTCGGGACAGTTCCCTGCCATGCGGGGCTACAACTTGTACTATGAGGTGGCGTATGCGGCCGAGGCTGCAGGTCAGTCAAATCTGCAGTTGGCGACTTGGCGTGAAGCCGCCGCCATAGTTGACACAAACATCGAGGAGTTCCAGTTGCGTGCCTGGGCTCATGGCAGTATGGCGAAGGCGGCCAACACTGCCCATCAGCCCGAGGTGGCCAAACTCCAGTACGCGGAGGCGGCTCGGCTCTATGCTCTCGCCCCGCAAACTGAGGAGACGCGTGCAGACCGCCTTGAGAGCGAGATCAGGACGGCGCAATTGGAGACGCGTCAAGATGGGTTCAATGTCGCTCTGGGCCGTTTGACGCGCGTCCAGGATGAGGTTCGGCAACTTTCCAATAATCTTCTCGCACAAATTTTTTATTCCACTTTGGGTGAGGTACAGCTCGGCAGTCATCACCCAGCGGAAGCCGAGCAAGCTTTCCTTCCGGCGCTCCGCTTGGCCGAGCAAAACCTGGCATCTCTCACTTCTGAAGCCGACCGAACTAGTTGGAGCAAAGACGCTGCTCCGGTTTACCTCGGGCTCGCCGAAGCCGCCGTGGTCCAGGGGCGTGAACAGGAATCGCTCGACATATTTGAGTGGTATTTGGATGCCCCGCAGCGCGTAGGCCTTCATGGGCGTGCTACCTCGAAGAACATTTCTGAACCATCACGATCTCTGCCCGATCCGTCCCGGCTGTCGGAGCATCTGCCTCTTCTGACTAACCAGACGGTACTCGCCTATGGTGTACTGCCCGATGGCCTCGCCATTTGGGTTTACGACGACCGTGGAGTAAGCGCGAAATGGATTCCGCAATCGCCTCAGGAACTGCAGGATCGAGCAGCCAGTTTCTACACGCGCTGTTCGGAGCCGGGGTCAGAATTGACCCTACTGCGCACCGATGGCCAGACTTTGTATTCGATGCTTGTCGCTCCGATCGAAGAGCGGCTCGATCCGAAGCGCACGCTCGTAATCGAGGCAGAAGGCTCTCTGGCCAGACTCCCGTTCGAAGCCCTAGTGGACGCGAAGGGTCACTACCTCATCGAGCATGCGCCGATCGTCCATTCGTCGGGACTATATGCGGAAGCGCGGATACACTCGGAAGTTGCGATCACGCCCGCCCTGTCGGCGTTGGTCGTCGCCAGCACGGCGTCCGCGCCGGATACGGGCCTGTTTGATATCCCGGATGCTTTAGCGGGGGCGGATAAGGTCGCGAGGGCTTTTCATTTGTCGCACGTACTCAAGGGCCCAGAAGCAAAGCTCAGTGCGGTTGCTGACGAACTGCCGAGGGCCGCAGTGTTCCATTTTGCGGGGCACGCGATCACCACCTCGAGCCATACCGGTTTAATGCTCGAAGGAAAAGACCCTCGAACTGGCGCTCCCGTTCTTCTGGATGCAAGCGCCGTCCGCAATCTCAATTTGCGGAATATGCAACTGGCCGTTCTGGCGGCGTGCAGCACCGACTCTGGCGAAGGAGGTTCGCGGGGATTCGACAGTGTTGCCGAGGCGCTCCAGATCTCCGGCGTGCCGCACGTTGTCGCTAGCCGTTGGGCGGTGGACGCGATCGAGTCCAGTGCATTTATGGACTCTTTCTATTTTTCGTTGCTTTCCGGTCAATCGGTCTCAACAGCCACTCGAGAGACTTCACAAAGGATGTTGCAAAACCAGCAGACGGCTCACCCTAACCATTGGGCGGCATTTGCTGCCTATGGTCACCCATGAAACTTCCAAATGGAGGATTGATGACAAGCCCACGCCACTCTCGTACTTTGCTACTCCTTCTAGCCGGTATTTTCTTTGCTGCCCTGATCATGGGCGCTTGCAATCAGACCAGGGAGAGTACGCCCGCACCGCAACAGGCTGCGGAGACTCTGCCACCCGCTGAGAAGGTTTACGTGATTTTCGAAGGCCCCTGGGCCATCGTTCCCGATCCCAAGGACGGCAACAGCGTGCTTGCCCTTGCGCCAAAAACCAAGAGTCACAGGGATCTAGTCGTGCAGACTGCGGATAAAGTGTTGCCTGCGGGGATTTACGATCTCTCCCTCCCCGCTCGCACGGGAACTGCCGCGGGCACGGTCGATTCGAACATTTTGCGGGCGAAAATCGACCCCCAGAATGTGCAGCACGTTCTCGACGACAAGTTGGAGCGCTACGCCATACGCCTTCCGAAACCGGATGCATACGTAGCGCATACTCACTATCGCAGCCGCGCCGGTTCCGTGTACCCGCCTGATGCTTCGACGGAAAAGGACTACGTGACCATTGTTTCCTTGCGTTATAACGTGACGTCGCTCAACGGATTCTCTCTGGCGGGTTCGCCGGATAGCGGTACTTTCAACCCGCTTTTGCTCCAGGTGGAAACGCCGATCATAAATTTTCTGATCCATCCCGCCCACGATCCTGATCCTTTTGATCGATGCAACACGCACTCGCGGGAATCGTTCCGCGACCTGACCAAACTGCTCAACATAAGTTTGTTTGTCGATTTCCCGAATGATCCCAGCGAGTGTCACGGCAAAGACCCGCAAAACGCTCGCCCTTTCAAAGCAGAGATCGACCAACGCTCCATCTTGCAGCGGGTGGCTTTCGTCCGTGACGTCGCAGAGAGTCTCGAGCAGCATCTTGTGGCTGCCCTGTACCTCTTCGGGGGAATGGCTGGGGGTTGCAAGGCGCCGATCATCGTCGGTGGCGGCTAGCTTCTAACTTCAAGCGAAATAGGCCATGCGGACCAGTGTTCTCTCCGAGAATGGTACGTACAGTAGTGCTGCGGTGGCGGCGAATGCCAGGCCGATGCCGATCTGCGGGAGCAGCAGGAACGGGGCGATGGCCCAGAGTTGATCGAGCGCGAGAACGAATGGGAACAGGATGGGGAAGGTTGCGCCGAGTTTGCGGAAATCGAAGGCTACTGCGGAGAGCAGATAGAAGCGCAGGGGAATTCCCACCACGGCCGTGATCAGCACGGCACCTACGATGAAGAGTGCGCGCCAGCCGGGCATGAAGCTGGTCGCGAGCCGGTCCACCTCGTGGAGACGAGCCAGGCCGGCGACATAGAAGATCAGATACATCACTTGAATCAGCGCAAATAGGCCGCGCACCAGACTGCGTCTTGGAATCGGCACGTGCAGATCGGGATGGATCGCGGGTTCGGACGGGGACGGTTTGAAGTCTTTAGCTTCCGGTGTACTCTCGGGGTGGTTTAGCGCTGGCGAGAGGCTGTCGACTGGAGCGATGAAGCGATATCCGCGGCGTGCCAGCGTCTCGACGAAGCGCGGGCTCGACGCGGAGTCGCTGAGCGATTCGCGAATTTTGTTTACGGCGGTGTTCAGGCTGTGATCGAAGTCGACGAAAGTGTCGGCAGGCCAAATTTTTTCGCGCAGTTCCTCGCGGGTTACGACTTGCCCGGCATTTTGCAGCAGGACGGCGAGGACTTGAAAGGGCTGCTCCTGCAAGCGGATGCGGCGTCCGTTCTTGCGAAGCTCTCCGGCGTCGAGGTCGACTTCGAAGACACTGAAGCGCAGAAGCCTGAGTTCGCGGTTGGAGGACGGCATCGGCATGACGGCGCGAACGTAGTGTAACGCGAGCGGGAGTTGGCGGCGGTCGCTAGTCGTTCGTCGTTGGTCGTTGGTCGGTCGCGATGAATTTGTTTACCAACGATGTTTTTTTCGACGATCGACTGACGACCAACGACGATCGACCATACACGCTACAATATCGGCGTGAACGCTCCCGTTCGACCTAAGCCGGCAGCTGACGATAAACAGCACGATCAGCATGAGCATCATCACTCTGTTTACGCGGCCGAGGCTACCGGATTGCTGCTGATAGCTGTACTTCTGCTGATTCTTACGATTATCCGCTACTGGCGGTACATTCCTTGGAGCGCGCGCTGACGTTGTCGGGCTCGGAGAAGG
Source organism: Terriglobia bacterium (assembly GCA_963847715.1). GTDB lineage: Bacteria > Acidobacteriota > Terriglobia > Terriglobales > Acidobacteriaceae > Acidiflorens. The sequence continues at coordinate 54,971 of CAWKAZ010000026.1, forward strand.
CGATGCGCGAGCCGCTGGTGGTGGTCGTTCTGGGTCCGACGGCGAGTGGAAAAACGTCGCTGGCGCTGGCGATTGCGCGCCGCTTCCGGGGTGAAATCGTCAACTGCGACTCGATCGCGATGTATCGCGATTTTGAAATTGGCACGGCCAAGCCCAGCGCGGCCGAGCGCGCGGAGATTCCACATCATCTGCTGGACTGTGTCGATCCGCTGACTGACGTTACTGCGGGGGAGTATGCGCGACAGGCGCGGCAGGCTCTCAACGACATTCATCGGCGCGGGCGATTGCCCATTGTTAGTGGAGGCACCGGACTGTATCTGCGCGCTCTGATTGAAGGGCTCTTCCCGGGTCCGCAGCGGTGGGAAGATCTGCGCAGCAGGCTGCGCGGTCGCGCGGAAAAAAAGGGAGCCGAATACGTGCATCGCATTCTGCGCCGGCTGGATCCTTCGGCAGCGGGGCGGATTCATGCCAACGATGTTCCGAAAGTGATACGGGCAATCGAAGTGTGCCTTGCGTCGCGCAAACCCGACCGCCGGACTATGACGGAACTCTGGAAGCAGGGGCGCGAACCATTGCGAGGATTTCGCATTCTGCGTCTGGGGCTCGGTCCGGAGCGCGAGCTCCTTTATGAGCGGATTAACGAACGAGCGGTGAAGATGTTCGACCGCGGGCTCATTGCTGAGACGAAGAAACTCCTGGAAAGATACGGCGAGCAGGCTCGTCCGCTGGCATCGCTGGGATACAAACAGGCGATGCAGTTGCTGCGCGGAGAAATCGATCGGGCGGCAGCTCTGGCAGCCGCGCAGCAGGCGCACCGAAATTACGCGAAACGCCAGATGACATGGTTTCGCCGAGAACCAAATGTCGACTGGCTGCCGGGTGCGGGCGACGATCCGGCGATCCAAACGAAAGCCGTAGCCCGTGTGGAACAGGAATTATTGGAGACTGCGTGAGCCGACGCTCGACTTTTGCTATTGTCAATGGCATGCCCCGATATGTGCTGGTGATCGTCTTGCTGCTGGCCACAGCGCTTTGCTTTGCGAAGGACAAGGAGAAGGAGCGCTTCTTGCCGGCTGGTCCGATCCACCTGGATAGGTCAGGCGAGAAGTGGGTGGACAAGACGTTGCATAAGATGTCGCCCGAGGAAAAGGTCGGCCAACTCTTCGCGACCTGGGTTCGGGTGCAGTTTCTGAACGATGCTGATCCAATTTTCGTTCAGTTGCGTGACAACATCCGCAAATACCACATTGGGTCGGTGGTGATGAGTGTGCCGGTGGATGGTCCGGTGCTGCTGAAAAGCCAGCCGTATGTTGCCGCCGATCTGTTGAACCGGCTGCAAAAGGCGTCCAAGCTCCCGCTGATCGTGTCAGCAGACTTCGAGCGGGGCGTGGCGATGCGATTGAATGGCACGACTGTGTTTCCGCACGCCATGGCCTTCACTGCTACCGGCAAAACGGAAAATGCCGAGGTCTTTGGGCGCATCACGGCATTGGAAGCGCGCGCCATCGGAGTGCATTGGAATTTCTTTCCGGATGCGGACGTGAACTCTAACCCCGCGAATCCCATCATTAATACGCGTTCGTTTGGGGAAGATCCGACGCAGGTAGGCGACTTTGTGGCCGCATATATTCGCGGGGCTCACGAGGGCGGCATGTTGACGACCGCCAAGCATTTTCCCGGCCATGGTGATACGGCTTCCGATTCGCACCTTGGGATTGCTCACGTGACCGGCGACCGGGCGCGCCTCAATTCGGTGGAGTTGCCGCCGTTCCGGAGTGCGATCGCAGCAGGCGTGGATGCCGTGATGGTAGCGCATGTCACAGTGCCCGCTCTCGATCCGGAGCCTAACCGGGTGGCGACCACTTCCAGGGCGGTGGTGACCGGATTATTGAGAGAAGACATGGGCTTCAAAGGAATCGTGGTGACCGATGCCCTCGATATGGCGGGCCTGACTCGCCTTTATGCCAAGGATATAGGCCGGGCGGCAGTCGAATCGTTCAAGGCGGGCAATGACATGCTGATCATTCCGGCCAATCTCGATGCCAGCTACCGCTCGATGCTGCAGGCTGTGCACAACGGCGAAATCAGCCACGCACGGCTGGATCAATCGGTACGTAAGATCCTGGAATTAAAGGCCTCGGTGGGGCTGAACCGGGCACGGCTCGCGGATCTGAGCCTGCTTTCGAATGAAGTGGCGAAGCCGGAGAATGTAGCGATTGGGCAGAATATCGCCGATGAGGCAATCACCCTGGTTCGTGATAATGGCCAGGTGATTCCGCTGCAGTCTTTTGGAACTCCGGAAGCCGGGCTTCCGTATCAATCCATGACAGAGGTGAGCAACCGTCTGGTGGCAGTGATTTTTTCGGACGATTTGCGTACTGAGTCGGGACGGATGTTCGAGCGCCAGATTCTGGCCCGAGTGCCTGACGCGCGCATCATTTATGTGGATGCACGCTCGGCGGTAGGGATGAAACCGACGGTGCTGGAAGCGCTTGAAACGGCGGAGCACGTTGTCGCCGCAGTGTATGTGGTTCCGACGGCCGGTAAGGCCATCCGCGCCGCGGGAGGAAAATTGACGAATACGGTTGCCATGGATGAAGCCACCGGGGCTTTGCTCAACACGATCCTTGAGCACGCTGGCAGCCGCACGGTTGTGCTCGCCATGGGGAATCCTTATGTGGTGCAGGACTTCCCGGCGATTGAAAATTATGTCTGCGCATTCTCGAACTCGACTGTTTCGGAAACCGCGGCGGTGAAAGCGATCTTTGGCGAAATTCCGATCCGCGGTCACTTGCCGGTTACGATTCCGAGCATCGCGTCCCGAGGCGAGGGGCTCGAACGCCCGGCGCGGCCACTCACAGGTCAAACCAGCCCAGGAGGCTCGTCCCATGTTCTACCGGAAAATGCTGTTCAACCCTAGCGTCGTCGCCAAGCTTTCTCTGGGTGCAGTGCTCGCGGCGCTTTGCGCGCTTCCCGCGTGCAGCATCAATGCTAATGACAAGAGTGCAGACGGCGAAAAGCACGTCGATATCAAATCGCCCATGGGAGATTTGCACGTCAGCGAAGAAGCCGACATCCGCGACGCGGGGTTGACGCTTTATCCTGGTGCGAAGCCTGCTCCGAAGGATGATAGCGACGACAAGAAGAGCGCCAACGTGAATCTTTCGCTTCTGGGATTCTCGTTGAAGGTGGTGGCGGCGGAGTTTGTATCGGACGACGCTCCCGCCAAAATCAACTCCTACTACGGCAAAGAGCTACAAAAGTATGGCAAGCCCATCGAATGCAAGGGCGCGTGGAGTGGCGGTCACATGGACTCCAAGGGTGGCAAGGACGACATGTCGAAGCCGGTTTCCTGTGACAAGGATGGGTCAGGCGATGCGGTCGAGCTGAAAGTGGGAACCGAAGGAAACCAGCACCTCGTATCGATCAAGCAGAACGGCCCGGGGGCACGGTTCGCGCTGGTCTATATCCGCATGCATACCGGCAAGGACGACACGATCTGAACTATCGGGCCATCGGGTGATCGGGCCATCTGCCCATCGAACGTCAAAGGCGCTCGGTGAACCGAATCTGATCCAATTTTGGTTCAGATGATCCGATGGACAGATCCACCCGATCCCACCGCCTTGCTCTCCGGTGCGTAGTGCGCTAGCTTCAAAGCAGTGGAGCATCCCTGTCAAAAATGCGGAGCGACAGTCGAGGATGGGCGGCCGTTTTGTCCGCATTGCCGCGCGCCGCAGATCAGTGTGAGGATCGCGGTTGCCGATGTTGAACCTGCGATTGGTCTGAAATCCGAGTCGGACCGATTTTCGTCCCAAGCTTCCGGAGAGCCCGGATTCGATTCGCCTCAAATTCGCCGTGTTTTGTCTTCGAGTGCGATGGATCGTGGATTTGCAGCTCGAGCCGCGATCAAGGCGGGTGTGCTTGGGTTCTTTATGGGAATGCTTCTCCCGTTTCTCGCGATCGTTCTCGCCGGGGCACTGGCTGTCTATTTTTACCGCAGTGAGAGTGGGATCGTGCTTCCAACTAAGCCCGCGTCGCGACTTGGCGGGGCGGCAGGCGTTGTCGCTACCGGCATCCAATCCCTGTATTTCATCATCTGGATATTCGTTTTCCACCGTCAGAAGGAATACATCGATTCCGTGACGCGCGTGCTGCACTCTTTTGGCGCCGATTCTTCAATCCCCGACATTCAAGCGAGTCTCCACACCATGTTCACTCCGGCGGGACTGACCGTTACGCTCGTTCTTGTGATGATCTTTGCCTTGCTGCTCTCTTCTTTAGGCGGAGCCTTGGGATCGCTGTGGATGCGACCGCGCAATCCACGGGCCTGATTCGCCTGCAATCTGTTGAGATGTCGGCCGTGCGCTTGCTCTCATCTTTCCACACGCGTATGATGCAGCGTTTATGAATTTACGTACAGCAAAGCGGGCGGTCGAGATTGTGCAGAAGGCGCAACTCATGTCGGCCTCTGAAGTAGAGCGTACATTGATCCGGCTAGCGCATGAAATTCTCGAGAAGAACAATGGTGTCGAAGATCTGGCGCTGATCGGCATCCGGCGGCGCGGCGTTCCGCTGGCGGAGCGGCTTGCGAAGATTATTCAGCGCATCGAGAAAAAGCCAGTACTGCTCGGGACCCTCGACATCACCTTGTATCGCGACGATCTTTCCACGCTGGATTCGAAGCCCGTGGTGCAGAAGACTGAATTGGAAGTCCCGATCGAAGGCAAGTCTGTGGTACTGGTGGACGATGTGCTCTACACCGGGCGTACCACCCGCGCCGCGATGGATGCGCTTTTCCGCGCGGGACGTCCCAAGCGCCTGCAATTGTGCGCGCTGATTGATCGCGGACACCGCGAACTACCGATCGAGGCATCGTTCATCGGGCGAATCGTACAGACAACGGAAAACCAGATCATCGAAGTGAAACTTCGCGAAGTGGATGACGCGGAGAAAGTCCTGTTGATGGAAAAGCAGTAGTCCCTATGAATCCAGCACGCGGCTCCCTGCTCGGCATCGAAAATCTGGAAGCATTCGAGATTTTGAAGCTGTTGAAGTTCGCCCGGCGCATGAATCCGGACAAGGCGCGGCCTCTGCTCAGGGGCAAACGGGTTCTGCTTCTTTTCTACGAGGCGTCGACCCGGACGCGAAGCTCCTTTGAAATCGCGGCGAAATCGTTGGGCGCGCATACCGTGCTGATCCAGGCGGTCGGTTCGAGTATTGAAAAGGGCGAATCGCTGCTGGATACGGGATACACGGTTCGCGCAGTGGGCGCGGATATCATCGTGATCCGGCATCCGAATGCAGGGGCTCCGCACGTGATGGCGGAGCACATCGATGTGCCGGTGATCAATGCCGGAGACGGGCTGCACGAGCATCCTTCGCAGGCGTTGCTCGATGCCTACACAATTCTGCGAAACAAGAAAACATTGAAAGGATTGCAGGTTACGATTGTGGGCGACATTTTTCACAGCCGCGTGGCGCGGTCTGCGTGTCACCTGCTGAGCAAGTTCGGCGCCAAGATCACACTTTGCGGTCCGCCGGAACTTGTGCCGGACATCGCGATCACTCTCGCTCCGGGGATCCGCGGGACTCGTCATATGGAGGACGCTTTGCGCGGCGCCGATGTGGTGATGCTGTTGCGCGTGCAGAAAGAACGGCTTGCCGGGCTCAGGATCGACCTCACGGAGTACATCGCGCGCTACCAGATGAATACGGCCAGGCTGAAGCTGGCGAAGAAGGATGCGATCGTGATGCATCCGGGACCAATCATTCGCGGTCTCGAATTGACCAGCGAAGTCGCGGATGGTGCGCAGGCACGCATTCTGGAAGAAGTTCGGAACGGCGTGCCGACTCGCATGGCGATTCTGGCGCGGGCGATGGGGAAGATGAAATGAAGCCACAAAAACAGAGCAGCCTGTTGATTAAAGGTGGCCATCTGATCGATCCGGCGGCCCGCATCAATGCGCCGATGGACGTCTTGCTGAAGGATGGTCGGGTCGCGGAAGTGGGGCTCCCGAACAAAATCAAAGGCGGGGCGGATGAAAAATTCGACGCCTGCGGACTGATCGTGGCTCCGGGATTTATCGATTTGCATGTCCACCTCCGCGAACCTGGGCAGGTGCATAAGGAAACGATCGCGACCGGCACGGCGGCTGCGGCTGCCGGCGGTTTCACGTCCGTGTGTACGATGCCCAACACGATGCCGGTGGTCGATTCGGTCGAGTGGATCGAATGGATGCGTCAACCGGAGCGGGAGTCGATCGTCAACGTCTTTGCCATTGCTGCTGCGACGCTTGGCAGCAAAGGCACTACCCTTACCGACTTTCGCGCGCTGCAAAGCGCCGGAGCGGTGGCAGTTACCGATGACGGCAAGCCGATTCTGGACGACGGCGTGATGCGCGAGGCTCTGGTTCTCGGTGGAGAATTAAATTTCCCGGTGGTGCAGCATGCGGAGGATACTCGCCTCACGGAAAATTGCTGCATGCACGCGGGCGCGAACTCGTTTCGCCTGGGGCTGCGCGGAATGACGGCGGCTTCCGAGGCGCTGGTGGTGGAACGTGATGTCCAACTCGCGATGAATATTCCGGATGCCCGGCTGCATGTGGCACATCTTTCGGTCGGCGATGCTCTGAAGAGTGTGCGGCGGGCGAAACGCGCCAAAGCGCGCGTGACGTGTGAGGTCACGCCGCACCACTTTGTGCTGACCGACGAGGACATGCGTGACTACGACAGCAATTTCAAGATGAATCCGCCGCTGCGGTCGGCGTCTGATCTCGAAGCCATCCTGGCCGCGCTGGCGGACGGAACAGTGGACGCCATTGCCACTGATCACGCTCCGCACGCAGCGCACGAAAAACAGATGGAGTTCGAACGCGCTGCATTCGGCATCACCGGATTGGAAACTGCACTGGGGCTTGCCATCACGCGGCTACATCGCGACCAGCGTATCCCGCTTGCGCGCATTGTGGAATTATTCACTGCCGGGCCGGCGCGCTGTTTCGACCTTCGCGGCCGCGGTTCGCTCGTCCGCGGCTCATTCGCCGATGTGACCGTCTTCGATGCGAAGAAGAAGTGGACCTTCGAGGCGGCCAAGTCGAAGTCGAAATCGAAGAACACGCCGTTTGATGGATGGCAGCTTACCGGGAAAGTGGTTGCGACGATTGTCGGCGGTAAGGTTGTGTACTCCGCTTGAAATCGAGTCGCTTCGCGGATGCGACGCCCGCCTCCGGTGCTACAATCTCCGGCCATGAAGCGCTTGTTGTTTCTCTTCCTGTTGGTGCCGTTCCTGCTCGCGCAGACCGCGACCGAAGTTGAGATCACCGCGGAACCTTCGCATCACTTAGCTCTGGAAAACGAATACGTGCGCGTATTCAAGGTAGAAGTGGCGCCGCATAGTTCGACGCTGATGCATCGCCATCGCCATGACTATATTTTCGTCACGCTCGGGGATGCGCATGTTTCGAACGAGGTCGAAGGCAAGTCGCCGGTGGATCTGAAGCTTGCTGACGGCGACACGCGGTTTACGCCGGGGAACTTTGCCCACATCGCGAAGGACCTTTCCGACCAACCTTTCCGCAACGTGACGATTGAGTTGCTGCAGGATGAAAAGTTGCGCCAGACGCGGTCCCGTTGGGGGTCGGAGGAAAATGGTGAACGAACTTTTCCCGGCGGGCGGATCAAAACTCTTTTTGTGAAGGACGGAGTACGTGGCTCGGAAGTCAACCTCGAGCCGGGCGCGGTTGTGCCGAGCCACCACCACGACAGTCCGCACCTGGTGATCGCGCTTAGCGACTTTGATCTCCGCAGCGACATCGAGGGAAAAGGCCCGATGCCCGCACAATTCAAAGCCGGCGACGTGAAGTGGGTGCCGGGCGGCTATACCCACACGGTGACGAATGAAGGGAAAACGCCCGCCAGGTTTATCACGGTGGAATTTTAACGGGCGGGCTACTCGCTTTTGATCAGCGCGATGCCCGGAGATTTCAAGCCGGCGCGATGCAGCTTGGTGGTGAGGCGGTCTTTGTCGGCGGAAGCCGTAGCGGCGCCAAGGCGCTTGCGCAGTTTGGCGATCTTCTCGGCGCGGGTGCGGCGGCGACGAATTTCGGGGCGACGACTGGGTGCGGACATAAAATTCTCCTTAGATTGAAACTCTTGATTGAACTTCCTGATTGAACTTAAAGACAGAACTCAGAGCCGGATTGATCACGAACCCGGTCGCATAAGAGCGTAAACGGCTCGCCCGGCAATCCTCCGATTATAGACTGCCACCGGCTCAGTCAGCCTTCTGAGCCCGGCGATATCCAGCGCAAGAGAACACCGGCAGGCGCGGATACTTCGCGAAATGTGAATCCTGAAACGACAGCTGGCATTGGAGGAAAATCGATCCGCGATCGGACTCGATCCGGAGCGCGTGCTGGCAGTCGCGGCAGAGGCCAGGGTCGGGACGCATCGGGTTTTCGTCGGTAGGGGTCGTAATGCCTGTCATTTTATTACGCGCATCTTGCGATCCCAGGGGTCGCCGGAGTCCCCAATGCAATTTTTCTCTTGACGTGAGTATAAAGTCACGTTACTATACGGTCACGTTACAACAATCAGCTAAAACACGGAGGAATTGCAATGACACTGGACGATCTGACACTCGACGTTGAACAGCACATTGACATCAAAGCCACGCCGGAAAAGACATTTGCCGCCGTGCTTCACCGGTTAGGGAAGGGCAACACGCGGCCTGACGGCCAGCCTATGAATCTTGAACTAGAGGTCAGGCCTGGGGGTCGCTGGTATCGGGATCGCGGCAACGGGGTTGGACATCTGTGGGGGTTCGTGCAGGTGGTCAAGGCTCCCAACTTGCTGGAATTGAGCGGCCCGATGTTTATGTCGTATCCGGCCACCAACCATGTTGAAGTCAAGATTGAACCAGTCGCCGGAGGTTGCCGCGTTGCTCTGCGGCATCGCGCGATCGGCATGATTGACCCAGAGCACCGCAAGGGCGTGGGCATGGGCTGGAACCACATTCTGACCGAAGTAAAAAAGGATTGCGAGTAACGGCGTGCGAGAAAGCGTTGGGGGCAAAGAGAACGGCCTCGACTCGGTGTGGAAAGCACTTTCCGATCCGACGCGGCGCGCGATTCTGGATTTTTTGCGAGATCGCCCGCGCACCACGACGGAGATTGTGGAGACTTTCCCGCACCTAAGCCGTTTCGGCGTGATGAAGCACCTGGAAGTGCTGCGCCAGGCGGCACTGGTGCAGACACGCGAGGCGGGAAGGCAGCGGGTGAACTCTTTGAACGTCGTGCCCATCCGACAGATCTATGAACGGTGGGTCGGGCCGTTTCAGGAGTTGTGGTCGGGGGAGTTGCTCGGGATCAAGGAACTGGCCGAGACCGAAAGCTCTAATGGGAAGCACGAAACCCAGCGCGGGAAAAAACACTAGACCGCGGACGCGGTCTGCGACAGAAACCAGCCACGCAACCACAATGAGGAGGATTCGGATGACCGCAACACTGACCAGCAAAGGAATTGGAGATCACGCAGTTGTTTCTTCAAAAGAATGGACTGCAAGCCGAAAGGAATTGCTCCGCAAGGAAAAGGCATTCACCAAACTACGCGATGAACTGAGCCAGCAGCGTCGCGAACTGCCCTGGGAGAAAGTGGAAAAGAAATATGTGTTCGAGGGGCCGAACGGGAAAGAGACATTGGCCGACCTGTTCGATGGGAGAAGCCAGCTGATCATTTACCACTTCATGTTTGGTCCGGGGTGGGAAGAAGGGTGTCCGAGCTGTTCCTATCTGGCCGATCATTTCGGTGGAAGCGTGGTTCACCTGGCCAACCGCGACGTGACGTTCGTCGTGGTTTCGCGAGCGCCCCTGGCTCAGATTGAAGCGTTCAAGAAGCGCATGGGCTGGAACTTCAAATGGGTGTCGTCGTTCGGTAGCGACTTCAACTACGACTATCAGGTGTCGTTCACGAAAGACGAACTGGCGAAGGGGAAGGTCTATTACAACTACGAGATGGGAGGGTTCGGCATCGAAGAAGCGCCTGGTGCGAGCGTGTTCAGCAAGAACGCGAGCGGCGATGTCTTCCACACCTATTCCACCTACGGTCGCGGGCTCGATATGCTCATCGGCACCTACAACTTCCTCGATCTGGCGCCAAAAGGTCGCGACGAAGATGGATTGGTGTTCAGCATGGCGTGGGTGCGCCATCACGACAAATATGCGCAGGGCTACGTCCTCGACCGGACGGCGCAATATACGCCTCCCAAAGTCTCGGAATCTTCCTGCTGCTCAGAGGAGCACAAGTCGTGACCGGGCGCTGCTGTTGTGAAGCTGTTGTATTGAGTGCGATCGGTACGACGGGGCATGCGCGGGTCGCCAATGGCGATCCGCGTCCGCAGAAACTCGCCCGGTGGGGCATGGGCATCGCCCGATGGCTGGTTCCGAGCGGAATCCTGGCATTGTTGCCCAAGTGCCCGGCATGTTTCGCTGCTTACCTGGCGATCGGAACGGGCGTCGGCGTGTCCATGTCGACCGCGACGTATCTGCGAGCCGGGCTGGTGATGCTGTGTGTGGTGTCGTTGACGTATCTCATCGCGAAGCGCGGGCGGCACTTCATTATGCGGATGGCGAAGTCATAGTCGCCGACATTACGCCCTAAAGCTGTACGAGCGTCAGAACTGCCGGATCTGATGTTGCTGTATAGTGTTCCGGAAAATGAAAGCCTCCCGAAGATACTTCTTCCTGCCTGCGCTCTTGCTGGCCACGAGTCTCGCACACGCCGCCGGCTATCAATACATTCGGATTGGAAATAAGAATGATCTGGAGACGAAGGCTGTTGCCGGCGTCGCGCTGATGGGCGGCGGCGATGATCTTGACGAGGCGTTTCGATGGCTCTGTCAAAAGGGCAACGGCGGAGACTTTGTTATCCTGCGCGCGACCGGCGGCGATGATTACAACTCGTACGTCAACGGACTGTGCAAACTGAACTCGGTGGCGACTCTCATTCTTCCTAATCGCGAAGCGGCGCTGGACCCGGCCGTAGCGCAGATCATTCGGCAGGCGGAAGTGGTCTTCATTGCCGGCGGCGACCAGGCCACCTACATCCGGGGTTGGAAAGGCACGCCGGTCGAGGACGCGATTAACGCGAACATCGCCGCCGGCAAGCCAATTGGCGGCACCAGCGCCGGTCTCGCCGTGCAGGGCGAGTTTGTCTACGGCGCTATGGGAGACAAGCCCGACGATAAGGACCTCGCTTCCAGCGACGTGCTGCCAAATCCTCTTTTTGAGCGTGTGACGCTGGTTCGCGGGTTTCTGAAGAGTCCGCTGTTGGATAATTTGCTGACCGATTCGCACTTCGCCAAACGCGACCGCATGGGGCGGACGTTAGGATTTCTGGCACGGATTATGCAGGATGGGTGGTCGGATCATCCGCGAGAAATTGCTATCGACGAAAAATCAGCGCTGCTGGTCGAGCCGGACGGAAAAGGCACGGTAGTGGGAACCGGCAAGGGAGCATATTTTCTTCGGCCGACGCGTGCGCCCGAGGTCTGCAAAGCCGGACAGCCGCTCACCCTCCGGGATGTGAGCGTCTATCGTGTTGCGGCAGGAGGACACTTTGATATCACTTCCTGGAAGGGTGATGGGGGAGCAGCGTACTCTCTTTCGGTGGGGAAAGGGAAGATTGAGAGCACGCAGGAGGGTGGAGCTGTCTACTGAAGAATGAGCGAAGCAGTTCTCGCTACGCGCGTTGGTCACGCGGGCAGAGGTTCGCTGAAGAGCAAAGCTACTGGAAAATTACGCATCAGTTTGGCTGCCGACAGTTGCCTTGGCTGTTCCTTGCCGGGAACGGGAATGCATTCTCTGGTCAGGACGTAGTGATAGCAAGGCGTTGCGTTGTCGGGAATCTCCACTGCGGTGTCTCCCCACACACCCTCATCGCACGGCGATTTGAAGCTTTCCCTTAAGAGACCTCCGCAAAGCCGGGGCACAGCCACAACGACCCATCGCCCTTGGTCTTCGCGAGCAAATGCGCAAAGATGCTGGGACTTCTCACCTTTCACTTTGAGTGGAAGGTAACGTCCTTGCTGAAACAGGAGCGATTCCCGCTTTCGGAACGATAGGGCTCTCCAAGTCAAGAAAAGCTTGACGAGACCATTGTCCATGTTTGCTAGAAGTGCGGCGGCGCTGTTTTGCAGTTGCGAAGCGGATCGTGTTGCGCGCTGCAAGTTTTCTAATAGTTTGCGGCGGAGATCATAGTCGACCGGGCGACGGTTGTCGGGATCAACCAGGTTGAATTGCCACAATTCATTTCCTTGATAAATGTCGGGAACGCCGGGACAGGTCAACTTCAGCAGGCACTGTGACAGGCTGTTGAAGGTGCCGATGCGCGCGATTTGAGGATGAAATTCCGCAAAGTCGGAGAGGAAGCGATTCTTGCCGCTCTTTCCGCGTCTCCCCAAGACTGTTCGAACGAAGCTCAGTAACGCATCTTCATATTCGGCATTGGTATTAGCCCAGCTGGTCTGTTCCTTTGCTTCGCGCGATGCCTTCAGCATGTACTGCTCGATTCTCTCTGAAAATGTCTGCCACGCAGCGTCGTCGAGCACTTCGGTGGGCCAGACTCCTACCAGTGTTTGATAGAACAGATATTCATCGTTTCGGGTTGGCGCCGGTTGGCCCTTCACCAGGCGTTTCTTGGCTCGATTCCAATCTCGCCAGCGGCGCAGCTTGAGCCGCCATAACGCCGGGATTTCTGAAAGCGCATTGATACGCGCGCGCACGTCTTCGGAGCGTTTGGAATCGTGGGTGGAGGAAGCCAGCATGGAGTGCGGCCAGAGTTCCATGCGCAGGAGATTCGCGCGGTGGAACTCGTCAACAGTGGTTCCAAATTTGATGGGGTCCCCTCCCACTTCATTAAGCGAAATGAGGCGGTTATAGCGATAGAACGCTGTGTCTTCGAGACCCTTGGCCATGACAGCCGCGGTCAGCTGCTGAAACTTCATCGCGAAGCGGGTGACGGCACGCTTGTACGAGTCAGTCTCGCAACCGTTGACACCGAGTAGCAACACGCGATGAATGAAATCAAAGACGCTGAGGTCGGCGGCGTTGCTTCGGTTGCGCGCTTCCGCAAGAGCGTACTCTACGTGGCGACGGTCGTCCGCGGACACGGTCGCGGCCCCGCTGTTACCGCTGACATAAGTACGGTAGACGGGGAAGCTGGCAATGATCTCGGCGAGCGCGCTGCGCAGGCTATTCAAGGTGAAGTCACAGGTATGCCGATTGGAAAGCGCAATTCGGCTTATGAGATTGGCGAGCACATTCAGTTCGCTAGCAAGAGCAACTTTCAGGATGAGTTTCTTGCAGGAATACGCGAGATCTGGGAATGCAATCGTCTGGCCGGTGAATGATCGATAGATACGCTCCATCTTGGTTGCGGCGTTGCCGTCGACAAACAAGCCATTGACCAAGTTGGCGAACTCGTAGCCGGTGGTTCCCTCGATCGGCCAATCTTGCGGGAGCCGTTCGTTTCCGGTCAGAATTTTCTCGACGACTAAGTAGGTCGGCTGCGAGTCGCGATCTTCGGCCGGCAATCTTGCTGACACTTCAGCTTGTAAACGGCTGAGATACTTCTTCGGATCGTAAAGGCCATCGGGATGATCGATGCGGAATCCATTAATCTTGCCGTGTGCGATCAGGTCCAGAATGAAGCGATGGGTGCTCTGGAAGACTGGATCATTTTCCATGCGCAGCGCGGCCAGATCATTGATGTCGAAGAAACGACGGTAGTTGATGTCGTCCGCGGCAACTCGCCATTGCGCGAGGCGGAATACCTGGGCTTTGATGAGCTCGTGGAGTCCTTCGAAGCTTTGGGGGTCGCCAGGCTTGCCGTTCAAGGCTTCCACATTCTCCGCGAGGAAAGCTCCGATCTCGTGAGAGCGCTCACACAGTGATGCCAGCCGGCGTTTTTGAATTTCTTTTTCGCGGTTACGCGCAGCCTGCTGCTCTGGTTGCAGGATGCCACGGCGCGTCAGATCGCTGAAGGCGGCGGCTATGCTTCGTAACTCGAGAAGGTTTGCATCGGAGGCTGCCGGGTTTTCGCGCGAGCTTTCCGCTTTGAAGTTGAGGATTCTCGGATACTCTCCGGGGTCGACAGGAAAACGATGCTGGTGAAACATGATGCTGAATTCGCCACGCTCCACGTTGAATGAGAGCTTGAGCTCGCCGCTCTCCAGTGCGTTACCGTATTGATCGTCGAGGATCGGTACGAGGATCTTGCCGCGCAATTCTTCTTTGGTGGAATTCCACTCGATATCGAAGAAGTCCGCGTACTCCGAGGCCTCACCGTTTTCCAGCACGTCGAGCCACCAGGCATTGTCGCTGCCCATGATGCCCATGTGATTGGGAACGATGTCGAGAATTTGTCCCATGCCATGGCGATGCAACTCGTCCACTAAGTGGTTGTAGTCGTCAACACTGCCGATCTCCGGGTTCAGCGAATTGTGATCGATGATGTCGTAGCCGTGCATGCTGCCGGGCCGTGCACGCAGGTAGGGGGAAGCGTAGCAATGGCTGATTCCTAGTGCAGCGAGATAGGGAATGAGGGCCGCGGCATCGCGAAACCTAAACGTCCGGTTGAATTGCAGCCGGTAGGTCGCGATGGGGACTTGACTGGGCTCGCTCATAGTTCTTGCTCTAAGCCTGTGCGGGCAAGAAGTGTCGCCTACAACTTGCGATCAACGCTGAGCGACCTCGACGCAGGTTGCCGTTACGACTACGCCGTCGCATGTCAGTTTGCCGTCGGGCCGCTGCGTGCACGGTCGTGTGAAACTCTCCGGCTTGACCTGCAGACAGCGAGTGGGCACACTACGAGCGATGTCCGCCTGGGAGCCACACATCCGATTGCGAAAATTGAAATCGCAGCGGTGACGACAAGCATGCAACGGAGGTCCGCTCGAGCGCATGCTTGGTTGTCAGGTGAAAAGTTGGTCGCTGGAGCTAAGCAGATCCAGAGGCTGATCGAAGGTGCGGGTGCGCGTTCATGCTGAGGAATCATCTCTCGCCGCCATAAGCGCACATAAGATGCCGGATGATTCATCAGCGAAGGAATATTTCTGTGAGGAGGACGAATCTGGCCCGGCGGAGAAAGCGATCTCAAGCCCCGGTACATTCGTTCTACGGAAAAGGCTGTATTGCTTGGGAATACGGTCGATTGAATGATCTAGGCGGCGAGCAGTAGCGGCTATCCGATGGTTGGGTCGCTCTTTCCCCGGGTAGTCGCTGCGGCGCCGCCGATTTCGCTTCGATTTCAACAGCCATCCCCAATGAAGATGAGCCTTCAGTGACACAACGATCAGAAATGATTGTTTGGCCCGGACGCCCCTACCCGCTGGGCGCGACTTGGGATGGCGAAGGGGTGAACTTCGCATTGTTCTCGGAGAGAGCGGAGAAGGTTGAACTCTGCTTATTCGATGAGACCGGCCGGCGCGAAGTGCATCGCGTTACTCTGTCGGAACAAACGGACCAGGTTTGGCATTGCTATCTGCCGGAAGCGCGTCCCGGGCTGCGCTATGGCTACCGGGTGCACGGTCCGTATGACCCTGCGCAGGGATTGCGATTCAACCGGCATAAGCTTTTGCTCGATCCTTACGCCAAGCAGATACAGAATGGCTTGAAGTGGCACGACGCGTCGTTTGGCTACAGAATCGGCCATCGCAACGAGGACTTGTCATTCGATCGTCGAGACAACGCTGCTGGCATGCTGAAGGGTATTGTTGTTGATCCGGCTTTCACGTGGGGTGGAGACCGTGCTCCGCGCACTCCATGGCACCGCACGATCATTTATGAAGTGCACGTGAAGGGTTTTACGATTCAGCATCCTGAAGTGCCGCCTGCACTGCGAGGTACTTATGCTGGACTTGGGACCGCGCCGGTTATTGATTATCTGACCCGGCTCGGCGTCACGGCAGTCGAGCTTCTTCCGGTGCACGCGTTCGTGGACGACCGGCAGTTGATCCAGCGTGGACTCCGTAATTACTGGGGCTATAACTCGATTGGATTTTTCGCGCCCGAGACTCGGTATTGCGCGACTGGCAGCATCAATGAATTCAAGACGATGGTGAAGACGCTTCATTCCGCGGGCATCGAGGTTATTCTCGACGTGGTCTATAACCACACGGCGGAAGGGAATCAACTGGGGCCAACGCTCTCTTTCCGCGGCATCGACAATCCCGTTTATTACCGCCTGGTGAGTGACAATCCCCGCTACTACCTCGATTACACTGGCACCGGGAACACGCTGAATATGCGCCATCCGCGGGTGCTGCAGCTGATTATGGATAGCTTGCGGTACTGGGTTCTGGAAATGCATGTGGACGGATTCCGTTTTGATCTGGCGGCAACGCTGGCGCGGGAACTGCATGAGGTCGATCGTCTCGGAGCATTTCTGGACATCATCCATCAGGACCCAGTTCTCTCGCAGGTAAAGCTCATCGCAGAGCCATGGGACCTGGGCGAAGGCGGCTACCAGGTTGGCAAGTTTCCGGTTGGGTGGGCGGAATGGAACGACAAATATCGCGATGCGGTCCGTTCTTATTGGAAAGGCGACGGCGGCGTGATTGGCGAACTGGCATATCGAATTACCGGATCGAGCGATCTTTATGCGCGCAGCGGACGGAAGCCGTATGCCAGCATCAATTTCGTCACGGCGCACGACGGCTTCACGCTCAACGACCTGGTTAGCTACAACTCCAAACACAATGAAGCGAATGGGGAAGATAATCGCGACGGTACGGACGATAACCGCAGTTGGAATTGCGGCGTGGAGGGTGCAACCGACGATCCAGTGGTGAATCAGTTGCGCGCGAAACAGAAGCGGAATATTCTCGCCACACTATTGCTGTCGCAGGGAGTGCCGATGCTGCTTGCGGGAGATGAGATCGGTCATACGCAGAATGGGAACAATAACGCCTACTGCCAGGATAGTGAGATCAGTTGGATTTCATGGGATGGGGGGAAGGTTGACCGGGAACTGCTTGGATTTGTGCAGAGGTTGATTGCCTTCCGGAGCGACCATCCTGCATTTCGTCGCCGGAGTTTCTTTCAGGGCAGGAAAATCAAAGGCGCCGAAATCAAAGACATTGTCTGGCTGCGGCCGGACGGACGCGAGATGTCGGATGAAGAGTGGAACCAGGAATTCGCGCGCTGCCTCTGCATCTCGCTTTCAGGGGAGGCAGTCGACGAAGTTGATGAGCGCGGACAGCGCATTCGCGATGAGAATTTCCTTCTTCTTATGAATGCGCACCACGAGGAGATTCCTTTTGTGCTGCCGGCAGCGGCGTCGGAGGCGGGCTGGATCGCGCTGGTCGATACGTCATGTGAGACGACGCATCGTCCGGACCAGCTTTACAGCGGTGCGACTTCGTATCCGTTGCAGCCGCGGTCGTTGGCGCTCCTCGCCGAACGGGCTGCCGGGCACATTCGTTCTTCCGACCGGAGGCGCGTTCACAGGGCATGAAGCGCCGACATGAGATGCCTTTCGGCGCCGACCTCAATGACGACGGTACGGTTCGCTTTCGACTATGGGCGCCGAGCGCTGGATCGGTGGCGCTTCGCCTGCCTAGTTCGCCGCAGCTTGATTTCGCTATGACGCCGAGGGACGGCGGATGGTTCGAGATCGTCACCGGCGAGGCTGGAATCGGGGGTCGATATCAGTTCATCATTGATGGTCAGTGGCCAGTTCCCGACCCGGCGTCGCGATACCAGCCTGAAGGCGTGGATGGAACGAGCCGAGTGGTCGATCCGTCCGCGTTCGAATGGCGGAACGCCCAATGGCCCGGTCGGCCGTGGCGTGAGGCTGTCATTTACGAATTGCATGTCGGGACTTTTTCGCCGGCAGGGACCTATGCAGGGGCCGAAGCGAAACTCGACTATCTGGCTGAGTTGGGCGTGACTGCGGTGGAACTCATGCCGTTGGCGAGTTTTCCCGGCGAGCGCAACTGGGGATACGACGGGGTGCTTCCCTACGCTCCGGCAAGACCTTACGGCAGTCCCGAAGATTTGAAGCGCTTCATTGACAGCGCGCACGCCCGGAACCTGATGGTGTTTCTCGACGTGGTTTATAACCACTTTGGGCCGGAAGGAAATTATCTGTGGCGCTATGCGCCGCAATTCTTCAGTGAGCGTCACCATACGCCGTGGGGGCGGGCCATCAACTTTGACGGACCTGATAGCCGGACCGTGCGAGATTTCTTCATACACAACGCTCTGTACTGGCTGGAGGAGTACCAGTTCGATGGTCTCCGCTTCGACGCCGTCAACGCTATTGTCGATGATTCTCAACTCGACATTTTGACCGAACTCGCTAGCACGATTCGACGTAGTTTTCCCGCCGAGCGGCAAATCCATCTTGTTTTGGAAAACGATAGCAACCAGGCTCGGTATCTTGATCTGGGCGGGCAGGAATGCCCGCCCCACGCGGTTCTGTATGACGCGCAATGGAATGACGACGTTCATCATGCTCTCCACATCCTGCTCACGGGCGAACGAGATGGTTTCTATTCTGACTATTCGGCGAATGCTGCCTGGCATCTTGGGCGCACTCTCGCCGAGGGGTTCAGTTATCAGGGTGAAGCATCGCTGTTTCGAAACGGCCAGCCGCGCGGAGAATCCTGTCGTGGACTTCCGCTCACTTGTTTTGTGACATTTCTTCAAAATCATGATCAGGTGGGAAATCGTGCGCTCGGCGAACGGATCACGGCTCTCGTGGATCCGGCGGCGCTGAAGGCTGCGATGGCGGTGCTGCTGTTGGCTCCATCGCCGCCTTTGATTTTCATGGGGGAAGAGTTTGGAGCCGCGACGCCGTTCTTGTTTTTCTGCGATTTCGGCCCCGATTTGGCGGCGAAGGTGAGGGAGGGACGCCGCGCTGAGTTCGCTAGTTTCGAACAGTTCAGTTCGCTGGCCCGTCAGGCGCAGATACCCGATCCGAATGCTGAAGAGACGTTTCTGCGTTCGAAGATCGACTGGGCCAGTATTGAAGACGCACTGCATCGCGAGTGGTTGAAGTTTTATCGCGATTTGCTGGCGTGTCGGCGCGCCTCGATTGTGCCCAGAATACCGGACATTGCGGTGGGACGTGGCGAGTATCGAGTTTTGGGCTTCCATGCGATCCATGTCCGATGGCCCTTTGTGCGGGGCGGAGGCTTCGAACTGGTGGCAAATCTTGGTGACGCAGGCATCCAACTGGCGGAACCGCCACGAGGGCGTCTGCTATATGCAGCCGCCGTAAGCCAAAACCTGTCTCAGGCTCTTCCCTTTTCCGCTTCGTGGTTCCTGACTGAGAGCTGATCCTTCTCAGAGTGGCGACAATTCGTCTTCTCTTTCCTCCCGTTTATTCCTAGCCAGCTTTCTTTCGAGGAACTCTCTCGCGAGATCCTGGCCGCCAAGGCCAAAAGCGATAGCGAGGCCGAGCATGACGGCTCCGAATGCGGTGCCGAACGCGATTAGCAATGTTCCTTCGGCGACCCCCAATACTTCGAACACCATGGAGAGAGCGAAAATGCTGATGATGATCCGGATAAGAACGCTCAACATTTTCGAGGGTCGAAAGTTGGCATTCACCGCAGCCAGCAATGCGGCGCGCGAGAAAAAGCTGGCGGCGAGGAATCCGAAGAAGAGGATAACCAGGGCGACGAACAGTCTCGGAAGGAAGAGAAAGAACCGGGCGGTGTATTCCTGCAGGCCTACGATTCCGAGCACACTGACGCCCAGGAGAATAAACCCGACCCATGCTACCCAAAAGACAAACCGGCTGACTAGTTCGGTTGACGACGGCAAGGCGGCTTGCTTGAGCAATTCGGTCGCCCCTGCATTCTGCGACAATTTGGAAAACTTGGTCACACGCAAAATGCTGCGAACCAGCGCTTTGAATGCGTAGGCAATCACCCAGCCGATGAACGCGATAATCAGCATGACGACGAGGCGAGGTAAGTAGTGAGCAGCGCCCCGGGCCAGATCGTTCAAGGCGTTCGTCAGTTCCGTGACAATGATTTCCCGCATAGGCATCTCACTTTCTTTGGTCCCATATTTCAAGGAGGTACGGCTTCAATCGCTCGAACTCGCCGCATAACGACTCCACGTTGTTCTCAATGTCTTGCTCAGAACCATCGCGATTTTCCAGAAGAAAAGTCAGAGCTCGGCCTCGAAACAGAGGCACGAGCGCCTGAATGATGTGGTCCCGATTGATCACCGATTTGTGGTAAGAAGCCGCAAATTCAAGAACAGTTTTGGCCCAGAGATCGGCCGGGTAGCTGAACTGGGTGAGTTCAAGTCCCGCGATCCGTTGCAACTCAGCTCGGGTCGGCTCCGACAAGATCGACTCGAACACCGGCTGCAGTTCCGAGACGCCGTGGGCGAACATGTCGCGCAGACGCTTGCGATTGACCCTCGCTCCATCCAATGAAATTTCTGACTGAGCTCCGAACGACGGCACGGTTTGAGAAGCGGTGATTATGCTCCAGAATTGAAAATTGCCGTCGAGGGAGGAGAACAGAGCTCCGACGGTTTGGCGCATGGCTGCCACGAGATCGTTGGTACTGCGATGCACCGGCGGCTTCGCGCCCAGAAAAGCCTGGCAGAGCTTGTAGTGCCCGGTTATGGCGGCGATGGTCAAGCAGATTTCGGCACCGGCTCTGCCCCACTCTTCGTTCCAGGTGTCCTGTGACAGGAAACTGGTGGCCAGGCGGCTCGAGATCGCGAATTCGGTAGCGAAGGGCTCCCGAACTCCATAGCCGTAAACAGCGCGCGTCATGGGATAGAGCAGATTTCGCATGAGGACACCCTCGGATTTCTGCCGGTGGTAGACGGGAGAAACGAGGTCGAAGTTGTCGTTATAAATTGGGCGGACAAGATGTTGCACCCAGTCGGGTTCGATGGTTGTTGAGTCTGCGGAGATTACTACGCAGGCTTTGGCGCGCAACAAATCGGCGGCAGCAAGGATCGTGCGCAGCGCAACTCCCGGCTCAGGCGTGCGCGCGTATTGCGTGCTGATCGCATGAAGAGTGCGCAGCGCGTATACCTTTGAGGCGCTCCATATATCGCCGATGGATGCGCCGGTGACCATCTGAGGGGTGCCATCTTGCGATCCACCGTCAGCGTTGATGATGACGGCGCGTTCACGCGGGAAGCACTTCAGAATTCCCGCTTGAATCGAACGAATGACAGGCTGAATCGTTTTGGCATTGTTGTGAGTCGGGAGGCCGATGAGGATGTCGACCTCGCCGACCGTCATCAGCTGGCGAAGAAATTCGTCCGCCAAAAGTGTCTCTTCCGCCAATTCAACCTCCCCAATCAATCCTTATGGTTTCGAACCGCTGAGCTTACGTTGATCAGCATGGTAGCGCAGATCAGATGCGCCGAAGCCGGAACCAGTAAAACTGATATGGACCCATGGTTAGCAGATAAGGCAGATCGCCGATTCGAGGAAATATATTTTTGCCGAACATCTCGATGAGAATGTTTCCTTTATGGCGACGCAGATCGAGTTCGACCGCCTGCGCGGCGCTGGAGAGATTATTCACCACCAGAACCGTCTCCTTGCCAAGTTGCCGGAAATAAGCCAGCACGCGATGATTCGCGGGATACAGAAACTCAATGGTGCCCGACCCAAACACCGAACTCGATCGGCGAACGCGGATGAGATGTTTCATCCAGGAAAGGAGCGAATGATCAAACTCCTGCTGCGAGAGAACGTTGACTGCCTGGTAACCGTAAACCGGGTTAAGAACGGGAGGAGAATAAAGATTTTCGGCCGCCGCCGTAGAAAAACCGCCGTTCGCGACGCCGCTCCACTGCATGGGAGTTCGTACCCCGTTTCGATCACCGAGAGAAATATTGTCACCCATCCCTATCTCATCCCCGTAATAGATGATGGGAGTGCCCGGGAGGGACATCAGCATGCCATTCATGACTTCGATGCGGCGACGGTCGTTGTCGAGAAGCGGAGCCAGCCGCCGCCGGATGCCCAGATTCAGGCGCATCGACTTGTCGCTGGCGTAGATGTCGTACATGTAATCGCGCTCGACGTCAGTCACCATTTCGAGCGTCAATTCATCATGGTTCCGGAGGAAGATGCACCACTGACAGGAGGGCGGGATCGCCGGGGTCTGCTGCAAAATTTCGGTAATCGGCTTGCGGTCCTCCAGGCGCAGTCCCATGAACATGCGCGGCATGAGGGGGAAGTGGAACGCCATGTGAAATTCGTCCCCGTTGCCGAAGTAGGGGCGAAGATCGGCGGGCCACTGATTGGCTTCCGCTAGCAACATAGTGCCGGGAAATTGTTCGTCGGCCTTTTTTCGCAGTTCGCGAATGACCTCGTGGGTTTCGGGCAGGTTCTCACAGGAGGTGCCTTCTCGCTCGATGAGGTAGGGAATTGCATCGAGGCGGAAGCCATCCACCCCGATTTCCAGCCAGAACTTCATGACGTCCCACATCTCTTCGCGGACGGCGGGATTGTCGTAGTTCAAATCCGGCTGGTGACTGAAGAAGCGATGCCAGTAGTATGCCTTCGAAACAGGATCCCACGCCCAGTTGGAAAGCTCGGTATCCAAAAAGATGATTCGCGTGCCGCCGTATTTTGTGTCTGTGTCGCTCCAGACATACCAATCGCGTTTTGGATTGTCGCGCGAACTGCGCGACATCTGGAACCAGGGATGCTGATCGGAGGTATGGTTAGCCACGAGTTCGATGATTACGCGCAGGCCGCGATCGTGCGCCATGGAGAGGAATGATTTGAAATCCTCGAGAGTTCCGTAGCGGGGATGGACGGACCGGTAGTCGGAGATGTCATATCCATCGTCCCGCAAAGGAGATGGGAAGAAAGGCATCAACCAGATGGTGTTCACGCCGAGGTCTTGCACGTAATCGAGCTTTTGTTCCAGCCCCTGAAAGTCGCCGATTCCATCTCCGTTGCTGTCGAAGAACGTACGGACATGGATCTGGTAAATCACTGCGTCTTTGTACCAATTCGTATCGCGCATTAGTGGCAAACGAATCCCTCCGAGACTCTAGTCCGCAGGCCTTACGCAGTTGATACATTAACGGCCAGCGGTCAATTTCGGAAAGCGATTTAGATGCTTGATCTGGAATTTCTGAATCTTGGTCTCCTGAAATAATCCTGTGAGTGTTTCCGGACTGTCGAACGCGGAAGTACAAGGCAGGAGGATGGGGCTGCAGGTGAATTACGGGATGGCGGATGAGAGTTACGGGAGAGTCGTTGGAATTTCCTGGGTTCGCGATCTGCGAATTGAGGATCGCCAGATCGGCCTCTTTCCAGAGTGTGATGCGGGTGGCCACCTTTGAAAAACAAGGCGAAATAGAAGTCGAGCGAAGTACGCCCACATCCCCTTTATTCTTGGGAAGATAGCACGGGTGGAATGACGTAGTCATCATGCTCCGAATTGACATCTAAGCTTCAAGTTCCCAGGTTGCGTGCCCTTCGTCAAATTTGATGAATACCCGGAAGGAGTCGCACCCATGAGATGTCTTACAACCTTCGTTGCTGGAATGGTGATGTGCGGGTTGGCGATGGCACAAGAAGCCGCGCCACCGCCGAATAGTGGAATGGCACAATCCCCAGCGAGTTCGGCCAGTTCACAGGCCACGCAATCAAGTCCTGCGCAAACGAATTCCTCTCCTCGAATTGCACCCGGTAGTGTGATTCCGGTGCAACTCACGAAGACCATCGACGCAAAGAAAGCTAAGGCGGGCGATCAGGTCATGGCGAAGGTCACACAGGATATGAAGGCGGTCAATGGCCAGATCCTCGTTGCGAAAGATACGAAGGTCGTCGGGCACGTCACAGAAGCTCAGGCGCGGTCGAAGGAGCAGAACGAGTCACAGGTCGGGATAGCCTTTGACCGTGTGGTTACGAAGCAGGGGGAAGAATCTCTGCCGATGTCGATTCAGGCGATCATCGCGCCGGCAAGTTTGAACCCTTCCAACGCGAATAGCGGTGGTGAGAACGCTAGTTCAGGTGCGGACCGCAGCGCCGGGGGAATGACGCCGGGAAGTGCGTCAGGGCGCTCGACCGGAATGGGTACAGGTGCGCCTCAGCAAGCACCGAGTTCCATGCCCGCGGGAAGTGGTGAGGCAAGCGGTCAGACGGCCGGAACGGACGCAGGTCAACCGATTACCGGGAACACTCAGGGCGTAGTGGGGATCTCGAATCTGACGCTTTCAACGACGGCGACTGCGCCACAAGGATCGCTGCTCAGTTCGGACAAGAACAACGTGAAGCTCGATAGTGGGACGTTGATGTTGTTGCGGGTGAGCCAATAAAGTTGCTGCCAATGAACGATTGAGGCTTGTAGAAAAGCCCAGCCGAAAGGCTGGGCTCGAGCTTCTTGGCGCGCGAAGGTTGCGACTAATGATGCTTGAAGTATTGCACCGCCCGCTCGTGAGCCTCCGCGGCCTTTCTCGTGGCGAACGTGCCGAGATTGCGGCGATGTCCGCTTTTGGCGTCTTTCTTTCGTGAATACAAGCGATACTGCCCTGACTTCAGCTTTCGAATCATGCAATCCTCTGCGGACGACAGCTGGAATTGTTCAGGCGGCTTTCTGTATTTCTTGAGGGCTTCTGACTTCTGCTTCCGCCTGGAGCCAGTCTTCGATCTCGTACCCGGGAACTTCTCCGCGTGCCTGGTAGAGCTGATAGGCTCGGAGTCGAATCTGCTCTTCCAAGTCGGTAGGAATATGGCGGGGTCGGTTTTGTTGTTGTTTGCTGTTTTCTTGTACCATTCGGTTTGTTTTTAAATCCGGAATTCTCAAGACCTTCCTCCACGTTATGTCAGGCATTGAGGCAGACGCGACTATAGTCGCACTTGAACTCCACCCTGATAACTTTTATCCCCACTCTACACACACGCGGAAGGATTGCCATTACAGCAAATACTGTACGGGTGGGCTTCCAAGTGTCCGTCGACAAGTGTGCCAGCTGCGAACTTCTTCTCCCGCGAAGCAAACGCGGTGAGGATGTGCGGTCGTTGAGCTGGCAATTCGCCCGCAACATCTTCCAAACAAACCCTTGAGATATTTTTCGCATCTTGGGTGTGGGCGTTAGAATAAAGGAAAGTTCCTCACTGTTAAGCGTCGCCGATGACTTCGTCCGTCTGGCGAAATTCAGATCCCTAGAGACTGCAGGAGCCGGCAAATGGCGGAGCGCAAGAGTTTCTTGACCGGATGGCACGAGCGCATCTCGGCGTTGCGCAATGTTCCGGCTGTGCTCAAGATTGTTTGGGAGTCTGGCCCGACGGTCGTCATATTCGGATTAGTGTCTCGCCTTTTCTCAGCCCTGCTCCCAGTGGTTCTCCTTTGGATCACGAAACTCATCATCGACAACATCGTGCAGGCCATCGGGCGCCACCAAGCCGTCCAGCCTCGATTATGGTGGTTGGTCGGGGCTGAATTTTCGATTGCCGTTCTGAACAGTGTGCTGGTTCGAACGATCGACTATTCGGACTCATTACTGGCTGACAAATACACCCGTCACGTAAGCATTCGAGTGATGAGCCATGCGGCGAGCCTGGATCTGCTCGCGTATGAAGACCCGGTTTTTTATGACCGCCTGGAACGCGCACGAGTGCAGGCCACCGACCGACTGGTCATGATTCAAGCGGTCGGAAGGCTGGTGCAGCAGGCGATCACAACTATTACGTTGTCAGTCTCAATCATGTTTTTTTCGCCGTGGTTGATGCTGCTGTTGATCGTTGGCGTGGTTCCGGCGTTCTTGGGCGAGAGCCATTTCGCGTTTCTTGGATACGCGAAAAACTTCCGGCAGACGCCCATCCAGCGGCAATTGGATTATTTGCGGGTGCTGGGAGGCAGCAAAGAAGCGGCAAAGGAATTAAAACTCTTTGGGCTGCGGGATTTTCTGCGTGAGCGTTTCAGCAGCCTGGCGGATGAAATTTATGAGGAGAATGTCGGGCTCTCCCGGCGGAAGCTGATTGCGGGCTCGCTGCTTTCAGCCGTCGGCACGATGGGTTACTACGCGGCCTATGTGTTCGTGATCTGGCGCACGGTTGCTGGCGCACTGACGATCGGGACTTTGACATTTCTGACGGGCGCAATTCTGCAAGCGAGCAGCAACATCCAGCAGATTTTCTCGACCTTGGCAGCGATTGGCGACCAGGCGCTCTTCCTTACTGATTTGCTGGCATTTTTCCAAATGCAACCCACCATACGCTCGAAGCCGAACGCGCTTCTGGCGCCGAGGCCGATCGTGCGTGGGGTTGAGTTCCGGGATGTGTCTTTCAGCTATCCGGGAAATTCGCGCCTGATTCTGGATCAGATCAATTTCCACCTACAACCCGGGGAACGTCTCGCGCTGATTGGTGAAAACGGCCAGGGAAAAACGACGATCGTGAAATTGATAACGCGGCTGTACGACCCGACCGGCGGCCAGATCCTCTTGGATGGAGTCGATCTTCGCGAATATGACATCGAGGACCTGCACCGCGTGATGGGCGTAATTTTCCAGGATTTTATGCGCTATGAAATGACGGCGCGCGACAACATCGCGGTAGGCCGGGTGGAAGCAAGAAACAATCTAGAAATTCTGCAAGCCGCGGCGCAGAAAAGTCTGGCCGACCAGACGATCGCACGATTGCCGCAGGGATACGAACAGATGTTGGGGAGACGCTTCGAGCAAGGCGTCGATATTTCCGGCGGTGAGTGGCAAAAGGTCGCGCTGGCGCGAGCCTATCTTCGAGATGCGCAACTTCTGATTCTCGACGAGCCTACTGCCGCCCTCGATGCACGCAGCGAATTCGAAGTTTTCCATCGTTTTGCTGAACTCACTGCCGGGAAGATGGCGCTGTTTATTTCTCATCGTTTTTCCACCGTGCGTTCGGCAGACCGAATCATCGTCCTCGAGAACGGCAAGATCGCCGAAGAAGGCAGTCACGATCATCTGGCGAGTCTCGGCGGACGATATGCAGAAATGTTTGAAATGCAAGCCTCAAGTTATCGCTAGGAAGCAGGAAAATGCCAGAAAGCGGAGATTTGGAACTTGTCCACGCGGCCCCGGAGAGCGGGGTGGAACCGCGGCCAACGACAGAAACAGTAGCCGCTGCAGAGATGCTTGCGCTGCAGGCGAGTGCGGCAACGCGGGCTTGCGCCCTGGCGTGGATACCTGATCAGGGTGAATCGCGAGACTTCAACGAGCGGTGCAACAAACTGCTGGGCGCTTTCAAGCCCCTGCTAAAAGCGCTCGAGGCACCGCCGTCAAGCATTGAATCGAATGATTTCCGCGGCTTGCAGGAAAGTGTGCCGCTCTTGAAAGCGGAGTTACAGAGCGCGTGCCGTACATTCGACGTGCCCCACAAGATACCGCAAGTGCGTACTCAACAAGGGGAGACTGTTTCCAGGACCGCCGCGATCGCGGATGACTTTCTAGCTGCGTCGTCGTACCAATTCAGTGAAGCGGGCTTTGCCAATTACATTCAGGCGTTTCAGAAAATCACGGTGCTGAAGGTCGCTGAACTGTGGATGCTCATTCCAGTGATGAAGCTGGTTCTGCTCGAACAGATTGCGGACCGGGCCGCATTTCTGTTGAGGGATCCGTCGGCTTCCGATGGTGTTCAGCACATGGTGCGCAGCCTGCAAGAGACGAAACAAACATCGTGGAAGGTGGTCATCGAGCCGCTAATTTTGTTCGATCAGGTGTTGCGGGAAGATCCGGCCGGCGCATACGCGCGCATGGACTATGACAGCCGCGAATTGTATCGCAAGAAGGTCGTGGAGATTTCAGATCATTGTGACTGGAGCGAGATCAAGGTTGCAAAGGAAGTGTTGGCGATGTCGCGCCAGGCAAAGCAGAGGGCCAACGACGACCCCCGTGCGACGCTGCGGGCCTCCCATGTCGGGACTTATCTGCTAGCCGAGGGGCGACAGTTGCTCGACTCGCGGGCGGGGTTCAATCCGGCGGTGGGAGAGAAACTCCGCGCGTGGCTGCGCAGGCATCCGGATGATTTTCTTCTTCCGGGGACTGCGATATTGACGGTGGCTATTTGTTCCGGTGTTGTCCTTCTATTGACGCAGCCATCGACACCATTAAAACTGGTTTTCTTCGCGCTGGCCGCGGTCTTGCTTCCGAGTTCCCAGAGTGCCGTCCAGATCATGAACTACCTGGCCACCCTGTTTCTGCATGCGCAGATCCTGCCCAAGCTCGATTTTTCCCAGGGGCTCCCGGATGATTGCATCACGTTGGTGGCAATTCCGAGCATGCTGTTGAATGAGAGCCAGGTTCGTAAGCTGGTCGATGCGCTAGAAGTTCGCTTTATCGGGAATCAGGATCCGAATCTGCATTTTGCTCTTCTCACTGACCTCCCTGATTCTCCGTCGGAGCCATTGGAAGAGAACGCACTGGTCGACCTGGCTGGCGAACTGATTCAGCAGCTGAACCACAAGTATGCCGCCAAGAAAATGGGCTCATTCTTTCTCTTGCATCGGCATCGGGTTTACAACCCACGCGAGAGGCTGTGGATGGGATGGGAACGCAAGCGCGGGAAATTGATGGACCTGAACAACCTTCTACGTGGACAGTTTGATAGCTTTCCGCAGAAGGTCGGCGATCTTTCTTTGTTGCCCAATGTGCGTTACGTCATCACTCTGGACTCCGATACGGATCTGCCGCGGGGATCGGCGCGGCGCATGGCCGGCGCGCTCGCGCATCCTCTGAATCAGGCCATCATCGATCGAGATCAGGGAATCGTGGTTGCCGGATACGGCATCCTGCAGCCGCGGGTAGGAGTGAGTGTGCAGAGCACGGCTCGCTCCCGGTTGGCGACCATCTATTCGGGGCAGACGGGTTTGGATATTTACACGCATGCCACTTCGGATATGTATCAGGACTTGTACGGCGAAGGGATCTTTGTGGGCAAGGGGATTTACGAAGTGGAGACCTTGCACGCCGTGCTGCATGGCCGGTTTCCACGCAACGCTCTGCTCAGCCACGACTTGATGGAAGGCGCGTATGCGCGAGCGGGACTAGTCAGCGATATCGAAGTGATCGAGGACTACCCGTCGCACTACAGTGCGCACAACCGGAGAAAACACCGCTGGGTAAGAGGTGACTGGCAGATAACCGAGTGGCTCATGCCGCTCGTACCTGACGAGTCAGGCCGGCGTGTGCCGAATCCGCTTTCGGCAATTTCCCGCTGGAAGATTCTTGACAACCTGCGGCGCAGCCTTTTCGAGCCGGCGTTGTTTCTTTTATTTCTCTTTGGATGGACGTGCTTGCCCGGCAAGCCCAGTCACTGGACCGAAGCGACGATCGCCATGCTGTTCTTGCCTGCGCTTGTTCAGCTGAGCGTGGAGCTAGTTCAAGCGGCAGTCGCTACACGACGATCCGGCATTGTCGCCGCTTTCGATGGCTTTCTGAACGCGAGTATCGCGAATGTGTTGATGATCACGTTCCTAGCCCACCAGACGCTACTGTCGATCGACGCGGTTGTACGTACTCTTGTCCGTCGACTGATCACGAGGAAGCGACTGCTCGAATGGGAAACGGCGGCTGAGGCAGAGCTCGCGGGTGATCGGCGCACTATGCTCGACATCTATTTGAACTGGACGCCCGCGCTTTCGCTGGCGTTGTTCATTCTCGTCGCGCTGGTCGGCCACGGCGCGCTACTAGCAGCGCTGCCCATTCTCGTTTTGTGGTCGTGCAGCAAGCCGATTTCGCAATGGCTGAACCGGCCGCCGCGTGCGCCGCGCAGGAAAGCCTCGGAGGGCAATCAGCGCCTGCTTCGCGCCGCTGCCCTCAGGACTTGGCGCTACTTCTCGGAGTTCAGCACTGAAGAACATCACTGGCTGATTCCCGACAATGTTCAGGAGGAAGGGACTAAAGTTGCGCCGCGCATTTCGCCAACGAACCTTGGGTTCCTTCTTAACGCGAGGCAAGTTGCGTGCGAGTTCGGATATCTTACCCTTCCGGAATTCGTTGAACTCAATCTGCACACACTGGAAACGGTGTCGCAGATGGAGCGCCATAAAGGCCATTTCCTGAACTGGTATGACACGCGATCGCTGGCTCCTCTGTCGCCGCCGATCATATCGAGCGTCGACAACGGCAACCTAGTGGCTTCCCTGTGGACGCTGCAAGAAGGATGCTTGCAGATTCTTCACGGGCATCTTCTGCGGCCGGAATTGGCGGATGGCGCCCTCGATTATCTTCGGCTGCTGTCGGTGGCCGGTGCGTTCCCACGGCGGAAGGTTGCGGCGGCGGAAAGAGCGCTTCGTGGGCCGGGATGGATGCAGTACCTCATGAGCCTTTCCGACACGACGATGGCGGATTTGTATCGGAAAGGGTTTCATTCGAGATGTGCCGATGAGACGCACTGGTTCCAGGAGGAATTTGAGAAACGGATCAGGCAGATTCGCAATGTTGTGGAATTGTATGCGCCGTGGCGTCTTCTCGAATTCGCGGTGTTGAAAGATGATGCCACGATTCGTCTGCCCAACCGGCAAGAAGACATTCCGACGCTTGCAGGAACACCGGCGTTCATCGATAGCCTCTCGATCCGGCTGCAGGCAGCCGCCGATTTGGCTGGTCCGGGAGAGTCGAACGAGCGATATCAAAGACTCTTGCTTGTGCTGCCTGGAGTGCGCGCGCGCGTAGTGAAGCTCATCGACGATCTTAAAGATATTGCCGAGCGCGCGCGGATTTTGGCCGATGAAATGGATTTTGGATTTCTTCTGAACCGACGACGCGGTCTGCTCTCAGTCGCTTACGAAGTCGAAAAGCAGAAACTCTTGCCGGCGTGTTACGACTTACTGGCGAGCGAAGCCCGCATTGCTTACCTGGTGGCCATTGCCAAGGATGAAATCCCGCAGGATAGTTGGTTTCTGCTCGGTCGCGCTCCCACTGAAGATTCGGGAGTCGTTGGCTTGCTCTCGTGGACAGGCACGATGTTCGAATACCTGATGCCGACGCTGTGGACGCGCATCTATCCGAACACTTTGCTGGAGCGGGCCGCTTCGGTTGCCGTACGATTGCAGCAAGAGTACGCGCTCGAAAAAGAGGTCCCTTGGGGTATCTCGGAATCGGCCTGCGCCAAAATGGATGAAGCGGGCAACTATCAGTACTTCCCGTTTGGCGTGCCCCAGTTAGCGATTCATAAGCCAGACGAATATGGCCCCGTCATCTCGCCTTATTCGACGTTGATCGCGCTGAATATCGACCCTCCGAAGGCTTTGGAAAACCTGCGCAAGATGCAGCGGCAGGAGTGGATCGGAGCTTACGGATTCTACGAGGCTCTGGATATCAATCCACAGCGTGGGCGATGGCATGCCCGACGTCCACAAATCGTCCGCTGCTGGATGGCGCACCACCAAGGCATGAGTCTGCTTTCAATTGCAAATTTCCTGCGCGGGGAAATCGTGCAACACTGGTTCCACAGCCATCCGCGAGTCAAAGCGACCGAGCTCCTGCTGCAGGAAAAACCTGTTCACCGGTTATCTATGCGGATGCTGCGCGCACGAGCGGCGTGAATTGCAGGGGGTTGGTCTCAGCCAGCTGCTTTTATCAGATCGCTGAGCTTGTCCAGGTCTTGAGGACTGGCATCGCCGATCACGAAATAAAGAAGGTCGTTGTGGCGCCAGTTTCGGACACCGAACGACAGCGCGTTTCGGAGATCCTCGCTCTGGCTCGATCCCCTCATCTGCTGTTCCTGGAAAATAAAAACAGAAATCTGATGCTGACGCATGCGAAAAATGAGCTCTGCCCCCGGCGACTGTCTGAGGTAACTCAATCGTGCGCCCATCAAAGTGAAGGGCGAATCCTGTAAATCAGGTAAGTTGAAGGTAAAGGGTATTTTGCCTTCGAACCACGGTTTTACGGTGTGGCGGTCAGTGGATACTACATCGACTGGGTTGGAACTGGCGAGGGTCGCCACGTGCTGGTCCACCAACTCGCTCATCAATTGCTGTTCGTTTCCTCGGTGGTGTCGGTAGTCGAAGAGGAACGCAGTTGCGGACAGTAGCACGGCGAAGGCCGCGGCGGCTCCGAAGAGAGGAAACCACCTCCGGCTCCAGAACACTGACCTCTGCGATGCGATGTTTCGTTGAATTCGCGCGCGAAGGGCCGCGTCCGGCGTATAGCGCTGGCCGGCAGCCTGCAGTGCGCGTTTCTGCTGAACTTTGCGCAAGGCTTCTGCGGAACACTCTGGACACCCTTTCAAATGTTCGGTTACCGCACGAGCTTCGCCGGCCGGAAGTTCCCCGTCCAGATAGGCATCGAGTTTTTCAGTCCAACTGTCGGCGGCCATAGTTTCTTGATGTCTCAGCGATTCTTCTGCAATTCCTGAACGGCACGGCGCAAAGCTCGGCGGGCGCGCGACAGGCGCGACATGACAGTGCCGATTGGAATCGCCAGAGTCGCGGAGATTTCTTGATACGACATTTCTTCGAATTCACAGAGCAGCAACACCTCGCGATAGGGCACCGGCAGTTCGCCAAGAGCATCTTGTACGAGCTGCTGATCGGAACGTTGCAGCAAAATGCTCTCAGGTGTTTCACTGACCGCGGGTAGAGTTTGCCCGTCGCTCTCCTCTTCCAGCGGCACCGTCATTGATTTCAGTCCAGTGCGCGAGGTCAGGAATGTGTTGCGCAGGATCTGGTACATCCAGGCGCGAAAGTTGGTGCCGGGCTGGAATGATCGAAATCCTCTGAGGGCCTTGGCGAACGTCTCCTGCACGAGGTCCTCGGCTTCTTCGCGATCCTGGGTGAGCCAGTGAGCCAAATTGTAAAGCCGGCCTAAGAGGGGCATCGCCAGATCCTCGAACGATCCCGAAACTGAGCGCTCCTCCGACACGCACACAAGGGTAAACCAGCGAAGCACCGTTTTATTCCCACAACATCAAAATAAATTCTCTGGAATAAAAATGCGCGTTGCCAGTTCTGGAGACGTAAGCAAGAACGCAGAAGACTCTGCTTGAAAAGACTGGAAGGAAATTATGCCTATAACCAAAGAGCGCGATGAGATCCTGTTTGACCACAACCGCGATGGAATCGATCGGCGCGGATTCCTGAAGTGCATGGCCTGGGCGGGCACGGGAGCGCTCTGCGTGCTCGAGGGCGGAGTCCTGAAGTCGTACGGACTCGATGATCCCACCGGGATGCACAAGGCAGCAAAAGGGGATTTCAGCTTTGTCCAGATCAGCGACAGTCACATGGGCTTCAACAAGGCAGCGAATCCCGATGTGGTAGCTACATTTAAAGCAGCGGTGGAGAAGATCAACGCGTTGCCCGTCGCTCCCGAGTTCATCTTGCATACGGGCGACATCTCGCATCTTTCGAAGCCGGCGGAGTTTGACACCGTTGACCAGCTTCTGCAATCCGCGCCGACCAAGGACTTGTTTTTCGTACCCGGCGAGCACGATGTGCTGGAGGATAACGGGAAACAATACCTTGAACGCTACGGCAAGAATACAAAAGGCACGGGCTGGTGCAGCTTCGACAAAAACGGGGTGCACTTCATCGGGCTGGTCAATGTGATGAATCTGAAGGCTGGAGGCATGGGTTCGCTGGGAACCGAGCAACTCGAGTGGCTCGAGGAAGATGTCCGGCATCTCTCGAAGAGCGCGCCCGTGGTGGTTTTTGCGCACATGCCGCTCTGGAACATCTATCCGGAATGGGGATGGGGGACGGATGATAGTGCGCAGGCACTCTCTTATCTGAAGCGTTTCGGTTCGGTGACGGTTCTCAATGGCCACATTCATCAAACCATGCAGAAGGTGGAAGGAAATGTGACCTTTCATACTGCAACTTCGACGGCCTTCCCACAACCGCATCCGGGCGCAGCGCCCTCTGCAGGCCCAATGAAGGTGCCGGCTGAGCAGTTGCGCGGGTTATTGGGCGTGACCGACGTGAGCTTCGTCCGCAAACATCATGCGCTGGCGTTGATTGACTCAACGCTCGCGTAGTCCGGCGGCAAATCACAAACATTCACACTATTAGGGAGAAGAAATGAAAAACACTAGAGGAATTCTCTGCGTCTTGGCGTTGGCTGCACTGGCGCTGGCGGCAGTTCCAACAGTCGAGAACTCGATAGCTGCGGGTCCTCCAACTGTGGACATAAAAATTGATAACTTCAGTTTCACGCCACCCACGCTGACGGTGAAAGCGGGAACCCAGATTACATGGACGAATGGAGACGACATTCCCCATACGGTTGTTAGCGACAATCAGAGCTTTAAGTCCAAAGTGCTCGATACGGATGAGAAATTCACTTTCATGGCAAGCAAACCAGGCATTTACTCGTATTTCTGTTCGATTCATCCGAAGATGACCGGCAAAGTGGTTGTGGAGTAGATGGCCTCGTGAATCCCTTTGACCCCAAGTCGGTTCTGCTGGCAAAACATGCGCAGCACGTTGTTTTGATCCACTTCCCGATTGCGCTGTTTCTGACAGGCGTTGCGTTTGAGCTCATGGCGCGTTGGACTAAGGAGGCTACGAGGAGTGCAACCCTAGCGGCCGCGGCGCGTCTGAATTTGTTCGCAGCCGCCGTCGTTGTTTTGCCTACGCTTGCAACTGGAATCGTCGCGTGGCAGTGGCAGTTTGAGGGAAAGAAGCTAAAGGGACTGTTGCTATTGCATCTTTCCCTAGGATGCACGTCGGCACTGCTTATTTGTCTCGTGGCGGGGCTTCATCTTCGGCGGCGGGCGGTTTCAGATTCCGCGCTTTCCGGTTACCACTTAGCGCTGGAACTCACAACCGCCGTGTGCATCGCACTTACCGCTCACATCGGCGGTTTTCTGAGTGGTGTTAATGTGCCGAATTAATCGTTGATATTGACCACCTACTCAGTCTCCCGTTCCGCACGAACAGATGCCTTTGCCGCTTCCGAGTTGCTTCACGAAGCTACACTGGGCGGCCAAGCTGCTCGCTTCTCCGTCACTCAGCGGGGCCATTTCGAACTTTGTTTCGGACGGCTGGAATGTTCCACCGGGAGCGAGCTGAACATTACTGCCCCAGCCAAGAATGACCCCCGTCGGAGACACGGTACCCGGATCGCATAGCGGATTTTGAACGATATCCGATGGCAGGACCTTGATCACTCCATTCGGAGGCTTTTTACCAGTTAGAGGATTTGCCGTAAGATCGAGCGTCAGGGAGAAAGTCCGTAAGCCACTGTCGGAGACCGAGCATCCGCAGCATTCATTCATTTCCTGATTCTGATCGAAGACGTACATCATTGCGCAGAGAGATTCACCGGCTGAGCCCGGATTCGTAAGGCGAATGGTGCTGTCCGTACCGGCTCGCACTGCACTAGCGCGATCAAAGTAGTTCACCGCAATCAGTGGCATTACGGTGAGGTTCGCCGATCCAGTAACGCTTCCATCCTGTGCAATGATGAAGGTCGAGCCTACCTCCTGTGCAGTCGCGAGACCACCGTTACTAACGCCGGCAATGGCCGGCTGCGTCGAACTCCAGGCTACAACTGCGGTCAGGTCTTGTGTCGTCGCGTCGCTCAATGTTGCAATCGCTTGGAATTGACGGCTGCTCCCCAGGCCGATGGATAGCGTCGCTGGGGTCACGCTTAAGGAGATAACGGCGGCGGGCGTAACGGTCAGGCTCGCGGATCCAGTCATGGAACCGGACGTCGCGTTGATTGTAGTTGTCCCCAAAGCATTGGCGGTCGCATCGCCACTCGGGCTCACGCTGGCGACGGCTGACCCAAGCGAGAGCCATCTCACGGATTGAGTCAGATCCTGGGTACTACCATCGGAGAACTTTCCGGTCGCAGTGAGTTGCTCGGACTCGCCCACAGGCAGCGACGACTGTATCGGAGCGACGGTGACACTGACCAGGGCGGCCGCTGCGACCGTCACGGACGTCGTGCCCTTTATTCCTGCGGAGGTCGCGGATACTTGTGCGACGCCTTGTCCCATAGCGGTCACGGTACCTTGCGTGTTGATCGCAGCCACGGATGACTGATTCGATTGCCATGTCACCTGCGCACCGAGGTTTCGCGTGCTTCCATCATCATAGGTTCCGGAAGCGGTGAGTTGCTGAGTCATGCCCTTCGTGACAATTGGATTAGGAGGAGCAATGGTAATCTCGGTGAGCTTTGGGCCTCCTCCCCCTCCCCCCTGCGCTGCACTGCCTCCACCGCAGTTCAGCAATAATCCGGAACATAGGAGGGCACTAAAAAGGGCGATCGTCTGGGCGGCTGGACTGTATTTCATGTTTGGACTCCTGGCAAACTCGGGGAGGGGAGGGGACTCGAACTAACCAAATGGAACTATATCGACTGGCTTATTCCGCGCAATTCTCAATGAGTACTAACCCATTAGGATTAGCGCAACGGCGTAAGCCGAACAGCTAAGCCCGCCAGGATCGTGGATGTATAGGGAGGAAGATCTAGACGACGAACTGAAGACCACTCATGTAACCAGGAGATTTGTTACCGCGTTTTGTAGTCCATCGCACCTGCATGAGGGTGGGAATGGAAACCGGGACGTCGAACACGGGCAAGTCGCAACACACGAATGTGTCGGCCTGGAGAGCGCTTGAGCTGAGAATGCAGACGCCGCCGTTGCTCAGGTTGTGAATGCGGCCATTAAATTCTTTGGCGTGGTTGCCCGCCGCTTGCCCCGATAGCAAACTTCGAGCGTGCACTTCAAGCACTTGGGGGAAACGCTCATGTTGGCGTCGTTCTCGGTCAGAGGAATCCGTCACGGTAACGGATGATGACCGAAAAAGCTAACCCCGTAAATTCTTCAATCGGACTAATTCGTACGTGAATGTTTCAAAATGCGACAACCTTAGTTACTGGGTCGCGATCCAGCAAGCTTCCCGGCGATTCCAGAACGCGTCGACACTTTCATTTTGACCATGACCAGCCGCAGGAACGCCTTCACCGTATTCGGGCTGATCTGCATGCGGGTCGCGATTTCTTTGCTGGTGAGGCCCTGGAGAAGGAACTCCACGGTCTCGCGTTCTCGCTGGGTCAGGTCGAACTGTTCGGCGATCTCCGCGAGCGCGTTCGAACTGCTCGATGCATCGCGCTCCAGCAACACGGCGAAAGCGGGCTGGACGGGATAGTATCCCTCACCGTTGACGCGAAAATTCTTGCAGATGTAGCGGCGCCGGCCCGACCGAAACTCCTTGACGAACGCGGCTCGATCCCGACTCTTGTGGTCGAGTAGCGTGGTGCGCACACGATCGGCGAGGAAGACCTTGGGTTGTTTGATCCGGTCTGCTCCACTGGGGAAGCAGAGGATTTGAAGCGCGGGATCATTCGCGGCAATCAAATTCAATTTGTCATCGAGTAGCAAAAAGCCACTGTTGCTTGGAGCCATTGGCACTGCGGTCTCCTTGACGTGAAGCGGCGCGCAAACACGTCTAGTAAAGGGGGGACTCAATTTAATAGGGGCGCAACCAAAGTGCGTTCCGCTCCAAAAATCATTATGTAAGACGTTCTTGTTACGTTCCGGCTTAGGGGAGGAGAGGCGCTGGTCGCCAGAACAGTGATGCTAGGGGCCCGAAGTCTGCAGGCGGAAGTATCCTGCAAACGAATTAGGTTGTCAAGGGGAGACAATTTTTCACTTGGGTCAGTCCGTTCGCTCTAACACGAATGGATTAAGTCGTTTCTGGCTAGTCCAATCGTGGAGTTGCTGGTAACGAGTCCCCGTAGTTAACTATCGGTGCTTGATGTACGGTATCAACAAGCAGGTTGCAGGGATGGGAAGATGTTGAGACAACAGCAATCGCGGAGCCGTCGATATTGGTTCTCGACCGTTTGCGCATCGTTTCTCGCGGTTGTTCTCAGTGCTCCTGCTTTGCTTGCTTTTGGAAGCGCAACTCCTGCGAAACCAACGGCGCCGCCAGTATCTGCCCCCAAGGAATCAGCAAAATGCGCGCCGCCGGAAAACGCTCCCTCGAAAGACCTCCCCACGAGCAGCACAGCGCCGAGCCCAGCGAATATGCAATCAACCGCTGAATCGCAGGCTCAAGACGCAACGCGGTCTGACACGCTGAAGCTAGAGTCCGTTCAAAAGGACGGCGTTGAGACGTCAGATCCGGAATGCGTCCCCGGGCAGAACCCTGACGACCCTCACTGCCAGGCGTCGAAGCCAGCAAAAGACAGCGCATTGCAATGCGTACGGGACCCCGCTCAAAAGCCAGATCTGGCGATTGAACCGGAGCCCGCGAAGTAGCGGGAGGTGGAGTATGTTTCGACTCGTCGAATTCTTAAGCAGACGCGCTGTGGTTCCAGTGGCAATGACGATATGTCTGTGGGTGCCTTGCCGAGGGCAAGGCGTCGCAGGCTCCGCCACAGTTTCGCCGGTCCCCGCTCAGGTCGCCCCGACTGAACCCGTTGCCCCAAAACAAAATCCGCTGGTCGTTACTTATCGCAACGGCCAACTTGAAATCGATGCGGAGAATGCAACCTTGGCTGATGTGCTGCAGTTAGTAGCACAGAAGACGGGTGCAGTGATCGACCTTCCTCCTGGTAGTGGGCTCGAGCGGATCGTCGAGCACGCTGGGCCGGGCCACGCTGAGGATGTACTAGCGCGGCTGCTAAATGGCTCCACATTTGATTTCGTCATCGCGGGTTCGTCACGAACACCGCGCAATCCGATCCAGGTTCTATTGTTCCCGCGCAAACCAGATACAGCTGCCCCGGTGCAGGAAGCAGTCGCTCTCGCGAGGCCAGCCGCCGAAGAACCTCATTTGTATGGTGCCGGTTTTCGCGTAAGGGGTGGGGCTGAGGATTCCGCAGAAGCGGATAACGCGGCCAATACCGTGAGCCCGGCGGCCGCAGCAGCGGCGTCGGCTGACTACATACCCGGTGATGTGCTCGATCAGCTTCAAAAGGAACGCCTGCGCCAGCGGCACCTAATGCAGGAGCAACAACAGCAGGCCAATCAGCCGCCGTCTAACTGACACCCAGTGATTCCAAACGTGAGCTATATCCGGAAGATTATGGGATACGCCGGAACTAAGAATAATGCTAGCCCGATTGGATTAGTCGAACGGAGCAAGCGTAGTGAGAGACGTTAGTTGAATTGCATGAGACTAATGCGTTTGGCCTAGCGTCAGCATATTAAGAGGTATGGCTAGCCAACGTGGGTACTTGTAAAACAGTTAGCCAAGATTAGAGTTGTGGCCGAGCGCGACCGGCCTGCATCCCCTCCCCCCAGTAAAGGCGCGCCACTCGCAACAAGGAGGTTTTCTCGATGAAGCGTCAAACCCTTACGATTGCCTTGGCTATTCTGGGAATCTGTCTGCTGAGCGTTGTCAGCGCGGCAGCCCAAGACGTGTTCAAGGTCAATTATTTCGCTAACAACGGCGTATCTGGTGCTCCGGATGCAACACTTCGAGTGACGAACCCTGGAACATCCAACGGCAACCTTTGCGCCATGGTTTATGTATTCGATAACGATCAGCAAATGGCTGAGTGCTGCGGCTGCATTACGACTCCGGATGGCCTCCGCACGTTCTCAGTTAAATCCAACCTGACCAGCAACCCGTTGACCGGTTCTGTTCCCAACAACGGAGATATCAAGATCGTCTCCGCAGCTGTGAACAACTCGCCGTGCGACGCAACCGCGAATGTAACTCCGACCCCAACTCTGCGTGCGTGGGTGACCCACATTCAGAACAAGGTAGGAACTGCATATCCGATTACCGAAACCGAGTCCAGCGACGCAACGCTGAGCGCGGGAGAACTGGCCAGCCTTCAGGCTGACTGCTACTTCGTAAACCGGCTCGGCAGCGGCAGAGGAATCTGCAGCTGCGGTACTGGCGACTAAGTCTAGTCCGTTGTGCCGAACGTCAAGCGACCCTTGGCGTTTGGTAAGAAAATGGTGCCAGGCGGCACCGACCAGTCGCCTGGCACTTAGTCTTCAACGCAATTCCTGGGGAGGATTTGTGAAAAGCATCGTACGCTCTTTGTGGATTTTCATTGTTTTTTGTCTGCCCGCCGTTGGGCAGATCACACCGGTTACCAGCAATCCCTCACCTTCTTCTATCGTGGCCGAAGTCGATGGCCGGAAGCTCACCAGCGTCGATCTGGAACAGAAAAAATCCGGCACACTTTTGCAAGCCCGCTATCAATACTATTCCAGCCAACGTAAGGCTCTTGACCAACTGGTGGATGAAGAACTGCTCGCCATTGCGGCTGAGCATCAACACCTTAGTGTAGAAGAGTTGTTGAATAAGCAGGTCTACAAAGACATCAAGGATCCCACTGAAGATCAGCTCCAGGTGTACTACGAAGGAATGGAAAGCACCGAGCCATATCCCTCTGTTCGCGATCGCGTGCTCGATCATATCCGCGAATTGCGACGCGATAAGGCACGTACAGCCTACGTCAAGGAATTGCGCGCCCAAGCGAACTTGCGCATTTTGCTTTCTCCTCCCGTCGCCAGCATCAACGTGGAGGATGCTTATGTGAAAGGTTCGAAGAGTGCTCCGGTCGAGTTGGTCGAGTTCGCTGACTACGAGTGTCCTTATTGCCAGCAAGTTAACCCTCTCCTCCAGAAACTGCAGGAGGAGTACGGCGACAAACTGTCCATCGCGTATAAAGATTTTCCGCTGCCTATGCATAAGCGATCGCAGAAGGCTGCCGAAGCCGCCCGCTGTGCGGGAGAGCAAGGCAAGTACTGGGAATATCACGATGTCCTCTATTACAGCCGCATGCTCGACGTCAACGATCTGAAGAAGCACGCGCAAGTTTTGAAACTTGACGAAACCCGCTTTGCAAAGTGCCTCGACGATGGAAAAGAGGCGGAAGCAGTGAAGAAGGACCTGGAAGAGGGCAAGAAGATGGGTCTCCCAGGGACGCCAAGTTTCTTCGTAAATGGCCACTATTTTCACGGTGCCGTAGATTACAACACGCTGAAAGAGATGGTGGACCAGCAGTTACCAGCGCGGCCTTCTCCGCAGGCGGTAGCGCAAACCGCATCCGCGAAGTGAGCGCACTGCTACAGCCTGGCGTAGCGGTGGATGGCTACGCGCGGAATTGAGGCGGTTATGCTGAGGGAAGCTTCGGTCAGGTGTGATCGTGGCAAAGGTGGTTCGCGAAGAGGGCTCGATCTACGATTCCTCGCCGGCATTCGAGCGGGTGCGCGGGTCGTAGTCGTGCTCGGCCTGGTGGTCTGTTTTGGATCGGAAGGACTCTGGGCGGCGAAGCGTGCTGTGCTCATGCACAGGGCAGCCGTCCATCCCGAGAAAGCCGTCGTTGCGGTCAACCAATCTCAGCAATTCAAAGTTACAGACACACGAGGCGGTACTGTCGATGTGAACTGGAGAGTTTCAGGACCCGGTTGCATCGACTCCTCGTGCGGGAGCATTGATGCGGAAGGAGTATACCGACCTCCCTCTGTGCTTCCGCAGCCGCCAGTGGTTATGCTGGAAGGCGTCTTGGTTTCGGATCCTCGGCGCTCAGTATTGAGACAAGTCCAGCTGCAAGCAGCCGTCACCGTCTCTGTAAGCCCCACTTCCGCGCAGGTCACCGCCGGGAGTACGCAGCAATTCACCGCGTCGGTAACCGGGAGCGGTGATCAAATTGTTATCTGGTCGATCTCAGGAACGGGCTGCACGGGCCTGGCGTGTGGCAGCATTAGTGGTTCCGGTCTTTATACTGCACCTTCTACAGCACCGAATCCTGCAACAGTGACCGTAAGGGCAGAGTCCCTCGCTGATCCCGCGGTGTACGCTATCGCGACGGTCACAGTGGTGGCGCCACCGCCGATTACGGTGACGATCTCGCCGACTTCCGCTACCGTTTCTCCCGGAAGCCAGCAACAATTCAATGCCACGGTTAGTGGTAGCACCGATCAGAGCGTGACCTGGAATGTAACGGGTGCAGGTTGCTTCGCGTACTTCTGCGGCACCATCTCGTCTAGAGGTGTATACACTGCGCCCCCTGTGGCGCCGAACCCGCCAGTTGTGACGGTGACCGCAACGTCCCATGCGAACCCATCGAAATCAGCTTCCGCTACGGTCAACCTGGCGGTGCCGATTGTTGTTACGGTATCGCCCGGCAGCTCTCAGCTTGTCATCAGCCAAAAGCAGCAATTCAGCGCGAGTGTTTCGGGCACGGCGAATGGAGCTGTGACGTGGGCCGTTTGGGGCGCGGGATGTTCCGGCACCACTTGCGGGACGATTACGAGCACCGGACTCTACACGACTCCCACCAAGGTCCCGTCCCCTGCATCCGTTACGGTTACGGCAACGTCAGTGGCCGACTCTTCCAAGACGGGAAGCGCGACTGTGACACTGGTTCCGACGGTGTCGGTCAGCGTGAACCCGGCCTCCATGCACGTGGCCCCGGCCGCGCAACAGCAGTTTGCGGCGACCGTGGTCGGAACTGGAAATCAGGTAGTGACTTGGACCCTGTCTGGACCGGGATGCTCTGGTCTGGCCTGCGGCCAAATCACGGGGACCGGACTTTATACGGCTCCTAAGAACATACCGAACCCGAATGCGGTTACGGTTACGGCGGTTTCTGTACCGTATCCATCGGCGTCGGGCGCGGCGACAGTCTATGTCGGCGCCGGTTCGCCGGTAGTGGTTACTGTTTCACCGTCATCGGCCTCGGTGGTTGTTGGTCAGACCCAGCAGTTCAACTCGCAGGTCACAGGAACCAGCAACACCGCGGTCACCTGGAGTGTGGGCGGCATCGGATGTTCAGGCGTATCCTGCGGGACGGTATCGCAGAGCGGGCTGTACACAGCGCCGCCGACGCAGCCCACACCTTCCAGCGTAAACGTAACGGCTACTTCTCAAGCGGACTCGACGCGTTCGGCTTCCGCGGTCGTCACGATTACTCCGAATGTTGTGGTTTCAGTGGCGCCCTCGACAGCGCAGGTCACCACCGGACAGCAGAAACAGTTCACGGCGACGGTCACAGGCAGCAACAACACAAACGTGACCTGGAGCCTCGGCGGTAGTGGTTGCTCGGGTAAAGCCTGCGGTGCGATCAGCACCAGCGGGATGTACACGGCTCCCAGTTCGGTTCCGAATCCACCGACAGTCACGGTGACGGCGACGGCGCAGGCAGATCCGAGCAAGCATGCGACTGCAACCGTTACGGTGTTGGCCCCGATCGCTGTAACCGTGGCTCCGCTGTCGGCCCAGGTCGTCGTCAACGCGCAACAGCAATTCGTAGCCACAGTAACGGGAACGGCCAATACGTCCGTGACCTGGAGTCTGTCTGGAGCAGCGTGTCCGTCGTCCTGCGGATCGATCACCAGTTCGGGCATGTATACGGCCCCAGCGGCGGTCACGGGTTCCACGATCACGGTGACGGCAACGTCGCAAGCGAACGGTACGAGTTCCGGTTCCGGTTCCGTGCAAATAATTGTTAGTAACAATAGCAAGTTCAAGGGGCAATACGCGTTCCTCTTCCGAGGCACGGACGCGATCGGCCTCTATCAAGCGGCTGGTTCCTTCACTGCGGACGGTTTAGGTAACATTTCTTCCGGAGTGGAAGATCTCAATCGCGTATCAGGCCCGCTCTCGAACGTAGCCTTCACCGGTACATACACGGTTAGGGGCGACGATCGAGGTACGCTGGCGATTACAAGTGCTCTGGGTACTTTCACTTACGCGTTTGCTTTGAGTTCTACGGGGAATATCGCGAGGATGATCGAAATCGACAGCAGCGGTATTCGCGGGGCGGCCGTGATTAAGCGGCAGAATCCAAGCGCTTTTTCGACCTCCGCGCTGACGGGCGGTTACACGATCAGCATGAGCGGCAATGATTCTTCGGGCGGCAGAATCGGGACTCTCGCTTCTGTATTTCCAAGTGGTGGTGGAGTAATCTCCGGAAGTTCCATGGACATAAATGACGCAGGCAGCGTGCTGCCCACGTTCGTTAGTTTCCAGGGATCATACGACGTCACAGCCAATGGCCGCGGGACATTAAGCCTCAGCGTGTCAGGTTTTGGAGCGGGGAAATTCAACTTCGCTATTTATGTGGTTTCGGCTTCGGAGTTTTTCCTGGTTTCGGCAGACACGTTGAGCAGCGGAAATCCGCTTTTCAGCGGTTCCGCGCTGCAACAGTCGGGATCGCCTTTCAGCAATAAGTCGTTTAGCGGAAATTCCATCTTCCAAGAGACCGGCGTGAGTGGTGGCGCACCGGACGTTTCGGTTGGGCTGCTGACTTATGACGGCCAGGGCACAGTTACCGTCGAATACGATGAAAATGCGGGCGGCAACGTTCAGATCGGAAACACCCTCACCGGTGGTTACTCCGTTTCTCTGAATGGCCGCACGATCCTTAACCTGGTGAATTCGCAAACTCACCAGCCCAGTACGGCGATCATGTATGCCATCTCGCAGAACGCGGCGTTCATCATGGACAGCTCCGGATCCGTGCGTTCCGGGTCCGCCGAAGCTCAGTTGGTGGTGCCACCTTTTGGTGACGCGGACATGGTAGGAAACTATACTTTCGCATCTTCGACCCCGGCAAAGTCGGGAATTCCGCTCGTATCGGGTGTTGTCGACTTCGACGGCAACGGGAACGTACAGGGCAACGAAGATGAAGACCTGGTTACTGGTTCGAACCTGAATCAGTTGCTGAACGGGACCTATTCGATATCGCCCGT
The DNA here is from genome assembly GCA_963847715.1 of Terriglobia bacterium. Lineage (GTDB taxonomy): Bacteria > Acidobacteriota > Terriglobia > Terriglobales > Acidobacteriaceae > Acidiflorens. The sequence goes on from CAWKAZ010000026.1 coordinate 99,584, forward strand.
TTCTAAGAACGGACGCGGGTCAATTCTGCTGACATTGCCGCAGCCGGAGACGATCGCGATCTGGCTGGCGACTTATTCCCGGGCCTATGCAATTCCCGTGGATGCCAGCGACGTTGATCCAACTGTGTTGATTTTTGAACAGTAATTCTAACCATATAGTTCCGGCGTGCCGGAACAGACATCATCCGGGGAGGGTGTATGAACAGAGGGAGATCGTTATTGGTCGCGAGCATCTTCGCCTTGCTGGTTTCGGCCTACGGGCAGGATGCCGCGCTGATGAACAAAGCAAAGGCGGGGGACCCGGCAGCCGAGGTCAAGGTTGGCCAAATGTATATTTTCGGGCAAAGCGTCGGGCGGGATTCGTCCGAGGCTGCGAAATGGTTCAAGAAGGCAGCGGACCAGGGCTACCCCGAAGGGCAGTACCGTCTGGGCGTCCTGTATGAAGTCGGCCGTGGTGTGCCGATGGATCCGGCCAACGCCGTACGATTGTATAAACTTGCCGCGCAAAAGGGATATGTTGACGCGCAATTCGATCTGGGTGCGGTCTACGAGCAGGGGCGCGGGGTAGACAAGGATGACGTCACCGCTGCCTATTGGTATCTGCAAGCAGCGCAGCATGGGAAGAGAGACGCTCAATACAAAATTGCCGCGCTCTACGAGCTAGGGCAGGGGCTGCCGCAGAGCTACCCGGAAGCGGTGAAATGGTATTCCACGGCGGCAGGGCAAGGCGATTCAGAGGCGAAATTCAAGTTGGGACGCTTGTATGAGCAAGGACTCGGCGTGCCGCAAAGCAATACTCAGGCGATCCAGTGGTACCGCAAGGCGGTAACTGATGGGAACGTCGAAGCCAAGGTCGCGCTGCGAGCGCTGGAACGGTAATCGATCTCGAACAGCTTCACCTTGCGTCCCGCGACTCGATGAGTCCGGGACGCTTTTGTTTGCCGGTTCCAATCGGGGAGCTGTAACGTTTAGGGTTCGCAGATCACGATCCCTTATCCCGCTGACAAGATACCGGCGACACCGTCCGTTTCTTCGGTGCTGCCACCTTACGAGCTGAATCAGGGGGCGCACAGGGTCAACCCAAGGACATTCGTGGGAGGATACTATGAAGCGAATCGTGCTGCTGCCGTTCGTGCTGGTGTTCGTCATCCCGGTGTTTGCTCAGTTCACATTCACCTCCATTGATTATCCTGGGGGTACACTCACCACCGCTCGCAGTATCAATAATCAAGGTGAGATTGTCGGCTCTTACCGCGTTACACCGCCGCGTCACGCGCTGCTGGTCAGGAACGGGAAATTCATTCCACTCGCCAAGAAATCTGTTCTGGCCACCAATTACAGCGAAGCGTTCAAGATCAACGGTCACGGCGACGTAGTCGGCGACTATGTCGGGAACGACGGTTTCACCCACGGCTTCCTGCTCCACAAGGGAGTGGTGACTACGCTCGATTTCCCAGGCGCCGGCGACACCCACGCGCATGGAGTCAATAACTCGGGCACTGTCGTCGGCTACTGGGACGTGCTTGATTCTACGGGCGCAGTCATCGCCTTCCACGGGTTCATCTGGAAAAACGGCTCCTTCAGCCAGGTGGACTTCCCCGGCTCCGCGGACACGTTCATCCAGGGCATTAATACCGGTGGCGACCTGGTTGGTGTATGGGACGCGGGTGTTAACTCCCCGATTGGTCATGGATTCGTCTGCTCGAAGGGGCATTGCTCCAGCTTTGACATTCCTGTCGCAGGAGCCACCCTGACACAAGGGGATGACATTAATGCACACGGGCAGATCGCAGGCGCGTGGATCGACGCGGCAGGGGCGATCCACGGTTTTCTTAAGAACGGAAATAGTTTCACGGCTCTCGATTTTCCCGGTGCGATGAGTACTTTGGCTTGGGGAATCAATTCTGCTGGTCTGATCGTTGGCGACTATCAGAACGCCGATGGATCATTGCACGGGTTTCTGGCTCAGCCTTCTTCTGGCAGTAAGCCGGAGTACGCCTACTCCGCGAACCTGAACCAGATCACAGGATTCAACGTTAACCTCGCGAGCGGGGCGCTTTCCTCTCCATTCAATGTGCCCGGTCCGAACGATGCGGGTGGCATGGTGGCCGATCCATCGGTCAAGTTTTTGTATGTCTCCGATTTCACTGGCAGCGCAATCGACGGCTTCGCGATTAACCCCACTACAGGTGGACTGTCTTCGATCACCGGCTCACCGTTCCTGGTTGGGAGCGGAAACGGGCCGGCTGGGATGGCTGTTGATCCAGCCGGGAAATTCCTATTCCTCGCACACGCGAATCTAAACGGCATCTTCGCCTTTACGCGAGACGTAAATACAGGAGCGATCGCCGCCGTGCCCGGTTCCCCATTTCCCGCCGCCACGAACCCGTTTCACGTCGTGGTGCATCCGACCGGCAACTTCTTATACGCCAGCAACTACAACGACCCCATGGGAAGCATCTCGGCGTACACGATCGATCCGAACACCGGAACGCTCGCGCAGATCGCGGGCTCACCCTTCCCCACTCAGTCGGGGTATCCCGGACCCGGCCGCCTTGCGATCGACCCCACTGGCAAGTTTCTCTACGTCGGCCTTGACGGCACCGTCAACGCAAACAATCTGGTAGCCGCATTTTCGATTAACTCCACCACCGGCGTGCTTACCGATGTGGCGGGTTCACCATTTGCGACGGGACTTGGTCCGCTAAGCGTCGCAGTTGATCAATCAGGAAAGTATCTCTATACCGCCAACAGTTTCGACAACACCATCTCCGCCTTTACCATTGACCCAGCTATGGGTGGCTTAACTCCCGTAAGCGGTTCACCCTTTGCGACCGGCGTGTTTGGAGGCTTTCCATTTGCACTAGCGATGGACCCATCAGGGATATTTCTGTACACAGGCAATCAGGGTTCCAGCAACATTTCCGGGCTCAGCATCGCGGCGACCGGAGCCCTGACGTTGATTCCGGGCTCTCCATTTAGCGGCGTAATGAACCCCTATGACCTGATCGTTGTCAAGATCCCGTAATTCAGGGGATTGCCGGGGGCGCGCAGACAATGGGTGTTTTCGCTGCACGTTACGGGGAAGGAAAACGGCCGCCGGAGCTGTTAGTACAATTCGCCGGGTCGCTTTGCAGACAGATAAGTTACTCGAAGTCAGTTGGCGCGAAGTGTCAAGCGTGTCAACTTTGGCGGCGATGGCAGGTCTTGGGTCACACGGGGTCACAAGGGTCCCGCCAGAGGATTGTTCCGGTTCTCAGATGCCCGCATACCACGCGTAGCCACTATCGGGGTTAGCACCGCCCAGACCCTTACCGAACGGTTTGAGGTTGTCCGTCAGGATCAAGCGATTGATGTACTTCACGCTCTTATAGCCGAGCTGTCGCGGGACTCGCAGGCGCAAGGGGCCTCCGAACGGGACGGGAAGTTCGGCTCCGTTCATGCGGTGGGCGAGAAGCGTTTGCGGGTGCAACGCATCCGCCATGTCAATGCTCTCCCACCAGTCAGGCTGGATCGAGCGGTATACAACGTACCGCACCTGGGGCAGCGCACCCACGCGATCCAGAATGAAGGAGAGCGGCACCCCGGTCCATTCGGCGATGTATGTCCATCCTTCTTCACAGCCGTTCATCGTGATCTGAGTGCTGGTGGGGAAACTCCTGATCTCGGCCAGCGAGAAAGAGGACGGCCGCGCCGCCATCCCGTCCACAGTTACGCGCCAATCCACGAAACTGTTTGCCTGGAGTCGTTTGAATTCTTCGCCCAACGGATCGACTTCATTGGCGAATGGATTCTTCGAAATGTCGTTGCGTGGAAATTCACGGGCCATGGAGTGGCGGCCCAAGAGTCGCTGCGCGGCGTAGGTCAGCGTTTCCCCCGGGCCGTAAAGTCCACCCGCATCCGGCGGGATGAGCCCATGATGCCGCGCGACTTTGGCAGCGATGGCAATCCCAGACGCACCGGCCGCCACAGCCAGCCCAGTGGTGACGAATTTGCGTCGAGAGATATTTGTCATAACTTCACTCCTTCACTTCGCTCCGTCGGTGGGGTAGCGCGGCCTGTGATCATTGTCCCTGAAATCATTGTTCCCGAGATCACGGTTCCTGAAATCATGGCGCGCATACGATTTCGAAATCCCGCAAAAAAGACCATTACCACGTGAATCAACAAGAAGAGCACTAGGAATGCTGTCACTAGGAAGTGAAGGCTCCGCGCCGTCTGCTGGCCTCCCAGGAGCCGAACGGCCAAAGGGAATTCCGACGTGAATCCGAACGACATGGCCAGTCCAGTCCAGATCATCAACGGAAACAAGACGAAGATCACCACCAGATACGTGAGGCGCTGCAGCACGTTGTACGACCACGCTTCTTCCTCGCTCGGCCGCTCAAAGCGCAAATGTCGAACCAACGAACCGCCAAGCTCGTTAATGGAAAGGTCAGAAGCCGAGGGCAACAAATTGTGTCGGAAATGCCCTGCGAAGAAGCCGAACAACACATACAGCAGGCCCGTCCCAACCAGAAGCCATGCCGACTGAAAATGGAGATATCGGCTCCAGCCGTTCTGATCAGGGAGCACGTACCCATAACCGGTGGGGACTGTATCCCTGGAAGATGGCAGGTGCAGATTGAGCCACGGACGCATATTTACGTTGCCGGTCTCACCCCAGTAAAACCGTGGATGCGAAAGTACGATCTCTCCTCCGCTGACGAGCAGCGCGAGAAACGCAATCGTGGTAGTCCAATGAGTGACGCGCACGAGCGCGGAGTGGCGTTTTCGTTGCGCCGCCGTCACCGCAGAACCAAGATCGGTCGAAGCAGACAGTGGGGGCGCACCGCGATCAGTGAGAATCGCATTCATAAAGTGGGCACGTCCCCCGATGCATTGGATTCTACCGTAATCGAACAGTTAGGCATTCACGAATTTGCCTCTGTGCGCACCAAACACAGAAGGATTTCGTTGGCCCAGCGCAAGCGGGTCACACCGGCGTCACGACAAGGCTTGATTGGCTTTGGAAGTGATTGAAGATAAGAGTTTGTGGCAGCCGGACCTGTAAGCCGAATTCTGTCCGCCTTGCGGCGGGACGGTCATTCCTCTGGGCCACGCATTACTGCGGGGCTCAAGCGACCTACCCGGAGGTTGTGGCGCACCGAGCCGGCACGCGTCCGGCTTGCGCCGGATTCCCTCCCTATTTGGTCTTGCTCCGTGTGGGGTTTGCCCTGCCCGCTGCATTACTGCCGCGGCGGTGCGCTCTTACCGCACCTTTTCACCCTTACCTGAGCCTTGCGGCCCGGGCGGTATGTTTTCTGTGGCACTTTCCGTCCAACCGGCTTGAACCGGCCGTCCCGGACGTTATCCGGCACACTGCTCTGCGGAGTTCGGACTTTCCTCTGTCTTTCGACAGCGACCGTCCGGTCCGGCTGCCAACAGGTTCATTATAAGGCACGCCATATTCGTGCACGTCATGGTCGTACGTCGGATGGCGAATTCACATATTCTTTCGGCGCGAGGGCAAACGAATACACCAGAAGGGCCAAGCCGACCAACAATGGAATCAGGCCCACGAGATAAACTGGCCCATCGTCGTTGGCAATTCCGTGCAGTAGTGCCATCACACCGATGCCGACAGCAGCCGTAATCAAGCCACCCAGCTTCATCCCTTCGAGACGCCGTCGCGAAGTGTTTCGCTCCTGCTCGCGCACCAGTTCCAGTGCGGATTTTGCACCTTCTCCGGAGCTCTCGGCGATCTTCTTGAGCATTTCACTCTTGTAATACGCTTCCCGCTCCCGACGGCGCGCGTCAGACCACGAGGCGACAGCCAGGAAAGAAAAAAGCGCAATACTGCCCACCACCGGTATTGCTACGGCTACAACCCCGACGGCGTTCCCATTTAAATCGAATGCCATTGTCAGCTCCTTGGGATTTTCTAGCTTCGTCCGGTAAGACCGGGCTTAGCTCGCGGTGGTTGCATATTTTTGTTTGCGCCGCTGTCTGGAAGATGGACGAAAATAGTGAAACCGCAAGCAAGGCAGTTGTGTCGTACCTTATTAGCAAAGGTCTAAGTGAGCGCGAGCGACGATCAAATCGACGTGGAGAAGGTCTTGGCGGGCGACATATCTGCTTTTGAAGGAATCGTACGCCGCTGGCAGGGTCCTCTTATTAACCTCGCCTATCGCTTCTGCCGCGATCGCGGACGGTCGGAAGAGATGGCGCAGGAGGCCTTTCTACGGGCATATCGGGCGCTCGCCCAGTGGCGTAAGGACGCTGCCTTTTCGACTTGGCTGTTTGCGTTGGCAACGAATCTGTATCGGTCGGAGCTGCGCCGCATTCCGGCGAGGAATGTGTCCCTCGATGATGTGGCCGAACCGGTGGATGCGCGCGCCCAAGATGGTGGCTTCGAGGACCGGGACCGCGATTTGGCGGTTCGGCGCGCGGTCAGTGGTCTACCGCCGAAGTATCGTGAGGCTCTGATTCTCTTCTACTTTCACGAAATGGACATTCCTGCTGCGGCGCGGAGTCTCGGTTTGCCTGAGGGCACGCTCAAGGCGAGGCTGTTTCGGGGACGAGAGATGCTGCGTGGCAAACTCCCGCAGTTGCTGGCGGTGACGCGATTGAAGGAGGCATGATGAAGGACGAAGATATGGATCGTATTCTTTCCCGCAACGATGAAATCCTCCCGTCGTCGGGCTTTGCGCTCTCCGTGATGGATGCGGTTCGACGTGAGGCTGCCGCTCCGCCGCCGATTCCGTTCCCCTGGAAGCGGGCTCTGCCCGGCGTTGTGGCTGGGGCGTTCGCGCTCTTATTGGTCTTACAAGCAAGTATTTCCGCTATCCTGCGCTTGACGAGAGAGTCACTTACCCCGCAACTCGCCATGCCTTCGCCGTCGGGGATGGCTTCACTCTTCCATGGAGGATTGGAGTCGGCGCTGATCTGGACTCTGCTGGCGCTCCTGGTGGCATTTGTATCCGTAAAGATATCGGTGCGCGCCGTTTAGCGTGCTATTGAGTTGGTTGTCGCGATTCCCACACATAACACGGCGCCTCGTCGTCATTCCCAGCCATTTCTTCTCTTAGAGCCGCCGAAGGCTCGCTGGCGGCTGTTAAACTCATAGCCACGCAAAGCGCTCGGGGGAGACGCTTGACCCCCTAGGCGCGTGCCTGCAACCTGCGCCATGAACATCTCTGAGGCCATCAAAATCGCGTTCCTGTCTTTGTGGGCGAACAAACTGCGTTCCGCTCTTACCTTGCTGGGCGTGGTTATTGGAGTGGCCGCCGTGATCGCCGTGGTTACGTTCGTGAATGGTATCAACGGGTACGTGGCCGAGAAGATCTTCAATCTCGGTGCCGACGTCTTCATCATGTTCAAGGTTTCGCCGGCCGTTACCAATGTCGATCACTTCATTGAGGGCCAGAAGCGCAAAGACCTGACCATGGATGACTACCGCGCCGTGCGAGAGGGCTGCAAACTCTGCGCATACGTGGGCGCCTATGCGCGCAACAACAGCGGCCACGTGAAGAATGGAACGGAATCTCTGAGTGACACGATTGTCCAGGGTATGACGCCCGCGGTTGCCATCACTCAGGACGCGGACATCGAATCGGGCCGCATGCTGAACGAATCCGATCTAGAAAATAACTCGCCGGTAGTCGTCGTTGGCACCGACATCGTCGATAACCTGATGCCAGGGGTTGATCCGATCGGGAAGGAAATTCGTATTGACGGCTGGAGCTACCGCATCATCGGCGTCGGCAAGAAAAAAGGTAGTACGCTCGGACAGAGCCTAGACAATTACGTCTTCATCCCGATGACGTCATGGTTTAAAGAATACGGTGTCTACAACTCGAACATGCGAATCTCGGCGAAAGCGGTTGGGACGGGCGCGGTGCTTAGCGAAGCTATGGATGAAGCTCGCGTCGTGCTGCGTTCGCGACGCCATGATCCGGCGGGCGGAGCCGATTCATTCGATATGGAGAACAACAGCAGCCTGCTCAGCATCTGGTCGAATCTGACGGGGACGTTTTTTGTTGCCATGATTGGGATTGCCGCGATCTCCATGGTGGTGGGTGGCATCGTGATCATGAATATCATGCTGGTCTCGGTGACCGAGCGCACACGAGAAGTGGGGATCCGCAAAGCGATGGGTGCAAAGCGAGCGGACGTTCTGATGCAATTCCTGATTGAGGCGGTCATCCTGGCAATGTTGGGTGGCATTATTGGTGTGTTGCTGGGCATCGGTGTCGCGAAGGGCGTTACCTGGGCGATCGGAATGCCTTCGGTGATCAAACTCTGGGCAGTTGCCGCCGGGCTACTGGTTGCTGGTAGCGTAGGTGTGTTCTTTGGCGTGTATCCGGCACGGCGAGCCGCCATGCTCGATCCCATCGCAGCCTTGCGGTTTGAAACGTAGGGGATGATTGTTCCTCGAAAGGTTCTTGATTTGCAATGATCGGCACCAGCGAATTCGGTGAAATCATCACGATGGCGCTCGACACCATCCGGGGGAATAAGATGCGCTCCGGTCTGACGGTGCTTGGGATCGTGATTGGAGTCGCGGTGGTGATTGGAATCTCGTCGATTGTGCGCGGCTTGAACGACAACGTGAACAGCATGATCAGCAGCATGGGCTCAAATATCGTTTTTGCTTTCCATATGCCCATCACGTTCGGCCGGCCCACCGAAGAATTGCGCACTCGCAAGGAACTGACCTTCGAAGATGCGGAAGCGATGAAGGACCTGGCGCACGTGAAGTACGTCTCGGCTGGCGTGCGCTACGTTGAGCCGCAGTTTGGCAGCGGCACCTATGTGGTGAAGTATGGTGATCGCAAGGCCAAACAGACGATTCTGGAAGGCGACACCGCTTCGGCAAAGGACGTGTTCGATCTCGACATGCAGACTGGACGCTGGTTCAGCGAGATCGATGATGATCGCCGGGCGAATGTGATCGTCCTTGGCGCCGACACGGCTGATGAACTTTTTGGCAACGCCGATCCGCTTGGCAAAGAAATCAACATTGAGGGGCAGTTGTTCGAGGTGATCGGGGAGATCAAGAAGGTGAAGAGCGCGTTTGGCGGGGGCAAGAATCCGGACGACAACAAAGTTTATTTCCCTCTAGCTACACTGCGCAAACTGCACCCCGAACTCAAACAGCACTTCATCAGTGTGAAGGCGACCTCGCATGCTGACATGCCCAAAGCTGAAGATGAGATGAGAGAGTTACTGCGGCGGCGACGGCGGGTTCCGCCGGATAAACCCGACAATTTTTCCGTGTTCACGCAGGACTCGCTATCGGACGTTTGGAACCAGATTACTGGCGCCGTTTTTATCTTTATGTTTGCCGTATCGAGCGTGGCTTTGATCGTGGGCGGCGTGGGAGTGATGAACATCATGCTCGTTTCCGTTACCGAGCGTACCCGAGAAATCGGCGTGCGCAAGGCGATGGGAGCGCGAAAGGGCGATATTCTTCTGCAATTCACGCTCGAGGCAATTACGCTGACCGCCGTCGGAGGCGTGCTCGGAGTGTTACTGGGCGCCATCATCACGGTCGGCATTCGGCTAATCTGGGATTCCCTGCCCGCAACCATGTCTGTGTTCTGGGCGGGGTTCGGGTTTCTCTCCGCCGCAGCGGAGGGCTTGTTGTTCGGTATCTATCCGGCGTGGAAGGCCGCGAATCTCGATCCGATTGAGGCGCTGCGCTACGAGTAATATCTACTGATGCCGCCATTCACGGCCAGAGTGTTGTTCGAAGTCATGGCTGTAATTGGAACGGTGGGCAGTATCTTCTTCTATTTACTGTCTACTCTTGGCATCTTGAGTTTCCTGCGCGACACGCGTGAGAAACAAAACTCGCCCGCGGCACACAATCCACTCCCTCCTATTTCCATCCTCAAACCGCTGAAGGGGATTGATCCGGAGATATGGGAAAGTCTTTGCAGCCACTGCGAGCAGGACTATCCACAATTCCAGCTGATCTTCGGCGTGAGCGATCAGCGTGACCCCTCCGTCGAGGTTGTGCGCAGACTTCAGGCAAGATATCCCGCGATTCCAATTGAACTCGTCGTGTGCGATCGGGTCTTGGGGGCCAATGTCAAGGTCAGTAACCTGGCACAGATGCTGGCCGCGGCACGCCACGAAATTCTGCTGGTAAATGACAGCGACATTCGTGTCTCACGGGATTACTTACGCAAGGTGACCGCACCGCTGGCCGACGATTCTGTGGGGCTGGTGACCTGTCTTTATCGTGCCGTCGCTGCTCCAACGCTAGGCTCGCGATTAGAGGCATTGGGCATCAGCACGGATTTTGTGCCCGGCGTCTTGAGCGCCCGGTTTCTGGAAAAGGGGCTGCACTTCGGACTGGGATCCACACTGGCATTTCGACGCCGCGAGCTTGAATCGATCGGGGGTTTTGAGAGCCTGCTCGATTACCTAGCCGATGACTACGAACTGGGCCGTCGCATCGCCGCGAAGGGGAAGAATGTCGAGCTCAGTGCGGCCACCGTCACAACATTTCTACCGGCGTACAAGATTGGCGAATTTATTCGTCATCAGCTGCGCTGGTCGCGAACCATCCGCGACGCTCGTCGCGCCGGATATGTCGGACTGCTGTTTACGTTTGGTCTGCCGTGGGCTCTGTTGACGTTGGCGGCTGCACGCGGGGCGGCATGGGCATGGGCGCTACTAGCGGCGACGCTGATCGCACGATGCGCGGTCGGCATTCTCACAGCAACGGCGATTCTTGATGACTGGCAGGCCATGCGAAACGTTGTTTTGCTGCCTTTGCGAGACCTGATTGCGCCGTTTCTGTGGGCCGTTGCTTTTGCGGGAAATCGCATTCACTGGCGGGGCGATGTGTTCATCCTGAAGGATGGACGATTGACGAACGTTTCGCGACGAGCTGTTCCAGACGTCTGATGCTATGCGGATGCGTGCGCAACCGTGGGCCGGTTCGAAAAGATAATCTTGCCGCCGCGGCGCGCCACTACATATTTGGTCAATCCATTCAGCGCCGCAGGCTCTTCTTCTTCCGCCCACAAGAAGACACGATGGGGGCCGTTCCACATTTCGACGAACGATGCCTGCGTTTCGAAGACTCGCGGCGCACCGGGGAACTGTGTGCCATACCACATGTTTCCGCCTGGTGTGCGCAAACTACGCAGGGGAATACCAGTATAGAAATTCAGTGTGGACGCGTTTTCGTATAGGCCGATCACAACAATCTGATCGCCTGGCCGATACTGATCGCGAATCGCGAGCGCCAGATCCTTCGACGAAAGAATCGGGGAGAAGATGCCGAACGAAATCCGCACGCAGGCGAGCAGCACCACCATCATCGCCGCCAGTGCCAGATTTCCGGCTCCGGCGCGGGCGCGGCGACGCAGAATCCAATTTGCGAGGGTGCCCAAGAAGAACGCCACCGAGAATCCGAACAACGGCACGCGAAAGGCCCCCATCGCTTGCGGCGTCAAATCCAGAATGTGACCGAAAGAGAGCGCGTAGTCCTGGGGATTCTTCCGAAGCAGATCTGACAGGTCCGCACCTGGGGCTGGCGATTTCGAGAAGAAGAGCAACGCGAAACCAACCACCGCGATGACGACGCCAACCACGAGCAATATCGCCGACGAAATGCGGCCAGCGCAGCGTTCGCGGCTATCGGTGGCGGATGTCCTCTCTCGCTGCAGCCATCCCCCGACCAGCAGCGCCATGCCTGGGATCGCCGGGATCGTGTAGTATTCCTGCCGGGTTGACAGGCTGAAGAAGCCTACGATTACGATATTCCACAAGAAGAACAAAAAGTACGCGCGTTGCCGGCGGGTTAGTTGCTGGCGAAACTCGCGCCATCGTCGGGGCACTTCCTGCAATGATTGTGGCAGAAATACGGTCCACGGAACGAGCCACAAAACCAGCAAAGCCCAGAACAGAAGCAAGGGGACCGTATCATAGTCCTTCGGAATGCGCGTGCCCAGGAAGCGGTTTACGTGTTCGTTGATGAAATAGAACCAGAGGAATCCGCGCACGTTTCCTTGAGGAGGATTGCGCAGCGCGGCCAAAATGTGCCAGGGCGCGGCGATGGCTAGAAAGACGACGGTGCTCGAAACGAGACGCAACTTGAAGAAGTGCCGCAAGTTTCCTGTCAGCAGGAGGTAGAGTCCGATCGCCCCAGCGGGAAATACAAGTCCGATCAGCCCCTTGGTCAGCACATTCAGCGCGCAGACGGCAGCAAGCCCCCAACAGGTCCAGCGTGCAGGCTTTGGTTGTTCGAGGGAAACGAGAAAAAGCCAGAACGTCACGGTAAGCCAGAGACCCACCGCTACGTCGGGAATCAGAAAGCGTGTAAACAGGAATGGCCCGAGCGCGGTCACCAAAACCAGTCCGGAATCAAAGCCGCCTTCTTCTCCCAGCGCCCAGCGTCCCAAACCGTAGGTGGAGAGAATCAGCGCCAGTACGCCCAACATCAGGGGAAAGCGCGTGCTCCATTCGCTGATTCCGAAGAGGGTGTAGCTGGTGGCGACGCCCCAATACATCAGCGGAGCTTTTTCAAGGTAGCGGATGCCGTTCGCGTAGAGCGTGACCCAGTCATGCCGCTGCAACATTTCCTTCGCTGCTTCGGCATGCACGGTGTCAGCGTCGTCGAGCAGAGCAGGCCGCGAAAGGCCTGCCATATAAATGACCGCCCAGAGGGCGATCAGGGTCAGGAGGGAGACGCGCCAGTTCGAAAACAGATCGTAGGGGCGGTGGCTTGTTGAATAGGTCGTGGGGTTGGTTGTCGGCGGTTCGAGATTGGTCGTGGCGCCAGAATTCATCGCGGAATTCTTCATTATACGGGAGTGCGGCGTCAGGGGCTTCGCCTTGGCGCTAACAAAAGCTCAGTCGGCGGCCACTCCGCGGGAAACCGGGGCGCCCGCCACTTCACGATAAATCTCGAGAATTCTCGATACGGATGCGGTCCAGGAAAACCGCTGCGCTTGTTCGTAGCCACGTTGTTTCATCTGCGCACGCATCGCCGGATCAACAAGGGCGCGCTGCAATCCTCGCTGAATTTCGAAGACATTTTCCGGATTCACCAGCAAAGCAGCGTTGCCGGCGACTTCCGGCAGGCTCGACGTATTCGAAGCTACGACCGGAGTTCCGTGGGCCATAGCCTCCAGTGGCGGCAATCCAAATCCCTCGTAGAGCGAAGGAAATACAAAGACCTTCGCGACGTCGTAGAAAATACGCAGCACTTCAATGGGCACGAAGCCGAGAAAGCGTACATCGTTCTGCACGCCTCCACGCACCACGGTGCGTCGTAGCCGGGGATGGCTGGAGAGATCGTCCCCGATAATAATGAGCTTGAGGTCCGGGAACAGCTGTTCCTTCTGCAGTTCGTTCTTTAGTGCAGAGAATGCCTCAATTATACGAACCACGTTCTTATGAGGGCGGATGGCGCCCGCATACAGGATGAACGGATGATTCACCAGGTAGCGTTGGGCAATCAGTTCGCGGTCCGCTTCGGTGGCGTGTCCGTGCAGAAAGCGCTCATCGATTGCGTTGTAGACAACCTCGATCCTCGCATCGGGAATGGCCAACAACTTCTCGATTTCGTTCCGGGTGAATTGCGATACCGCGATCACGCGCGCCGCTTTGCGCAGCACACGTCGCGTCATATAAAAATGGAGACTGCGCCGGAAACTGGAAGCGTTGTGCGATCCATACATGTGTTCCAGAAGATCGTGCACGGTCAAAACATAGGGACAGCCCAGTCCGCGCGGAATCCAGAACAGGTGCGGGATGTGGACCACGTCGCATCCCAGGCGGCGGACGATTGCACGGAAGTCGAGATTGCCCTTGATCGTGTCATCGCGTCCGTCCAGCGCTACTGCGTGAAAGTTCGGCGGCAGGGGACCGCATTCCGCAACTTTGGCAGGAGATCCGATGAGAAAATATTTGCTGTCGCGATCCAGGCGCGCCAGCGTACGGACCACGTTGCGGATATATGTGCCAATGCCGAATTCCGTCATGCGACGGATGTCGATGGCTACCTTCACGAATGGAATTTAACCACAGAGGGCACGAGGAACACAGGGAATTCACGGCGCTGCGGAGAAAAGCAGAACCCTTCGCTTCTCGCGATCGACAAAGACAAGGTTCTACGCCCGGGCTTCCGCTTGTGCCTTGGCCCTCCGCTCGGCATACAGCGGGAATTCCTCAGCCAGTCCGAGCACCTCTTTACGGATTTTTGCCAGCAGCGCAGTATCGGTCCGATGGTCGAGCGCTTGCGAGATCCAATGCGCGATCTGCCGCATCTCCGGCTCTCTCATTCCGCGCGTCGTTACTGCCGGAGTGCCAATGCGAATGCCGCTCGGTTTCATCGGCGGATTGGTGTCAAACGGAATCGCGTTCTTGTTGACTGTAATCCCCGCCTCGCCCAGGGCCTTTTCGGCCTCGCTGCCAAACATGCCCTTCGCGAAAACGTCGATCAGCATCAAGTGGGTGTCCGTTCCGCCGGAGACGATGCGATATCCGTCCGCCGCCAGCGTCTCGGCCATGACTTTCGCGTTGGCCACGATCTGCCGGGCATAGTCACGGAAACTCGGTTGCGATGCTTCGAGGAAGCAGACCGCCTTGGCAGCCATAATGTGCACCAGAGGCCCGCCCTGCATTCCGGGAAAGACGGTCTTGTCGATGTCTTTCGCGAACTCCTGCTTGCTCAGGATCATGCCCGAGCGCGGCCCACGCAGAGTCTTGTGCGTGGTTGAAGTGACGATGTGCGCGTGCGGCACCGGAGAGGGATGAGCACCGCCGGCCACCAATCCCGAGAAGTGCGCCATGTCGACCAGGTAGAGTGCGCCAACTTTGTCGGCAATCTGGCGCATGCGGGCGAAATCAATGATCCGCGGATACGCGCTGCCACCGCCGATAATCAGCTTCGGACGCTCCGCCGTGGCGATTCTCTCCAGTTCGTCGTAATCAATCGTCTCGGTTTGCTTGGTCACGCCGTAAGGAACGATTTTGTAGGTCTTGCCAGAAAAATTCAGGGGGTGGCCGTGAGTAAGGTGTCCACCATGGGCGAGATTCAAACCGAGGATCGTATCGCCCGGCTGCAGAATCGCCGCGTACGCCGCCTGGTTGGCCTGCGATCCCGAGTGCGGCTGCACGTTGGCATTCTCCGCGCCAAAGAGCTTCTTGGCCCGCTCGCGCGCCAACTCTTCCACTACGTCGGTGAATTCGCAGCCGCCGTAATACCGCTTGCCGGGATAGCCTTCGGCGTACTTGTTCGTGAAGACGGATCCGGCGGCCTCCAACACGGCCTCGCTGACAAAGTTCTCGGAGGCGATCAGCTCCAGGCCTTCATGCTGACGGCGAGCTTCGTTATCGATCGCGTTAGCGATCTGCGGATCGACTTCATAGAGCGGGCGGAACATATCGGAATTTTTCATGGTTGGGTACCGCAGCTATTTTACTGTGGCGCTGATACTCCTGTCCGCACCAACCGCAGAAGGCGGGATGTCATCCAAAGATGCGAAAGAGTGGATCATTTATGAACTTCCGCAGGTATTGGTATATCGCAATCCTTTTGCTGCCGGCATTGACTGGCTGTACTCAAAAGCAGCAAAGCCCACAAGAAGTCAGGGAAAAGACCGCCGAAGCCACAGCCGAAGCCAAGAGTGATGCCAAGGCAGTCGCAGAGGGCATTCGCGAAGGATGGAATCGCAATAAACCTATCGATCTGAACACAGCAACCCGAGACCAGTTAACCACGCTTCCGGGCGTAAGTGCCGGAGAGGCAGATCGGGTCATCGCCAGCCGTCCTTATGACGACCCTAACGATCTGGTCTCGCGCCGGATCATGTCAAAGACCGAATACGACCGAATTGCGGATCGCGTCACTGCCGGCAAGTAGCAACCAGGGTGAAGGCTACCGTACTGCGCTTCCCACAGCTGCCTACGGCATTGTCTGTAACGATTCACTAGAGCCCCAATTACCTGATCCGGAATTCCTAGCTACAGAGTCGAGTGGATAGGATCGACTCCGGCTCGTGGCTATGATGCCTATGATATCGGCGGCGAAGAGGGACAGAAGTTGAACGCTTGCTCGCCTCCCGAACAGGAGAAACCGTATGAGGATTGCTCAGTTGGTCAGCTCGTCAGCTCTAACCTTACTTCTTAGTACTACTGCTCTGGTCTATGCCCAGGAGCAGCGCGAGGAACCGAAGCCTGCCCCGGAGACTCGTCCGGAGGCAACCCAGCCGGCGCCGCAGGGCGAAATGAAGCAGGAGCGCCAGGAGGAAGCAAAGCCTGACAAGCAGAACGAGGAGAAGAAGGGCGAAGACAAGGCCACGAAAGAAGAAAGGAAGCAGGACGAGAAAAATACGAAGCAAGAGATGAAGTCGGGCCAGCAGTCCGGTCGCAGTATGCAATCTGGGCAGTCCGGTGCTGAGCGTCGCAGCGTGCACATCCCCGATAACAAATTCCATTCCAATTTTGGGCGTGGCCACAAATTCACGGTCCGTCGCACGACCGTGCAGGGTCAGCCTGGCTTTGTTTACGGTGGATACTCGTTCATCCTTGTGGACGCATGGCCGGCTGACTGGGGCTTTGGCGATGACTGCTACGTGGACTATGTTGATGGAGAGTATTTCCTTTTTGATCTAATTCACCCCGGCGTCCAAGTCGCGCTTGTTGTAGTTGGGTGATGGTGATCCACAACTTAGGTTTTGGCGGAACGGCGCTCGAGAGGGCGCCGTCCATTTTTGGGCTACGGCTTTAGCTCGAGCGCTTCGTGCCATATCGGATCAGGGTGGCGGCTGATCACAGGAGCCTGCGAGCCAAGTTGGCTTTCCAATTCCTTGCGCACGCGCTGCGCGGCGTCTACATCCTGGCTCTTCGCGTCGGTGCCAAACAGTGACTGGGACTTCAGCAGGCTCGCATAGGCGAAACGTAGAGGGAAGCGTGCGTCTCGAAGGAATGTCGCGTACATAAACCAGTCGACGCCCTCACTGTGCGGGTCGTTCACACTGGCATCCAGCCGAAGGGCCGACTGATAGAGCGGCAGCGCCTTGCTCGTCTCCCCGCGCTTCGCCCGCAGTGCAGCCTCGGCCACATCGGCAAAGCTCGCCAACTTCTTTTCGTTCGCTTGCCCCGCTAAAGAACGTGCAATTTCGTAGTGGCGTAGTGCCAGGTCGGGGTGATTGGCGCGCGCGTTGCAATCCGCGAGCTTCAGCACCACGCTGATCAGGTCAGCCGCTGGGGGAACTCTGGACGCTGGCCGTCTTACGATCTTCGTGAGGTAGTTTTGGTAGTGGCCGATTGCATCGTCGAACTTGCTTTGTTTCTCCAGATCTAAAGCCAAATATAGATCGGCGTCATCCTGCGTTGGGTCGAGCTTCAGTGCCTCTCGCCAGCTGACTTCGGCTTCATCGGAATGCCCGAATTGTTGGGCGAGAATGCCGTGGTTTACGCGGAGAGAGGCGTCACTGGGCGCGAGTTTTACCCAAGTTCCGGTGAGCTGATAGGCCTCATCGAACCGTTTCTCTTCGGTGAGATATTTGAGCCACGCATCACGCGGAGCCGGATCGGCCGGGTTAGCCTTGACCGCATATTGCCACGCAGCAACTGATTCCTGAGAATTGCCTTCCTCCAGAGCCCGACGGGCGAGGCGCACCTCAAGTGGAGTGTCGTAGGGAGCGAGCGAAGCTGCGTGCTTTAGATCGGCAAGATTGTCGCTATGCAAAGAGTAGTAATAGTGCACTTGATCGACACAACCCCACAGTAAGAGTACGGAAGCTGCTCCTACCCGGAGAGAGCGAGCGGCGGAAGCTGGCCCCGCCAGCCATCGCAACGCCGCGATGGTCTTGCTGCCGGCCTGGACCGCGCCGGCGGAAATCTGTGACCTCGAATTGACCAGCAAGGCGGCGATCCGTCCGTCGCGTAATTTCCAGATCGCACCGTCAAGGAGGAAGTGGTGAATGTTCACCAGGGCAGTGAAGAGCAAGAAACTCCGAGTGAAATCAAAATGGAATACGAGGCTCGAGAGCCAGGGCCCGGGAATGAAGAGGGCGATACCGCCGACGACGAGAATTGCGAAATAAGAAAGAGGACGCCAGGGCCGGTTCGGCGTGGCCGCAGCTTCTCGCTTGGCGTAATAACTGGTGATCCAAAGATATTGCGCGGAGTGCATCACGGCGAGAACGCCGGTGCTGTAGCGGCTCCGTGGCACCTGAAAATGCTCCGCTAGCGAAAGCAGCGTGGGCGCCAGAAACCAGACGCACTGCGTGGAAAAAAGAGTAAGCGATGGAATCATTCGGCGGAAGCCAGCCTGCGCGATCAGCCGGGAGAGGCCGAAAACAGAGCTCCCGAGAAACGCGACGGCGAGCACGATCTGGGCGCGCGAGCTGATGGCCTCGGGGATGTTGAGCGAGACGAATAGCGAGTCGCCGGAAGGTCCCGTGTGGAGGCTCAACAGCAAGACTGCGTATGAGATCAGGAATGCGGCATAGAGGGCGCGCCGCTGCGGTGCTGTGGGTTGCGCGCCGGCCCGGCGGGCGAACATCATGAACAGTCCGTAGTTCTGTCCGCTGTAGTGCCACGGGCTGGCCGACAGATACAAGGTGAAGATCCAAGGCAGAGAACGAATCCAAAAATGCGACAAAATAATGGTCAACGCCACGATCAGGGTGATGTGGACGGTGAAGATGCGATATTTTTCAAAGTCCTCTTTCGTGTGATAGGCGCGGTAAATCGTCGCCATGTAATGCGGATAATTGAAGAACAGCGCCAGAACGTAGAAGAGAACCGACCACGTCAGTGTGCTGGCAACGGAGGAGAAATAAGCGAGTAGAAGTAATGGAATCGACCATGCACCGCAGCCCACGACCAAGTCCAGCGATGGGCGATAGATCCAGACGGCTTCACCGCGGCTCTTATTTTGCTCGTTTCTGGGCATAAAGACCGAGAAGACGGCGTCCGGCAAAGAGCAGCCTTCTTTAGGAATTGTAGGGGGACTTCAACGCTGGAGGGCCCGAAGGGCGCGCCCACATGTAACCTTTGTAACCCTGACGTCATCGATTGCGGAGGCGGTTGGCGCTACTCGAACGCCGTCCGGAGAAAACTCACGAGCTGCCAGCCGTCCATATATTTATAAGGAGTCTCGCCTAATGTGTAATGGCCGCAGGGCAGGACGGCGACTTTGTGATCGAGGTTGTGCTTTTCGAACTCCTCGACCACCTGTTCTGAAAATTCCGGCAGGAAGGTCATGTCGTACTTCGCATAAACAATGAGGGAGCGGCGGGGCCAACGAGAAAATTTGTCGAAGTACGACATCGGACTGACGGCGCGCCAGACATTGCGCAGACTCTCGAGATCGATCGCCGTTTCGAGGCCTTCGCGGATGTGGCGTGTCGACTGCCCGTGCCAAACCACATCTGCGAAGTAAGTCGAGGCGTGGTTGAAAGCCGCTACCCGAATTCGCGGATCGTGCGCGGTGGCGATGAAGGCATAGCATGATCCGAGGCTCGTCCCGACAATGCCGAGCCGGTTGTAGCCTTGGGTCTCGAGCCAGTCGAGACAGCAGCGCACGTCAATTACTCCCTGACGCACCGAATCGAGCGTGCGCCCGATGTTGGCGGAGACGGCGTAGTCGGCGCGGTCGATTTCCGCCGGGCGGCGAATATCGTGATAGGGCATGGACAGACGGAGCACCGCGATGCCCATCCAGTTCAGCATGCGGCAGAGGCTGTTGTACGCGATCGCATCGGCGTTCCAGTGCGGCAAGAGGACGACGGCACGGCGTCCGCGGGCCGGGAACCAGCGCGCGTTCACCAGATTATTTTCGGGATATGGCGTCTGCACCGGCGAAGTAAAACGCAGAAACTCGGCGTGCGTGCCTTTAACTTTTTCTTCCAGCCTCGGGTCTGGGGCCTCGCGTGTGCTGAAGACTTGCACCTCGCGGCGCTGCAGCCGAAAATCTGACGGCTTCTGATACGCGTAGAAATTATCGCTGTCGCGGATGATGTGGTCGTTGAAACGCGAGAAGTATTCCTGCAACTCGTGCGACCCCGGCCCCGGCGGACCGCCGTTGCGTCCGGGCCAGTGATGGGTCCAGTCGAGTCCCCAGTCCAGTGGACGGACAACGCGATTGTTGTCCACCGAAGTAAGGCGGGTCTCCCAGTCATACATCCATTGTGCGTAGCGCGATGCCATGTCCATTCTAGAAATACAGCAAGGCGGTGCAGACTGGCGACATAGGTCGGTTTAATGGCGGATTTCCGCGGTCGGGAGGCGGGTGACAGCCCAGCCGTCAGCCGTCGGGTAAAGCCAGCCCCTCAAGGGGCTCTGATTCGGGAAGGGCTGCGGTATCGCTGAAGCGATACCCTGATACGAGCGTGACCGATACGGATCCGATTTGGCTGAGAGGTGAAAGCTGACGGCTGATAGCTGAACGCTCGTAGCCGCGTTCTAGCTATACACTCTCGGCACCCGCTGCGATATTCCGCACAGAATTTCGTAGGGAACGGTTTCGCACAGGCGCGCCAGTTCCACGGCGTCGACGCTCTTGCCGTTGTTGGCGCCGATCAGGACGACTTCGTCCCCTACCGCGACGTTCGGAATGTGACCGACGTCAACTGTGGTCAGGTCCATCGAGACACGTCCCACGACCGGCGCATATTCACCGCGGACGATGACGCGCGCGCGGTTCGACAGCAGACGCGGATAGCCATCCGCATAGCCGACTGGAAGTACCGCAATGCGGCTCCGCTTTTTCGTGGTGTAGCTGCCCATGTAGCCGACCGCTTCTCCGGCAGCCACATCTTTTACCGTCAGGACACGCGTTTTCCAGGCCAGAACCGGAGTCAGGGGAAGTGTGGGCTCAGCCACAACTTTTCCGCCGCGCATCACAGGAAGCGAGTATCCGTAGAGAAGAATGCCGGGGCGCACCATCGTCTTCCAGGTGTCGGGACGCGCGCTCACCGCCGCGGAATTTCCCATGTGCACGAGCGGAGGATGCAAGCCGTGCGCGGCCAGCACCGCCAGAGCTTCTTCGAACACCTTCATCTGGCGCGGAGCATCTTCGGCATCCAGCACTTCGGCCGATGCGAAGTGGGTGCTGACGCCTTCAAGGTGGAGATGCTTGCAGGCCGCGAGTTTGGCGCACAGCTGCGGCAATGCTTCGATCGTTGCGCCCAGACGGTTCATGCCGGTGTCGACTTTCAGGTGCACGGCCAAATCGACCTGTTGCTTGCGCGCTGCCTTTTCCAGACGTTCGATGTGCCACGTCTCCCAGATGGTGGGCGTGAGATTATGCGCGACGATTCCGTCCTCTTCGCCCTTCCAGATGCCGGTCATGAGCAGGATACGGGTCCAGATGCCGGCCCCGCGCAACGCGCGGCCTTCTGCGGCGTCAGTGACTCCGAGCCAGGGCGCTCCCTGGGCCTCGAGCGCGAGGGCGCACTCAACCGCTCCGTGTCCATAACCGTCGGCCTTGACCACGGCGCAAATCGTCACGCCTTCGCCGACGTGCTTTTGCACGGCGTGAAAATTCTCTCCGAGACCAGCCAGAGAGACCTCCGCCCAGGTTCGTCCGTCGAGAATCAGCGAGCGGCGGTCGGGTATCTGCGACAAATTGGTGCGGGGAGCGTTCACTACGCCGATTATAGCGAGCGCACGCCGCCCCGTTGCCTGACATTAGTAACCGGTGAGTAGCAGCGGTAAGAAATTAGCCGCCTGACAGCACGAAGTTCACTGTCACATCGGTTTCCACTTCGATGGGGTCATTGTTCAACAGATACGGGCGATAGCGCCATTGCCGCACGGCTTCAATGGCGGATTTCACCAGCATCGGGTGTCCGCTGACGACGACCAGGTTTTCGATTGTTCCTGTTTTGCTGATAATCGCCCGCAGCTCGACCGATCCCTGAATTCGTGCCTGACGTGCCAAGGGCGGGTAGACGGGCTGCACGCGGAAGATAACGTTGCCTTCGGCCCAATGCGAAACTTTGAGCGGATGCGAGAGCGCAGGTGGCGCCGCGGGTGGCGCGACTTCCACTGTGGGGCCAGTCCCACCCCACACTCCGCGTCCTCTTGTCCCAGTTCCTCCTTCTACGCCGAGCCCGCTAACGTCCGGCGAAGATGCAACCGGTTGTTCGTCAAAGAGAGCAATGTTGTGGGGTATTGTTGGGGGTCGTTGCAGGATTCCTTCGCTGATATTCGACGAATGGATTGGTCCGTGCGTTGTCGTAGGTGGCGCAGGCGCTGGAGGTGCCGCGGGCACTGGTAACCTGCAGAACCACTGAAGCTTTGGTGGTCCTTGAATCGTGAATAACGGAATCGCCAGCAGCAAGCTCAAACCGAAGGCTTGCAGGGTGAAGGATGCGAGCGTCGCTCGCCCCCGACGGGCAGAGTGGTCCCAGTTGCTTTCGAGAGAGCTGAACATATCGTGTGTCCTCCGGAACGGGCCCGTTGTACGTACAGACACCTGCGGCGCGCGATTTGCTCCTGAAAGCCCACACGAAAGCGGTGCAAGAAAAAGGCCGCGTTTGCACGCGGCCTTCTTAATTGACGGAACTAAAAATACCCCGGCGGTGTCGCTACTGCTTTGGCGGAGTAGTGGTCGCCGGCTTGGTTGCTGGCGCTGTTTTGGTTGCGGGAGTCGTTGTGGGCTTCGGTCTTGCCGGCGCGCTGGAGCCCGCAGCCGGAGCCGGAACGCCGGACTGAACATTGAACGCTTCGACGATCGCTTGGGTGATGTCGATCGACGGGCCAGAGACGATCACCGGGCCCTGCGGCCAAGGCTGCGAACTGTCAATGAGAAGCCCGTAGCCGTTGTCGCCGACATACTTCTGGATGAGCGGAGCCATCTTTCCCAGAATGCGGCTGGCGATTTCCTGCTGCTGGTTCCGGAAGTCTTCCTGCGCATCTTGACTGGCGCGGTCGAAGCTCTTCTGCTTGCCCTCAATCTGCTTCACAAGCTTGTCGCGCGACTCGTCATTCAGCTTGTCCTGCTGAGCGCTTAACTGTTTCTTGAGACTGTCGATTTCGTCGGCCAGCCCCTTCAGTTCGTTCTGCTTGGGTTCGAATTTCTTGATGAGGGCATCGACATCGCGCCGTCCTTCGTTGGAGGCGAAGATGGCCTGTTCGACGTTGAGAGTGCCAACTCTTGTACCGTTATTCTTTGGGGCAGCGGCAGCAGCCGCAGCGGCGGAGGGTGCATTCGGCGTGGTGGCCGCAGCGCCGGCAGCCGGATCGGTTTGGGCAAAGGCAAACAGAGAGAGGCCGAACACGACGGCCGCGGTGACGCGAGATATCTTGCTGATCATTTGGATCTTGAACTCCTTCGGATTTTTCGGAAATGCTGGAAATTTCCAGCTCGCTGGGCTCAACGAGAAACCGATCGCAACCCTAGCCTATCAGTCGTAAGACTTGAAACACAGACCTGAAACATGGATCTGAATCCGGAGCCGCCAGCATGCAAAACGCCTTTGACGCCCGGCTCTCTTCACGCGGAGTTGCCAGCGTGGTGATCAGGGTGTGGACGCTACGCATTATACGGAGCCTACCGGAACAGCGTCAAACCGGCGGCGCGGCTCTTCTCGATTGGATGCAGGAACCTTGGAGGATCGCGTGTCGGCTTTGATCAATTCTCTGCCTCTAATCCCTGCTCTGTGCGCTTGTTCGCTCGGCGGTCTGCATGCTCTCCAACAGGTCCGTCCATGTCCAGTTGGTCGACCAGAACTTGCTCATCGTGCCATCGGGGGCAATCAACACAATGTTCATCGTGTGAATGATCTGGTCGTCTTTTTGTTCGTATTGCAGACCGAATGCCTGGGCAAGAGGCTGCAGTTTGCTTGGATTTGCAGACGCAAAATCCCAATGCGAAAAGCCGCTGGCGTCTCCACCCAAATAAGAGAGGCCGTAATTGCGGAGAACCTCGGGTTTGTCATATTTCGGGTCGAAGCTGATGGTCAGCAGATGGGTTTTGCTGTAATCGACGGGATTCTTCTTTAGTTCCTCGTGAATGTGCGCGAATTGGCTGCTCAGGCGCGGACAGAAATCAGGCATGGGGCAGCGCGTGTAAATAAAAGTGACCAGCAATGCCTTGCCGCGAAAATCCGAGAGATGGATGGTACGGCCGTCCTGATTTTGGAGAGTTACATCAGGCACTGATGCACCCGGCATGAGCAGGCGAGTCCCCGCCGCCGGGCGTTGCCGACCGCGTCCTGATTCGTCGGTGATGCGGACGTCTTCGAGCCAATAGTCGCTCCGATCGCGGCCCATGACCACCTCGGCGGCGATTTTGTCGCCGGGCTGAAGTTCCTCAACGATAGCCGGGTTCTTGACGCGGTACGGCATCGCCATCGCCATCATGAACCCCGGAATGTCACCGTGTTTCACGGTGATTTCGCCCGTCGCCACATTCTTGGCGACGACTTCGCCCTGCAGGTGATACCTCTTCGGACTGCAGGCCAACGACAGCGCCAAAAACAAGACCACTGATGAGAGCACGAACCGAGATTTCATAAGTCCGAATCCTTCGATCAATAGTGAAATCGGTAGCGAAATTCAACAAACAGTTCGCGCGGATTATTCCAGTGGAAGCCACCGAAGGTCTGGCTATTGTCAAGTTCGACGCGGCGGTTGGCTACGTTCAGTGCGTTCAGCGAGGCCGAGACACGCTCGCCGAAGTCCTTGCCTAATGAGAGATCGAAGGTGGTGTGTTGCGGCAAATGGCGCTGAGGATAGGGATTACCGACGAAAGCATTGCTGAATCCCGAGCCGTAATAAACGTTGGTGGAGGCGTAGGAACGCCAAGGTAAAGAAACGTCCGATCCGATATTGAGCGTATTGGTCTGATCGTGATCGAGGGGGAAGAGAGGAGCAGGCGGCGCAAAATTCGTCAATCCGCCTGTAATCGGCAACCTGCCGTCGGCGACCTGATTCGAGTACGCTAGATGGACTTGTCCGCGGTGGGCTATTCGCGGGGAGCGAAGAGTGAGTTCCCAGCCGCGGATCCGGGCTCCGTCAATCGTGATGGGTAAACAGAGACCAGATCCGATGCAGCTGTGGTCAAAGAAATTGCGCGCGTTTGTTGCGAAGTTATCGGCGTCGAGAACCCATCCACGATAGGGGATGGTGACTCCGAATTGATGCTCTTCGTCGCGCTCTCCACGTAGGGGGAGGAATCCGCAATTATTCGTATTACAGAATTGTTCCAAGGTGCCTCCGACGGTAAGCAGCGGTGCGGCCTGGAAGTAGTGGCCGTAGAAAGCACGGAACGTCCAATTCAGACGCGGAACAGTCGCCGTCACGCCAAAGCGCGGACTGATCGCGTTCTCGGTGATGCCTCCACTGAAGTGTGTGGGCCGCATTCCAGCGGTCAGCGTCATCCACGAGAAGGGCTTGAACTTGTCGTCGATGAAGAAGGCCGCTAGACCTCCTGTGCCGTGATCGGTCTCGGCAATCGGATTGCCGCTGCCATCGTTGAAGAGGACTCCAAAGAACTGATCGTCACTTTGATGAAACCCATAGACGCCCACCTGCAAATCGTTGCGGGCAACATTTGCACTGAAGCTCACCTGGCCACCCGCATAAGTTGACGTGTGATGGTCGGTCGTCGCTAGAGAAAAGTCCGCAGGAGAGCTGTCATAGTTGGCCGTGTTGCGATGGTAGAAAGGCGACACTGCCAGCATCGTTTTGGAATTGAACGTATGCACCCAGGAGGAATTCACCAACGCATCGGATTCGTGATTGCCGTCGCGCAAGCAGATCGTGGGGTATTGTGCGTTCATGTCAGGCGTCGTGCACGACGACGCCCCGTTCTCCAGATCGCCTGAAAATGGATCGTAGGGAATCTGGTAATAATCCTTCCGCAATGATGTCACCAGTCGCAACTGGTTCGTCGGGTCGACGTTGAAGATGAACGATCCGAACCCGCCGTATCCATTGGCCCGATCATGGACCACGTCTGAAACAGGTGTCTGCAAGCCGAGATCGCTCCGATTGCCGTTCACGCTCGCGTAGTACGCAAAGCGCTGCGTGTGGCTGCCGAAGCTGAAAGAGTCATTGGTCTGGTTGAAGTTGCCAGCGCTAAGGATGAGCTCGGCCTGGTTATTCCGCTCAAAGCCGGACCGCGGCACAACATTAAATACGCCATAGGTCCGGTCGCCAAACTCCGCACCGTAGCTGCCCCGGTTGACCTCCAGGTAGTCAATATCCTTAGGATCGAACTGCGGCCCAATATTGGATGCGATGTTGGTGTTGGGCACCGGAACTCCATCGACCAGCCAGCTTGTCTGGTGCCCACCGCGAATGTGCAGTTGGTCGTGAGTGATGTAAGCGCCGGGAACATTGTCGGTAATCATGGCCATGCTGTTGCTACGATCGCCTCCCGGAGTGCGCTCGATGTCGAGGCGGCTGACTAGGGTCGTGGGAGTTGCACTTTCAATAGAAACGATCGCGGATGAATCCGAGACGATGACCTGTTCCCTGGCCAAAGCTACCTGCAATTGAAAGTGCACGACCGGCACGGTACCTGAGATGACGGTGACGTCCTGTGAGGTTTGCGCAAACCCCTGGCTGGCCACGCTGACAGAATAGTCTCCGAGTGGGACCGCGTTCAGCTGGAATTCGCCGGTTGCGCTGGTGGTGACGCTCTTTGCCCAGTCAGAGGATTTCGCCTTCAGCATCACCATTGCGTCCTGAATCGGACGATGCTGTGGGTCATGCACGACTCCGCGCACCGCGCCGTAGATATTGCCGAACGCAGCCGGGACCATCGTCATCCATAGCAAGACCGGACAGGCGACCATTTTGAAGCGCATCATGGCTTCAGTTCCTTCGTGCGAAAAGATTGGATCGAGGCGCCATCAGGCCCTCGACAGAAATACAGAGATCCGCCTGGAGGGGCATTTCTAGGCAGAAAGAACGAGAATTAGCTGCGGGGAGGAGCGCGAGCAGCATCAGCGCCGAAGATCTCGCTGGATGGTAGTTCCGAAGCCTGAGACGACGGCGCTCTTTCGATGAGAAGGCTAAAAAAGGCGAGTAGATCAGTCGTCGGCCTGGTCCACTCCGAGGTGGTGGCACCGCAACAGCAACCATGGTCCTGACAGCAATTATCGTTCCTGCGGAAGGAAGCTTGCGTGGATTCCGGCTGTGGAGTTCTTGAGCCGGCGCCCATCGCATGATGGCAAGGCATCGCAGGCTGCGACGGGCGCGCCGACACCGGCTGCCGCATGCAGTGCATGGCTTCCGGCTGGGGACACTGCGCCAACGCCATCGGCCCGAAGGCCGGAGCGAGCATAACCAGCAGCAGAAACCTAGCAGTCCAGCGAGAAACTCCCCACATTGGGGAAGAGCATAGCAGCACCCAGTATCCGGCGCCACTGCGGTACCATTTCTGCGTGCACTCCCTCGCCGAACGCCTGTTGACCACAATCCGGAAACAGGACTTCCTGCGGGCGGGCGACTGTGTCGCGGTGGCTGTTTCTGGCGGGGCTGATTCCGTGGCTTTGTTGAGTCTGCTGCTTGAGTTGCGCGGGGAGTTGGGAATCGTGTTGTCGATCGCACACGTCAATCACAAGTTGCGCGCAGGCGAGTCCGATGTGGATGAGCACTTTGTCGCGCAGTTGGCCCGAGAACACGCCATTGACCTACACCTGGGCCTGGCGCCGGTGGATGCTGGAGTATCTGGCATTGAAGCGGCGGCGCGTGAACTCCGATATGGTTTCTTTCGGGATCTAGCTCGCGAGGGCCGCGTCACGAAGATTGTGACGGCTCACACGCTCGATGATCAGGCAGAGACTGTTCTTCTGCGTATCTTCCGCGGTACCGGTATTCGGGGGCTTGCTGGAATCCACCCGCGCATTGTTTTCGAGGATGCGGGACGTGCGTTTGGCGAAGTGGTGCGTCCGCTGCTCGGCGTCCGCCGTGCGGCTTTGCTGGAGTACCTGCGCGAGACGAGCCAGAACTGGCGGGAGGATTCCTCAAATCAAAGTGCCGATTTTCTTCGAAATCGCCTGCGGCAACGGTTGTTGCCCGTGATCACCGAAGAATTTGGGGAAGCCGCAGTTGAACATATGGCTGAACTGGCGGAAATCGCGCTGGCCGAGGAGCAGCACTGGCTGGAGCATCCTGAGGTGCGGGCAGAGAGCGGTGCCGCTTCCGAGACGCGGCAAGCCGCCTCTCCACCCGTTGGATCGTTATCTGTCGGATCGTTACCCATCAGATCATTGCTGGCGCTTCCGCTTGCTGCACAACGCCGGCTGGTTCGAAACTGGATGGAGGCGAACGCGCCTAGTTTGAGCACATCCTTCCGCCTGGTTGAAGAGGTTTTGGAACTGGCGCGCGGTAATGCCGGCGGAAGACTCGATGTGCCCGGTGGTTGGAGCCTGCGGCGCGGGCGGCAGGGACTTCAACTTCTCCCTAGTCCCGGAGCGGCGGCGGATTACCAATATGTTCTGGCCGTCCCCGGAGCGGTTGAGGTTCGAGAAATAGGCGCTCGCATCGAGGCTCTAGTCGTAGGTGCGGCCACGGTTCCCGAGGAGGAGCGTGGGCAGTTACTCGACCCGTCGCGCGTGCCGAAGAAAATCATGATTCGCAACTGGCGTCCCGGAGATCGTTTTTGGCCGGCGCACACGCGATCAGCAAAGAAGGTGAAGGAACTATTGAGCGACCGGCACGCGACCGGTCCTGAGAAAAAGCTATGGCCAGTAGCGACTGCAGAAGATCGCGAGATCGTGTGGATGCGCGGCTTTGCGGTTCCCGCCGCGTTGCGCGCGCCCGACGGAGCGTCGGAGGCGATTTGGATTCGGGAGACTGCAGGCATGATGTAACATTGCGGTCAGTCAATTGGCGATCAGCCGTCAGCGTAGTTCGATTTCAAGCTGATGGCTGAAAGCTGAGAGCTAACCGGAGGCGCCACTTCCGCTATGAATGTTTCTCCGAATGCCGGGTTGCGCCAGGTGATCTCGACCGACCAGATACAGAAAAGAGTCCGCGAACTCGGACGCCAGATTTCCGATGACTACCGCGGCCAAACCGTTATCGCGCTGGGTATTCTCGAAAACAGCTTTCTGTTCATGGCCGACTTGGTGCGGGCCATTGATGTCCCCATCGTCTGCTCTTTCATAAAGCCGAGCTACAAACAGAGCAAGAAAGGCGACAATCCGCTGCTGGAGATTCTTTTCAGTCACGAGCTCGACATCGCCCAGAAACACGTGCTGCTCGTCGAAGGTCTGGTGCACTCTGGCGTAACCAGCGAATTTCTTATGAGCGACCTGCGTGGCCGGGGTGCCGCTTCCGTCAAATTGGTGACGCTCCTTGATCGGCAGTCCGCCCGCCGGGTGCCCTTGCAGCCAGACTATTTCGGGTTTCTGGTGGATGACGCCTTCCTTTGCGGCTACGGACTGGGCAGTCCGGAGCAGACGGGGCGGAATCTGCCGTATGTGGCGGCGACAATCTGACGGCGATTTGAGATGCGCACCCTTAGAACCTCTGTCTTTTGGCTACTAATCGTTGCGGTTGCCTTCCTCCTATGGCAGGTCGTGAAGACTGGTACTGCGGCGCAGCCCGACCCTGAGATCAGCTATTCCGAGTTTCTGACGAGAGTCGCGAACGGTCAGGTGACCAAGGTGATAATCACCGGAAGCGCCGTGCGTGGATTCGATAGCAAAAACAGTGGCTTTAGCGTGATCGCTCCCTCAAACCAGTTGGCGATGCTCGACGCATTGCAACGGCATGGCGTCGAGGTTTGGTTCCGGGATATTTCTGGTGGAACATGGCCGTCTTGGATCTTGAACTGTCTTCCGCTCGTTTTGATGATCATCTTGTGTATCGTGGTGATTCGCAGACGTTGAGGCCGCCCTAGGCCGGTCGGTCGGGAGCTAGCCAGCATGATGCTCGCGGTTGGACTTCTCGTGACTTCTGTCACTTCCCACAGGATTTCCCGTTTTTCCTGGAAAGGTCTAGAATCAGGCAGGACGTCTTTATCCCAATCGAAATTCCGGCTCCGGCATCTAATTGGACTGACTGAAGCGGAACTTTCGTTTGATAGGATACGTCTGTATTTAGAGGAGTTCTAGGTGAATTCAACGATCAAAACGGTGCTTTTCTGGGCGGTCATCGTGGTTTCCGCCTTCCTGCTATGGCAAGTGGTGAAAACGGGTGGCAACGGTCCAAAGGAAAAGGAGCTCGGTTTCTCCGAATTCCTAGCGGATGTCGACCAGGGCACCATCCAGGACGTGACGTTTACCGGCCAGGAAGCCAAGGGGAAGCTCAAGAACCCAGATGGACAGTTCCGCACCACCGTACCGCCGGGAAGCTATCCGGAGATGTACAAAAAGCTCTCGGATAAGGGCGTTCC
Organism: Terriglobia bacterium; assembly: GCA_963847715.1. Taxonomy (GTDB): domain Bacteria; phylum Acidobacteriota; class Terriglobia; order Terriglobales; family Acidobacteriaceae; genus Acidiflorens. The sequence goes on from CAWKAZ010000026.1 coordinate 129,906, forward strand.
GTACAGCTTTAAAGACATCAGCAACGGGACCTGGCCCACTTGGATCCTGAATCTGTTGCCGCTGGTTCTGCTCGGTGCGCTCTGGTTCTTTATGATCCGCCAGATGCAGACGGGTGGGAACAAGGCGTTGTCGTTTGGCAAGAGCCGGGCGCGCTTGCTCTCTATGCAGCAAAAAAAGATCACATTCAAAGATGTGGCTGGCGTGGACGAGGCGAAGGAAGAGCTTCGTGAGATCATCGAATTCCTGCGCGAGGCGCAGAAGTTCCAGAAGTTGGGCGGACGCATCCCGAAAGGCGTGCTGCTGGTTGGTCCCCCGGGTACTGGTAAAACTCTTTTGGCGCGTGCTGTTGCCGGCGAAGCGAATGTTCCCTTCTTCTCGATCTCCGGTTCTGACTTCGTGGAAATGTTTGTTGGCGTGGGCGCGAGCCGCGTGCGCGACCTGTTTGAGCAGGGCAAAAAGAATGCTCCCTGCATCATCTTCATTGATGAGATTGACGCGGTCGGACGTCACCGTGGCGCAGGCCTCGGCGGTGGACACGATGAACGCGAGCAGACCTTGAACCAGTTGCTGGTCGAGATGGATGGCTTTGAATCGAATGAAGGCGTCATCTTGATGGCGGCGACGAACCGTCCGGATGTACTGGATCCGGCGCTACTTCGCCCCGGCCGTTTTGATCGCCGCGTGGTGGTGAATCGCCCTGATGTTCGCGGGCGAGAAGAAATTCTGCGCGTACACACTCGCAAGATTCCTCTCGCTGACGATGTGGATCTCTCCGTTCTGGCTCGCGGAACACCGGGATTCTCTGGCGCGGACCTGGCAAATATGGTCAACGAAGCGGCCCTGGCGGCGGCGCGACAGAATCGCAAAGCCGTATTGCAATACGATTTCGAAGTGGCCAAGGACAAAGTCCTCATGGGCGTGGAGCGCAAGTCGTTGCTTCTGACCGATGAGGAAAAGAAGAACACGGCCTATCACGAAGCCGGACACGCGCTGGTAGCGGCGAAATTGCCGCATGCTGATCCGGTGCACAAAGTGACGATCATTCCGCGCGGCATGGCGCTCGGGTTGACCATGCAGTTGCCCGTAGATGATCGCCACAACTACTACAAGAACTATCTCGACACGCAGATAGCCATCCTGATGGGCGGGCGGATTGCTGAGGAACTCTTCCTCAACCAGATGTCGACTGGGGCAGGCAACGACATCGAGCGGGCCACGGAACTGGCGCGCAAAATGGTCTGCGAGTGGGGCATGAGCGAACTGGGACCGCTGACCTTCGGCAAGAAAGAAGAGCAGATCTTCCTGGGACGCGAAATCGCGCAACACCGCGACTACAGCGAAGCCACCGCGATCCAGATCGACGAAGAAGTCAAGAAGATGGTGAGCATCGGCTACTCGACGGCGAAGAGCATTCTGTCGGAGAATCGCGAAACGCTGATCTTGATCGCGAAGGCGCTCATCGAGCGCGAAGTGCTGGATGCATCCGAAATCAAGCTGCTGGTCGATGGACAGAACCTGCCACCGATCCCGCCGCTACCGGCCAAAACTGATGACGGTGTGCAGCAGGTGATCAAGCCAGAACGGGCACCAGCCAAGGGTGGAGAACGGCCGGCAACGGCGTAGAGGAAGGTATCAGGAGTTAGGTCTCAGGGCGGCCGCATTGGCCGCCTTTCTTTTTTGTGCGCCGGGCACAATTGCCACAATGGCCAGAATCACAAGAAACGGATCAATTGGCCGCCGGTAATACACCTCGGGACTCGTGAAGTAGTAAATCAGTGGGAACGCAAAGAGGACGAGCGCATAGGGCAAAGCGCCGGACCAGTCCGCGCGCCACGCCCGCCGCAGTCCGAGAAGCGCCAGCACAGTCAGAGTCGTGCAGAGAAGAATATTTGGCGGATCGAGTGGCTCTTCTTTTAGATAAGCACGATCCAGGCTCCAGTAGCCAGTCCACAAGAAGACGGCGCGCCTCGCCGAGGTCCAGGCAAACCATCCCGGATTAGCTCGAATGAATTCCACTGCCTGCTGCTTCTTGTGATCCATGTAGCCGAGTTCGCCGAGTTGCTGGAATTCGTTCCACTCGGCATCGTTGTGCCAAGGCCCAAGCTCGTACGGACCCCAGTAGTCGGTGCTGCCTTTCGTGCCCAAGCGGAGGACCAATCCCATGCCGTCACGGAATGGAATGAAGCGGTGAAAGACTTCGTAATTGCGAATGAACCACGGCGCAACCACCGCGATGAATGCAAGTGAAGCAACGACGTTCACCGCAAACCAGCGCCGGCCCTCGCGATGACGGCGGTAAATAACCCATGCGGCCAGGAACGGCAGCACGGAGAGCACGGCTGGGCTGGTGAGCGCCTCCAATCCCCAGAGCAACCCGAAGACGATCCACTGGGAAAGTGAGTCTTCGTTTTCGAGTTTGAGCGTGAGCAGAAAAAGAACAGAAAGAAACAGCGTCGCCAGCCAGGTTTCCCAGATGCGCTCCACGGGAAAATAAATTGCATAGGGACAGAAAGCCCACGCCCAGCCGGACCATTTGGCAACTCGGCCTCCGAAGCTGATGCGAGCGATCAGGAAGACGACTACGCAGACCAGAGCCGACATCAAGGCGTTCAACGAGAGCAATACGATGGCAGAGACCTTCGTGTACACGCCGAAAATCTTGAAGACGGCGGCGACCAGAAAGGGATAGACCGGTGTCATCCAAGCGGTCGGGCCGGTACCTCCGAACAAGGGACTGCTGAAGCCGCGGCCTTCGACGATCGACTTTGCAATACGGCCGGTTTCATATCCGAAATGCCAGTGATCGCGCTGCGGGTCGAGCTGCTCGGGGAGCAGGAACACCAAAACCACCAGACGAATCGCCAGCGCCACAAAGACCATGGAAATCAGGAATGAAGGCAAACGCTTTCCGTTCCGCGTATCGGAGGCGTCGCTCGGGTTGGCGGATATCGGCAAGACGGGTGTCTAACTCGCGTTCGATCATAAAACACCCCGCGATTGGATGAAAGGAACGCGCCGTAGGAACGAGACGCGAATCCGCGACAATACTCACGGCGGACCAGAGCAAGATACAGCTATAATGTGTCGCTTCAATGGAGTGCCTGTAGATTAGTCCCGCACACCGCCCATCCAGGAGGGCCTCTCGATGCGCCGGCAGAAGTTCACTTTGGGCATGGTCACGGTTGCGGCTTCTTTGGCATTCCTCAGTGCTTGTGGCTCAAGCGGCAGCGGTTCGCAGGTGCAGCCATCGACGCCAGTGTTCACAAGCGTTCCGGTGACTGCGGCAACTCAGGACGTTGCCTATACCTATCAGATTGCTGCCACCGATCCTGCGGGTGGCGCAGTGACTTTTTCCTTGACCGCGTCTCCCACGGGCGCTGCGCTGAGTGGAACCACCATCAGTTGGACTCCGACCGCGGCGCAGTCCCGTGCGTCGAACAACTTCACGGTGAAAGCGGCCACGACCTCGGGTGGCACGGCTACCCAGTCCTGGACGGTCTCTCCGGGAGGCACGATCACCGTGAACGGGATCAATACGTATTGGACCGCGAGCGGACCGGTGCAAGTCCCGCTACCCGCATCCGCCAGTCTGACTATTTCGGCGGTGGTGGTTAACCCGGATGGGTCGATCACGGTGGAAAAGAGTTCGGCGATTTCTCCAGGAGTTTTCAGCATTCCGAACGTACCGGCCGGGTATTACTGGCTCCAGATCGGGAGCAGCGCATACTGGACGAGCACTGCCAGCTTCGATGCGGGCCGCGACATAGCCGGCAACGCGACCCCCACGACGGGTACCTCCCAGACTACCGATTTTGACCTCAGCCTCTCAGGGTTGGAGTCTGTTCCGCAAGAAAGTTTTCTGACCTTCACCTTCCCGATGACGCCTAGCCCAGCGGGCGGCGCCGCGATCCCTCCTAACACGACCACATTCACAGGCAGCTTTGGATTTGGAGGCAGCACCGATTGGACACAGGTCAAGACGGCGTTCCTATTGCAATACGTGTCCGTTCCTCTCGGCTCGCTTAACAACATGGTGCTGGCAAACTCGTCGATTGCCAGCGTTTCCTTAATTAGCGGAGCAGCCAACCCCATCACGGAAACGCTGCAACCCAGTTCGCCAGCTTCGCTGAACCTGAGTGTTCCCGGATTGCAGTGGACGCCTCTATTCAGTAATGCCGCACCGTCCGCTCCCACTCCTTTTTCTTCCGCGCTATCGATTTCGGCGGAGCCCTATGTTACGGGCCGCAACGCTAGCGGATCGACCTCCTTCCTGTTTGGTCCGGCCCCGGCGTTAGTAGCGACAGCCGGACCCAGCTTTTTCAACATTGGCACTTGCGACCCTACTGGCTTCCCACCGAACAGCATTGCGCCGCAGGCCGCGATTCTCACGGACCAGAATTTCGGCACACTGCAATACGGAGATCCGTTCCCAACAGCATGGACGCGCGCTTCGTCTTTCTGCCAGGAGTCAACCGTCGTGATTCCGATTCCGGGTTCGTCGGCAACGGCAAACTTCGCCCTTGTTGACGGCGTGACGATGCCGCCCTCGAGCACACCACTGGCTCCATTGGTCTCTCAGGTGCAGAATCCGACGATCAACGGCGCCAGCCTCTTTACGACGACCACTCTCAACACGACTCTCATTTCTCTGAACTGGTCCGCACCGGCTAGCGGTGCTCCCTACGGCTACAAAGTGCTCGCCTTTGTTCAAAGCACATCTCTGCAGGGGGTTCCGACGTATTCAGGAGTCGGCGCGTTTTCCACGGCGAAGACTTCCATCAGCCTGCCACCATTTTCCGGAGGCAACACCTACGTGTTCGCCATCACGGCCGTGACCGACGGAGCTGCTAACATCGAGACCAGTCCGTTACGTTCGGCGCTACCGACCGGGTTCGCGAACGTGGTATCGGCCCCGATCACGATCAGTTCCGGGGCGCTCATGCCAGCGATTCACGGCGACCGCCGCGTCATCGCGCGATTCTCACAGCCTCAGCCCGCCTTGCATTAATGCCGCAATCCGCGTGCGATACTTGTATGTCCTATGAATTTGACTCTCAATTCACAAGTAGCGCTGATTACAGGCGGATCTCGGGGAATTGGTGCAGCGGCCGTGCGGTTGTTTGTGGCCGCAGACGCCAAGGTTGTCTTCAACTACCACGCCGCAAATTCGCAGGCCGAGGCTCTGGTGCGTGAGTGCGGTCCGGCGAGCTGTCGGGCCGTCAAAGCGGATCTTTCCAGTCCGGAAGCGGCCGCGCAACTGGTATCAGCGGCCGTTTCGGCCTTCGGCCGGCTTGATATTCTCGTCGCGAATCATGGAATCTGGCCCCCGGAGGATGTGTCCATCGATCGCATGTCCGATGAGCAGTGGCATCGCACGATCGCCGTCAATCTGGATAGCGTGTTTGGACTGGTGAAGCATTCAGTCGCGCAGATGAAAAAGCAGGGTTCTGGCGGCCACATCGTGCTCGTCAGTTCGACCGCAGGGCAGCGCGGCGAAGCCTTCCACTGCGACTACGCGGCCAGTAAGGGTGCGCTAATCAGCATGGTGAAAGGACTGTCGACGGAACTGGCGGGCGACGGCATCCGGGTTAATTGTGTCGCTCCGGGATGGGTGGATACGGACATGTCGACGTCGGCCCTCAACGATCCGGTGATGCGGGAAAAAATTTTTCGTGGCATCCCGCTTGCACGAGTAGGAACGCCGGAAGAGGTCGCCGGGCCGATTCTCTTCTTGTGCACGCCGCACGCGGGATTTATCACCGGCGAAGTTTTCAATGTGAACGGCGGGGCGGTTCTTGTCGGCTGAGGAGGAGCGAGTGAGGATTGCTTGGCTTTTATCGTTTGCAGTTCTAGCCTATGGTTTTGCCTAGGCGCAGCAACCTATCAATGGCTCGTCAGATTCGTTGGCGTACGAGAATGGCGGTGTCGCAAACAACGTCTACACGAACGCATGTTTCGGCTTATCGCTGCCTATTCCTGACGGGTGGCGTCAAAATACACAGCTTGTAGGAGTCGATGCGCGAGCCAGACACACAACCAAAGGTTCGCTTATATTGCTGATGATTATTCGGCAGCAGGCCAGCAGCATCGCGCTCCAGGCCACAGATGCGACTCTTTACGCACCGACCGTTCAGGAGTTTGTCTCCGACAGCCTGCATGAACAAGTGCACCTTGATCAAGAACACAGGGAAGTATTGAAAGATGCTTATTCCGTTGACTTCGGTGGGAAGCACTTTTCCCGTGCAGACTATAAGCAAATGATGAATCAGGTCCCGGTCTATATCACTTTCGTATACACGAGATTCCGGGGATATTACGTCGGGGAAACCATAATCGCCAAGTCGGCTGATGGGCTCGAAGAGTCCGTGAATTCGCTTCAGCGTATTTCGTTCCTCGAGGATGTGCCGAATTCGAAGTGCGTGATGCAAGGGGATGACAGCTCCGGTTCCGGGGGCGTCATTGGCGGTGTGATCAGTTCGAAACCACCGTCATCCAACTCACCATCCCAGGGGCGCGTGCGTATCTCGCAAGGGCTATCGATAGGCTTGCTGATCAACAAAGTGAACCCGAGGTATCCCGATGATGCGAAGCGGGCTCACATTCAAGGACAGGTTGTTTTACAAGTCTCGATTGATAAGAACGGAGAGGTCGAGAAAGCCACACTGGTCTCAGGCGACCCTGCGCTTGCCCCAGCTGCCATCGAAGCGGTCAAACAATGGAAATACAAGCCCTACCTGCTCAATAGCGAGCCGATGGCGGTTGAAACCCAAGTTGTCATAAATTTTTCGTTGGCCGGGAACTGATAGTTCAGGGATCGGTCTTGGCGGACGAATAAGTAGGGCCGCCGCTGCGCGGTCGGTGGTACAGCTAAAATGGCTGCGTGTGCTTCTAACCCAATAGCATGATGACTCGCCTTTCAACCGTTTTACTGTTTTCGACACTGTGCTTGGCCCAGGCTGGCGAGGTGCCACCGCCTCGGGCTCCGAAGGCCGGCCCACCTCCTGCGTCCGTCAACCTCAATGACTCCGACAACGCCCGCAAGGCGCGTGCGGTGCTCGACCAGACGATCGAGACGCTGGGCGGGGATTGGTATCTCACGTATCAAAATAAGGAAGAGACCGGCCGCTACTATCCGCTGTATCACGGGCGCACGAACAGCACCGGAATTCCCTACAACTACTACATCGAATATCCCGACCGGGACCGTTTTGAGATCATCCACACCAAGGATATTCACGTGCTCCCGGGATCGATTGACATCGGCGGCGTGAAGACTAAGAACAAGTTTGATCTCGTCCTCATCCACAACGGCAGCAAAGGCTACGAGATCACGTTCAAAGGAACGGCGGCGCAGGAACCGGAGGATTTGCAGAACTATCTGCGACGCCGACCGCACTCGCTGGAATGGATCTTTCGCAAGTGGATTCGTGATCCGAATGTGGCCTGGTTCTATGAAGGTGAGTCGGTAGTCGATGGCAAGCCGTGCGAAGGTGTCACGTTGCTCAACAGCCAGAATGATTCCGTGAGTATTTTTGTCGATCTGAGTACGCATTATCCCATCAAGATCAGTTATTCGTGGCGCGATCCGAAGGACAAGCAGAAGAATGTGGAAGAAGAAGTTTACGACAACTACAAACTGGTGCAGGCCATCTGGACTCCGCACTCCATCACGCGGTACTACAACGGAGAAACGTCACAGCAACGCTTCGTCACGTCGGCCGCCTACGACCAGAAATTGCCGGATTCCATGTTCGAAGCGGAAGTGACGTACGATCCCAAGGCCCCGATGAAGAAGCGGTAGTAGCGGCAAAACGGGGCGTGATTCACGGGAATTTCACCAAAACGACCCGAAGTTTCCTGTTCTGGTACCCCTCGACATCTATCACCTCCCAAAGAAGTTAGGCATTTCCATGGCAGAACGAGCCACGGTGTGTGGTGTTTTTGCCACATACGAAAGTGGGCTGGTCGGGGTAAGCTTCCTCATAGCAAAAGACTTACACTGTCCTCCCCTTGACGCACGAACAGACAATTCGCGCAGCAGTGACTTGCGCAGGCGTAGGCCTCCACAGCGGAGCGCCAGTTAGCCTGAGGATTTTGCCGGCACCGGCCGGAACTGGAATCGTCTTTCACCGCACCGATCTTGAAGGCTTTCCGATCGAGGCCAGCGGACGGAATGTCGCACGCGTCAGTTACGCCACCAGCCTCATGAAGAAAGGCGTGCTGATCTCGACTACCGAGCACCTGCTATCCGCGTTTACCGGCGTCGGCATCGACAATGCCATCGTCGAACTGGACAACCTGGAACTCCCGATTCTCGACGGCAGTGCCCGCCCGTTTGTCGAGATGATTCAGAAAGCCGGCATTCGCAAACAGCGCAAAGCGCGCACTTATCTCCGGATCGTGCGCGATATCGAATTGCGAGAGGGCGACAAGTTTATTGCTGTGTATCCAGCCGACGTCTATTCCGTTTCTTATTCGATCAACTTTCCGCATCCGCTGATCGGCAAGCAGAGTTTCTGCGTGCGGTTAACCAACGGCAGCTATTTGAAGGAGATTGCCCCCGCGCGCACTTTTGGATTTCTGCATGAAGCCGAAGCCATGCGGCAACAGGGGTTGATTCGGGGAGCGTCGACCGAGAACGCTATCGTGATGAACCGAGACGAAGTACTGAATCCACCACTACGCTTCCGTGATGAGTTCGTGCGGCACAAGGTTTTGGATCTGATTGGCGATTTGGCGCTGATCGGAAAACAGATATTGGGATCAGTGGTGGCAGATCGAGCTGGCCACGCCATGCACACGGCGCTTGTGTCGCGGATCTTGCGCGACCGGTCGTATTGGGAAGAAACCGTGATCGACGAAGAAGGTGTAGTGCCGATGCTCGCCCCGGCAGCCAGTTTAAGCGTCTAGGTCCCTGTTCTTCTCGGTCCTGCCTCTTCAATTAACGGGCTGAGACACTCTGACGATAAGCCGCGTTCGGTAAGAAGGCGTTGCAATTCGGCTTCTGCTTCGGCGCGCACGCGCTCCGCGAAGGCGTTGGAACTCTTGCGGTGCTCGGTGCCGAGAACCGACAGGCGCACTTCCAGATAAGGTTGGTCCTCTTCCAAGCGGCGCAGCAGCCTCTTTGTTTTCGCGATCTTTTCTTCCAATGGGATCAGGAGTGGAACCTGGCTGGCGAAATTCATCCCTCTAGACTGCCATGGCGGTGGACAGGCACAAGTTGCAACCTGGATGCCTTCGGAAGGTCTCAGGACTAAGGAAGCGCGGCGTAGCTGTGCAATTTGGCGGGAATTTCTTCCTGCAATCGGTCAGTGAGCCACTTTTCGAGCTGATATTGCGAGCTTTGCGGAACCTCGAGGAAGCGAATCCCGGCATGGCCGCTGCCGTCACTCCAAGCAATTTGGCCCTTGAGTTCGAGTGAGGTGCTGGTGCCGGGGAGGGTGAATGCGAATTTCCCGTCGCCGTCCTTCGGCAACTTTCCGACAATGCGGATCGCCATGCCGCCTTCGCTCACGTTGGTGGCCGCCCCCGTCATTTCCTGAGCGTTCGGAAGGCTGATGCGCAACGGCATATCGACGGGATGACGGAAATAACGGCGACGTTCCCGCACCATGAAATTGAGGGCCGCATTAAAGCAACGCGCTGCATGTAGCGGAGTGAGCGGCTTCTGTAAAACGAAGTTCGCGCCCCACTGAAAAGCTTCTTGCGTGGTCGTTTTGCCGTTCACCACAGCGAATGCTACCGACTTGGCGTTGCTTTGCGTCTGGCGGAGAGTTTTCAAAAGTGCAAAGCCGTTTTCCAAGTCGTCGCAGTCGATAATGACCGCGTCAAATTTCTCCTTGGCCAGCAGATCGTTGCCGGTTCGGGAGTCAGCGCTGACCTGGACATCCACCGAGATCTTCTCCAGCGCAGGGCGAAGCACGCCGAGCAACGCGGCGTCCCGGCTGATGAGAAGAGAGTCCAGATTCATCGTATTTTCGATAGTATCGAGAGCCAGAAACTTACGAAAGTGACCTTGGTACCGGCTGGTACTAGATATACGCGGGGTTCTTCCGTTCCGCCGGTCGTCGAAAATCCGCGCCGACGCTCGGTTTTCGCTGGATTCTCGAACCTTTCGCCGTGAAACTATGCTGGTGAAGGAAACCGCATACTTGTCGCTGGGATCGAATCTGGGAGATCGCGCGGCCAATTTGCGAGCGGCCGTCGCTCAGTTGAATGTCGCGGGGCGACTGCTGGCCATTTCGTCGTTCTACGAGACCCAACCAGTAGACGTCCCGGATCAGCCCTGGTTTCTCAACTGCGTGGCGGCGATCGAAACCGAGAAAGCACCCAGAGAATTGCTTCAGCTTGCGTTGCAAGTCGAAGCCGAGATGGGACGCCTGCGCATGCGCGACAAAGGCGCTCGCAACATTGATATCGACGTGGTGCTATTTGGGGATTGTGTAGTGAACGAACCGGGTCTGAAGATTCCGCATCCGGCAATGCACAAGCGGCGGTTTGTTCTGGAACCACTGGTCGAGATCGCACCCGAGGTACGACATCCCGAACTCGGAAAAACCATGCGCGAACTTCTAGCAGCGTTGCCACTCGGGCCAGCGGTGCGGCGGCTCTAAACTGGACTGCTCGCGTTGGGACAAGCCCGGCTTCTGTTTGCAGTCGAATCCTGATCCTACGGAATGATGATCCGGCTGGCCGTTTCCTCGGGTCCAGCGATGGCCGACGGCCTTTCTGGAAACTGCGCAAAGAGAAAATCGACAAACGCGCGCGACTTCGGCCTGCCGGAAGTGCGTGCCATTCCCATGCGCAAGAGAAACACCAGAGCCTTCAGCACGTCGGAGTCCCGCAGCCGGGCCTGGCCCATGTGTTTCAACTCTGCCTCGCGAAACTCGCGGACCATGGTTTCGATTTCACGGGCGATGTTCTGGTGCGCGACGTTCGCGGTTGGCGGCTCATAGATGAGGTTGGAGTTCACCAGCGTCTGATAGCTTTTGGCCAGCCAACTCAATGCTGCGCTCAGATCCCGATCCATGAGCGCGCGGTCGCCGCGGGCGCTCTTGGCGAGGGCGAAACTTAACCCGAGGATCAACTCCTCTCGCTCGTAAAGAAATTGCTCCGCGATTTCAACTTCTGGAAGCAAAGCCTCGCGGTCCACCTGGTTCTGCCGCTCCGGATGCGGCGCGTTGTGCTGTCGCGACTGCTGAAGATACGTGCAGTCGCTCGGGCAGTCGAGAGTCACTTCGCGCTGTTCGCCGCAGCATTGCGGGCATATTTTTCCGTGTACGGCGGGGCAAAATCGCTTCTCTCTTCGTTCCTTACAGATCTCACAACTCAATGCTAATTCCTCGGAACTTGATTATTTCACGCCTCGCAGTCTTGCACGGCGAGCGGTTGGCCACATGTTGCCATTCATGTACTGAGTCTGCCCTGAAGAACCGCATTTCTGCACCGTTCCTGATGCAATCGGAAACCCTGATCGCAGCTATAACCGATTTCTATTTGTCTCGCCACGCTTGACGCGTTAGCCTATCAAGTCATCCCCCGGTCTAATCTTGCTGGGCACCGCCCGAATTAAAAGGAGAGGCATGTCAACTGAACTTCGGAATTTTCTAGCGATCCCGTACGACGAACTGGAAGAGATGAATCTGAAGGCGAAGAAGCAACGTCTCGACCGCGTCGCTCCCCACAAAATTCAGGAGGAGCGGCTTAAATACCTGGCCGACGAGTCTCGCATCAAGGCGGTGACCGTCATGTTCAGCGACCTCGAAGGCCGCCTGCACATGCTCGACTACGACAAGAAATTCCTGTTGAAGAGCTACGACAACCTCACGTTTGACGGTTCGTCGATTCGCGGCTTTACCGCGCAGCGCGAGAGCGACCTGCGCCTCGGCATCGACTGGTCCGCGTTCTACTGGGGACCGGCCGACGTCTTTGGCCCCGGAAAGGTCCTGGTCTTTGGCGAAGTTATCGACAAAGGGGGCGAGCCGTATTCCGCGGATATGCGCGGAGTCCTCAAGACCTTCGCGGAGGGTCTGCACAAAAAGCAGGGCTACACACTGAATGCGGCGAACGAAATTGAAGGTTTCCTGTTCCAGGGTTCGGACGCCGAGCGCACCTACCACGAAACCGGAAAATTCGAATACGTGAATACGGGCGGCTACTATCATTCGCTTCCTGGCGATCCGCTGCGCAACTTCATCGATACCACGGCCGAAGTGCAGCGCTCGATGGGCTTCCAGAACGAAAAGGATCACCCGGAAGTTGCGCCTTCGCAATTCGAAATCAACTACAGTTACGCGGAAGTGGTGGCGGCTGCGGATCACATCCAGCTTTACAAGTTGATCTGCCGTCAGGTCGCCCGCAACCTTGGTATGACGGCTTCCTTCCTCCCGAAACCCGTGGTAGGCGTGAACGGCAGTGGCATGCACACCAACGTTTCGATCAGCAAGGGCGGCAAGAACCTGTTCTGGGACCCGAAAGGTGAAGAGAAGCTCAGCAAGATGGGATGGGAGTTTGTCGACCGCATTCTGACGCACGGCAATGACATCTGCCTGCTATTGAATCCGAGCGTCAATGCCTATCGCCGGCTCGACCCGCATTTCGAGGCGCCGAACCAAATCAAGGCGTCGGCCGTTGACCGTGGCTCGATGATCCGTATCCCGATCGGCAACGAGCGCAGTATGCGTGTGGAGGTTCGCTCGGTCGCTCCGGACGCGAATCCGTACCTGGTGATGCTCTCGATATTCAAGTCAGGACTCGAGGGCGATACGGCAAAGATCAAGAACCTGCGCCAGGCGGAACGTTATCTGCCGGACAACATCTACGACGCGCTCGAGAACTTCCGCAAGGCCGGCTGGACGTCGGACCTGTTGGGCAAGGACGTGAAAGCGCGCTACGCAGACTTGAAGCAGGCTTCAGCCGACCGCTGTCCGCGCTTGCTTGGGACGTTCGTGAAAGCGCCCGAGGTGCAGTACCACCACGACGTTTACAACCAGTACCTCTGGAACAAGTTCTAAGATCCACTGCTCGAGTGGGGACGGGGCCAAAGGCCCCGTCTCGTCGAGCATGGGGTTGGTTCTCCCATCGCTCAAAGGGCACATTCCACCCTTACCCTTTCGTGGACTATGATCCGCGTCTTCTGCTTGCGATAATTACTGTTTCCCATGGAACTCACACTCTTGGACGAGCGCTGGCTCCCGAAGTCAGTTCTCTGCCTGCGCGATTACAGCCTGAACAAGTTCCTGCACGACCTGGTGGCCGGGATCACGGTCGGTCTGGTGGCGCTGCCGCTGGCGATGGCTTTTTCCATCGCATCGGGGCTGACGCCGCAAGCCGGAATCTACTGCGCCATCGTCACCGGTTTCATCATCTCTGCGCTTGGCGGATCGACGACTCAAATTGGTGGCCCGACCGGAGCGTTTGTGGTCGTCATCTCCGGCATCGTTGCCCTGCACGGTGTAGATGGCCTCTTCATGTGCACAGTGATGGCCGGATTCATTCTGGTCGTCATGGGCCTCACGGGCATGGGTACTGCGGTGAAATATATTCCGCGGCCTGTCGTGATCGGTTTCACCAACGGGATCGCCGTCCTTATCGCCAGCACTCAGATAAAAGACTTCTTCGGTCTGCAGCTCGATAAAGTGCCCGGAGTGTTCTGGTTGCGCATGGAAGCGCTGGCCCTTAACTTCCATACGATCTCGCTCGAGGCGACCGCGCTGGCCGCTGGCACCATTGTTGTCATTCTTGTTTGCCGCGCATTTTCCCCCCGCGTCCCGGGCGCGATTGTGGCGCTGGTGCTGGGAACGGTTGCCGTATGGATTTTCAAACTGCCGGTCGCTACCATCGGCTCGCGTTTTAATGGGATTCCGAGCGGGCTGCCGCACTTCCACATTCCCACATTTCGAACTGACTTGATTCACGGGCTTCTCGGCCCCGCAATGACGGTGGCCATGCTGGGCGCGATCGAGTCCCTTATGTCGGCAGTTGTGTCGGACCGCATGAGCAGCAGCACCAACGTCAGCGACCGCCACAATCCGAATGTTGAGCTCGTGGCGCAGGGTGTCGCCAACGTGGTCTCACCGATGTTCGGAGGCCTGCCCGCCACGGGTGCCATCGCCCGCACTGCAACCAATATCCGCGCTGGAGCAAAAACGCCCGTCGCAGGCATGATTCACGCGCTCACTCTGCTCGCGGTTCTTCTGTTCGCCTCGAAGCTGGTGAGCTTTGTGCCGATGGCGGTGCTGGCCGGAATCCTGATGGTCGTCAGCTACAACATGGGCGAGTGGATGGAGATTCCGTCGCTACTCAGGCTCACCAAGACCGACATCAGCGTGTGGCTGGTGACGTTCGCGCTGACCGTCTTTGCCGATCTTACTGTGGCCGTGCAGGCGGGGATGATTCTGGCGGCTCTGCTATTCATCAGCCGAGTGGCTGCCACTACGACTGTATCGCAGGTCACGGATGATTACGTTGAAGATGGCCGCGTGCACATTTTGCAGGATAAAGACATTCCCTACTACGCGACGATCTTCCGCATTCACGGGCCGTTCTTGTTCGGAGCAACCGACAAGATCGATGTGGTGACCGAGAATCTGCACAAGCTGCCGCCCGTGGTCATTTTGCGGTTGCGAAATATGACCGCCCTTGATGCCACTGGATTATTTGCGCTGGAAGAAGCCGCACGGACGTTGAAGAAGAGCGGCCGGGCATTGATTTTGTGCGGGGCGCGCGAGCAGCCGCTGCGGCTCATTCAGCAAACAGAATTTGAAGAGCTGGTTGGGGCCGAAAATATCTGTGAGAACGTGCAGGACGCGTTAAGCCGAGCGGAGGAAGCGTTTGAGAGACTCCAGCCGGCGGGGAAAGCGCGATGAAGGGCAACGGTGATTGGAATGTTGTTCCCGAAGACAAGGGTGAATGGGTAATCTTTCTTGTCTCGCTGTTGATCGTTGCAGGCGCCGCCCTGTGGATGTTCAGGTGAGCGTTCCCTAGCGCTCCTAGTGCATTGCCGCTGAATTTACCAGGTTAGCATTCAGATAGCGGCTCATTGCCAGATCGACAATGGCGCCAATCGTTTCGGCGTAGGAAAGCCCATGCGCCTTCGCCGCCATGGCAAATTCCTGCCGGCTGGCGAGCCACGGATTCGGATTCGCCTCGATCACATAGACGTCGCCGTTTGGAGCCAGGCGCATGTCGATGCGTCCGTAGTCGCGCAGTTTGAGCGCGCGGTATGCAGCGAGCGCCGTGTCTTCGAGGCGCTTCCGAGTTTCGTCATCCAAATTTTCGGCAATCGCCGACTTCGTGAGTTTGTACGCTTCGGTATTTTTCTCGAACTTCACGTCGTAGCTGGCGATTTTGGGCGTACCTTCCGGCAGGCGTGACAAGTCCAGCTCGACCAGCGGTAAAACCTGCGCCCGTTCATAGCTGCCGAGAATTCCGGCGTAAATTTCGCGGCCCTCGATGTATTCCTCGATCAGCGCGGGAGAATCGAATTCATCCTGAATGTACTGCACCCGCTCCATCATCTCTTTGACGTTCTTCACGACCGCGCCGGCATCGATGCCGATGGAGCCATCCTCCCACGACGGCTTCACAATGAGCGGGAACTGAATGTCGTGCGCGTGTTCGATGCGTCCGCGATACGAAGTGGCGAAAAACGGAGTCTTGATGTGGTGGAATGCAAAAATCTTTTTTGCGATCGCCTTGTCCTGGGACATGAAAATGGCGTGCGGTCCCGCGCCGGTATAGCGCAATCCGAGCAGGTCGACATAGGCGACGACGTTCATTTCCTTGGTGTCGTCTCCGTCGAAAGATTCGGTCAGGTTGAACATGAGATCTGCATCGCATTTCGCCAGTGAATGCAGCGACTGCGGACGCCCGTCCAGTTCGAAATACGACGGCTCGTGGCCTAATTTCTGCAGCGCCTCGAAAATTTCCTCGCGGTCGGTCTTCTCTTTCTTGACCTTCTTCGCGTTTTTGCGAGGCTTCGCCTTGGGCTTTGGCTCTGCTTCTTCTTTCGCGGCTGCTGCGACCGGGTCTTCATTCCACAGGTCGTACAGCAGCGCGATTTTTAGTTTTGCTCCGATCATTTGTCATCCTCGGGAAGAGTCTTTTTTGCCATAGCTCTCAGCTGTCAGCTGTCAGCTCTCAGGAAACCGGACGCGGCCATTGTTGCGGTTTTTCCTGACAGCTGAGACCTTTGAGCTGCGAACTTCCTCACGGCTGAATGAACTTTCCTTTCGTCACATACGTCATCACCAGCGCGGTCGCATAGGCTGTGATTTCCGCCAGATGTTCCGCGCTATGCGTTTTGTCGGCACGGAGGTCGAGTTCTCCGGCGCGCTTTTCTATCGTGTCGATCAAGGTCTTGATCAGCGGACGCTGCGCCCCTGTCCACTGCGCCACTTTGTCGATCACGGCTTTGCGATTCTGATGCAGAAATTCGTGGGCGGGCACCGCCGTCTTCCGCCGCTTCGACACAGGGAAGATATCCCGCAGATCTGTGTCGGGCGTGAGTTCGGTTACCGCAACTTCTTCGCGGCCATTTTGGTGGTAGAACTCCGCCACCGTGGTTTCCATGTCGTCGACCGTAATATCGGTCTGCCCGTGCCGCCGCGGCGGATCGCTCTTGCCTAGCTTGCGGACGAGGCGGTTCAGGTACTGCAACTTCCCCATCGCACCCCAGCCGCGGTAGCGTTTTCGCCAGTTCGATCGCGGTGTGAGCCACACCGCGAATGTCTCGGCGAAATCTTCGTCCGGATGCTTCTGTGCGTACCATCCCGGCAGGTGCCGCACATAGTCTCGGGAAAACGGCGTCGGTCGGTAGTTGTCGCGGTACGGGCGTCGAAACGGGCCAAAAATCTGCTTCCACTCCGGCTTGGTATGCAGCTTGTACGCATACGTAAACGCGTGGCCCGCTTCGTGCCGAAGGTACATCATGATTTCTCTCGCGTCTTCGAGGTCATGCGTTTCTTTTTCCAACTGGGCCAGCGCAGCATGAGCCAGGT
The DNA here is from genome assembly GCA_963847715.1 of Terriglobia bacterium. Taxonomy (GTDB): domain Bacteria; phylum Acidobacteriota; class Terriglobia; order Terriglobales; family Acidobacteriaceae; genus Acidiflorens. The sequence continues at coordinate 146,907 of CAWKAZ010000026.1, forward strand.
AAAACGGAATCCCGATAATCGGCTCGCCCGACGGACATCCCCACTCGTCGGTTAAATAGACCGCAGGACGAAACTTCGTCAGGCCCTTCGATTCCAGTTCGCGGTAGAGCTGCTGGACAAAACGCTCCACGGGCGACCCTTCGAGCTTAAGTCCCAACTCGCGAATGGGCCGACTGAGTAGTTCGTCGTGCGTCAGATCGCGGTACGCGGGTTCAGTTTTAGCAGTCTCGTGCACAAACGCTCGCTCAATGAGTCTGCAGCCGCGCGGGCACGCACGGGGGAGGCAGTATCACTACCGTTAACAGTAACGGAACGCAAGGTTATTTAGAAGTGACTGCGGTAATGCGGGGTTGCCGAGGGTCATTCCCGCAGAGACGGGTCTTGCCCCGTCTCATCTGGCTTAGCCTCGGGAGGGCTGCCAGACGCGGATCACGAGTTCTGCACCAGCATCTTCTTAGGTCACCAGTTATATGTGTTGTTCTCTGTCAGCGCCGACCGCCTCAGCTTGTGCCGCATTAGGGGGGGCGGTACACTTTCGTCGTTGGCATGAATGAATGAAGGAGGTGCTGTGGTCGCCAAGGACGATAAGCAACAGTGGGACGCGATGTGCAGAGTTGGCAAAACCAAGTTTCTTGCGGGCTTTTTCGTGCGCACTTTCTTGATCTGTTTGGCAGGCACCGTAAGCGTCTCCGCCGCACATCTGGCAAGGACCAAGCAATGGAGCGGCAGTGACCTAGTTTGGGGGATATTGTTCGCGATCATTTTCTCAGTCGGATTCACAATCATCGGCGGCGTTGGTAGTTGGCAGGACTTGGAGCATCAGTTCCGCAAACCCGACAGCGATATTCGGTAGTTGCGCTTAGCAGGTGATTACCCCGTGCCACCCTGCCCCGCTCACTTTACCTTCCTAAGACACTGAACTTCCCGCTGCTTTAGCCCTCTTGTCGGCCCACTTCAACGCCACGCGTCCGACTTCTTCCGGAGTGATGCCGCTATTCTGGCGCCAGATCATAAATCGCAGATACGCGTCTTCAAATTCGTGGACCACTTCATCCGCGGCCACCGGCTTGATGTTGTGCCACTCGCGCTGCGTCTTGAACTGCGAATAAAGTTGATCGGTCGGAATACCTTTATCGGCGCGAATCGTCCGCACCCATTTGGGGCGATCGAGTCCCGTGGAGGCTAGCGTCGTAAGGGTGTGGCTGCTGCCGTCGGTATAGCGGCTGGCGAATTCGATCCAGCTGCCCACCCGCGGGTGATCGTAGATATGTGCCTCGATGAACGTTTCTGGATGGTGCAACATGCGGATCAGCACGCCGGGCATCTTGTCGACACTGTAGACGCCGAGGTCCTTGAATGCCAAGTTGCGGAGCGGCGCCGCTTGTTGCTCGACTGCAGGCCCATTCGTCCAAGAGGGAGCGTCGGTGCGGGCCAGTTTGATCTGGTCGGGCGTGCGGTTGAGTGCGCGTTTTCCAATTTCAGAGAGTGCACCTCGCACTACTCCCCGCACGAAAAGCCGGACGAGCACTTTCAGCAGAATGCTGATCGCCACAATCGCGATCACTAGCGACAGCAGGATGGTCTGATTCATCTGGGCCCCCAAAAGCAATATTGGGCTTATTGCAGCATTCCTTGGGGCCACGCGAAAGATTACCGCAGTCCTGCGCCGGATGGGATTGAGGGAGCGAAGCTGTTGGCTATGCACTTCTCAGTGTTTGCATTGGCTTTCTTGATTTGGTCGCAGAGTGCTAGGATTTTTCCAACTTTATGTCGTATAGGAGAACGCCTCTATGTCACGCACTGCGATCCTGATTGTCGCCTTTGGCGTCTGTTTGACTGGCGCCGCGCAGGAAAAGAAATTAACCCGCTCCCAATTGCCTGCACCGGTGCAGGCTACAGTTGACGCCCAGAGCCAGGGAGCTACGGTGAAGGGCTTTTCACAAGAAAAGGAGAAAGGCCAGATATTCTACGAAGCAGAGATGACCATTGACGGCCATAGCAGGGACGTCCTGATCGACGCCAAGGGCAATGTGGTCGAGGTCGAGGAGGAAGTCGCGGCTGACGCTCTGCCTGGAGCGGTGCGGGATGGCCTGCAAGCGAAGGCCGGCAGCGGCAAGGTAGGCAAAGTCGAGTCCCTGACCAAGCAAGGTAAACTCGTTGTGTATGAAGCCGTCGTGACGACGAATGGTAAGAATGCCGAGATCCAGGTGGGTCCGGACGGCAAGCCGCTCGACCACGAGGAGTAGTAAGGTGCGCCGGTGAGATAGGTTGTGGCGCGGGCAAGAATGCCCGCGCCACACGAACTACTGAATCAGCGTGCCATTCCCATTCGGTTCTTCGGGCGGAATCACCACAGCCGCCGCGACCCGGTCGCCCGGCTCCACGTTCAGCAAGCGTACGCCCTGCGCCGAGCGCCCTGACTCGCGTATGAACTTCGACTCGATGCGGATGATCTTACCGTACTGGCTGATCAGCATCACTTCGGACTTCTCCGTCACCTGCGAGATGCCGACTACTTTACCGTTGCGCTCCGTGGTCTTTACGTTGATCACGCCCTTGCCGCCGCGATTGGTGAGACGGTATTCGTCGGCGGGAGTGCGCTTGCCGTAGCCGTTTTCGGTGACCGAGAGAATGAGAGAACCTTTTTCGGGGACGAGATCTGCGACTTCGGGAGCGACATCGCCTTCCTTCACTTCCGCCTTGGCTTCAGGCTTGAGTGTGGTAGCCATGCCGACGATGTAATCCTTCTCGCCGAGGTTCATGCCGCGCACGCCGGTGGCATTGCGTCCCATCGGTCGGACATCGTTCTCGTCGAAGCGAATGGCTTGGCCATCGTGCGAGGCGAGAAAGACGATCTGGTTGCCGTCGGTCAGTGAGGCGGCGACGAGTTCGTCTCCCTGCTCGATGTTGATGGCGATGATGCCGCGCTGCATCACGTGCGAGAAGTCTTTTACTGCTGACTTCTTCACCGTGCCGTTGTGCGTGGCAAAGAAGACGTAGCGGTTTTCTTCTTCCAGGTCGCGCACCGCGAGCATCGTGCGCACCGTTTCTCCCGGCTGCAAGCCAACCAGGTTGCCGACGTGCTTGCCCTTACCCGCGGCGGCAATATCAGGAATCTCATACACCTTGAGCCAGTAAACGCGCCCGGTGTTGGTGAAGATCAGAATGTAAGCGTGCGTCGAAGCGATAAAGAGATGCTCGACAAAATCCTCGTCGCGCGTCTTCATGCCCGTGCGCCCAGTCCCGCCGCGGCGCTGCATGCGGTAAGTCGAGATCGGAGTGCGCTTCATGTAGCCGGAGTGGCTGACCGTGACCGCGACCTGCTCGTCGGCGATCAGGTCTTCCAGCATGATTTCCGCCGCTTCGTCTTCGATCACCGTGCGCCGCGCATCGCCGTAGAGTTTCTTGACCTCTTCCAGTTCCTTGATAATGACTTTGCGCAGCTTGGCCTCAGACGCCAGAATCGATTCGAACTCTTCAATCGCCTCGCGTACCGATTTCAATTCGTTCGAAATTTCGTCGATGGAAAGCTTGGTCAGGCGGTGCAATTGCAGTTCGAGGATGGCATCAGCCTGTTTCGCGGTGAATGGCTTCTCAGCATTCATCTTCGGAGCACGGCCAGTCGTGTTGATGTCGATCTTCTTGCCACCAAAAAACGCGACCAAGTTTTCGCGGGCATCGGCGCGGTTGGCGCTGCCGCGGATAATGGCGATCACGTTGTCGAGGTGATCGAGCGCGGTCAGGTAGCCTTCCAAAATGTGCTCGCGATCGCGCGCCTTGGATAGCAGGTAGGAAGTGCGGCGCCGCACTACATCGACACGATGATCGATGAAGTGCTTGATCGCGGTGATCAGGCCCATTTCCTTCGGCTGGCCATTCACCACCGCCAGCAGGATCATGCTGAAGCCTTCCTGCATGGATGTGTGCTTGAACAGTTGGTTGAGCACGATCTGCGGTTCGGCTCCGCGCTTCAGTTCGATGACGATACGCATGCCATCCCGATCGCTCTCGTCGCGAATGTCGGAGATGTCGTCGATGGTCTTGTCGTTGACCAAGTCCGCGATGCGCTCGATCAGGCGTGCTTTATTCACCTGGTACGGAATTTCCGTAACGATGATCGCCTGCTTTTCCTTGGTGACGTTCTCAATGGCGGCTCGGGCACGCATCATGAAACGGCCGCGGCCGGTGCGATAGGCCTCGAAGATTCCAGCGCGTCCGTGAATGATGGCGGCGGTCGGAAAATCAGGTCCCTGCACGAACTTCAGAATTTCGGGCAATTGTGCGTTGGGATTATTCACCAGCGTGATGGTGGCATCGACGATCTCGGTCAGATTGTGCGGAGGAATCTTGGTGGCCATGCCGACGGCGATGCCGTCGGAGCCATTGACCAGCAAGTTAGGATACCGTGCCGGCAAAACGGCGGGTTGTGTCTCCGTGCCGTCATAGTTCGGATAAAAATCGACTGCTTCTTTATCAAGATCTTCGAGCAGCGCAGTCGAAACCCGCGTCAGCCGAGCTTCGGTATAACGATCGGCCGCTGGAGGATCGCCATCGACCGAGCCGAAGTTACCTTGTCCATCGACCAGCGGCGCGCGCATGGCGAATGGCTGCGCGAGGCGCACCAACGCGTCATACACGGCGAGGTTGCCGTGCGGATGGTACTTGCCCATCACTTCTCCGACGATACGGGCGCATTTACGCGTCGCGCCGCCGGGGCGTAGGCCCATCTGCTGCATGGTGTAGAGAATGCGGCGATGTACCGGCTTCAATCCGTCGCGAACGTCGGGCAGCGCGCGGCCAATGATCACTGAGAGGGAGTAGTCCAAGTACGAGCGCTTCATCTCCTCTTCAATGTTGACCGGTTGTATGTTGAGCGCGCCCGGACCAGTGGGTCCGTCGCCGCCCGGCGGAGGAGTTAAAGGAAGTTCAGGATTTTGAGGATCGTCAGCCATGAAATTTAGCTCTCAGCTCTCAGTCGTCAGCTCTCAGTAAAGGCTTCGCGGGAAGGGGCGTGTTGCCCACCCACCCGAAGCGAATACCGGTCGCTTTTCTTCTCACGCAATTCTCGCTAAGTTCTTGCATTTACAGGCATTATCTGACTGGATTTATTTGAGAATTATACCACGTTTTGAGCTGCAAAACGGTCGAGAAACCGTTGGCACTTCCGGCTCACTGGAGGTTAGATTTTGGCCCCCGACGGCTTTCGATGGTGCGGGATATTGGCTAGGCCCTACGCAAGGTCAGCAGCGTAATCTCCGGCGGCACTCCGAGCCGAACCGGGAAGCCGAAGGTTCCCAGACCTCGATTCACGTAGAGGGTTGCATGCGATCCGTGCCCATTTGTGGGTAGGCGATAAAGCCCCGCTACAAACGGCGTGATCAGCCGCGCCGGACTGACGCTATGATCCACGATCTCGACCTTCACCTGCCCGCCATGCGTATGGCCGGCCAGGCTGAGTTCGATGCCCAACTCTGACGCACGGTGAAATGAATTCGGATTGTGCGAGAGCAGCACATTCGGCATGTCGCGCCGCACGAGGTGCTCAATTTCCGTGAGCATCGGACCCGCGTGCTCACCGGAATTGCTCGTCATGTGGTCGCTCTGGTAGTCGACGCCGAGCAGATTGAAACGTCCGCCGTTGTGCTCGACGACCGCATTGGTGGCGCGCAGCAGCCGCATTCCCTTCTCACGGAAGAGCCGCTCGGCTTCGTCTTCCACTCCGGCATAAATTTCGTGATTGCCATTGCAACCCCACACGCCCAGCGGAGCATGCAGTTTGGCTAGTTCGGTGATGCAGTCGTCCAATGGATCGCCAACGCTTGAGACGAAATCACCCGTGACAAACGAGATATCGGGATGGAGGTCGTTCGCCATCGCCACGGCGCGCGCGATTTCGCGCGGAGGCATGTAGTCGCCAATGTGGATATCACTCAACTGCAGGATGCGTAGCCCGTCGAGTTCCGGAGGGAGATTAGATACCGGGGCGTCGACACGCTCGATCGTATAGCGCAAGCGGCCCGTGGCAAATCCGTAGGTGGCGGCGAGAAACGGAAAGCCTCCAGCTAGTACGGCGGCGTATTGAAAGAACGTTCGTCGCGAAGGACTGAACCCATCGGCCACGGCTTCTGGACGCAGCCTCGCCGCGATATTCGTGACCCATTCGACTGCTCCCACCGACTCGACGGCCACAAACCCGAAGAAGGAGGCGACCAGCCACAAGCGCGCAACCGTCGTGAGGGATTTCCCGAGATTGAAGGTGTCAAAATTAAGCCGAGAGACTCCGTGCCCGAGAACTGGATCGAGCAGCGTAGCCATCAACACGGCGGCAAGCGCAATCAGTGCGGCATGAAGACCGTAGCGCCAATGGGCATTTGAGAACGAGCCAACCCATGTCCAGGCCCGCAGAAACCAGAAGCGCTGGACAGCATAGACGGCTAAAAGAAAGAGAGCAAAGAAAAGAATGCGAGTAATCAGTTGATGCTCCGTTGGGTAACTCTTCAGGAATTAGATGCTCGAGGGGACGCGGAAGGCTCGACACAGGCGCCAACGATGTTCATTCAAAAGACCACTACCGGGCTACTTGTTGTTCCAGCTTTCGCAGCGTGTCAACCTGTTCCCGTGAATTCTGCAGTGCGCGCTTGACGTGACGCGGCGCGGTGCCTCCCGGAACGTCGTGTAGCGCGATCACTTCCGTCAAGCCGAGACGGGAGTGGAAGCCCGCGTCAAATGCTGTGTTGATGGTCTGTAAGTCGGCCAGTGGCAATTTCTGCAGATCGCATCTGCGCTCCACTGCCAGCGCAACCGCCTTGCCCACTGCTTCATGAGCGAGGCGAGATGGCACTCCGCGCTCGACTAAATATGCAGCCGCTGCCCAAGCATTCACGAATCCGGAACTGGCCGCCTGCGCCATCTTTGCCTCGTTGAATTCAACCGTATTCATGAACCCAGTGGCGAGCGGCAACATGGTGATCATAGTGTCGACGGCGTCGAACAACGGCTCCTGCGTCTCCTGCATGTCTTTGTTGTAGGCGAGCGGCAGGCCCTTCACCAGCATTCGCAGCGTTGTGGCGCATCCCATGATGCGCGCCGCCTTGCCGCGCACCAGTTCCAGCAAGTCCGGATTTTTTTTCTGCGGCATCGCGCTTGACCCTGTCGAATAAGCTTCCGGAAGCTCGACGAATCCGTAGGCAGATGTCGAGAACAAGATCATCTCCTCCGCCCAGCGGCTCAGGTGGAGCGCCAGGAACGAGAGGGCATCCACGAATTCGATAGCGAAGTCACGGTCGCTGGTGGCGTCGATGCTGTTTGCCGTTGGACCGTCAAAACCTAGCTCTGCGGCTATGGCGGCGCGATTGATGGTAAGCGTCGCTCCAGCGACGGCGCCCGACCCAAGTGGGCACAAATTCGCGCGCCTCCGGCAGTCGACTAGACGCGAAGCATCACGCAGAAACATCTCGACATACGCGAGCAGCCAGTGTGCGACCAGCACGGGCTCCGCAGGCTGCAGATGCGTGTACGCGGGCATGGCGTTGCTGCGCGCCGCCTCGGCGCGGGTAAGCAGCGCCTCAGCCCAATCGACGATTAGATTTTGCAAAGTGTCAATACTCTGCCGCACGAAGAGCCGGAGATCCGTCGCAATCTGTTCGTTGCGGCTGCGTCCGGTGTGCAGCTTGTAGCCCGTGGGCCCGATCAGCGCGGCCAGTTGCTTTTCAACAAAGTGGTGAACGTCTTCCGCTTCCGGATCATTGAGGAATTCCGGATCTGCCTCAGCGCGATGGCCGATTTCTCCCAGCGCTCTTACGATTTCGGAAAGCTCTTCCGATGAAAGCACTCCCGCGTGTTCCAGAGCGTTTGCGTGAGCGCGGCTGGCGGCGAGTTCGAAGGGCAGCAGGCGTTGATCATAAGGAAACGACCGCTGCCATTTTTCAAAATCGGGGTCAAGCAGCTGCCGGAAGCGGCCGGACCACATCTTCATTGCGGAACCTCGACCTTTGCTTTCGCCTGCGTCTGCGCGCGGCAACGCGACGGCAATCCCAGAATACGGATGAAGCCCTCCGCGTCTTTCTGATCATAGCTCGCATCCATGGTGAACGACGACAGATCCGTCCGGTAGAGCGAGTAATCCGATTTACGACTCACAATGCTCACGTTGCCCTTGTACAGCGACAGCGTAACCGACCCCGTCAGATTCGTCTGCGTCATCTCAACAAACGCATCGAGCGCTTCGCGCAGGGGCGTGAACCACAGGCCGAAATAAACCAGCTCGGCATACTTCAGGCCAACGTGCTGTTTGAAATGCACAAGGTCGCGATCCAGACACAGCGCTTCGAGCTCGTTGTGCCCAGCCAGAAGCAGCGTGCCTCCGGGAGTTTCATAACATCCGCGCGACTTGATGCCCACGAAACGGTTCTCGACCAGATCGATTCGTCCAACAGCATTGCGGCCGCCAATTTCATTCAGCAGCTCGACAAGCGATACAGGATCAAGGGACTGTCCGCCAACCGACACAGGGACGCCTTTTTCGTATCCAATTTCAACCTGTTCCTCCTTGTCAGGAGCTTCTTGCGGCGACTGCGTCAGTTGCCACGTACTCGCGAACGGCGCATTGCCCGCGTCTTCCAGTTCTCCACCCTCGTGGCTGATGTGCCAGAGATTGCGGTCGCGGCTGTGAATCTTCTCGCGGCTCGCAGTCACGGCAATGCCGCGCTTCTCCGCATAGTCGAGACAATCTTCGCGCGACTTCAGTTCCCATTCGCGCCACGGAGCAATCACTTTAAGCTCAGGAGCGAGTGCCTGGTACGCCATCTCAAAGCGCACCTGGTCGTTGCCCTTGCCGGTGCATCCATGGCTGACGGCCGTCGCGCCTTCGCGCAACGCGACTTCAACCTGATGTTTGGCGATTACCGGACGAGCCAGCGAAGTGCCGAGCAGATATTTGTTCTCGTACACCGCGCCCGCCTTCAGCGCAGGCCAGCAGTAACCAGTCAGAAATTCTTCGCGCAGGTCCTCGACCACAACCTTGCTGGCTCCGGTCTTGTAGGCCTTATCGACGACCGCCTCGACGTCGTCCCCTTGGCCCACGTCGGCGACCATCGCGATCACTTCATAGGCGTAGTTCTCCTTGAGCCACGGGATGATGATCGAGGTGTCGAGGCCGCCAGAGTAGGCGAGAACAATTTTTTCTTTTCCAGAGTCTTGCTTAGGCATGCGCGCTCCTTGTGGGGAAGCGGCCCACGCCGCCGCCCAACAGCCATACGAGGATGGCCTTCTGAATGTGTAGACGGTTTTCCGCCTGATCGAACACGACCGAATTTACTGAGTCTATGACCTGATCAGTCACCTCGCAACCGCGATGCGCCGGCAGGCAGTGCATAAACAAAGCATGCGGCTTGGCGAGTTGCATGAGCGAGCCATTAACCTGATATGGACTGAAGATCGCGGCACGTTCTTCCGCCTCGTGCTCCTGCCCCATGCTGGCCCAGGCGTCGGTGTAAACCGCATCGGCCCCGGCGACGGCCTTCCGTGGATCCGTCATGATTCGAAGCGTGGCCTTGGTTTCTTCTGCGATGGCCTGAGCCATGGTGAGAATCACGGGATTCAGCCCGTAGCGTTCGGGAGTGGCGATCGAGACCTTCGCACCGACCGAAGCTCCCGCCAGCAGCAGCGAATGAGCCATGTTGTTCCCATCGCCCACATAGGCGAAGTGAAGCTTCTTGAGATCGCCGAAGTGCTCCCGCAGGGTGAAGAAATCGGCCAGCGCCTGGCAGGGATGCTCGAGGTCGCTAAGCGCATTGATCACCGGAACTCCGGCATAAGTCGCCATCTGTTCCACGGTGCGGTGGCTGAACACCCTTAGCACGACGATGTCGATCCAGCGCTCCAGGTTGTGGGCGACGTCATAGAGCGACTCCCGTTCACCAAGACGGTTGGCAGTCTGGTCGACGAAGAATGTGCTGCCGCCGAGGCTGTCCATGCCCGCTTCGAAAGTGAGCCGGGTGCGCAGCGAAGGCTTCTCGAAGAACATCACCATCTGCTTGCCCGCAAGAATGCCACGATAGTCCGCGGGACGCTGCTTGAGCATCGAAGTGAGGCCAAACAGGGTGTGAATTTCGGCGGGAGCGAGATCATGGATCGAAACGAGATCGCGCGGCGCATTCGATTCTGCCAACAGGCTCGGCAGAATCGTCTTCACGGTTTTCGGGTTCATCTTTGATTGTTCCATCAGTGGCATGGTCTGGGTTCTCATTTCAGTTTCCTAAACGGTCTCTAAAGATCACGGGTCTCGGGTTTCCTGACACCTGAGACATAAAACCTGAAGCCTATGTTCTTACGAAAGATCTCGGATACGCTTGGCCAATACATAGGCTCTCTTCTTGTCGGTAGCGATCACCAGCACGGTGTCGTCACCGGCGAGCGTGCCAACGACCTCCGGCCAGCGCGAGGCGTCGAGAGCGGCCGCAACAGGTTGCGCGCTGCCGACCGTCGTTTTCACCACCAGCAGGTTCTGCGCCTGGCGGATTTCGACGACAAACTGGTGAACTAGATGCATCACCGAGGGCAAAACGCTATCCGTTCCGGTAGCTTCTCCAGAGCGCCGGTAGCCGCCCGTGCCTTTAACGAGTTTCAATTCGTGGATGTCACGGGACAGCGTCGCCTGGCCGACTTCAAAGCCTCTGCGTACGAGTTGGTGCTGGAGCGAGTCCTGGCTTTCGACGGGTCCTTCGTCGAGCAGATTGAGAATCGCTTTGTGGCGGGCCGTTTTCGACATGAATAAAAATTCAATCTAATGCATAAGTATCCATTGCTACCGTGGGCATGTCAAGCAGGAAATGGGCGGAGAGTGCCGCCGGTTACAGCCTGGCGGTCGGCGAGTTGCCTATTGTTTGTCGAGGTTTAGCGGGATCTGGAAGTCGATCCCGCGGTCGCCGTTGAGCTTGCGGGTAGCGGGAAGGTCCAAGTCGGCGAGAAGGATCTTCCGGGTGCGTCCGGATTCGAAGTCAAATAGCGTGTCGCCCACGATGGCGTAATTGAGAACATCCGACTGATGGCCATCCTTGAAAACCAGCGCGGTTGGGGGTTGGTCGGCCACAGGTTCCTCTGGCCCCAGACGGACCGGCCCGGAAAACGCAGCTTTTAGATCAGGATCGGGGTCTACCGCTCGCTTGTCGGGAGGGGTAGGTGCCGTCTGGTCTGAAACTCGGACAGAGTTCGCATCCTCAGAGGAGTCATCCACAGCGTTGACCGCATAGGGGACAGGGACATAGATCGGTTCAATCACCCCAATGCGGAAATAATCGTGATTTTCGCGACGGCGATGGTGATGACCGGAGACGATGGGCAAATTGAGGTTTTGCGGAAGGAAGAAATTGACGCCCCAGCCTCCAAATACCGGCCAGTTGCTGCCGTAACCGTTTGGTCCAAGGGAAGTTACGCTGGCCCGCGGGCCGGGCGTAAAGTGGCCGCCGAAACCTAGGGAAGTAACCGACGCGGGTACACCGCTGATCTGAGAATGCGCCAACTCAGACGCCATGAAAACAAAAGCCAGAAAGAACGAAAGCACGAAACAGGATCGCGCAGCGGCCAGCATGGGAAGCCTCCCCCGCACAGGGTACATCGACGTGGAGTACTAACTAATTAGAACTGCCCACAGTAGCGAAAGTTGCGTGAAAAACTTTAGGCGCGAAATTTTACGTAACTTTACGCAGCGGTGAGTGGCGCTCGGGAAGTGATGTGCCGCAGTTCCAGCATGCGATGGCGGACATAGCCATCCTCGGTCAGATGGGCTGATGCGATGGGTTTGCGACTGCAAGCAACCATCTGATCAACAGTGCGGCGTTGGGGGAAATGCGGGTCGAACTCGCGGCAAAACTCGCAAGGCCGGCTGGAGCGAGTATCGAAGCGACTGACGACTGCTTGATCAATGTGTTCCACGAGGGAAGGCTCCTGAGAAAGAAAGCGGGTCCGCTTTGCTATGTGAGGCGAAGTCACATTAACTCGCCTCGGCTAATGTGTGAATGCTTGACCGACGCCTTTGTACTACAAGAGGTGTGACCTGTACAAGTCCATCGTCGCACATGAGTCTCGGCACCCGGCGGCTGACCAAAAACCTTGGAAAACGCGAAATCTCTAACGACATATCAGATGGGACTCTGAACTCTATTTCTGGCATCATGAACTATCCTCTCGCATCTGGAGATCCCGTGAGCGCCGCCGCCAATCCGAGCACCGTCTTCCTGTTTGATGTCGACAATACATTGCTCGACAACGATCGTGTCACCGATGATCTGAAGCAATATCTGAATAAGAAGGTGGGCAACGGTTCTGCTGGCCGCTACTGGGAAATTTTCGAAGAATTGCGGATGGAGCTTGGCTATGCCGATTATCTGGGCGCGCTCCAGCGTTATCGGATCGAACGGCCACGCGATCCAAAGTTGCTGGCGGTCTCGCATTTCATGATCAATTATCCCTTTGCCAACCGACTCTTTCCGGAATCTCTGGATGCAGTGGCGCACGCAAAGCAATTGGGCAGAGCCGCTATCTTGAGCGATGGCGACGTGGTTTTTCAGCCGCGAAAGATTGATCGGTCAGGACTATACGAGACCTTTGAAGGCCACGCCCTGATCTACATCCACAAGGAACTGGAGTTGGAAGATGTCGAGACGAAGTATCCAGCCGCGCATTATGTGATGGTCGACGATAAGGTTCGAATTTTGGCGGCTATCAAGAAGCATTGGGGCGGGCGGGTAACCACTATATTTCCCCGCCAGGGTCACTACGCGCAGAATGCCGAGGAGGTGGCGCGCTATCCCAAGCCGGATATCACCATCGAACGGATCGGCGAACTGCAGAGGTACTCGCTGGAGCAGATTCTGACGGCGGGAAAATAAGCGGCGAGCCGGGCGAGGAGTGACCGGAATTATTGCTCGGAATCTTCTTCTTCCTGCGGCGCTCCTGCGCTGACCAGTTTGGCCAACTCGCGATTGAGCGAAGCGCGGTTCTCTTCGGGAAAATCCAGGAAGCGGAAGGGCTGTAAGCATCCCTTGGTGGCCCACATCGGAAACAACATTCGCGCGCGGCTGCGGATACTGGTGTTGCCGAGATGGAACACGACCGTTACCCGGATACCCTCGTCGAGCGGGTTTTCGAGCGATACCAAACCGCCATTGATCGACAATTGACTCATGCGACCGCGAATCTGGCGTCCATTTTCCAGCAGCACCAGCGCAAGGATGGAGCCGCCGAGCTTAACGCGCGAGCCCCGTTGACCTTTTTGCGGGATGGCGGTAGAGGGCATTCTGCTCAATTCTGCATCAGCAACGGGTAACAGGGCAGATTACGAAAGTTAGTCCGGCCGCGCGCTGGCAACAGCTTGGCACTTCCGATCCGCCCGTGCGACAATGCTCCGCCGCTAAATGGAGGAGACGAATGATCAGACGAATGGCTGTGCTGGCACTGGCTTTGTGCATGACGGTCTCGGGCGTTGCCCAGAAAGCGAAGAAAGCCGCTACGCCCGCTGGCGCGGTTGATAAAGCATACCTGCAGAAGATCTGGGATGGCTGGTGTTCCCTCGACGTGGCCGGACAGAAGCAGTACTACGCGCAGGGTCCACATGTGTTCTTCGACATCGCGCCGCTGAAGTACGGAAGCTGGGACGAATATCAGGCCGGCTCGGTCAAAGTGCTCGAAGATTACAAAGCCGCGCACTGCACGGTCAACGATGACGCTCAGATTCACAAAAGCGGTGATGGCTATTGGATCTCGTCCACGGTGGCCTACGACTTGACGCACAAGTCAGGCAAGCGCGACATGGGCAATTTCCGCTGGACAGCAATTTTCGAGAAGCAGGATGGAAAGTGGCTGATTGCGCACGAGCACGTTTCGTCGCCACTGAACTAGCCGGACTCTGGTGTGGGGACGGCAGTAGCTTCGTCTCCGCGCCGTTGTCAGTGGTATCCCTTCCAGAAGAAGTATGCCGTCATCACAGTGCCGACTACGATCACGAACCAGCGGATCGTCTTAGCCGGGAGCTTCTGGGCATAGTGGGCACCAAAATATCCGCCGAAGATCGCGCCAATGATCATGATCGAGCCTTCTTTCCAGACGACCGCGCCCGCGACGATGAATGTGATCACCGCAATGCCATTGATGATGCCGCCAAGCACAACCTTCAACGCATTCATGGCATGGATGTCGGTCATGCCGAGCGCGGCCAGCATGGCCAGATTGATGATTCCAACTCCACCACCGAAATAGCCTCCATAAACCGCGACGATAAGCTCAAATAAGGTCGCAATCGCCAGCGCCGAGGTCGAAGCGTCGCGGGAAATCGAGCCCCTAGAGCTGCGCGACAAACGGCCTCCGAACATGAAGAGCAGGGTGGCTCCGAGCATGAGCCAGGGCAGCACACGTAAGAAGGTCTGCGCCGGAGTATGCAGCATGAGATATGCGCCGGCGACTCCGCCCACTATGCTCGAAATGGCGAGCGGGATCATGACCCGCCGCGAGACGTCGAGATGCTTGCGATACGCTCCGGTGCTGGCCGTCACGCCCACCCACAGAGCAACCGTGTTCGTGGCATTGGCCGCGATTGCGCCGACTCCAGTAAGCATCAGTGCGGGAAGGCCGATGAAACTTCCGCCTCCGGCAACCGCGTTCAGCGCGCCGCCGAGAACGCCGGCGATGAAGATGAAGAAGATGGTGTGGATGGGCAAATATCAGGTTTATCACAACCACGGAAACCCAGCGCCATTGCCGGTGACATTGTTTGCGCTGCCACGTCTGAGAGCTAAGGAGACGAACATGAGATTCGTATGGATGCTGGCCGCGGTCTGCCTGTGTGGTCTGGGGAGTATTTGTATGGGACAGGGCACGAGCGCCCCACCGAATCCGTGCGCGGGCAAGCAGCAACAGCAACTCGACTTCTGGGTAGGGGAATGGGATCTGACTTGGCCGGGTGCGAAAGAAGGAGAAACCAAGCATGGCACCAATAGCATTCGCCGGGAGTTGGACGGCTGCGTGGTTGAAGAAAACTTCTCGGGCGGAGACGCGCACCTGCGGGGCAAGAGCGTCTCGATTTTCGATATGAGTGCCGGAAAATGGAAACAGACCTGGGTGGACAACGAGGGCGGCTACCTGGATTTCGTTGGGGAGTTCTCGAACGGGCAGATGATTCTGCAGCGCGAGGCCACGGGGCCGAATGGGAAGAAGAGTCTGCAGAGAATGGTCTTCAAAAACATCTCCAAGGACGAATTCGATTGGAGTTGGGAAGCTTCCAAAGATGATGGAAAGAGTTGGCAAGTGGCGTGGCCCATTCATTACCGGCGCCGGAATTAGCTATGTTTTCAATAGTTTAGAAAAACACCGCATGGCGTGACAGAAGTCACATCTTCGTGTGCGCTGACCCCTTACGCTGGGTTTGCAAGGGTGGTTTCATGACAGCGCAAGCCCACAGCGGAATTCAAAACGAAAATCATTCAGGGAAGGTGCCACATCGTTTCTCGGCCGAGAGTGAATCGAGTCCAAGTCCGGCACCGAAGGCGAAAAAGAAACTCGTTCGCCGCTTGGATCGTGATCGCTCCCAACTGATGCGGCGTTCCTTCCAGGTGTCGTTTCTGCTGCTGAACGTCTGGATCGGCACCCTCTTCTATTTCTGGGTTCGACAGTTTGAGCCGGGCGGGGCAGCATCCTCCCTGCAGCGTCCGGCCGGCGTCGAGGGGTGGCTGCCGATTGCGGGCCTGATGAACCTGCGGTATCTCGCGCTGACGAAACGGATTCCGGCGTTGCATCCGGCGGGAATGTTTCTGTTGATTGCATTTCTGGCCATATCGTTTCTGTTCCGCAAAGCGTTCTGCAGTTGGCTGTGCCCGGTCGGGACAATTTCAGAATATCTCTGGCACGCGGGAGAGAAGCTTTTCCGCCGCAATTTCTATTTGCCGCGCTGGCTCGACATTCCGCTACGCGGACTGAAGTATGTGCTGCTCGGCTCTTTCGTCTGGGCTGTTACTGCGATGGCTGCCGACGAACTCGCGGCCTTTATGCGCAGTCCCTACGGGATCATCGCCGACGTCAAGATGCTCAACTTCTTCCGCCACATCGGCCAGGGCGGCGCCATTACCCTAGCTATCCTCGTGGTCGCGTCCATGTTCATCCAGAATTTCTGGTGCCGCTATTTGTGTCCTTATGGAGCGCTGCTCGGGATCACGGCACTGTTCAGTCCGGCGCGGATCCGGCGCAATTCGGAGGCCTGCGTTGACTGCGCGAAATGCGCTCATGCTTGTCCGGCGGCGCTGCCAGTCGACAAACTCATCACCATCAAGTCGGCCGAATGCACGGGCTGCTTGGAGTGTGTCGCCGTGTGTCCAGCGAAAGATGCACTCAGCCTTTCGCTTCCGGCGCCCAGATCGAAACCCGCGCAGGTTCCGGCATGGGCAATGGCAGCGGGGATTGCCGTACTGTTCATTGGCATCGTTGGCTACGCCAAGATCGCTGGCTATTGGGATTCACCAGTGTCGCGTGCGACATATCAGCAATTGATCCCTAACGCGGATGAGGCGGCACATCCTGTGCCCGGCGAGAACTGAAAAAGCAGCCCGAGGCGCCACTCTCCAGTTAGCAATTTCCGACGGCAACAATCATCGTCAGCCCTTGCCGAGTCCACATCGAGTGCTTTCACACTTACGCGGAGCCGATCATCGACGCCGATAAGTGACCGACCTCACTGAAGTAGTCCCCCATTTTTACCGATAGGTGTCACAAAAGGCGGCGGCCGTGTCGGTACGGGCGGTCGCCTCGAAAATTCTTGATCCCGGCAAACAGCCATGCCCTCCCACGCCATGTCGATGAGCGGGTCCTACGACTTTCGGTTGGTCGCGCTTTCTGTCTTTCTCGCCATCGCCGCATCTTATGCATCCCTGGATGTGACTGGACGAATTACCGTGGCGCATCGACGAGCGCGCACGTTTTGGCTCGTGGGCGGGGCCGTCGCAATGGGCTCCGGAATCTGGGCGATGCATTACATCGGGATGCTTGCATTCCGGATGGACATGCCTGTCCTTTACGATTTCCCGACCGTAGTGCTATCCCTGTTCGCGGCAATCCTCGCGTCCGCGATCGCCCTGTTCGTGGTGAGCCGACCTCGGATGGGCGTGCTGCAGGAACTGGTTGGCAGTCTGTTCATGGGCGCTGGTATTACTGCCATGCACTACATCGGGATGGAAGCGATGCGGGTGCCTGCACGAATTACATATGACTGGTCCCTGGTGGCGTGTTCGGTCGTGCTTGCGGTCGTGATTTCTCTTGTCGCACTCATCCTGGCGTTCAGAGTTCGAGATGAGCAGCGGACGAGCAAAAGGAAGATCTTGAGCGCCTTATTGATGGGGAGCGCGATCCCCATCATGCACTACACGGGCATGGCGGCGGCAAGATTTTCTGCGACGAACAAAGCCCCCGATCTGTCGCACGCTGTGGGCATTTCATCCCTGGGCGTAGCGGTAATCGCCGTCACAAGTCTTCTCGTTCTGGTTCTCGCCATTACTACGGCTTTTCTTGACCGATTGCTGGCTGCTCAAAAAGCTGTCCTTGCCCTTGCAAACGAACGGGAGTCTTATTTCCGTTGTCTGGCAGAAGCGATTCCCCAGATTATCTGGACCACAGACGCCGACGGTCAGGTCGACTATTTCAGCAGGCGATGGTACGACTACACCGGCTTGCCATCTGGAGTGACCGACAGTGAATCCTGGCAATCCGCGGTTCAACCGGACGACCTCCCGTTGCTGGTGCGAAAGTGGGATCAATCGGTGGCAACGGGAGAGACTTACGAAATGGAGTGCCGCTTCCGGCGATTCTCAGACGGATCTTACCGCTGGCATCTAAATAGAGCTTTGCCCATCACAGATGCTGACGGAAGCATTGTGAAGTGGTTCGGGACTTGCACCGACATTGATGACCAAAAGCGCCACCAGCAGATTCTCGAAGACCAGGTCAAGGAGCGAACTGCGGAGGTATTGGCCGCCAGCCACCGGCTGAAAGAAGAAATGCAGGAGCGAGAATACGCACAGAAAGAACTGAATCAACAAAATGCTCTCATGCTTCAGGAGTTAACCCAGCGCTCTGTCCGCACGACTCTCCTGGCCAAGATGGGAAAGTTATTGCAGAGCTCCAGCAACCTCGAAGAGGCATTCTCAATTGTCGCAGGCATGGCTCCAAAGATTTTCCCGGAATTTCGCGGGGCGCTGGTGCTGCTGAACCCTAGCCGGAACAGTCTGGAAGTTGCGGGCAGCTGGTCGGACTGCGAGTTGCCGGAGACATCATTTGAGATCGATGCATGTTGGGCCCTGAGAACTGGCAACCGCCACTTTGTGGAGTTCGGCGATCACACTGCTCAGTGCTCACACGCAAGTGCGGTGAACTGTTCCTATTTTTGCGTGCCCATCATGGCCCAAGGCAGAGCGGTGGGTATTCTGCACTTCCAGGCAAAGACGCCGAGCCATGAGCCTTCCGAGGTCGAGGTGTCGCTCACCGGAACTTTTGCTGAACAAGTTGGACTATCCATCGTCAACCTCAAGCTGCAGGAAGCACTACGAACCCAGTCGACCAGGGACGCTTTAACCGGTCTTTACAATCGCCGCTACTTGGAGGAAAGCTTCGACCGCGAGATTCGACGCGCTGCCAGAGCAGAGCAGCAGGTGGGCGTCGTGATGTTTGATCTGGATCACTTCAAGCGATTCAACGACACCTTTGGCCACGAGGCGGGGGACACAGTGCTTCGCGAGGTGGGCGCCTTGCTGGCGAAGAGCTCCCGTGCCGAAGACATCCCCTGCAGGTTTGGCGGCGAAGAGTTCGTTCTGATCATGCCCGGCGCTGACGCGCAAGGGGCCAAGACGCGAGCTGAGAAACTACGGTGCCAGCTGAGGGACCTCGTTGTCCTGCACCAGGGAAGATCGTTGGGCATGGTCACCATTTCGGCTGGAATCGCCGGATTTCCAGCCCATGGCTTGTCTGTCAGGGAGATCATTGCCAGAGCTGACGCTGCACTCTATCGCGCGAAAGCGGAAGGTCGTGATCGCGTGGTTCTGGCGAACATGGCCGACCCTGAGTCGCAAGGGGTGGCTGCCGGTCGCTAGAAACCTCCCAATCGGATCTGAACGACACGCCGATGGTTTCAAACTTCCAGTCGTGCACGACCAACCTACTTCAATCGGCGGAGGCCGGCGTTGTACATCGTGCCGTAATCCAGATACTGCTTGGCCGGATCGTCGTAATAGCTGATCTGCACGCCGGTGATCTCTTCTCCCTTGCCGAAGCTAGCGGTCAAATGAGCATTCACGCCCGCGAAATATGTCGGCAAGTTGAGCTTCTGATAACGTGCCAGGATTTCGTCGCGGAGTTTCGGATCGAAGTGGACTCCGTATTGTTCGACTAGCGTCTTGATTGCGTCGTAATCGCCTTCGGCCTTGATGCGCATGAGTTCGGCCAGGAGCATGCCGACTCCTTGACGCATCTTCTGATAGTCGGCAACTCGGACGTAGGTTTTGCCATCACGCGTGAACTGCTCGATCGAGCCGGGAACTTTGTCGGCAATGTAGTGCGCGATTAGCTGGCGATCACGCTCATGGTCTTCTTCAATCGTATCGCCGTGTTGAATACGGCGAAGCTGGTTCAACGCAGCCAAAGCCGCTCCGTCATACATTGCTTTCGCGACTTCTTCCTGGTTGGAGATGAGTCCGAGGTCTTTCAGCTTGGGATCCCAGACGTTCCAGAGCGCCATCAGGTCGGCGCGCCCTTCTTCGAGGGTGGAGAAATATTCTTTCAGGTAGGTTTGCGCTCCTGCGGCGACTCGCGGACTTAGCTTGCCGGAACCGTGTCCGATGACTTCGTGCATCGCGACCAGGAGATCGCTCGCTTCCGTGCCGTACTTTGCGGCGCGCTCGATTTCGGCGGGATTGGAGGCAAACTCCTCGGTCGCAGCTTTGCCGGAAGCTTCCTCTAGGGCGCGCTTGCTGCCCATGAAAAGGAAATTCTTCGAGCCGTATTTCTCGTGGATCTCGTTTTCGTTGGGGAGATTGTCGCCGATGGTGGTGACGGAGAAATCGCCGGTTTCGGTGAGCGTCTCGACGGCTTTGACCACAGGAAGCTTGAAGTCAGTGCGCTTGTACTTGGTGTCCCAGGGAGCCTTCTCTTCGAAATAGTCGGCGTTCGCGGCGAGTTGCTTCATCGCGGCCGTAACTTTCTTGTCGGTGATGGTGACGAAACTCTGCGAGCTTCCCTTAGCACCGCGCGCGTCGCGGTAGACTTCGATGAATCCGTTGTCGAAGTCGACAGTTGCGTCGTTCTGAACCCAAGCGGTGCCGAAGGCAACCCACTCGGCGTAGTCTCCCGATTGGTAATAGCGGATGAGATGGCCGATCGCTTCGGCCTGCGCAGGTTCGGCCAAGGCGCGAGCCTTCTCGAGGCAGTCGTTCGCTTTCTTGAGGTATGTGGCATACAAGCCGGGAGGGACTTTACCGTCCGGCGTTCCGGCGCGATAGACCAATTCAGTGAGCCTGCCATCGGCGCCTTTGACCACCCGCGAGTTGAGGGGATATTTTTCCTGGAAGCCTTTGAGGTCGTTCATGCTCAGGCCCGGATAAAAGGTATTCGAACTGGCCTGGATCGTGTCTTTTCCGCCGACCGGGCTTTTGGCGGTAAGCATCGGCTCGAATGCTGGATCGAAGAGCGAAGGGCGCAACGCTTCCAATTCGTGCTTCAGCTCTACAGGCTTCTTAAGTGGAGGAAGATCGGCGCAGGCCGTCTGAAAGGCGCCGTTTTTCTGGGCGGTCAGCGCGGCCCTTTCCAGTTCTTCGTAGGTGAACGTCGGAAGGAACTTTTGGGACGTCAGTTCGTCATGATTGCCGCGATTGCCCCAGAAGAGCTTGGAGAAGTCAGCAATTTTCTTCATCGCGGCCGGATCGATTCCCTTGGGATTTGCCATGATCTCTTCTAGAAGGCGTTTTTGCCGCAATCCGTAGGCAGAGAACTGATCGTAGGCAATGGGATCAATGGCGATAGAGGCTTGCGTCAACCAGTAGGCCAAAGCCTGTTGCCGAGGCGAAAGCGCCTCAAAGCTCGGAGCGTGTAGCTGGATAAATGCCGTATCACCAATGCGTTCGACAACGACATTGCTGGTCTGGTTGGACTGGCAAAAAGCGGGGACGATCGCGAGCGTGATTAGAAATGCCGGGTTGTGCAGCTTCATGGCTGGTCTCCGTAAGGTCTGGCGGGCTCGACCAAACTTTGCAGGCTACCACAGTCCGGGTCGATCTGGATGCACTGTGGGACGACCCGCGAGACTGGCGCTCCCACATGCTAGAATCGTTATTGTCATGCATGGGGCCGATGCTTCCTGATATCGAAAAATTGCTGGAGCTGCAGATCGCGGACAAAGAAATCCGCAAGCTGCAGGAAGAAGTGGCGGCGCTGCCGAAACGTGTAGCCCTGATCGAACAAAAACTGGCTGGAACGAAGGCACACCTGGAAAAGGTGCGAACGGCGGCCAAGGGCGACGAAGCCAACCGCAAGAAGTTCGAAGCCAACATCAAAGACCTGCAAGGCAAGATCTCCAAGTACCGCGACCAATCCCTCGACGTAAAAACCAACGACCAGTACAAAGCCCTGCTGCATGAGATCGAGTTTGCGGAGCAGGAGATTCGCCTCAACGAGGACCGCATCCTCGAGGTGATGGTCAACGTCGATGCCCGCGAAAAAGAAGTCAAAGCAGCGGAGGCCGAACTGAAGGCGGAGACGGCCGAGATTGAAAGAGAGAAAGAAGAGGCGCGGAAAGTCACGGCCGAAGATCAAAAAAAGCTTTCCGAGTGGAACGCCAAGCGCGATGGATTGCGGCACGGAGTGTCCGAAGACTTGCTTCGCCACTACGAGCGGGTGATGAAGTTCCGCGGCACCGGATTAGCGGAAGTCCGCGACCAGAAGTGCATGGGCTGCCAGGTAATGCTGCGTCCGCAGACGTACAACGAGGTCAGGAACGGCGAGAAGGTCATGATTTGCGAGTCCTGCTCGCGGGTTTACTACTTCAATCCCGCGAACGAAGTGAAACCGGAGCAGGAAGTTGTAACGGTCACGGGCCGGAAGCGGGCGCGCCCTAAGGCGGATGCTCCGCAAGCATGGTTCTACCGTCCCGACTTTGCCGAAGAAGGAGAAGTGCTGCTCGCGTTCACGAACAACGGCGGCAATTCGACTCGGCGAATCTACGAACTGCACACGGGCCGCCAATTCGGCGAAGTGTTGCAGCGCGAAGGAAATTACCGGCAGGCGTTTCCGGAGGATCTGACGGACTCGGCGTTGCGTCTGAATGGACACTGGGACGAAAAGGAAATCGACGAGTGGGGTTCGGAAATTCCTTCGAACGTTCTCGATCTGCTGCAGAAAGATTTGCTCGCCATTCGCCGTGAGCATCGGGCGACCCATAAAGACCATGCTGCTCCGGCCGCGGAACAGCCGACCGCCAGCTAAGTCTCCATGGAATCAGATTCCATGAAGCCCATGGACTCTAAAGAGCTGACAACCCCGCCTTCGACACCTCCTATCGGAATTTTTCAGGAAACGCACAAGCGACGATTCATTCTTTGCCTTTTGCTGGTGGTGGCTACGATCGCGCTCTACAGTCCGATCACGCGGGCTCCGTTTCTCAATTATGACGACGCGATTCACGTCAGCGACAATCTGCACGTTCGCGCGGGGCTTATCTGGAGCACGTTTGTTTGGGCGTTTACAACTTCGGAAACCGCAGACTGGCATCCCATCACTTGGCTGTCGCATGCTCTCGATTGCCAGCTTTTTGGGGTGAGCCCCGACGGTCCGCACACGGTTAATGTGCTTCTGCATGCGGCGAATGTGCTGCTGCTGTTCTTGATTCTTGAGAGTGCGACGGCGCTGGTCTGGCAGAGCTTCATGGTGGCGGCGCTTTTTGCGCTGCATCCGATCAACGTTGAGTCGGTGGCCTGGATCTCGGAGCGCAAAGACGTACTCAGCATGTTTTTCTTTCTGCTCGCTCTGGCCGCGTATGGCTGGTACGCGCGCAAGCCCGGCGTTGGACGATATCTGGTGGCTACGGTTGCTTACGTTCTCGGTCTGATGAGCAAAGCGCAGGTGATTACTTTTCCGTTCGCTTTGCTCTTGCTTGATTATTGGCCGCTCGGTCGGCTTGCTGTGCCGGCCAGGGTATCACCGAGTGACGCGATGGTTGCGCCGGACTTGGCGGCGCCCTTCTGGAAGTTAGTTGCTGAGAAGGTGCCGTGGTTTGCTCTTTCGGCTGCGAGCGCGCTAATCACGATCAAAGTGGAAGTGGACGCGACCCAATCGAAGCTGCCCGTCTGGGTCCATTTGGCAAACGCCGTGACCTCCTATGTGAAGTACATCGAGAAGGCGTTCTGGCCGATCAATCTGGCCGTGGTTTATCCGCATCCCGGGTTTGCGATCAGTGTTCCAGGGGTGGTGCTATCGGCGGTGGTTATCGTCGTGTTGACGATTCTTGCGGTTCTGTTCCGGCGGCGGCGTCCTTACTTTGTCGGGTGGTTCTGGTTTCTGGGGACGCTGGTGCCGATGATCGGACTGGTGCAGATCAGCGTTCACGCCATGGCCGACCGGTACGCTTATATTCCGCTGCTGGGAATTTTCGTCATTGTCTGTTGGGGCGCGGCGGAGCTAGCCGAAAGGTGGCATGTTCCGGCGGCAATGCGAATCGCCGTCGCTGCGGTTGTGTTGGTCATGTTGGCTGTTGGACTGCATCGGCAGGTTAGTTTCTGGGGCGACAATCGGACGCTTTGGGCCCACACTCTGGAAATCACGCAGGAAAATTACACGGCCGAGGACAATCTGGCGACCGCTTTGATCGCTACGGGCAAGGTTGAAGAAGCGATGCCGCACTTCCAGAGGGCGGTATCCATACGGCCCGATGACGCGATGGCCACTCTTAACATTGCGACTTACCAACAGATGATGGGCAATTATCCGGCGGCGCTTGATGGCTATGCGCGGGTGCTGCAATTCACTAAAGTACCGTCCTTGTTGGTGAACGCGCGGATCAATAGCGGATATGCGCACTACTCGCTAAAACAGTATGACGGCGCGAAACAAGATTTCGACGCGGCACTCAATCAGCAACCGGGCAATTGGGCTGCGTATCGCGGGCTTGGCCTAGTGGCACAACGAGGCGGCGATCTCTCGCATGCGGCGCAGAACTACCTCGCTTCGGTTCAACTGCAACCCTCTCCAGTCGGCTATCTTCTCCTGGCGCAGGCGCTGCAGAGCCTGGGACAGGCGGACGCGGCGCGGGCTGCGGAATCCCAGGCAGCGCGGATGACTCAAGATCCGAACGACGATCTTGCCACGGTGAAGCAGTTGCTGGCCAACTAAAGGGTGGGGCACGCTAGCGCCGGGATAGCGGCGCTACGAGTGTAAGATAGCGCCTACGAGGTAATGATGATCAACGATTCCGGAGTTGGTGCCACATCCCGCCGTTCGTTTCTCAGCCTTTCTGCCGCCGCTTCCGCTGCGCTTGCATTGCGCATCGTGACAGAGCCGATGCTGGCTGGGGCGCGGGTGAAAAACGTCCCGAAGGATGCGATTCGCATCGATCTCAACGAGAACCCGTTGGGGCCATGTGCTTCGGCGCGCGAGGCAGTGGCCGCGATTGCCGGGCAGGGCGGGCGTTATTGCGACTGGCTGACCGACGATCTGGTGAAGGCTCTGGCGGAAATGGAAGGGCTGAAGGCGGAACAGATCCGTGTTTATGCCGGATCGAGCGAGCCGCTACATCATTCCGTTGCTGCTTTCATTTCGCCGCAGCGGAGCTACGTCACGGCCGATCCAGGATATGAAGCCGGCATGTTCGTCGCTAATGCGCTCGGCGCCAAGGTAGTGAAGGTTCCGCTGACAAAAACCCATGCACACGATGTGAAGGCCATGATCGCGGCGGCTCCGGATGCGGGCGTGTTCTACGTTTGCAGTCCGAACAATCCCACTGGGACGTTGACCAGCCATTCCGATATCGAATATCTGGTCGAGAACAAGCCCAAGGGTTCGATCGTGCTGGTGGACGAAGCCTACATTCATTTCTCGGATGCGACTTCGGTGATGGATCTGGTGAGAGCCGGTAAAGATATCATGCTGCTGCGCACTTTCTCGAAACTGTACGGCATGGCGGGGCTGCGGTGTGGCGCGGTGTTTGCGCGTCCTGATCTGCTGGAGAAAATGGAGAATTATGGTGGCGGGAATTTTATGCCGGTGACTGCGGTCGCTGCCGCGTCGGCCAGTTTGAAAGAGACGCAACTGGTGGCGGAGCGTAAACGCATCAATGCCAAAGTCCGGGGCGACGTTTTTGCGTGGCTCGATCGAAACGGATACTCCTACATTCCTTCGGAGTCGAACTGCTTCCTGCTCGACACCAAGCGCCCAGCCAAAGAAGTGATCGAGGCGATGGCGAAACAGAAGGTGGTCATCGGGCGAGTGTGGCCGGTGATGCCGACGTATACGCGTATCACGGTTGGAACGGCTCCGGAGATGGAGCAGTTTCAGGCTGCTTGGCAGAAGGTGATGACGGGCGCCGTGTCGGCGAGTGTGGGCGAGATGGGACGCGAGGAGCCGCAGACGCGCATCCGCAACCTCGATGGGTTGATTGTGCGAGCTTGAAGTCTGCCGCAAACAAAGGCGGCCGAGTAATTACGGGCTCAGGGTGAAGTTCACGACAACCATAGTCTCCACTTCGACCGGGTTTCCCATAAGCAGATAGGGCCGGTACTTCCAAAGACGAACAGCATTCACGGCCGATACGGCGAGGTCGATTGGGCCGCTGACGACTTCGAGATCAACGACATCCCCGGTCTTGTTTATCGCGACGGACAAAAGCACTGTGCCTTGTACCCGGTTGTTCCGTGCCTCCTCAGGGTAGGAAGGCCGAACCTGCTTGATCAGAAGACCGGTGCTGAATCCCTGAGAAACTTGCACTTTCGATGGTGTCGCTGTCTTTGGCGGTGCGATCGATGCCGGCGGAGTAAGTTGCGGCGGCGGTGGCGCCACTTCGAGGGAATTCAAAGTGGATACTACGATTTCGACTGCTTTTCGCGTCCTACCCTGGATGTTCCACAATAACAGGTAGTTCTTCTCGGACGTGCAGACAGTCGTGCGATCGCTAATGCCGCTGTGATACTCAAAATCTTCCCGGTAGAAGTCGTGGGTCGCGAATGCGAACTGGCCGATATTTCCTTTCAGCTTTCCTTCTTTCCTGTTTTGGACCATAGCGGCGAGGGCATCAAGATACTGTGTGCAATTATCGGTCGCGCGGTTCGAATCCCGCCGGACCGCGAGTACCGTGAAAGTCGAGTCCGCACGCGGTTCGGTGTTGTCTTGGGGAATGTGGACTTCGGTCAGTAAGACATACGTGTCTGTAGAGTGGTTCTGTTCGGCAAACTGCTTACGCATGAGCTGGGTTTCACGCACCCAGTCGTGAGAAAGGGGATAGTAAAGTCTGAAATATTCATTTCGATAAAGGTCGTCGTGAAAAGAGCCGAGGTCCGGCGTAGCGGGAGTAGAAATGTGAAAATTGACCGTAACCTGGGTATCTATCTCGACTGCAGAGCCCTCTAGTAGGTACGGTTTATATTTCCATTGTCGCACTGCATCGGTGGCGGCTTGTGCGAGGATTGGGTCGCCCGAGAGTACCGTCGCGTCCTGCACAGCGCCCGAACTATCGATCATAATCGCGAGGACAACTGCTCCCTGAATTCCGCGTGAAGCGACGCCTCCGGATACTTAGGCGGAACTCTTTGGACCAGCAGATCGGATGTATTTGCTTCGGACACTTTCAGTCGGTGAGCTGCCGAAGGCGCTACGACCGGCGGCGTCGTACTCGCGGGTGTTGTCGTGGGTGCGGATTGAGCGAAGACTACGGCCGAGAACCCCAAAAGAAAAACGCCGCTCCAGCAGCTGTCTGAAATTCGACGATTCTCGCGTAGGGTATCGCCCCGCGTCATAAGAAGGAGAGTATAGCTCGGCCCAGCTGCGACGCATATCAAGCCCACGGTTATCATCAAGCTATGCCGAAAAGACCTGCCTCTTTCGCGAAGCGCACGGAGCCTTCCGTTACTATTTCCGCGCGCGGAGCGGATCGTCTGCAAGCGCGCCATCCGTGGGTTTATCGGTCGGATATCACGGAAGCGAAGGAAGTGCCGCCCGGTGCGTTGGTCCGGGTGAAGGATCATCGCGGAAAATTCCTGGGCACTGCGCTCTACAGTTCATCGTCGCAGATCGCGATCCGCATGATTTCTCACGGTTCGGTGGATGATCTGCCGGGGCTCGTCTCCGAACGCATTCGCGCGGCCATTGCCTACCGGAAGGACCTCGTCTCGGATACGGATGCGTACCGCATTGTCTTCAGCGAAGCTGATTTTCTGCCGGGGCTGATTGTCGATCGGTACAACGACGTCGTGTCGGTACAAATCCTCACGCAGGCCATGGACGCGGCCGGCGTGCGCGAAGCGGTCCTCGAGACATTGAAAGAGGATCCGCAGCCCGCGGGAATCGTCGAGCGCGTGGATGCCCGCGTTCGAGAGTTGGAGCAATTGCCACCGCAGCAATCTCGTCTGCTTTGGGGTGAGAAGAGCGCGACTGTTGTCAAAATGAACGACGTAAGTTTTCACTACGACGGCCTCGAAGGTCAAAAGACGGGAGCCTTCCTAGACCAGCGGGAAAATTATGCGGCCGCGGCCCGATACGCTCACGGCGAGGCATTGGATACATTCTGTTATCAGGGCGGGTTCGCGCTGCACCTTGCGGCGAAATGTTCGAGGGTGACGGGAGTGGACAGTTCACTCCCTGCCCTGGAAATGGCGGAGAAGAATGCCGGCTTGAACGGCCGAGAACTGGAATGGATCGAGGGCAACGCCTTTGACCTCTTGCGGGAGTACTCCTCTGCCGGGCAACAGTACGACACCGTCGTTCTCGATCCCCCGGCCTTTGCGAAGAGCAAGCGCGACCTTGATAAGGCTCTGGGTGGGTACAAGGAGCTGAATCTGCGGGCGATGAAGATGCTGCGTCCGGGCGGGATTCTGGTGACGTGCTCGTGCTCGTTCCATGTCAGCTCAGCAGACTTCATGCAAGTGGTCGCTGACGCAGCCCGGGACGCCCACAAAGACCTGAGGGTGCTGGAGAACCGCGGGGCAGCTAAAGACCATCCTATCTTGCTGAATGTGCCGGAAACGAGCTACTTGCAGTGCCTGATATTGCGTTTAAGTGATTGATAATAAACTACAATCCAATACTTGACAATAATACACTAAGATTTTATGATTCACTCATACTGATTACGAACTGAGAGCCGAAGAAATCGAAAGATGCGAGGCTCTCCAATGAAATCCAGTAGGAGGATTGAGTCATGACTTTGATTACCCGTTACGATCCGTTTCGTGAGTTTGTCAGCCTGCAAAACCGTGTGAACCGGCTGTTTGGCAGCCAGCTCAGCAACCCGCGTGGGCCGGAAGGTCAGGATGAAGCGCTGACCTCGACCGCGTTTGCTCCGCCCGTTGATATTTACGAAGACGAGCACACCATCACGTTGAAGATTGACGTGCCCGGAATCGACGAGAAGGACATCAACGTCCACGTCGAGAACAACACGCTGACCGTCCACGGCGAGCGCAAGTTCGAGAAGGAAGAGAAAGAAGAGAACTATCGTCGAGTGGAGCGACAGTATGGCAGCTTCACGCGGACTTTCACTCTGCCGAACATGGTCGACCAGGAAAACGTCCAGGCCGACTATGACAAGGGCGTGCTGAAGGTGAAGCTCGCGAAGAAGCAGGAAGCGAAGCCGAAGCAGATCAAGGTGAATGTGGGCTCGGCAACCGGCAGCGAGAAGACGCTGGAAGCGAAAGAGCCGAAGAGCGCTGGCAAGGCGGCGTAAGCGACTCTCGATCGCTGTAAACTTGGCGGGAGGCGAGAAACTGCGCCTCCCGTTCCATTTTGTAATTTGGCAATCGGGCAAATTTGTAAATTGACGGCGCGGCTGCAACAAATCTGATTACAAACTTTCCCGATTACAAAATTGCAAAATCAGGAGTGAATCCATGGCAATCCGTTGGGACAAATTCACAGTAAAAGCGCAGGAAGCGGTGCAGCGCGCGAACGAGCTCGCTTCGGAGCACGGCAATCCGGAGCTGATGCCGCTGCATTTGCTGGCGGCGCTGGTTGAGGACAAGGAAGGCATTGTCGCGCCCGTGCTCGAGAAAATCGGCATCGGGCCGCAGGCGGTGCTGAGCGATCTCTATAAAGAAATTGAAAAGCTGCCGAAGGTTTCGGGGAGTTCTGGCGCGCAGCAACCAGGGATGTCGGCTGCGATCAATCAGGTGTTGGAGAAGTCATTCACAGAAGCGGACGGTTTCAAGGACGAGTACGTTTCGACCGAGCACATGCTGCTGGCGCTGACGGATTTGAAGAAGGATCCGGCGCAGGCTTTGATGGCGCGGCATGGGGCGACGCACGATGCCATCCTGAAGGCGCTGACGGTGGTGCGCGGATCGCAGCGGATCACGGATCAGAATCCGGAAGCGAAGTATCAGGCGCTCGATCGCTATGCCCGAGATCTGACGGAGCAGGCGCGACGCGGGAAGCTGGATCCGGTGATTGGGCGCGATGAAGAGGTGCGGCGCGTGGTGCAGGTGCTGTCGCGGCGCACGAAGAATAATCCGGTACTGATCGGCGAGCCGGGGGTGGGCAAGACCGCGATTGTCGAGGGCCTCGCACAGCGCATCATTTCGGGCGATGTGCCGGAGGCGCTGAAAAACAAGCGCGTCGTGTCGCTGGATCTGGGAGCGATGCTGGCGGGCGCGAAGTATCGTGGAGAATTTGAAGACCGCCTGAAGGCTGTGCTGAAGGAAATTGAAGACTCGCAAGGGCAGATCATTCTCTTTATCGACGAGCTGCATACCCTGGTGGGGGCGGGCGCGGCCGAAGGATCGATTGACGCTTCGAACATGCTGAAGCCGGCGCTGGCTCGGGGAGAGCTGCGCGCGATTGGCGCGACCACGCTCAACGAATATCGCAAGTACATCGAGAAAGATGCGGCGCTCGAACGGCGCTTCCAGATTGTGTTTGTCGGCGAGCCGAATGTTGAGGACACGATTGCGATCCTGCGCGGGTTGAAAGAGAAGTACGAGGTGCACCACGGCGTTCGGATCAAAGACTCGGCAATTGTCGCAGCGGCTACTTTGTCGCATCGCTATATTTCGGACCGCTTTTTGCCGGACAAGGCCATCGACTTGATCGACGAGGCGGCGTCTTCGTTGCGGATTCAGATTGATTCCATGCCCACCGAGATCGATCAGCTGGAACGGCGGGCGACGCAACTGGAAATTGAAAAGCAGGCGCTGAAAAAAGAAGACGATGCCAACTCCAAAGAGCGGCTGGCGATTGTCGAGAAGGAGCTGGCGGGGATTCGGGAAAAATCGAATGCGCTGAAAGCGCGGTGGAAGCAGGAGAAAGATGTCATCGCGAAGGCTCGCGCGCTGAAAGAAAAACTGGAGCAGCTGAAGATTGAAGAAGCGGCCGAGGAGCGTAAGGGGAATCTGGAGCGGGTGGCGCAGATCAGATATGGGCTGATCCGGCAGACGGAAGAGGAACTGAAGAAGATTACCGAGCAGATTGACGGTAAGGGCGCCAAGGCAGCGGGCGGGGGCGCCCGCTCTACCCAAACTCGAATGTTGAAAGAAGAAGTAGATGAGGAAGATGTGGCGGGCATCGTGTCGAAGTGGACCGGGATTCCGGTCTCGAAGATGCTCGAAGGGGAAGTCAAGAAGCTGATCAACATGGAAGAGCGGCTGCGGCTGCGCGTGATTGGACAGGACGAGGCGCTGGAGCGGGTGGCGAATGCCATCCGGCGGTCGCGGGCGGGGTTGAGTGATCCGAAGCGGCCGATTGGATCGTTTATTTTCCTGGGGCCGACTGGGGTTGGCAAAACCGAGCTGGCGCGCGCGCTGGCTGAATTTCTGTTTGATGACGAGCGGGCGATGATTCGGATCGACATGTCGGAATACATGGAGAAGCATGCCGTGTCGCGGCTGATTGGCGCGCCTCCTGGATACGTGGGGTATGAGGAGGGAGGACAGCTAACAGAGGCGGTGCGGCGGCATCCGTATGCGGTGATTCTCTTTGACGAAATTGAAAAGGCGCATCCGGATGTGTTCAACGTCCTGTTGCAGATCATGGATGATGGGCGTCTGACCGATGGAAAAGGCCGCAAGGTGGATTTCAAGAACACGGTCATCATCATGACGTCGAATTTGGGATCGAGTTACTTGCAGTCCGAGAACATTCGTTCGGAGGCGGCATTCGACGAAGCCTCGAAGCAGGTGATGGCCGCGCTGCATGGCCACTTCAAGCCGGAGTTTTTGAACCGCGTCGACGACATCATCATTTTCCACCCGCTGGGCAAGGAACAGCTGGTGAAGATTGTCGATCTGCGGCTGGAAGATTTGCGGCGGCTGCTGGCGGACCGCAAGATTTCTCTGGAGCTAACTGACTCGGCGAAAGAGTTGCTCTTTACCGAAGGCTACGATCCGAATTTTGGAGCGCGTCCGCTGAAGCGAGCGATTCAGAAGCTGGTGCAGGATCCGCTGGCGCTGAAGATTCTGGATGGGGCGGTGCTGCATGGGGACCATGTGGTGGTGGACGCTGACAAGAAGGCGGGGAAGATGACGTTCGTGGTCAGCGAGCGAGTGGGGGAGAAGGTGGGGACGAAGAAGTAAGGGCCTAGCGTTTAGGTGGCTCGAGCAGATTTGGAGAATTGGCGGGCCACTGGTCTTCGGAGTAGGTAAAACACGATGGCAAGCCGGCCGAGTATCTGCAAGCCGACAAAGAAGAATGGCCACCACAGCGGAGCGAATACGATCGATTGGGCCAAGCCGGTCGAAATCGCCCACACCGACATGACGATTACGGTCCATCGTGCCCAATTATGTGACTGAAGCAATCCCCAACCAATGAGAGCCCACGCCGCGCCGACCGAGAGAGTCACATACGGGCCGCCCAACCTCAAGCCGGGTAGCAGCGTCGCGCCTGGCATCGGGATCGATCCAGACGACACGAGCATCCATACGCCCGCGCCCCCAAGATAGCCTGCGTATAGGAGGTAACCCACGCCAATCGTAACGACGCCTGCTAGACGTTGCATAGAACCATAGAACCAATGATCGTCCCAGATTAGCCGCGATGCTGGACCTTGTCATTCATTTCGCTGCTTGCATTTTGATTGTTCGGCGATGTCGCCGCGGGAGAGGTACCAGGCGACGATTACGCGGACGATGATTCCGAGGCCTCCGATGGCCAGCGCTTTCGGCTGGACCATCACGGTCGCGGCGGAGACTGACGGCACTAGCATCACGATTCCGGCGACAGCGATGATGATGGCTGCGCGGCGGGCGATGTTGCTAAGTCGGAGCAGGCCCCAAGCGACTGCGCCTCCGGCGATGGCGATTAGCAGGAACATGTACGGTCCGGCTAACTCCAATCCGAAAAGCAGTGGTGCGCCAGCGGTCATGGAGATCGCGCCTGGGCTGAAGATCATCAGGGCAGCGATGATGGCCAGGTAGATCGCGCAGAGGAGGAAGAGGGCTGCGATGGCGCGGACGCCGGTGGGGAGCGGGTTGGTCGGGTCTTTGCTCATGTTTCTGACAGCACTGGTCGGCTCCGAAAACCAGCGCCTAAAGGCGGATTTGTTTTGGAGCTAGTTGGGCATCCCTGAAGGCATGCCCTGATACAAATCTCGTCCACACCGAGCGCCTTCTATCAATGTGCCTTCTTATTTTTCGATTTTCGGCGCGCGCCGGGGACTTTGCCGATTCTGGGGTCACGGGCTAGGACCAGTTCGCACGCGTGGAGCGCTGACTCTTCGAAATCGTCCGCATCGGCAGGAAGGACCTGCCAGCTTGTCACTTTCTTCCCAAGCACCTTGATTGAACGCATGTTGGGGAAGTCTGGTCGAAGGTTGTCGTGATGTTCCACGGTCGTCGCTAGCCAGACTCCGTTGTCGTCTGCGTGACTCGGTTTATCGCGCAGGATGAGGACAATCTTTTCTCCAACGTAAACGGCCAGGCAGCCGAACATGGGATTGGTGCGCGGCGAGAGCGGAGCCAGAGCGTCGAGCACGAATTCGTGGGGGATAGACTTGCGCTTGGCGGGGAGCGCGTCGGCCAGCGGGATGAAGACGGTTTGGCGAGGCTCCGGCATACGTGGGATTCTCTTCGGCATTTCCGGTTCCATCTTAACGAAAATTGAACGGCGATTAGCACTGCGAATTCGGAAAGCTTGCCGTGCGTGTCTCCCAGGTTGTAAGGTACTCGGCCTAGACTCAATTCTGGGTGGGGGATCCATGAAGCTTAGTCGGCACCTCTTCGTTTTGACTTTTTCGCTTTGCTGTATCCACTTTTCCTGGACGCAAACGGCGCCTGCTGCGAAGACGCTTGTCATCCGCGCGGGACATTTGCTTGATGTGAAAACCGGCAAGACGCTGGCCAACCAAACGATTCTGATTCAGGGCGACAAGATTGTGAGTGTCGGAACGGACACACAGGTTCCTGCAGGAGCTCAGGTCGTCGATCTGTCGAATGCGACGGTATTGCCGGGGCTGATTGATGCGCATACGCACATCACCATGATCACGAATTTCGGCTACTCACGGCTGGGGATTTCCATTCCGCGTGAGGCGCTGTATGGAGCGCGCAATGCGCGAGTCACGCTCGAGGCTGGGTTCACGACCATCCGCAACGTGGGTGCGAGCGGCTTTACTGACGTTGCTTTGCGCGATGCGATTAATGCCGGAGATGTTCCGGGGCCGCGCATGCTGGTGAGTGGTCCGGCTTTGAGCATCACGGGTGGACACTGCGACAACAATCTGCTGCCGTTTGAGGATCACGCACAAGCGCAGGGTGTCGCTGATGGCATCGAGGCGGTGCAGCACAAGACGCGGGAGAACATCAAGTATGGCGCGGACCTGATCAAGATCTGCGCTACCGGCGGAGTGCTTTCGCATGGAGACAATCCGCAGGCGTCGCAATATACGCTCGAAGAGATGAAGGCCATTGTGGCCGACGCGCACCGTTTGGGACGCAAGGTCGCGGCGCACGCGCATGGAGCGGAGGGCATTCGCTGGGCGTCGGAGGCGGGAGTGGATTCGATTGAGCACGGGTCGTATATCGACGATGCGGCCATTGCTACGATGAAGAAAAATGGGACTTATCTGGTGCCAACGCTTTATCTGATGGACTGGTTTTACGAAAACGCTGAGAAGATCGGGACTCCAGCGGAGTTGATTGCCAAGGCGCATGAAGTGATGCCAGCGGCGCGCAAGAATGTGGCGCGGGCGTTTGCGGCGGGAGTGAAAGTTGGATTTGGCACGGATGCGGCGGTTTATCCGCATGGGCTGAACGCGCATGAGTTCGCGGTCATGGTGAAGCTGGGGCTGACTCCGTTGCAGGCGATTCAGGCGGCGACGGTGAACGATGCCGATCTGCTCGGGTGGTCGGACAAGGTTGGGACGATTGAGGCGGGGAAGTGGGCTGACATCGTGGCCGTGGATGGCGATCCGCTGGCGGATGTGACGACGCTGGAGCGGGTGAAGTTTGTGATGAAGGGCGGAGAGGTGGTTAAGAATCTGTACGCAAAATAAGGTCGGATAGGTCAGAGGTTCGAGGTCAGATTTCAGAGGTGAAAGGCGGTCGGGAGACTTTGCTAGCCAGTGAAATGGGATGTTACGCCAACTGTGGCTCTCCAGCGGGCATCGCATGTTTTCACGCTGAGTTTGCTATTGGGCTTTGCAACGAACCTTGAAGCCTTCCTGCTTGGCGCGACCACAAAAGTATCGCTGCATTTCGTCCAATTTGTCGAAGTCCTTCGGCCCGTCGGCGTACAGGGCGTGAAGGCTGTGATCCGCAGCGGTGACGATGTTCAGCGACGCGTCGTGCAATGCGGCATCTACCAAGTAGGGGATCGCAGGCCGAAATTTGCACTTGCCGAAGAGTTTGATGCTGGTTTCATATTGCAGGCTTCCTTCACCGCGATACCGACCACTGCTGAGTTCTTTCAGGGCTGTTCCGTCGCATCTCTTCGCAAGATAGTTAATAGGCCAGTACCCCTTCTCGCCGGTCTTTATCTGCTGAGTCATCACTCTCCGCATAAAGGAAGTCACTTCCGCATTGTCGAAGTGGTATGCAACGTGTTCGATGCCATCGCGGATAGACGGTTTCGACTCCTTCCAGTAACGCACGAGGAGTTGGTGAGGATCTCCCCGTCGCGCCAGTTCGTCCGAGATGGGCCAACCGCTGGCGCTATCCTCCCAAGCTCCGCATATTTCATGCTTGTCAAAGCACGCGGTCAGTTGCTCAGAAGAGAATTTAGTCAGATCAGGTTCGTCCGAATCCGAAGAAGTAGATTGGCCAGAGCTGAATGAAAACACCGGTGCTAGAAGAAGAACGAGCGCGAGAACTTTGGTTTGTCGAGGAGCGTTCACGACTAAGACTCTACCGCAAAAGGCCTCGCATTTTCCGTGATGATGACACTTGATGAAAACGGACCGATTGCGCTCCGAGCCGCTCAACGTGTGCAGTGCAAGCCTTTCAACAATCACAGACGATTCCATATATTAGGATGCCTGTCCTGTTGCACCTCTGCAATCTGACCTCTAACCTCTGCAATCCTTTACAATCCCTCGGTGTCTGTTCAACTCCAGATTGAAGCTACTCGTGGCGCGGCGCGCGCTGGCAAGCTCATCACTCCTCATGGAGAGGTCGAGACGCCGGTGTTTATGCCGGTTGGGACGCTCGCTTCAGTCAAGGGCGTGCCGCAGGATGTGCTGGAAGAACTCGGCGTCCAGATTCTGCTGAGCAATACCTACCATCTTTATTTGCGGCCGGGGGTGGAGACGGTGCGCAAGATGGGCGGGCTGCACCGGTTCATGGCTTGGGATCGTGCGATTCTTACGGACTCGGGCGGGTTTCAGGTTTTTAGCCTGACTGAGTTGCGCAAGGTCAGCGAAGAAGGCGTAGCGTTCCGTTCGCATCTGGATGGGTCGGCGCACTTTCTTAGTCCTGAGAAGGCGATGGAGATTCAGATTGGGCTGGGCGCTGACATTATCATGGCATTTGATGAGTGCACGGAGTATCCGGCGGATGCCGCGCGCGTGCGGGCTTCGATGGAGATGACGTTGCGGTGGGCGGAGCGGAGTAAGAATTATTTTGAGGAGCATAAGAACGAGGTGCCTTGGGGCAGCTCTCAGCTCTCAGCTGTCAGCTCTCAGAAAAAATCTGCGGAGCTGCGCTCCGCTGGACGGGCAGGAATGCCCGTCTCCACACAGGCTTTGTTTGGGATTGTGCAGGGGGGGATGGATCGGGAGTTGCGGCGGGAATCGTCCTTGCGGACGATTGAGATTGGATTTCCCGGGTACGGCATTGGCGGGCTTAGCGTAGGCGAGCCTCGGGACCTTACGCGGGATATCGTCTTGTCTACGCTCGAGCATCTGCCTTCGGACAAGCCTCGGTATCTGATGGGAGTGGGGACTCCCGAGGAGATCGCGCAGTACGCGCAGGCGGGTGTGGACATGATGGACTGCGTGCTTCCTACGCGCGCGGCGCGGCATGGATTGTTGTTCACGTCCGAGGGGAAGGTGTCGATCAAGCAGGCGCGGTATGCGCAGGATGAAAGCGCGCTGGATCCAGCGTGTGATTGCCGCGTTTGTGCGCGCTATTCGCGGGCTTATCTGCGTCATCTCTATGCTGCGAACGAGCTGCTCGCGCAGGTTCTGAATACGGTCCACAATCTGCATTACTATCTGGCGACGATGCGGACGGTGCGGGCGTGGATACGGGCCGGAGCGGGGTCTCTCACATAGTTTTTCTTTCGCCCCGTTGGGGCTTGCGTTGGCTCTACCGTCTACCCACGGCTTGCGCCGTGGGCTGCATTCTTCCGCCGCTTCGCGGCTACGCTCAGCCGAAAACGCTTGTGCCACTCACGGGTATGCGTCGAACCGATGCCTAGTGATTTGTGAGACGGATGTAAAATCGGCGGTGATTTGCGGTGCCGTCCTTGACACTTTGCTAGCCGTCCGGCATGCTATTCAGCTTGGGGATAAGGTGAGTTTGTCTCTGTGCCGTTCCGACCGAAACCGGAGCGCGACAGCGCCGGTTCTAGCCTGCAAGTTGTAGGATCCCCGGACTTAGAAGAAAAAATTCCCGCGGCTCAGCAGAGAAAGTCGGACGGTGGAAGCAGCAAACTTGTGCCGAGTTTTGTCCGGCGCATTTCGATGAGTGCCCCTGGCGGGGGCGGCTGGAATCACGGATTCGACGCATATTTCGTTACAGAGGATCGAGTTAGCAGTGGAAATGATTTTGTCTGGGATGGCTGGAAGATTGGCGTTGTGGTTGCAAATGCCCGGTGGTAGCAGTCTGCCCGGCCTGGGAATGATGGTATTTATCTTTGCCATCTTCTATTTTCTGCTGATTATGCCGCAGCAGCGGAAGCAGAAAAAATGGCAGCTCATGCTCAGCGAGTTGAAGAACGGGGACAAGATTGTGACCAGCGGAGGAATTCGCGGCACGATTATCAGTCTCAAGGACGATGCGCTGGTTTTGCGCGTGCCGCCCGACAATCTGAAGCTTGAAATTAGCCGTGCATCGGTGGTGTCGGTGACGACGGCGGAAGAGACGAAGTAGGGTCACGGGTGGAGTAGGGGTCCTTCGACTCCGCATGAATCCCGCTTTGCGGAATTCATGCTCCGCTCAGGATGACAGGACTGATTTGAGATGAATAAGAATCTTAGTTGGAAGCTGCTCGTCATTGTTGGAATCTTGCTGGTTTTCCTGTTCGGCATCTTCGGTGTACCGAAGGATTGGTCGGGCAAAGGTCTGCTGGCATCGATTACCGATCGCATTCATTTGGGCCTGGATCTCCGTGGCGGCACGCACTTGATTCTGCAGGTGCAGGTCAACGACGCGGTCAATGTCGATTCCGACAACGCGATTGCCCGCCTTAAAGAAGATTTCCGCACACGCAAGATCAATTACGCTGACATTCTGAAGCCCGATCCCGTCAATCATCCGGAAATGATCGCGGTCAAGGGTATTACGCCCGACCAGACGAGCGATTTCAAGAGCGTCATCAGCGACCGGTTGCCGGAATACGACGCCAGTTCGGGCGCGGAAAATTCCTGGACGGTTTCGATGAAGCCGACCAATCTTGCGGACTTGAAGAATCGGGCTGTCGCGCAGGCGATCGAGACGATTCGCAATCGAATTGACCAGCTGGGTGTGAGCGAACCGGTGATTCAGGAGCATGGGCTGGGTCAGTATCAGATCCTTGTGCAACTACCGGGCGTGGACGATCCGGCGCGCGTGAAGGACATCATGCAGTCCACCGCGATGCTTGAAATCAAGCAAATGGTGGGTGGACCGTACTCGAGCGAGCAGGAGGCGTTGCAGGAACACGGCGGCGTGCTGCCGCCCGATGCTGTGCTATTGCCTGGGAAACCTCCGCACTCGACTGAGGGTGGGCAAGTCTGGTATCTGATTTCGCGGGCGTCGGCGGTGACTGGGCGCGACTTGCGCACAGCGGAGCCGAGCCAGGACGAAAACGGACAGCCGGCGGTGCGCTTTATTCTCACTGCCGAAGGCGGCAAGAAGTTCTATTCCTTTACTTCCGCGCACGTGAAAGATTCGCTCGCGGTTGTGCTCGACAATAAAGTGCAGTCGGTGGCAACAATCGAAGAGCCGATTCACGATCAGGGCATTATTCACGGCCGCTTCACTGAGCAAGAAGTGCAGGATCAGTCGATGACGCTGCGCTCTGGCGCTCTGCCGGCGAGCATCAAGTATCTCGAAGAGCGCACGGTCGGTCCGTCGCTCGGCGCCGATTCCATTCGTTCCGGCGTACAAGCGGCCATCTACGGTATGCTCGCGGTTCTCATCTTCATGCTGATCTACTACCGCTGGGCAGGCGTGAACGCGGACATCGCGCTGATCCTGAACCTGGTTATTCTGCTTGGGTTCATGGGTTTCTTCGGTGCAGTGCTGACGTTGCCCGGAATTGCCGGCGTGATTCTGACGGTTGGTATGGGCGTCGACTCGAACGTGCTGATTTTCGAGCGCATTCGGGAAGAATTGAGAAACGGAAAAACACCTCCGTCGGCCGTGGAGCAGGGTTTCAGTCATGCCTGGATCACGATCGTCGATACGCACGTCACGACGATTGTTTCGGCGGCAATTCTGTTTCTGTTCGGTACGGGACCGGTCAAAGGTTTTGCCACGACTCTTGTCTTTGGTCTTCTGGCGAACTTGTTTACGGCAGTCTTTGTATCGCGCGTAATTTTTGATTGGATTTTAAGCCGCAAGCAGCGCGGTGAAGCGTTAAGTATCTAGACGGAATGAGGTTTCAAAGTTTCAGGGTTTCAAGGTTTCAAGGATCACAAGCCAGTGTTTTTGACTTTGAAACC
The DNA here is from genome assembly GCA_963847715.1 of Terriglobia bacterium. Classification (GTDB taxonomy): domain Bacteria; phylum Acidobacteriota; class Terriglobia; order Terriglobales; family Acidobacteriaceae; genus Acidiflorens. The sequence goes on from CAWKAZ010000026.1 coordinate 186,421, forward strand.
TTGAAACTCTGAAACCTTCAGACCTGGCTCTTATGGAATTTTTTAAGAATACAAACATCGATTTCCTCGGGAAAAAGTGGTACTTCCTGACCTTTTCGCTGATCTTCAGCGTGGCCGGTATTGTCTCGATGGGCCACCGTTGGGCGACCACTGGCTCGCCGGTTCCTTTGGGCGTTGACTTCCGCGGTGGCACGCTGGTTTATGTGAAGTACTCGCACACTCCCGATTTGGCCGCCATTCACGCCGAGACTGATCGCATCGGATTGAAGAACACGCGCGTGCAGAGATATGGGCCAGCGGCCAATAACGAGGTCCTGATTCAGCTCGATATCCAGGAAACCAGCGAACAGGCTCTAGACAAGGGCAAGACCCAAATTCTTCAAGCGCTCGAAAGTCAAGCCACGCCCGGTAAGCAGGATCTCAATAACTCGAGTTCGATCACGCTCCTGAACTATCTTCTGGAGAAGGATCCGCTTCATCTCGGGTCGGCGGCCGACGCAAATCAGCGCTACACGGCGACGGCGCAGGCCATTGTTGACTATCGCGATAAGACAAAAGGCGGCGTGCTCGGTTCGATCGACGAACTGAAAGGTGCGGTAGATCCGGCAGCGGTCGCGTCGCTGCAGGACAATTTCTTCGTTTCCGACTTTGGTATCCGCAACGTCGAAATCGTCGGCCCGCAAGTCGGACATCAGCTCCGCAACCAGGCCATGTGGGCCACGTTGTATTCGCTGGGCGGAATGCTGATCTACCTGGCGCTGCGTTTCGAGTGGATTTACGGCGTGGCTGCCGTTTTGACCGTCTTCCACGACACGCTGATTACAGTGGGCATCTTCTCGCTGCTCGACCGCGAAATCTCGCTGACCGTGATCGCGGCCATCCTAACCTTAATTGGATATTCCAATAACGATACGATCGTGGTCTTTGACCGCATCCGGGAAAACATCAAGTTGCTGCGGCGCGACCGGCTGGCCGACATCGTCAACAAAAGTATTAATCAGACTTTAAGCCGAACTATCTTGACAGCGGGCCTGACTTTCCTTACCGTGCTTGCTCTATTTCTTTTCGGCGGCGAGGTGTTGCATTCTTTCAGCCTAGCCCTCGTGGTGGGCATCCTGATCGGGACGTATTCGTCGATCGCGATTGCCGCTCCCATTCTGGTGGCCTATCAGGAATGGCGGGGCGAGCAGGGAAAGAGCCCGATTGCCATGCCGTTGCGGCCTGGCGCTGGTCCATCCCAGCCGAAAGAAAAAGTTAAGGCCTAATCGGCCAGTGTGGCGTAGAATCTTCAACTGCCCGCAGAGGCAGGGTTTGCAGAGAATAAAGCTCCAGAAAAAGGGGCGAAAAGACCGGGAGCAAAGAGGATGCGGCCGGTGTCTAAGTTCTCGTAAGGTCTGGTGTAGGAGAAGCCCATGTTTGAAGATAGCCTCATTGAGTCAGGCAACAGATTCAAGGCAAAGCGGCGACTGAGCACAACAATTCTGTCGTTTTTTGGGCAGTTTGCATTGATCGGGATATTGATTCTGATCCCGCTGATCTATACCGATGCGCTACCCAAAACCCAGCTGATGACCTTCCTGGTGGCTCCGCCACCGCCTCCGCCGCCACCGCCTCCGCCAGCAGCAGCGCCGGTCAAGGTGGTCAAGATGGTGAGCGAGGTGATCAACGGCCAGTTGCGCGCTCCCACCAAGATTCCAGACAAAGTTCAGATGATTAAAGAAGAAGAAGCTCCACCGGACTTGGGTGCGGGCGTCCCCGGCGGTGTCCCAGGTGGCATTCCCGGAGGCTCGGCGGGCGGCGTGATCGGCGGCATTATCAGTTCGACGCCGGTAGCAGTTCCGAAAGTGGCGACTCCGCAGCGCGTCCGCGTTTCGTCGGGCGTGTCGACCGGTTTGTTGATTAAGAAAGTTACGCCCAATTATCCGCAACTTGCGAAACAGGCCCGCATTCAGGGGCAGGTGGTGCTACAGGCGGAAATCAGCAAAGAGGGCACGATTCAGAACCTGCAGTTGATCAGCGGGCACCCGATGTTGGCGCCAGCGGCGATCGAAGCCGTGAAGCAGTGGCGGTATAAGCCGTACCTGCTCAATGGCGAACCGGTGGCCGTGGAAACTCAGGTCGTGGTGAACTTCAGCTTGTCCGGAGGCTAGACTCTCCGGATCGGCCTGCACTTGGAATTTTTGCGGCGGTTTGCAGCCCTCCCCGTCCCACCTTATCCCGAGACGGGTTACTCAGGGATGATTTTTATACCCGAGGGCTATTCTGCCCACTTTCGATTTCTTGCATCAAAGGGTATCAGGCCGGTGGAGTCCCTGGTGTGCTGGGGACTGTACAGGCTTTTCGAAACCATCGGACGTTTGGACGGTGTCCAATAGGACCGAGGGGTCTAGAACGCAGTAGAAAAAGATTTTGAAACAGTTCCGAGGAGGAGAAGCAACTCATGGTAGTGAATCTAGCAGCAGTGGCACTCTGTAACTTCCATCTTTTCGCCGCCTGGCTCTTGGACGAGAGCTCGGTAGGTTGGGACCCGATTTCGCTCTGGAAGCAGATGGGCATTCTGGCGAAGGTCGTGGTTATCATTCTGTTCATCATGTCGGGATGGTCGATTGGCGTGATGATTGACCGCTGGATGGCTTTCAACGCCGCCCGCAATCAGTCCCGCTCGTTCGCTCCGGCAGTTGCCGGCGCGCTGCGCGAGGGAAAGATTGACGAAGCGATCAAAGTCGCCGAGCGCAATAAGAAGAGCCACCTGGCCAAAGTTGTCACTGCCGGCCTGATGGAATTCAAGGCTCACCAGGATAGCCCGGGCGAAATCCCAGGCGAGACCATCGAAGCTTCGAAGCGCGCTTTGGAACGCACCGAAGCCATCGTGCACGCTGAACTGAAGCGTGGATTGGGTGGTCTGGCGACGATCGGTTCGACGGCTCCCTTCGTGGGACTGTTCGGAACGGTGGTCGGCATTCTGAACGCCTTCAACGGTATCGCGAAGGAAAAGGCAACCGGTCTGGCAGCAGTCGCCGGTGGAATTTCCGAAGCACTCGTGACCACCGCCGTCGGCCTGTTCGTGGCGATTCCGGCTGTCATGATGTTCAACTATCTGACCGGCCGCGTGGAAGCGTTTGACGTAGAGATGGACAACTCGTCGAGCGAACTGATCGATTACTTCCTGAAGCGCCGGAGCATGCGCCGGTCCTAAGAGAAGGTCACAGGTCTTGGGTGTCAGGTCTCAGGACTTGCGCCTTCGGACCCGACCTACTTGGTTCGTTGCTACCCATGAGTTGTGCGGGTGGAGAGCAGGCTACGGCTGGCTCTCCACCGCAGCAATGACCGGGTGAGCAGCAAAGTACGCAGGAGAGTGGAATCCATGGCATTAGCAAAGAGAAACGAAGCGGCGAACGTCAGCTCGGACATCAACGTCACACCGATGGTGGACGTGATGCTAGTGCTGCTGATCATCTTCATGGTGGTCACGCCCATGTTGCAACACGGCGTCCCGGTGGATATGGCGAAGGTGAACAATCCGACGGATATGCACGACGCCGACAAAGAAGATGCTCTGCTCGTCGCGGTAACTCGTGATGACAAGGTGTTTTTCGGCACCGATGTAGTAAAGCCCGATGACCTGACTGAGAAGATCAAGGACAAGCTGGCGAACCGGACTGACAAGCGAGTCTTTCTGAAAGCCGATATGCGCGCGAAGTTCGGCTGGGTAGTCGAAGTCGTCGATGATGTCCGCGCCGCTGGCGTGGATCAACTTGGACTTCTAACCGATCAGAAGAAGGCCGGTACCATGGCCCCACCGCCGGGCGCAACGACGCCGACACCGGCGCCAACGGGCGGCCAATAGGATTCACCAGCATTAGGGTTGTAGCGATACAGGAGATCGATTATGAGTATGGCAGTCGGCCCCAAAGGGGGCCAAAGCGCGAACATGAACGTCACGCCGTTGATTGACGTTTTGCTGGTGCTGCTGATTATTTTCATGGTGATCACGCCCCTGACGCCGAAAGGGTTGGAAGCGTTGGTACCGCAGCCGCCGCCGAAGGATCAGAAGGCGCCGCCGCCCACGCCAGATCGCACGATCGTTGTGCAGTTGATCGACCATGGAGCCGGTAATCCTCCCGGACTCAAAATCAATCAGGATGAAGCTACCTGGGAGACGCTGCAGGGCCGCTTAGAAGATATTTTCAAGACCCGCGCCGAAAAAGTGATGTTCGTAAAAGGCGATGACAATGTGCCTTTCGCGGACGTTGCCAGCGTAATCGACATCGCGCATTCCGCGGGTGTCGACAAAGTGGGCTTGATCACAGCGAAGATCGAATCGGGCAACTAGAATACTCAACGAAGTGAAGTCATGAGGCGGACGAGCGGAGAGATCCGATTTTGATATTGGACTCTTCGCACCCTCGCAGATGCAGGTTCGTACACTCCGCAGCAAAGGGAGATTCATAAAGCAATGAAAACGACGCAAAGGTTCCTGGTGGTATTCGCGGCCGCACTGGTTCTGCTGGCTAGCACCGGATGCAGCAAGCTGCAGGCGCGAGACCACCTCAACAAAGGTGTGCAAGCTTACAAGAACTCCAAATTCGAGCAGGCGATCGATCACTTTCAGGAAGCCGTGAAGCTGGATCCCACACTGATCAATGCCCGCCTGTACCTTGCGACGGCGTATGCTCAGCAGTACATTCCGGGCGCCGATACTCCGGAGAACAACCGCTTCGCCGAACAGGCGATTGATTCCTACAAGCAAGTACTGCAGGCCGATCCCAGGAACATCAACAGCATTAAGGGAATTGCGTATCTCTATTTGCAGATGAAGAAATTCCCATTGGCGAAGGAGTTCTACAAGAAGGCCTCCGAGGTTGATCCCAACGATCCAGAGCCTTACTATTCCGTCGCCGTGATCGACTGGACGCAAACCTATGTTCCACGCCAGGAAGAACGCGCGAAACTAGGGATGAAACCGGACGAGTCTCTGCCGGCCAAGGACAAGAAAGTCTGCGCGCAGATGAAGGAATCCAATACTGCGAACGTGCAGGAAGGCATTGACAATCTGAACAAAGCGCTTCAGCTTCGTCCCGACTATGACGACGCCATGGCCTACATGAATCTTATGTACCGTGAACGTGCGGATATTCAGTGCGACGATCCGTCAGCCCGCTCTGGCGATCTGAAAACCGCAGACGAGTGGGTAGATAAGACCATGGCCACCAAGAAAGCCAAGGCGGAAAAGCAGCCCGCAGGCGCTATCGTCATGGATCAGAAACAGTAAGTCAGTGCCCAGTACCTAGTAGCCAGTGACTTGGTTGGCAAGGACGCCGCCGAGCACTGGCTATATCTATTTCAGGATGGGAAATAATCCGGTTGGACCCTTGTGAGTTGCGTCACAAGCTGTCGTGATTTGACACATGCAATCCCGCCTTCCGGTGGTTAAAATCGTGTGCGGCCAGAATTACCCTGCTCACCAATGTTCAAGAAGATTCTGATTGCGAATCGCGGAGAGATTGCAGTGCGCGTTATGCGCGCGTGCCGCGAGATGGGCATCGCTACTGTCGCCGTCTATTCGGACGTCGATCGGGCTGCACTTCACGTCCGCAAATCCGACGAGGCTTATCCGATTGGACCGGCTCCGGCCTCGGAGTCGTATCTTCGCATGGACAAGATTCTCGAAGTCGCGAAGCGCTCGGGCGCGGAGGCGATTCATCCGGGCTACGGCTTCCTTTCGGAAAATGCGAAATTCGCTCAGGCCTGCGCCGATTCCGGCGTCAAATTTATCGGCCCCACTCCGCAGTCAATGAATTTGATGGGCTCGAAAACCAGTGCTCGCCAGCAGATGGAGAAAGCTGGAGTGCCGTTTGTTCCTGGAACGTCGCGCGGCCTCGCGTCTGCAGAAGAAGGAGAGGAAGTGGCGGAGCGCATCGGTTATCCGGTGATGCTGAAAGCAGCCGCTGGCGGTGGTGGCAAAGGCATGCGGCTGGTGCACACGCGGCGGGGCCTTCGTTCCGCACTTGAATCGGCTCAGAGCGAGGCGCAGCGTTCTTTCGGAGACAGCGAAGTCTATATTGAAAAAGCCATCGTTAATCCGCGCCACATTGAGATGCAGGTGCTGGCCGATGAGCAAGGTAACACCGTATGGCTCGGTGAGCGCGAGTGTTCCATTCAGCGCCGCCACCAGAAAGTTCTGGAGGAGTCGCCATCGCCGATCGTTGACACCGATATGCGACGCCGCATGGGTGAGGTTGCGGTTCGGGTGGCGCAGGCGGCGCACTACACTAACGCTGGCACTGTCGAGTTTCTGGTCGATCAGCAAAGGAATTTCTACTTCCTCGAAATGAACACCCGATTGCAGGTTGAGCATCCGGTGACCGAACTCACGACGGGGCTCGACCTGGTGCACTTGCAGATTCGTATTGCGGCGGGTGAGAAGTTGCCGTTCGTTCAGTCTGATATCCAGGTTCGCGGACACGCCATCGAATGCCGTATTTATGCAGAAGATCCGGACAACAATTATTTTCCCAGCCCTGGCAAGATTGAAGTGCTGCTTCAACCTTCGGGGCCGGGAATCCGACGGGACAGCGGCATGTACGAAGGCTGGACGGTTCCGATGGATTACGATCCGCTGCTCGCCAAATTGATTGGCATCGGGACGGATCGGCAACAGGCCATCATGCGCCTCGAGCGGGCGCTCTACGAATACTTTGTGGCGGGAATCAAGACGAATATTTCGCTTTTCCAGCGGATTCTGCAGGACGAGGATTTTCGCGCTGCAAAGCTTGATACCGGGTACCTGGATCGCTTGTTGGCGAAAAAAACAGCCGCCCGCAGATCAGACATCTCGGAAGGTGAGAGCAAGACAATGGAGATGGTAGCGGCAATCGCTGCCGGCATGTTCGCGGTGCTCGCTCCGTCCTCTCCCGTCGGCAAGAATGGGAACGGTTGCGGGAGCACAGCCGGGCAGCCGGCGGCAACGTCTAACTGGAAACAAAAAGGACGCTCGGAAGGGTTGCGCTGATTTCACATTTTTATGGTTTATGAAGTCATCGTCGGAGACAAGCCGCACCGACTGGAGCTTGAAAAAGCTGCGGCTGGCTGGGAATGCCGCCTTGACGGGCAGATTGTCCATATCGATGCCCTGATCCCGCGTCGCGACGTACTGTCTCTCCTGATCGATGGGCGTGCCTACGAAATCAAGCGTGAGCAAACTGCTACCGATCTTCATTTGTGGGTAGGCAGCAGTCGTTTCGCGGTTGAATTGCGCGATCCACGGTCGCTACGCTCGCGCCAGAAAGCCGTTGGAGATGAAAAAGGACCAAAGAAGATTCTCGCCCCCATGCCGGGTCGCGTAGTGCGTCTGCTGGTTGCCGAAAATGCCGAGGTAGAAGTCGGTCAAGGCATCGTCGTAGTCGAGGCAATGAAGATGCAAAACGAGATCAAGTCCCCGAAAAAAGGAGTCGTGAGAAAGATTTCGGCGACTCCTGGCGCGGCCGTCAATCCTGGTGAAGTGCTGGCGATCGTGGAGTAGAACGTAACCGTTCCCGCCGCAATTCAAAGAGCTTACTCAGACCTTAACTCTCGCATCAGCCCTAGTACTTATGTCATCTCAACCTCGCCTTTCCTTTCGCGTACCATAATCTGAGGTCGAAAACGTCGGAGGAGATTTCGTGAAACTTCAACGAATTATCAGTTTCGCAACCCTGGCAATTTCGATTCTTACGCTCGTCCTTGTCTTAAAGCGTCCCGCGCCTGTCGCGCCAGTTGTGGCACCCGCCACGGCCGCTGCTGACGCGCAGTCTTTCCAGGAAAAAGTGAATCAACTCGCGCAGCCTAAGACGCCGGGACAAGGGGAGGGCGAAGTCCGCATGAATTCCGGTGAGGTATCGGCGGCGCTGGCACAAGCTGCCGGTCTGTTACCGGCGACTGCGAGCGCTCCCAGTGGCGCTGCGACGGGTTCCTCCACGGCGGGTCCGGCAACTCAGTTTCCAGGTGCCGTACCGAATATTAAGGACTACCAGGTATCGATGGATGGAGATATTGTTCGCGGTCAATTTCTGACGCAAATCGCGGGCAAAGACGTGTATCTGACACTTGCCGGGCATCTCGGATCCAAAGATGGCTATGCCACGTTCGATGCGACTGAGGTGAAAGTTGGTGACCTCTCCGTGCCTGCCGCTCTGGTCAATGAAGTCCTGCAGAAGAAACTTACCGAGCAGCGCGACCAGCTGAAGCTTCCGGACAACGTCAAAGACATCAAGATCGAAAATGGTGAATTGGTGTTCGTGGAAAAATAGCGGCCAGCCGCTCGGATCAGGTGAAAACCATCGTTGGAGATGGTCAGGGGCAAAACATCGGGTCGGGCAAGACTTCTCCGGTTACTGATTACCTCGTTTTGTAAAGCAAAATTTGCCGTGTTCGCTACACAACGGTTTCGTTTCCGCAGGACCTTCTAATCTCGAACTAATCTCCTTCTAATCGGACCAGCTTCTAATCGGCGCTATGACCAGCTATCCCATGCCGCCTAATTTTGCCGACAACGTCCTTGTGGCGAGTCCTAGTAGTGTTGTGCGCCAGCGCGTGTACGAAAGTCTGCGCTCGCCGAATCGACATCTGGTGCAGGCGAAAGGGGGCGCCGAGGCCCTGGTCCATTTGGAAACCGGTAACTGGCAGGTCCTTTTCCTGGATCGCCGCCTGCCCGACCTTGATGCCGAGGAACTGCATCAGACTGTCCGTCAGCGGTTCCCCGGAATCGAAGTGGTGCTGATTGACCCTGAGATTGACTCTGAACTCAAATCAAAGGGTCCTGTTGAGCTGCGTGCAGTCGAAGACGGGGGAACCGGGGTTCAGGACGCGTGGCGTGCGAGGGTCGATCCGCAGCGGGAGGACTACGTACTTCCCGCGTTGTCATCGTCCACTCACTCCGCTCCTCCGTTGCCGAGGATGATTGGCAGTTCATGCGCGATGCAGCCAGTCTACCGACTGGCGCGCTTGCTTGCTCCGCGCAACACGGCGGTGTTGATCACGGGTCCGACCGGATGCGGCAAGGAAATTGTTGCCCGTGCGATTCACCAGTTGAGTCCACGCGCCGCGCGCGCCTTCGCCGTTGTCAACTGCGCCGCGATTCCGGAAACTTTGCTGGAAGCGGAGCTTTTTGGGTATGCGCGCGGAGCTTTTACGGGAGCGATGCAATCATATGCGGGGAGAATTCAGGCGGCGCAGGGAGGGACGCTCTTTCTCGACGAAATCGGGGAGATGCCGCTGAGCCTGCAACCCAAACTGCTGCGCTTTCTGGAGCAGAAAGAACTGCAGCGGCTGGGCAGCTCAGAAGTGATCCATGTGGATGCCCGTGTTATTTCCGCCACGAATGCGCACCTGATGACGCTCGTCCGCGAAGGCAAGTTTCGTGAGGATTTGTATCACCGTTTGTGCGGGTTCCCCATCGAGATCCCGCCGCTCCACGACCGCCCGGAAGACATCGCGCAGTTAGCCGCTCACTTTCTGGAGAAGTTTTCGTCGCGCCTGCCCGTGCCCCATTTAGCCCTGCCCACACTGGCTTTGCTGAAATCCCACCCCTGGTCAGGAAACATTCGAGAACTGCAGAACGTCATCGAGAGGGCGCTGATTCTATGCGAGGACGCCGCGGTGATTCGTCCCGAACATGTCTTGCTGGGTGACGCAAGTTTGAACAGTGTGCGATAGCCACGCGATCTTGTTCTCTCGAAGTTAACCAACAGGTCGTCCTCATCCGTACTAGAACATAAGAGCGTTCTAAGGCAATTTGTGCCGGGCTGGCATGGGCTTTGCAAGCAGATCGATATGTCCACAAATTTTCCTGTCTCTCGATCCCTGGCGAGCGATTCCGAGCATCCCCTGGCCCGTGCCTTCGCCTCATTTACGGAGGCGGCCGGATCTCTTGAACGAACCTATGGACAACTGCAGGGGCAGGTAGCCCATCTGCGGCAGGAACTTGATGTCACGAACCGTGACCTGGCTACGAGCCTCGAGGAGAACCACCGTATCCGGGAACGCCTACGTAAGATTCTTGAGGGTCTACCTTGTGGCGTGCTCGTGGCCGAAGCGGGAACGCGTATCTCGATTCTCAATCCCGAGGCGATGCGCCTCTTAGAGGCACGCTTTGAATCGTTTGATGCTCTGCCGTCGCAGGTCGCCGCCGCACTCAATCTGGCTCGCGACGGCGGCGAAGAAATCGAACTGCTTCATGGCACTGCTTCATTGAACCCATCTGCGGCGCAATCGCTCGCTCCCACATGGTTAGCCATCCGCCATGCCTGGCTGGAACAAGGATCGGATGGCCGCACCTCGGTGTTTATCCTCCGCGATATCAGCGAGGCGAAGAAGCTCGAGCGGGACCGCGACGAATTCGGACGGCAGCAGGCTCTGGTCGAGGTATCAGCACTGCTCGCCCATGAGATCCGCAATCCACTCGGTAGCCTCGAGCTTTTTGCCGGACTGTTAGCCGAGGCCAATCTCGAAGGTGAGAGCCGGCGCTGGATCGAACATGTCCAGGCCGGGTTGCGCACTCTCTCGGCGACCGTGAATAACGTGCTTCACCTGCACAATACGCCCGAGCCCGAATTGGCGCCCTGCGACATGGGCCAGTTGCTCGACTGGGCCTACGATTTTCTGCTGCCGCTTTCGAAGCAGGCCCGCGTCGAACTGCAGGTAATCAATGGTCTGGTTGGAACGACCATTCCAGCGGATCGGCACCGGCTGGAACAAGTGCTGCTGAACGTCGCCCTCAACGCGTTTCGTTTCATGCCGGGTGGCGGCTGGCTCAGCGTGCGCGGCATCGACCACGGTGCTGCGGGCGTTGAAATCTCAATGCGTGATACCGGGCCGGGTATCGGTCCGGACGACCTGCCGCGAATTTTTGAGGCCGGGTTCAGCACGCGTCCGGGAAGTTCCGGACTTGGGCTGGCCGTCTGCCGCCGGATTCTCGCACAACATCGAGGCAGGATTACGGTCGAAAGCCGTTCCGGCCATGGCGCGACCTTCCGGATTCATCTGCCGGGTCGCGCGACGGTTGTGGTTCCATCTCCGATGCCTCTCCCTCTTCCGGCGGAGTCGGCAGCAACGGCGGGAATTACAGGAGTCGAACAGTGAAGAGACTCCTTATTGCCGATGACGATGCGGGTATGCGAGCGGCACTCGAAGCACGTTTCCAGCGTCGCGGATGGGTGGTCGACGTCGCAGTCGATGGTACGCAGGCACTTGAGAAATATCGAAACTCAGCGCATTCGCTGGTCATCAGCGACGTGCGCATGCCGGGGTGCGACGGTTTTGAACTGATGCGCGAAGTGCAATCCGCATCCGCGCAGACCGCGGTGATTTTGCTCACCGCATACGGCTGTGTGCCCGACGCCGTCGAGGCAATGCGAAACGGTGCCTGCGATTATTTAAGAATTGTGTTCGATGTCAGTTTGGTGTCGGCCGAACACCTCACTTACCGCGAGTTCTTGCAGCGTGTCCCGGAAAAAACATATCTCGCGTCCTGTGAACTGACCCCGGTGGAAGCTACAGCGGTGATCCAGCTTGACCTGGCGATTGCCTTCACGATTATCGACGTGATGCTGGGGGGAGAGGGCAAAGACAGCGGAATTACCCGGGACATCACCGTGATTGAAGAACAAGTGCTGGAAGCGATTGTGCGCATCATGTGCCGCGAGCTTCAGACTAGCTGGAACGCGATCGCGCTCGAATTCAAATTCGGACAGCGACAACGAATGTTGCAAATCCAGCGCCTGATGCCGCCGGAAGAGAAAAACCTTTGCCTCAGTTTCGAAATCAAAATGGCGGAGACGCGAGGCACTCTGAACCTGGCCGTGCCGGCGGTTGTGTCCAATGCACTGCTACGGAAAATTTCTGCGGATTTCAGTTATCAGCGTCCCCGTAGTCCGATCGAAGCCCGCAGGCAGATCCAGAACAAACTGCTCAACTGCTTCTTCCCGGTGGAGCTATCCTTGCCGGCGCTGCAAGTTCCTTTGCAACAAATTACCGGCCTTGCCTGCGGCGACATACTTTCGTTTTCGAGAAACGCCTCCGTTCCGGCCACGATGGCGGTCGAAGATGTGCATGTCTGCATGGCAACTCCGGTACGTGTTGGCTCCCGCCGCGCTGCCTGCGTCGTCTCGATCGGAACTCCATCGGTAACTGATAAGGAATCCTGAACAAATCACGAATAGTACAAATATGACCGACGAGACCCAACCCGCTCCGACCCCTCAACTGTCACCCGAACTTCGACCCGAGGTTCGTGGCTGGTGTGAGGCCTGGAAGGACTGCCTCCAGAACGTGACCTCGCAAGTTGTAGGACAGCCTCACATTTTTGAAATGTCGTCGCAACTGCAGGCACGCGCTGATTCTGACGTCTGGTACAACGTGACAGCCGGAGGCGCTGTCCGTGGTGAAATGACATTGCGTCTTCCTGCCGCCTCAGCCACTCGCCTCGCTCAGAAGTTCCTTGGCGAACCTGCGATCGCCGCGCCTGAATCAGGACCCACATCCGCGGAGCACAAGGAAGCCCTGGAGGAACTCCTGCGCCAGGTTGCTGGCCTTGCGGCGACCGCTTTGGCTGCAACTGCCGGTGGCGAAGTTCAACTTCATCTCGCAGCTGCCCCTGCTACTCCTTCGTGGTCGTCGAACGCCGTCACCTGCGTTCAAACCCGCGACGAGGAGGGCAGCGCCGTCACGCTTGAGATCCAGATCAGCCCGGCGCTGGCAGCCGAACTTCAGTCGCGAGCGCAGCCACAGCCCGCCCCACCTCCGGCGCCTGCGCCAGCGCCCGTATCGCTTTCGACGCCTGCCGCCAGCTATCGCCGCCTTATGGACGTCGGCCTCGATGTCAAACTTCGCTTTGGGACGCGACGCATGTTGTTGCGCGACGTGCTCGCTCTTAGCGCTGGAGTTGTCGTTGAACTCGATAACGCTCTCCATTCGCCGGTGGAATTGCTGCTCGATGGGCGCCTCGTCGCGAAGGGAGAAGTTGTCATCGTCGATGGGAAGTACGGGCTGCGGGTCACGGACGTTCCGGAATCGACGCCTGCCGCAGGGCTCAGTTGACCTGTCGTTAAGGAGGAAAGTGCTCGATGAAGGATCTTTTGAAGTCTCTGACGCGCTCGACGCGCTGGATCATACGGCCCGATCTTGAACCTTCGCATCCGGCTTGTTCGTTGCTTGCCTGCTCGCATGCGGAATCGCTCTGGCAACGGCTACGGAACCGCCGGCGGCCAACGGGGACGTTCCTTCAGGATGCTTTCTATTGCCGTCCGCAATGTCTGGAGACGGCTCTCGTCAACCAACTCTCACGCCTGCGCATTACGGTGCCTGCGCTACCGCCGCCGAATCGGATTCCGCTCGGACTGCTGATGGTTGCACGCGGCAAGCTCTCCCATATCGAAGTTCGTGCCGCCCTCGAAGCGCAACGTCGCGCACGTCACGGCAAAATTGGCGAGTGGATCGAGAAACTAGGCTTTGCTACCGAACAGGAAGTCACATCCGCGCTCGCTTTGCAGTGGGGATGTCCGGTGGCAACTTCGTTCGATCCGGCCAGCGTCTCGTCGCCGGGAGGCATTCCGCTGTCGATCCTGGAGGCGTTTCAAATGTTGCCGCTCAACTATGCGGCTTCCACCAACACTCTTTACCTAGCGTTTGGAGAGCGCGTCGATCATGCCGCGCTCAATGCCATCGAAAAAATTATGGGTTGCCGCGCGCAGCCATGCGTTGCCGGACGCAAGAGCATCGCGCGCCAGCTCGAAGCCATGCGCCAGCTCCCGCGCCCGGGAGATGTGGAATTCAGATCGATGAACGACCTGGCTGAGATGGCTCGCATTGCCTCCAGCTATACCACCCGGCTCAACCCCGAAGCGGTGCGCCTCAGCCGTATCGGACATTTCATCTGGCTTCGGCTGGAGGTTGGATCCGGCATGCATGCGAATGTGTGGCAGAATGTTCGCACCAGGCCACACTCGATCACCACGAACCTTGTTTTCCGCTTGGCAACCGAGTCGAGCCGTCCGCTGTCGTTCGTGCGGCCGTTTCGCGATCTGCAAGCGGCGACGCTGCCACCAACGCCGTAGGAGAAGCCGTCGTGGCATCCTTGCTCAGCATTTTTGGGATTTAGAGTGTGCGCTTGAACAGGGGCACCGCCAGTGCCAGCGACACTATTGCGAAAACCGAGAGATAAATCACGTCGGGCAAGATCGCGGACAGTCCTGCTTCTTTCAGCAAGAGAGACTTGAATCCATGCACCGCATAGGTAAACGGATCCACATATGCGATTGCCTGCAGCCAATGCGGGAAAGCCTGTACCGGATAGATCGATCCGCTCGGGAAGAACAGCAACGTGTTCAGAATTCCGAAAGTTGCACGGGGCACGAGTGGATCCTCGACGCGCACCATCATCAGGAACATCATGGTATTGAAACCCACTGCCGTGAGTACGATCATCACCAGCAGCCCAAGAAAGGTGCCGGGATTGAATATCGTCCCTACTCCGGCAATCAGGGACCCAATCATGGTGATAACGACTCCGGTCAGCACGCCCTTGATCGCACCTGCGCCAGTTAATCCAAATACTAGTTCGGCCTTTGTTATTGGCGTAACCAGGTAACCCTCGTGCACTCCGCGGGCTTTGTCGTCGATGTACAACATGCCTCCGCCGATCATCGCCGACACGAAAATCGCCAGTGCGATCGATCCCGGGAGGAGGTATTTCATGTACTCGATGTACGGATAAAGCTCGACCGTTTCGAGCGCGGTCTGCTGCAGCAGGCGCGGCGACACGTCGGGCTGATTCAAGGCGTCGGTCACCTGGGCCATCTTATCTTCGAATGTCGAACTCATGAAGTTGTCGCTGTTGTCGACGATGAGCGCGATCCTCGGATGGTTTTTTTCGTACACCATCTTCGAATACTGCGCTGGAATGATTACTGCTCCCTGAATCTTGCCGTCGCGGACGTCTTCGCGAGCCTGCACTTCGGTCTTATAAGGCACGGCGGTAAATGTCCCCGCGGTGGCGCGGATTGCGTCAAATGCCTCCTTGATCCGGACCGCTTGTGTGCCATGATCTTCATCGACGACGCCCATTCTTGCGTCCTGGATCTTTCCGCCAAACGCGTTCCCCAGCACGATCAGCTGCACCAAGGGGAAGATCATCGACACCATCATCAGCGCCGGGGAGCGGAAAAACTTGCGCATCTCGCGCTCGATAATTGCCATCGTTCGCTTCATGGTTGCAATCCCGGCCGCTGTGGCATGACGAATGAGTAGGCCTTCACCAGTTCATCGCGCAACTGCCGCCCGGTGTAGTGGACGAACACATCGTCCAGCGTGGTGTTCTGCACGGTGAGAGTTTTCAGCACTACCTTCATCACCACTGCCATCTCGACGAGATCAGTGGTTGTGCCCGATCCATTCGAAGTCAGTACCCGGAACATTCCCGCGCTTTCGTTTTGTACCGATGTGACTCCCGGCAATCCGCGCAACCGATCTTCCCAATCCGCCGGAGGATTTTCGAACTGCGCCTCGATCACAGTCGATCCCGGAACGCTGGCCTTCAAGGCTTCAGGAGTGTCGAGCGCGACCAGTTTCCCGTGGTCCACAATCGCAATTCGATTGCACAGCCGATCGGCTTCATCCATGTAATGCGTCGTAATCAGGATCGTCAGCTTGCGCTTCGATTTGATATTCGAGAGCATCTCCCAGACGGCCACGCGCGATACGGGATCGAGTCCGGTAGTCGGCTCATCTAGAAAGAAAATCTTCGGGCTATGTACCAGGCCGCGTGCAATTTCCAAACGACGACGCATACCGCCCGATAAGGTTTTCGTTTGGGCTCCTCGCCATTTCGTGAGGTCAACCGTCTCCAGCAGTTCCGCAATCGCCTCCGCGCGGCGTTTCGCCGGAACGTCGTACAACTTGGCGTAAATATTCAAGTTCTCTTCCACGGTCAGATCTAGATCGCTGGTTAGAGCCTGCGGAATCACTCCAATCGTCCGGCGCACGGCATTCGGGTCAGAAGCCACATCGTGTCCCGCCACCCGAGCCGATCCCGCGGTGATCGGAATCAGCGTGGTCATCATCCGAATCAACGTAGATTTCCCGGCTCCGTTCGGCCCGAGAAGGCCGAAAATTTCGCCTTCCTTCACAGCGAACGAAACAGAATCCACTGCCGTGAAGTCTCCGTAGCGCTTGACGATGTGATCGACCTCGATGGCATTTGGAGCGTCCGCCGCGATCGCGCCACGCAGGCTGAGTTCGGAGGACGCAACCGTCGTGCCGTTTGTGGTGTTCCCGTTCGTTTTGTTTACTTCCTCATTCATGAACTGGCACCATCACTTCGTCCCGGCGGCCTCGACCGTCCCTTTCAGTTGTGCTGGACTGACCAGCACTTCTGCTGTCATGCCGGGGACGTATGCACCCTCCGGATTGTCGAGCCTCACCTTCAGCGCGATTGTTCGTATATCTCTCTTACGACGCCCCACGTCCCGCTGTGTGGCGAAATCAGCTTCGGCTGCTTTGTAAAACACTTTGCCTGGAATCACCGTGCCGCCGGGCAGTCGTACGCGGAGCGTGTCGCCGAGCCCAATATGATCGGAATCGGTCTCTGGAATTGCCGCAAACGCCCAGGTGTCACTGAAGTCCACGACAGTTACGATCGCCTGCCCGGCATTCACGACTTCTCCTTCGCGAGCGGCGCGCACCAGAACGGTTCCTGTGACAGGCGAATAAATCTTGGTATAACCCAGCCGCACTTCTGCTTGCTTTAACTGCGCCGTCGCGTTCTCAACCTGGGCACGCGTGGACGCCACCGTACTCTGCGCCGCGGTCGCTTGATTGGTGCGGGCGACCGCCGAATTGAAGTCCGCCTGTGCCGCTGTCACCTGCTCCTTCAACGACTGCACGCTCGCTTCCTGCGCCTTCAGATTCATTTCCGCCTGCACGCGGTCCTGATCGGATGCAACACCTGCCTGCGCTAATCCGATGGTGCGGCGGCTGTCGCTTTCGACGCGCGTCAACATGGCCTCGGCCTGGGTCAGTTGCGCTCGTGCCGATTGTAGTTTGGCCTGCGCATTCGAAACGTCGCTGGATGTCGATCCCTTGGTGGACTTGCTCGTGTATTCGTTGGCGTTCATCTGCGACCGCATGCTGGTGATCGTGGCTGCGGCTGCTCTCTCTTCGGTCTCCAACTCTGACGGATCCAGAAGCGCGATCAAGTCCCCTTGCTTGACCTGCGAACCCTCTTCGACTAGCAACTTGGTAATTCTTCCCTGAATCTGCGGGCTCACCACAATCTGGTTCGCATCCACGGTGCCCACCAAAACCAGGTCGGTGCCAGCTGGAGTCGAGAAGAAGTAATAGGCCCCGGCAATCGTCAGGATGACGGTCAGGGCAATCAAAAATTTATTGCGAGCACTCATCAAGAATCTCCGCCAGACATCTGCGCTGTGTAGCCCTCAGTTTGTTGTCGCGGGTCACCCGCCGTCTTGGAAATTACCGAAACAGGCCCGCCGAAATAAAATCGATGACAAACGATCGCCGCTCTTGAATGCGCTCCGCCGAGAGCGGGTCCACCTTCATCAACATCTTCATCAGCGGCGCGGCGCCGAAATAGAAAACAATCATCGCCACGACGGAGGGGAGGAAATCCATCGGATTCACTACCCGGAATTCGCCCGCTTCCGCACCCTCGCGCAGCACTTCTGCAAGCTTCCCGTAGATGGGGCGAAAATATTCTCTTGCGACGCGCTGCATGGCGGCGCTTTCAGCGCCCGACCGCATCCACTCCGCTTGAACGACCCGCGGAAACTGCGGATTGGCCGCGATGTAATCGAAATACGTGCCCAGATACTCCAACATTTTTTGTCGCGGCGGCAGATCGCTATCAAGAACGGGCACGACCCGCGCCCGTAGGCCGCTGAAGACGTGGTCGAGCACGGCTTCGTACAAGGCGTCCTTGTCTTGAAAGTAGTAATACAGAAGGGCCTTGTTGACGTGGGCCGTCTTGGCGATGGCATCCATGCGGGCTCCGGCGATGCCGTGAGCCGCGAACTCGCATACGGCAGCCTGCAGAATGGCAGCGCGGCTTTCCTCCGGCTGCCCCCGGGTTCCGAAGCGAGGGGCGCGTGAAATCGGGGCCCGGCGGATGGACGGGCTCCGTCGGGGGCCGCGCGAGGTAATGGAGCGTTTCATATAATTAACCATTTAGTTAGATTATAGCATGGGCGACCAGGAAGCACGAAATCGCTGAGATGCCGACCCTGAAGGCCTCCGCATTGCGCCCCTACGGTTTCGGGGGCGCATCGGGTGCGCCATCCGAGCCCCAACTTTCTCGTATTGTGTGGCGGAATTTCTCGCGTTCTTCGGGAGTCATGTGTCCCCAGCGTTCCTTCATGCGGTGACGCCAGTGCATATGCCCGCCATGCCGGCCGCGGAAGCCCCCAAACAGAATCTTGCTCAACACCAGAATTCCCACTGCTTGCCAGAAGGTGATCAGATGCCAGCCAAAAAGAGCCGGCATGAGCCAGTTCCACAGGTACATGACCGCAAAGCCGAACAGACCGATGAAGAGCGGGACAAACAAAACTGCCATCAACCCAAATTTCATACATCGTCCGAACCAATTCCTTCTCATAGTTCTTGTCCTCAGTCTTTCGTAAATTCGTCGTGGATGGACTGGAGCCTTTCGCGCAAGAACAGCACGGCATAGTGTTTCCGCGAGAGCAGCGTGTTCACACTGACCCCGGTCTGAGCGGAGATCTCCTTGAAGCTGTAGCCCATCAATTCATGAGCTTCGAATACCTCGCGCTGTTCCTCGGGCAACTCGTCGAGCGCAGCATCGAGTTCTTCGAGCAGCACACTGCGTGCGTACGCCGCATCCGGCCCGGCATCAGGCGAAGGGAGCCAGTCGTCCAACTGGAGCGCACCCCCATCCGCAGTTACGGGCGGTGGTTGAGTTCTCAACCCTTCGCGCGTTCGCTTCCGGAACAGGTCGGTGATGCGATTGCGCGCCACGCTGAACAGCCACGCCGTGACTTGCTCCACCGGCTGCATCAGGCGATAGGCCTCTACGAGTTCGTAGAAGACATCTTGCAGAATGTCTTCCGCGTCTTCGCGGTCGGCCACACGCTTTCGGATGAAATTGCGCAGGCGGCTCCCTTCGCGATCGATCGCTTTCGAGACCCGCTGGTCCTGCTCGGCCATCGCCCACTGTTCTTTCAGCGCCTGGTCCATCCACTTTTGTAGACGACCGAGCGCTGGAAATATTGTATGGAGCTTCAAGATTACCAAGCGGTTGCTAAGATCATTATCATCAGCATTCAGATGAACCACATCGTCAACAACTTATGGCTCGGCAGCCAGCAGGATGCGGACGACCTGATCCGCAATAATCCCGAGAGCATTACGGCCATCCTCAACGTTCGCGGGGCTGATGACTATGATCCACCCGGGCGGGACCAGTCGGCCGAGCATCCCGGCAAGGCGTACAAGTGGATTCCTGCCCCCGACATTGAAATCATCTATTCGCGCCACGTGAAGGAAGCTGTGGCGTGGCTCCGGGAACAGACCGATAAGGGCGAACGGATCCTGATCCACTGCAAGCACGGCCTCTCGCGGTCGGCGGGCTTCCTCGTGGCATACATGGTGGAGAGCGGAATTTCCTCAAGCCCGGAGGAAGCGAAAGCAACGATCGCGGCGCACCGAACCGTCTACCCCGCAACGCAGGTTGTGGAATCGGTGAAGCCGGCCGTCGTGATCTCCGCGCTCACCGGACTGCCGAACCGGAAGGCCTTTGACGAATGGGGGGCCAGTGCATTCGTGGCCCTAGTCGAAGTGGACCGCATGAAGACTTTCCACGACTTTTTCGGTCCGATGGCCGGAGACGCGCTCATATGCAGGCTTGCCAAGATACTCATCGGCGTTGGGTTGGACGCATACCACGATCAAGGAGATCAATTTCTATGCAAAGGAGAGTCCGGCGAGGAATTGCACGCCAAACTTTCGCAAGCGCGGAGGATTTTTGGTGAGCCATTTCAGGTCTACGGCGGCGGTCACATTCAAACTATCGAAGGAATGGATTTTTCGTATGGGATCGGTGCGACTCAACAAGAACAGCGGGAAGCCTTGGCCGTGGCGAAGAAAGCGATGGCCTGTAAGGAGTCACCGGAGTGGCTGCGCAAAATCATTGGAGCGGGCGGGAGGGGGATGGATTGGTGATGGATGATTGCGAGTTTTCGAGGCGAGAGAGGTCTGGCAGTTGGTGTAAATGGCGATCTATCAAACAACTATCCCTTGTGACCCAGTCAGCGTTTTGGTGTTGGCGTGATCTGGACAGCGTATGACAACCGCTTAACGAGGCGTTCCTCCTCCCCACACTGCACCTCGATCGTCACAAAATACCCATTGAGGATGGTCGAATACAGCCCGCGATAATAGCCAAAAGTCGCCTTCTCATAGAAGCGGAAGACGGTGCCGACAAAGGGCAGGCCTTGGATGGTGAGAGGGAATCCCTCACGGTAGAGTTTCACATTGTCATCCTCCACGCGGTGTCGGAGGGTACGAACATATCGGTCCAGTGTTGTCCCCTTCGGATAGATCGATTGCGACTCGACAAGCAGGCCGAGCGTATAGTTCTCTTGAGGTCCGCGCTCGGGCACGCCGGAATTGTAGTCAGCATCTATCAATCGCCCCTGTCGGCTCGCCGCACTAATGGGTCCTCGAACATCCCAGTGCGCCTTCGGAGCCGAAAGCGTTATACCCAACATTGAGTTCTGATAAGTGTCTCCATTCACTTTACCTGCAGCTACCATAGACGAAAAGTCGCTTGTCGCTGCTTGCCCTTGCATCATCAATGAAGGGAAGAGCACGGCGAGAAACATCAGAAATTGGATTTTAATCAGCAGCGATTTTGACACGGCTCCCTCCGTGAGCATGTCCATAATACACTCGCAATCTGCGGGGGAAGAAGGCAACCGTTGTTAACAGGCGGTTGCACTAGCTAGGATTTCAAGTCCTCGGAGTGACCTAACCCAGGGTCTACTCCGAACCGCCTGCGATCGAAGGCACCAGCAACACTTCGTCTCCATCCTGAAACGAGTAGGACGCTCCGCCGAGGAAGCGGATGTCTTCTTCGTTTACATAGATGTTCAGGAAGCGCCGCGTTTCGCCGGCTTCGTCGCGCAGATGCGGCTTCAGGTCGGGGAACTGCGTGTCGAGATGCGAAAGCAGTTCGTTGAGATTGGTGGCCGAGCAGACGACTTTCGGAGTTCCGGCTGTAAGACGTCGTAAAGCGGTTGGAATTTGAACGGTGATGCTCATGAAAGCCTCCCAGGCGAAACGCCAGACGAAAATGTGTGAGTCAGTCGTTGGTCGTCGGTCGCTGGTCGGTAGCAATCCCGAATCCCCTAACGACTATCGACCAACGACCATCGACTAACGACTAACAGCTACCGCCGAAGCCGCAACTACTGTCTCCGGAAGCGACTCTGGCAACGCCGTCGCCGTTGCTGCGAGATATGCTTCGAACTCAGCCAGCTTTGGTGCAATGGGGATTTCGGCCTGATACTTGTCGGCGAGCACGTCGGTGGTTTTGAGTCCGTTGCCGGTAATGCAGAGCACAGTCGTTTCGTCCGGCAAAATTCGGTCCTGTTGGATCAGCTTGCGCGCTGTCCCAACGGTGACGCCGCCAGCGGTTTCGGTGAAGATGCCTTCGCTCTCCGCTAGCAACTGAATGCCGCTCACCACTTCGGGGTCGGAGATGTCTTCCGACCATCCACCGCTCTTGGTGATGGCCTTGATCGCGTAGTGCCCATCAGACGGATTGCCGATCGCGAGCGAGCGCGCAATTGTCTTCGGACGCTGCGGCTCGATCTCGGTGCTGTACTGCTTGACAGCCGTCGAGATCGGCGAGCAACCGGAAGCTTGCGCGCCGAAGAACTTTACGGGCTTAGGATCGACCAGGCCGAGGAGAATCAGTTCGTCGAACGCCTTTTTGATTTTTGTGATTAACGAGCCGCCGGCCATCGGCACGACAACGTTGTCGGGCAGTTTCCAGCCGAGTTGCTCGGCGATTTCGTAGCCGACCGTCTTCGATCCTTCGGCGTAGTAGGGCCGAAGGTTGACATTCACGAATCCCCAGCGATGTTCGTCCGCGATCTGCGAGCACAGGCGATTGACGTGGTCATAGCTGCCGTTGATACGCACGAGTTCTGCGCCAAAGACTTGCGTGCCGAGGATCTTCGCGGGCTCGAGGTCCGAAGGAATAAAGATCCAAGCCTTGAAGCCATCGCGCGCCGCTTGTGCTGCGACGGAGTTCGCAAGGTTGCCGGTGGAGGAGCAGGCGACCGTATCGAATCCAAAGCTGCGGGCGTTCGCCAGCGCGACCGCGACCACGCGGTCTTTGAAACTAAGCGTTGGTAAACAGACCGCGTCATTCTTGACGAAAAGATTTCGCGATCCGAGTTTTGCGCCGAGCTGGGGCGCGCTTACCAGCGGGGTAAATCCAACAGGGAGGGAGGGCTGATACCCCGCCGGCAGCGGCAACAGCTCGCGGTAACGCCACATGTTCGGCGCGCGCGAAGCGAAAAGGTCGCGCGAGACGCGCGGTCGGAGCGAATCGTAATCGTAGGTAACTTCGAGGGGAGAGAAACAGTCTTCGCAGATGCTGCGGGCCTGGTTGCCCCAGGTCTTACCGCATTCGCGGCAACGGAGTTCGTAGGTGCTGGTGCTTGTGGGTACGTGCGTGCTCATCCTGCAACTTCTTTCTGTGACTGCGGGACGAGCCGGGTAAAAATACCCCAGTAAATAGAAATCCCCTTTTCCAAAAAATGGGAAAAGAGGCTCGGGAAATGCGAATCAAATTTTCGCGTACCCGAATCTCATGGTCCCCGTTACCGGGCGAGAGTTGGCACCTGCGATGGAGATATATGATCCCGATCCGGTTGCCGTGGCGTCCTAGGGCTCGTCCCTCAGCCACTCTGCATGAAATTCCGATTTACCCAATGAAGGGTAAACTTGGGAATAGATACTATTACCGACTGATCGGTCTGTCAAGGGGCGGTTTCAAATATCGAAGATCAACCGTCGCCTACCGCAACTCGATCGCGCGACGACTTTCTCTTCGTCATGAAGCCAACTCGGTGGCTTTCATTGACTTACCCGTTTCATCCACGTAGTATTCGCCACGAAATGATTGGCCAACCCATCTCTCATTACCGCATCGTCGAGAAACTCGGTGGCGGCGGGATGGGTGTGGTTTACAAAGCGGAGGACATTGAACTTGGCCGCTTCGTGGCCCTAAAATTCTTGCCCGATGAACTGTCGCGGGACCCGCAAGCACTCGAACGGTTCCGCCGCGAGGCTCGGGCGGCGTCTGCTCTCAATCATCCCAATATCTGCACGATTTACGAAGTCAGCAAACACGATGAGCAGTCGTTCATCGCCATGGAGTTTCTGGATGGGCTGACGCTGAAGCATCGCATCGCTGGTCGCCCACTTGAAACCGATCTGATTCTCTCACTGGCCATTGAGATTGCCGACGCGCTCGACGCCGCCCACGCAGAGGGCATCATCCACCGTGATATTAAGCCCGCCAACATTTTCGTCACCAGGCGCGGCCACGGCAAGGTTCTCGATTTCGGTCTGGCCAAAATCAGCCTGGCGGACAGTTCTTCCAGCAAGATCGCGTCACTGAACACCCAAACCGTTGCGGCAGACGCGAAGCATCTGACCAGTCCCGGTACGATGATGGGCACGGTTGCGTATATGTCACCCGAGCAGGTGCGGGCGAAAGAGTTGGACGGGCGGACCGACCTGTTCTCGTTTGGCGCCGTCTTGTACGAAATGGCGACAGGCGATCTGCCATTTCACGGAGAGAGTTCAGCGGTCATTTGCGAATCGATCATGAACCGCGCTCCGGTGGCCGCGGTGCGGCTGAATCACAACTTGCCGCCCAAACTGGAAGACATCATCAACCGGGCGATGGAGAAAGACCGGGAACTGCGGTATCAGAGCGCGAAAGAACTGCGGTCCGAGTTGTTGCGCCTGAAGCGGGACACGGAGACAGGTCGAGTTGCGGCTGCGAATTCGGGGACGGTGGCTGTGGCTCAGGAAAGCGGTGCTCACTCCACGGCCCAAACGTCGGTGCCATCTTCCGGATCGTCGCCGGCAATTGCTCCGTCTCCATCAGCGAGTGCCTTGAACGTAGCCGATGTTCATGGCGCGAGCAAGAAACTCTGGAAGGTTGTGGTTCCAGCTGTGGTGATCTTGGCTGCCATTTTCGTTGCCGGGGGCTCTACTTCCGCTCGCGTCCGGCAACCCAAACGCGCCCTGTCACGCCGTTGGCAGAGAAAGACACGGTTGTGCTGGCTGACTTCGACAACAAGACGGGCGACCCCGTTTTTGATGACGCGCTGAAACAGGCACTGGCCGTGCAACTCGCGCAATCTCCCTTCCTCAACATTCTGTCCGATCGCAAGGTGGAAGATACGCTGCACCTGATGGGGCGGCCGTCGAATGAGCGCATCACGCGCGATGTGGCGAGGGAGCTGTGCATCCGGACGGGCAGCAAAGCTTTTCTGGTGGGATCCATTTCGAACCTGGGCGGGCAGTACGTGATTGGATTGGACGCCGTCGGTTGCAGCACGGGCGATACGCTGGCCAAAGAACAGGAAGAAGCGGCGACAAAACAGGATGTGCTGAAAGGATTAGGGAAAGCTGCCTCCAGCTTGCGCGGCAAGCTAGGCGAATCGCTAGCCACGATCCAGAAGTTCGATGTGCCGGTCGAGGCGACGACGCCGTCGCTCGAAGCATTGAAAGCCTTCAGCATGGGAATCACCACATTCCGTGCCAAGGGGAACGCGGAAGCCATCCCGTTTTACAAACGTGCACTTGAGCTCGATCCGAATTTCGCCGTGGCTTATGCGAGTCTGGGTGTTGTGTACGGCAATTTGGGACAGGCCAGTTTGGCGGCAGAGAATATCAAGAAAGCCTACGCGCTTCGCGATCGGGTCAGCGATCGGGAGAAATATTGTATTTCGGCGTTGTACTACGACAGTGTCACCGGGGAGTTGGAGCAGGAGACTCAAGTCTATGAGCTTTGGGCCAAGAGCTATCCGCAAGATTCCGTGCCACCGGGCAACCTCGGATACATCTACGGCCAGCTAGGGCAGTACGACAAATCTCTAGCATCCACTCTCGAGGCCCAACGTCTGGCGCAAGATGCTACCGGTTATTCGAATCTAGCGGATACCTACATCGAGCTGAACCGGCTCGATGATGCCCAAAAAACCATCGAGGAGGCGCAAAAGCGCAATCGCGCGGGAGATTTCCTTCACTTGGCAATCTATCAAGTAGCGTTCCTCAAGGGCGATATGGCGGAAATGGATCGGCAGGTCCAGTGGGCGGCCGGGAAACCGGGATCCGAAGACTTCCTGTTGTCCGTTCATTCTGACACGGCGGCGTATTACGGACATCTCGCCAAGGCACGTGACCTTTCACGCAGGGCGGTCGACGCGGCGGTGCGCAACGATTCAAAAGAAACAGCAGCTATCTGGCAGGTGAATGCCGCTCTGCGAGAAGCGGAATTTGGCAACTCGGCGATGGCGAAGCAGGATGTTGCGGCAGCCCTGAAACTGAGTCCGGGTCGCGACGTCGAAATGCTTGCGGCAGTGGCGCTGGCGCGAAGTGGTGAAAGCGCCCGAGCCGAGACGATTGTCGGTGAACTGGAAAAGAATTATCCGTCACAAACGGTGCTCAAGGTCTACTGGCTACCCACCATCAGGGCAGCGATCGCACTCAACGCCAATAATGCCGCACAGTCCCTGGTGTATCTGGAAGCCGCCGCGCCCTATGAACTAGGCGAGCCGCCACAGTTTCAGCTGGGCACTTTGTATCCTGCTTATATGCGGGGCCAAGCCCAACTCGCAGCCCACAACGGCGCGGCTGCGGCCGCCGAGTTTCAAAAGCTGCTGGATCACAGAGGCATCGCGCTAAATTTCGTGACTGCCACATTGGCTCGGCTCGAACTTGCTCGCGCTTACGCGATGGCAGGCGATAGCGCCAAAGCAAAGAGTGGGTATCAGGATTTTCTCAGCCAGTGGAAGGACGCGGATCCCGATTTGCCCATCCTGAAGGAAGCGAAAGCGGAGTATTCGAAGGTGCAGTAGCGTTGGCTCAACCAACTCCCAAGCGGTGAATGATCGCCTGAAAGCGCGGATCGGAGCGGATTGGGTCATAACCTGGGTCGACGTTGACGAACAGCATCCAGTAGTCGTGATGCTGGTATGCCTTCTCCAGCCAGTCGAGAGCGAGGGCGCGGTCTCCGGTCATAATCGCGAAATACGCAACTTCGTATGGCCGACGCGAGCCGGCTTTGGCTTCTTCCATCATCTTGCGCATTACGCGCTCGATTTCGTCACGGTTTCCGTTCACTGCTGCGCGCTGGAACTCTGCCTGCGGGTATTTCGCGTCAGCAGCTCGCCAGTCATCCCAGCGGTGTTCACACATGTAGCCGGTGGTTAACATGCTGTAACCAAGATGGTAGTTGGGGTCGCGCCGCAGAATATCTTTCGAAACGGCAATCACGCCGTCGTAATCGCGCTGGAATTTGCGCAGCAAAGCAAGATCAACGTCCACGATGAGTGCAAGCGGATCGAGACGGCGAGCAGTATCGAGTTGGGCTTCGGCTTCCCCAAAGCGGCCGTGAGCCATCAGACCCAGAGCGTAATACTGATGCGCGCTCGCGTAGTTCGGGTTCAACTCGAACGCCTCCTTATATTCACGCTCGGCCGTAGGCCAGTCGTAGTCGTAATGACAGGCAACCATACCTAGCGCTGCGTGCGGTTCGGCAAGAGAAGGGTCGAGTTGCAAGGCCTTAAGGGCGGCGTCGCGGGCACGAGGCAGATAGGCGGCGGGATCCACCTCTTCGACGTCTCCAATGGCAATCAGAGAATCAGCCAGTCCGGCCCATGCAAGCGCATAGTTCGGGTCGCGGGCAATCGCCTGCTGCATCAGGTCTACGCTCTTGAGTTCGGCGGGGAAATTTCGCTGGTTCCAGAGATAGCGAGCTTCCAGGTACAACGCGTGGGCTTCCGGGTCGCGCGCTGCCGGAGAATCCTTCGGAGAAAATTTGCGTGCCAGAGCCCCTGCAATCGAGCCTGCGATCTGCGTTTCGATCTGCATCCAATCGGCGGTCGTGCCGTCGTAGGTCTGGCTCCAAATCGTGAACCCGTCGCGGGTGCGATTCAGTTCGACGGTGACATGGGTACGATCAGCGGCGCGCTGGACACTGCCTTCGACCACGGCCTCTACGTTCAGGCGCGAACCGATGTCGCGTAGGTCGTCGTGCCTGCCTTTGAACACATACGCTGAGCGCCGCCCGGCTACGCGGACGCCATTCAGATGGGAAACTGACGCTGCGATTTCGTCTGTCAATCCGTCACTGAAAGCGTCATCGAAGGCCGGGGCACTCAGATTGTCGAAGGGAAGAACGGCAATTGAAGAAATCGGAGTGTGTCGCTGGCGCCGCCACAGAAAAAGACCTGCTAAAACGACCACCGCAAAGATCGCCGCCGCCGCGAACCACAGTCTCAGATGTGAGCTGTGCTTCCTTGCGTTCGTGGTCAATCCAATCTCGTAGCGCGCCGTATATTCCCGGCTCTCGGGTTCTGCCGCCGGGCCTCGATCCTGAACTGCTGGCTCGATGGTTTGGCTAAGGATTGGCCCGATCCAGCGATAACCACGGCGCTCGATGGTTTGAATAAAAACGGGGTTGTCGGCTGAATCTCCTAAGGCATCGCGCAGGCGCATGACGGCGCTACTGATCCCTTGCTCAAAGTCCACAAAGATGTCGGGAGGCCAAAGGGCCTGGCGAAACTCCTCGCGCGTGATGACTTCCCCGGGGCGAGACAGCAACAGCGTCAACGCGCGGAAGGGTAGATCTTGAAGCCGGACCCTGATCCCGTTACGCCGAAGCTCGCCCGCCCGTAGGTCGGCTTCGAACACACCGAAGCGAACGAGCGCCAGAGGCGCCTGTGAAGAACCCATAGGAATGCCACGTGTGGGGGATGTGTGAAGTCTACCACACCACGGACAGCAACCCCGGCCGGTTCAGTGGGTTCGTCGAACCCTGTTTCTTCAGGCAATAACTACGACTAACTAACTGTAAACAATGCTTTTATCTCGCTATATACCCGCCATTCCCGCACAAGGCCCGGCCCATTGACCGCAGGCCGTTTCCGGGCGAGAGTCGCCTCAGATTTGCAAGCAAGTCCCCCGCAAAAAACAAGACGGAACCGCAACTCTCAGGAGACAACAACGATGTCGAATTACCGTAAGAATGTGCACTCGGCCATGACCACAATGTTGCCGATCGTGCTTGCCTCTTTCCTCATTTTCGCCGGGATGATTATCCCGGCATGGGCTCAAACCCTCGCTTTTCCATCCCCGACAACTTTTATTGCTGACTATTGCGGCTCCTACCCTTGCGGTAACTCAATGGTGGCCGTCGCCACCGGCGATTTCAACGGCGATGGCAAGCTGGACGTCCTCACCCTTGATGGCAGCGCAGATCTTAACGTGATGCTGGGCAACGGCGACGGGACATTCCAAAGACCCATTACGCTCAATATCTCTGCCAGCAATCTCTTCACGGAAGCAATCGCCGTTGGCGACTTCAATGGCGACCGCCTGCTTGACGTTGCCGTATGGGCGATCAACGCTTCGACCGGCACCGCGGAACTTCACGTTTTTCTCGGCAACGGCACCGGCAGCTTCACCTACAAAGCGACCTTTGTGGCTCCTAACAGCGGCAACGCCAATCCCGGCCCGAACAGCATCGTCGCCGCCGATGTCAACGGTGACGGCAAAGTTGATCTGGTTGCGATGACTACCTACAACGGCGTGTTCGTTTTCCTGGGCAATGGAGACGGCACTTTCCAGGCACCGACTGCCTACGCCACGGTGTGCACAAATAGCATTGGACCCTGCCAGTCATTGGCTGTCGGCGATCTGAATGGCGACGGCAAACCCGATATCGCTCTCCAATCCAACGATACAACGGGTGGCGGGATGACCATTCTGCTGAACACCGGCACTGGCACATTTGGAACCCCCACTTACTACCCCGTCGCGATCTCTGGCACTTTTGCCAACGGCGCGATTGCCATCGGTGACGTGAACGGCGACAAGAAACCGGACGTGATCGTCGGCAGCGATAATGTCACTGCGATCGTGTATCTGAATCAGGGAGGCGGCACGTTCGCCGTACACGGAACGGTCGGCACCGTCCCTCTCAATCCCACCAACAACATTGTGTTGGCCGACATCAACAATGACAAGAAACTGGACATCATCATCCCCGACGGTCTTGGGGACGTCTTTACGTTCTACGGTAAGGGCAATGGCACGTTTACCGCTGGCCCGGGGTATCCACTGCAAGCTTGCAACGATTGCAGTAATTTTCTCGTCCAGGTCGGCGATTTCAACGGCGATGGCACTCTCGACCTGCTCGAGTCCAACGGCACCAACACCAGCACCGTTTCCCTGGGCCGCGGTGACGGAACGTTTCAGACCAATCAAGTAAACGCCTACAACACGGGACTCACCGCAAATAACGTAGCGACAGCTGATTTTAACGGCGATGGATTCCCCGACACCGCGCAGTCCTTCGGCGGTGGCGCCAATGGAAAGATGGGCATCAACCTCGGCAGTTCTCACGGCGTGCTAGGAACGACGGCGCTGGTCACCGTCAGCACTTGCGGGAATAACATCGTCGAGTGGGTTGCCGCCGGCGATGTCAACGGGGACGGCAAAGCCGACATCGTTGCCACGATGCAGGACGCTACCTTTGCTGGCTGCCAGAACAATACGGTTGCAGTCTTGACCGGGTTGGGTACTGGGAAATTCAAAAAGGCTGTCTACTATCCCACCGGCTCGACGGCGCAGGAACTGATCGTCTATCTGGTCGACGTTAACGGCGACGGCAAGCTCGACATTGTCACCGGAAATGCCGACGGCAGTATCAGCGTGCTGCTCAACAAAGGCAACGGCACCTTCAATCCGGGAACGCTGATCACGAGCATGACCTCGATCAGTTCGCTCCCCAACTTTTTGACCTTTGCCGACTTCAACGGCGACGGCAAGATGGACATCGCGGTGTCGACAAATAACAGCGTGACTGCTGTCTACGTGCTGACTGGGAACGGCAACGGCACCTTTGGCACTCCCATCCAAACCTCGCTCCCGTACTATCCGATCACGTTGGCCGCTGCCGACTTCAACAAAGACGGCAAAGCGGACTTGCTCGTCACCACCACCGCCAACGGCTGCACCAATGGCGACCGCGGCTATGCCTTCCTTAGGGGAAATGGCAGCGGCGCATTTACCCCGGGGCCCCTGAACTGCCTGCCGTATCAGAACCCGGAAATTCCAGTTGTTGCCGACCTAAATGGAGACGGAAAACTGGATGTGGTCCTTCCCAGCACTAGCAGCAGTCCCGCCATACTCCAGGGCAATGGCGATGGTACATTCACTGCCTCCGAGAATTTTTACACTGGCAGAGCTGGCGTCAGCGCCGTCGTTGCCGACTTCAACGGCGACGGCATGCTCGACATCGCCACGGTCAACTCCTCACCCTTCAATCCTGAGTTTCTAACCGTGATGTTCAACAGTACACAGCCAGTCAGCGTTTCACCGCTCAACGTGAACTATGGATCGGTCACGGTCGGCGCGAAGAAGGCTGAGACCGTAATTCTCACCAATAACCAGAAGACGTCGCTGGCGATCACCAGCTTCACGCTGGGCGGCACCGACCCGGGCGACTTCACCGAGAAGTCGACCTGCGGAACGAGCCGCAAGGCGGGCTGGGACTGCACGGTCACGGTCACGTTCACTCCAACCGCGACGGGTGCTCGTTCAGCGACGTTGAGCATCAAGGACGGTGTGGGCACGCAAATCGTCCAGCTGACCGGAACTGGCAAATAAGAACATCGACCAACGAACTCCGGAGCGCAGGGATGCGCTCCGGACATTCCAGCTGCGCATGCCAGTTCCCAGACTTTCAAACGGCGCTGCGTTACGAAGCATCACCGCGAACTGGTCTCCTGGTTCTCGGTGTCCGGAGCGCGAAAGGGGACCCGCGCTCCGGTTCACTTTTTTGGGTGTGCAACAGGTTATTACTCGTCGAGGAGGTTGCGGATCTTACGAGCCAAAGTTTCCAGCGGGAAAGGCTTTTGCAGGACCGCGGCGGTGTCATCGACCAGTTCGCTACTCCAGGTCGCGTGATCCGGATAACCAGACATGAAAAGAACCTTCATCTGCGGACGTGGCGTGGCGAGGCGTTGGGCCAATTCTCGTCCGCCGACATTAGGCATTACGACGTCGGTCAACAGCAGGTGGATGGGGTGTTTGCACTCATCCGCAATCTGAAGAGCCTCGTTACCATCCGCTGCCTGTAGAACCGTGTAGCCCGTGTTCTGCAGGAACTCACAAACCAGCTCACGGATGCCGTCCTGATCCTCCACCAGTAAAACGGTTTCAGTTCCCCTGGCGACATAAGCTGGAGAAAGTTCCGCCCTGGAAGCTGTGTCTTCAGCCGCGTCCTCCGCCTGCACTTGCGGGAAATAAATGTCGAAGGTAGTTCCGTTCCCAAGCGTGCTGCTGGTGGTAATCCAACCGCCGGTCTGCTTTACAACTCCGTAGACGATGGCCAAGCCCAGGCCGGTTCCCTTACCCGGCTTTTTAGTAGTGAAGAAGGGTTCGAAGATCCTGGCCTTGACGTTGTTGTGCATTCCAATTCCTGTGTCATTCACCTTGAGGACCACATATTTGCCGGGCGGGATTCGGGCATGGCTGCCAGCCAGCGTTTCGTGGAGCTCGGCGTCTCTGGTTTCGATAGTCAGCCTGCCGCCCTCCGGCATGGCATCGCGTGCATTAACCGCTAGGTTCAAAATCACCTGCTCCATTTGTCCTGGATCTGCCTTGACGCGATTGAGCGAGACGGCGGGGACGATCTTCAGTTCGATGGTGGCCGGGAGAAGGCGACCCAGCATCTTCGCCACCTCGTTGAGCACGGTATTCAGATCGAGTGCCTTGAGCTGCAGCACTTGTCTGCGGCTAAAAGCCAAAAGCTGCTGGGTGAGTGCAGTGGCGCGGGTGACAGCGCGGTCAATCTGAAGGATATCGTTCTGCGCGGGATCTCCCGCAGTGATTCGCGAACGAAGGCGCTCATTGTGGGCCTGGATCACCATCAGAAGATTGTTGAAGTCATGAGCTACGCCGCCCGCCAATTGTCCTACGGCTTCGAGCTTCTGCGAGTGACGGAGCTGTTCCTCCAGGTGCTTGTGCTCGGTGATGTCGTACAACACACCTTGCATCAAAAGGGCGTGATCGCCCGCTGCCGCCTGCAACATGACGCCCTCGTCCCGGAACCAGAGGACGCGGCCGTCGCGCGCGAACATACGGTACTCGGCATGAAACAGTTCCTGAGTGTCCTTGAACCGTTTCTCGGCTGCGATGGCGATTTCCTGATCTTCGGAGTGAATGTGGTTCAGCCAATTCAGCGGGTCGGAGAGCCACTCGGTCGGCGAAAAGCCAAGGATGGACTCGATTTGAGGGCTCACATAATGCCAGGGCCCTTCGGCCCCAAGCTCCGCGATATACGTGATTGCGGGCAAGCGCTCCACGAGGGTGCGATAGCGATCCTCAACGGCGCGAAGCTGCGTCTTGTCTCGATCGCGCTCGATGGCGAGAGCAACAAGGTGAGTGGCGTGAGCGATCAGTTGTAAATGTTCGGCGTCAGGATTGCGCGGCTCGCGGTAATAGATGGCGAAGGTGCCCAGCATACTGCCGTCCTGTGCCGGGATCGGCGTCGACCAGCAAGCTCGCAATCCGACGGGCAGCGCCAGGTGGCGGCAGTCCGCCCACAGCGGGTCGGTCTCAATATCAGACACAATGACCGGCTGCTTGCGATAAAGGGCGGTGCCACATGATCCTGTGCTAGGCCCGATCCTCACACCGTCAATCGATTGGGTGAAATCGCGGGGAAGACTGGGAGCAGCGCCGTTGCGTAGAGTCACTCCGTCGGGGTCAAGAAGAAGCACGGAGCACAGCATCCCTGGGTATTGTTTTTCGATATCAGAGCACAGGAATTCTAATATTGTCGGCAGTGGGCTCTGGCCCATGATCATTGCCAGAATCGTGCCATTGAGCAGCGACAGAGCTTGAGACGGCTCTGGCGGCTCTGAGGCTGATGCTTTTTGAACCCCTGTAGACATGACCACCCGCATCATCCTTCTTATTGCATACAACCATCACCACCAAGTTACGGGGGTAACAATGAGGACGAAAAAGATGACGAGGCAAGATAGACGACTTATCGACATTGTATGCTTGGTCAGAGTTGATGCGGCAGGAAATTCTGAAACTGGTCCGCTACGGTTCCGGGTCTCTGCTATTTCAAATGGTCCGAGCGGGTCTTTATCCAATTAAGGCTGAAAGTTGACGTACACGATCTCGTCGGTCTCTTGCCGGGCGGCTTCAAAGCGCCATTGGCGAACTGCATCGACGGCAGGTTGCGTGAAAAGGGGATGTCCACCGAGCGCTTCCGCCGATACTACCCTGCCGTTTGGCGCGACTTTGATCGCCACTTTCACCATCCCGCTGAGCTTTAGAGTTTTGGCCATGGCAGGATAGTTGGGCACCGATTTTTGCAAGGCTTTGCGCTGCGTTTCTGGTTGAGCTTTTTGGGCCGACACCGGAATTCCAGGGATGAGTGCTAAAAAAGCAAGTATCACGATAGCCCGCCGCCAGTGGCCGGCGGCGAACCGGGGGCGCGAATGAATAGGATCAGCCTTCATTTTGCCCAGTCTATGAGAACGCGAAGAATTTGTTTGTGATCTGACAACGGGGGCAACGTAACTTCAGTACCACTTAAAGGCATCACCATCGGGCCGAAAATTCAGGCCTTGCGGACGCGTTCAGGCCATCGGTCAGTTCCGTTGTGCAAACCTCTCCACGCCCGCTTACCGGCTGTACTGGTTCCGCTTCTTGTCTTCGTGGCGCTCGATGCCTAGTTGGATGAGGCGATCGATCAGTTCGGGGTACGGCACTCCAGAGGCGACCCACATCTTCGGATACATACTGATGTCGGTGAAGCCGGGCATGGTATTGATCTCGTTGACGAAGATTTTGCGCGATTTAGGATCCATGAGAAAGTCGACCCGGCCAAGACCTGTGCAATCGACGGCTTGAAACGCGGCGATCGCCAACCTCTGCACGGTTTTCATTTCCGCTTTCGTGATTTTTGCCGGGATCACGGCCTCCGAACCTTCAGATAGATACTTGGCGTCGTAATCGTAGAACTCTTTGCAGGGCACGATTTCTCCGGGGAGGGACGCTTTCGGATTGTCGTTGCCGAGAACGGCGCACTCGATCTCGCGTGCTTTGTTTTTCTTCCCGCCCACGCCTTCTTCGATCACGATCTTGCGATCGAACTTGGCCGCCTCGGCGATGGCAGGACCAAGTTCCTTGCGATCGTGAGCTTTAGAAATTCCTACGGAGGAGCCGAGGTTTGCGGGCTTTACGAATACGGGATACTTCAGTTGGGTCTCGACCAGCTTCTGAACTTTCTTCGGCTCGCTCTCGAACTGGTTGCGCAATACGGTCACGTGCTTGACGATCGGCAATCCAGCAGCGCGGAACAGAGACTTCATGATGTCTTTGTCCATGCCAGCGGAAGAACCGAGGACGCCCGCGCCGACATAGGCGATGTCCGCAAGTTCCAGCAGGCCCTGGATGGTGCCGTCTTCGCCGAAAGTGCCGTGCAGGACGGGGAAGATGACGTCCACGTTGATGGCGCGGTCAGCCGCCCGGCGAAGACTAGACTCGGTCTGGAAGGGAGCGAGCCCCGCGTCTCGTCGCGCCGGCTCAGGAGGAACGACTACTGATTCGCCGGCGGCGAGCACGGCTGCTCCCGGAGTCGCCTCGGGATCACCGGCACGAAGATGCGTAGCGCCGGCGCCTACATCCTTTTCGCCTTTCAACAATCTCTGGGCGTGTTCGGCCGTTAGCCAGCGGCCATCTTTCGTGATGCCGATCGGAACTACCTCATATTTCGTTTTGTCGATCGCGTTCAGAACGGATGCCGCCGAAAGCAGCGATACTTCATGTTCGCCGCTGCGACCGCCAAAAAGGATGCCGACTCGAATTTTTGCCATGACATTTCAGTCTGGCGCTCGGCGCGTTTTCCGTCAATCGCAGCTTTGGTTCGGTTCTGGCGGGCCTACCGGTTCCTTAGAGCCAGGGACGTGTCCAGGTCACGGTGCGGCGAATCAAGCTCGTTCTCGATGTGCCGCTGGATCAGTTCCCACTCGGAACGCAAAGTCATTTCCTTAATGGCGAACTTCGATTCGTGCCGGGCATCGTCGACGCGCACCGCCAACTCCTTTTTCTCGAAACGGAAATCGACTACTTCCGCCAGGGGAACCAGTTGATTGGACGACTTGCCGACAATGACGAACACGACTTTGTCAGTGAGCAGAGTGTACTCAGGGCAGACCCCTTCAGCCGGGGCCGCCTGCGGCGGGCCGAAAGCAGTCATAAAGCCTCCATGCATCAGGACACAGTCGCCCATGCGCATACGAATCACGGTGCCATGTTGGTAGCGGCCGAGCGGCGCAGCTGGCGCGTATGACACGCCCGCCAGCATCCAAATCAATATCACTGTCACTGTCAACGGCAGCGAGAATTTCATAAGTCTCCAATCATCGGCCTCGCGCTAGCGAAGGCTTGGGTCATAGTAATAACCATTTCGGCTGTGAAATGTGAGATTCAGATTGCGAGTCGGCAACAGGCGAAGAGCGTGAAATCCAG
Source organism: Terriglobia bacterium (assembly GCA_963847715.1). Lineage (GTDB taxonomy): Bacteria > Acidobacteriota > Terriglobia > Terriglobales > Acidobacteriaceae > Acidiflorens. Next base: position 222,301 of record CAWKAZ010000026.1, read on the forward strand.
CTTGATGGCTGGGCAGATCGTAGGTAACGACATACGAGGCGTGCAGATCTTCGAGCACGACACTCAGCAGTGAAGCAGAGTTGTCTTGTCGGGATGCCATAGAGAAATAACGACCTCCCGTGGCCTCTGAAATCTGCCGCAAGAATGCGCCGCCAACCCTTGGATTTCGGGGGCTTCCGGTGTCAACGGAGTAGATCAAAATCCCACCGTCCGTTGCGGCCCGAATCGCATCGAGCGACGAATGCACGCTGATGGTGTCGATCCCGTCTGAAAACAGAATCAGTACGGGGCGCCCACCGGGGCGACGATGCTGTGAAATGAAATCGGTGCCGAAGATCAGCGCGTCGAAGAGTGGTGTGGTACCGCTGCTCGTCACCGCCAACAACTTCGAGACGGATTGAGACGTCCTGCACCCGCTTGAGCAGAGGATGGCCGGTTGCAAGTTGGGGGCAGCTCCACGCTTTTCTTGAGATGAAGCTGGCGAGGTCCCGCCGAAGGACAGCACGGAGATGTTGTCATCGGGAATCGGCTGCTCGTGCTCCACCAGTTGCTCGACGTCGTTCATGGCGAACTGGAAGCGCGGAGCGACCGATTGGCTCGCGTCGACCAGCACCACGATATCGAGCAACGTTTCATCCGTACGCGTGAAACTGTGGAAATCTCGTACGACGCGTTCGCTGTCGACCACGGCAAAATCAGAGTTCGTAAGAGTAGTGACGGGATGTTGCCTTTCGTCAGTCGCGAAGAAATTGACTCGTACTTCGGAAACAGTCGCGCGGTATGTGCATGATTCAGCGGCATCATGAGGACCGCGCGCGCCGGCATCGCAAATCAGCAGCGCGAGAAAAAGAAGTGCAGGCCGGGCGTGCCAAAGGGCTAACATTGCAGTCCATTACCGTCATCGGCGAACGATGGAACACTCCCCAATTACCGCCGTTACATTTGGAGGTGACCCTGATGGGATTGACGCGACAACGACAGCCGGGAACGCTCAAGAAGGAGGTCGGGGATGCCAGCGTAATGGCCAGAGTTAAGGGGGGTTCTGTTTTCTAACGAATTACTAGTGTAGACAAATGTAAATTCGGCAATGCATTGCTTGACACTGTGGGGAATCGGGTGTGAAATTGGCGTTGCTTTAGGCCGGTGCCCGGCCCTTCCCCCATGGCACTCGGACCCGAGAGCTCTTGTCCTATAAAACCCAACAGCGGGATCGCAGGCTGCTGCACCAAAGTCGCCCGTTTTCTCACTGGAGGACCTTACGCGGGGAAGAGCTCCACAACTCACAGGAGTAGTCTATGAATTCTAGTATTCTCGGAAAAAACGTCCTGCCGAAGTGGTCCGTTTTGCTTGTTCTTCTGACATTTACAGGTTTCGCTACGGCTGCCCCGAATGGTGGCGGCCCTCCCAAACAGTCGGCTCCGGCGGCACCGCACGCGTCCGCGCCTGCCCCACGTCCTTCCGCCCCAGCCGCACGACCGTCGGCCCCGGCGCAGCGCCCAGGCGGCGCCGGCTCGGCCCCCAACCGTGGGCCTGGTGGAAACGCGAGTCGGCCAGGAACTCCGGGCGCCAACAATCGCGGACCGGGCGGGAATGCGAGTCGGCCGGGAACGCCTGGCGGTGGTAACAATGCGAACAATCGAGGGCCCGGCGGTTCGAACGCTAACAAAGCTGGTACCGGCGCGAATAACCGTGGACCAAGCGGAGCGAATGCGAACAAAGGCGGACCAGCGGGAGCCAACAATCGCGGACCTGCGAACGCGAACAAAGGCGGCCCCGCGGGTGCGAACAAGGGCGGCACGAACGCTAATAACCGCGGTGGTGCGAATGCAGGAAATCGCGCGGGAGCAGGCCACCCGCGTCAGCCTACAGGGAGCAAGACAGTTGCCATGAAAGGCGGCGGCAGTGCGACTTTCCGCAAGAATGGCCAGGTTCGAACGATCCAGTCGCACGGAATGACGATCAATCACGGAGCGCGCGGCGGCCGACGAATTGAAGGCATGCACAATGGGCGCCGGGTGGTGAGTTATGGCAGGCACGGTGGATATAGCCAGCGCGCCTATTACCGGCATGGCGGTCGCGAATACTCCCAGCGAACCTACTATCGGGGCGGACATTACTACGCGTATGGGTATCGCAACTACTACTATGGCGGCCGTCCGTATTACGGTTACGCGCCGGCCTATTACTATGGCCCCGGATACTACGGGTGGGCCTACAACCCGTGGCCCGCGCCGGTTTATTACAACTGGGGTTGGGGCGGACAGCCATGGTACGGGTATTATGGCCCCTACTATCAACCATATCCGGTGTACCCAACGGCCGCATTCTGGTTGACGGACTTCTTGCTCGCGGCGAGTTTGCAAGCTGCTTACCAGGCGCAGCAGGAAGGCGGCGAAAACGGCGGACTCATTCCTCCGGCCATTCAAAACGCAACGGCAGACGAGATCGCCGCGTTGTGGTCGACGGATCCGCTGGTGGCTGCGAATCTTCAGGCTACCTACGGTACTTACATGCTAGGTGGAGGAGCACCGGCGGCGGCAGCAAAGAGCACGCAGCTTTCTCCTGAGGTAAAGCAGGCAATCTCGGACGAAATGAAGAACGAGATTGCGGCGGAGAAAGAGGCAGCGGCCAACAAAGACGCAGCTGCTCCGACTGGAGATCAGGTACCGGCGGCGCTCGATCCGAAGATCCGCGTCTTCGTGGTAGCGAACGACGAGGATCTAACCAACGCTGATGGCGATGAATGCAGCCTAACCCCGGGTGACGTGGTTTCGCGAGTCGGGGATACACCGGACGACGACAACATGGTCGACGCAGTCGTCAAGAGCAGCAAGAAAGACGAGTGCGCCGTCGGCGCGACGGTCGGAGTACCCGTCGACGATCTGCAGGAGATGCACAATCAACTGCGGATCCAGATGGATGCTGGCCTCAAAGAGTTGGCCGATAAGCAGGGAAAGAACGGACTCCCGGCCGCTCCAGATACCAAGACGCAAGCCGGCGAAGTGCCAGCGCCTACGCCCGACACGAACGCAAGCAGCGACTTGGAGCAGCAGCAGAAGGATGCAGATCAGGTAGAAGCCGAAGCGAAGCAGTCGAACAACTGAAGCGGGCCTGCAGCCGCCGCGTGATGATCAGGCAGGAGCGCTGTGAATTTATGGCGCTCCCGCTTTTTCCATTTCAAGACAAAGCCAAGAGCAGTCTCCCGGCCACGATCGGACACGGGAGCAGCATCTCCACAGGAGGAAGGTAGAAATGCGGCAGAGAATCGAAATGGCCGTACTGGTTGTCGCTTTGATAGTGATTGGAATTCCCACCGCGCTGATCGCGCAAGTTTCTCTCGAAGATCAACTCAAGGCGCAATATACGCTGGTGAAGATGGGCGCGGACTCCAGCGGGGCTGCGGTCGTGGAACAAGGCACGATCCTGGTCATCAAGAAGGGCGGAATCCTCGGGGTGCCCTATTCCGATCAGAGCATGCTCTCGACCAAATACGAAAACGGGGCAGTGCACTCTCCAAACGCGCTGGTATCGAAGGGCTTGGGCTCCCTCATGAGCAAGGTTGGGAAAACACAAACGACGCAGTTTTTCCAGGCGAACTCAAAAGTGTATCCCTCGAGGGTCGTGGTCAATCTGCCGAAGGACCAGGTGATCATCGGAATCGTCGATTGCGATTCCTGTAACAACGTCGATCCGAAAACGTTCTACAAGGCCGACGTCGTCTTCCAGTTTCCGCACGGAACGCTGGCGACTACCAGCCCTTCGCAAGTCGAAGATACGATCTCCGGACTGCTTGCCATTGACGACAGCGCCGATCAGGGCGGTAACAATCAGCAGGGCGGCAATGATCAACAAGGCGGAAACCAGCAGCAGGGTGGCGGCGGAAACGGTGGCGGCGGAGGCCAGGCGCAGCAACAGCAAGCCCCACCAGCGGAGCCACAGCAGATAGAAAAGGGCCAGACGCCAGATCAGGTCAAGAATGCACTGGGCAATCCGGATAAGATAGTCAATCTCGGGTCGAAACAGATCTACGTTTACAAAGACCTGAAGGTTACCTTCCTAAATGGCAAAGTGTCGGATGTGCAGTAGCGGGGCGCGAATGCGATCGAGATTCGGGTTTGGCACTTACATTGGCGTGCTCGCCACGTTCACCGTCAGTCTGTGCCTGAATCTGGTGGCGCAGCCTTCGCTGCAGGAGCAGCTTAAGGCACAGTACAAACCCGTCAAGATTGGCGCTGCGGGAGGCAGTCTTACGGTTACCGATCCGGGAACCGTGCTGGATGTCCAAAAGGGCGGACTTCTCGGTATTCCTCCTCAGATTGCGATGTTCTGTCCGGTCAAGTTTCAGGACGGCGATCTTAAGGCGCCCAACGGATTTTGCGCTGCGATGGTGAAGCAGAATTCCCGGTATTTGCAGGTTGGAACGAAAGTGTATCCGATGCGGATCGACGTAAGCCTGGATAAAGACAAGGTTTCGTTTCAGGTCGTCGAGTGCGATTCCTGCAACGGAGTTCAGCAGCCGTCGTTCTATAAATCCGAAGTCGTCTTTCAGTTTGCCAAGGGCACGCTGCAGAACATGAATCCGTCCCAAGTGGAGGACACGATCGGTCAAGTGTTAGCCATCGATTCTGGCGGCGATTCGCAACAGAACGGGCAGGCTGATCAGAATCAAAATAGCAACCAAAGCGGAGGCGGTGGAGGACAACAAGCCCAGCAACAAGCGCCTCCAGCGGAGCCGCAGCAAATTGAAAAGGGCATGACTCCCGAGCAGGTAAAAGCCGCGCTGGGTACTCCCGAGAAGATAATTAATCTGGGCACCAAGCTGATATACGTTTACAAGGATATTAAGGTTACGTTCCTGAACGGAAAAGTGGCGGATGTGCAGTAAGAGCAAGGCTTCAAAGTTTCAGGGTTTCAAGGTTTCAGAGACAGAAGCGGTCGTAGTCCCAACGAACCGATCCTTGTGGTTTTGAAACCTTGAAACTTTGAAACCTTGAAACCTGTTTTCACAAAATCTTCTTTCCAAACGCTGAGAGCGCCAGTTCTACGGCCAGATCCGCGGTCTGGTTGCGCTCGTCGATGACCGGATTCACTTCCACAATTTCGAAGCTCAGCATCCGGCCATGGTCGGAAATGATTTCCATGGCGAGATGGGCTTCGCGATACGTCGCGCCGCCCCAGACCGGAGTGCCGACTCCAGGTGCGTCTTCGGGGTCGATCCAATCCATGTCGAGCGAGACGTGATAGCCCGCAGTGCCGCGTCCGGCCATGCGTAGCGCTTCCTCCATGACGGCGCGCATTCCGCGCTCGTCGATGTCACGCATGGTAAAGACCTCGACTCCGGCTTTTCGAATGTTTTCCTTCTCGTAGTTATCAACATCGCGGATACCGACGAGCACGCAGTTCTCTGGCGCGACCTTGGGAGAGAAGTCGTAAATATTGCCCAGTTCGGCGGGAGGCAGTCCCATAAGCGCGGCGAGTGGCATGCCATGGACATTCCCGCTGGGAGAAGACTCGGGCGTATTCATGTCGGTATGCGCGTCGATCCAGAGCAGTCCGATCTTCTGGTTCTTGCGCCGGTAGAACTCAGCGACGCCGGATACGGTCCCGGCCGCGACTGAGTGATCGCCACCGAGGACAAGAGGAACCTTACCCGCCTCAAGGGTCTTCAACACCAAGTCAGCGCTCTTGGTACAGGTCGCAGTAATCTCCTTGAGATATTTGGAGTTGGCCGCGCCTTCCTTTTTCTGTTCCGGAATGGCGACGACGATGTTGCCGGCATCTTCGACAGTGTGGCCAATGGCTTCGAGACGAGCCTCGAGCCCGGCAACGCGGACGGCCGAAGGGCCCATATCGACGCCGCGGCGGGATTGGCCAAGATCAAGAGGGACGCCGATCACACGTATCTGGCGTGGAGTGATATTGCTGAACGTCGTGGTTCGCAGTGGCATATGCTTCCTATTTAACCGCGGAATGCGCAGAGTACGCAGAGGAAGGGAAGTCATTCACCAGTCTGCGAATTCCATGCTTCAGCATTGTGCAGTGGAAGTTAAGAAGCAACCCTACTCGACAATTGGACAGCTTCAGGTAGGAGAGCAACTGGGCGTCGTGCACAGTATTTAGCTTCTCAACGGCTTTTATTTCGACGATCACGCAATCAGCTACGACCAAGTCTAGACGGTAGCCGCAATCGAGCTTAACCGCTTTGTATGTAATTGGCAGCGGCTTTTGCTGTTCAACGCGGAGGCCACGCTCGCGAAGTTCAAAAACAAGGCAGGCTTCGTACGCGGATTCCAGCAAGCCTGGACCTAGTGCGCGATGAACCTCCATTGCAGCACCGATGATCTGCTCGGTGATTGCGTTTAGCTGACCTGCTTGAACCACCACGGTAGTCATGCAATTGCTTCTCTGCGGACTTAGCGATCTCTGCGGTTCAATGCTATGGATACAGTCGGTGCAGCATGCGCGGGAATGGAATTGTCTCGCGCACGTGCTCCAGTCCGCAGATCCAGGCGACGGCACGCTCGATACCCATGCCGAAACCGGAGTGCGGAACACTGCCGTACTTGCGGAGATCAAGATACCACTTGAATGCTTCCTCAGGCAGATTGTGCTCGTGAATCCGCTGCAGGAGCAGGTCATGCGAGGCCATACGCTGCGATCCGCCGATGATTTCGCCGTAGCCTTCCGGAGCGAGTACATCCACGCAAAGAGCGAGGTCGGGACGCTGCGGATCCGGTTCCATATAAAACGCTTTCACGCTGGCCGGGTAACGATGGACCATGACTGGCCGATCGTACAGCGAGGAAAGATAGGTCTCGTCGGGCGAGCCGAGATCTCCGCCCCACTCGAATTTGTTTTCGAGCTTGCCCTGCGCGTGGCCTTCCTGCAGTTTCGCGACCGCTTCGTCGTAAGTGATGCGCGGGAAGGGCGCGTCGATGTTTTCGAGCTTGCTCAGGTCCCGCCCGATGACTGTGAGATCGGGGCGCCGTCGTTCTAGACATCGCTTGACTAAGAACGTCAGGAGTCCTTCGGCGAGTTCCATCAGATCGTCGAGGGTGCCGTAGGCAACTTCTGGCTCGACCATCCAGAATTCGGTGAGGTGGCGACGGGTCTTCGATTTCTCCGCGCGAAAAGTCGGACCAAACGAATAGACCTTACCGAGCGCCATCGCGGTTGCTTCAATGTAAAGTTGGCCGGATTGCGTCAGGTAGGCCTGCTCTTCGAAATAGTCCACGGGGAAAAGGGTTGAGGTTCCTTCGCACGCCGCGGGCGTAAGGATCGGCGGGTCGGTCAAAGTGAATCCGTTACTGTCGAAGAAGTCGCGTGCAGCGCGAATGATTTCGGCGCGCACACGCAGGATCGAGGCCTGACGCTGCGAGCGCAGCCAGAGATGACGGTGCTCCATCAGGAAATCGACGCCGTGTTCCTTCGGGGTTATCGGATATGGAGTCCCCTCGGCGACGCGCTGTACCACCTGGACGTTGGAGACGTCGAGTTCGTATCCGCCGGGAGCGCGCTTATCGGCGCGGACTTTGCCTTCCACGATGACGCTCGACTCCTGCGTCAACCCTTTGATGGCGTCGAAGACTTCGGGAGGAACGGCATTCTTCGGAACGACTCCCTGGATGACTCCGGAGCCGTCGCGAAATTGCGGGAAGAGCAGTTTGCCGCTTTCGCGGAGGTTGTAGAGCCATCCGCGAATGGTGACGGATTGGCCTTCGTGCTTGCCGATTTCTGCGATTGTGCTGATGGGGGTGGACATAAGGTCGAATTTCTTACTCAGGCAATAAAGTGGAATTGTAAGGTCAGAGGTTAGAGGTCAGATTGCAGAACTAAAACCTGTCGGTTTGGGCCGTGGGGGTTAACCTCTGCAATCTGACCTCTAACCTCTGACCCTTGTTTTTACTCGTCTTGCAGCTTCTTGAAGGTGGTACTCACTTCGTCGCTGGGACTCTTTTTCTCTTCGCCATCGACTTCGAGCAGCAGAGGCGGTTTTTGCGGCGCCGTGCGCAGCAACTCCATCGTCTCTTTCCAGTTGATCGATCCGTTGCCCGGCCACAGATGTGAGTCTTTGTCCTTGTTGTTGTCGTGTACGTGCGTCGAGCAGATGTGGTTCTTCAGCGTGGCAAAGCTTTCGGCGATGCCTTCCATCATGTGCGCGTGTCCACAATCGAAGCACACACCGATGTCGTCGAAGTGCATGGTCTTGATGAACTCGACCAGACGATCAGGAGTGGACAGCTCGTTCGGAATGTTTTCGATCAGCAGCCTTACTCCCAGCGGCTTGGCGAAGGCGCGCAGGTGCTCGACGGAAGTCATGGCCGCTTCGAACTTTTTCTCATCGAACACGTCGTTCGGATTGCCAATATGTTGCACCAAAAAGCGGAACGGGATGTGCTCGGCGACCTCGAGTGCGCGTTTGATCTCGTCCATTGCGTCGATGCGGCCGGCACGATCGGTGGAGGCGATGTTGACCGGCGGCGACCCTGTGCGTCCCCACTCGTAGTCGGAATACAGAGGCGCATGAATGGAATTCAGAGGAATGCCGGTGGTCTTGAACCAGTCGGCAATTTCGCGCACGTGTTGCTTGCGGTTGGCGTAATCGAAGTGCTGCCGGGCGGCGAAAATCTCGATCGACTCGGCTCCGGCCTTGACAAGCTCGTCAAGCAGGCCCGGATGGAGCCGTTCCTTTACATAGATGTATGTCGAGACCGCCCTCTGCATCAGTAACCTACCGCCTTCCCGTTGTTTCGTCCGTCGCTGGCGCCGAGCCGCTCGCCGGTCTTGGGGTCAACCATGATGCATTCGCCGTCACCCCAGAAATGTTCGACTTTCAGCTTATGTCCTTTGGAACGCAGAACATTCATTGTATCGGGAGAGAGACGATCTTCGACGAGAATCTCGTCGGGGAGCCACTGGTTGTGAAACCTGGGTGCGTTGACGGCCTCCTGGATATCAAGCCCGAAATCAACCACGCCAATCAGGACGTTGGCCACCGTCGTAATAATGGTGGGGCCTCCGGGCGTGCCCAAAACAAGGAAGAGCTTCCCATTTTTCAGGACGATCGTGGGCGTCATAGCGGAGAGAGGCCGCTTCCCCGGGCCAATGGCGTTGGCCGGACCCTGGATCAATCCATAAGCGTTTGGAATGCCTTGTTTGGCCGCAAAATCGTCCATCTCGTCGTTCAGCAAAAAGCCCAACCCCTCCGCGGTGACACGCGAGCCGAAGGTGTCGTTGAGGGTGGTAGTCACCGCAACGGCGTTGCCTTCGGCATCAACAACGGAATAGTGGGTGGTGTTCTGAGGTTCGCGGAGGGACGCGATCCGCGACCGGGCGACACGCTCGAGTTCAGCGAAAGCTGGGCGCTTTAGATCTTTGCTCGCGCTAGCATGATTGACTTCGATGGAGTCGCGCCAGGCGGCGGCGTACCTCTTGTCGATAAGTTGGGCGACAGGGACCGTGGCGAAATCGGGGTCGCCCATGAAGTCAGCGCGATCGTAAAATGCCCGGCGAAAGCCTTCTGCTTCGAGATGAATGGCGTCGGCGGAGCGGTTGCCGAGTTTGGCGAGGTCGAAGCCTTCGAGAATATTCAGAATTTCGACCAGCGCGACTCCGCCGGAAGACGGCGGCGGAGCGCTGATGATGTCGTATCCACGGTAGGTGCCACGAATGGGCTCACGCTCCTTGACTTCGTAGGCGGCGAGATCGGCGGCGGTGACGAGGCCTCCACCTTTGTGGATGGCGGCCGCCAATTCGCGTGCCAGAGCTCCGTGGTAGAAGTCGTCGGGATCTTTGGCGATGCGCTCGAGCGTGCGGGCGAGTTCTGGTTGTTTGAACAGCTCGCCGGGCCGGTAGTAATTTCCATCGCGCAGAAAAAGCCGCTTGGATTGAGAAAACTGGGCGAGGTAGTCGTCCTCTTTTATGTCCTGCGCGTCTTCGTAGGCGAGAGTGAACCCGTCACGGGCGAGCCTAATAGCGGGTGCGATTACTTGTTGAAGCGACAGTTTTCCGTATTTCTTCTCCGCGTAAACCAATCCAGCCACGGAGCCCGGGACGCCAATGGACCTGTAGCCGACCACACTTGAGCCAAGGTTGGAGTCGGGCAGCACGTTGCCCTGGGCGTCGAGGTACATATTCTCGGTGGCCGTAGCGGGAGCTTTTTCGCGGAAGTCGATGAAGTGGACTTCACCGGTGGCGTTACGCAGAAGGAGGAATCCGCCTCCACCAAGATTTCCCGCCTGGGGATGGACGACGGCCAGGGCGAACCCGGTGGCCACCGCAGCATCGACAGCATTGCCTCCGGCCTGCAGCATTTCAACGCCGGCACGGGAAGCGAGTTCGTGGACGCTGGTGACGATGGCATGCGAGGCATGCGTCGGCCGAAGCGGCGCCGCCTGGCCGACAGCCGCGAACAAACACAGGCTGCAGAGAATCAGAACATTGCGTTGAAAGCGCATGAATTAGGGCGAACTACGAGGCTAGTCCAGCCACTTGCGCCTCGTCAAACCCGGTTCACCGCCGAGACACGGAGGACGCCGAGAACGGCAAGGGCTTAGTCAAAAGGCGCACGGAGGAAGGCGGGGGAAAGTTACTTCCTTTTCTCGCAACGTTTCAGCGATTTCTTCTTGTTCACGGATTTCTTCCCTGATGCTTTCGCTGAAACCAGGTCGTACGACTGGCGGATCAGCGCTTCGAGTTCGTTCGCGGGGAGGACGTTGGAGTTGGCGAGCATCACCCATTTGTAACGTCCGACATAGGGTGCGATGGAGATGCCTTCAATTTCGAGGAGTTCATGGAATTTCTCGGGCGTGCATTTTAGAGTGATGCGCGGGAAGCGGCCGTCGGAGAGAACCATCCCGGTGAAGATTTTGCCGCGGACCTTAAAACAGAGATCGTCGGCCCAGGGCATGTCCTCAGTGACATCGGGGAAGGAGCGGCAGAGTTTGCGGATCCAGTCGAGGTCGGGCATGGACTAGCCAGTCACTTCTGCAGTAGGTAGCGTTCTTTCAATTCACCTTCGAAATATCCAAGCCGTCCGGGTAGGCAGGAAATCACAGTTCCCATGCCATAACCGACAATCTGCTTCAGAGCTGCCGATAACCCCATTTCCTTGCCATCGAAATTGCTGTCTTCAGAAATAAGGTAGCAAGTGTCGGGAGCGCCGAGGCTACGAAGGATCGCGTAGATCGAATCTGGGTGTTGTTGATTTGGTTTTATGCTTCTAAGGCATTCGGGCGCCAGAACGTAGGTTCCGTGGTGAGCAAACTCGTCGACGAACTTGCGGCGCTTTTTGGGATTGGCGAGACCGAGGCGAACACGCTCACGGCGCGCATGTTGGACAAAAGACTCCACGAACTCCTGCTCATGTAAGTTCATATGGCTATCCAAGGAAATCAAACGAGCTTACAAATCAACCGCCCAGTTCACGGGCGGACGCAGATCTTCAACCTGAGCAAACGTCTTATCCCCGGTAACCAAAGTAGCGTTTGTGCTGATGGCGTGGGCCGCGATTAGCATATCCAGAGCGCTAAGAGTCTTGCCGGCACGTTCCAGTTTGAAACGAAGGGTCCCATAAGCGTGCGCCTCATCGCTGCCCCAAGGTAGGATTTGTATCTTTCCCAGGAAGTCGTTGAGAACCGTTCGAAAAGCCAGACTCGGCGGTTTCTTGGCCAGCCCATAACGAATTTCGGCCTCGGTGACGACTGAGATACATCCGACCTCATTGATTTTCAAGCCATCCAAACGGTCCCTTGCAGCACTAGATTTTCCCCGGACGATGTAGCTCACGGTATTCGTGTCGAGCATCCAGGTTCGAACCATCAGAAGTCTCGCTTCTCCGGCGGCCTCGTATCTCGATCGGTCAGAAAATCGTCAGGAACCCCGGCCTCGTCCAGCGCGGCGAAGATTTCTTTCCAGGTTTTTGCCGGTGCTTCCGACAGAATCAGGTCTCCGCTCTGCGGGTCGCGACGGAGGTAAACCTCGTCAGTCTTGAATCGGAACTCGGCGGGAATCCTTACGGCCTGACTCCTTCCGCTGTAGAAGACTTTTGCTTTGGAACTGGGCGCCATGCGATCCTCCGTTGCTATATATCATGCTATATAGCAACGTGGATTGCAAGAGGTTTCGTCGCCGATGGCCAAGTGCACGCGGGCGGGGCGCCCAGGCCACATGAGCTACACTTGGTCTCTGGCTTCGCCCAAGGTTACCGACACTTCCAACTGTTTCTTCCCCCGGAAGATGGTCACCTTTACGGTGTCTCCGGCGCGGTGCTTGTTCATGATTTGGGCCAGATCCTGCTGGCTTTCGAGTCTTTCGCCATCGATTGCGACCATTAAGTCTCCGCCAATCATGATGGGCGTGTTGCCCAGGTACGCGCGCTCGTTGCCGCCACGCAATCCTGCACGGTCGGCGGATCCTCCAGCGACAGCCTGAACGATGAGCAGTCCGTAGTCGGCCGCGAGTCCCAACTCTTCGGCGATTTCCGGATCGACCGGGATTGTGCGTACGCCGAGCGCCGGACGGCGCACGCGTCCAAGCGTAACCAGATCGTTGACCACGGCTTTCGCGGTGTTGATGGGGATGGCGAAGCCAATGCCGGAGCTTTGCTCAGCGCCATTGGAGGCGATCATCGTATTGATTCCGATGACCTCCCCGTGCCAGTTGAGCAGCGGGCCGCCAGAATTGCCGGGGTTGATGGCGGCGTCCGTCTGGATAGCCTCGTCGATGATCATGCCGTCGGGTTCTTGCACCTGGCGGATTGAGCTGACGATGCCGCGCGTCAAAGTTCCAGCGAGGCCGAAGGGATTGCCGATGGCATAGACCTTCTGGCCAACCTGCAGATTGGTGGAGTCGCCGAGGACCATCGATTGCAGGTTGGCGGCCTTGATCTGAACAATGGCCAAGTCATGCGACTTGTCTGTGCCGACGATGGTGGCCTTGTATTTCTTGCGGTCGTGGAGCGTGACTTCAACCTGTCGGGCGTTCGCAATGACGTGGTAGTTGGTGAGGATGTGTCCTTCTTTGTCGATGACGAAGCCGGAGCCTTGGCCTTCCTGCGGGACCAACCCGTAGAAAAAATCGAAGGTCATGACACGCGAAGTGATGTTGACGACCGATCCGATGTTCTTGCGGTAGACGTTGATGTTGTTCTGTTCTTCGGCGTCGAGCGCCTCGTTCCCGGCCGCTTCGGTGATTTCAACGTGCTGCGGACGGGCGATCCAGCTAGGCGGATTGAGATGTCCGTTGCGGTAGGTGGTGAAATAGAAAAAGGCCGATGCCAGCGCGATGCCGAAAATGACGGGGCGGACAAATTTCATTTGGGTTATACCTTGAACGACTGAGGTGATTCTAGCGAAAAAACCGGGAGTCGGCGAAGCCGAACAGGATCGCGCACGGTAATGAATAGCGCATCGCGCAAGGTACCGTTTCATGCACGGAGGAGGGCGAAAACCAATGAAGAACAAGGCGGTGTCGGTTTGCTGGCTGCTGTTTCTCTCGGTACTCGTCTGTGCGGAGACAAAGGATGGCGATCAACGATCAGTTAGCAGGACCGAAATAGATGGCAGCGCCCCGGGCGAAAGCGCGTACATCGTCAAATGCTATGTTGATGAAAAGCCTCCCGGTTCCGCATATGAGAGCGGAAATCTTCACATCGTTTATAGCGATCAGACAGAGGTGGTTGAAAGGCTAACTGCCAAAAAAGAAAGCACTGAAAACAGCATCGTTTTCAACGAAGAGGGAATCACCGATCCCAAAGTCGCACCAGATAGGCGAACGGCAGGGTGGACGGAAAACTTCGACAATTGCTGCACCTCCTATTCCGTTCCGTTGGTATTGGCCGTCTACACTTCCGGCAAGAGCATCCTGCACATACAACAAGGGCAAATGGTCTGGTACTGGACCTTCCGCGATGGCGGGAAGCGACTCGCGGCGGTTTGGGGACCGACGCATGGGCCTGAAATTGGCGATTATCAGCTTTACGACGTCAAAACCGGCCGTATCGTATCGGAAGTTTATGGCGATGCAAAAACCCAATCCTTAAGGCCGAAGGCGCCCGCCTGGGCGAAGGAGACGGAGAAGCTTTTCCACCAACATTGACGCGGCTCCGTGAGATCAGGGCGCGTTATTTCTTTCCCCAGCCACCGGCGCCGGGGGATTCGATGCGGATACTTTCGCCAGCGCTGAGCCGTACGCTGGTCTTGCCGGGTAATTCTGCTTCCGACCCATCCTTGCGGATAATGAGGGTGCGGCCGGGCGCGCCTGCCGCCCCTCCCGCCAAGCCGTAAGGCCCTCGAGAACGGCGGTCGGCGAGCAGGGTCACCTGTGCGTCGGTTAGGACTTCGATTTCGCGGACGATTCCGTCTCCCCCTCTGTGCAGGCCCCGCCCTCCGCTGTTCGCTCGAAAAGAATACTGGCGCAGGCGGACCGGGTAGGCATACTCGAGCGCCTCAGCGGGGGTGTTGAGCGAGTTCGTCATGTGCGTGTGGACGCCTGAAACGCCGTTTTTCGTCGGGCGCGCTCCCATTCCTCCGGCAATCGTCTCGTAGTATGCGAACGGCTCGCCTGAGCGAGGATCGATGCCGCCGATGGTGAGGTTGTTCATGGTGCCGGAGGCGGCCGCGGGAATACAGTCTGGAATGGCCTGCGCGAGCGCTTTCAGTAGCACGTCGACGATCCGCTGCGAAGTCTCGACGTTGCCACCGGCGACGGCAGCCGGAGGCCTCGCGTTGACCACGGTTCCCGAAGGCGCGATGACGCGAATAGGGCGCATCAGTCCCGAGGTGGCGGGCACGTCGTCACGTAGGAGACACCGGAAAACATAGAAGCACGCGGAGTAGGTGATCGCTTCGACCGCGTTGATTGCTCCCTGAACCTGAGGGTCGCTGCCAGTGAAGTCGACGGTGACTTGATAGTGGGGCATTTTGGCGGTCGTGCCGGAAAGTTTCTTGTTGGATGGAGCCGCAACATCAATCATCACGGCAATGCGAACAGGTTTAGCTTCGACCCCGTCGTCATCGAGAAAGTCCTCGGCCTGGTAGCGTCCGGGAGGAACCGTGCGGAGGAAGGCGCGCATCATTTCCTCTGAATAGACGAGCAGATCGGCAGCGGCTCGCTGGGCACGGGCAAGACCATAGCGCTGGCAAATGTCACGGAGGCGCTGCGTTCCGGTCTGGCAGGCGGCGATCTGAGCTCCAAGATCGCCTTCGCGCTCTTCCGGAGTGCGCACGTTGTTGAGTAGCAAGGCGAGCACATCGGCGACAATTTTCCCGTCGCGCATGATCTTGACCGGCGGTATCCGGAGGCCCTCCTGATAAATTTCGCGGCACGGCCCCATGGATCCGGGGTAAGTTCCGCCGACGTCTGCGTGGTGGGCGCGGGAGGCGACGTAGAAGTCTGGCGTTGTTGTGTGGGGCGGGTGTCCTCGCCCGCCGCTCTCGGCTTTGCTGATGTACACCGGCATCACCAGCGTGATATCAGGAAGATGCGTACCTCCACGAAACGGGTCGTTGAGCATGACCATGTCACCGGTTTCCAGTGTGCATTGGTCAACCGCAGCAGCTACCGACATGGGCATGGAGCCCAGGTGCACCGGCATGTGGTCGCCCATGGCGATGACTCGGCCGTCGGAATCGAAGACGGCGCAGGAGTAGTCGCGACGCTCTTTAATGTTGGGAGAAAAGGACGTGCGGCGCAAGGCAGCGCCCATTTCCTCGGCGATGGAGTGGTAGAGATTTTTGAAAACTTCGAGTTCAACGGGATCACGCATGCGCGTGAAGAGTTTACGCCAAGTAAAGGCTATTGTGGCGCATCCGGTTGACTCGCAGACGAGGATATAGGCGCATGTAAGGAGGCTCCCGAAGGGTGTAAACTCGCGTCGTAAGACTTTTTGCGGGATCTCGGTCGCAAATTGCTTTCGAATTTCAAAATCGAGGAAGTACCTACTTATGAGTGCAAAGAAGAGTACTGCCATCGCAGCTCTGGTTTTGTTCTGCTCAGCTTTCGGGCTCGTGAACATAGCGGTAGCCGCTAATCCGGTTACTAATGCAGATGAACTTGTGGCCCAGCATCTGGATTCGATTGCCAGCGCCAAGGTTCGAGCGGAGTTTAAGACTCGCATCGCCCAAGGTCCGGTGACATACAAAATACTGGTCGGCGGTGCTGGCACGCTGGACGGTAAGGCTCAGATGGCTTCCGAGGGCAAGAAGCTCGTATTCATGATGAAGTTTCTGAATAACGACTATCGCGGCGAGCAGTTTGTCTTCAATGGCGACAAGGACAAGGTGGCATTTTCTACTTCCCGGCAGTCACGTTCCGCGCTTGGGAGTTTTGTCTTTGTTCAAGACGCAGTAATCCGGGAAGGTCTGTTGGGAGGTGTCATTTCGACGGCATGGCCTCTTCTAGACCTGGACGCGCGCAAACCAAAACTGACTTTTGGCGGACTGAAGAAAATAGACGGGCAGGAGCTGTACGATCTCAGCTATCACCCTAAGAAGAGTTCCGATTTGGATATTCACCTTTATTTCGACCCTCAGACTTTTCACCACGTGGAAACGCTCTACAGTTACGCTGTTGCAGAGCAACTCACGACGGGGGGAGAAACGGCTGCGGCCCGGCAGCAGCAAACGCGCTATCGGCTACAAGAAAAGTTCAGCGATTTCAAGACAACGGATGGCATTACCTTGCCAACCCACTACGATATCCAGTTCACAGTGGAGCTCGGCAGTGGTCGCACGACGCTGTCCGAATGGGACATGAAAGCCCTCGAAATATCGAATAATCAATCGGTTGATCCGCGCAATTTTGAAGTGAAGTAAAAATACACTGCACTGCATTGGTCTACTTTTCGTGCGTTTTGCGAGGAGCCCTCGAACAGCGCCCTCATCGGAGGGCGCTGCTAACACCGCCGGTGCTAAACTCGTCTGATCATGGCTGAAGGGCGTTCGCGCATTTGGATTTGGCTTCTGGTTGGCGGCGGACTGTTTGTTTTGTTCGCGGTGGCTGTCTTCACGCTGGTTTACCTCAGTTTCGGTGGCAGCGATGAAGAGTCGTTTTCGGGTTTCGGCTCGAAGATCGCTGTAGTCGAACTCGACGGTGTAATTTTCTCTCCCAAGCAGATTGTTCCCCAGTTGAAGAAGTTTGCCGACGACGATTCTGTCAAGGCCATCATCATCCATGTCAATTCTCCCGGAGGCGGGGTCGCCGCTTCGGAGGAAATCTATCGCGAAGTGAAGCGGATTCGCGACGAAAAGAAAAAACGGATTGTGGCTTCGATCGAGACAGTAGGCGCGAGCGGCGCGTATTACGTAGCTTCAGCCACCAACAAGATTTACGCCGACAAGGGCAGCATCGTGGGCTCAATCGGAGTCATCGCAGAATGGGTGAACTATGGCGAGCTGCTGAAGTGGGCGAAGCTGAATGCGATTACGATGAAAGCTGGAGAGTTCAAGGATACCGGCAGCCCGACTCGCGAAATGACTCCCGCCGAACGCGAGTATATGCAGGGATTGATCGACAACATGCATACGCAGTTCATTCAGGCCGTGGCCGACGGCCGCCATGCGAAGGAAGCCGACATCCGCGCCATCGCCAACGGCAAAGTCTGGACCGGCGAGCAGGCGGCGGACCTCAAACTGGTCGACCAGATTACCGACTTCGAAGGTGCCTTAAAGGATACCGCCCAAGCGGTCAACATTTCGGGCGAGCCGACGCTGGTCTATCCTCCAAAAGAGAAGCGGTCAGGCCTCGATCTGCTTTTTGGCGACGTGTCGGACTACTTGCCTACCCGGGAAAAGCTGTTGGAGCAGCAGGTGGGGTTTTATTATCTGTGGAAGTAGGTGTATGCTCAGTTCTCAGTTCCCGGTTCTCAGAAAAAGGGTATGGGTGAGTCGCTCCGAACTGGGTGCCGTGATTCCGCACTTGCATAGAACCCCTTAAATTTGAGAAGGTTATAGGCGGGCGAATCAGAAATGAGGGGTACTTGGCCCTCGGGCACGCGGTTTCCCTCGAAGGGAACCGGTCCTAAATAGGGAGCAAAGGCTTATGACGAAGGCTGACCTGATCGAAGAAGTTTCCCGGCTGGCGGAACTTACCCGCAAAGATAGCGAAGTGATTGTGGACACGATCTTCGACAGCGTGGTGCGTTCATTGCGCGTGGGTGACAAAATCGAGATCCGCGGATTTGGCAGCTTCCGGACTCGCCAGCGCAAGCCGCGTGTCGGCCGCAACCCTAAGACTGGCGACCGCGTCGAAGTTCCGGCGAAGAAGATCCCCTTCTTCAAGCCCAGCAAGGAATTGAAAGACCTGGTGAACAATAGTGCAGGAGCGCCCGTCGCTCCGCCCACACCCGCGCCACCTGCCGCGCACTAGACACCGCGCACGTTCAAGCCCGTGAGAACCAACCTCACGGGCAATTTATATTTCATTGAAAATTCTTGTCTTAGCGCGATGCGGCGCGGGCGCGCGCCGAAGATTGCTGTGCCAGCGTTTCCAGGGCAGGAATCGACTTGGCTTCTGTAAATGTGCGGTCCGCGGGAAGCGTTCCAGTGGAGATCGCATGAGCCATCATCTCCATCGCCTGATCGGCGTTCGGAGGAATGTAGATGGTCGCCGCCAGTAGTTTGCTTCGCACCCAATCTTGTCCAGTCTTGGGCAGGCCATCGCAACCAAGGAACGGCATGTTCGGCAACTGTTCCCGCAGGTCCTTGCATTCTTCGAAGGCCTTGCGGGCGCCCATGGCCATGGAATCGTCTTGAGCACAAACGGCCTCAATCTTTGCCTGGCGCGAAGTCGAAAGACGCAGCCACGAACTCACTACTTTGTAGGCGCTGGCTTCAGTCCAGTGGGCCTTGAGCACGCGAAGGTGTGTAGCGTCAGACTTGGTTTCGAGCATGCCGGTATAGCGTTGCTTGGCGGCCGAATGTTCTCCTGGACCCTGAATGTAGAGAACGTTGCCACCGTTCGGCAGAAGAGTGCCCAGTTGCTGACCCTGAATGCGGCCAATCTCTTCATGGTTCGAGGTGATGGCAAAAGTAGGCACGTGGAACTGGCGGCGGAGTTCGGCAATATAATCGGCGTCCCGATTCAGCAGAGCGACACCGATGCCGGCCGCAGCGGCGGCGCGGGCGATTTGCGGATGCGCGGTCGATCCGGCCGGTTCGAACAGAACAGCGTCGGTGCGCGCGGCGGTCGTCGACTGAATGTGCGACAACAATTGCTGGCTCTGCACGATGCCGTCGTTGCCGGCATAGACGATTTCAAGATCGACGCCCAGCTTGCGGGCGGCATGCTGGGCGGCGGAGGTCTGCTCAATCTGGTAGTCGTTGTCGTCGTTGGTCAGAGAGAGCAGGAAACGCAGCTTTTTCATTGCAGGATGCTCTGGCGCAATCATATCGCGGCGCGGGCCCCGGCTAGGTCGCAGGTGCGCGGAACTGATGACGTAGGTAACCAGATGCTGGGTGAGCGCTAGGCTCTTTCGCGGCCGCGGGCGTCCCCGCCACACTGCTGCTCGAGTGTGTAAGATATGGGGCGAGGGCCCATAGCTCAACGGTTAGAGCAGCAGACTCATAATCTGTTGGTTCTAGGTTCAAATCCTAGTGGGCCCACCACAAGCTCAGCCTTATCCGAATAGAGAGGCGCTCTTGGGCATTCTCGCTCCGCCTGTTATCGGTGATCAACTCCCACCAGTCGCCACTCTACCTCCTGACCGCGAAGTTGCTGCGCTCTGGCGCAGGATCGGTGCATTTTTTGTTGACGGAATAATCCTTGCCTTGGCGGCAACCGTCGTCGCGCTGCCCTTCTTCGAAACATTCTCACGGTTAGGACCGTGGGGACCGGTAGTGGGTTTTTGCATGGCCCTCCCCTACTTCGCGATCCTAAATAGCAGTGTTGGCCACGGTCAGACTCTCGGAAAGCGATTGATGCACATTCGAGTAGTCGACAAGAACGGTGCGACGATTTCTTTCTGGAGGTCGGTATTTCGCTACATGCTCTTCACCGTCCCCTACTATCTGGAGGAAACGTTCCTTTCACCTCGAACGCCTGAGGTTGTCTCCACTTCAGTTTCTCTCTTCACTTCGGGGCTACTTGCATCTACGCTGTACCTCGTAGTCTTTAACAGTCGCACAAGGCAGGGCATTCACGACCTGTTGGTTGGGAGCTACGTAGCCGATGCTGATAAGGACGGTCCCCTCAAAGCGGAATCTACGCCCAAGGTCCACTGGTGGATTCTCGGATTACTGCTGACCGGTGCCTTCGTCGGCACCGAGATTCTTGGAAATAATCTAGCCAAGTCGGGAGATTTCTCTCAATTGCTGGACGATGTCAGATTGGTTGGCGGCCTGACAGATGTTCAGGCTGTTAGAGTGCAGGACTTGAATTGGCGGTTCGACGAACCTAACAGGAAAAAGACTCTTGTCATAAGTGTCCGCTGGAGTGGGGCTTCTGCAGATGAGCCAGAGTTTGCTGATCAAGTAGCGAAGCTGGTCATCGAGCACGATACGCACATAAACGCGCATGACTCGCTGAGGGTCGAAGTGATTCGGGGCTACTACCTCGGCATCGCCCACGCACAAGTTTCGCACTACTACGAACACACGCTTTCCGGGTGGAACGCTCGTTTTTTTGAGGCCAATCGCTAACCAGAACTAAGCCCACAAGTTCCATTGAGGGTCGGCTCACGCCCCAGTTCACATCCCATCACTCCACCGGCAAACTGAAGTAGAACACCGACCCATGTCCTAACTGGCTGGTGAGGCCGAGTCGGCCGCCGTGGGCTTCGACGATCGCTTTGCAGATGGCCAGGCCCATGCCAGTTCCGTGGACTTGCGTGCGCTGGTTTCGTCCGCGATAGAATTTTTCGAAGACGAGAGACTGCTCGAAATCGTCGATACCCGGTCCCCGGTCGGCGATGTTGATGGTCACCACCTGGTCCTTCGCTTCGGCCGTGATGCGGATTGGAGCTTCGTCTGGGGAATATTTCGCGGCGTTCTCGATCAGGTGCACAAGGACTTCCTTAATGTGGGCCGAATCCATGCGCGCTTGGGGAAGATTGTTCGGGATCCTGACGTCCGCCGGATGATGAACGAGGAGCTGTTTCAATTCCTCGAGTGCCTCCTCGATCACCGGGCCTACTGGCGCAGGTTCAAACCGGAATTCGACTTTGTTGGCGTCGAGTTGCGCCATCTCGGCAGCTTCTCCGATCAGGCGGTTCAGTCGGTCGCTTTCTTCGTTGATGATGGTCAATAACTCATGCCGGTCGTCGGGAGAATGGCTCGAAGTCCCAAGCAGTGATGTCACCGACGCCTTGATCGCCGTGAGAGGAGTACGAAATTCGTGGGTGACCGAATCCAGAAGAACCGAGCGCAATTGCTCGCTCTCTCGCGCCGCTTCGGCGCGGCTGAGCTTTTCAACAGCGCCCGCTCGCTCGCTGGAGATAGCTACCAGACTGCCGATCGCTTCCAGAGTTTGCCGCGAAATGTGCGAACCGGCCACGCCCATGCATCCGACGACACGCATGCCGATGCGCAGCGGCATGAACGCCAGCTGCTGAGCGACGTCGATGCGGGGTTCCCCGCGCAAGCAAATCAATTGCAGATCGCGCGCGTCTAGTCCATCGATGGTGGGGCCGGAACGATAAACGTCGGTGCGGTTACTGAAGGAAATTGCTGCCGACCGGACGTCGAATGATTCGACAATGTAGCGCGGGATCAGATTCAACAGTTCCGCCGGGTTGTCACTCGAAAGCAGCAACTGGCTGAAAGCGTAGAGGCGTTCCAGTTCCCGACGCCGTTCGTTGGCAGCGCGCATCCCGCGCCGGGCACGCTCTGAAAGTTCGCTGGCCGTGACCGCAGTAACGAGGAACGCAAATAGAGCAATCCAGTTCTGTGGATCGGCAATCGTAAAGGTGCCGATCGGAGGCAGGAAAAAATAGTTGAAGGCAAGAGTGGCGCCCACCGACATGAAGACCGCTTGCCGCAAGCCCCAGGAGGCGGAAATCCCGAGGACTCCGAGCAGAAAAGCAAGCGCCATCGTAGTCGGGTTAAGGTGCAACCAGCGGTATCCGACGAGAGTAATCGCAGCGATCGACAACGCGGCTGTCAGATATCCATAAGCAGATCTGGCTACGGGATTCACGTGCCGATTGTATGACAAACATCGGTTTCAAAGTTTCAGGGCTTCAAGGTTCACAAACCAGAGCGGCGGTGAATGCCTGCCGTCGGTCGCTAGAGCTTCAGAACCTTGAAACTTTGAAACTCTGAAACCTGGAAACTTTTTCTGAGACAATAAGCGCGATGCCGAAGACTCCCGACCAGTGGCTCGAGGAATGTTCGCCGAAAAGTAAGGGCGGCAGGTTCAAGCTCTTTCTTGGATACGCTCCCGGTGTCGGCAAGACGCACACAATGCTGACCGAAGCGATCCGGCGGCACACGCGCGGCGAAGATGTGGTGATCGGAGTGATTGAAACCCACGGGCGGAAAACGGTGGGGGAGTTAGTCACTAATCTGGAAATCGTGCCTCGCAAGCAACTCGAATACAAGGGTGCAGTCTTCGAAGAGATGGATGTGGATGCCATACTCGCGCGCAAGCCTTGCGTCGCGCTCGTCGACGAACTGGCCCACACCAACATCGAAGGCAGCAAGCATCGCAAGCGCTATGAGGATGTGTTCGAGCTCCTCGATGCGGGAATTGACGTTCTTTCCACCATGAACATTCAGCATCTGGAGAGCGTCACGCCAACCGTGCAGGGCGTCACCGGCATCCAGGTGCGCGAGACAGTGCCAGACTGGGTGCTGCAACGAGTCAACGAAGTAGTGATGATCGACCTGACTCCGGAAGCGCTGCAGAACCGCATGCGGCGCGGCGATGTGTATCCGCAGGAGCGTGTGGGCCGGGCGCTGCAGAATTTCTTCCGCGAGACGAATTTGATTGCGCTGCGCGAGCTCGCCTTACGTCAGGTCGCCCAGCAAGTGGATCAAAGCCTGGAGCAGCATCGCGGAGACGAGGGGAAGGATCACAGCGCCGTCGCCATCCGCGAACGCATCGCGGTGTGCATCAGTTCGAATCCGGCGGCGCAGTATCTGGTGGCTCGTGGGGCGCGAATGGCACAGGCTATGAATGCGGATCTGTTTGTCGTGTACACGGACATGGGGCAGGACTCCAGCGAAGCGAACCAGCGAACTCTGGCGGCGAATATACGCTTTGCCGAAAATGTTGGAGCGCAAGTAGTCCGCCTGAAAGGAAAGAGCGTCTCCGCAGCAGTCGCGGAGTTTGTCAACGAGAAGCACATCACGCAGGTGGTTTTCGGACGCTCCGCCACCCGAGGTTTCAGGCGGTTTTTTTATCTCACTTCCATCCATCAATTCTTGCGCGACGCTCCCGCGGTTGACGTCCACATCGTGACGCAGGAGCCTGACTGATTCAGAATGTCAGACCACAAACACATTCTGGTGGTAGACGACGAATCCCAGATCACTCGGGTCCTGCGCACTTCGCTTTCCGCGCATGGCTATGACATCCGCGTGGCCAATGACGGCGAGACAGCGCTCGAGATCATGAAAGACTGGTCGCCAGATCTGGTCATCACGGATCTGGCCATGCCGAATATGGACGGCCTGGAGTTGTGCCGGCGCCTGCGGGCGAAGACGCAAATCCCGATCCTTGTGCTGTCGGTGCGCGGCGAAGAGCGAACTAAGGTGCAGGCACTCGACGCGGGCGCTGACGACTATGTGACCAAGCCGTTCGGAATCGAAGAACTGCTGGCGCGAGTTCGCGCCAATCTTCGCCGCACGCGCACCCAAGAATCGGAGACAGCGCCGATCGAAGTGGGCGACTTCAGAATCGATCCCGGAGCTCGCAGTGTGTTGGTGAAAGATCGCGCTGTCCACCTCACGCCGAAAGAATTTGAAGTGCTCGTATATCTGGCCCGCCGTGCCGGTAAGGTGGTCACGCACCGCGTTCTGCTGGGTGCGGTTTGGGGCGGCGAGAGGACGGAGCAAGTGGAGTATCTGCGCGTCTTTATTGCACAACTCCGCAAGAAAATCGAGCCCTCGCCAAACTCCCCGCGCTATATCCTGACGGATCCTTGGGTCGGCTATCGTTTCGAACCCGGCGAGTAACTGGCCGCGCTTCACTTCTCTCGTCGAGCGCCCTCCGAGAATTTACGGTTTCCTTATTTTCAATTTATGCAGAGTTTACGTCCTTTCGCGTCCAATGTACTGGATGCCGGTCGAGACCGGTGGAAAGGATCAAGCTCATGGAAGTATCTCCCGAAAGATTCGCCCAATTGTTTCACCACTATCATCAGGCACTCGCCGACCCACAGCACTCGACCCCTGTTCGCACATGCGATGCCTGGGCTGACGTTCCGCCGTCGGAAAAAAGCAGAATGATCGCTGCCGCACGGCTAGCTCTCCTTGAGGTGGAAGTCGTTCCCGAGTGGCAACCCATGAAGATATTTCGCGAAGCCCGGTGAGGCCGAGTGGGGCTGCTGAAAACCGGCGGTCACATTTCTTTATGAATTCTTTACGAACTACTTACTCCCCCTTTACGGGGCTCCCTATGTAATCGGCTCTGGAACTGTTCGGGCTCCCTCAGTAGGCCTCGATGTTCTCCCTGCTATTGGCGATGTATTTGCTGTGCGTAGCACTCTTTTTTACGGTTTCTTTGGGAACTGGGCAAAGAGAGCTGGCATGCGCGCCGTGAAAAGAAGTTGGGCATGGAATGCTCAGCGCAAGTAGAGAGAGTCTTGGAGCAGTCGAGGATGGAAAGAAACGATATGAATCTGCAATCAAGTTCTAATCAGCATGGCGAGAGGTCAACATCTGCCGGCAACAGGAAGAGCGCGACGCTGGTGATTGGCGCCATATTCCTCGCGTCTGTCATCCCATTGCATGCGCAAGATACGAGCAGTTCGGCGCAGTCAGTTTCACCGGACGTGCTCAACAAAATTGAAATGCTTACGAAGCGGGTCGAGCAACTGGAGGAGCAGCTTAAGCACTACGAGCAGGGACAGGCCGCCCCCGAAGCTCAGAGTGCAACGACGGCGGCACGCGGTCCTAATCCTATGAGTGTGCCTTCCTCTGCTACATCGCTGGAAGGGAATGCACTACTGGCTTCGTCTGCTGACTCCGGCCCAGCGCCGCAGCCCGAGAAGCCACAACCCGCCGAGCCCTTCGCCTTTGCCGACTGGACATGGTTGAACGGAAACGCGCGCACGAAAGAAGCGGCGTTTGACAGCAAGTTCTTTACTCCCGAAATCAGGGCCGATGCCTCGTACATTTACGACTTCAACAGTCCCCGCGACAATTCGATCGGCGGATCGAGCGAAGTATTTCGTTCCGGCGAAGTGCAGCTGACGCAACTCGGCGTGGGCGGTGATTTCCACTACGACAACGTCCGCGCGCGCCTGATGACGCAGTTTGGCATGTACGCGCAGACCACGCCGCGCAATGATGCCAGCGTTGCGCACGGGCAGTGGAATCTCGACACAGCGTATCGCTATATCTCCGAAGCGTACGGTGGCTATCACTTCAATGCGCTGCATGGCGTCAATCTCGATGCCGGTATTTTCATGTCGTACATCGGATTGTTCAGTTACTACAACTTCGATAACTGGGCCTACCAGCCGTCGTATGTATCTTCGAATACGCCGTGGTTCTTCAACGGGGTGCGGCTACAGGTGTTTCCGACGGCAAAACTGAAGATCGAGCCGTGGTTTATCAACGGCTGGCAGTCGTATGGAAAGTTCAACAAGAAACCGGGGCTCGGTGGTCAGATCTTGTACCGCCCGAACTCGAAGGTGTCGATCATCTCGAATAACTACGGCATGGGCACCGACACGTTAGGAGTTCCGAATCGCACGCGCTTCCACACCGACAACAGTCTGGAAGTGAAGTATTACGACAACCCTGGCCGTCTTCTGGACAAGGCTGCGTTCTCACTGACCGGCGACATGGGCTGCGAAAGTGGCGGCGGTGTGGCTTGCTTCGGGAACGCCGTGAAGATCGTCGGTGGTCAGCGCGTGATTGATCCCAAGCAGAGCTTTCTTGGATACATGATCTACAACCGGTTGTGGTTCCACAAAGACCGCTACGCCGTCACCATCGGCGGCGGCAAGATGAACAACCCTGGCCGTTACCTGGTTCTGTTGCCTCCGATCAACGGAGCAACCGCCGTTTCGGGCACGCCGTACTTCACGGAAAATCCTGGAGATCCCTACAAGGCCTGGGACATCAGCGCGACCTACGACTACATGCCGAGCCAGTACATCACCTTCCGCTGGGAATACAACCACCGCGCGGCGAACGTGCCGTATTTCACGGGCCGCGGTGGCATCACTCCTCCGGGAGGCAATACTGGCCCGGATGGTTCTTTTGTTTCCGGCTGGACACCTGATCTTCGCAAAGATGAGAACCGCTTGAATCTCGCGATCCTGGTCAAATTCTGATTGCGCTGGAAAGTTGAGAGTCAGCTGAAGGAGGCGTTGTGCAAGACCTGGTCTTCGTAGTCGTGACGGTAGCGTTCTTTGTTCTCTCACTAGGCTACGTGAGTTTCTGCAATCGAATTCGCTGAGGATGAGTTTATGAATGCCGAATCAATCGTCATGCTGATCATCAGCGCTGGGTTGATGGTCTACCTGCTCTATGCGCTGTTGAGACCGGAGAAATTTTGAGATGACTATCACTGGCTGGATGCAGATCGGTGTATTCCTCGCTCTGATTCTGGCGATCACAAAGCCGCTGGGCGTTTTCATGGCGCGAGTCTACAGCCGGGAGCGCACATTTCTCGATCCTGTGGTGCGGCCGCTTGAGCGTCTGCTCTACCGACTGACGGGCGTGGATGAAGCGCACGAGATGCGCTGGACGGAATACGCGTTCGCCATGTTGTTGTTCAGCGGAGCTTCCATGCTGCTGCTGTATGCATTGGAGCGCGCACAAGCGTTGCTGCCGTGGTGGAATCCGCAGAATTTTGTCGCCGTGCCCCCCGCGTTAGCTTTCAACACGGCTGCGTCGTTTACCACGAACACGAATTGGCAGAACTACTCGGGCGAGGCCGTAATGAGTTACTTCACGCAGATGGCCGGTCTGGCTTACCACAACTTCGCGTCGGCCGCCGTCGGTATGGCGCTGGCAATCGCATTCATTCGTGGCATTGCGCGCAAAGAAAAAGAAACTCTTGGTAATTTCTGGGTCGACATGACCCGTTCCACGCTTTGGATATTGTTGCCCGCCTGCATTATCTATGCGCTGCTGCTGGTCTCGCAGGGAGTGGTGCAAAATCTCAAACCCTACGACACCGCGAAACTCGTGGAACCGCAGCAGGTTCAGAAAATGGGCGCCGATGGCAAGCCGGTTGTTGGAGCCGACGGCAAAACCGTGATGGACACCGTCACTGACCAGACAATCGCGCAGGGCCCAGTCGCCTCGCAAGAGGCGATCAAGATGCTGGGAACCAACGGCGGCGGATTTTTTAATGCCAATAGCTCCCATCCATTTGAAAATCCCACGCCACTGAGCAACTTCCTGCAGATGCTCTCCATCTTCGCGATCCCCGCGGCGCTCACGTACACATTGGGACGGATGGCCGGCTCGCAGCGTCATGGCTGGGCGGTCTGGGCCGCGATGGCCGTCTTGTTCTTGTCTGGCGTAACAGTGGCGTACTGGGCGGAAGCGCGTGGCAACCCGCTGCTGGCGGGAGTGGACCAGCATGCGTCGGCGTTGCAACCAGGCGGCAACATGGAAGGCAAGGAGGTCCGCTTCGGCATTGCGGATTCCGCATTGTTCGCCACGGTCACAACGGATGCCAGTTGCGGAGCCATCAACGGTGTTCACGATTCGTTCACTCCGTTGGGCGGACTGGTGCCGCTGGTCAATATAATGCTCAGCGAAACCGTGTTTGGCGGCGTGGGCGCTGGCCTGTATGGAATTCTCATCTACGTTGTGCTCTCGGTATTCATCGCCGGACTCATGGTGGGCCGTACACCGGAATATCTCGGCAAGAAAATCGAAGCCTATGACGTGAAGATGGCGATGCTGGTCACGCTGGTGTTCCCTCTCGTCATTCTTGTCCTCGCCGGCATTTCCTCCGTCGAGGGGTTTGGAACATCGAGCATTGCGAACGCAGGTCCGCACGGGCTGACCGAAATTCTCTACGCCTTCACGTCGATGGCTGGAAATAACGGTTCTGCGTTCGCGGGCTTGAACGGCAATACGCTCTGGTACAACACCGCAGGCGCAATGACGATGCTGGTCGGGCGTTTCTTCATGATCATTCCCATGCTGGCGATTGCTGGCAATCTCGCGAAGAAGAAAACCGTACCGGCGTCGGCAGGCACATTTCCGGTGACTACACCGCTCTTCGCTCTTTTGCTGGTGTCAGTCATCGTGATTGTAGGCGCGCTCACATTTTTCCCGGCTCTGAGTTTAGGGCCAGTGCTGGAGCATCTGCTTATGAACGCAGGCAAGACCTTCTGAAGATTAGCAACCCTGGGGAAGAACATGGCAGAGAAGAAAAACAAGAGTTTGTGGGACACAAAAATCATCCGGCGCGCGCTGCTCGATGCCGTGGTCAAGCTCGATCCGCGCACCATGATGAAGAATCCTGTCATGTTCGTGGTCGAGGTGGGCAGCGTGGTGACGACGCTGCTCTTGTTGCGCGAGAAGCAGAGTTTCGCTTTCAATCTGCAGATCACGCTGTGGCTATGGTTCACAGTCCTGTTCGCGAATTTTGCGGAAGCAATGGCGGAAGGGCGCGGTAAAGCGCAAGCCGACACGCTGCGCAAAGCGAGATCTGAGACGCAGGCCAAGCGCCTGCTCGCCAACGGAACGACCGAAACCATTTCGAGTGCGAAATTGCGCTCTGGAGATGTGGTAGTGGTTGTCGCAGGCGAGTTCATTCCGGGCGACGGCGAAGTCATCGAAGGCGTTGCTTCGGTCGATGAATCGGCCATTACCGGAGAATCCGCCCCCGTGATCCGTGAAGCCGGAGGAGATCGCTCGGCCGTTACCGGTGGAACCCGAGTTCTCTCTGACGTCATCAAGATTCGGATTACCTCGAATCCGGGTGAGACCTTCCTTGATCGCATGATCGCTCTGGTTGAGGGCGCTGAGCGGCAAAAAACTCCAAACGAGATTGCGCTCAATATTCTGCTGGCCGGCCTGACGATTATTTTTCTCCTCGCCGTCGTCACCCTACAGCCCTTCGCGATTTACTCAGGATCTCCGCAGACAGTATTCGTACTCGTCTCGCTGTTAGTCTGCCTGATTCCAACCACGATCGGTGGCCTACTCTCCGCGATCGGCATTGCCGGCATGGACCGCCTCGTACAGCACAACGTCCTCGCGATGTCCGGACGCGCCGTGGAAGCGGCGGGAGACGTAAACACCCTGCTGCTCGATAAAACTGGAACGATCACGCTCGGCAACCGGCAGGCAGCAGAATTTATTCCCGCTCCGGGGATCACGGAAGCCGAAATGGCTGACGCCGCACAGTTGTCGTCGCTCGCCGACGAGACCCCGGAAGGCCGGTCAATCGTCGTTTTAGCAAAAGAGAAGTACAACCTGCGCGGGCGTGAACTGACTTCGCACGAAGCAGTATTCGTTCCCTTTACCGCGCAAACTCGGATGTCAGGCGTGAATCTCGATGGTCGCGAAATTCGCAAGGGATCAGTCGATGCCATCATCAAGTACCTGGGTCAGTTCAGCACATCGTTGCCGCGCGAGATTCAGGCGAGTGTCGAACAGATTGCGCGCTCGGGCGGAACTCCGCTGGTCGTTGCCGAGAACCAACGCGCTCTCGGTGTGATTTATCTGAAAGACATCGTCAAAGGTGGTATGCGCGAGCGCTTCAACCAACTGCGGACGATGGGGATCAAGACCGTCATGATCACTGGCGACAATCCGCTGACCGCCGCGGCAATCGCGCGCGAAGCAGGCGTCGATGATTTCCTGGCCGAAGCGACCCCGAAAGACAAGATGGATCTGATTCGGCGCGAGCAAGCGGACGGCAAACTGGTAGCCATGACCGGTGACGGCACCAACGACGCTCC
Organism: Terriglobia bacterium; assembly: GCA_963847715.1. GTDB lineage: Bacteria > Acidobacteriota > Terriglobia > Terriglobales > Acidobacteriaceae > Acidiflorens. The sequence continues at coordinate 252,344 of CAWKAZ010000026.1, forward strand.
TGCGCTCGCTCAAGCGGACGTGGGCGTCGCCATGAATACCGGCACGCAAGCTGCGAAAGAAGCCGGAAACATGGTGGACCTCGATTCGAATCCCACGAAGCTCATCGAGGTCGTGGCAATCGGCAAGCAGCTACTGATGACCCGCGGCGCTCTCACCACATTCTCGATCGCGAACGATGTCGCCAAGTATTTCGCGATTATTCCAGCCATGTTTGCTGCAACTCTTCCGGTGTTGAATGTGTTGAACGTGATGCGGCTGCAAACGCCGCAGTCGGCTGTCTTGTCGGCCGTCATTTTCAACGCGCTGATCATTGTGGCGCTGATTCCGTTGGCGCTGCGCGGAGTGAAATACAAGGCGATGAGCGCCGAATCGCTGCTGCGCGAAAATCTGCTGGTCTACGGTTTCGGAGGGCTGATCGTGCCCTTCATCGGCATCAAGCTGATTGACATGTTCATCACTGGAATCAAGCTGATCTAGGGTAGAGTCGATACTGACATGAAAAAGAATCTGATTACGGCGGTGCTGATGACGATCGCGACGACAGTCCTGCTGGGCGTTCTCTATCCGCTGCTGGTGACTGGACTCGCGCAGCTGATCTTTCCCAAGCAGGCGAATGGGCAACTCATCCAACGCGATGGCGTCGTCGTTGGCTCACGGATCATCGGGCAGCCATTCTCCGGGCCAGGTTACTTTCATTCGCGGCCATCGAGCGCCGGAGCCAACGGATATGACCCCACCGCGTCCAGTGGATCGAATCTCGGGCCGACTAACCAGCAGTTGATTACCCGCGTGAATGGAGATGTGGCCAAACTGCAAGCGCAGAATCCCGGCTTGATGATCCCGGTTGATATGGTCACGACATCCGGTTCGGGACTCGATCCAGACATCACGCCGGCGGCGGCCGAATATCAGATCGGTCGAGTGGAGATGGAGCGGAAGGCATCCAAATCTGAAATCGCAGCGCTGGTTCAAGAGAACACTCTGAACCGGCAGTTGGGATTTCTGGGTGAGCCCCGCGTCAATGTGCTGGAACTGAACCTGGCCTTGGACCGGAAGTTCGGACGTGAGAAAAAGTAGCTCTTATGCGGGCGCAATCACTCGCAACGCGCCCGGAGCAATCGATATTTCGGCGGGCGTCTCACAAACAAATTCTCCATCCGCGTAAATCTCCAACGGAGTCTCCGTTTCGACCTTGACTCGCTCTGCCTTCAAGTATTCAACCTTGGGCGAGAGCAAATGACGCCCGAAGTACACAGTTGGAAACATGCCCAGCAATTCGAAGGGATTCATCGTGCTGATCCGGCAAATGTCGAGCTCGCCATCTGTGAAATCCGCCTGAGGCGCGATGCGCATTCCGTCGCCATAGAACTGGGTGTTGGCGAAAGCCGCAAGCAAGGTGAGTTTTTCGGCCGCGTCGTCGACGTCGGCGCTGGGTTGCGCCCCATTCGACACGGTCAACCGCATAGAGTACGCGGGTAGCTTAAGCAGAAGTGGCAGGAGCGCCAGCGCATAACCGCCGTGTCCGCGTAGCCAGCGCGGCATTTCGTTCGCGCGCCGGGCGGCGGCCGAATCCAGGCCGCACGCGGCGACGGTACAAAAATGATGGATTCGTGCGGGCTCCGCAGAGGACGCAATGACGCCGAGGTCAATCGCCTGCGGATGAATTCTTTTTGATTCGAAGTCCTGCCACACGCGCAACGAATCCTGCCCCGACCGCAGCTTCAGAGCTCGCGCAAAGTCGTTGCCGCTGCCAGACGGCACGATGAGAACGGGAAGTTGCAAGCGCACCAGCGCGGGCAGGTGGCGGTGAATGGTGCCGTCTCCGCCAAAGATCAGGATGGCATCGGCATCACTCGAAGAGGCTGGCAGCCCTTCCAACCATTCGGTTGCATTGCCTGCTTGGAACGGCTTCAACGCTGCCGGTGACGTTCCCAACCCGAAGATGGCCGCGGCGCGCATGCGTCCAGCATTAGAACACATGCGCCGCCGCGAAACGAACCGGCAACAGTAGCCGGACCGGAGGCCGAATTATTTCGCGAGGCACTTGTCCATGAAGGTGACCAGGTCCTTCTTCATCTTGTCGTGCTCGGCCCGATCGATGTACACCATGTGCCCCGCGCCGTATGTTGCGTAAGAAATGTTCTGGCGGAACTGCGTGCCGAGGTCGAGGTGATCCATGGTCCAGTTGGCGGCTGCGAACGGCGTGGCCAGGTCGTAATAGCCTTCCATCACGAGAATCTTCATGTACGGATTCTTGATCATCGCTGAGCGCAATCCCCCCGCAGTGCTGGGAAAGCCTTGTTCGGCGTTGCCCCAGTCCCAGGTTCGAAATGCCGGTTGGTCGTAAGCAAAGACCCGGTATGGAGCATCGGATTTGTAATTCAGTTCCGTGCGCAAGTAGTTGTTGAAGGCAGAGGTGTATGGCGGCAAAATAGCAGAACTCGCCGGATCGTAAAAATCTCGATCCTCGTCGGGATTAGGGCTCGTGAAGCGTCCGTCAAGTCGTCCAGTGATCAGCTTCTGATCAAGCAACAGCTCGTGATCGAAGGTGGGAACGTCGATCCGCAGGTTGTGGGCCTCAATCACTTCCGGGCGTATCCCAATGTAGCGTGACAGCTGCTCGACCATCTTGCGGCGTTCATCGGGCGTGAGAGCGTCTCCCTTACCCAACGCCAGCGCGTAATCATTCATTGACCAGCGCACGACCTCGTCGCGCGTCTTCGCCACGTCCTGTGTCAGATCGGCGGCCAGCTTGTGATGGTAGCCGGCGATCATATTGAAGGTCGGTACAAGCAGCACGTACGGCAAATCGTTCGATTTGTTCCATTCGAGAGTCTGGAAATCGACAGCCATCGAGAGGAGAGTGACGCCGTTGAAAGCGATGCCGTGATCGGCCAGATATCCGGCGATGCCGGCGGCGCGCGTCGTGCCGTAGCTTTCACCGAGGAGGAAAAGCGGGGAAGTCCAGCGATCGTAGCGGGAAAGGTAGAGCCGAATGAATTCTCCGAAAGCCTGGACGTCACCCTTGACGCCGAGGAATTTCTTGGTCAGCTCGGCGTTCGCTGCCCGCGAATAGCCGGTAGCCATCGCGTCCACCATGACAACGTCAGTGCGATCGATTGGTGTGTCCGGGTTGTCCTCGGTTCGGTAAGGAGCAGCCGGCATAAAACCGTTCTGCTGCATGACCACGCGCTTTGGTCCGAGCGCGCCCATGTGCAGCCACACGGAAGCCGAGCCGGGTCCGCCGTTGAAGGCGAACGTAAGCGGCCGTTTGCCGATGTCTTGCCCGTCAAGCGTGTAGGCGACAAAGAACATTTCGGCTTCAATCTTCCCATCCTCACGCTTGAGGGGAAGCCGTCCCGCGGTTGCCGTATAGCTGAGCGTCTTACCGTTCAGCGTGATCTGGTGATGCGTAACGACTGGCGGCATTTCACTGACATCGAAATGCTCTTCTTTGTCGGTGGCTTCTGTCGCATCGACCTTCGGCGCCTCGGCTGGCTTGCTGGTTTCTGTCGTCTTCTCTGGCGCCGCGGGATTCGCCTGCACTGGTTCTTTCTTGTTTTTCTTGGAAGCCGCTTGTTTTGCGGCTGCCGATGTGTCCTGCGGTTGATCCTGCTGCGCCACGGCAAAAGAAGTGGCCAGCAAAGCAAGAGTGAGAATCGCCAAAGTTCGCATGTCGTAACCCTCGAAGGAAAGGAAGTGGAGCAGCATTATAGCGCTTTGACGGCTCACGCTTGGAAAAGTCGCGTCTGCGGGCAGCGTTTCTCCCCGACGAGGAACAACCTCTGATTGAACTCCGGGATTTGTCCGCATGCGAGCACTCGAAAGGAGTCACGATGAAGAAAGTAGTTGCGTCCGGAGGCCGCTCCGAACGTGCTAAAATTTGTTGCGCTTGAAATGCTTCCCTGGTCCGGTGGCGCATCGGACTCTCCACGCTGGCAAGTGACGGACTAGACAAGTGGCTCAGAATCCAAACACACAATCCGAATCCATCACCTACGCCGATGCTGGTGTCAGCATAGATCGCGGCAACAAGACCAAGCAGCGCATCAAGTATCTGGCCCACAAGACCTTTACCAAGGGCGTTCTGAGCGAAATCGGTGGCTTCGGCGGCTTGTTTTCGGTCGACAAAAAGTATCTGGATCCAGTGCTCGTTTCGAGCGTGGATGGCGTAGGCACCAAGTTAAAGGTCGCCTTCGAAATGAACGTGCACCACACCGTCGGCGGCGATCTCGTGAATCACTGCGTGAATGACATCGCGGTGCAGGGTGCCGCGCCGTTGTTTTTTATGGACTATCTCGCGACCGGCAAACTCGATCCGGAAGTTGCGGAAAAGATTGTTGGCGGCCTCGCCGAAGCCTGTAAGCATAACGGCTGCGCGCTGATCGGCGGCGAAACTGCCGAAATGCCAGGGTTCTATCCCGACGGTGAATATGATCTCGCGGGGTTCATTGTCGGAGTCGTGGAACGCGACCGCATCATCAACGGCAAGGATGTGCAGATCGGAGATTGCGTTCTTGGTCTGCCTTCCAACGGACTCCACACCAACGGATACTCGCTGGCGCGCAAGCTGCTTTTTGAAATCGCAGGGTACTCGCCCGAGACTTTTGTCAGTGAGATTAAGAACAAAGTCGGCAACGAACTCATGCGAACCCACCGCAGCTATTGGTCGATCGTCCGCAAATTGATCGTGGGCGAGTGCGTCGCAGCGTTGGCGCACATCACGGGTGGCGGCATCACGGAAAACCTGCCGCGAGTCCTGCCGAAAGGCACATCTGCGGTGATCGAACTGGGCACGTGGCCCGTCTTGCCGATCTTCGAACACCTTCAGAAACTGGGCAACGTTGAGCAGGAAGAAATGCTCCGCACCTTCAACATGGGTCTCGGTATGCTGATTGTGGTTCCGGCCAAGAAATTCAAGAAGGCACAAACCCTGCTGGAGCGCGCGGGAGAGAAATTCTACAGCGTCGGCCGCATCGTTAAGGGCGACCGCAAAGTCGTCTTCAGCTAGCGAAATTGCATCCGTACCGAGATTCATAGTTTCAGGGACTTGTGTTCACTGTGAAACCTTGAAACCTTGAAACTCTGAAACCTCTTCCTTCTGATGAAAAACATCGGCATTCTTCTATCAGGACGCGGCTCGAATTTTGTCGCCATCGCCGACAGCATTGCCGCAGGCAGAATTCCCGACGCCCGCATCGCCGTCGTGATATCGAACCGCGCCGATGCTCCCGGACTTGAAACCGCCCGCCAGCGCGGCCTCACCACGCTTGCGATGCCGTCGAAAGGCAAGCCGCGCGAGGAACATGACCGCGAAGTGGTCACGGCGCTCCGCGATAATAAGGTTGATCTCGTCTGCCTTGCTGGATATATGCGGTTACTCTCGCCGTGGTTCGTGCAGCAGTTTCCGTCGAGAATCCTCAACATCCATCCGTCGTTACTGCCTGCGTTCCCCGGACTCGAAGCGCAGGAGCAAGCCTTCGCCTACGGTGTGAAAGTGTCAGGCTGCACGGTGCATCTGGTGGACGAGGAACTCGATCACGGCGCCATCATCGTGCAGAAGACTGTGCCGGTGCTGGATTCCGACGATGAACACGCGCTGGCAGCACGCATTCTTGAGCAAGAACACATCGCGTACACGGAAGCGATCAAAATTGTGCTCGATGGGAAGTTTGAGATTGCAGGGAGAAGGCTGGTAAAACGTCAGAAGTGAGAGGTCGGATAGCAGGAGCAAAATCCACAACTCACGACGCAAAAAGATTTTCCCTCTGCAATCTGACCTCTAACCTCTGACCCCTACATAATGAGTTCGCTGCTCATCCGCGCAATCGGGTGCTGCATCACTTCGAGTTCGTTCTTCACCAGGTTCAGTCCGTAAACGCATTGCTCAAATCTTTGCGACAGTTGGGCGAACAGCGGCGCTACCTTGGCATACTCGAAGTGCTCGAATTTCGAGACGATGTAATAGCTTTCTTTCCCGGCTTTCACCCAATCCACAAAACCCTCGACCCGCTGTCGACGCAGGCGGTAGTGGTTGATGCTCTCGGGAAACATTCCGGCATAGAACAACGTGTAGTCGCCAATATGCTTGCGGACCTGACGTTCGCGGTCGAACGACGGCGCAGGACCGTAAATCGGGTCCGACTCGATCAGCATCTCACCTACGTCGTTAAGCGGTTTTCCCGCGGCATTCCGGATTTTCATCAGTTGTTCGGCATCACAAAACTCCGACAACAGATGGGCAACATAGCCGACCACTTGCGGATCGCGTATCCCCAGTTCTTCCGCATAGTGACGCCCGACCAGCTCAACGAACAGCTTTTGCAGCGGATGTGTCTCCGGAATTTCCATGGCCCTATTCCCCCTAATCCCGTGTTCGGTCGCCACCTAACTGTTGCTACCTATCTATCGGAACTTCACCGCGTGCCACTTAGATACCGCGAATAGCTTTTCAGCACAAGTAACCTTCGCGCCACAATATCATTAGACGCCGGTGCTGGGCGCGGCGTTTCGCCGGTATCTGCTGGCAGTCAAAGGGGGCGGCTGCTAATTTCTTTATTGTGCGGATCGAAAATTTGATTCGTGGAATCTATTGAGGCAGAAGTCGTTAAAAACGGAGGCAGGGTGGAACGAATCAACTTCGCAAGCGGCACACCATGGGAGCCGATCGTCGGTTACTCTCGTGCAGTACGGGTCGGGCCTTACATTCACGTTGCGGGTACGACGGCTACCGGCGACGACGGCAAGATTGTCGGCGCGGGCGACGCCTATGCACAAGCGGTGCAGACTCTAAAGAACATCGAGCGCGCGCTGCAACGCGCCGGAGGCTCGCTGAAGGACGTAGTCCGCACGCGTGTTTTCCTGGCCAACATTGCCGATTGGGAAAAAGTCGGAAAAGCTCACGGAGAATTTTTTCGCGACATTCGTCCCGCCAGCACCATGATGGCGATCACGGCGTTGGTTTCTCCCGAGATGCTGCTGGAAATCGAAGCAGATGCAATTGTGGCAGACGCAAAATAAAAATGGCGGAAGCCGGAATCAGAACCGGCCTCCGCCATTTACGCCTAAATCGGATGGACTAGCGGCGTCCCTTTTTGCGAGCGCCTTTCTTCTTGGCTGCTTTTTTCGGAGCCTTTTTTGCCTTTTTCCTAGCGGCTTTTTTCTTTGCCGGTTTCGCCTTCTTCTTGGCCGCCGGTTTTTTCGCAGCCTTCTTCGGCTTTTTCGCAGCTTTCTTCTTCGCGGGCGCTTTCTTTTTCTTCTTCGGAGGCGCCTTCTGGCCACCGCCGCCACCCGACGGCATTACCGGAGCTGGGGCTGCTACAGGCTCACGCGCTACAGGCATAGAGATCTCGTCATCTTCCTCCTCGACGAGAACAGGTTCTTCCTCTTCTTCCTCTTCTTCCAAATCTTCTTCCAGCGATTCGCCGTAGGCGCCGCTGTCGCTGTATTCGTCCGTCTCGTCGTCCCGACCGTACAGAGTCGGATCATTGAAGCGCATATCTCCTCCTAAGTAGTTGCGGTCGCCGCACGCCTGCGCGCACAGGGCCAGGGAATTAGGACTACTCGCTGCGAAACTGCACTGTATCGCTCGAAGCGCGTGATTATAGCACGGGCGGTTTCACGGGGCAGTATCGTCCATCCGCCCCGGTTTTGCGAGAGAAAAACTACCTGAAGAGGCAAAGAGAAAGGGCAAGGGGAACAAAACGCGAAATGTTTCCTATTCGTACGCGAGCGCGTCGATAGGGTCCTTCTGGGCTGCCTTGAATGCCGGATACAGGGCGCCCACGACCGCACCAGCGATGGCAATCAGTGTAGCCCGCACGATCCAGCCGCGATCCACCACCACTTGTAGCAACGGGAACTTGTGAGCTAGACCGACCCGGGCCACCATGCTCACGACAATACCCAGCAGGATGCCACCTAGCGCCAGCAAAATAGTCTCCCGCAATATGACGTTCACGATGTAGAACTTGGAGGCCCCCATCGATTTCAAAATGCCGATTTCGCGGGTACGCTCCATCACCGCCGTATACATTGCCTGGAAAATGACAATGAACCCGATGATCACCGAGATGCCGACCACAACCTTGATGAAAACAGACAGGCCCGGGATGTTGCTGGTGGTCATCATCGCCAGGTAAGAAGCCATCGAACTCGCCATGTGGCGTTCCATGCCAGGCACGTTTTTGATCTCATCGACCACCGTGTCCGCATTTGCCGGGTCGTCGAGTTTCAAATAGAAAATGTTGGCTTTGTCCTTGGCGCCCACCAAGTCCTGGAGAGTCTCCAGCGGAACAAACTTGCGCCCACCCTTACCGCGCTCCACGATCCCAGAGATGCGGAATTTGTGGTTCAGAATATCAATCGAATCGCCAACTTTCGCATGCTTGGATTCCGCGAAAAGGTCGTCGACCAGTACATCATAGGGTCCTTCAAATGGACCGCCATGCAAGTAGTGGAAACCTGCCGACATGCTTTCATAGCTCGGTAAATCGATCCCGGTAATCATCTCGAAGAACGATCCCGCCGAGGTGGTTTGTTGGACTACCGGAGCGACGCTCTTCACGTGGGGTAACTTCGCCAGCACGCCGCCGACTTTAACCGGCATGGGTGCGCTCGACAGTCCGGCAATAAATGAAGATCCCGGCGGCAACACCAGTACGTCAGCGCCGATGCCGGCGGTGCGGGTGCGGCTGTCCTGCATCATCCCTAGGCAAAGCCCCACAATCAGCAGGATCAGCGTGACTTCGAGCGCCACGGCCACGATCGTGATCAGTGAGCGCATGGGCCGATGCACCAGGTTCCCGACGATCATTCGATTCATCATGAACTTTTTTCGAAGTGTTACTTTCCTTGAATGTCTTGTGCTTTTGCCGAACTGGGGTGGGGCTGATCGATGCGCACCACCTCGGCGCCGGCCGGTTGCTCCAGCGCAAACTGGTCATCGGTCAGTGATTTATTGATTTCCAGTTTGATGATGCTCAACGTGATGTCGTAGCTCTCTCGGGGCCGGTCGATCTGAATGATCGCCGGAAACGTTGTGCCCTCGAAATCCTTATACCCTTGGTATCGGGCGTCAGTAGCGACGTTGCCCTGCTGGTCATAGATTACTTGCCGATAGGCGAGCAGGTCCGTCCGGCTGAATTCGATTCTGCGCGACAGATAGCTCCCGTTCGGACCTTTGCGAATCACCAGAAGCCGGTAGTCGGGCTGATCAACCCGATGCTTCTTGTTGTCGAGAACCGTCTCGTACCCGTTTTCGAGCACCGCGATCTCGTCAGGACGGATGTCAGGGATCAGCATTGCCTCGTAAACATATTGCGGCCGCAAGTTCTCTAACCGCTTGTCGGGCTGATAATTATCGGCGGCATTCGAGCCAATGACGAACTTGTTCTTGGTCGGAATCCACACCTTGAACTCCTGACCGTTGCTCACCATGTCGAAGGCAGTATTTCGGACGACTGGGAGCAGGCCTTTCATCCGGAGCATGTCCGGCTTGCGGGCCAGCACATAGCCGCGAATTTCCTTGTAATCGGTGATGCGGCCGTTCTTAACGTCGCCGGCGGAGGCGTCGATATCGACCGTCGCCTGCATCGACCGAATCTTGGCTGCCTGGCCATTGACCAATTCGATCAATTCCTGCTGGGTCGCGGCCTTCAATGGCCGGTTCGACAGCTGACGGTCGAGGGGACGGGTCCGAAACAGGCATCCGCCAAGCGGAAAAGTGGCGGCCGTTAAGGTAATAAGCAACAATAATCGCAGATGAAGACGGTGCATTCCTATGCCAATACCTGGAAGAACGGGTCGCGCATGAGTATCTGATTAGTATAAGGCAGAGAAAGGTTCAGCGCTTATCGCTGGCCGCCCCGCTGGCTGATGGCGTGGCGATAGGCGTTTACGTTCCGATTGTGCTCTTCAAGGTTGCGAGCAAAGCGGTGGTGCCCGTTGCCATCACTAACGAAATAAAGGAAGTTTGTGGTGTCCGGATGCATAGCCGCTTCAAGGGCGCTTCGTCCCGGATTGCCAATGGGACCAGGGGGCAGTCCAGGGAAACGATAGGTGTTATAGGGGGAATTCACGGCGAGATCCGTGTGGTGGAGGCTTCCCTGGTACGTGCCCGCCAGCAACTCGGCGTAAATCACGCTTGGATCGGCATCGAGTGCCATGCGTTGCGCCAGCCGGTTGTAGTAAACGCTCGCCACGCGAGGCCGCTCTTCCGGAACCGCTGTCTCTTTTTCCACGATGGAGGCCATGGTAACGGTCTTTTGCACGTCGGAGTTCAACCCGATCTGCTGCGCCACCTGCCGGAACTGGCGAACCATGGTCGCCACCATTTCTTCCAGGCTCTGGGTTCGCGTGAACTGGTAGGTGTTGGGAAATAGATATCCCTCCAGCGACTTGGCCTCGGGCGCGAGATCGGAGACTAGCTGCGTCTGAGTTTCAGCCAATCGCAGGAAATCAGCTGCCGACCCGAGTCCGGCATCCTCCATCGCCTTCGCGATGTCGAACATCGTGTAACCCTCAGGAATCGTGACCACGTGGAAGTAGATGTCGCCACGCGCAATGCGCTCGTAAACCTGCGGAAGAGTGGCCCCGTGTTCGAAGACATACTCTCCGGCTTTGAGCGTGGGCTTGGGATGGGTAATGTGCCAGAGCCGGAAAGCCAGTTCGCTGCGGATGACTCCCGCCTTCTTCAACTCAGCCGCAATCCTCCGTGTTGAATAGCCAGTGTGCAGCAACAACGAAGCGTTGGCAGGAGGCTGAACCGGTGCGTGGAGCTGAAACGCCACCCACCCGCCCAGGGCGAGAGCGACAACCAAAAAGAGTGTGATCAGCGTGCGCAAGGTTCCAGTGTAGAGTGCTCCTTAAGATGACACAAAGTCGCCGGAGTACAGGGACTGTCGTCTATAGGAAGCCGAAATCCGCTGGAATGTTGACCCGCGATGTCTATTGGTTTCTCCGGTAGATGAAGGTTTTCGGGCCGCCATCGATAGTCTTAAAATCTGCCGGCACAGAGAATAACGACGGGTCGGGCTCGCCGCGCGCGATGTTCGTCAGACGGAAAGTCTGCTCACCCATTCGCGGATCGTTTCGCTTGCTGGAAACAATCGTCTTGAGATCAGTCGAGGTCCAGACTTCCGTAACAACACTGATGGGTCGCTCGTTGCCGATTTGGCCGGCAGGAATGACGCGGGTCGTACGCACCCCATTCGCAATGACGCCTTCTACCGTCTGAGAGCCAAGGGATTCCGTGGTTACATCAGCCGGGTCATCCCGCAAGCGCTTCGCAAAGGCAATCGCCGGAGGTGGCGGCAACGGACCGGGAGGCGGCCCGCCAGCTGTTATGAATACCTGGTTCGTGCCAACGGTACCCGGATTATCCATCTCTGCAGGACGCGTCGGATTCTTCCACGCAGTCTTGTCGGTCAAATTCAGCGTATAGGAGGTCCCCGCCACAGGGTCTTGAATGAAGACGAGGTGCGGGGTGCTGGCGGCGGATAGATTGCCGATCGCGGGCAAGGCAGCATCTTGACGGGTGCGACCCTGGGAATCCCTAGCGACTGTCCCCGTATTGGATTGGACGATTCGATTGCCATCGGCGAGAGTCTGGATCGATTCGTTGTTCATGGTAGCGGAGTAGGGCGCGCCCTTCACCGGAGCCGTGGTCCCTCGTTCAAATGTGCCGCCCCAGGCGATCGCACCCGCCGGGCCCGTGCTTTGGATCATTACGTTTCCGCCCTCTTGTGCCAATGCACCGCACGAGACTGCGAGAATCAGGATCAGGGTATGTTTCATAGTCGGCTCCTTTTTCGATCTAAGCTAATCACTGTTGCAGACGAAGTCCTTGAATCGACCCATCGGGCGCCATACTGAGGTCCGCAATGAACGTGATCCCCTCCGGAACAGCGCCGGGAGGAAACATTGCTTCGACCGGAATGGCGATTTGGATTGCGGGTTCGTCGGATGTCCAATTCGCACTTGGAGCCTTCTGGCGGGCAATTCCTTGTGCCCGATGGACTTTCTTGACCGGCTTCGGTGCACTTTCAAAGACGACGGCCGGCGAGGTGTCCGCCACTCGCGATACCATTTGCGAATGCACGGGAATCTGTTTGACCGATGCGGGCCGCAACACCAGCAGTAGCACGGCCGCCGCCGCGGCACTCGCCAAGACGGGCGCCCAGCGCAATAGTCTGGGACGTCCTGTTTTGCCAATCGTCTTTTCGTCGAGCGTAGCATCGCGATACGCCGCGAAGGCGCGGCTCACTTGTTCGTAGGAATGGACGTGCCCCCGGCATTCCGAACAGTCTCGAACATGGCATTCCACAACAGCCGCTTCGCTGTCCGGAAGCTCGCGATCCATCCAGGCAACCAATTTTCCTGAAAAGTCACACATTGCATTTCTCCGCCAGTTTCCTGATCGCGCGATCCACTGTGTCGCTGACCGTTGAAGTGGGTATCGCAAGAACTTCACCGATTTCCCGATAGCGCAAGCCTTCTGCGCGCAAAAGAAGGCACTCACGTTCGCACTCTGTCAATAAGCGGATCGCCTCCTCTAGTCGGTGGAACTTTTCCTTCTCCAGCACGACTCCTTCCGGCGTCCCTTCGTCTGCAATCGACTCGACACCGGGATCGAGGGTCTTACCGAAACGGCGATCATAACGATGCTGGCGATTCCTGCCGCCATTATGGGCGACCCGAAACAGCCAGCTACGGATGTTCTCCTGCGAACCGCCCGAGGCCAGGTGTCTATGCAAACTAAGAAAGGCGTCCTGCACGACATCCTGCGCTTCGTCAGCCGTGAGCCCGAGACATGCCAGATATCGCAGCAGAGGTTGGCGCAGTTCGCGATACAGAGTGGTTGCCTCGCACGAGTCGTCAAGCTCAAAGCTTGAGAGTGGCTGCGGGAATGGTAAGGAATCGCCACTCATAAGAACCTTGGCATCGAACCTCTATACATAGAACAAATCAGGGCTGCGGTTTTCCGGGACTAAGCGGATGGTTTTATCGGCCTCCGGAGAGGCAAGGTTCTCCCTGGCGTTCTGCGAATCGGGAGGACTTTTTGCTTTCGGCGTGGTTCCGCTACTCTCCCAGCCAGTCCGCGTAAGGCTTCATCGATTCGACGTGGTCAAAAACAATCTTGATGGCACCCGTAATCGGGATGGCCAGCACCAATCCGATCGCACCCCACACGGCTCCCCAGAAGAGCAGCGCAATCGTCACCGCCAGTGGATTGATCTTCAACCGGCTGCCCAACAGCTTGGGGTAGAGAACGTTCAAGGCGAAAAGGTGCAGCCCGACCACGCAAAAGATCACCACCAGCAGATCTCCCGGTTCGAGCTGTCCTAGTCCAACCAGGATTGGCGGAAGCATGGCCAGCACAATGCCCAAATATGGGACCAGGCTCAGGAATCCGCTGAGAAATCCCACGAAGTAGAAGAATGGGACATGCAAGAGTCCGAAAAGAGCGACACTGACCCCTGAAATCAACAATCCGATCAGGAGGTTGCCGACAATGAAGCTCTGCAACATCTTCCCGATCAGACCGAGTGTGACAAACGCCGTGTGCCGGTGGTGCAGCGGGAACAACATCACGGTGGCCGAACGCGCATGGCTCTGCCAGGTCAGCAAAAAGTACGCAAGAAAGGGGACGAACGATGCCGCGAGCACGATATCAGTCACCGTGCCGGCGCCGTGCGTTAAGGTTTCAGACCAGCTTTGTACTTGCCGGACCGGCACGACGTTCGAAGGCTCGGGCTCACCGACGACCTCGCCGGTTTTTTCCAGTTTTTCCGCGTCCCGCTGGAACGGCTGCACAACCGACCGGATCTTTTGCGAATATTTCGGCACATTCTCGGCAAAAATAATGGCTTGGTTATAAGATGCGACGGTGACGCCGTAGAGAATTCCCAGCAAGGCCACAACACTGACGAGAGCCGCCATCGCTCGCGGAAGGCGCAAGAATTCCAGCGCTTGCACTACCGGGGAGAGCATAAAGCTGAGCAGCACGGCGAAAAACAGCACGGCGAGCACCGACTCGCCGTAATACGCGAACATGATAATCAGGCCCACACCTAGCAGCGTCAACGACCAGTGATGTCCGCCCTCTCGTTCGGTGTTATCCATACGGTTGTTGGCAGCTCGGCTCGAACCGCGCGCTGACAGGCAACAATTCTGCCTGACTAGCGCTGGAATTGCACCATGGGAATTGGAGGAAATAGAAGGCTTTTGCGTTAGCCATCTACAATGAAGCCATGAATGCACCTGCGAATCCGGCACTTGGACGCGTGATGGCACTCGATGTGGGCTCGAGGCGCATCGGCGTGGCGGTCACCGACCCGCTGGGGATTACCGCCCAGGGATTGGATACGATCCACCGTCAGAACAAACGCCGCGATCTTGCGGCGCTCGCCGAGGTACTGGCGAAATACGATGTACGGGAAATTGTAGTTGGCCTGCCCCTGCGCCTGAGCGGCGCGGAGGGAACGCAGTCCGAGAAGATGCGGCAGTTCGCTGCGGACCTCCACGATCACTTCGGCTTGACCGTCCATCTCTGGGACGAGCGCTGGACCTCAACCGAAGCCAACCGGCTACTCCGCGAAACTGACCTTTCCATCAAGAAGCGGGGCCAAGCCGTCGACCGGATGGCAGCAATTTTGATTCTTCAATCGTGGATGGAAGCGCACCCCCGGCAATAACTCGCGATACCCTAACCGCCTTCGTGTAGAGACGGGGCTCGCCCCGTCTCTTCAAACCCGGATCCGCACACGACAAGAGCGGCGGCAAGCCTTGGCTCTAACGATAATTTGATGTTGGGACAACCAAGGAGCCCCGCTAGGAGGCGAGTTCGGAAATTTCGGGGAACCGCAGATTGCACTTGGTCAGCGCCTTGGTGAGGGCCTCTTCAATCAGGCTCTCCGCGCAGTTGCGCGAAATGGCGATCTCGCTGACTAACAGGTAGCGGGCCCGCTCCAGCATCTTCTTTTCGCGGAAGGAGAGCGACTTACCCTGTCCCAGAATGAGGAGACTTTTCAGCACCGCAGCCACGTCCGCGAGGGACCCGGTACGCATGCGGTCGGAATTTTCCTTGAACCGGTCTTTCCAGTCGGCCGCGTTGATACATTCGCCGGAGGAGAGGTAGTCCACGATCTTCTCCACCTCGCCGTTGCGGACAACCGGGCGCATCCCGACGCTGTTGACGTTGGCGAATGGCACCATGACCTTCAAGCTACTGGCTGCAATTTTCAACAGGTAGAATTTCTCGATCGTCGCGCCCATGGTCCGGCTGCTGATTTGTTCGATAATTCCGACACCGTGATTGGGGTATACGACCTTATCGCCGATGTGGAAAACGCGGTCGCCGTTCATGGAGGGGGCCCCTTCCCGGGGGCGCATTGAGCTTCCTTTAGTCTAGCCGAGCGCCGATACGAAGGCAATCATTACCTTGGCCAAGGTGTTAGTGGGCGGGCGATTTGAGCCAACGGATTTCTAAGTCATTTGGACTTAGAACGTTGGACAGATCCTTCAAGCCCGGCCGCGGATAGATTGGGCCGCTCGCGCCACTCCCAAGGGCAGCGCGTTATAATGCCCAGTGGCATGACTGAAGAGATTAAGAAAAAGCTTCGCGACGAACTCAACACCCTCGAGCACGAACTAGCCTTCGATATTCCCAGAGAACTCAAGAAGGCCGTTGCCCTGGGCGATCTCAGCGAGAACGCCGAGTACCACACGGCCAAACAGCGCCAGGAGTACCTGAAAGCCCGCGTCCGCCAGCTTGGCCAACGCCTTGCCGACTTGTCGCTGGTGAACATGAACAATATCCCTAAGGACAAAGTTGGCCTGGGTTCAATGGTCACGATCTTCGACAGCACCAAGAACGAAGAAATGCAGTACGAGTTGGTGGCCAGCGAGCAGTCCGATGTGGCCAATGGCAAAATATCCACCACGTCGCCAATCGGGCGCGCTCTGTTGAATAAGAAAGTGGGCGACGTTGCCACCGTTGTAACTCCGGGCGGCAGCCGCGAAATGGAGATTCTGAAGCTATCCACCATGCACGATCTCGCCTTGGCGAAACCAGAATCGAAGCCGGAAGCGAAATGACCGAGAATTTGAGCCAAGCGCTATGAGCTGGACCAGCGGAGTCGGACGAGCCTGCGGTGTTTTGTTGGACGCCATCGTGCGCCTCCTCGCGCTCTCGCGCATCAATCCCAATGCCTTAACCGTGATGGGGCTGGCGGTGAACACCTACGCAGCGTTCTTGTTCGGCTACGCAAACGGCGACAATCAGCGCCGCATGTTTTTCTATGCCGGGCTGGTCATCATCGGGTCAGGATTCTTTGATCTGGTGGATGGCCGCGTTGCGCGACTCTCGAATCAGGTCACTCGATTCGGCGGTTTTTTCGACTCCATCGTCGATCGCTATAGCGACGCCTCGCTTTTCCTGGGACTGCTGGTTTTCTACGGCCGCGGCAACCGCTTCTTCTACGTCGTATTGGCCGCGCTCGCCATGATCAGCGCCATTATGGTGAGCTACGCGCGTGCCCGCGCCGAGTCGCTGATTGGCCTGTGCAAGGTCGGCTTCATGGAGCGGCCGGAGCGTTTAGTGCTGCTCATTATCGGCGCGCTGTTCAACGAAATGGCCCCTGTGTTATGGGTGATCGCCGTGCTTTCGACGATCACGGTCATCCATCGCGTCCTCTACACCTGGCAGCGAACCCGGGAGATGGACGCACCAGCCAAGGCCGCCTAGACGCAATTACCGCCTGGACACAATACCGACCCGCAGTGTGATAGAGCACATCGATAAACAGGCGTGCCGCGCGATCAGACTGCAACAGTGCGCGTTTGCCCAATGTTGATGATGTTACGAAGAAAGTCCGATGAACGGCGATGACATTTAGCGGGTCAGCATTGCGAATGGGAATAGACATTTGAGCCCGCCAGCGCCTGAAGGCGCTTTTGATTCAGTGGTGGCGGCATCGCTAAAGCAATGCCCTGATACGAATCTCCAACTACGAATCTCACACTATGCGGGGCGCTGCGGTGATGGTCGAACATGCCGGATGTGATGATTTCGTGGGCAGGTCGTAATCTCGGTTCCATTTCGGTTCTAGCGGGGCACTGTTTCGCCGCGTCCTGCTAAACTATCCCCCGCAACTTCCTGCAAGGACTGAAAGTGCCAACCAATCCTGTTCTAGTCGTACACGGCGGCGCCTGGGCGATTCCCGACGACATGGTCGAGGCGCACCTCAACGGTGTGCGCAATGCTGCTGCTGCCGGATGGCGTGCGCTAGAAAAAGGCGGCTCCGCCCTCGACGCCGTCGAAGAAGCCATCGTCGTGATGGAAGACGACGAAACTTTTGACGCCGGACGCGGCAGCTTCCTGAACCGCGATGGCAAGGTTCAGCTCGACGCATTCATCATGGACGGCGCGTCTCTGCGCGGCGGCGGCGTCGGTTGTGTCGAGCGGCTGCGCAACCCGGTCCGTGCTGCCCGCAAGATTCTCAGCGACAGCCCGCATGTGTATTTCGTAGCGGAAGGTGCGGAGCGCTTTGCCGCTGAGCATGGCATCGAGCTTTGCCGTAACGAAGACCTCGTCATCCCCAGAGAGGTCGAACGTCTGCGCGAATATCAGGCACAGGCTTCGACCCACGGCAACGATCTGTTTGCGCCGGAGATTTCGCACGACACTGTCGGCGCCGTCGCCCTCGACCGCGACGGCAACATCGCCGCTTCCACTTCAACCGGAGGGACGCTCAACAAGGCTCCCGGACGCCTCGGTGACTCATCGCTGATCGGCTGCGGCTGCTACGCCGACAATTTGAGCGCCGCCGCATCGACGACCGGATGGGGCGAGCCGATCATGAAACTGGTGCTCGCGAAGTGGGCGGCGGATCGCGTCGAATCCGGCAGCACGCCGGAGTGGATCGCCAAGGAAGCAATGAACTACCTGAAGCAGCGTCTCAACGGCCACGGCGGAATCATTCTGCTCGACGCGCTGGGTCGGATAGGGATCGCGCACAACACCCCCCGCATGGCATGGGCGATCCGGACCGTCGAGAAGCAAGACGCGGGCGTCCAGCGGACCTAGCTACGACAGTAGCGCCGCCATCCTGCCGGTTCTCCTTTTTTACCCAGAATTAACAAGACGAGAGCCGGGAATCTCTATAATTTCACTTGCAACAATTCCGAAAATCGCGTGTTCCTACCAGCTGATCAAGGAATTTCCAGCAATGAAACACTTCGTCTATTTCCTGATTCTCCTCCTCCCGGCCGCCATCGCATTGCACGCGCAGAGTGTGGTAACCACGGGTGTAGTGCGCGGTGTGGCGCGCGACAGTTCCGGTGCGTCGATCCCCGGAGCCGGGGTAGTTCTATTAGCCCGCAACACTGGTGAATCGTCGTTGCGGACGACGAACGACGCCGGAATCTTTGTTTTCCCTTCCCAGCCAGTCGGGACCTACAGTCTTGAAGTTACGGCCGGTGGATTTCGTAGGGAACGCGTCGAAGGCATTTCAGTACAAATCGGGCAGCCGACCACGGTCAATGTCACCTTGCAGCCGGGAACGGGCAGCGAGTCCGTCACCGTTAGCGGCGAATCCCCACTACTCCGGACAGAAGACTCGAACCAGAGTTCCGTCGTCAGCCGCGATCTGCTCGACTCTCTCCCGTTGAACGGCCGCCGCTTCCTAGATTTTGCCTTGCTCGTGCCCAACGCCAGTCCAGACGGCCAAAACGGTCTGGTTAGTTTTGCAGGGGAGCAAGGTGGTGAAGACACGGGTTATGCCAACGCCAACGGCGCGAACTCCTTCACCGTCGACGGTGCCAGCGCCACCAGCAACTACTTCGGCAATGCACGTGGTGGCGAGAAGGTCCCCTACATCTTTGGCGAGGATGCCATCGAGGAGTTCCAGGTTGCGGTTACGCCGTATCGAGCCGACTACGGCGGAGCCGCTTCCGGTTTTGTTAACGTTGTAACGCGATCAGGCGCCGACACGATCCATGGCAGCGGGTTTTACTACAACCGCAATTCCGGTACGGGCGCAAATGACGCGATCGATAAAGCCAACGGTTTTTCCCGCCCGGTGGACATCCTGCAGCAATTCGGAGGAAGCATCGGAGGGCCGATTGTTCCACACCGTGCCTGGTACTTTGCTGACTACGAGCAGCAGCGCCAGAAAAATCCCATCACCGCGATCAATCCGGGCTTCACGGGAATCGACCAGACCGACTTCGGCGTGCCGACAGGCGTTCAACTTCCGGCGCCCAATTCTTCGCTCCCAGTTCCCAGCAGCCTGTCGCAACCCGATCCCACCAATCCGGTATACCTGCAGGATGTCGCGAATGCGCTGAACTCGATCCAGTCGAATCTTGGTATCCAGTCGCGGTTCGCCAACGATTGGTCGTTGTTTTCCAAAATCGACTATCGCGACGCGAAAGACGACCGGTTCTACCTGAGCCTGAACTGGAACCGCTTCGACTCGCCAAGTGGCTTCATCCTCGGCACTCAAACCGCTCTTTTCGGCAAAAGCACGCTGGCCAATGCGTTCGTCCGCGACTACCATGCCAGCGCCGGATGGAGCCACGCCTATGGAAGCAACCTGCTGAACGAAGTTCACGCCAGTTTTTCACGCGACGATCAATACTCGACTCCTACCGGAATCATGAATCCGGTTCTCCCCACCGTGCTGCTCACTCCCTCAGGCGGTGAAGGAGGCGGAGGCAGCAACTTTCAAATCGGCAACGCCGGATTTGCCGGCGGCCGCACCGACGAAGCAATCTGGCAGATTTCCGATCACATAAGCTACTTGCACGGCAAACACACGTTCAAATTCGGTGTTGAATACACCCGCACCCATCTGACCGACCTCGCGTTCGGCGGTTTTGATCCCGACGCACAAGCTCAAAACGGTACATTTCGCGGAACCTACGGCTTCACCAGTCTGTCGAATTTCGCCTTAGGAATTTACGACAACTTCTTTCAGAGCACGGGACAGCCCAAGTTCTCATTCAACGTCCCTTATCTGGGGTTCTACTTCCACGATACGTACCAGATCTTTCCCCGCCTCACGCTTGACCTCGGTGTGCGCGAGGACTTCCAGGTCTATCCGCAGCCCAACCAGAATCCGGCCTTCCCGTTGACGGGGCAATTCCCGAATCAATTTCAGCGCCTCGCGCCGCGCTTCGGATTCGCGTGGCAGCCGCAGGAAAAAACCGTGATCCGCGGCGGGTTTGGGATGTTCTACGAAAATTTCAACGGCTTGAATTACCGAAACTCGGTGGTTTCGAATGGATTACTGTCGCAGCAGGCATCGGTATCGCTTGGCTACGATTCGACTCTTGCTCCGAACCAGCAGATTGCGACCTTCCCGAACCAGATTTCGGACCCTGCACTCTTCTCCGCCTCCGACATTTCCCTCGTTGACCCGCACTTCCACGTTCCCTACATACTGCAGGGGAGTTTGCAGATCGAGCGCGAAGTTCTGCCGGATACCGTGGTGACGGTTGGAACCACCTGGACCCACGCAGTCCATCTGGCTTCCTCGAGTGCCTACGACATGAATCTGAACCCGCCGACCGGCACGACCACTTACACTCTCTGTCCCTCGAGTGCAACCGACCAGAGCCAGTGCGCTGGCGGCAAGTCGATCGCCTTGGCAAATCTCGACTCTGGCCTCCTTACCGAAGGGCGCCTCACCTCCAACTTCGGCCAGATCAACGCTCTCATTTCACCTGGCATCAACAACTACAATTCCTTTTTCGTCCAAGGGCAAAGGCGTTTTCGCCACGGACTAGCTTTCCAGACGGCTTACACCTTCTCCAAGAACATCATGTCGAACGGCGTGGACTTCAATAATCAATTCAACTTCAGCAACACCCATGCGCCTTACCTGCTCGACCAGCGGCATCGCCTCTCGATCGCCGGAGTGTATGCGCCCAACATAGCTGTCGGTGTTCAGTCTGGGTTCCTGCGCGCCGTTTTGTCGGATTGGAGCTTGAGCACGGTAATGCAATTCGCCTCGGGACGCCCGTACGCCCCACTCGTCGACGTGGCGTGCACCACCCCAACCTCCCAGCTTGATCCGAATGCCTGCCTTCCTTTTGTCACGGTCAATGGCAATGAAATCGCCGCCAGCAATCCGATCAACAACACCGCCGCATTGCAGGCTACTGCCAACTCCGCCCTCGGCATCAATGCCGGCAGTCCGAGTCCCTTATCAGGACTGGATTCTTTCTACGGCCCATGGACGGAGCAGATCGATCTCGGATTGAAACGGCGGTTCAACATCACGGAACGTCATGTTGTCACACTGCAGGCGCAGGTGTTCAACGTCCTGAATCATGCCAACTACTACGTCCAGAACGGCACGGGCGTGGATTCAACTCAATACACCCCGTTCGGAACCAGCTGCGGGGACGGAGCGACGTCGAACCAGCAATGCTATCTCGTTCCCAGTGGAGGCTTTGGTAAGCTCCAGGTGATCAACTACCAGAACGGCCCAAGAATTATGCAATTCTCACTGAAGTGGACGTTCTAAATACTTGCGAGATCCAAGGTTTCCGTTTTGCATTTTCTGAGAACTGAGAACTGCCCTCAGAACTCCACGTGCGCACGCAGCGTCGGAACAACCACCGGCCCGCGGTCGCGGTTGTAGCCGGGATTGTTAACGTGCTGCACCCCGGGAGCCAGATAGATCCCGCGCCACGCATGGAGTGTGTAATACGATTCGACGATGTCTTCTCGTCCGTACGTTAAATTTCCATCACCGAGCAAAAACCCTTGCCCGCCATTCGCTAGATACACCTGATGGTCCTTCTTGATGCCGTTTGAAACGAATGCAATGCCCGCGCGGTCCTGCTTGCGATGCCAGAGTGCGCCGCTCGCGCCCAGGCCCTGATTGAAGGTGGAGTCAATTTCAGTGTAGGCAAACGATTCGGTTCTCCCGTCGTCCCATCCCCACCGCGCATACGCGGTAAAGTATCGCGACAGATTCTGTTCGAAGTTGATTCCGAATCCGTACTTCGCAGTGACGTGCCAGGGGTGGTTTGTGATATCGGGAACCGAAACCAGCCCGTGTTGGAACTGAAGGTTCGCGTCGCGATAAACCCCCATGTTGGCGTGGTTCACATAAGCCAGCAGACGGACGACGCCGGCTTTCTTAGGAATGACGCCGTGCCGCAGTTCGTATTCAAAATTCTCGGCATGAACTTGCCACGGGCGCCACACCAGATCAATCCCATTGGCGACCTTCGGCATGAGCCCTTCTCCAAAGCGGAAACCCCAATTGCGATCCTCGTAGTCGGCGGTGAAGCCGACGGTATAGCCACGTGTGTCGGCGGCATAGTCCCAGGTGCCGTTGTTGTCGACAGACCAGTTCAGGAATTGAAGATGCGTGTCGCTGCCAACTGAGTTCTGATCGAAGAAGTCCGGCATGCTGAATTTGCCGAAGCGAATTTCCAGGCGTCGCCGCGGAAGTTCGTCGAAGAGCGACAGGAAACTGCGCTGGTTTTCAATCTTGTCCTTGCTCAGCGCGATGACGGTGTGGATCATGCCGCGTCCCAGGTACGGCGCTTTGCTCAACGAAGGATTGCGCACGATATCCAGATCCGTGTTGCCGGCCAAGCCAAATCCCTGGGTCAGCGCCGCGCCGCCGGCTTCTTCAATGTCCACCAGAAGTTCAGTGGATTTGTTGAGCCGCACGCCCGTATACAGCGTCATCACGCGTGAAGTCGCCTTCTCATAACGCGGGATGAGGCTATGCGGTCCGCTGTAGTCGGCGTGAAAGTCGGGATGCGCCTGAAAGACAAAGTTCGTCTGCCCGGAGATCCAGAACCGCGTGCTCTTGAAATGCGGAAACATGGCCTCGGGATCGGGATCACTGAGCGAGCCAGCCGGATCGTCCGTACTGGGCGCAGCACTCGGCGTCGTAGGCTCGGCCGTTTGCGTCGAAGCGGAAGCAGTTTGAGACTGGGCCCAGGAGGCGGGCACAGCCAACCACAGAGCGCAGGCGAGCGCCGCTGCCAGGCTCCGAACCGCCATACCTACGGCTTGTCGAACGGAGTTCCGCTGATTGGTAATATTGAAAATGAATTTCAATTTCAAAATCATACCCACAAATTAACGGCTCGCCTATGACCTCTGCCTTGTTCTTGATCACCCAGAGACGTGATTGCAATCACTCATAAAGAGCACTTCGTATATTTCCTATTTATACTATAGGGGAGTATACTACAACGAGAGGTTGCGTCCATGCATACCGTCGAAGAAAAACCCAAACTCATCCTGCGCATCAAACGGATCAAAGGCCAAATCGCCGCCATCGAACGGGCGCTCGAGGCCGACCAGGATTGCTCCGATGTGCTCCAACTGATTACCGCCGCGCGCGGCGCAATGAACGGCCTGATGGCGGAATTACTCGAAGGCCACATCCGCTTCCACGTGATCGACTCGAAAAAGGCCAGCTCAGAGCAGGCTCTGGCCGCCGACGAACTGGTGGAGGTTGTCCGCTCCTACCTGAAATGACGCCAGCGCCCACGGCGCTCCAACAACTAAAAAGGACAGCCCGGAGCCCCCCAAGGCCGTCCTAATAAACCCTCCCGGTTAGAAGGGCAACTGTCACTAGGCTACCGGGGGGAGATTGCAGGAGTATTGCAGTTTTGTGAAAGTCCGATGAATTAAATATCGCCGCAACCGCGCGATGCGCGCCCGTTCTTGCGATACTGTAGCGTGAAATCAGAGGCCCGTCCGGCAATCCTACAACCACTTCTCGACCTGCGGAATGTCCGCGTCATGCGCGGAGCCAACGTCGTCCTCGACGATCTCAGCCTTCGCATTCAACCAGACGAACATGTTGCCGTACTCGGGCCGAACGGTTGTGGCAAGTCCACTCTGATCAAGACCATCACCCGCGAATGCTATCCAGTCGCTCGCACAGGTTCGAGCATGACGATTCTCGGCCAGCAGAGTTGGAACGTCTTCGAACTGCGCTCCCTGCTCGGGATCATCTCGAACGATCTCATGGCCTCCTGCACCAGCGAAGCCAGCGGATTAGACGTCGTCCTTTCGGGTTTCTTCAGCAGCACCCGCATCTTTCCCAACCATGCCATCGCCCCGGAATACCAGGAACGCGCGAGAGCCGCGCTCGCGCAACTTGGAATCTCGCATCTTGCCGATCGCGCCGTAGAAGAGATGTCGTCAGGAGAGGCCAAGCGTGTGCTGATTGCCCGCGCGCTCGTCCATAAGCCGCGTGCGCTGCTGTTCGACGAGCCCTGCAACTCTCTGGACATCGCTGCGCAGCACGAATTGCGCGAGACCATGCGCTCCCTTGCGCAGTCGGGAATCGGCATCATCCTTGTCACCCACGAGATTCCCGATATCGTTCCCGAAATCGACAGGGTAGTACTGATGTCAAAAGGAAGAATCATCGCCGACGGGCGGAAAGAAGAAATCCTGCAAGCCGAACGGCTAGGCCAACTCTTCGGACTGAAAGTTGAACTCGGCCAGCGCAACGGGCATTACCACATTTGGTGAGAGGCAAAGTCAGAAGTCAAATTGAAGAAGTAAGTGCTCTCGGACCGACAGATTAGGGAGGGTTTACTTCTTCAATTTGACTTTTAACTTCTGACTTTCCCCTGTGCTCTACGTCACAACCTGCTGTGATCTTCCCCGCTGCCGGCGTCGCATATCCCGCTGCTATATTAGGAGCCATGTCCCGCAAGACCGACCAGTCCCGCAAGTTGCAAGCCCGCGCCGAGAAGCTCATCCCCGGAGGCGTGAACTCCCCCGTCCGCGCGTTTCGCAGCGTGGGCGGCGACCCGCTCTACATCGTGCGCGGCCAGGGCTCCCACATCTGGGACGCCGACGGCAACGACTACGTCGACTACATCGGCTCCTGGGGTCCGCTCATTCTGGGGCACGCCGCCCCGGCCGTCATTGACGCGATCACCGAGGCGGCGCGCAAGGGCACGAGCTTCGGAGCATCCACGCCCGCCGAGGCCGATCTGGCCGAGTTGGTCATCTCCGCGTTTCCACACATGCAGAAAGTTCGCTTCGTAAGTTCGGGCACCGAAGCGACCATGTCGGCCATCCGCCTGGCTCGCGGCTACACGAAGCGCAAATACATTGTGAAGTTTGAGGGCTGCTATCACGGACACTCCGATGCGCTGCTGGTGAAGGCAGGTTCGGGCGTAGCGACGCTCGGAATTCCGGGCTCAGCGGGAGTTCCCGAAGAATTCACACAATTCACGCTGGCGTTGCCCTACAACGACATCTGCGCGCTGGAGCAGGCTTTCGAGAAATTCAAGAATCAGATTGCGTGCGTGATTGTCGAGCCGGTCGTCGGCAACATGGGATGCGTGCCTCCGATTCGCGGATTTTTGGAAGCGCTACGCGCTCTGACCGCGCACGAAAAGACGGTGCTGATTTTCGATGAAGTGATGACGGGATTCCGTCTCGCCTTCGGCGGAGCGCAGGAACTTTACGGAATCAATCCCGATCTGACGACCATGGGCAAGATCATTGGCGGAGGCCTGCCGGTGGGCGCGTATGGCGGTCCTTCGGAAATCATGGATTTGATTGCGCCGCTCGGCCCGGTCTATCAAGCGGGGACGCTCTCCGGCAATCCGCTGGCGATGGCCGCCGGCCACGCGACGCTGAGCTACCTCCGCGAGCATAAAGACGTCTACAAGCAACTCGACCAACGTGCCGGAGAAGTCGTCTCCGGAGTCGCCGCCGCCGCCAAAGATGCAGGAGTGACCATGTTCCACAACCGCGTCGGCTCGATGTTTACATGGTTCTTTGCGGAGGGTCCGGTGACGGATTGGGCATCGGCTGAGAAGTCCGACACCAAAGCCTTCGGAAACTTCTTCAGGGCGATGCTCGAAAACGGAATCTACCTGCCGCCATCGCAGTTTGAAGCAGCGTTTCTAGGAGCCGCGCACAGCGAGAAAGATGTGCAGCAGACGGTGGCAGCGGCGAAGCACGCGTTTGCGACGGTGCAGGTGTAGGCGACGTGGTCTGTACGATCTTAGCTCAGCTGACTACCGCCGGATTGCACTACAGGCATCCGAAAACTTCGCTGGCAAACTCCTTTTTCCAACGACCATCACGGTTCTTGTAGACCTCATATCGGTAGTTCTCATAGAAGACGCGACGAACAAACATTCGGTCTCCGCTGTCCGCGCCTAACAGGTCAATCAGATAGACGGCTTCCGCATCGGTCTCGCCTTTCGAATGCTGAAACCAGATAACTGATTTCTCATTGGAAGCCGGGTCCAGAACGAAGAAAAGGCTGTAATCCATGTTGAGTTTGTCGGCTCGCTCGATCTCTACTGAGGCGATGAGTTCTTGCGAGTGATTAAGCTCGGTCGCTGTGATCTGAGTAAGGCGCATTCGGCTAAGAGACGCGGTAGGTACACCCTTTTTCGTCAGAATTTCCCTTGCCGCCTGTTCAACATGCTCTTGCTCGACAGCCGTCGGCTCGCGTCGTGAGCCGACGTGGGCGATCAGAGATCCTGAGCCTGCCGCGAGAGCCATGGTCATTCCGTGAATTCGCACGTCGCTATCCAGACGGACGCGCCACTCATCCCCTTCCAGCTTTGTTACGGACGCTGTTCCTCGCTGCACACCTCCGAACACAACCGGATAGCTCGATCCGGGCTTCAGGTATTGATTCTGAAAATCGCGCAACGCTGGTGTGTCGCTGCAAGGGTCGGGCACAGATCGAATTTGTTGACCATCAATCAGCAGGATCGGGTCGATGCTGACGGAATTATCGCGCTCTGAACCAAGCAGCGCAAAGATAGGTACAACATTATTCTTTGTAGGAGGCGATACTCGCTCTTGTCCAACTGCCGCTGAAGCGATAGTGATCAGCAGCAGAAATATGGCTTGAATCGCCCGACTTTTCATATCCAATATGCTACGCCCACGTATGCCGGCTTTCCATAATTGGCATAAACGCCCGAGCCACCCCTTCTCACTTGTGCGAAGGCAGCACACCCCAGATCGCCGGATCCTCCGTCCCCAGCACCCAAGAACAAAACCCCTGCAGACCGCGGTCGCGAACCAGATTCAGACGCTCCTGGAATCCGCGCTTGTCGGTGTAGAAGACCCACTCGCGATTGTCGTCCTGATAGAAGTAGAACCAGGCAACGCGATCGAAAGAGTCCCA
This sequence comes from Terriglobia bacterium, assembly GCA_963847715.1. Lineage (GTDB taxonomy): Bacteria > Acidobacteriota > Terriglobia > Terriglobales > Acidobacteriaceae > Acidiflorens. The sequence continues at coordinate 279,515 of CAWKAZ010000026.1, forward strand.
CTCGGGATGCGGGTGATAGGCGGCCACATACTGGTCGATTTCCTGCTGCCCGACGTAGTCGGCGGTCGGGTTCGGTTTGTCATCCTTGCCGGGCTCTCCCGCATACCAGTGATACCCGTAGAGCGGAATTCCCAGCGACAGCTTTTCCTTGGGAACAAATTGGAGCGCGTACTCCAGTTGCTGCACCGTCCACGGATACCCCGCAACCGGTCCGGGCGCAGTCCATCGCGTGTTTTGATCGTAGGTCATCAGGCAAATCAGGTCGGCGGATTGCGCCAGCGCCTTCAGATCGTAAGCCCCGCGCCAGTTGGCATACAGCCAGTGAGCATAGCCGCTCTTGTACGGAGACCCTGGGCCGTTGGGCACGGTCGCGATGGTCAGTTGCAAGCCTTGCTTGTGGAGCGCAGTGGCAGTTTCAGCAACAAAGTCGGAGAGCACATCGCGATCGGTCCAGATCACGTTTTCAAAATCGATCTGAAAACCGCTGTATCCGTTTCTCTTGCATTCGCTGAGCATCGAATCGATCAGCGCCTTGCGCGCCGCCGGAGTCGTCAAGATCTTGTGCAGGTCGGCTTGCACCATGTTGGCGACGATCGGCATGACCGGCACGTGGTGCTGCGCCGCCGTCTGCAGAACGAGCGGATTCGGGCCGCCCGAGATGAGTCCGTTGCCGTCAACCCCATACCAGGCAGGCACCAGAAGGTCGATTTTGTCCGCGTGATCAATAAACGATTGCACGGAGTTGGGCCGATCGATCATGTAGAACAGCGACTTGGGCTGAGCCGCGGCTAGGGCGCTGCTCAGCAAGAGAAGAAAGACGATGCGCTTCATCGGATAACCCCTAAGGTTGCATCAATTCCACGGTAACAAATTCATACCCCTGATCCTTGTATCGCCGGATCAGATTGTCGGTTGCAATCACGGTGTGCGCGCGGTCGGCCCCCATGGCGCGATGTCCGCCATCGTGCAGCAGGACAATGTCGCCGCCGCGCATCTGGCGTTCGACTTTTTTCTCGATGGTAGACGCGGGCGGAGCGTTCCAGTCATAGCCGGTCACATTCCACATCACGGTTTCCAGTCCGAGTTCGCGCGCGACTCTGAGCGTGCCAGGACGTCTCCCTCCGAATGGCGGACGAAAAAAATTGGAGTGGGCTCCAATCGCATCGTTCAAAGCCTTACGGCAATCGACCAGCTCCGCGCGGGTTTGCGCCGCCGATTTGTAAGTCAGCAGCGGATGCGTGAACGTATGATTGCCGATCACGTGTCCGGCTTGCGCCACAGCACGAGCAATATCAGGACGCTGCTGCACGTAGCGGCCAATCATGAAAAACGTCGCCCGCACCCCATGCTTCGCCAACACATCGAGCAGCCTCAACGTGTGCGGATCATTCGGCCCATCATCGTAGGTCAGCGCAATCTGCTTGCTTCCCGGAGCGCCGCTGGCGATTGTTCGCCCATACCATTGTCCGGTAGGCGACATCGACTGGTAGCCAGCAGCCGAAGCAGCAGCTGCCACCGATAGTCCGATGAGGGCGGGGAGCATGTGGGGATTCTAGCGCGTCGGTCGCTTTTCGCTGTTCGTCGTTCGCAACCTGCTCTCGATGCGAAACAGCGAACGACGAATAGCGAACAACGGAATTCCACAATTGCGTCTACGCCCGAACCCATATATTCTGCTTTCCAGTTCTCCACCAACAATTCATGGCTAATCTTTTCGAGCTTCCCCGTTACATCGCAGTCGAAGGTCCAATCCGAGTGGGGAAGAGCACGCTGGCCCGGGTTCTTGGAGAGCGCCTGGCGGCCCAGCGCGTCATCGAACCAGAAGACAATCCGTTTCTGAAAGCGTTCTACGACGGCGAGCCGGGTGCCGCCTTTCAGGCACAATTCGCGTTCCTGATCCGCCGCTTCGAGCAACTCCGCGCGCTCGACCTTGGTCCGCGTTCGAACAAGACCGTTGTCGCCGACTACATTTTCGAAAAAGACAAACTCTTCGCCTGCCTCAACCTCAACGATCAGGAACTCGATACCTACAATCGCTACTTCAATTATTTCCGCGAGCAACTGCCCACGCCCGATCTCGTCATCTATCTTCAGGCCACCCCGGAAGTCCTGAAGAAGCGGCTGAAGAAAAAAAACGCGAGCAGCGAAAAGGCCATCAGCGAGGATTACCTGATGGAAGTCGTGAAGGCCTACGAACACTTCTTCTTCCACTACACGCAATCCGATCTGCTGATCGTCAACACCAACGAGATCGACTTTGTGGACCGCAACGAAGACCTGCAAGAGTTGCTGAAAAAAGTCTCGGCCCCCATCAAAGGCACCCAATACTTCCTGCCGCTCGGCGGGGAGAGCGCGGCCAGCGCGTAGGAAAAATCCCAGAGGTTAAGGTGCGTCTCGGGGCCTATCCGCCCTCTTCCAGTAAACCAGAAACCGCCTAAGTCTTTGCTTTATAAAAACTTTACCCGGAAGTCCTTATTTATCAAAGACCTACGCGCGTCACAACCGCTAAGTCTTTGACTTTAAAAGACCGAGCAGGGAGGGTAGCCAGAAAAGCCTGAGACCGGACACCCGAGACCTGACACCTGAGGTCTTTAGCGCTATAATCGCTGCCAGCGTCATCGAACGACGCGTACAGGCTCTATCCGCCTGGTTTGCGGAGGGGCACTGGAGGACACTGTGAGTCTCACCCCAATCGGCGAACCTCGCCAAAAGATCACCACTGCAACGATCCGCGAAAAGAAACTTCACCGCGAACCCATCACCTGCCTGACCGCTTACGATTACGCGACTGCGCGTCTCGTCGACGAAGCGGGCATCGACATTGCCTTAGTCGGCGACTCGCTCGCCATGACTATGCTCGGCTATGAGAACACGCTCTCGGTGACCGTTGACGAGATGCTCCATCACGTAAAGGCTGTGCGCCGCGGAGTGAAAGACGCCCTGCTCATTGCCGACATGCCTTACGGCTCCTATCAGGCCGATCCGAACGAAGCCGTCCACAACGCTGCCCGCTTCGTGAAAGAGGGTGGCGCAGAAGCCGTGAAGATGGAAGGCGGCGAGAAGCGCGTGGACGTGATCCGCCGCGTGATCGACGCTGAGATTCCCGTCGCCGGCCACATCGGCCTGACGCCGCAGTCGGTCAACATCATGGGCGGATACAAGGTCCAAGGCAAAACTCTGAATGCCATCGAACAGCTCATGCGCGATGCGGTCGCACTCGATCACGCTGGCGTGACCTGCATTTATCTGGAAGGTATTCCGCGCGAAGTCGCCGCCATGATTACCGCCGAGGTCGAAGCGCCGACCATCGGCATCGGCGCTGGCCCGGATTGCGACGGCCAGGTGCTCGTTTTCCACGACCTCGTCAACTTGACGTTCGGACACCCAGCAAAATTCGTCCGTCGCTACGGAGACGCGGCCGCGCTGATCACCCAATCGCTGCTGGCTTTTAAGGCCGACGTCGTTTCGCACCAGTTCCCGAGCGACAGCGAGAGCTACCACCTGCCGAAAGAGACGCAGGTGGCACTCGAAACGGTACTCCACCGCAAGCAGGCCATGCGGCGATAATGGCGAGCGGAGAAAACGTCGTGCACGGTCGCAAACTGCTTGTCATCAGTATCGTCCTGGCGTCTTTCGTTGGGTGCTCCAAGCCGACCCAACCAGCGCCGGATACTTCGTCCGCAGCGCCCAAGACGACCGGGCTCGAATCCATTCCCATGCCCGATCCCGCCAAGTATCCGAGCCTCAAGGATATGAGCGGCTGGAAGAATCCGTACCTCGTTGTGCGCGACGACGGCATCGGCATCGTCGATCTTTCGAATCGCGAAATTCACATGCTGAAGCCGGAAGAAATCCCGGCCGAACTGGTGTCGCTCCCGTCAAGTGCATGGCCGTATGGCCGCGTCGTGCTGGTCGCCCAGGCCCATCCCAAAGATCCGTCTGATCAGACGAAAACGCAACTTCGGGAGAACCGCGCATTGCTGCTGGGAACTCTGAAGGAGCTGGACGTTCAGTACCAGGAAACGCCCTGAGCAGCGGGACCGGGCATAGCGACTCCGTCGCGATGAAGATCTGCAAGACCATCTCCGAGGCTCGCGCCGCTTGCCGCGCGGCGCGAATGCAAGGTCGGCGGCTAGGTCTGGTGCCGACGATGGGCGCTCTGCATGAGGGCCATCTATCATTGATGCGCGCCGCTCGGGCGCAATGCGATGCAGTTGCCGCATCTATCTTTGTGAATCCCACGCAATTTGGACCGACCGAAGACTTGTCGAAATATCCGCGACAGTTCGAACGCGATTGTCACCTGCTCGAAAAAGAAGGCGTCGAAATTCTCTTCGCGCCGTCGGTGGAAGAGATGTATCCGCAAGGAGCGGTCACCTGGGTAGTGGTCGAAGGTCTGAGCGAAAAGCTCGATGGACGCTCGCGTCCAGGCCATTTTCGCGGCGTGACCACGGTGGTCGCGAAGCTGTTTCACATCATCGAGCCGCACGCGACATTCTTCGGGCAGAAAGACGCCGCGCAACTGGCGGTGATCCGACGGATGGTGCGGGACTTGAATTTCCCAGTCGAGATTGTTGCCTGCCCGATCGTCCGTGAGCCCGATGGCCTGGCCATGAGTTCCCGCAATGCTTACTTGAATCAGGAAGAGCGAGGCCAGGCTTTGGTGTTGCAGCACTCGTTGCAACGCGTCGCGCAGCTTTTCGCGAGCGGAGAAAGAGAGGCGACTCGGCTAATTTCCGCCGGGAAGCGAGTCTTCGAGAGTGAGCCTGCGGTGAGGCTCGACTATTTCGAGATTGTCGATCCTGAGACGCTTGACCCCGTGGACAAGATTGTCGAAGGAGCGCTGGTTGCGGTTGCAGCCTATGTAGGGTCCACGCGGCTAATCGACAACGTTGTTCTCTGACCTAGAAGGATAGTTTACGGGTCGGGTCAACGAGCTAACGTGTGATCTCAACAACAAATAACAGCCAGTTGTCCAAATCCATCGTAAAATTCGACCTTTGCGAGCCGCTCAGCGGTTCGGAGGCAATGATGAGGCAGTTCTGCATCGCATTTCTGCTTGTTCTTCTGGGATTGTCTGGAGTGGCGCAGGAGCCACCCACATCTAGAGTGTCGGTACCGCTCATTGCAACAGGTTCACACCACCGGCCCATTGGCGTGACCGTGGAATCACTAGTGATCACAGACCAGAAAGCACTAGTCACCGGAGCGAGCCTTCTGCGGGGAGCCGATTTCCCGCTGGAACTGGGAGTGTTGATCGACGCAAGCAACTCACAGCGTTCGACAGACCTCAACGACATTCTGAAGGCAACGAAGCAGTTTGTGGACGAGGCCATGCGCGGTCCTGAGGACCGCGTGTTTTTCCTCCAGTTTGAGGCCACTCAGCAGGCGACGGGATGGTTGAAGAAGGAACAATTGCAAGGTACTACCATCAAAGTGGGGATCGGCGGAGCAACGGCGCTTTACGATGCTCTGGCCATGGCCTGCAAGGAGCGCATGGGAGTGCACGATTGGCGGAAGCAGACAAGACGCGTACTGGTTGTGATCAGCGATGGGGAAGACAACCTGAGCCATATTACGCGCGATGAGGCGGCTTCGGAGGCGCTGAGAGCCGGGGCAGTGATTTTCACTATCGACACCGAGCTTTCCGGCATGTCCTACAGGGGCGTGAAAATCATGCAGAACTTTGCCGAACTGACGGGCGGTGAGTCCTTCAGTCAGGTCGGGGGAAAGGACGCGCCAAAGGTCTTTGCAAGTATCAGGGAAATGATGGACGGCATGTACTACTTAAGATATGTGCCACCAGATGCCTCGACAATTGCGGTCCACGAGGTTGACGTGAAACCGGCACCGAAGGAAAAATTCAAACTTTCGTATGCGAGAAAGTATCTCTGGAATCCGTGAGGAAACGGCTGACCAATGGAGTGACGAGCCTCGTGCCGGGTCGTGTGATCGCGTGCAATGAATCAGGAATCTTTCGCTAATTGGCGTAACACCCCCATTTCAATCATCAACGTACGCGTTTACCCAACTTTCCTACCTTCCATTCCATTGACTTGCCCGACCACCAACCGTAAGATTTCAGCCCAGCGCGGGGGACGAATGATTGGCGAGTTGATCTCGCATTACCGCATTGTCGAAAAACTCGGCGGCGGCGGAATGGGCGTTGTCTACAAAGCCGAAGACACGCGGCTGGATCGTTTTGTCGCCCTGAAATTTCTCCCGGAAAACGTCGCGCAAGATCGCCAGTCGCTCGAGCGTTTCCGCCGCGAAGCGAGGGCGGCATCGGCGCTCAACCACCCGAATATCTGCACCATTTACGACATTGGCGAGCAGGACGGCAAAGCGTTCATCGTCATGGAGTACCTCGATGGCGCGACGCTAAAGCACATCATCGGTAACCGACCGATGGAACTCGATGCGTTGCTCGCACTCGGCATCGAGATTGCCGACGCGCTCGACGCCGCGCACACCCAAGGCATAGTCCATCGCGACATCAAGCCTGCGAACATTTTTGTCACCAAGCGCGGACATGCAAAGGTTCTGGATTTCGGGCTGGCTAAGGTCGCACTGCCGTCGGGTCGGACGTCCGAACTCTCGGGTGCAACCGCCGAAGCCACGATTGCCGAAGAGCATTTGACCAGTCCCGGCTCAGCGATTGGCACGGTGGCGTACATGTCTCCGGAACAGGCCAAGGGCAAGGAACTCGATTCGCGCACCGACCTGTTTTCTTTTGGAGCGGTGCTCTACGAGATGGCGACGGGCATCATCCCGTTTCGCGGCGATACTTCGGCGCTGATTTTCCAGGCAATCCTCGATCGCGCGCCGGTGTCGCCCGTCCGGATGAATCCCGATCTGCCCGCGAAGCTAGAAGACGTCATCAACAAGGCGCTGGAGAAGGATCGCAATCTCCGCTACCAGCACGCGGCGGATATTCGTGCCGACCTGCAGCGACTGAAGCGCGACACCGATACTGGACGCGCCGTCGCAGCCAGTTCCGGCCCCATCCCGGCGTTGCAAGATTCCGGATCGCGACCTGCAGTCCAAGCCGCAGTGCCAGCAACTCCCTCGGGTTCAGCGCCGGTTGCGGCGGCAGCTTCTTCGGGCACGGTGATTCCGGCGAGCGGCTCGATTCCCGCAGCTCAGAAGAAATCGTGGAAGATCCCAGCCATCGTCGCGGCGGTAGTGATCGCTACTGTAGTCGGCGGCGGACTCTTTCTGCGATCGCGCCGCGCCAGCGCGCTCACCGAAAAAGACACGGTCGTTCTCGCCGACTTCGTCAACACGACGGGCGACTCCGTGTTCGACGGCACCTTGAAGCAGGCGCTGGCCGTCCAGCTCGAGCAATCACCGTATCTGAATTTGTTGCCCGAGTCTCGCGTCCATGAGGCTCTGCACTTCATGGGACGCCAGCCGGACGAGCGGATCAGCAACGACGTAGCCCGTGAAATCTGTCTGCGCGAAGGCGCCAAGGCAATGATCATGGGTACGATCGGCAGCCTGGGTACGCACTACGTCATCACCGTCTCCGCGCTGAACGCGCAGAACGGCGACGTGCTGGCTCGTGAAGAAGTCGAATCCGAGAGCAAAGAGCAGGTCCTCAAGTCACTGGACAAAGCTGCCTCCAGCCTGCGCGGCAAGCTCGGCGAGTCGATCGGCTCGGTGCAGAAATTCGCGACTCCGCTCGAACAGGCAACCACTTCGTCACTCGATGCGTTGCAGGCCTTCAGCCTCGGGCAGGCCGACCACCTCAGGGGTGAAGACGACAAAGCCGTTCCTCATCTCAATCGCGCCGTGGAACTCGATCCCAACTTCGCCATGGCGCAAGCCACCTTGGGCGTCTGCTACAGCAATCTCACGCAAAGCGAGCTGGCCGCAAGTTATATCACCAAGGCCTTTGACTTGAAGGACAGAGCGAGTGAGAGGGAAAAATTCTATATCTCGTCGCACTATTACGACCTCGTCACTCAGGATCTGGACAAGGCCCTCGAGGTCTATCAGCAGTGGGTCCAAACATATCCGCGCGAGACCACGCCTCGCGACAACCTCTCGTTGCGTTACGAAGCCATTGGACAGTTTGATAAAGCATTGGATAATTCCAGTGAAGCGCTCCGCCTTGATCCCAAGGATGGTTACGGCATCCAGAATATTGCCGACACCTATGAGCGCCTCAATCGTTTCGACGAAGCCCGGGCGATAGCGGAGAAGGCGAACTCGCATCCCTGGTCGGTCAACTTCACACTTTTCGACCTCGCCTGTGTTCGCGGCGATGAAGCTGCTGCCCGCCACGTGGTGGAATTGGCGACTGGAAGACCGGAAGAACCCATCTTGATCTGGTTTCAAGCCCGCCATGAGCTGTCGCTTGGCAAACTGCAGTCAGGACGCGCCATTTACGCGCAAAGTGAGAGCAGCGCGCGGAAACTGGGATACAAGGAATTCAGAGGGGTCATCCTGGGGATGCAGGCCATCGATGAGGCTCAGCTTGGTAATCTGACCGAAGCTCGGCAGAAAATTTCCGAAGCACTTGCCGTTACTCAGGATCGGGAGACCCGCCAGTTTGCGATGGTGGTGCTAGCCGAGACCGGAGACGCCGCGCGCAGCCAGAAAATGGCGGACGAACTGGTCCGTCAGTATCCCACCGACACTTTGCTGAACAAGGTTTGGATTCCTGTCGCCCTAGCCTTCATGGATTTGCAACACAACCAGCCGACGCAAGCTGCGGCACGGCTGGAGATTGCTACTCCCTACGAGTTCGGCGTCGGGCCGGGCACAGCAGGCTACAAAGTCAACTCCGTTCGTGCGGAAGCCTATCTGCGATCAAAAGATGGCGCGAAGGCGGCGGCTGAATATCAGAAGATTCTGGCTCACCGCGGCGTGAACGGTGTTGATGTCTTGTATAACCTCGCTCATCTCGGACTAGGGCGCGCGCAGGCTCTGCAGGGCAACACGGCGTCGGCTAAGACGGCGTATCAGGACTTCTTTGCCGCGTGGAAAGACGCCGATCCGGAGCTACCGATCCTGAAACAGGCGAAGGCGGAGTACGCGAAGTTGCAATAAGCGCGAGCTACACCTTCCGTCCCGAGACGAACGCATTCCCCGCGATTAAGTAGCGCAACGGCTCCGCCGCCGCTTTCACAATTCCAATCCGCGGAGTAACTGCGATCCGCCGCACGCGGTAGCCGTCATCCACAATCTGCAAATCCGAGCGCGGACTGAAGAAGCGCTTTTCGTTGTCGCGCTCGCGAGTGACCCCCAGCGCTTCAGCCATTCGTCCTGGGCCGGATGTTAGCTTCTTGAGGAATGAAGGGCTCGTGAAGTCGGCCTTGTTGGCTGGTTCGATGTCTCGCGCCGCCGCCATCCGCTCGATACCCTCCACCGGTTCCAGTGCTCGAAACAGTACTCCTCCCGCCACGCCATCCGGCAGGCAAGAAACATTCAGGCAGTAGTGATTGCCGTAGATGAAGTAGACGTAGGCGATTCCCGGTGGGCCAAAGAGAACCGCATTTCGCGCCGTCTTGCCCGCCGCCGAATGCGCTGCCGCGTCGTTCTCGCCGAGATACGCTTCGGTTTCGACGATGCGGCCGGACAGAATTCCGCGCGGCATTTTGCGAACGAGCAGTTTCCCGAGCAGCGCACGCGCGACTTTGCGCGGATCGCGATTGAAGAAGGCGGGCGGAAGAAGCTTACGAGATGCGAGCATTCGATGAAGTCAAAAGTCAAAGTCAAATTGTAGAAGTGAGAACTTCAAAGAGAGACATCTAGCGCCAGACTGCGAGTGAATGTGTTTTTTCACTTTTGCAATCTGACTTCTTACTTCTGACTTTTCAGATACGCCAGCACCTCATCAGCGTGTCCCTCGGCCTTCACATTGTTGAAGATGTGCTTGATCTTGCCATCCGGGCCAATGACGAACGTGGTGCGCGCGATACCCTCCACCTTTTTGCCGTACATATTTTTCTCTTTAATCACGCCGAACAGGTTGGCAATTTTCTTGTCGGGATCGGCCAGCAGCGGGAAGGGCAGGTCATACTTGATCTGAAACTTCTTCTGCGCGGTAGCGGTATCTTTTGAAATACCAAGGAGAGCTACGCCCGTCTTCTTAATGTCCTTGTATGCGTCGCGGAACCCGCACGCCTCGATCGTTCAACCCGGAGTATCGGCCTTCGGATAAAAAAACAGCACTACCGTCTTGCCGCGAAAGTCTTTCAAGGCAACCTCTTTGCCGTTTTCGTCCGTCGTACTAAAGTCTGGGGATTTATCATTCACTTCCATGCAATTTTCTCCTCGCCGCTCGCTGTTCCATCGCAAGTTATATCGCAACCGGCTGTTCGCCGCCACCTTGGCTGTCTCGATGGCACTGGGCGCGTTGCCGCTCGGTGCTCAGATCCTCGGACCACAGTACGGCCGCAAAGCGGCCATCGACAAGGGACCACGTGCCATCGGGCTCGTCCAGTTGTTGCCCAAAGGCGGCAAGGGGCGGCTGATTCCCATCGCCATCATGCTGGACGGAAAATTTTACGACGCGGGCTCCTATAAAGCTGCGCCCGTTCCCATGGCTCTCGATTTCGATACCGTGTACGAAGGCTTTCGTGCTGGGATATCGCAAGGCATTTTCACCATCACCCAGCCGGGCCAACTCAACCACGTCTGGATCGCGGAAGGCACGTGGCTTCCCGCGGGCATGAAGGCTCCCGAGAAGAGCAAGAAGTACTCAACTCCGGTCATCGAAGACAAGGACGCGCCTCCAGTCCTGCACCGCCACAGCGCAGACGCTGACAGCGGCGACAAGGACAAAGAGAAAGAGAAAGAGAAAGACCAAAGCAAGTCCCCGAGCGCGGACCAAAAGACCGCAGACCAGAAGAAAGACGATCAGAAGCCCGCCAACCCCTCAACTTCACCAGATGCGGCCAAGCCGCCGTCGCCGCCCGAGTCCGCGAAGGCCTCCGCGCCTGCGGATGACGAGACGATCGCCGATCCCAATCGTCCGCGGTTGCGGCGAGGCAAGCCCGACTCAACTGCGCGCCGCGAGCCATTCACAACTTTCGACGAAATGCCCGACGCAAAAACGGGCGCTGTCTCGGCAGCCTCTGCAGCGGATGCCAAGACAAAAGAGTCCGCGGGCTCTATCCCGCCTCCAACTTTTATTCCCGCCATATCCGATGCCGGCGGCCCCGATGCCCGTCCCTACGTTTACGATATGAAGCCGGCGGAGGAAGCGGGTTATCTGACCAAGATGCTCGATCTGGCCGCCACCCAGCTTCATCCGAAGGCGGTAGCGGGAAAAGAGCCGGCCTCCACGCATAAGAAATCCTTCGCCGGCAAATCAGGTGGGAAGTCTTCCCAACCGGCCTTGGACGACGTCAGCATGCGCGTCTTTGATCTGTCGAATTCGAACGAACCAATCCTGGTGCTATCCGCGAAAACTCGCCCCTCCACCCCTGTGACCGGAAGCATCGAAGATCCACAGGAAATCACGCTGATCGCCCGCACCAACCTCGAAGGTGAAGTGAAGAAGCTGTTTTTCGCGCATACTGATTCGCATCACCTCGATGTATCTCCGCGCATGGAACTCATCGATGCCGTCGATGCCGATGGTGACGGACGCGGCGAACTGCTCTTCCGCCGCACCAGCGACGATGGCAGTTCCTACGCCATCTACCGCGTCACCGCGGACGGGTTGTGGCCGCTGTTCGACGGCACACCGTAGAAAAGCGGGTCTCAGGTCTTAGGTTTTAGGTCTCAGCTTACGAGGACTGCCGTTTGGCTCTGAAATCCTCGAAAATACCTTCTGCCAGATTGCAAGGAATTTCCACTTGCCAGACGGTACTACTCTGGTTACTATGCACGCATCCTTTTTTGGCTTTTGAGTTAGCTGCACTTCTATGAACATCGGCGAAACCATCCGCAATTTCCGGCTCCAGCGAAGCATGTCCCAGGGCGACATCGAAAAGCGCACTGGCCTGCTGCGTTGCTACCTGTCACGTGTTGAAAATGGCCACACCATTCCGTCGCTTGATACGCTCGCCAAGATCGCGGGTGCCATGGATTTGGCGCTTTCGCAATTCTTTGCGGATGGCCACAGCAACGGCCATAAGGGCTTGCCCCAGCTCTCCGATGACGAGGTCCGCTTCCTTAGCCAGATGCGCCGCTACTCCGCCAACCTGAATGACAGCGACCGCAAGCTGGTGCTGGCGATGGTCAAGAAGATGGCGAGCAACTCGAAGTAGCAAAACCGTTGTCGGTTGTCAGTTTTCAGTAAAACCCCCAACCCACATATAACGCAGGCGTTGTGTGTGTTCTTAAGGAATCACGGTTTTACTGAGAACTGACTGACAACTGACAACTGACAACTGAGAACTGGCTTTCAGGTACTTTCGTACCATTCCCCGACGTGTCCGGCGGGAACCTCGCCATCCCACCCCTTGAACGCTAAGCTGTTGAGCGGGGAATCCTTGTGACCATTGATGAAGAACTGAATCTCCTCGACCAGCAATTGCGCCGGTTGAAGATCGAGTACGAGATTTTCTTCAACAATCCGACGAAACGCCCGCCCGCCGACGTCGAGTGGAAGGTGCTCTCGCTGATTCGCAAGTTCAGCGACAGCCCGCGCCTGAGTTTCTCGCAGCGCTACCGCTACAACGAGATGGCGCAGCGCTACGCCATTCAAAGCGACTTGTGGCGCAAGAAATGCCGCATTCGCGAAGAGGGCTATCGCCGGCCCGCGGATGCGATCCTCTCAGTCCAGGGTGTGCGCGTCACCGAAGAGCGGCAGGCGAAGCACAACCCCGTTTATGGCCTAAACAAGGGGCAGGCTGCGGGTGCCGGAGCCGGAGCAGCGGAAGGCGATCAGCCCTTCTCGGTGCAGTGCTCAGATGCGGCCGCGGAGCGAGAGAAGGTCGAATCCCTATACAAAGCCTTGACCGAAGCCAAGAAGAAGTCGGGAGAAACGGTCTCCGGCAATCTCGATTCGTTCGCAGCCTTCGTCAAGAAAAAGACCACCGAAATCCGCAAGGAAAAGGGCTGCGAAGCCGTGGTTTACTCCGTCGAAATGCAAGATGGAGTGGTCAAGCTTAAGGCTAAGGCGAAGGCGAAGGGCTAGTACCCAAGACTCAGTACTCAGTCTGCCGCACCTCGCTGTCGATCTGCGGCCTGCAGAGTCGGCAATCTCCGGCGTCTATGAACATCGAGGGCCCACCCCAAGTCCTTCGCGTGGTCACTGGCAACTGGGTACTGGGTACTGGGTACTGCTAGAATCTCTCTTCTCAATTTCTCATCCGCAGCAGAGGGCCCTCATGTCTAAAATTCAACGCGCAATTCTCAGCGTTACCGACAAATCCGGATTGGTAGATTTCGCCCATAAACTCGTCGCTTTCGGCGTGGAACTGGTTTCGACGGGAGGCACGGCCAAACTGCTGCGCGAATCCGGCATCCCCGTAAAAGACATCTCCGAATTGACCGGCTTCCCTGAAATGCTCGACGGGCGCGTCAAGACGCTGCATCCGAAGGTGCACGGAGGAATCCTGCATCGCCGTGAAGACGAAGGCCATCTCGCAGCCGTTGCCGAACACGACATCCCGGCAATCGATATGGTGGTTGTCAACCTGTACGCTTTCGAGAAAACTGCCGCCAAGCCCGGAGTCCATTTCGAAGAACTGGTGGAAAACATCGACATCGGCGGTCCGTCGATGATTCGCTCGGCAGCGAAGAATTTTCAAGATGTCGCCGTGGTGACCTCGCCCTCCGATTACTCCGCGATCGCCGAAGAGATGGGCTACTCGAACGGCGCATTGTCGCGGGAAACAAAGTGGAAGCTGGCGCAGAAGGCATTTGCCACGACGGCAGCGTACGATTCCGCTATCGCTTCAACTCTGGAGCGCGTGGGCGGCGATTTTACATTGCACGCCGTTGAGGGTTTCCCAAAAACATTGCGTCTGTCTTTTCAGAAGGTCGCAGACCTCCGTTACGGAGAGAATCCTCACCAAAAGGCGGTGATGTATGCCGACGCTACGGGCGCGGGCGTGGCGAATGCCCGTCAGGTGGAGGGCAAAGAGCTTTCCTACAACAACATTGTCGACCTGCAGGCAGCCTGGGACCTGGCGCAGGAATTTGACGATCCGGTCTGCGCCATCATCAAACATACGAACCCCTGCGGCGCCGCAACAGGTAAGACACTCGCCGAAGCCTATCTGCGCGCTCTGGAGTGCGATCCCGTATCGGCGTTCGGCGGAGTGATTGGAGTGAACCGCACCGTCGATGCAGCGGCGGCCAGCGAAATGGCGAAGCTGTTTCTCGAAGTCATCGCCGCTCCGTCGTTTGACGAGGGCGCGAAAGCCGCGTTCGCCTCGAAGAAGAATCTTCGGCTGGTCGAAGTTCCGGCCGGTCACCAAAGTTGGGTGTTGAAGAATATTTCCGGAGGCATGCTTGTTCAGGATGCCGACCTGCACAAATTGGCCGACGCCGATTTGAAGGTTGTCACCCGGCGCCCGCCGACGCCGGAAGAAAAACGCGCCCTGCTTTTTGCGTGGAAGGTCTGCAAACACGTGAAGTCGAACGCCATCCTCTACGCGCGCGACGGCCAAACGGTGGGTATTGGCGCGGGACAAATGAGCCGCGTCGATTCCTGCAAACTCGGAGCCATGAAGGCGCAGTTGCCGCTAAAGGGCACAGTTGCGGCTTCCGACGCCTTCTTCCCGTTCCCCGACGGCGTTGAGGAAATCGCCAAGACGGGCGCGACCGCCATCATCCAGCCCGGAGGTTCAGTTCGCGATCAGGAGGTCATCGAAGCCGCCGACCGCCTGGGCCTAGCCATGATCTTTACCGGCGTAAGGCACTTCCGGCACTAGCCCGACACCGATTCGCCAGAGCCTGACATGATTCGGCAGAGCCGCACCGATTCGTAGCCGGGAAAGTGTTTTGTATCAGGGCATCGCTTCAGCGATGCCGCAATCCGCTAACTCCAGCGCCCCTTTAGGGGCTGCTGCTCTGCCATTCGGCATGCCGTGAAGACCTGCCCTGATACAAATCTTTACTCTTCAGGCCCAAAGCCCCTGTACCTCCGGCTTCATTAGCTGGCTGCGCTTTCTCCCCTCCCGGAGGCCTTCCAAGGGTAGAATAAGAAAATCCGGATGGCCGCGGATAAGCATCCAACATTAGTAATTTAGGCTGCAATTTGTCGTTTGCGGGATTTTTCATGAAAAAACAGTTGTTGATCGCTAGTTTGCTTCTTTCGAGCTCTTTTTTACTCGCCCAGAACCAGCCTGCCCGCACCGAGGATCCCGGTGCCGCCAAGGGCAAAACGCCCGACCGCGCCGCCGCCTACTACCATTTCACCCTGGCGCACATGTATGAGGAGCAGGTAGCCACCTACGGCCGCAGTGAATTGGCCAATAAAGCCATCGAGGAATACCGCGCCGCCATCGACGCTGATCCGACCTCCGCGTACCTGACTTCCGGCCTGGCCGAGCTCTATGCCAAGACCGGCCGCATTCGCGATGCCGTGGTCGAAGCGCAAGACATCATCAAGAAAAATCCCAACAATCTCGAAGCTCGCCGCCTCCTAGGCCGCATTTATCTGCGTTCGCTTGGCGACATGCAGGCCGGCAGTGGCTCCGAGAGCGTGCTGAAGCTGGCGATCGAACAATACGAGCAGATTGTCCGCCTTCAATCCGACAGCATGGATGATCACCTGCTTCTGGGCCGCCTCTACCGGCTGAATAACGATCTGCAAAAGGCGGAGAGCGAATTCAAGACCGCGGTGAAGCTCCAGCCGGATTCGGAAGAAGCGATTACCACGCTCGCTTATCTCTACAACGAACTGGGCGATACAGCGCGCGCCGCCGAGGTGCTGAGCTCGGTCCCGAGCGCAGGTCGTTCGGCCAAGCTCTATTCCGCGCTCGGTTACACCTACGAGCAGCAGAAGCAATACAAAAAAGCCATCGAAGCCTACCGTCATGCGATTGAAATGGATCGCGACAATCTCGATGCCATCCGCGGCCTGGCGCAGAACCTGCTAAGCGATGGCCAGACCGATGCCGCCCTTGATCAGTACAAAGTGATTGCGGATGCGAATCCGGAAGACGCGCAGACCTACGTTCGCATCGCCGAGATCTATCGCAAGCAGGGCAAGTTCGATCTCGCGCTCGACAACCTGAAGAAAGCTGAGACCATGGTGCAGGATTCGGTCGAAGTTCCCTACAACATCGCCGCCATTTATCAGGCGCAAGGGCGCTACGACGAAGCTGTGCCCATCATGAAAGACTTGCTGAAGAAGTCCGAGAAGCCCGAAGGCAAATATTCGAACGGTGAGAAGAGCAATCGCGCCGTGTTCCTGGAGCGGCTGGGCACGATCTACCGCGACATGGGGAACAATCAGGCCGCCAACGAAACTTTCCACGAAATCGTGGCTCTCGGCGGCGACGAAAATATTGAGCGCGGCTATCAGCAGATTATCGACACCTGGCGCGAGGCCAAGGAATGGCAGAAGGCTACCGACGCCGCGAAAGAAGCGGTCCAGAAGTTGCCCTCCAGCCGCGATCTGAAAATGGTGCTGGCGTCGCAGCAGGCTGACATGGGTGACGCTGACAAGGCGCTCAAAGACGTGAAGGCGATGTTAAAAGGCGACGCCAACTCCGACGATCGCCAGGTCTATATCACGCTTGCCCAGATGAACACTCGCTTGCGTCGCTTCAGTGATGCCGAGCAATCGCTCGATAAAGCTGAGCAGCTCTCCACGAAGCCTGACGACAAGGAATACATCTGGTTTCTCCGCGGTTCAACTTTTGAGCGCGAAAAGCGCTACGCCGAAGCCGAAGAACAATTCAAAAAAGTGCTCACCAGCGATCCGGAGCATGCTTCAACGCTGAACTATCTGGGCTACATGCTTGCCGATCAAAACGAAAAACTGGACGAAGCTCTCGGTTACATCAAGAAGGCTGTGGACCTCGATCCGGCCAACGGCGCCTATCTCGATTCTCTTGGCTGGGCCTATTTCCGCATGGGCAAGTACGAACAGGCTGAGGACAACCTGCTCAAGGCTTCGCAGAAGATCAATACCGATCCGACGGTGCACGACCATCTCGGCGATCTGTACCAGAAGACTGGCAGGCTGAAACAAGCCGCGACGAACTGGGAGCGCGCCCTCGTAGAGTGGAACCGGACGATTGCGGTGGAAGTTGATCCAGCCGACGTATCGCGAGTGCAGAAGAAGCTTGATTCCGCGAAGATGAAGCTTGCCAAAGAAGAAGGCGCGAAGCAGTAGTCAGAATTTTTCACGGTCGAATGCAGAGCCCGCCGATAATATTCTTGATTCCATCGGCTCGAGATCCCGTAATTTCTGAGAAGGTTTTCTCGGCGTCTCGGCGGTGATCAAGCTGCTAAACTCTCCTCATGCTCGCCGACTACGCGGTACGCGTTGAGAACTCCCGCGGCCGTCGTCATCCCGAGCCGTCCCACCCTTACCGCAACGACTTTCAACGCGACCGCGACCGCGTCATTCACTCGCGTGCCTTCCGCCGATTGGAGGCGAAGACGCAGGTCTTCACCCGCCGCTACTCCGACCACTTTCGCAACCGGCTGACCCACACCATCGAGGTGGCACAGATTTCGCGAACTATCGCCGCGCAACTCGAGCTGAACACCGACTTGGTCGAAGCGCTGGCGCTGGTGCACGACCTCGGCCACCCGCCATTCGGCCACTCCGGCGAAAAAGCGCTCGACACGGCCATGCGGCAGCATGGTCTTTTCTTTGATCACAACCTTCATGCGCTTCGCATCGTCGAAGATTTCGAACTTCGTTACGCCGCCTTCCGAGGGCTGAACCTGACCTTCGAAGTCCGCGAAGGCATCATCAAACATTCGCACGATTACGACCCGAAAGACTATCCCGAACTTGCCGAGTATCTCCTGGATCAGCGCCCGCCTCTCGAAGCGCAACTGATCGACCTGACCGACGAAATTGCCTACAACACCGCCGATCTCGACGATGGCTACGAAGCGCGGCTGCTCACGATCGAGCAGATTGCCGATAGCGTGGGTTTGTTTCGGCGCCATTATGCCGAAGCGAAAGAACGCTACGCGCAGGTTGCCGAGAAGCTGGTTTTCAATGAGGCGATGAAGGCCATCTTCGACGGTTTTGTAAGCGATCTGATCACAAACACGGCGCAGCGTATCAAGGCGGAGGGGGTTCACTCATTGGAAGATGTCCGCCGCCACGAACAGCGGCTCGCCGCCTTCAGCCCTCCCGTCGAAGATCAGCGCCGCCAATTAAAAGAATTCCTATACGAAAATCTCTACTACAGCCCGGCGCTTGCGGCCGAAAAGGAAGACGCCGAACGCATCACCGGAGAGCTTTTCGCCCACTGGATGGAGGAGCCCGACGATCTCCCACGCAACTACCGCGAAAAAGCCGCGCAGGATCCATTGCCGAGGGTGATCTGCGATTACATCGCGGGCATGACTGACCCGTTTATCTACGAGCAATACGACAAATTTTGCTGTTCCTAGTGGTGCCGGATCCAATAAGCTCGGACACCCGTAAGCCGCTATCGAGTACCCACTTGGCGTTCCGCCCAAGATGTCATCAACCCGAAATACCCGTCTACATAGGTATTCAGGAATGGATCCTCTTTTTCCCCGCCGTTTTTCGCCCGAAACATTGAGTGTTCAGCTCCCGGCAGGACCTTGTGCTCGAATTTCTTGTTGCCGGCCACTTGCATCGCTTGCTGCAGGCGCAACAGGTTTTCACCGGGTTTGGAATAGGTTTCGAACTCTCCCTGAAGGTAGAGCACAGGCGAATGCACAGTCTCCCAGGACTTCCCGGGATCCACTCCACAGCTCCAGAAATCCCACGCGTGGCTCGTCTTCGAATCGGGAGGCCCAATGTAAGGATCCGGCAACCACTGCTTTCCCTGCGCGGCTTTCAAGGTGTTTTCGTACTCGTCCCAGTTGTCGCGCTTGCACGCGTATCGGAATTTCACTTCCTGCAGGTTTACTGCGGCTTTGATGTCATCTTCGGAGAACCCGTCCGCGCGCAACTGCAGCTCTGTTCGCTGAATCTCTTGCTGATTGGTGTTCACCACGGCGCCCGACACGTTGATGAAGAACGCCAAGCCCTCCACCTTTTCCGCCACCAGCGGTTCGATAATTCCACCCTGACTGATCCCCCACAATCCGATGCGCCGGGGATCAACCTCCTTGCGGGTTCGCAGCAGGCGCACGGCAGAAGCGCCATCACCGGAGATGAGATTCGGATCGTCAACCCGTTCTCCACCGGATTTGCCGGTCCCGCGCTTGTCGTAGTTCAGGACTACGAAGCCATTCCTCGCGAACTGGTCTGCCACAAAAGCCAGCGCCGCGTACTGAGCTCCCCTGGTTTGATAATTCGAGCCATGCAGGAGCACCACGGCGGGGTGCGACTTGCCTCCAGGAGGGAATCGCATAGTGCCTGAAAGCTTCACCCCGGCATTTTCAAACTCGACTTCTTCGGTGCGGTAAAAGTCTTTCCGAGTGCTAAGGAAATCGCGCTTCGTACCTTCCCGGATTCTTAGCTGCATAGGCTGACTGGTGTCTGAGCCAGGTACAAACTCAAACCAAATCGTCGGCGGATACCAGATATCCATGGTAGGGCCGGTCCAGAACTCGGTCTCCGTCTTTGGCATGAGGCGCCCGGACTGTCCCGTCCGCCGGTTGAGGAAACAGAGAAAACTGTTTTCTCGTTCGATGACATAGGACTCCCCGGCCGCTTCGTAGTCTCCCGCGAGCGTATCCAAATAGTCCTTGGGCAGAGTTGCTGTCGGTTCAAGTGTGATTTTGCCGTCTTCGCGGGTGCCTTTTACCGTCCCGAACAGCGAGCCCTTCTCGCCGCGCAGCTCAACTTGCAGCGGGTTCGCAGGGTCCTGCAAATCAAAACTGAGCTTGTCCCCTCCGACCGCCAAGTTTCGAAGGTCGGCGTAGTCCTCCCAATCAAGCGTCGGTCGGTTGTATGTCCCCTGCCATTTGTCATTTTCCTTTTTCAGGCGCACGACTAGAAACACGGGCTGGCCGGATGAGGTGTACTGCCCTACCCAGCGTCCGGTGGGATTTTCAACGGTTGGTTTGTCGAGCGGTTGCGAAAAGGAGGCAGCGCAGACGAGCACTGCAAGAGCGGAGACTAGCAACGGAGATCGTTTGGCCATCCTCGCGGTCCTCGGCACTTAGCCTTGGACGCGAGTCCCACGGTAAGGTAAGCCTCCGCCCGTTTGGCGCTGGCTTACGGCCGCGCTCTTGCTGCGGAGCCTTATTTCCCCCAAGTAACCCGATAGATTCTTCCCCCCGAGTCGTCGCTCAGATACATCGCGCCATCCGCTCCGAAAACAATCCCCACCGGACGCCCCATCCACCGCCCTTTTTTCGTCTCTCCCTGCGCGATGAATCCGGTAATGAAGTCCTGCGCGCCGCCTTGGGGTTGACCTCTATCGTCGAGCTTCACGCGCACAACTTTGTATCCCGTCGGCACGCTCCGATTCCACGATCCATGAAAGGCCACGAAAATGTTGTCCTGATATTCAGCTGGAAATTGCGAGCCTTCATAAAATGCCAGCCCCAATGGAGCGGAGTGCGCCTGCATCTGGACCTTGGGCTCGAGCACGCTCCTGCAGCGATCGTCTCCGGGCTTCGTGAAGTTCGAATCAGGCACGCGATCGCCGTAGCAGTAAGGCCACCCCGCATCGCCGCCATTGCTTCCCAGGTCGTAAATAGTCTCGGGAGGCAGGTCGTCGCCCAGCCAATCGCGACCATTCACCGTGACCCACACCGAATCGGTCTTCGGATTGACCGCCATCCCCACGGCGTTACGCAGGCCTTTGGCGAAAATCTTCTGACCGCTGCCATCCGGATTGAACTCGATCACCGCCGCCCGGCGTTGATCTTTTTCGACGCACGCATTGCAACTTGCTCCCGCAGAGATGTACATCTTTCCGCCATGAAACAGCAGCGTGCGCGTAGAATGCCCGCCGCCATTCGGCAGGTCGGTGAGCGTTTTGGGATTGCTTGCCCGCAGCTTCGTTTCGTCCCAGTCATAACGCCGCACCTTGTCGTTTTCGGCGACGTAGAGCTTGCCTTCATAAAATGCCAGTCCGTGCGGCTCGTTAAGGCCTTCGAGAAGGGTCACGGTGCGCTCCGCTTTTCCTGCGTGCCGTGAATCGGGAAGCGCCACCACTTTGCCCTCGCCCGATTCGCTCACTACTAGAACGCCGCCCGGACTGAATGTCAGCATGCGTGGGCCGTCCACATCGGCAAAAACTGAGATGTGGAAACCGGCAGGCGCTTTCAGTTGCGCCAGACTAAATGGAGTCTGTTCTGCATTAGCCGGAATTGCCTGGAGTTGGAAAACGAAAGCGAGAAGCACGAGAGGCAATAGAAAGCGAAGAACTGATCCGAATGACCGCTGTGGTCCAACTTGAGCCATAGGCTATATGAGATGAATTCAAGGCGGATTTCGTTGATCTCTCCGCATCGATTTGCGTCCCAGCCAACCCCGACACGCAGTTTTTATACCGGTTCCCGCCAAAATTACCCCCAAGCCGGGCGCACCGCCCAGGCAGGATGCGATAGAATATCTATGAAAATAAAGAACTTGCGGTTTACCCTTGCGATGCCGTCATTTGGCACCCAAACTGTTAATAGAAATAGCAGGCCGGTGATTCCGGCTATCTTTTTGAGGCAACCGTTGCGTTGGCGTTTGCCCTCTGATGTTCCTGGAATCTGTTAGCGAAACGACGCAATCAAAAATGCGCCGCGAGGCGCCGGAGTGGCTCCCCCACTCCCACTTGGAGGATGTTTAATATGAAAAACCGCACCATCTTCGCCCTGCTGCTGGCCGTGATTCTGGCTGTGCCAGTCTTCGCGCAGCAGACTTCGACGACCCAGGCTCAACCCGCTGCCCAGACCACAACCACCAAGGTCGATAACGCTACCGGCAAAGACCCGTTGCAGCCGGATACTCGCGAGGGCTTCTGGGGCCATCTGAATCCGTTCGCGCGCAAGAAATACGTCGCGCGCCAGACCCAGCCGATCCGCGACCGCATCAACGAACTCGATGAGCTGACCGCCTCGAACACCAAGTCCATCAAGGACACCGATGCGCGCGCCCAGCAGGGAATCCAGCTGGCGTCAGCCAAGGCCAACGAGGCCGATCAGCACGCGATTGATGCCGGTAACAGGGCGCAAGCCGCGCAGCAGACCGCGACAACAGGCGCACACCCGCCTGGACAGTGTCGAGAAGGTCGTCACCAACATCGATCAGTACCAGCCGACGACTCAGACGGAAATCCTGTTCAAGTCAGGACAGACCGTGCTGAGCCAGAACGCGAAGACCGCGCTCGATGAGATGGCCACCCCGCTGAAGAGTCAGCGTGGCTACGTCGTCGAAGTGCAGGGCTTCTCGTCCGGTCACGGACAGGTCGCAATCGCCAACTCCCAGAAGATGGCGGAGTCGGTAGTCCGCTACCTCGTGCTCAACCACGACATTCCGGTTTACCGGATTTACCTCGTCGGCATGGGCAATGCTCCCGCCCCGGCCACTGCCTCGGCTACCGAAACACCGAAGAAGCGCATCACCGGTGGCCGTGTTGAAATCAGCCTGCTAAAGAATAATCTCGAGCAGCTGGCTTCGACCAGCACGACTCCAGCCACGGATCAGCAACAGCAGCCGAAGTAATTCGACGTTAGAAGCGAGTAACCTCCCCCAAGAAGCCTCCCGTGAAAACGGGAGGCTTTTTGTTGCGTGCGCCTCCGCTTCTAGACGAGGTCCACTTCCGTCCAGCCATCCTCCCCTCATCGTGCTATCCTGCAACGCGTCATGGAAAATCTGTTCTATTTCCGCACGCCGTCTCCCGTCGGCCCCCTCTTTCTCGTCGCGTCCAGCAAGGGCCTGGTGCGACTCGAGTTTGAAGATCGGATCCAGAAGATGGGTTCCTCCAAGACGCAGCTGCAGGAGTCGAAACGCGCTCTTGCTCCCTACCTTCGCGAGCTGGATGAATACTTCGCAGGAGAGCGTCGCGAGTTCGCTGAGCCTCTCGATCTACGCGGAACAGATTTCCAGCTAGCCTGCTGGCGAGCGCTGCTCGAAATACCTTACGGCGAGACGCGGAGCTATCGCGATATTGCACAAGCCATCGGCCACCCGCACGCCTACCGCGCCGTCGGAATGTCGAACAATCGGAATCCTGTCGCCATCATCGTGCCTTGCCACCGGGTGATCGCATCGAGCGGCTCGCTATGCGGATACGGCGGAGGTCTCGACATCAAGCGCAAGCTGCTCGACCTCGAGCAGGCCGGTGTTCATCCTTGTCTTCCCCTGGGAATCGGCGCATAATCTCCGCCAATGTGTGGGGAAAGGATTCCCATGCTGCCACGCGTCGAGTACTCAGTCACAGTCCCAGTTCCAGTCGACACGGCGTTTCGGGCTTTTCTCAATCTCGAACGCCTCCTGCATCGCGGTATCTACGACGAAGCTTCGTGGGTTGAAGGTGCACCCTGGCAAGTCGGCAGCCGTGTCCGGTATGTGCTTTCTCAAGCCAGTCCGTGCCACGGTTTCTGGTGTTGTGGTGTCCATCAGCCCTCCTCGCGCCGTCGGCCTGCTTAACCACGCACTCGGAATCACCACCGAACAGCATGTCTCCTTCGGTCCGGATCTCAAGGGTGGCACACGCGTTCGCATGACCATGGACCTCATCGGCGAGTCGACCGAGTTGTCTGAGAAAGCGGTCATTGATGCCGTCACATTTGTGACCCACGATGCCCTCGACACCATGGCCGCTCTCTGCCGGAAGCAATGACCCCGACGACCTCAGCGATCTTCCTGTACACTAGCCGCCATGTTCAGCGGCCTCTCTTGCCGCTGGAAACCTCCGCCACTGTGAACGCTCCAGCCTCATCCACGACCGCCACCGTCCGTAAAGCCAGCCTCTTCTACTTTGTCTTCGTGATGTTCTCCTACACCACCGGAGGCCCCTTCGGACTCGAAGGCATGGTAAGCGCCAGCGGGCCCGGCATGGGCCTGATCTTCTTGCTGGTGATCCCGTTCCTGTTGAGCATCCCGGTGTCGCTCGTCGCCG
This sequence comes from Terriglobia bacterium, assembly GCA_963847715.1. Lineage (GTDB taxonomy): Bacteria > Acidobacteriota > Terriglobia > Terriglobales > Acidobacteriaceae > Acidiflorens. Next base: position 303,607 of record CAWKAZ010000026.1, read on the forward strand.
CTGAACTCACCACGGCCATGCCCGTCGAAGGGGGATTCTATCGTTGGACCCGCGCCGCCTTCGGGAACTTCTGGGGATTTCTTGCCGGATGGTGGAATTGGTGCGCTTCATTTTTTCTCGGCGCCTCTTATGGGGTGCTCTTTACCGATTACCTGTGTTACTACTTTCCCGGGATTACCGGGTGGAAGCATTGGCTCGTTTCTTTCGCGCTCATCGTGGTCATCACATGGCTCAACGTCCGTGGCATCCAGATGGTGGGCAAAGCGGCCACTGTTCTTGAATTGTTTATGTTCGTTCCGGTGATCGCCATGGTCGTCATTGGTTTTGCCAAGTGGCATCACAACCCGTTTGTGCCGTTGGTCCCGCCGCATCAGCCTTTTTTCAAAGCATTCGGAGTTGGCCTGGCCCTGGCCATTTGGGGTTACGCTGGATACGAGCAAGTCTCGAGCGTCGCCGGGGAGGTTGAGAACCCACAGCGCACTTATCCGAGAGCGCTTGCTGTGGTCATTCCGCTTTCCATCGCGACGTATTTTCTGCCGGTGCTGGCGGGGACGGCCGCGCTCGGAAACTGGCAGGAATGGAACGACGGATACTTCACCACCGCAGCATTGCTGATCGGAGGCCCGTGGCTCGGCCATCTGATGGCGGTCGCTGCCATGGCCGGCGCGGTCGCGCTGCTCAACAGCACCATGCTCACCGCCACTCCAATGCCCTTCGCGCTCGCCGAAGACGGATACTTGCCGCCGTTCCTCACGCGCCGGCATTCGCGCTACGGCACGCCCTGGATCGCGATCCTGATCTCCGCCGCCATCTACGCACCCCTGGCGCTGCTATCGATCGGCCAATTGATCAGCATCTATGGGTGGTTGCGGGGCGCCACCACGGCGCTGACCGTCCTCTCCGCCTGGGGACTGCGCCGCAAGCAGCCCGATTTGTCGCGAGCTTTCCGCATTCCCGGTGGCAACCTTGGACTGTTCTATGTGATCGCTCTGCCCATGGCGATGACTTGCATCGCCTTGTTTAATAGCCCTCAGATTGCGAGGCTCTGGGGTCCGTGCCTCCTGGTCGCGGGTCCGGTTGTATATTTTGTAGTGAAATGGTTTGCCAAGCGCGCCGGACAAAACGCGGCTAGCTCCAAGTAGTCGAATGATCGAGCGAATATGAATTCGCCCTTTACCATCCGCGAACTAAGCGAAAAGATTCGCGCCCGGGAACTCTCTCCCGTGGAACTCACGCACGATTGCCTCAACCGCATCGACAAGCTCAATCCCGTCCTCAACGCCTTCATCACGGTGAGCGCCGAATCCGCGCTTGAGCGAGCACGTACCGCCGAGCGGGAAATTTTCCGCGGCAACTATCGCAGCTGCCTCCACGGCATTCCCATCGGTCTCAAAGACATCATCGACACGGCCGGAATCCGCACGACTGCCGCTAGCGCTATATTCGAAAGCCGTGTTCCAACTGAAGACGCAGAAGTTGTGCGCCGCCTCCACTGCGCAGGCGCGATCGTTCTAGGCAAACAAAACCTGCACGAATTCGCCTACGGCGGCAGTTCGATGGTCAGCTTCTTCGGCGAGGTGCACAATCCCTGGGACACCACGCGGATCGCCGCAGGCTCGTCCGGAGGTTCGGCCGCCAGCGTTGCTACGTGCATGGGTTATGCCGCCGTCGGCACCGATACCGCGGGCTCCATCCGCCTGCCCGCGGCCTATTGCGGAATTGTCGGACTCAAGCCGACCTATGGCCGCGTCAGCACCCGTGGAGTCGTGCCCTTGTCGTCGTCGTACGATCACGTCGGCCCGATCACCAACTCGGTCTACGATGCGGCCTTGATGCTGCAAGTCCTCTCCGCCCACGATTCCGCCGACCCATGCGCCAACCGGCACGAACGAAGCCTGGTCTCAGCGTTTGATGAGTATCCAGCGAATCTCCGCATTGGTGTGCCACGAGCCTTTTTTTTCGACGACCTTCATCCCGAGATTGCCGGCGCGATCGAAAGAGCAATCGACATTTTTCGCCAGCTCCACGTCGAGATTCGCGATATCAAACTCGAAGTTCCCACCGACCGCACGCTCGCGAGCGCTGAGGCCTATGCCTATCACAAGCCTTTCGTCGATCGCTCGCCGGAGCTCTATCAGCCCGCGACGCTGGCCCGCATCCAGTCCGGAGCCAACATCGACGCGCATGACGCTCTCCGTGCCGGCCGCGAACTCCAGGCCAGCCGTCACGCAATTCAGGAAATATTCAACGAAGTGGATGTTCTGCTGACACCGACTGTCCCGATCCCACCGCCCGCCATCGCCGACCTGAAGGCGAATCCCGACAACCTCCGTCCGCAGGAGTTGATCATGCTCAGGAACACGCGTCCCTTCAACGTGTGGGGAATTCCAGCGATCTCAATCCCCTGCGGATTTACAAAAGACGGTCTGCCAATCGGCCTGCAGTTAGCCTCCGCTCCATGGCACGGGATTTGTTTGCTGCAGGCGGCCAATGCCTACGAGCAGGCGACGGAATGGCACAAGAAGAGACCCGCGCTTGCCAACTCCCCAAACTTGTCATCCTGAGCGAAGCAAATCCGCGCGCGAAGCGACGGATTTGCGGAGTCGAAGGACCCCTACGGAGCTGATGCCGCAGGGAGTTCTCTGGGAAATTGGATGCTACGTCTCGATAAGTGCGGCCCTAACCTTCTTACCCACCCGAAGGATCAGCCTTATGGGTACGTTCCTAAAAACAATTGGAAGATGTGGAGAAGTCCAGATCTCTCCCTGCTCGCAGTCCGGTTTGAGAAGCTCTACCGAACGAGCTTTGAGCTTTCTTCCGGCGTCGGTGATCGAGTCGGCCAGCCCACACAGAAACAACAAACGGTCGAGTCGTGTCCAGAGATAGACGTCGTCACCGGGGCCAGGGGCACCTTCGGACCGAATCTTGGCGTATGGGACCCGTACCTCGTCAATGCTGTCTGGAAGATTGTTTTTCTGAAGTTCCTTGTGTCGCAGCTTGGCCCAGTCCTCTCCGGCCTTCGCCGCGGCCTCGGCCGAGTGAAAATCCGCCACAATCGATCGCGCCAGTTCCTTCTTCAGCGTCATGGGATGCGCTTTGCCGCTGGCCGCGTCCGCTTTCATCGCGGCGATCTGCTCCACGCGCACATCCGTCAGCAGCTCGTAATACCGCCACATCATTTCGTCGGAGATCGACATCACCTTGCCGTACATTTCGAGCGGCGGTTCGTGAATTCCGATCGCGTTCCCCAGCGATTTCGACATCTTGTTCACGCCGTCGAGTCCTTCGAGGATCGGAGTCGTCAGCACCACCTGCGATTCCTGCCCATAAGCGCGTTGCAGTTCACGCCCCACCAGCAAGTTGAATTTCTGGTCGGTGCCGCCAAGTTCTACATCTGCTTCGAGTGCCACCGAATCGTATCCCTGTGCCAGCGGATACAGCAGTTCGTGAACGGCAATGGGCTTCTCTTCGCGGAAACGCTTGTGGAAGTCTTCGCGCTCCAGCATCTGCGAAACCGTGTATTTCGCGCAGAGACGAATAAAGTCTTCGGCGCTAAACTTCGAGAACCAGCGGCTATTGAAGTCGACCACGGTTTTTTCCGGACTGAGAATGCGAAAAACCTGCGCCTTATATGTCTCCGCGTTTTCCAGAATCTGCTCTCGCGTCAGCGGAGGCCGCGTCGCCGAGCGTCCCGTCGGATCGCCAATCATTCCGGTGAAATCGCCGATCAGGAAGATGACCGTGTGTCCCAAATCCTGAAAATGTTTGAGCTTGCGCATCAGCACCGTGTGCCCAAGGTGCAGATCGGGAGCAGTCGGATCGAAGCCCGCCTTCACGCGCAGCGGCTTGCCGGTCTTGAGCGAGCGTTCGAGCTTCGCGCGCAATTCGGATTCCTTGACGATCTCCGCCGCGCCTTTTTTGATATATGCCAGTTGTTCGTCAACTGGTGGAAAGTTAGCCATGTCGTTAGTGATTATAGCGATCCGCCCGCATTCCCCCGTGCACCTCCGTGCACCCCGTGGTTCAAGCTCTTTTTGTCCACCAGCAATGCTCTTTAGGAACGCTGCCGATAAAAGCTGAGCGCCGCGTCACTCTGTGTCAGCTTGCGGCTTCGATGTAATTCTCCAACCGCGTCTCCGGGATCGAATCTTTTTTCGTGTTCCGCGATGACCAGGCTGTCCGCGCCCAGCAATTTCGATCCAGCCAGCGCGGCGAGCGATTTCGCGTACTCGTCTTGCATGGAGTACGGAGGATCAAGAAACACGTAATCGGCCAGGCCCCCGGAAGACTCCAACTGCCGCAGGGCTTTCGCAGCGTCAGTCCTTACGATCTGGAAGCCACGGGCAATCCCGAGCGATCTCAGGTTGGCCGCAATCAAGTCCGCCGCTGCTTTCGAGGATTCGACGAAATGTACCATCCCCGCGCCCCGGCTGATGGCCTCGATTCCGACCGCGCCCGTCCCGGCATACAAGTCGATCCAGGCGGATCCCGCCAGCGCCTCTGGATTGCCCGCGCAGAGCACATTGAAAAGAGTCTCGCGCAGGCGGTCCGACGTGGGACGAATGTCCGTTCCCGGCAGCGACCGCAATTGGCGGCTACGGAATTGGCCAGCAATGACTCTCATGATTCGAAAAAAACGTCGTTCGCCGCTAGTCGTTGGTCGTTCGCGGTTCGCAAACGACTAGCGACCATCGACCATCGGCCGCACTCCCGCCCTTGTCCCTTCGATTTTCGATTTCAGCATCCCCGCAGCGTCAATCGGTGTCTAAGTAGATAGAATACTAGTAGGCATGTCGATGCGTAGTTGGTCCATCCCCGTCGGTCGTCTCTTCGGAATCGAAATTCGTGTTCATTTGACGTTCTTGTTCCTGCTGATTTTCTTATTCTTCACCGGAGCTGCTTCGCAGGATGCTAACGCCGCTGCACGTGTGCTCGGCCTGGTCGGAATCATTTTCGGCAGTGTGGTGTTGCACGAACTGGGACATGCTCTGGTGGCGCGTGGATCGGGCATTCCCGCGAAGGCGATTATCTTGCTGCCGATAGGCGGCGTGACTGTTCTTGACGAGGCCCACGCGGTTCCCGATCCGGTCAACGCATGGCAGCGTGACGTGCGAGTTGCGATTGCGGGGCCGCTGGTGAACCTGTTCATCGCCGGCATAGCGGCGCTGCTGCTGCTCATTGCTATACCGCATTTCTCGCTCACCACGCGCCCGCTCCTTGATTCCAGCGCGCTCTTGCGGAGTATCGTCTGGGCCAATCTCTATCTCGGGTTGTTTAACCTGTTGCCTGCTTATCCCATGGATGGTGGACGCGTCCTGCGGGCTCTGTTTTCAAGGCGAGTCGACATGGTGCGCGCCACGCAGCGTGCCGTCCGCATTGGGAACGTCTTTTCCATCCTGATCATCATGGTCGGAATGCTGCTCACCACTCGTGACGAGACGCGCTTCGATGGCTACTGGATGATGATGGTGGGCTTTTTCCTATTTACCGGCGCGCAGCTCGAAGAGCGTTCGGCCGTGTTTCAATCCGTGCTGCAGAGCGTCCGCCTCGAAGAGGTAATGCTCACCGACTTCGCCACGCTCTCTCCCGCCGACACGCTGGAAGACGCGCTCGAAAAGGCGGTTCACACCCTGCAGGACGATTTTCCGGTGGTGCGAGGCAGCGACATGGTGGGCGTTGTCTCAAGGCAGAAAATTCTTGACGCTCTTCGTGCCGAAGGCAATGGCTACGTGCAGGCGGTCATGAACCGTATTTTCGAGGTCGCCGCTAGACAGGAATCGCTGGCGTCGGCTTTTCGAAAGCTCTCCGCCCGCAATCTCAGCATCATCCCGGTAGTTGACGAGCAGCATCTGGTCGGAATCGTCACCCTGCAGAACCTGATGCACTCCATGTCGCTGTTAGCCGAAAGCCGCAAGCTGCGCCGCGAAGCGCTCGACTCTTAAATTTTCATTCCCTGTCATCCTGAGCGGAGATTTAAGTCGTTGCGACGGCTTTGGCATAGACTTGCTGCGCCGCCCGCACCGCCGACCCGAACTCCACCGGCTTGCCGGTCACCTCGGCGATCACATGTTCGAGCGCTGCGAGCACGCCAATTGTGTCCATATAATCGTAGTAGCCAATGTGCGCGATGCGGAAGAGCTTTCCTTTCAAGTCCGCATTCCCGTTCGCTACAACAGCTCCAAACTGCTCGCGGAACCGTTTGCAGATCGCCGTCGAATCCACACCCTCCGGAGCGGCAACCGCTGTCAACGCCGCCGCCGGAGAACTGCGAGCAAATAACTTCAGCCCCAGTGCCTCGACGCCGGCGCGAGTCATCGCCGCGCACAATTCCGCATTGGCAACTAGTGCGTCGCGCCCGGCAGCGAGATCACCGTTGCCCATCTGGCGCACATAATCGAAAGCCGCGGCCATTCCGGCGAACAGGGAAGTCGCGGGCGTGTAAGCCGCCTCGGCTTTGGCCGCCGCTTTTCGTTCTTTTCGTAGGTCGAAGTAATAACGCGGAGAAGTCGTGGTTTCCATCCGCCGCCAGGCCCGCTCGCTGACAGAGCCGTAAGCCAAGCCGGGCGGGATCATCAGCGCCTTCTGCGAGCCGCCCAGGATGATGTCGATTCCCCAGCCATCCACGTCGAGCCGAGTCGTTCCCAACCCGGTGATTGCGTCGACTACCAGAAGAGTGTCCGGCAAAGCGTGCACGAGCTTGGCGATGCCTTCGATATCGTGTCGCACTCCGGTCGAACTTTCAGTGGCCTGCACGTAGACGCAACGAGTCTCGGGCGTCAGCTTGCGCCGCACTTCGTCGAGGGAGAACGTTTCGCCATACGGAGCGGCCACCGTTTCGACCGCGCAGCCAAATGCCTTGACCAGCGAGACCCAGCGTTCAGCGAACTTACCCGCCGTCAGCACCAGCACTCGATTACCTGGAGATGTCAGGTTCGATACTGAGGCTTCCATGAAACCGGTGCCTGACGAAGTCAGCACCAGCACGTCATTCTTCGTGCCGATGAATTCCTTCGCGTCGGTCAGCACACGCGTGAACAAAGCGCGGAATTCGGCAGTGCGATGATGCGCACCGAAAGAAGCCATCGCCATCTGTGCGGAAGGAAGAAGAGGCGTCGGACCGGGAGTGAACAGTCTGTTTTTCTTGAGCATGGGAACTATCAGAATATTCGATGGCCTCAAATTCGGGAAGCGAGTGTCGAAGGCAGCGGTCAAAATTGCGCAAGCTGCCAAAAGCTAGAGCTATAATCCGCCCATGCCTGCTTACTTCTTGGTCGACGTTCGCGAAGTCAAAGACACAGCCGCGATGGCAGACTACCGGACCCGAGTCGGATCTGTCATAGAGAAATTTGGCGGCCGTTTTCTGGTCCGCGGAGGCCCTTTCGAAGTGGTTGAGGGTGACTGGCGCCCCGTGTTCCCTGTCTTGCTCGAATTTCCCACCATGGAGCAGGCTCGCCGCTGGTACGATTCCGATGACTATCGGGAACTGAAAGAGCTTCGACTGAAAGCCACGGTGGGGAGCGGAGTGTTCATGGCAGGGTCGTAGCCAACGAGTTTCGCATCGTGGAAGGTTCCTCCTTGTGTCCCTGTAGTTATCGCGCTTAGCAGTTCTATAATCCCGTCATGCCCCTAATCGACCAGATCCAGAAAGATATCGTCACCGCCATGAAGGCGCGCGAAGAGGAGCGCCTCTCCTGCCTTCGTATGGTCAAGACCGCGCTCAAGAACAAAGAGATCGACAAGATGGCTCCGCTCGACGACAAGGAATCGCAGCAGGTGCTCTCCACGTTGATCAAGCAGCGTAAAGAATCCGTCGAGCAGTTCACCAAGGGCGGACGCCAAGAGATGGCCGACAAAGAAGCGGCTGAAATCAAGTTGATCGAAGCCTACCTCCCCAAAGCCGCCGGAGAAGAAGAAATATCGGCCGGTGTGCGAGCCGCGATCGCCGAAATGACTCCTCCTCCCGCGATGAAAGATATGGGAACGGTAATGAAGGCCGCGATGGCTCGCTTCGCCGCCGCTGGAATGCGCGTGGATGGCAAGGTGGTCAGCGAGGTGGTGAAGAAAGAACTGAGCAAGTAGATGAAGATTGGCGCCATCTACATCATCACGCAAGACTCCCGCTACACGGAAATGCTGCTGAATTCTGCCGCGAGTCTGAAGCGGGTGATGCCGGATTTGCCGATTACGGTGTTCAGCCAGTTCCCGCTGGAGAGTCCCGACTTCGAGAGCGTGATTCGCGTCGAAGGCTCCGAAGATGGCTTCTACGATAAGACACTGTTTTTCCAACAGACTCCGTACGAACGAACTTTATTTGTCGATGCCGATATTTACGTCGCCGAGCCGGTTCCCGAGCTGTTTACGATTCTGGATCAGTTCGACGGTGCGGCAACTCATGAAGAGTATCTGAACACGGATTGGTGGAATCGCTATCCGCGCCCCGATATCCCGAACAGCTTTCCAGAGTTCAACACCGGCATTCTGGCGTACAAACGATCAGCACGCATGGATCGCGTTTTGCAGGATTGGTCGCAGCTCTATCGGTCGTTTCTTGACAATCATCCCGGCCAGAAAATTAACGATCAGCCCTTTTTTCGCGCGGCCGTTTACAGCAATGAGGCCCGCATCGCCACTCTCACGCGGGAGTACAACTGCAAGTTCCGCGGCCAGGGATACTTGAATGGAAACGTGAAAATATTCCATGGCAACGTGGATCGGCAACTGGATCAGGCATTCGTACGCAAGGCGGTCGCGGTTTTGAACGCCACATCCAAGCCCCGCGTTTACATTGCAGGAAGAGTCTATGAACAAGAATTGGTAGGCCGCATTCTGGATCGCCGAAAACCTACGCGAGTAGGACGCTTTCCGCTCCTCCCGGAACCGGTGATCGTCGCCGGTGCCAAGCGCCTGCGGCAGATGCTCAAAGAACGCGGGGCGCGAGAGATGTTTCTGAAGTTGATCGGGCGCGGACAGCAACGCGCCGGTTGATCGTCTTTCCGCCGTCATCCTCCAAGTCATCGGTGTTGGTCGCCAGCTCCCAGTTCTAGCGATATTTTCCCGATCTGTTTTCTCAGCCTTGACGATACCTTGCAATGCAAGGTATCGTGTACAACGATGGCTGTCCGACCTATCCCCTCCCCTATCGAGCCCGCTGATAAGTGGGAAGTCCAGCTGCGCAAAGGATGCCTCGAACTGGCCATTCTGGCAGCGCTTTGGTCAGAACGGCTCTATGGTCTCGAAATCATGCGGCGGTTGGCCGATGGCTCAGGGCTGAATGTTCCTGAAGGCACGGTCTATCCGTTGCTCAGCCGTCTGAAGTCCGAAGGCTTGCTCAGTTCGGAGTGGGTTGAGGCCGATGCCGGCCATCCCCGCAAGTATTACCGCTTGACCGCCGCCGGACGCCGCCGTGTCGTCGAAATGGCGCGATTCTGGCAAACGTTTTCTGCCAGCCTCGACGATCTGCTGACGCCGGTGCGTAAGGAGCAACGCTGATGCTAAACCTCGCAACCTCAAAGAACACCTCATCGCAGGCTGTTTCTGCGCAAAACATGATCGACCAATACCTGGCCGAACTGCGCAGCCATTTGCGTTCGCTCCCGCAAGAGCAGGTTGTCGACATTGTGGAGGAAATCCGCAGCCACATCCGCGACACGGCCGACGCTGGCGGAACGATGATCGAAGCTAGCGTGCAATCGACTCTGACTAGTCTCGGTCCGGCTTCGGCGCTGGCGGCGGGCTACGTCACCGACAATCTAATGGCTCGCGCGCAATCGAGCCGCATGCCCTGGACGATTCTTCGCGGAATCTTCCACTGGGCCACGCTCAGCGTGAAAGGCGTGCTTGTATCGCTCGTCTGCATCATCGGTTATTTCTTCGGAGGTTCCTTCTTCATCGCGGCCCTGGCAAAGCCGCTGAACTCCAAAGTCGGCCTCTGGCAAATCGGCCCCGATTCGTATTCGCTGGTGCTGGGAATGACGGATAAATGGCCGCAGGGCCACGAACTCTTGGGCTGGAAGCTCATCCCAATCGGACTGGCGCTCGGCGGCGGCATGATTCTTCTGACCACTCATTTCGCTCTGTGGTGCATTCGCCGTTTCCGGCATGTGCGCGCGCAACAGAAATTCGGAGCAACTGCCTGATGACAGGGTTGATATGACAAGATTGATGGCCACTGACGCGACTGCCAGCAACGCAGTCCAATCGGACGGAGCAACTCCGCCAGCCAAGAATTGGCGCAGCAGCAAATGGCTGGCGTTCGTCGAATTTCTGATTGTCGGATTGATCTTCTACGCAGACCACCGTGGTTGGATTCCTTTCTCGAAGACTCCGGAACTGGTCTTGCTGGGATGGATCTCGCTAAGGTTGCGGGGGCTGCGCTGGCGAGACGTTGGGGTCAGCCGCTATCGCTCGTGGAAAGTAACGATTGTCTGGGGAGTTGTCTTAGGGACGCTGCTTGAGACCTTTCAGCTCTTGGTTACGCAGCCGATCTTGGCAAAGCTCTTGGGCCGACAGCCAGATCTTGAGCTGTTTCGCATGGTGACCGGAAACATTAAGGTGACTTTGCTTTTCATCGCTCTTTCCTGGACGCTGGCGGCGCTGGGCGAAGAACTAGTCTGGCGTGCCTATTTGATGAACCGCGTCGCGGATGTCTTTGGCCGCACGCCGGCTGGCTGGATCGGCAGTCTGGCGGTCATCAGCATTGTGTTCGGTCTTGCACACGGCTATCAGGGTCTGACCGGTTGGATCGAAGAAGGCCTCGCCGGGTTGGCGCTTGGCGTAATGTACCTGCGCACCGGCCGCAATCTATCGGTGCCGATCGTAGCTCACGGAGTCTGCGACACGATCGACATGATCTTGATCTTCTTCGGGAAAATGCCAGGGATGTGAGCTAGCGTCATTGTGACGTTTTTTCAACATCCACAGGCGCAATTTCAGCAGCCAAAACCACGAAACGAGACGCCAGGTTTCTCGTGAGGCTACTTCGTTGCGCCGTATGCTTTTAGGAGGTCGGCTATAACGACCATGCCAAAATCATCTTGAGCACTCCACAGCGGGGAATCGGTGGGATTCGGTCGAACGTTAGGGTCGGCGCCGTGTTGGAGCAGAAGTTTAACGGCGTCAAGATGGCCTCCCAAAATCGCCCAGAGAAGCGGAGTCATATTGCCGTCAATCTCATTCAGGTCGGCGCCCGCCCCAATTACGTGGGTCATTGCCTCCACGTCACAGCGTCGCACTGCTTCAATCAATCTGCTCGTCACTCCGCCGCTCCCGGTACTTCTGCTTCAACCAACCAGCTTTGCAGGCGTTGGCCGCAGTCAGGTTGTTGGCATAGGATTGCAATTGCACCAACAACGCAGATCACTTGCTCAGTTGCCACTCGCGGTACGCTTCACTCTTCCCAATCCCGCGTTCTTTAGCAACCTTCTTCAACGCGGTCTTTTCGTCCGCTTTCTCGGCGGCCATGATTTCGCGCACGCGCTGGGCAACACTGACAGCGGAGGTCTCAGGTTTCAGGTCTTGAGTCTCAGGTTTTGCGATCAGCAGCGTGATTTCGCCCTTTACGGCTCCGCGCGCCTTGAATTGCTCCAAGACTTCCGCGACCCGTCCGCGCAGGAATTCTTCGTGCAGCTTCGTCACTTCGCGGGCGACGACAACGTGGCGATCGCTCCCCAGAACCTCCGCGACATCAGCCAGCGTTTCTAATAGCCGATGAGGCGCTTCGTAGAACACCTGCGTCCGCGGAGAGTCTTTTACACTCTCCAGCAGCTTGCGGCGTTGTCCGGCTTTGGAGGGCAAAAAGCCGCTGAAGCGAAACGAATCCGTCGGCAAGCCGCTGGCAACCAGTGCTGCCAGAAACGCCGAAGCCCCGGGAATCGGTATGACCGGCACATGATGCCGGATGGCCAGCGCGATCAGCCGAAATCCCGGATCAGAAATCCCGGGCATGCCCGCGTCGGTGACGAGAGCGATTTTCGCCCCGCCTTCAAGATCGACGACTAGTTCGGCCGCCTTGGTCATCTCGTTGTGCTCGTGATAGCTGACCAGTCGCGTCTGGATGCCGTAGTGGCTGAGCAATTTCAACGTCTGCCGCGTGTCCTCGCAGGCGATCAGGTCCACTTCTTTGAGCACGCGGAGCGCGCGCAGCGTGATGTCCTCGAGGTTGCCGATGGGGGTGGCAACCAGATAGAGCGACGGCCCTGATTCGCCGATCTTGCGGCCTTCAGCGATTTCAGCTTCCGTCTGCATGACGCAAGTCTAGCAAGAAAAAGGGAAGTCAGAAGCCAGAAGTAAAATCGAAGAAGTATCCCCCGGATCAAACTTCTGCAATTTGACTTCTGACTTCTGCTTTCCCCAGAATCACCCCCGGCAACAAGATTCTCGCTTCGCCTTTCATTCGCTTCGTGCTAAACTGACCGAAACTAATGTGACAGCCAACACTTCTCGTCCCAGCCCGCGGGTGTAGGCTACGATTCTAGTTCGACATTCAGGAGCAGCCATCATGGCCGAAAGCAGAGCAGACGACCGTAACAGCGAGCGCAGCAAGGCAATTGACCTCGCGTTTCAGCAGATTGAGAAGCAGTTTGGCAAAGGTTCCATCATGCGGCTGGGGTCGAAGGAAGCCATCGTCCCCATCTCGGTCATCTCCACCGGCGCGATTTCGTTCGATGCCGCCCTCGGCGTCGGCGGAGTGCCCCGCGGCCGCGTCGTGGAGGTCTTTGGCCCCGAGTCGTCGGGCAAAACGACCATCACCCTGCAGATCATCGCCGAGGCACAGAAGTTAGGAGGCATGGCCGCTTTCGTCGATGCCGAGCACGCGCTTGACCCAGCCTATGCCAAGAAACTCGGCGTGGACGTTGACAACCTTCTCGTCTCGCAGCCTGACTACGGCGAGCAAGCGCTCGAAATCACCGAAGCGCTGGTGCGCTCGAATTCCATCGATGTGCTGGTGGTGGATTCGGTCGCTGCCTTGGTTCCCAAGGCCGAACTCGACGGCGAAATGGGCGACAGCCACATGGGGCTGCAGGCTCGCCTTATGTCCCAGGCATTGCGAAAGCTGACCGGAACCGTCTCCAAGTCGCGCACCTGCCTGATCTTCATCAACCAGATTCGTGAAAAAATCGGCGTGATGTTCGGCAACCCCGAAACCACCACCGGCGGTCGCGCGCTGAAGTTCTATTCGTCGGTGCGCATTGATATCCGCCGCATCGCCGCCATCAAAGAAGGAGACGTAGTCACCGGCTCGCGTACCCGCGTCAAAGTCGTGAAGAACAAAGTGGCCGCGCCGTTCCGCGAGGCTGAGTTCGACATTCTCTACGGAGAAGGTATCTCGCGCGAAGGCGACCTGCTCGATATCGCGGTGGCTCAAAATATCCTGGAGAAGTCCGGCTCGTGGTTCAGCTACAAAGGCGAGCGCATCGGCCAGGGACGCGAGAACGCCCGCGCTTTCCTGAAAGAAAACAAGGACACCATGGCCAAGCTCGACGCTGAAGTGCGCAAAGCGCTGGGACTGGTGCCGTCGACAGCAACGCCAACGCCGGCAGCCGTCCCGGCACAGGCGACTGGAACTCAGGGACGCGTTACCACTATGCCAAGCGCCGCGGAAGCCAAAGCACCCGCTGCCAGAAGGTAGTCACTGTTTCTCGTAGGGGCGGACGTATTCGTCCGCCCTTTTGTTTAGCGAGACGTTCTGACCACCTGATTGCCATCCCCTCCACCCCCCGCATACAATCCTCCTTTCTTTGACCCTGTCGTCAAAAGAGGCCCCTGTGAAGCGCATCAAAGCCATTTATCCCGGATCATTCGATCCTCCTACCAACGGCCATCTCGACCTGATCGAGCGTGGCAGCAAGATTTTCGACGAACTGGTTGTTGCCATTCTCCGGAACCCCGAGAAAGACCCGCTGTTCAGCGTTGCTGACCGCCGCAAGATGCTGGAGGCGATGACGGAAGGCTTTGATAACGTCTCGGTCGACACGTTTGACGGCCTGACCGTGGACTACGCTCTGCGCGTTGACGCGCAGGCCATCCTGCGTGGCATCCGCGCCATCAGCGACTACGAATATGAACTCCAGATGGCCCTGATGAATCGCAAGCTCCAGCCCGGGTTGGAGACGGTATTCATGATGCCAGCCGAGAAGTACTCCTATCTGAGCTCGCGTCTGGTGCGGGAAGTCGCCCAGCTCGGCGGATCCATCCAATGCCTGGTTCCTGAGATGGTAGCGCAGAAACTTCGTGAGAAAATAGATGTGGCACACAAGTTCGAAAACGGCGGAACGACCGCGACGTCCGATGCCGAGGTAAGAGGCAAGGCCAAAACCAAAACCAGGAAAAAGAAATCATGAGCCCCGTTGTCTCTCCCGTGACCCATCCCGTCCGCCTGAGCGAACGCATCAACCGCATCGAGCCCTCCGCCACCATGGCGGCCGTGGCCGAGGCCGAGAAACTGCGCCAGCAGGGAATCGACGTGGTCGACATGACTGCCGGAGAGCCGCACTTTACGACGCCGCAGCACATTAAAGACGCCGCAATAGCGGCCATCCAGAACAATTTCTCGAAATACACGGCCGTCGGCGGCACGCTCGAACTAAAGGACGCGATCACGCGTCGCCACGCGACCGATTTCGGCTCTGACTACAAACGCGAGGAAACTTGCGCCTCGGTCGGCGGGAAGCATGCTCTATTCAACGTGATCTCGGTGCTGGTCGACCACGGGGACGACGTGATCCTGCCCGTTCCTTACTGGGTTTCGTTCAAGGATATGGTGCGCTACGTTGGCGGCAACTGTGTGCTGCTCAAGGCGGACGAGTCGCAGGGATTTCGTGTGACCGCGCAGATGGTGGAGCGCCTGATCACTCCGAAAACCAAGTTGATCATTCTGAATTCGCCGTCGAATCCGTCCGGTGCGGTAATGAGCCCCGAGGATATGACTTCCGTGGTGCGTTTGGCGCATGAGCGCGGTATCTGGGTGATCTCCGACGAGTGCTACGTCTATCTCAACTACACGGCGAAGAATTTTTCCGTGGGGTCGCTGAATGAGTACCGCGATCGTTTCCTGGTGGTGGGCTCGCTGTCAAAAACCTACGCCATGACCGGTTGGCGGCTGGGATACACCCTGGGTCCGGCATCCGTTGTGGGAGCAGTGCAGAAGTTGCAGAGCCAGCAGACCTCGAATCCGACATCGATTGTGCAGAAAGCCGCCGTCGCGGCCCTCAACAGTTCACAGCAATGCGTAGCTGACATGCGCGCCGAGTACATCCGGTTGCGTGACCACATTGTCGGCGGCCTGCGCGCGATCCCAGGCGTGCAGTGCACCATGCCGGAAGGTGCCTTCTACGCGTATCCCAATGTCTCCGCATTTTTCGGCAAGAGCGGAATGAAGTCCGGCGCTGACATTGCCCACGGCTTGCTGCATCAGGCCCATGTGGCAACCGTGGCGGGGGAAGGCTTCGGTACCACTGACCACGTCCGCATTTCGTATGCGACTTCGATGGAGAATATCGACAAGGCCCTCGACCGTATGCGGAAGTTTTTTGGCGCATTGTAGGACGAATCCGCCATGGATTTTCACTTGCCACCCACCGGACGAGCCTGATGCCCACACTCTACCCCCTTCTGATGCAACCCGCGTTCGACCCGCGTCCCTGGGGCACGCTCGACCTTTCTGCAATTTATCCGAACCACAAATTCAACGAACGCATCGGAGAAGCCTGGCTTACCGGTGACGACTGCATCGTCTCAAACGGCCCGCTGGCAAAGCGATCGCTCGCCGACCTCAGTAAAGAATTCGGCCCTGACTTGGTAGGCACAGCAGCGCGCGACCCGCAGCGTTTTCCACTGCTCCTGAAGTTTCTGTTCCCGGAAGAGAAACTTTCTGTCCAAGTTCATCCCGATGACGCCACCGCGCAGCGCTTTGGCGAACCTTGGGGAAAGACCGAATGCTGGTACGTGGCCCACGCCAAGCCCGGATCGCAGATCGCGCTCGGTCTGAAACCAGGGGTCACCACCGCCCAATTCGAGCAAGCCATCCAGGAGAACCGCGCTGAAGAACTGCTCAACTGGATCAACGTCTATCAGGGCGAAATGATTTACGTAGCCGGCGGCACGGTGCACACGCTCGGCCCCGGTGCCGTGATTGTCGAGACGCAGCAGCAATCCGATACCACCTACCGCCTCTACGATTACGGCCGTCCCCGCCCGCTTCATCTGGAGCGCGGCATAGCTTCGGTCAAAGAGCGAGTGGCGTCAGGCAAAGTCATCCGCCCGGCCCCGGTCGCCATTCATGGCGGAAAAAGCCGCCAATCGTCGATGATTGCCGCTCCCTATTTTGCGGTCGATCTGTATGAATTGAAGGAGCCGCATGGTTTCTCAACCAGCGATCCGGGTAAAACTTCCGTCCAGATTCTGGTGGCGGTCGAAGGTTGCGGAGTCGTGGAAGCGCAGGGCTGCGATCCCGTGACGCTGGCGAAGGGTGACGCTGTCGTGATTCCCGCGACTTTGAGCGCGTTTACGGTTCGTCCGCAGTGGGCAATCGAATTTCTGAAAGCCAGCGTGCCTGGTGCGGCCATGCCAGAGCCTGCCACTCGGCTGTAAAACCAACACCATTTACCACAGGGTACACAGAGGCGACCTGAGGAAAGCGAATCGTCCCTCTCCCCAAGGCGATGTTTGCGTTTCTGCTCAGTCAAACTCTCTATCCTTCGTGGTCAAGCCTTTCGCCCCACCCTTCGCAAATGTTAGGCTTCCATACGACAGTGAAGAAAAATCCGCACTTCTATCCCGTGATTCTGGCTGGTGGCCGCGGTACGCGCTTCTGGCCGTTAAGCCGCAAACGCCGTGCCAAGCAACTTCTCCCGCTCGATGGCAAGCAAACCATGATCCAGCAAACGGTCGCGCGACTTACGCCTATGGCGGCTCCCAGCCGTTTCTGGATCATCACCAACGACGACCTGCGCCCCGCCATCACGGGCCAACTGCAGAAGCTGCCTGCGAAGCAGGTCATCGCTGAACCTGTGGGACGGAACACCGCGCCGGCCATTGGTCTGGCGGCATTTCTCCTGCTTCGCGACGACCCCGACGCAGTGCTCGGCCTTTTTCCCTCCGATCATGTCATTGCTGATCCCGCCGCGTATCGCGCGACCTTGGCCCAAGGAATTGACATCGCTGCAGTGGGAGAGAACATCGTGGTTCTCGGCATCCGCCCGACGAGAGCTGAAACCGGATATGGCTACATCGAAGCGGGGTCTCCGGAATCCAATGCCTCGCTCCGCGTTCGCCGTTTCACCGAAAAGCCGGATCTAGGCCGGGCAAAACAGTTTGTCGAAGCCGGCAACTATTTCTGGAATAGCGGCATGTTCCTGTGGCGCGCCGACACGGTGGTGAACGCTCTCCGCGAGCATCTTCCGAATACGGCCTCCATCCTTGAAAAAATTGCCGCCACCTACGGCACGCGAAAGTTTGCGGGCACCTTTCGCAAGCTCTACCCAAAATGCGACAACATCAGCATCGACTATGCCGTGCTCGAGCCGCGTTCAGCCAAGGGAGAACAAGAGTCACATATCTTCTGTCTCCCCTCTGACATCGGATGGAATGACCTTGGTTCGTGGACCGCTCTCCATGAGCACCACGCAGCAAAGAAAAAGCCAGGTCACGACGGTCCGTCGTCAGAGAGTTTCGTTCTGGATGCAAGAAACAATTATGTCCACGCTCCGGGCAAGTTTGTCGCGCTGGTGGGCGTGAGCAATTTGGTGATCGTCGAGACGGAAGATGCTCTGCTGGTTACGACGCTCGAGAAGTCGCAAGACGTGGGCAAAGTAGTGAAATATCTGGATGAGAAGAAATTGAAGAAATTGGTGTAGTCGCTTTTCGTCGTTCGCGATTCGCTCTCGATTCGGTGACTTTTAGGAAATTTCGCAGCGGGCGAGTGGCAATCAGCGAACAGCGAACGACCAACGACCAACGACTACCGACGAATTTATGACCCAAATCAAATTCGGAACCGACGGCTGGCGAGGTCTAATTGCCGACGACTTCACCTTCGACAACGTTCGGCGGGTTGCCGGCGCAATCGCAGGGTACGTGCTCAATAACGAAGACCCAGCGCGTGGGGTGATTATCGGCTACGACACGCGTTTTCTTTCAGACCGCGCCGCGCGGGCTGTCGCGGAAGTCATCGCGGCTGCCGGTATACCTGTGCTGTTGTCCAATGACTACGTCCCCACGCCCGCCGTTTCCTATAACGTGAAAAAGTTGGGCGCTGCTGGCGGCGTGATGGTCACCTCCAGCCACAATCCGTGGAACTGGAATGGCGTGAAATTCAAAGCAAAGTTCGGGGGCTCGGCCACTCCTGCCATCATGAAGACGATCGAAGCAGAACTGGCCGCTGGCTCGATGCCGAAGGGCCAAGATGCCAAGATCGAGGAAGTCGACCTCAAGCCCGCCTACGTGGAAGCCGTCTCGCAGTTCGCGGACCTCGATCTGATCCGCCGCGCCAATTTCAAGTTTGCCATCGATTCCATGTATGGTTCCGGCCGCGGAGTTCTCGCGAAAATATTCGACGCACACTCAATCCGCTACGTCGCTATCCGGCAGGAAGTGAACCCTCTATTTCCTGGCATCAATCCCGAGCCAATCATTCCCCACGTGGCCCTGCTGCAGGAAACCGTCGTGAAAGAGAAATGCCACGCTGGCCTCGTCACCGACGGCGATGCGGACCGCATCGGCGCAGTTGCCGAGGATGGCAGTTTCGTCGATGCGCACAAGTGCCTCGCCGTTCTGTTTCACTGGCTGGTGGCGCGCAAGAAATGGCCGGGCGACGTGGTGCGTGCCTTCAACACCACCGGCATGATCGATCGCATCGCCGCAAAATATGGGCGCAAGTTGCATGAATCATCGATCGGCTTCAAGTACATCGCCGATCTGATGATGGACCATGAAATCGTGATTGGCGGAGAAGAATCCGGCGGCATCGGCTACAGCCGCTTTATTCCCGAGCGCGATGGCATCCTGAACGCGTTGCTGCTGGCGAACGTCATGGCGGAGGAAGGCAAGCCACTCGGCCAGTTGGTCGCCGATCTGCAGCGTGAATTCGGAGCGCATCATTACGGACGCCGCGACCTGCACATCTCTGATGAAATGAAGAACGGTGCGATCCGCCGCGCCGCCGATCCGCAAACCACAAAATTGGGAGCCTATCCCGTACTGCGCAAGGAAGATCGAGACGGCATCAAGTTCTACCTCGATGCTCCCAAGTACGGCAGCGGAGCCGATGCCTGGGTTCTGTTCCGCGCTTCCGGCACCGAGCGCATGCTGCGTTGCTATGTGGAAGCGGCAAAACCCGAACTGGTCGAAGAGATTCTCGAAGCGGGCGAAAAATTTGTGAGATCGGCATAGGAACGCGCCGGGCTGCCATCGGCCAAGCGCGGTCCCACTGCACACATTCCGCACTTCCGCGTTCCAGCCAGCCGTGGAACACGATAGGATAGAGTTACTTTCAGACTCATGGTCACCAACGCAACCACAGCTATTTCCGCCGATTCTCCGGAATCGCGCCGCTACAACCGTATCAAGCGGTGGCTGGGCTTCGCTGATTTAGCCATCGGCTTCGGCTTGCTGGTCGTGTTGCTGGAGACTGGATGGACGGGAACACTGCGCGATCTGGCACTGGGGGAACACAATGGTGCGGCGCGGAGCTATGGCGTGGCCGTTTTCCTCTACGTTCTTATGCTGATGCTGATCAGCAAAGCCCTGGGAACTCCGCTCGAGTACTACGGCTTCCGATTGGAGCATCGGTACAATCTCTCCAACCAACGGTTCCGGTCCTGGCTCTGGGACGAATTCAAGGGCCTCCTCCTCGGCCTGGTCATGGCCTCGATTGTTGTCGAGTTGCTCTACATGCTGATGCGGGAGAGCCCACAACACTGGTGGCTCATTGCGTGGGCTGTTTTCCTTGCGCTGGTAGTGCTGTTGGCGCAACTCGCGCCTGTAGTGCTGTTTCCGATTTTTTATAAATTCGAGCCGCTCGAAAATGAAGAGCTCAGACGCCGCTTGGTCGTCTTAAGCGAACGTGCCGGCACGCGCGTGCGCGGCGTCTACAAGTGGCACCTTTCCGAAAAAAGCAAGAAGGCCAATGCCGCGCTCACCGGACTCGGTGCAACCCGCCGCATCATTCTTGCCGACACTTTGCTCGACAATTATTCCGACGATGAAATAGAAGCGGTACTGGCTCACGAGCTTGGCCATCACGTCCATCGCCACATTTTGAAAAGCATATTCGTGCAGGCGGGAATCACGTTCTTTGGGTTCTTCCTGGCCAACGAAGTTCTGCGCTTTGCCGTGGAGCGCCGCAACATGTTCGAGACCATGTCTGATTTCGCGAATCTTCCACTGCTCATTCTGGTCGCGACCGTGCTCTCGCTATTGCTCATGCCCGCGCTCAATGCCTATTCGCGTTTTAACGAACGTCAAGCCGACCGCTATTGCTTCCGGTCCGTGGCCAGCGTCGACCCTTTTATTTCGTCGATGAATAAGCTGGCGGAACAGAATCTTGCGGAAAAAACTCCGGCCCGTTGGGTGGAGTGGCTGCTTCACTCGCATCCCGCAATCACCAAGCGAGTCGCCGCCGCCGAGGCTTGGGCACAAACACACTAACCACTGTGGCGCGGGCGCCCTCGCCCGCGTTTAGACTTCTCAGCGAATGCCGGCGCTATTCTTCTGAATCATCTCTTCCACGCGCCATAAATCCTCTTCGGTATCGACCCCCACGGTATCAAACGGCGTTTCCGCCACGTGAATCGGAATTCCGTTCTCGAGAAACCGCAACTGCTCCAGCCGTTCACTCTGCTCAAGCGATGACTCTGGCCAGCTCACGAATTGATCCAAAGCCGGCTTCCGATAGCCATAAAACCCAAGATGTTTGTAATATCGCGGACTCACTCCATCCCGGTCATGCGGAATCGTGGCCCGCGAGAAATACAAAGCCCTCCCCGCGCTGTCCGTAACCACCTTCACCGCGCTCGGATTGCCAACGTCAATCTCCGCAGCCAGAGTCTTCAGCGTCCCGACCTGAACCTCGGGGCTGCACATCACAGCGATCAAGGTGTCGATGTGTTCCGGTCGAGTCAGTGGCTCATCGCCCTGAACATTCAGGTAAACATCGGCGGGGATCGTGCCGGAGATTTCATGCACCCGTTCGGTCCCGGATCGGTGCGTCGCAGACGTCATGCGGGCGACGAAACACTGCTGCTCGCAGAATCGCATGATCTCGTCCGAATCCGTGGCGACGACGACTTGGTTAAGCGAGGTGCATTGCCGCACACCCTGATAAACGCGGGCCAGTAAGGTCACGCCTGCAATCTCACGCAGCATCTTGCGCGGAAGCCGAGTCGACGCCAGTCTAGCTGGAATCACAGCAATCACTTTCATGCGCCCAGTGTCGCACGCTGCCACAAGTTTTGTCCTTCTTCTCTATCGTTGGTATGACATTGACCGGAAGGGCTGGTCCGCTGGTAAGCGAGGTGAAAGATATAATTCACTCTGCCCACAGCACTAGATCCTCAGGAGGCAACTTGAAGACATCAAGCACGAGCGCCTTCTCGACGGAAAGGTCAAAGCATCTCTACGAACGCACCAGGGGAGTGCTCATCGAAGGCAGCAGCTCCTCCTCGCGCGGGCCGGCGAACTATGGTGAATATCCGATCTTCATGCAGCGCGGATCTGGTTCTCGTTTGTTCGATGCCGATGGCAACGAGTATGTGGACTGGATGATGGGTTTTGGCGCCCTGCCCCTGGGACACGCGGACCCCGATGTCGCGGCCGCGATTGCAGAGGCTGCGTCCACAGGCGTACACTTTGCCACCGCCACTGAGATCGAAGTTGAAGTAGCCGAACTGCTGCAGCAAATGATCGGCAATGCCGAAGTCGTGCGCTTCGCCAATACCGGCACAGAAGCTGTAATGGCCGCCATCCGACTCGCCCGCGGATATACCGGCAGGCCAAAGATCGTGAAATTCGAGGGCCACTACCACGGCTGGTATGACGATCTCTCGGTCAGTTCGAACATATTGCCATCGGCTGCAATGGGACTTCGCAGCGATCCGGTCAAAATTCCCGACAGTTCAGGATTGAATCGCTATGCGCTCGAGGACACGGTAGTGGTGCCGTGGAATGACCCAGTCGCGCTCGAGCGTGCCATCAACAATCACCGCGGACAGATCGCCGCCATCATCACCGAAGGAATCATGGCGAACATTGGCGTGATTCCGCCGGTCGACGGTTATCTCCACGGCCTGCAGGAACTCGCCCGAAAGAACGGCATCCTTTTCATCCTCGACGAAACGGTAACTGGCTTTCGCATCGCCCCCGGTGGATGCCAGGAGTATTACAAGCTGAATCCCGACATCGCCACCTTCGGAAAGGCCCTCGGATGCGGCCTTCCCGTAGCCGCATTTGTCGGTCGCCGGGAGATCATGCAAGCGCTTGCTTGGGGAGGAGTCCTCCACTACGGAACGCACAATGCTTCTCGGATCGGTCTGCATGCAACCCGCGCCAGCCTCCACAAGCTGAGTCGCAATGACGGTGCCGGATTCCGCCACATGTGGGAAATTGCCGACCATCTCTGTACCGGAGTCTCTCAGATCTTCCAGGCGCGACGCGTGCCCGCGATTATCCAAAGAGTAGGGCCGATGTTTCAGATCATGTTTACGAAGGAGTCTCAAATTCGCGACTGCCGCGAATTCTGCGCCTACGTCGATCGCGCCGCTTATCAACGTTTGTCCCACAAGCTGTTCGAGTTTGGTGTCTATACGAGCCCCGCAGCGGGGTTGCACTCGATCGCAACCTTCGCGCACAGCAAAGAAGATGTCGAGTTCACGCTCACCGCATTCGGCCGCGCGCTCGACGCTCTGGGATATAGCGGATGAGCGTCATTTCGAAGTCCGTCATTTCGAAGACTGCAGGCCAGTTGCTTTCTCTGGAAGGACGAGTTGCCATAGTCACCGGTGCGGCTTCGGGTATTGGACGCGGCATCGCAGTGCGCCTGGCCGAGATGGGTGCCGCAGTTGCCGTCCTCGACAGGAATGCGGAAGGTGCCGCGTCCACCATCGCATCCATCGCCCAAGCAGGCGGACGCGGCTTGGCAATCCCGTGCGATGTGCGTTCCCGTTCCGACTGCAAACTTGCCACCGAGAAGACAATCGTTTCGTTCCGTCGAATCGACATCCTGTGCAACAACGCCGGCATCGTCATCCGCAAAAATGCCGTGGACTTGCAAGAAGACGAATGGGACGCCGTTCTCGACGTGACCCTGAAGAGCATCTACTTGCTGTCGCATGAAGTTCTTCCCCACATGATTCGCAATCGCGGGGGAGTCGTCATTAACACCGGATCGGGGTGGTCGCTTAAAGGAGGTCCCGAAGCGGCCGCGTATTGCGCTGCCAAAGGCGGAGTCGTAAACCTCACGCGCGCTATGGCCATCGATCACGGTAAGGACAACATCCGCGTCAACTGTGTTTGCCCTGGTGATATCGACACGCCCATGCTGGCCGGCGAGTGCCGTCAGCTCGGCGAGAATCCTGACCGGTTCATGAAAGAAGCAGCGAACCGTCCATTGCAGCGCATAGGCGTTCCGGAAGATGTAGCGAACGCGGTACTTTTTCTGGCCAGCGACATGGCAAAGTGGATCACCGGCACTTGCCTGGTTGTGGATGGCGGCGGCTTGGCCTGATGGGGGACGGGAGATGCTCCGCAGCTAGCCAATTTATGATCTCCGGCGTGACGAATCACGAACCTACTGTCGACTTGCTGTCCGCGCGGTTCCGCGAACAGTTCGGCACGAGTGCGCGTATTTTTCGTGCGCCAGGCCGCGTCAATCTCATCGGCGAACACACGGATTACAACGACGGCTTCGTTATGCCGATGGCGATCGGATTTTATACCTGGGTGGCTGCAGCCCAACGTGATGATCGAATTGTGCAAGTCTACTCGGATCGCTTCGACGAAGACATCACACTGTCTCTCGATGCGCTATCCGGTCCGCCGCGAAAACATTGGGGTGACTTCGTTCGTGGCGTGGCCGGCGTCTTGCAGGATGCGGGGCATCCACTGTCGGGAGCCAACATCGTGATCCACGGGAACGTCCCGCTCGGCGCCGGCCTCAGTTCCTCGGCCTCTCTCGAAGTCTCGCTGGCTCTCGCTCTTACGTCGGTCTACGGAATCGATCTGCCTCGCCTGGATTTGGTGAAACTCTCCCAGGCAGCGGAACACCAATACGTCGGCACACGCTGCGGGATCATGGACCAGTTCATCGCGGGCTTTGCTGAAGCCGGAAACGCATTGATGCTCGATTGCCGCTCCCTCCAGTATCGACTGCTTCCCATCCCGCCACATGTTCGTGTGGTTGTGTGTAACAGTATGGTCCGCCACGAACTGGCTTCCGGGGAGTACAACCGCCGCCGCGCCGATTGTGAAACGGGCGTGAAGGAGTTGCAGCTGCGCCTTCCAGGGATCCGTGCCCTGCGCGATGTAACCATCGCCGACCTCGAGAACGACAAAGATCTGTTATCCGAATCCGTCTATCGTCGCTGCCGCCACGTGGTCAGCGAAAATCATAGGGTTCTCGCGGCCGCGCACGCCCTTCAATCGGGCGAGGCCGAATTGTTTGGCCATATGATGTACCAGTCACACGCCAGCCTGCGCACGGATTACGAAGTGAGCTGCCCAGAACTCGATCTGCTCGTCGATCTGGCGTCGTCACGGCGCGGCGTCTACGGAGCTCGCATGACAGGCGGCGGGTTTGGCGGATGCACGGTCAATCTGGTTGGGTCAGACTTCGCCGCCGAGTTCCAAACCGAAATCGCGACAATGTATAAGGAGAAGACAGGTATTACTCCGGAGATATACGTCTGCGAACCTGCTCAAGGCGCAGAACGTTGGCCAGCCGAGGGGAGCACTCAAACCTGATGCCCCCGGATCAACTGAATCAGCAGTTCCATCATCATCAGCCTCATCGCCGTTTGAACCCGCTCACGGGAGAGTGGGTCCTCGTGTCGCCGCAGCGTACCGAGCGCCCGTGGAGGGGCCAAATAGAATCTGCTGCCGCCGCAGGTTTGGCTTATGACCCCGGCTGCTATCTCTGTCCCGGCAACGAGCGAGCTGGTGGCGCCCGTAATCCGAACTACAATTCCACTTTTGTTTTCACCAACGACTTTGCGGCCCTGCAACCCGACGTGCAGCAAGCGACTCAAGATGACTCCGGACGCAGGTTACTGCTCTCCGAGTCCGAGTCCGGAACCTGCAAGGTCGTATGTTTTTCACCCCGCCACGATCTCACCCTGGCCCGCATGGTTGTCCCGGAAATTCTCAACGTGGTTGACGCGTGGGTCAAAGAATACGCTGAGATTGCCTCTCAGCCTTACGTCAACTACGTGCAGATCTTCGAAAATCGAGGGGAGATGATGGGCTGCAGCAACCCTCATCCTCACGGACAAATCTGGGCCAGCCAGACAATTCCCAATGAGCCGAGGAAAGAGCAGGAGTCGCAGCGAGCTTATGCCGCGAAGCATGGAGCGTGCTTGCTATGTGAGTACCTGCAACTGGAAGCGCGAGCCCAATCGCGCCTGGTGCTCGAGAACGATCACTTCGCAGCCTTGGTGCCATTCTGGGCCGTGTGGCCTTTCGAGGTGCTGGTGGTCGCGAAGCAGCACCTCCGCGATCTTCTTGCACTTGATCGTCCCGCGCAGGCCAGCCTGGCTGAAATACTCAAAGGCGTGACCACGCGCTACGACAATCTCTTTCAGACCTCATTCCCATATTCGATGGGATTCCATCAGGCGCCAACTGACAGTGAAGCACACTCGGAATGGCACTTGCACGCTCACTTCTATCCTCCGCTATTGCGCTCGGCAAGCATCCGAAAATTCATGGTCGGATACGAGATGCTGGCCAGTCCGCAGCGAGACATCACGCCCGAAGCGGCGGCAGCGACTCTCAGGAATCTTTCTGGAATCCACTATGTGGAAAACAAACAGCAGTGAACGACGGGAAGGTTGTCGGCCCGATGATGATTGCTGATGATCTTGATTGGCAGTCTTTGTTCCGCGTCGTGTAATATTGAAAAGCCGCAATGCACGAAGGCGCGGCGTCGTCCCCATCAGCTTCGTGTCTCCTTCAGAGCTCTGGTTGGCATGCGGTCGTGCAGCGAACATGTAGAAGAGTTTTGATAAGATGTAGTGTAAGTCCTTTCCTTTCAACCGTGGCGGTGTAGCTCAGGTGGTTAGAGCGACGGTCTCATAATCCGTAGGTCGTAGGTTCGAGTCCTACCGCCGCCACCAGATTCCTCAGGCAGTTCGCTGAAAATCCTCAACCGTTTAAGCGTGAAGTTTTCCGGAATACAGCGCCATGCCCACGACGGCGTCAATTCCCAGCGCGTCAAGGCTGTCGATCTCCTGTTGTTCGGTGATTCCGCCTGCAACCACGAGATGCCTTTGCGTAGCGCGGCGGATCGCATGAACCGTTTCCATCGGAATTCCGCCCATTAACCCCTCGGTATCGATGTGTGTGTAGAGAAAGCTCTCACAAAACGCTTCCAACTCGCGAATGATGTCGAACGCAGTGATGGTCGTCTGAGTGCGCCAGCCGTCAATTGCAACTCGTCCGTCGCGCGAATCCAAGGCGAACATCAGCGCTGACCCAGGAAGCGCATCGGCCAAAGCGTGCGCGTGCTCGCGGTTAATCCGTCCGCCAGTCAATAGCGCCGATCCGATGATCACCTTGCGCGCGCCCATGTCCACCAACTCACGCGCAGTCGCGACATCGCGAATGCCGCCTCCCACCTGGCACTTCAGGCGGCCAAGGATCTGCCGCACAAGCGCGCGGTTACTGCCGACGCCGCGAGCCGCATCGAGATCGATAACCTGTACCACGGGATACTTCAAGAAGCGATCGATCCAATAATCGAAGTTATCGAATTCCAGCTTCTTCTTTTCGCCCTGTACCAGTTGCACGATTTTGCCGCCCATCAGGTCGATCGACGGAATCAGCATGGCCACCTCACTGGCACCTTGGCAGCGAGCAACTCTCGCTTCAGTTGCCCGATGTTCTCAATGCCGAAATGAAAGATCGAGGCGGCTAGCGCCGCATCTGCGTGTCCGTCGCGAAACACGTCGATGAAGTGCTGCGTCGCTCCCGCGCCACCGGATGCGATCACGGGAATCGAAACTGCATTGGCCACCCTTTGCGTGAGTTCGGAATCAAATCCGGCCCGCGTGCCGTCGCGATCCATCGACGTCAGCAGAATTTCTCCCGCACCGCAAGCCGCGGCTTCGCTCGCCCATGCAATCGCGTCGCGTCCAGTGGCAATGCGGCCTCCCGACACGAACACTTCGAAGCCTCCATTCGCCCGCCGGGCGTCAATCGCCACCACCACGGCCTGCGAGCCAAACCGCGCCGCAATTCTTCCGATCAAGGCTGGGTCATTGACTGCGGCAGAGTTAATAGCAATCTTGTCGGCACCCGCCTCGAACACCGCTTCAGCATCGGCTAGTTCACGGATTCCTCCGCCCACCGTAAACGGAATAAACAGACCGCGCGCCGCGCGTGCGACAACATCGAGCATCGTGTGCCGTTTGTCGCTGGTTGCGGTGATGTCGAGCAGCACAATCTCATCTGCGCCATCGCGTGCGTGAGCTGCGGCACACTCCGCGGGATCTCCTGCGTCGCGCAGATTCACAAACTGCACACCCTTTACAACGCGGCCGTGGTCTACATCGAGACAAGCGATGATGCGCTTTGTCAACACTTGGCATGCCTCACAGACACACCTCACAGAAATTCTGGAGAATTCCCAGCCCGACAGTCCACGACTTTTCCGGATGGAACTGCACTCCGAAAATGTTCCCCTGCTCGACCACAGCGGAGAATGACACTCCATATTCCGTCGCTGCCGCGGTCGCGCCAATTACCGGAGCATGGAACGAATGCGTGTAGTAGACAAACGAATCAGCCGCGATGTTGCGCAACAACCGCGAGTCATTTCGAATTGTCAGCGAATTCCATCCGACGTGCGGCGATTTCACCGCCGTCGGAAACTGCCGGCATCTTCCGGCAAAGATCTTTGCACCCGCCAATTCCGGAGCCTCGTCACTGCCCTCGAACAGCCACTGCATCCCGAGGCAGATCCCGAGGAGCGGCTTCCCAGCCTGCGCGCCTTGCAACACCGCGTTTCGCAATCCCAGATTATCGAGGCCGCCGAGAGCAGAAAAATGTCCCACGCCCGGCAGTACAATCTTTTCAGCCTTCGCAATCTGTTCCGGCTCCGCCGTTATCCCGACGCTAGCGCCGAGATAGTCGAATGCCTTCTTCACCGAATTCAGATTGCCAGCCCCGTAATCGACAATGGCAATCATAGAAGTCCCTTTGTGCTCGGCAGCATGCTTTTGAGGCGGCGATCGCGTGAGCAGGCTACGCGCAGTGCGCGTGCAAATGCCTTGAAGAGAGCTTCGATCTTGTGATGACTCGATCGCCCATACATCACACGCATGTGGACATTTGCCCGAGCACCGCGCGCGAAGCCCTCAAAGAAATCGTCAACCAGTTCCGTCTGCAGATCGCCGACTCGCGCCGCCCGTACCTTCGTGTGGACCACAGCGACCGCGCGTCCGCCAAAATCAACCGCTGCTAGACCCAGAGTTTCGTCCATCGTCATCAGAAAATAGCCGGCGCGCAGGATGCCTCGCCGATTTCCGAGGGCGCGGTCAAACGCCTCGCCCAGCGCGATTCCGACGTCTTCCACCGTGTGGTGCTGATCCACATCGAGGTCGCCACGGGCCGCGAGCTTTAAATCAAAGCCGCCATGACGCGTGAACAACTCCAGCATGTGATCAAGAAAACGGATTCCCGTGGAGACCTCGTACTTTCCGCCCCCTTCAATATTCAGCGCGATCTGAATATCTGTCTCCGCCGTCTTACGATGCAGCTTCGCTTTCCTCATATGCGCACTCCGCTTACCGGAGCAGCAGGCATTTCTGCACTCAACCGGAGCTGCACAACCACTTCTCGCATGGCCGCAATCAGAATCTGCGTGTGTTCATCCGATCCCACGGTCATCCGCACGCAACCCTCGCAGCCCGGATCGCGGTGCCGCGAACGCACGAGAATCTCCCTCGCTCGCATCGCCAGCACAAACTCCTCGTGTGCCGCGCCAACGCGCACCAAAACAAAATTGCCATGGCTTGGCCAATACTGCAGCCCGAGCTTGGCGAGTTCTCGCTGCAACCTCTCGCGATTCTTGACAACCTGTGCCACATAGCTGCCAACGTATTCCTGATCGCGCAGCGCCTCCGGCAGCACCGCAAGTGCGGCGGTATTCACGCTGTACGGCGAGGCAACCCGGCGCACCATCTCCATCTGCTCCGCCGCTCCCGCAAGAATTCCGATCCGCAGGCCAGCCAGTCCGTACGCCTTGGAGAAAGTCCGGGCCACGAAAAGATTCTCGATCTCGCCAGTACGGGCAATCAAAGTCTCACCATGAAATTCGAAATACGCCTCGTCGACCAACACAGCCGAATGCGGCGCTGCGTGCGCAATCTGTACGAGAACATCGCTCGCCACGGCGGCCCCAGTCGGATTGTTCGGATTCGCGACCGCGATCAGCCGCGTCCTCGGGCTGATACGGTCTAGTACCTCTTGCAAGGGAAATGTAAAGTCATCGCCGGCCAGAACTGCGACAACCGTTGCCCCTTCCACCCGCGCAAAGATCGCGTACAGAGCGAATGTCGGCACAACAATGAGGGCCTCATCGCCAGGCTCGAGATACGTCGAGCAAAGCAGATGGATCGCCTCGTCGACTCCGTTGGTCAGCAGAATCTGCGCTGGGTCGAGTCCGAGAAAACTCGCAACCTCTTTCTCTGCCGGCCCGCGCTCCGGATACCGCGCCAGCGTTTCCGAATCGAGCGACCGCAAACGAGCCATCACAAGCGCCGAACATCCCGCCGTGTTCTCGTTGAAATCGAGGCGAAGTCCAGTTCGGTCAGCCAAAGGAGGCTGATAAGCCTGCAGACGTTTTACCGCTCCACGAGCCTCAAGCATGGGAGCGCCTCACTCGAAACGCTTCCGCGTGTCCCTGCAATCCCTCGGTGGTTGCGAGCGCAATGCCGGTCGGCCCAATTTGCTGAATTCCTCTTCGCGTCACTTGCTGGCACGCGATCACCCGAACAAAATCAAGCACGCTCAAACCTCCCCGCACGCGCGCCATTCCCGCGGTCGGCAGCACATGGTTCGGTCCAGAAATGTAGTCCCCGGCGGCTTGAGGCGTGAACTCATCCAGGAAAACCGCGCCTGCGTGTTCCACCTCGGAGACGAGTTCTTTGGGAAGTGTCAGATGCTCTGGCGCGATACAGTTCGAAATCTCCACGGCCTGCTGCAGAGAATCAGTCAGCAGAATGGCGCCTCGCAGCGATAGTGATTGCGCGGCGATCGTATTGCCCCGCATGCGCTTGCATACTTCCCGCTGAACTTCTGCCGCTAGCTTTCGAGAAGGTGTAATGAAGACGCACAGCACGTCCGGATCATGCTCCCCCTGTGCCACCAAATCCGATGCTATGCAAGCAGCATCGCCCACCGCGCTGATGATGACGGACTCCGTAGGTCCTGCAAGGAATTCAATCGCACAATCGAAGGCCACCATCTTCTTAGCGGCGGTCACATACCGGTTGCCCGGACCGACAATTTTGTCGACACGCGGAACCTCGGCCGTTCCATAAGCGAGCGCCGCAATCGCATGCGCTCCTCCCACGCGGTAGAACTCGCGCACTCCAAGAAATGCCGCCGCCGCCAAAGTCGCTTGCGCAGGTCGCGGAGAAGCCACGCAAATCTGCTTCACACCCGCAACCTGTGCAGGGATCACCGTCATAAGCAATGTGGAAGGAAGCGGGTAGCGTCCCCCCGGCACATAACATCCCACTGATTCGAGAGGACGAATCAACTGTCCGGTGAAGACTCCAGGCTGAATTTCTTGCTGCCACTCCTTCGGCGCCTGCCACTCCGCGTAGCGTCGAATATTATTCGCAGCCTGCTCGATCGCGTGCCGCAATTCCGCGTCAGTCTCCTCCCACGCCGCGTGGATCTCGTCTTCCGAAACACGCAGCCCCTGGCCCTTTTCCAATCCATCCCAGCGCGTAGCATAACGGCGGACCGCGCGATCGCCATTGCGCTGAACGTCCCTCACAATGCGGCGAACCGCCGGTTCGACCTCCGCGAGATCAGTGGTGCCGCGCTTCGCCGCGGTGGCCACAAAACGGGCGGCCCTCGCGCCTTCCAGAATGCGCATGCATTTGTCGCGCATCACATCACCACCTTGTTCAACGGATACTCGACAATCCCTTGAGCATTCGCCTGCTTCAGTTTTGGGATCAACGACCAGGCAGTGCTCTCTTCAATCACCGTGTTCACCGCGACCCACTCACCATCCGCCAGTGGCGCGACCGTCGGATTCTTCAGCGCAGTCAGCAGGCAAAGCACTCCGGCCAAGTCTGACTTCCGCACGTTGAGCATCAGCCCGACTCGTCCGTGCGCGGCCATCGCTCCCTTGAGCATGACCGACAGGTTTTCTATCTTCTCCCGCCGCGCCGGATCAGCCCACGCGCCGTGATTCGCAATCAGCTGAGTGTTCGATTCAAGCACGGTTTCGAGGATTCTCAGATGATTCGCCCGCAGCGAACTTCCCGTCTCGGTCACTTCGACGATAGCGTCGGCCAGCAGCGGGGGCTTGACCTCCGTCGCGCCCCACGAAAACTCGACGCGGGCGTCAATCTTGCGGCTCGCAAAATAATTACGTGTGAAGCTGACGAGTTCGGTAGCGATGATTCGTCCATCGAGATCCTCGAGTCTCTGGAACCTTGAATCGTCCGGAACGGCCAGCACCCACTTGACCCGTCCCATGCTCTGCTTGGCGTAGATAAGATCGCTAACCTTGACGACGTCGAGCCCGCTCTCGAGCACCCAATCGAGCCCCGTCAATCCCGCATCGAGGGCGCCGTGTTCAACGTATCGCGCCATTTCCTGCGCGCGAATGAGCAGGCATTCGATTTCAGGATCATCCGTCGATGCGAAATACGAGCGTGCATTGGTGTACACGCGAAGTCCGGCACGCGTGAACAGGCTCAACGTGGCTTCCTGCAAACTTCCTTTCGGGATGCCCAATCTTAGTCTCATTGCCGCGCCTCCTGTTTCGACGCCGACAGCGCGAGTGGAAGTTCCTCCGTAAAGCAGGAGCGCGTTCCCGTATGACAGACGTTCCCCGATCCCAGCACGTGGACGCGGAATAATACGGTATCGCGATCGCAATCCGTCCAGGCCGCAACCACCTGCAGCCGGTTGCCCGACGTTTCTCCCTTCGTCCAGAGTGTGCTCCGGGTGCGGCTGTAGAAGGTCACAAAGCCAGTGCTCAGCGTCTTGTCGAGCGCCTCCCGGTTCATGAAGCCGACCATGAGTAGTTCCCCAGTACCGTCATCTTGAATGACTGCCGGGGCTAGTCCCTGCATTTTGTCAAAGTCGATGTCCATCGAAATCCTCCTGTTCCAATCCCGATTCCGCAGAGCCCGCGCAAAAGCAAAAAGCCCGCTGCGCAAGTTCTGCGCCAGCGGGCTTGGATTTCTATGAGTGCTTTAGTTATCCATGATTCCCCGCCGACACGCTCATCGCATGGTGATGATGGTGGTGACGATGGGTCAGCGGAGTCACGATAAAATTGATACTAGGACGGGGCAGCCCTGCTTGTCAATCCGGCTGTATTCGCGGAGATTTCTAAAGGGTGGAAGGACCCAGCGGCATACCCGGATCCCGCCATCCCGCCGTTTAGTTTCTACTGCACCTTGCCGTTCACGTCCATCAATTGGAATTCCCCGAGGTTCAACTCGCGAACGCCAGCCTCGACCTTGGCACGGTCGCCCACCACGATCCAGATCAGGTTGTCCGGGCGCACCACCTCTTTGGCCGCCGCGTTGACGTCATCCGTCTTCAACGCGTGCACCTTTCCCGCATAGGTCTCGTAGTAGTCATCAGGCAAGCCGAACTGCACCAGATCTACGATTGACTGCCCCAGCGAGTCCAGCGTCTCGCGCGAGCCCGGAAGCTTCAGCGTTTCGTTGGCCTGAATCTTCGCGAGCTCGTCGGCACTCACCGGATGGTCTCCGACAATTCCACGAAATTCTTTGTTCATTTCCACCAGCGCTTCCTTAGTCTTATCGGTCTGCACCGGAGCCACCGCATAAAACGGCCGCTGCGAACGTGCATCACGCACTACCGACCGCACTCCGTACGACCAGTGTTTGTCCTCGCGCAGATTCATATTCAGCCGCGCGCCAAATGTCCCGCCCAGACTGTTGTTCATCGCTTCAATCGCGATGTCCTGCGGAGTCGCCCGAGGCGGCGCCACCACGCCCGCGATAATCACCGATTGCAGGGCGCCCGGCTTATCGATCAGATACACTGCCGACTTCGCGGCCACCGGCACAGTCTTCAGATTCTTGGCCGGAACCTTGCCGGTCTTCCATCCGCCAAAAAGTTTTTCCAGCTTCGGAGTCACTTCCTTCAACGTGGTGTCGCCCACCACAATCAGTGTCGAGTTGTTCGGGCGCAGCCGCGTCTCATGAAATTTGACCAGATCCTCCCGCGTCAGCTTGCTCACGCTCTCCTTCGTGCCCGAGCCTGTGAGCGGATTTCCATACGGATGCCCAGCCCCATATAAAAGTGCAGGCAGCACTCGCATTGCCAGGGTAGCCGGAGAGTTCTGCTCGCGTTCGATTCCAGCCAGCACAAGCTTCTGCTCGCGCTTCACTTCGTTCTCGGGATACAACGGGTGCAACACCACGTCGGCAAACAGATCTAGTGAAGGGTCAAGGTTCGCGCTCAACGCCGAAAGCGAAACAAAC
This sequence comes from Terriglobia bacterium, assembly GCA_963847715.1. Taxonomy (GTDB): domain Bacteria; phylum Acidobacteriota; class Terriglobia; order Terriglobales; family Acidobacteriaceae; genus Acidiflorens. The sequence continues at coordinate 337,524 of CAWKAZ010000026.1, forward strand.
GATAGGTCAAGGTTCGACGATCCGCGTAGAGTCGCGCCCAAGGTCTCCAATTCGTCACTGATCTGAAGCGCGTTACGCGTCTGCGTTCCATCGGTCAAAACCTGCATCGCCAGGTTCGCGGTTCCTGGAGTCGTCCCGGCGTCCGACGCAAATCCCGCGTCCGATGCCAAAGTGAAATCCACCAGCGGAACCGCATGCCGCTCCGCCAGAATTACTTTCAATCCGTTCGACAAGGTCGCCCGCTGCAATTTCGGCAACTTGAGCTCCGGAGGAGTCCCCACATCCGGGGCCTTGCTACGATCTGCGCCCGTCGCTGCGGTCTTGTATTCAGGAAAGGGGTCCACTTCGAGGATGTACACGCCATCCGACAGCCATTTCTGCGCCGCCGCCCGCAGATCCTCGGCGGTCGCTAATTGCACACGCTTGAGCGAGATTTTGTACGCGTCGGGCGCTCCACGATACACCTGGCTTTGCGCCAGCCGGTCCGATTTCCCCCCGAACCCGCCAATGCGTTCGATCCCGCGGGTCAGTTCCGCCTCATACTGCGCTTTCACGCGCTGCAACTCTGCCGCTGTTGGCCCTTCTTTCAGGAAGCGCGCCAGTTCTTCATCCAGTTCTTTCTCGACCTGCGAAATGCTCTGTCCCGGCCGCGCCGTTGCTCGTACGTAAAACTGTCCGCCAATTTCTCGCGAATCCGTGAACGCCAGCGCGTCGGTCGCAATCTGGTCTTCATAGACCAGGCGCTTGTAGAAGCGCGACGATTTCCCACTGCTTAAGCAGTCGGCAGCCAGATCAAGATAGTCGGCCTCGGCGCTGCCATATTCCGGAATATTCCACAGCTTGTAAATCCGCGCCTGTGGCACACGATCCTGCACCACCTGACGATGCGTTCCGATCATTTTCGCAATCCATACTTGCTGATGCGCCACTGGCTGACCCGCCGGAATATCGCCAAAATACTTGGTAACTTTTTCGCGCGCCGTCTTCACGTCGATGTCGCCGGCCAGCACTAGCACCACATTCGACGGTCCGTAATAGGTCTTGAACCACTCTTGCACGTCCTTCATCGACGCCGCATCCAGATCTGCCATGTCGCCGATCGTTGTCCACGAATACGGATGCCCCGTCGGATAGGTATTTTGTGTGAGCAATTGCCGCGTCACTCCATACGGTTGATTCTCACCCTGCCGCTTTTCGTTCTGCACCACGCCCCGCTGCAGATCCAAAGTCTTCTGATCGAGCGCACCAAGCAGGTGACCCATGCGGTCCGATTCCATCCACAACGTCAAATCCACCGCCGAGGTCGGCACATTTTGAAAGTAATTTGTCCGATCGGGATTCGTAGTGCCGTTCAAATCGGTCGCCCCGATTTTCTCCATTGCGTCGATATAGCGGCCGGAGGAGTGCTCGCTCCCTCCAAACATCAAGTGCTCGAACAGGTGCGCGAACCCCGTCTTTCCCGGCTTTTCGTTCTTCGACCCAACGTGGTACCAGATGTTGATCGCCACGATCGGCGCCTTGTGATCCTCATGGACGATCACCGTCAGCCCGTTGTCCAACACAAATCGCTCATAGGGGATGTCAATCTCCTTCGTTTGCGCGGTTCCGCTCACCGCCAGCGCGAGCACGAGGAATAGAGCCATGAATTCCATTCGCATCGGTAAAAACCTCCAAAGTATTTTCAGGAGCCAGCCTGGGAACCAAAATCCGGAGAAGACTCAGACGAGTAGCCGCTCTCGTCCAACCTCTTTGACGCGGGAAACACAAAACAGTTTACATGTGGCAATCAAATAACTCGCCAGAGCTCCCGACGGCTTCGGATCGACCCACGACGGTGGTATCCTAAGCAGGATCACGCCGCAGGGCTTTAACCTCTTCATGACCAATCCAGATACCTCTAAGTCAAACTTGTCCGAACCCGGTATTTCCGAACCCAATCCGTCCGCCGCGCCCGCTCCATCTGCCGAGCCGACTGAATCTTTCAAAGACATCTTTACTGAGTACGAGCAGACCCACTCCCGCAAGGGTGAACCCGGCAGCCAGCGGCGCGAGGGCACGGTCATCGCCTTGACTGCCGACTCCATCGTTCTCGACGTCGGATTCAAAACCGAGGGCGTTCTGCCGCTCACCGCCTTCCCGGCAGACAAGCCGCCGAAGCCTGGCGATAGGGTCCAGGTCACGATCAAAGGCCGCGATCCCGAGGGCTATTACGAACTGACTCGCGGCAAAATTGAACGCGTCACCGACTGGGATTCGCTGCAAAAAGCTTTCGATCAGAAGTCGACGATCATCGGCACCGTGACGGGCGTCATCAAAGGCGGTGTCAGTGTGGACGTCGGTGTTCGAGCCTTCATGCCCGCCTCGCGTAGTGGAACCAAGGACGCGTCTGAATTGGCGAAGCTCGTCGATTCCGAAATCCGCTGCCGCATCATTAAACTCGATGTCGATGACGAAGACGTGGTGGTTGATCGCCGCGCCATCGCCGAAGATGAAGAGCGAGCAGGCAAAGAGCGCCGCTATTCCGAACTAAAGGAAGGCGACATCGTACAAGGCGAGGTTCGAAGCCTCACTGACTACGGCGCATTCGTGGATATTGGCGGCGCCGACGCTCTTTTGCACGTCGGAGAAATTTCCTGGCATCGCGTCGCGAAGCCGTCCGATGTGCTCTCTGCAGGCCAGCAGATCGAGGCCAAAATCATCAAGGTCGACCCCGACAAGAAGCGCATCGCGATCAGCATGAAGCAACTGCAGCCGCACCCATGGAATGCCGTTGCCGATAAGTACAAGACTGGCGAACGGGTGCACGGTACTGTAACGCGACTCATGGACTTCGGCGCTTTCGTGGAGCTCGAGCCCGGCATCGAGGGCCTGATTCATATTTCAGAAATGTCCTGGGCCAAACGTGTGCGCACCCCCTCCGATGTGGTGAAGGCCGGGGAAACCGTCGAAGCAGTCATTCTCGGAGTGAATGTTGCCGAGCGCCGCCTCTCGCTCGGCCTGAAGCAGGCGCTGGGGGATCCGTGGGCCACGGTTCCAGAGAAATTTGCTCCGGGCACGGTAATCGAGGGCCCGGTAACCAGCATCACGAAGTTCGGTGCGTTCGTGCAACTCGCGGAAGGCGTCGAGGGCATGATTCACGTCAGCGAAATCAGCGCCGAAAAGCGCATCAACCACCCGCAGGATGTATTGAAGTCCGGGCAACAAGTCAAAGCGCAGGTTATTGCGATCGACACGGAAAAGCGCAACATCCGGTTGAGCATGAAACAACTCGTCCCCACCGGGCTCGATGAATATCTAGCCGAGCACAACGAAGGGGATGTTGTCACCGGTCGCCTGACCGAAGTTTCCGGCGCGACAGCGCGTGTGGAGTTGGGCGAGGGCGTAGTGGCAACATGTCGCCTTCCCAAGGAGAGTTCGGTAAAAGCAAATAATGCCAAGGGATCGCCCTCGCCGACCGCGAAGCCCGACCTGTCATCGCTAGGCTCTATGCTGCAAGCGCGTTGGAAAAGCGGCGCCTCGGAGAACGAAACGAAGCCGGATGCGCTGCGAGCGGGCCAGATCCGCAAATTCAAGATCGCGAAACTAGATCCTGCAACGAAGAAAATAGAGTTAGATATCGAATAAGGTAAGGGTGTAGCAAGCAGAGTTTAGGATAGCGTGCGCCGCAGCAAGAGTGAGGTAAAGTCTGGTCCTCTAAGGCACGATCTGCTTAGCCCCTAACCAGCGAGTTAGCCATCATAAGTGCAAACAACGCCGGCAAATAGAGGATTGTAGCTCGCAACAGCCGACGTGCCGGAGCCTTCGATGCCGCCGCCGTGGCGGGCAACTGCGGAAACGCCATTCCCATCGACACACGGAACAGCGCCGCTCCCATCAAAACTGCTCCCACCAGATAAAAGCGTCCAGCCATCCCCAACGCGACTGGCATAACACTCACCGGAATCAACGCTGCCGAATACGCCAAAATCCGCCATACAGTGGACTTTCCATCGGATTCCACCACCGGCAGCATGCGAATGTCGCCCTGCTCGTAGTCTTCTCGATACAACCATGCGATGGAGAGAAAATGCGGGAATTGCCACACGAACATAATCGCAAAAAGGATAAGCGTTTCGATTTCCAGTTTACCGCGCACAGCCGTCCAGCCCAGCGCTACGGGCATGGCACCCGGAAACGCACCAACAAAAGTACAAATAGGAGAAACTTTCTTCAGAGGGGTGTAAGCGGCGAGATAGACCACTGCGGTCAGAAACACTAACAACCCAGTTAGTAAGTTGGCATAGAGAGCCAAGTAGAGCGATCCGCCCAGAGTTAGCACTAGCCCGACGGTGGCTGCGTGTGCGCGTGACATCCGTCCCGAAGGCAACGGGCGCAGCGCAGTGCGCCGCATCTTCGCGTCCACCTTCGACTCGAGCACTTCATTGAGCGCCGCCGTCCCGCTCGAAACGAGCGCGATTCCCAACAGCGCATTCAGCAAGCCCAGCGACCAGGACGATGCGCCCATCCGGTGAGCGCCAAAAAAGTAGCCGCACCACGCCGTCAACACGATCAGAGTGGTGATGCGAGCCTTCGTAAGTTCGGCGTAGTCGCGAAGCAGAGAGACGATGTTTTGCAACTTGGACCCCACACGTGCCGTTCGCTCATGCCGCCTCTTTCCGGCGGTTCAAATCAATCCGGCAGTTATCTTGAAAAATCTGTTGAACATCCCCACGTACAGACGACGCCAAAAGACAGCATTGGTAACGCGCCCTAAGTGCAATGTCAAGCCAAAATTTAAAAGCGCAATACTTTTCCCGTATTTCCGATGCTCGCACCAAACCGATTCGTTGGCAACTCCGAGACTATGTGCTTCGCGTACTTTCCTGAAACGGGAACACAACAAGAGCGGCTGATTCGCAACTAGTCTCCGCCCGACGGAGTCGCAACACTGAACGTCTCCGGCGGATCAAAATAGCAGCGATGCCACAGCGCTGCGTCCGAAAGTGTCCCCGCCTTCCACTGCTGAACTGTAGGCAACGTAGCGGCGATCATGCCGCCATCGATCGAATCGAAAATGAACACCACTCCCGCCAGTTCCTGCGATTTTGCGGCCAGTTCCGCATAATTCTTGTCGAGCAATGCTTTGGCGAATTCCAGCTTTGCCTGCGCCCCACTATCTCTCTCGTTTTCCTGAATCTTCTGCACCGAAATGATCTTCACATTCTTGCCGCGCAGCGGTTCCCAGTCTCCCGGAAACGGCGCCGTCTCTTCGCGAGTCACTTGAAACAGATCGGCCGCCACTGCCTTGGCCGGCGACCGATTCGTCGGGACATCCGAAATCCCTTCGGGCATCTCCAGGCTTGTACGCCAGATCCATCCCCTCGATAGTCCGGAGATACGCACGTGCACCCAGTCGGCATTAAAATCCAGCATCTCGAATTCGTCTTGCGCGCTTGCCAGAAACAAAGTCTTACCAGTCAGACTCGGAGTCGACACCACCGGCGTCCCTGATTTCTTGATCGCCACCAGATTTTTCGGATGCGCCTGATTTTTCAGGACCTCCTCCAGACTCGCTGCCTCCGCCTGAAGTTTGTTGGCTGGCTGATCCGAAGTCGCTGGCGGATTCTTTGTATCCGCCAACTCCCGGCCCGACAAACCTTGTCCGACAGAAGATGGAAACGTGTGTGCCGTGTCAGGCAATCGGGGCATCGGAGCTGAAATGCTGGGCTCCGCGGCCTTGCTTGCGGTGGAAGGCTGCTTCGTCGACGAGGTGGCCGCAGGCAACGACTCGCCCGAATTCGGCCCGGAACTCTCGCTCGCGCCACTCCCGAGCAGATCGCTCAACTGTTCGAGCAAATCTGATTCCAGCCGTCCATTCGATGTCAGCAACTGGTATCCCGACCGCGACGGGTTTGAATCCGCATACCAGGCTGTCACCTTCGCGTTGACTCGCACCACTGTTCCGCCCGACGCCGCCGAATTTACCTGCACCGCCGTCTGGTAATACCCACGTTGATAGCGGCTCAGCGGGTGCTCCCCGGGCGCAGCGAATCCATCGAGCGCAGGCAGCCTCCCGGAAAGTGATGGTTGTAACTCTTTCAGCGCTTTTTCCACCGCGCTTTTTGACTGCCGGAACGTGCGTTCATACGGGCCGGTCTGCGCGGAGCTCAACGCAGCGGCGATCAGAATCGCAATCAGCAATGACCAGCCCCTCCTCATGGCACCTGCTCCAACTCATCTCGTCGAAGCCAACCGTGGTCCCCCTCATGCGTTTCAACGCCATACCAGTAGGGCGTGGTGATGAGAATCAGAACTTCGACTCCAGGCTCCAGAGATTTCATTGTGCTCGCCGTATGGAACGGCGCCGTCTTCAGCGGAGCCCCTGGCTTTTTCACCAGCCGCTCCACTTGACGCCGCAAATCAGTTACGTGCTGGTCCAGCGTTTGCGGCTCTTCATACGCCGATGCCTTTGGCTCGGCTGGCTTTGCGCCCGCCGCCAGCTCCTCTGATTTCCCCGCTGCTGCCGGAGTGCCGAGCACCACCGTATCGCTGCCCATGCCGAAGTTCTTCTTCGCCGCCCGTTCCTGCTTCTCGCGCAACGCCTCTTCGGTTTCTTTTTTCATCAGCTCAACCGCCTGCAGACGGTCGGCGATGTCTTTGTACTCGCTGCTCTCCACCGAGCCATTGGAGAGATGAACGCCGTGCCGGAAATCCTCCACAAACACGGCATCAATGCGCAGAACCGTATTCTTCTCACCCTGCGGCTGCACCACGTAGCGGACGGCAACCGTCCCAACATCGCCGCTGTCTTTGAAGTTTCGCGGGTCCAGTGCCTGCTTCCGCACTTTGTAGAAAACTTTGCCGCCCTCTGTCCAAGCCGGAAACACCGGAGAGGAGGTGGCCGCAACCGCTCCGGCAATAAATTCGTCTTTGTTGTATTCCTTGGTGCCTCGGATAATAGTGTTCTGCGCAACGTCTTCCACGACCTGGGCGACTTCGGGCTCTGGCGACGGAATGTTCACAATTAGGCCAGCCCCGTATTGCAGAACATCTTTTTCGCGGCCAAATAAAGGGATTGCTGCCGTCGTCAGCAGAAGAAGAAACACTGAGGCGAGTCGCTGATGATGCCTAAAAATACGGATTACGCGCGGAATCGCGCACCCTCCTGGCATCCCGCCACCGCGAAAACTGTTGACCAACATCTGACCCCGGCTCCGTTATGCCTGATGCAGAGTCTTATCCGCTCGCTGGACCGCTGTCAATCGGCGCTTACAGCACCCCGTCCGCCACACGCCGATGAGCTTTTCCTCAGAATGTAAAACAAATGTAAAAAAAATCCGGCCGACCCTATTGCACTTGGCAATGTATGGTAGTACTATCCACCGCCTAGTGAAAGTAGTCAACCTTTCGAGCAGACGGTTTGGCAGTCTGACAGAACAAATCTGGGGTGGATTTGTTCTGAACTGCCAGCGGCGTAATGCCTTTTGCTCTGATGGTATGGGGTTTTGGAAAACTAAATTGAAAGTTGTCTGAGGAGTGCAGCATGCGTTTGTGGGCGCAGTCTCATCTCTGTCAGAAGCCGCAGCGGACGTCCTCGTTCCTCGCCGCTGCTTTTGTGCTGATTATTCTGGTCCTCGGGACCAGCCAATCCGCGAGTGCCTTGCCTGCATTCGCCCGAAAGTATGGGCTCCGCTGTTCCGCATGCCATGAAAGTTGGCCGATGCTCAACTACTTCGGCCAAAAATTCAAAGACAACGGCTACCAGCTCATGAACGACCGGGATGCTCCAATCTGGCAGAACCCCGGCTATTGGCCGGTCACCTTCCGCATCATCCCGCTCTGGCACCGCGTCAGCCAAGGCAAGCAGGTGGTCGACAGCGGTAGCGGCCAGGTTGAGCAACGAATCACTTCATCCGGCTTTGATATCAGTGGCCTGGATTTTCACACCGGCGGCACTCTGGAGAAGAATTACTCCTTCTACGTGCTCCCGTCGTCCGACAGCACTGCGTCATTCCACTTCGAAACCGTTATGGCGCGGCTGGACAACCTCTTCGGCAGTCCATGGTTGAACGTCAAGCTCGGCAAGTTCGAGCTCGACAACCTGCTTTCCGAAAAGCGCATTCTCACCCTGACCGGAAACGGCGGAATCTACCAGCTCTACCACTTCATCCCGGTAGGTGACGGCAACGTCTTTGGCCAGATGGGAGACAACCAGCTCGGCGTGGAGGTCATGGGGCACTCCTACAACGACCGAACACGATACTCGGTTGCGCTTCTGAGTTCGAGTGACGGTCAGGTTGGGCTGCCCTACGGTGCGCAGTCCTATTCAACCTTCATCACGGCCAGTCAGGCTTTTGACGCTGGCAAACTCGGTGTTCAGCGTATCGGCTTTTACGGCATGTTCGGCGAGGCTCCCACGAGCTGGCTCACGAACTTCGGGGCTCCTATCGGTGGGTCGGGCACGGGTAACAAGGGATTCAGCCGCGAAGGCTTTGTCGGACAGTTCTACTTCGGGCAACACGTTGACGTCCAGGTCGTCACTCAGCACGGCTCTGACAGCGCCTGGTTTGGCCAAGGTTATGGCGACTTGATCGACGGAGTTGCAACCCAGAACAACACGCCGGGAACGACACTAACGGCCGGGTCGCGCAACCCAACTTGGAACGGCGTTCTGATCGAGCCTCACTACGTCTACAGCCCGCAGCTTATCTTTCTGGCGAGATACGAGACCATCCGTATGTCGCAACAGTCGACCCCCGGAACCCGGTCCAACCTGGGGAACATCGACACGTACACCGTCGGCTATCGGTACAACCCGTTCATGACGAGCCGTGCGGGCTTTGCCTGGCACAACGAGTTCAACATTTTCCATCAGACCGGGACGTCCGCGCTAAGCAATACGAATATCAATACCAGCGAACTCTTGATGGGATTTGACTTCGACTTCTAACCACCAGATAACCGCTGGCGACTGAATTCGCCAGCGCTGATTTCATTGAAGGGTGCCGATTATGAACTGCAAGCCAATGAAGTTGGTCGGGGCGACGGTCTTCACTGCGATTCTGGGATTAGTTTTGGTCGCCGGTTTCGCCGCTCCCGCATTCACCCAGGATGCGCCTGAAGTAGGCCCGAAGCCACCGGTCGTGATCAAGCCCATGGAGAGCCACATCGGGAATATCACCGGTCATGCTGCTGGTGCCAAATCCAACTATCGCCGTTATTGCGCCGGCTGTCACGGCGAGTACGGCGATGGCAATGGAGAAAACGCGGTCTGGCTTGACCCGAAACCGCGCGACTTCACAATCGCGACCTTCAAGTGCCGCTCCACTCTGACCGGCACTCTGCCCATCGACGAGGATCTTTTCAACACCATCGCCCGCGGCCTTACCAACTCCAACATGCCTGTGTGGAGCACTTTCACAAAGCAGGAACGCGCCGACCTGGTGGCCTACATAAAGATCTTCTCGCCGCGCTGGGACAAGGAAAAAGCCGGTGATCCGATCAAGATTCCGGCCGAGCCCCCCGTCACCCTCGACAGCATTTCGCACGGCAAGGCGCTTTTCACCAAGCTCGAATGCTGGAAGTGTCATGGTCCGCATGGCGAAGGCGACGGACCCTCCGCCGCGACTCTCACCGATAGCAAAGATCAGCCCATTCGTCCCTATAACTTTGCCCTCGGCAAGAACGATTCTCGCTTCAAGTGCGGCAACACCAATCAGGATATCTACAAGATCTTCATGACCGGCGTTGACGGCACCCCGATGCCTTCGTTTGCCGACGTTATTCAGCCGAACGACGCTTGGGATCTTGTACACTTCCTGCGCACGCTCCAGGTCCATCGCAAAAGCAAGGAAAATGAAGTATTGTCAGCCGCGCACGGAGTCATTCCGCCGTACGTCGACAAAAACCCGGCACCAGCAGCTGCCCCGGCCGATACCAAGGCGCCCGGCGGCGGCCATTGAGTTAGAAGAACCCGAGGAGGAAGTACAAGAATGCGTATCAAGCAGATTTTGCTAACCAGTCTGACGGTGCTCGCATGTTCGTCCCTGATGTTTGCCGGAACGATCAGCGGCAAGGTGACCTACACGGGTACGCCCGCCCACCAAAAGCCCATCGACATGTCGAAGGAGCCCACTTGCGCTAAACAGCATGCTACGCCCATTACTACCGAGACGGTTGTGACAGGAGCGAACAATGCGCTTGAAAATGTGGTGATTTATGTTTCATCAGGGGCACCCGATGACAGCCAGGTCCCCGCACAGGCGGTAACCTTCGAACAAAAAGGCTGCCAGTACGTTCCTCATGTTCTGGCCATGCACGTGAACCAGGAACTGAAGATCGTAAATGATGATCAGACCTCGCATAACATCCATCCGTTGCCGAAGGTCAACCGCGAATGGAACAAGTCCCAGCCCCCCGGCACGCCGCCGATCTCCGAGAAGTACGACAAGCCGGAGTTCATCTCCGTCAAGTGCAATATCCATCCCTGGATGCACGGCGAGTTTGCGGTGCTGAACACGAATCATTTCGACGTGAGCAAGGGCGGAGGAGACTTCAAACTACCCAACCTCCCTCCCGGCAAATACACCATCACTGCTTGGCATGAGGACTACGGCACTCAGACCGCCGACGTCACCATCACCGGCAACGAAACGAAAGATGTGAACTTCACCTTCAAGGCGAAGGCTTACTGACGAAAGACGCGGCGGAGTGATTTACTCCGCCGCTGTTTTCTGTGGCAAGTGCGCTCGGAGGCAGCAACGGAGGGCGAACCATCATGGCAAAATTCTTTGCGATCACTATTGTCGTTATCGCGATTCTGTCCGCGGTTCCTGTCGTGCGCAATACCTGGCATCCGGTGGAGGATGTCTCGTCCCACGGCCAAGCCATTGACGACCAACTCTCGGAAACAATGTGGGAGGCCGGACTCTCTTTCCTTGCTTCCCAGATTCTTCTAGCTTGGCTCATCTGGCGGTTTTCCGGCCCTCGTCCCGGAGAGCAGTCCAAGAGCTTTCCCGGGCGGCGCAAAAGGACTCGTGATTGGCGCCATCGTTCTCGTCGGAGTCGAAGTCTTTGCCTTGGGAATTTTCGGCGTTAAGGCCTGGGGCAATATCTACTTTACGCAACCCTCCGCTGACGCAGTCCCGATTCAGGTCCAAGCCGGACAGTTTGCCTTTTATTTTCGCTATCCCGGACCCGATGGAAAGTTCGGACCGTTGCACGCCGACAAGATCAGCGAGGCCAACCAGAATTTCTTTGGTCTCGATCCCGCCAACGATCCTGAATCCAGAGACGACATCGTAACCGCTGAAATGGCTATTCCAGTGAACAAAGAAGTCCGTTTGCTGATGCACGCCAAGGATGTCAGCCATTCCTTCTATGTTCCGGCGCTGCGAATCCATCAGGACTTCGTGCCCGGACTGGATCTGCAGCTTCATTTCACCGCCACCAAGGTTGGCCGGTATGAAATCGTCTGCAGCCAGCTCTGCGGACTCGGTCACTACAACATGAAAGCCTACTTGAGCGTGCTATCAGAGGCGGATTACGACGACTGGCTGAAGAAAGAAGCCGCGTTGCAGTGAGGCAGTGAAAGACCGTCTGGCATTCGTTACGGCGTAAAGATCTCTTTTCGAGGTGAGCACATGAGCGATACAGCCCACGCGGCGGCACACCACGGGCCTCCGACGACTTTCATCCGGAAGCACGTTTTTAGCCTCGATCACAAGGTGATCGGCAAGCAGTACTACATGCTGGGATTGGCCGCTGTGATCATCGGCATGGTTCTTTCCTGGTTGATGCGCATTCACCTGGCCTGGACCAATTTCGCGATTCCGGGGCTCCATCTGCTCTCCTCGAGCGGCGCCCCCGGCAACGTGATGACGCCGGAGTACTACCTCCAGGTGATGACCATGCACGCTACGTTCATGGTCTTTTTTGTGCTCACGGTCGCTCCCTTCGCAGCCTTCGGCAATTTCTTCATTCCCATCCACACGGGCGCCGAAGATATGCCGTTCCCGCATTTCAACATGATGTCGTTCTGGACCACCTTCGTGGCATTCTGCGTCATGTTGTTGTCGTTCTTCGTCGGCGACGGACCGACCTTGGGCGGCTGGACGCAGTACGCACCTCTCAGCGCGGTCGGCTCTGTGGCTGGGCCCGGTCAGGGCTCCGGGGTCGTCATTTGGGCGACCTCCATCGCGATCTTCTGCGTGGGACAGTTGTTCGGTGCGTTGAATTTCATTACGAATATTCTCGATCTGCGCTGCAAGGGCTTGAGCATGTGGCGTCTGCCGCTTCCCACTTGGGCTTGGTTTATCACCTCCTGCATGGGGTTGACGTCATTTTCCGTGCTGATGCCGGCGTGCGTCCTGCTTATTCTCGACCACGTGGCCGGGACGAGTTTCTTTATTGCATCCAATCTCGTCATTAACGACCAATTGCAACCGCACTCGGGCGGTTCCACGCTCCTCTGGCAACATCTCTTCTGGTTCTTTGGACACCCCGAGGTTTACATCGCCATCGTACCGGGCATGGGCATCATTGCCCACGTCCTCATCACCAGCGCCCGCAAGCCAATGCTTAGTCATCGCGTCTTCGTTTACTCCATGGGCGCGTTGGCCGTGCTTAGTTACATGGTGTACGGACACCACATGTTTGTCAGCGGGATGAATCCTTTCTCGTCGATCCTTTTCTCGTTCCCGACTCTATTGATTACGATTCCATCGACAATCATCGTCTTGATTGCACTAGGGAGTCTGTACGGTGCGAGGTTGCGCATTACCGCAGCTTCGCTGTTTGCCCTGGGCTTCATTTCGGTGTTCATTACAGGTGGAGTCAGCGGTTTCTTCCTGGCGCAGCCTTCGATTCAGATCCTGCTCCACGCTACCTATTTCGTCGTTGCTCATTTCCACTTCACTATGGCCATCGCCGCGGTCTTCGGCATTTTCTCCGGAACCTATTTCTGGTTCCCGAAGATGTGGGGACGCATGATGAACGAAACCCTCGGCAAGGTTCACTTCTGGTGCACCTTCGTCGGCGTTTACTGCATTTTCATGCCGATGCACTATTTGGGAATGGCTGGTAATGTCCGGCGCTACTCGTCGTTTCCAGCGGACTACATGCAGCCACTCGTCGGTGTACATCAGTTCATCACCATCGCTGCGCTCTTCACCGGCGCGGTACAGTTTATTTTCATTTACAACTTCATTCACAGTCGCTTCTGGGGTGAACCAGCGCCCGACAATCCTTGGGAAGCCACGTCGCTCGAGTGGTCCACAAGTTCGCCACCACCGTGGGATAACTTCGGGGGCCGGCATATGGTCGTCTATCACGATCCCTATCAGTATGGAGTTCAGGGCTCCAAAGGCGATTACGTGATGCAGGATTCGCCCGAGAAGGTGGACCCCGCTCACGACGAGCCATGAGATGCCGTAAAGAGAAGAACAGTGAAGAACAATGAGCTTGACTGAAGAAGGCGGGTTTGGATAGGGCATGGCTCAGGTCCTCCCTGTCCCGAACTCAAGAAATGTGTTCTGAGGAGTGCAGTACCCTTATGGCAACTACCGTTGTACCGCCCAAGCTGAATCGTCGTTCCCCGGAACCCGCTCCTCCCGGTAATGGAGGCTTTCGAAATCTCGTTCCGAACGACGGGAGGTTGCCTGCCGTCCAGGAGTACGCGTCCGTTCCCTCGAAAACTGGGGTATGGGTGCTTATCGCCGCAATCTCCATGTCGTTCGCGGCGTTTACCAGCGCTCTGGTCGTTCGACAAGGGGCAGCTTTGGATTGGCATCACCTTGTCCTTCCCCCTGTCCTTTACTTCAACACTTTAGTCTTGCTGGTCAGCAGCATAACCTTGGAATTCGCGCGCCGCCGCGTGGCCGTTTTCATGGGGGGCGAGAGAACCTCCCATTTAAATCCGGCGCTTTGGTTGTACGTTACCGCGTTCCTCGGTGCTGTTTTCGTCGCTGGCCAGTACGCGGCCTGGTTAGATCTGCGTTCTCAGGGCCTATATCTCGCCACTAACCCCAACAGTTCATTCTTTTATTTGCTGACCGCAGTTCATGCCATCCACGTAATTGGAGGGCTGGCTGGCTTACTTTACGTTCTGAGCAAGCTGCGTAAGACCGTTCTGCGTCGGAGCACGCTGGATTCCTTCTCCTACTATTGGCATTTTATGGGCGTTCTCTGGGTGTACTTGCTTTTGCTGCTTTGGATGAAACTCTGATGCGTGCGATACAGGAGGCAATGTGAGCGAAGCACACTTGACGATGGCAGCACATACGCCGGGTCCGATGGAGGCACCCCCGTTTGCGATTCCTTCCAAAAAACTGGCCATGTGGCTGTTCATCATGTCCGATGTAATGACGTTTGCCGCCTGTCTCGTAGCCTATGCATTCGTACGAAATGCCACTCCCGACTGGCCGCGACCTTTCCACGGCGGAACAATCACGAATGTTGCCATCATGACCGTGGTGATGCTGACCAGCGGTCTGACTATGCTGTTGGCGGTGAAGGCGTCTAGGGCGGTGGACAAAGCCGGCGCTTTCCGCTGGATGATCATCACTGCTCTCGCCGGCGCGATTTTCACCGCGCTCCACATCCGCGACTGGATGGGAATGATCAGCCAGGGCGCTGGCATCTCGCAAAATCCTTGGGGACCGTCGGCCTTCGGCGCTTCGTTCTATTCCATTACGGGATTCAGTCTGCTCCACATGGGGGTAGGGACGATTGCCCTGTTCGTGGTCGCCATCCGTTATAAAGGAGGCCGCTACAACGCCGACGATATCGAACTTTTCAGCCTCTTTTGGCAATTCGTGGGCCTGGTCTGGCTGTTCATTGTTCCCGCAGTCTATCTGATGAATGTGGCTCCCTGAGTCAGCGCAATACTGTCTCTCGAGATGAAGAAGGAGAACTAAGGAGTGAAGCCTATGGCATCGACGGAAGCACAAGGAACTGGAAAGTACGTGGTTGTGTATGTTTGCCTGCTGGTGATTACCGCAGCGCAGTTCTTCATCGGCTATCAGCACATCTCAGGCTCTCAACTGGTCGTGCGTATGCTGACGTTTGGCGCCATCGAGACCGTTCTCGTGGTGTTCTTCTGGATGAATCTGGCCTCAGAAAAGAAGAATTTGATCCAGTTCATCGTTTTCTTCACACTCTTCGTCCTCGCCTGCATGAACTATCCCTGGACGGACAGCTTCCGCCTGCTCCTGTTTCGTCTGACCGGCTTTGGGCCGAGCTAATTTTGGAGTTCCCATGCGTAGACTGCGTTCGCATCTTGTACGGCTCGCCTTGGCTGCTCTGACCATGCTTCTCACAGCAACGCCGGCTTTTTCTCAAAGCTGTTCATTGTGTTACACGCAGGCCGCCTCGTCCGGCGCTCGCATGATTGCGGCCTTGCAGAGCGGAATTTTGATCTTGGTCATTCCGCCCACACTCGCATCGGTCGGAATGATTTTTGTCGTGCATCACAAGCGCAATCAGGTCCGACGGACCGACTCCGAGCGCAATTGGTAGGTTCAAAGGTCCGTCCCACCTCGAACAGGTAGGTCACTATCTCAGTGACAGTCGCTGGGCGCCGCATGACCGGCAAACCGCGCCTTGATCCAACTGATCTGGTCCGAGGTAGAAGTTCCCATCGCACCGCCGGCATCCATATTCGGATACTTCAAAAATAGAACTCTATCGCCCTGTTTGCACATCCGCGCCACGCTTTGCGCCGTCATGTCCGCTGGCACAACTGGGTCTGCCTCGCCACTGATCACCAGAATTGGTGCGTGCGCTGTTTGTTGCCCCGGAGTGTTACGTTCAAAGAATTCCTTCACGAACCGGCTGCTCTCCCATCCCGGGTTCAGCATCTCGCTTGTGAATTCCGGTTCCCCTTCGCCTCCGCAAGTCTGGGTGACGCGCTCGTAGGCGGGAAGTGCCTTATCCTTTAACATGTCTTTGACCTGGAAATCCGGATGCATGGCCTTGATCGTCGACGCCAATACTGGCAACAGATGACTGGAAGACGTCAGCGCGAATCGCTCGTATGCTGGCTGGGCATCCGCCAAGCCAGAAGTAACGATACTTCCCAGATAGTTCGGATCGCGCACTTCGCTCTCGGCAACCGCGACCGCTGCCAGACCGCCCTGGAAAGTTCCTACAGCAATCCATCGGAGCCCAATCTCTTTCACGGCCGCCCGAGCTGCTGGAACCGAGTACAGCACGTCCAATGCGTTCGACTGCATGTCCATCACCGTCGCACCAGAGCTGGCCCCCAGGCCCGCATAATCCGTCACCACCACCGCGTAGCCGAGATTGGCATACATCGCCAGCAGCGGCCCCACGCCAAGATTCCTCATCAGCGACGGAGCGCACTGTCGCGCCGCTCCACGGAACGCATGGGCCCACGCAATCACCGGCCATCCGCCGCTCGGAACCTTTCCATCGGGAATCAGCACCACTCCCGAGACGGCAATGTCTGCCCCCGTTGCAGTCCGCGAGTGATAAAGGATTCGCAGCGCCGACAATTCATACGGAAGCTCGTATTGATTCGTTGCCTCCGAGCGTATCAGTGCTCCGGGCGCTCCCGCCGGCAGCGGATTCGGCACGTTGTAGAAGCTGGTCAGCGGAAGCGTCGGGGAGGGTCGCAATCGTTTGCTCGGCGGTGCGGTTTGAGCATGAGCAAACCCCGAATTTCCAGTCACTCCGCCGAGTATGACGGCGAGAGTAGCGAGCCTTGCGATACCGGAAACTCCGCGTCTTACTCTCCGCGACTGCAAACAGAAATACTTTTTCATTTCGTCCAAGCGAGACACCCGAACCTAATCGTCATGCAATAACTATATCGTTAATACGACCACGGGTCAGACTAAGTCGTCGATGACTTTTTAAAGGCCTCAACTCACTAATCGTCTAAGTGTGCCGACGGCATTCCTCAAAAGCCGCTCCCCGAGCAACATTTGGACCGAAATGGGAATCGGGTCTTCTAAGTATTCATCCAACACCGCACATGATTTATTTCCCGGCATCGGTGATAAGATCATTCGATGCCAGATAATCTTATTCAGTCCGTCGTGAAACAGCTCCAACATGAACGAACCCGTCTTGAAGATGAACTCCATCGCGTCACTGCCGCTCTAACTACTTTCGGCCAGGTCTACATGCACGGCGCGAAAGCGAAGTCCGCCACAAATCCCAGGAAGCGCAAGATCTCAGCCGCCGGACGCAAGAGAATTGCCGCCGCCCAAAAGGCGCGCTGGGCAAAATTCCGAGCCCGCAAGAAATAGCTCTTTGCCGGCGATCCTCATTGCATGCGCTCCCCGCTGCCACGTTCTACCGCCGCGGCGGGCTGGTAGAGTGATGCTGAGATGGTAGCCGTTTTAGCTCAGAGGCGTGTTCTTTTCTTGCTCCTCACGCTCGTGGGCGCGGCCCTCTGCTCCTCTGCTTCCCCCCAGGGCCGCGAGCCAAGACCCGGCGTCTACCTTCCTCCTAATGAACAACATCCCGCAGTCGCGCTGCCGCTCTTCCGCCAAAGCAATCATGGAACTTACATCTCGGTCGGAACCGAGCGTTCCTTCATTGGAGCGGCACTCACGAACGCTCAAGCTCTCATGGTCATCGACTACGATCCTGAAGTCATTCGCTTCGCCAGTATCAATCGTGCACTCCTGGCTGCCAGCGCCGGGCGCGAGGATTATCTAAATCTTCGTCTTCACGCGGGTCCCGAAGTTTGGCGGGATCGAGCAACCACGCTCTCCTCGCCAGACAGCGCGACCCTCGCCGATCCACGTTCCTGGGATTTTTGGGAGAAGGCAGTGCGCAACAATACAGGGGCCTGGTCCTCGGCATTCGAGCACTTCCACACGCCGCCAAAGAAGCCCGCTGACGCCTTTGCCGAAGCCAACTATCTGTTCGACGATGTCCTGTACCTTCGCTTGCAGAAACTCGCGAAGGGCTCTCACATCTGGGGCCAGGTCCTCGATCTTCGCCACGAGCCAGAAGTGCGCGCCCTTTGCGCCGAGCTCAAAGCTAAAGGTCTAAAGCCGGGCGTCATCGACACTTCAAATGTGCCCGACGCCTCCGAAGCCGGCTCGGCGGCTGCCGGGCAATACATCCATTGGTTCTCCAGTTGCGCAGATGACGATACACTCTTCCTGAATACCGAGAGAGCAAACCGTGCTTCGGTCAGCTACTGGAGCTATTACGCCTTCACCGAAAAAGTTCTCAAGACACGCGATGCGTCCACCATTTCCCGCTGGCTCGACATCGAAATCAAAAAGCTCAAGGTCGATCCCGAAACCCGCGCATTGCTCAACGACCCTGCCGCAATCGAGCACTAATCCTAAGGCGACTTAGAAGGCTTTTAGCTTGCGGCCCAAAGCGTATGCCTCGTATCAGGGTATCGCTTTAGCGATACCGCCAGTCTTGCCAATCGAGTGCCCCTTCAGGGGCTGGCATAGAACTACGCGACGCATTGTCCCACAAACTCCGCAAACCGGCGCACATCCTCCTCGGTTGTATCGAACGAGCACATCCACCGGACCACCGACTCCTCTTCACTCCACACGTAGAAGAAATATCGCTCCTGGATCTTCTTGATCGCCTCCTGCGGGATTTGTGCGAATACTCCATTCGCCTCCACAGGATAGACGATCTTCACTCTCGGAATATTCTTCGTTTCCGCCTGGAGCAGTTGTGCCATGCGGTTGGCGTGCTCTGCGTTGCGCCGCCAGAGCTCGTTCGTCAGCAGCGCCTCCATTTGCACCGACATAAATCGCATCTTCGAAGCCAGTTGCATTCCCTGCTTGCGTAAAAAACAGAAGTCCTTTGCCAGTTCAGCGCGAAAGAACACAACTGCCTCCACGCCCATCAATCCGTTCTTCGTCCCTCCGAAGGAAAGGACATCCACGCCCAGATCGCGCGTTGCCTGTCGCAGGCTCAGTCGCTGCGCCGCCACGGCGTTTGAGATCCGGGCCCCGTCCATGTGAAGAAACATATTCCGGTCATGCGCAAACCGCGCCAGTGCCTTGACCTCTGCCGGTTGATAAACCGTTCCCATCTCGGTTGATTGCGTAATCGAAATCACCCGCGGCTGTACGTGGTGCTGGTCGCCGATGCCGTGATACGCATGCTCTACCGTCTCCACCGTGAGTTTGCCCACGGGTGCGCTCAGCGGCAAAAGTTTGCACCCTGTAAATCTCTCCGGTGCGCCGCACTCGTCCGTATAAATATGAGAAAACTCCGGACACAGCACCGCATGATACGGCCTTGTGAGCGCCTGCAAACTCAGGACATTGGCCGCCGTCCCGTTGAAAACGAAGAACACCTCCACGTCTTCTCCGAACTCCTGCCGAAACTTTCCCTCTGCCGCGTCCGTGTGCGGATCATCCCCGTACCCCACCACATGCCCTTCATTCGCGCGCCGGATGGCCTCCAGTACCTCGGGATGTACCATCGCATTGTTGTCGCTGGCAAAACTACGGCTCGGTCTCATGACAAAACAATTTAGCAGATGCCAAAATTCTTCGGAGCCTCTCGGCCTTGCCCTGAATCTATATGTTTTGATCTAGTATTGTGGGTGCTGGCTGCGGACTGTGGCGTGGGGCTTGCGGAGCCGCTTTTAAGTTTTGATGAATTTTGTCCCCGCAATTTGAGCGAACTGTAAAAGCCAATGATCATGTCTCGATTCGCAAAAACGTGTCCCATCGTTCTGCCCGGCGCTCTTCTGGCCGCGCTTCTACTCTCCACAGCGTGCGGCGAGAGCAAGTCGGCCAAGGCCGGTGCCCCGCAGGCGATGCCGGTCAAAGTGCAGACCGCTGCCGCCCAAAAAATCGACGACACTACAGACTATGTCGCCACTTTGAAGTCCCGCGACTCCGCCGTGGTTTCACCGCAGGTCGAAGGCATCATCACCCAGATTTTCGTCCATTCTGGTGAACGGGTGGCCGACGGCGCTCCTATGATGCAGATCGATCCTTCCAAACAGCAGGCGACCGTCAAAAGCCAGGAAAGCGCCCGCGTCGCTCAGGAGGCTCAGGTCACTTGGGCCAAACAGAATTACGAACGCGTCAGCGGCTTGGCGAATGCTGGAGTCGTCAGCAGGCAGGACCTCGATCAAGCGAAGGCCACGCTCGACAACGCCCAGGCGCAACTGCAATCCCTCGGCGCGCAAGTCAACGAGCAGACAGTTCAGTTGCACTATTACAAGGTCGTAGCTCCGCGCGCTGGAATTGTCGGAGACGTTCCCGTCCGTGTCGGCGACCGCGTTCTTGTCACCACGCAACTCACCACGGTAGACCGCCCCGGGAGCCTTGAAGCATACATATACATACCCATCGAGAAGACATCCCAGCTCAAAACGAACTTACCCGTCCAGATCGTCGACGGCTCGGGAAATCAGCTGGCCACCAGCCGCATCACCTTCATTTCGCCTCAGGTGGACAACTCGACCCAAACCGTACTTGTTAAAGCGACCATTGCCAACTCCAATGACAGCCTGCGTACCGCTCAGTTCATCCGGGCCCGCGTCATCTGGGGCAGCCAGCAGAAACCGGTGGTCCCGGTCGTAGCGGTCTCCAGAATTGGAGGCCTCTACTTTGCCTTTGTCGCTGAGCCAGACCAGAAAGGTGGATACGTCGTCCACCAGAAGCCGCTCCAAATCGGTCAGATCGTGGGCAACAACTATGTCGTCCTCGACGGCGTGAAGCCCGGAGACAAAGTCGTCATCACGGGCACCCAGTTTCTGATCGATGGCATACCGGTAATTCCGCAGGAAAGCAGCAGCTAACAGAAGTCCCAGAAAATAATTCTCGGAACCCGCTCAGATAAGGGCACGCGGCACGCGCCAGAGGCTGAGAACTGAGAACTGAGAACTGAGAACGCTTTTCTTATGGTCGACTTTTTTATTCATCGCCCGGTATTTTCCACGGTCTGCGCCCTCCTCATCATCCTTGCCGGCGCGGCCTGCATTCCCATCCTGCCCATTGCGCAATTCCCCGACCTCGCTCCTCCACAAGTCGGCGTCACCGCTGTCTACACGGGAGCCAGTTCGCAGACCGTCGAGTCCGCCGTCACCACGCCTCTCGAGCAGCAGATCAATGGCGCGGAAGGCATGAAGTACATCACTTCCTCCAGCACCAACGACGGCGTCAGCACAGTTACCGCGACGTTCGATATCACTCGCGATCCCGACCTCGCCACCGTGGACATCGAGAACCGCGTCAACACTGCTTCCGGACGCCTTCCGGCCGCCGTCAAGCAGATCGGCATTACCGTCGCCAAGACTTCGCAGAACTTCGTCTTCGGCGGTGCCGTCTTCTCCGATCCGGTCGACCGTTACACCACTCTCTTCATCAGCAATTACCTGGACGTTTATGTCCGCGACAGCCTGAAGCGCGTCCCGGGCGTGGCCGACGTCCTCATCTTCGGTGAGCGCAAGTATTCCATGCGCCTATGGCTCGATCCCGTTCGTCTCGCGGGTCGCTCCCTCACCGCAGACGACGTGGTCAACGCTCTGTCAGAACAGAACGTCGAAGTGGCCGCCGGCAGCGTGGGCTCGCAGCCCGCAGTGCCCGGGCAGAATTTTCAGATCAGCGTTCGCGTCGTCGGCCGTCTCTCGGAAGCCGATCAGTTCGATAACATCATCCTCAAAAGCAATCCCGACGGAACCCTGGTTCGGCTCAAAGATGTCGGCCATGCTGAACTCGGCGCCGAAGACTATAGCACCGACCTCGATTACAACGGACACGATGCTGTTGGTATCGCCGTCACCCAGCTCTCCACCGCCAACGCTCTCGATGTCCATCAAAAATGTGTCGCCGAACTCGACCGCCTCTCCAAGCGCTTTCCGCCCGGCATGAAGTATGAGATCGCCTTCGATACCACCGATGCAGTCAGCGAATCCATACGCGACGTCGTTTTTACGGTGGGGTCCGCCATCCTTCTGGTCATCCTGGTGATCTTCGTTTTCCTCGGCGACTGGCGGACCACGATCATTCACTTCATCGCCACTCCGGTCTCGCTCATCGGGACGTTTACTTTCATCAAGCTGCTTGGCTTTTCCATCAACACATTGACGCTCTTCGGCATCACGCTCGCCACCGGCTTGGTTGTCGACGATGTGATCGTCGTGATTGAAAACATCGAGCGTCACTTACAAGAGGGCGAGTCGAGCGCCGCGAAAGCCGCCTCCGACGCCATGCGGGAAGTTACCGGCGCCGTCATCGCCACCTCTCTGGTGCTGGTGGCCGTCTTTGTGCCGGTTGCATTCTTCCCAGGCACCACGGGTATCCTCTTCCGGCAGTTCGCTTTGACGATTGCCTTTTCGATCTCGATTTCTGCCTTCAATGCTCTGACTCTCGCGCCTGCTCTCGCAGCCCTGTTGCTTGGCCGCTTGCACGGAGAAAAGAACCGCTTCGCCAAGTTCGTCGATCGTGTGATGAGCGCCGTAACCAATGCCTACTCGCGCGCTCTTCGCGCATTTCTGCGCTTCGAAGCTGTCGCACTCATTCTCTTCGCCCTCGGTCTCGGTCTCGCCTACTACACATTCCGTCACGTGCCGCAAGGCTTCGTGCCTACCGAAGATCAGGGTTACCTGATCGTCGCCGTTCAGGCTCCATCCGGAGCCTCACTCGAGTACACCCGCGATATCGGCCGGCAGGTTTCGGCCATCACAAAGAACGTCCCCGAAATTCGAGGCACCTTCTCGGTCGCTGGTTTCAGCTTCGGCGGCGCCACTCCCAACGCCGGACTCGTCTTCCTGCCTCTGCAACCTTATGAGAAGCGCAAGGGTGAACAGCATACCGCCGCTGCCATCCTGAACCGACTCCGCGGTCCCTTCTTCGGAATCTCCGGCGCCTTCGTGATCCCCTTCGAGCCGCCTGCCGTCCAGGGCCTCGGCCAGTTCGGCGGCTTCCAATACGAACTGCTCGATCAGGGCAGTCACACTTTGCAGGACATCGATAAAACGACTCACGACCTGATTCGTGCCGTCGCCCAGCGTCCCGAAAAAGACACGACTGGCCTCTTCAGCACCTACACCGCGAACGATCCGCAATACGTCGTGACCATCGACCGCGAAAAGGCCAAGAGCCTGCACATCCCGCTCGGCCAGATTACCGACACACTCAGCGTCTACATGGGCTCGTCCTACGTAAATGATTTTGATTTCAATAACCGGTCTTATCGCGTCTACGTCCAGGCCGACAAACAGTACCGCTCGCATCCGCAGGATATCGGCCAGTACTACGTGCGCTCCGATTCCGGCGCGATGATCCCGCTCCAGAATTTGGTCAGTATCACCCAGACTCCCGCGCCCCAAGTCATCAATCACTACAACCTGTTCCGCTCTACCGAAATCGACGGCTCTGCCGCCCCCGGATTCAGCTCAGGACAAGCCATCCTGGCCATGCAGCAGGCCTCTGCCAAGACCTTGCCGCAGGGCTATACCTTTGAATGGTCCGGCATTTCGCTCGAAGAGTTAGCCGCGGGCTCGACGACCGTCATTCTCTTCGGCCTCGGAACCCTCGTCGTCTATCTCACGCTTTCAGCACTCTACGAAAGCTTTGTGCTCCCCTTCATCATCCTGCTGGCAGTTCCCATGGCCCTACTCGGCGCGCTCGGCGCGCAATGGATGCGCGGTCAGCAAAATGATGTCTACTGTCAGGTCGGCCTTGTCATGCTCGTAGGCCTCGCCTCCAAAAACGCAATCCTGATCGTCGAATTCGCCGAGCAGCTCCGCGAGCGCGGTATGACCATCATCGACTCGGCTATTGAAGCAACCCGTATCCGCTTGCGCCCCATTCTCATGACGTCGTTGGCCTTCATCATGGGCGTCGTTCCTCTGGTCGTCGCCACCGGCGCTGGCGAAAACGGACGCCACTCCGTCGGCACCACCGTCTTCGGCGGCATGATCATGAGCACGATCCTGAACCTGTTCTTCATCCCCGTTCTCTACCTTCTGGTCGAAGGCTTCCGGGAACGCCGCCGCAAACCCAAGGCCGTTTAGAGACGGTGACGACGTACCCCAGAAGCGTGTCTGAAAATAACCCGGGCGCTCTAGCGCCGGAAACAGTGCGGATCTTTGATTCGAGTCCCTGAGGGACGAGGTCTCGCATTCGTTCGGACGGTGATGAGACGCGGTATGATTCCTCATGCTTCGCGCATCCTGCCTTGCTGCATTTTTCTTCTGCACTGCTGTCACCCAAGCCCAACAGCCCTGGACCTTCGCCGTCTCCGGCGATTCCCGCAACTGCGGAGACATCGTCATGCCCGCCATCGCCGCCGGAGTACATCACGATCAGGCCGTCTTCTACTGGCACCTCGGCGACTTCCGCGCCATCTACGATTTCGACGAAGACTACAAACAACAATCTCCCAAGCCCCCGCTCATCATCGATTACGAAAAGAAGGCTTGGGATGATTTCATCCAAAATCAATTGGCGCCGTTCTCACCAACTACTGTCTATCTGGCCATCGGCAATCACGAATTGATTCCACCCAAGACCCGCGCCGACTATTTCACACAGTTTGCAGACTGGCTCGACACTCCCGAACTCCAGCAGCAACGCCTGCACGATAATCCCCAGGACCATCGCCTCCATACCTACTTCCACTGGCAGCGCGCGGGAATCGACTTCATCAGTTTGGACTCCGCTTCCCCCGACCAGTTCGACAATGATCAAATGGCTTGGTTTGAACGGGTGCTGGCCGCGGACGCGAGAGATCCTTCCATTTCTACCGTGGTCGTCGGGATGCACGAAGCTCTCCCCGACAGCATCGCTCGCAGCCACAGCATGAGCGATTCGCCACAAGCCGAGGCCAGTGGCCGCCGCGCCTACACCGACCTGCTTCAGCTTCATCAGTCGACGCAGAAGAATGTCTACATCCTTGCCAGCCACTCCCACTTTTTCATGGACGGGATCTTCAACACCGACTACTGGCGCATGCACGGCGGCGTTCTTCCCGGATGGATTATCGGTACGGCCGGCGCCATCCGCTATGCTCTTCCAGTTGACCCGAACGACGCCAAGGCCGCCAAAACGAATGTTTATGGGTACCTGCTCGCCACCGTGAGCCCAGACCACACCATCGACTTCCATTTCCACGAACTCGATGAGAAAGATGTTCCGTCGGACGTGGTCGCACGTTTTTCATTGGATTTCGTCCACCAATGTTTCGTCGCCAATCGCTCGAACTAAGGAGCCTCCGATGAATCCGGTTTGCAGATGGGCCTGCATGGCGTTTAGCCCCGGCCCCGAACCTCCACAAAAAAAGCAACTTCCAGGTACGCAGTCGCGTCTGATAATTGCGACATATTTCTGGGGCCTCATCACATTTTCCGAAATCTCTCTCTCCGAGGTCAAAAAATGAAGAAACTACTGTCTGTCGTTCTGGCACTTCCGTTGCTTTTCTCTATTGCCTCCTTCGCCACACAGGACACCCCACCCGCGGGCGCGCTCAATCAGAAGAGCATCGACCGCATTTACAAAGAAGTCCGTCACGAACTTGTGATGCTTCCCTTCTATGGCGTGTTCGACAATCTTTCCTACAAAGTCGACCCCGAGGGAACCGTAACTCTGCTGGGCCAGGTCTCGCGCCCGACTCTCAAGTCCGACGCTGAAAACGTCACCAAGCGCATTGAAGGCGTCGAGAAGGTCGTCAACAACATCGAGGTCCTCCCGACATCCATCAACGACGACCGGATCCGTCGCGCGGCCTATCGCGCGATCTACGGCAATAGCGTACTGAGCCCCTACCAGATGCGCGCTGTTCCGCCAATCCACATCATCGTCAAGAACGGGCAGATTACGCTCGAAGGTGTGGTGGCTCGGACCATGGATAAGCAAATTGCCGGCGTGCAGGCCAACGGCGTCCACGGTTCGTTTGGGGTAACCAATAACCTCGTGGTGGAGGAAGAGGAAAAGAAGAAATAGCGTTGCATTGCTCGTTGTAGGGACGGGCTGCCTAGCCCGTCCCCCCGGGCAATCTACAATGAAGCGTGCCTCCAACCGTCGATCCCGCTGCAATCGATCGCGCTGCCCAACTGCTTCGCGGGAAACACCTGGTCGCCTTTCCAACAGAAACCGTTTACGGATTAGGCGCTAACGCCCTCGACGCGGAAGCCGTCGCACACATCTACGCTGTCAAAGGCCGGCCCGCCACTAGTCCGCTCATTGTTCACGTGGCCTCGATCGAGATGGCGAAATCTCTGGTGACGGAATGGCCCGAAGCTGCCGGCCGCCTCGCGACAAAATTTTGGCCGGGTCCGCTCACGCTAGTACTTCCCAAGCGACCAGCAGTTCCAGACATCGTCACCGCTGGGCTCCCCACCGTCGCCCTCCGCATGCCATCACACCCCATTGCCCTCGCTCTCATCCGGGCTGCCGGAGTTCCTCTCGCTGCGCCAAGCGCCAACCGTTTTACCGAACTTTCTCCGACAACCGCTGAACACGTGCGTCAAAGCCTTGGCATCGATGTCGACTTTATCCTCGATGGCGGTCCTTGCCAGATTGGTATTGAGTCGACGGTCCTCTCGCTCGTGGATACGCCCCCCACCCTGCTCCGTCCCGGCGCCAACTCAAGAGCTGAGCTAGAGGCAATCGTCGGCTCTGTCAATATCCCGCAAGAGGGCGCCTTGGGAGCCCATCCCTCCCCTGGGATGCATCACCGTCACTACAGCCCGCACACATCGTTATTTCTATCCCGGGATGGCAATCTCCCAGACGAAGGCCACGGAATTTACCTCCAGCATGGAAATCGCCCGAGCCGCCCGGACATTGCTATCCGCGTAATGCCCCACTCCGCCGCGGATTATGCGGCAGTGTTCTATGACGCCCTCCATCAAGCCGACTCCGGCGGCTACTCGTGGATCGCCGTCGACCTCCCACCCGACGCCCCCGAATGGGAAGCCGTCCAAGACCGCCTTCGCCGAGCCGCAAATCGCTGAGGAGTGTCTATCCGTGCCCGTCGTTACTTCCGTCATTTGGGTTCTCGCCCATAACACGTTGTAATTCCAACAGGATGGGGGAATAGTGCGTCTTCGATCGAACTCGAAGATTTGGGCCGGGGTCGCCGTCTGTCTGGTGATCGCGCAATTGGTCGCGTCCCTATTTCTGCCCAAGTCGTACCTCCTCACCGCCATCACGGACTGGATCAGCCTCCTCTTAATGCTTTCCGCTTCCTTTGCCTTTGCCCGGAACGCATTCGGTAGCACTCGCCGACAACATTTGGTCTGGATCCTCCTCGGCGCCGGCTACTTCATCGAAGCGGGCAGCCAGATTCTCTGGATGCATTGGGAGCTAGTGCTCAAACAAACGCCCGCCATGAGTCTCGGCGACGCCGGAATCTTTCTTGCCTGGACCATCCTTATTCTAGGATTCGCGCTGCGCCCTCACGTCGAGCCAAGCCCGCAACATCAGCGTCTCGGAACGCTCGACCTTCTCTTGCTCTTGCTGGGCGGTATCTACCTGTACCTGTTTCTCGTCATACCGTGGCAGTACTTTGCGCCTGAGCCGCAATCCTACGGCCCTGCCTATAAATTTCTAGCTTTGGCTCAAGACGTGATCATGCTCTCCATCGTTGTCCTCGGATGGCGTCACAGCTCCGGACGATGGAAGCACTTCTACGGTCTGCTCACCGCCATCGTCGCCATCGACACTGTGATGGAGTACGTCGTCGACACCCTCTCCGATGCCGGAGTCTACTTCAGCGGCAGCTGGTACGATTCCAGTACTGCCGCCTGCCTTGCCGGTATGACCCTGGCCGCTCTCATCGCGCACGGCCTCGAACCCGTCTCTGAAAGCAGCGATCCCGACAGTGAGCGCTATTGGCGTTGGGCTGCCCGTGTAGCTGCGCCCTTCACTATGGTTCTGCCACTTCTCGCCGCGTGGTCGTTCCTCGATCAGAGTCTGCCCGGTCCGGTATGGAAGTTCCGCATCCTGCTCTCTCTCGCCGCCGTCGTAGTCTTCGCGTTTGTCGGCATCGTGAAACAGGCGCGCCTCGAAAGCGAACTCGCCAACGCCAATCGTGAACTGCTCGATGCCTCACTCACTGACGTTCTTACTGGAGTTCGCAATCGCCGCTTCTTCACCAGTTCTATCGAGGCTGATGCGCAGCAAGTGTTGCGCTCCTTTGCGAACAACCCCTCGCCCGAAGTTCGTAACCGCGATCTCGTCTTTTATCTCATCGATATCGATCACTTCAAGAAAGTGAATGATCAGTTCGGACACAAGGTGGGAGATCAGGTTCTGGTCGAGATCGCGCGTCGCATCAACTCCGCCGCTCGCCTTTCCGACGCCGTGATCCGGTGGGGCGGTGAGGAATTCCTGCTCCTCTCGCGCTACACCGACCGTAAAGAGGCCCACATTCTCGCCAACCGTATCCTCGATTCTGTCGGATCCAAGCCTTACCGCGAAGAATTCAGCCACACCGATCTGCAAATCACCTGTTCGATCGGCTGGGCGGCGTTTCCATGGAAGGAAGGCGAACCCAAACTCCTCCCTCATGAACAGGTGCTCCTGCTAGCCGACTACGCCCTTTACCAGGCCAAAGGTTCCGGAAGAAATCGCGCGGTCGGACTGTTGCCCGAAGGGGAAACCGTACGCGGCGAGGCCGCCGCTCCTACCATCTACATCAACGGTGTTCCCACCTCTCCGGTAACGACTCCCGGCCCGCAACTTGAAGATCCTCCTAAGCCCGACCCGGTAACGATTCCCGGCAAGACGTCGGCAGCCTCCGCCACATAAGTTCTCATTGGCAAAGCTGGAATGTCTTTCTGGGAACCAGATTCGAAAGAAATTCCCTTTTGATGTCATTAATACTTGACACAATGTCATGTTTATGATACATTATGTCATGAAACATAGACACGGAGAGGAGTTTTGAAATGTCATTTCGAGAGAAAGGTGCTTGGATCTCACTGCTATCCATGGCGGGGATTTACGGCATTTACTTCTGGACAGTCATCCGCCACACATCGCATTCCAGTGGCTTCGGTGGATTGCTGGGAACGATCATCGCGCTCGTTGTGGTCCAGGTTGTATTGAACATCGCGGTCGCCATCTTCGCGCCCGCCGAGGCGAAGGCACCGCGCGATGAGCGCGACAAACTGATCGAGCTCAGAGCCATGCGGTTCGCCTATGCCGGGCTAGCGACCGGCATCGCGCTTGCCTGCTTTTTCGGTGCGTTCGATCCTCCGATCGTATTCAACACCAACTCGCTGCTGTTCATTCTGGTCACAGCCGAGATCATGCGCTCGGCCTGCCAGATCGTCCAATACTGGCGGGGAGCCTGACATGGGAACGATCCGCAACGAGATCAGGCGGCTGCGCTTCGAGCACGGCGAGATGACGCAACAGCAGTTAGCGGACAAAATCCACGTCACTCGCCAGACGGTGAACGCAATCGAGCAGGGGAAATATTCACCTTCACTGGAAGCCGCATTCCGAATTGCTGCTGTCTTCGGCGAACCACTGGAAGGCGTGTTCCACTATTCCACCGAGTATTCCACCGACGAATAGTGCAGGGCCTTGTGCCGCGAGCTGGTCCTAGTCCCGGACCACTCCCGGCACTCGCACCCGGATCGTATGCGGAATCGCTCTCAGCTTTGCGAGCATCGCCTCATCGCAGTCCTGGTTGATGTCGTAGATCGCATATCCCATCGTGCCCCGCGTATCCAGCACTTGCCGCTCAATATTGATTCCGCGATCCGCCAGGATGTCGTTAATCGCGCGCAAAATTCCTGGCACGTTGTTGTGGATATGCATCATCCGGTGCGACCTCGGCTCCGAGTTCGGATCGAAGTCCAGATGACAATGCGGCAGGTTCACGCTCAGCTGGGAATTGCCGCTCTTGAAGTAATCAATCATCCGCGCCGAAACGAACTGCCCGATATTCTGCTGCGCCTCCTCCGTACTTCCGCCAATATGAGGAGTCAGAATCACATTCGGCAGCCCGCGCAAGGGACTCGCAAACTTACCGCCCGTCTCCGGTTCCTGCGGGAACACATCCACCGCCGCACCGGAAAGCTTTCCGCTCTTCAAATGCCGGGCCAGAGCCTCATGATCGACCACAAACCCGCGGCTCAAATTAATCAGCACCGCGCCATCCTTCATCGCGCGAAACTCTTCCTCGCCAAACAGATCCTGATTCTGCGTCTTCCCATCCACATGCAAAGTGATCACGTCGGAAGTTTCCAGCAACTCACGAAAGCTGACCGGGCGCGCATTTCCCCTAGCCAGCACATGCGCGACGTCATGAAACACCACGCGCATACCCATCGCCTCAGCCAGATCCGAGATCTGCGATCCAATCTTCCCGTATCCCACAATGCCCAGCGTCAACCCACGAACTTCATGCGATCCCGCCGATGATTTATTCCAGACTCCGCCGTGCAGCTGCGTGCTGGCCTCAAACGTACGCCGCATCAGCAGGATGATCTCCCCCATCGCCAGCTCGGCCACCGAACGCGAATTCGAGTGCGGATCGTTAAACACTCCAATCCCGCGCTCGCTCGAAGCCGCGCGATCAATCTTGTCCACGCCAATGCAGAACGCCCCCACCGAAACCAGTTCCGGAGCCGCGTCCAAAACCGCCGCCGTAATGTGCGTCTTTGACCGCACTCCAAGAATTGAAGTCCCCCGCACCTTCTCGATCAGTTCGCGTTCCTCGAGCGCTCCCTTGAGCGACTCGACGACAAACCCTGCCTCTTCAAACTGAGACGCCGCGACGCCGCTGATGTTTTCCAGCAACAAAACTCTCAATGACCCTCCCGGACCCGCCAACAAAAACAGAAATGTACGGAGAACAAAGACAAGCAGAAATTATATAAGGTGGGTTGTCAGAGAGTTCCACTGCTCAGCGCCCGAACAGCGTCGACTGGCTGGCTACGCACCGCCAGGCACCATTTTCATAAATCCAGGTATCCGTAAAGCGTCCATGCCGCAAGTAAGTCTTGCCCTTATCCACACCTTTCTCCCGATACGTGCCCGTCACGACCGCCGCCGTCCCGTACATGTAAACCGTAGTCGAATCGTTCACAATCTGTTCCGGATGAAGCGCCGGCCGCGCCACCCCGGCTAGAAACTCCTGCTTATTTTGAATCGCGCCATCGTAATCGATATACACCAGGTTCTTGCCCAGCAGCTCGTCGAGCGCCTTAACATCTTTATGCTGCTCCGCCAGGTTCCAGGCAGTTTCCAGCGCCATGATCTTGCTTTTCTCCGCGTCCTCGCTCTGCGCGATCGCGACCACGGATACCGAAAGAAGCAAACACAACGCAGCCATCGCCTTCATGGAAAACTCCTTTGGAGTGCAAGACGATATTTATGCGGATCGTACCACGATCCTGACCAACCGCCCTCTCCGAAACCGCACGATTCCTCCGCCAAGGTGTTACAAATATATGGGGCCACCGGGACAACCGGATCCGCCCCGCATGAATCTTTCCTCCGTACCCCGTCATCTTTAAGACTTTGGAGGAAAAGAAAATGGCACAAGCTTTGGAGGAAGTAAAAATGGCGCATGAACTGCCACCCCTGCCGTATCACTACACGGCGCTTGAACCCACCATCGATGAGAAGACGATGCATCTGCACCACGACATGCATCACGCGGCCTACGTGAAGAACCTGAACGCCGCGCTCGACAAGCATCCCGAACTGCACAGCAAAAGCGCGGAAGATCTTATCCGCGACCTGAACGCCATCCCCGAAGACATCCGTGGCGCGGTCCGCAACAATGGCGGCGGACACGTCAATCACACCATGTTTTGGAACATCATGAAGCCCCACGGTGGAGGAGATCCCATTGGCCCCATCGGCGATGTCATCAAGAAGACTTTCGGCGACTTCAAGACTTTCCAGGAGAAATTCAACGCCGCCGGCGTAGGCCAATTCGGCAGCGGATGGGTCTGGCTAGCCGGAGACTCCAAAGGTGAAGTCAAGATCCTCAGCACTCCGAATCAAGATAGCCCGCTTTCGCAAGGCCTCTATCCCATCTTCGGCAACGACGTCTGGGAACACGCCTACTATCTCAAATACAACAACCGCCGCCCCGAGTACCTGCAAGCCTGGTGGAGCGTCGTGAACTGGGAAGAAATCAACAAGCGCTTCCAAGCCTCAACCAAGAAGTAACAGCCCGTGTGGGGCGGGCATTCCTGCCCGCCCTGTTCGTCTGCAAACGAGCGCTCACGCCGTCCTAATGCGCCGCAAACTTCTTCCAGACGAAACTCCGGTATCCCCCGTTGCTCTGGGGGAAGTAGCCTGCCACATCGCCATCCTTTGTGATGTCGGTAATCCACGTCGCCCCGTATCCCAGACTGATTGGAATGAAGCTGTGGCAATACAGGAAAGCCGGCTGCGTGCCATCACTCGCGACGGAGTATCCGGCATAGCATTTCGAGCCCAGTGCCGTCACTGCCGTATTCTGTGATCCAGGAAAGTTGACGACCTGCAACGCTCCGCCGTTCGGCTGGATGAAGCCGCTCCACTTGCCGTCTGCCGTCTCAAAGCTTCCTGCCATTCCGGTCTCATTCGCCGTCAGAATTCGCGTGCTGGTCGCGCCGGGCACGGAATAGCTCGTTGTGTTGTAGGACTTGACCACACCATTCGCGTCGAACACAGGAGTCGCAACAAACCCCGTGCTCTTCAGGTGGAAATCAAGGGAATAACCAAACGTCGTTTGTGTGCCGTGCAACTGCGCCGTGAGAGACGTTGCAATCGCACCCAACGCGAACTCAAAGAACTGCTGGTTGCCATTCTTGTCACTGCACTGCTGAAAACCAGCAACGGTGTAGTTGGCAAAGTCCGTATAGTTTCCGGCTATGCAATGCGAATTGATGCCGGAAATCGACGCCGTGGGATATGGCAGAATCTGCATCTTCCCGTGCTCCGGCTTCCAGAAGGCGTACTGCCCCTGCTGCCCTTGGTATGTGGTATCGAGTTGCCCGTACAACCCGAAGACCGGGTCGATTCCGTTGACCTGCGTAGAAGCCGCGAGATCGATAAATTGACCTTGCGCACAAATCGCCGCCACCACCGCGAAACAACAAACGAGAGCCCATTTCATAGGCCTGCCTCCTCGGTGGCCGAGGATGGTAGCACACTTTTTGCGCGCTCTCTCGCCGACACCACCTCGACATCATCCGCCGCTTGCCTCCCAGCGTAAGATAAACAACAGATCGTCACTGTCTAGCAAGCAGGAGTTCGCCATGCGCAAGCCCATGCTAGCTTTCACCCTGTCCCTGCTGATTGCATTTGCCGCCGCGCAAGAAACCAAGCCCGCTCCCAAAACCGCCTATCATCCCGTTCCCGTCAAGGACGCGCGCGAGCCCAATCCTGTCAAACCCACTCCTGAATCAATCGCGGCAGGCAAGAAGATTTACAGCTACGATTGCGCCTCGTGCCATGGCGCAACCGGAGATGGCAAAACCGACGTGGCCAAAGATCTGAAAGTCCCCGACCTCACCAACCCCGCGCTCCTCAAAGACCAAACCGACGGCGAAATCTTCTACATCCTCAAAAGCGGACACGGCAACATGCCGCAAGAAGGCGACCGCGCGAAGCCCGAACAACTCTGGGATCTGGTCAACTACGTTCGCTCTTTAGCCAACAAGCCGCCCGTCAGCGAGAAGCCACCCAGCTAGCTCGGCGCGCATGACGTTGATTTGTCGGAGGTCCCGCAGTTTGCCCTGGGCCTAGTTAGTGCAATGGGTTTTTCGCCAGCTACCCCACTCTGCCTTTGTTGACCCGCAATAAGACAGGTGCAAGAATTATCTTTTATGAGATCAGTGTGTTGGATGATCATCGTTTTGGCGTCGGGACGCACAGTCCAAGGGTCCGAAGTGCCCGAATCCAAGCCGCAAGAAAACGCTCCGCTCGTCGGATATTTGCTCTGTTCACATCCGCAGACTGAGCAGTATGCTTCGATGCTCCTCGATCTCTGCAAAAAACTTCCAGCGGGGAGAATAAGCTGCGGGCAAACCGTTAATGTTGTCCAGCGCCGCGGAGATTGGCTGGAGCTAGCATTCCCTGACAAGCGCCCGCGCTATCTGCCTCTGAATCTCGTCTCCCGAAATTCTGACACGTTTGTTCCCTTCGATTCAGCTTCGGGAATGCCAGACAGAGGCACAATTGATTGCCCAGTTCCGCCGGTTCCGCCCGAATCCCGGGAGCGTGGACCGCAAGCGATCTATAGTCCCGATCCGGAATACCCTGAAGGTGCTCGAAAGCAGAAAATTAGCGGGACTGTCGTGCTATCGCTGATTGTGGGTATTGATGGAATACCACACGATATAACGGTCTACAAGAAACTAGGGTATGGGTTGGACGAGAAAGCCTTGGAAGCGGTCCGGAAGTGGAAGTTCCGGCCTGCGGTGAAGGATGGGCAGCCATTCGAGAAACAGATTTACGTCGAGACAACGTTTAGACTGTATTGAAGAAACAAATCAGCGTTGTTATGCGCCCTCAACTGGAACTGTTGAAATCTTTCACTAACTGAATTGAAAGGCCCTCTCATCTTTCAAAGAATTCCCGAATCGTCCCCCAATACTTCCGCACAATCAAATCCGTACTCAAATGCCCGCCCCGCTTGAACAGCTTCAGCCGCGCTCCAGTCTTCCGCGCAAATTTCACAACTGACCGATAAGGCACAAAAGGATCATCCTGCGCATGAAACATCATGACCTTCGACGAATCAATCTCCGCCGCGTGAACCGTCGGACAATAGAATTTCCCATCTCGCAGCTTGTTCCAGTTCCGGTCCGATAACCGGTATCCATTCCCAAACGCCTCGCGAATATACGCGGCATAACTCGGATTCGAAGTCTCCTTCTTCTCCTCCCGTCCAAGAATCGCCCAATCAACCACTGGACAATTCGCCACCACCCTCTTCACCCGCGCATCGAGCGACGAAAGAAGAGCCGCCGCCCCGCCAAAACTCCCGCCGATCACAAACACTGAGTCCGCAGCCACCCGAAACCGCCGCCCAAATGCCAACTCGCGAAACTCCCGCGACAGTCCCGCGACCACATCCAAAATATCCAACTCCGGAGACCGCGCCAGAAACTCCCCACCACTCTCCCAAGCCCCGCGATACCGCGGATAAAACACCCAATATCCCTTCGACGCCAGAAACTCCGCCAAGCCCTGCTTCCGCGGCATCGAAGGCATCCCATCGCAAAGCACAATCACCCGTTCCACTTTTCGCGCGCGCGACGGAGGCAAAAACTCCGTAACAATCTCGCGCGCAAATCGCGTCCGGAACATGTGCATCGCAACCTCACTGAAAACTGAGAACCGAGAACTGGGAACTATTTTCCAATGCACTCCCAAATTTGTGCCCCAGGTTCGCGCCCGTTCTTTGGGCGCTAACCTGGGCAATAGCAGAACTGCTACC
The DNA here is from genome assembly GCA_963847715.1 of Terriglobia bacterium. Lineage (GTDB taxonomy): Bacteria > Acidobacteriota > Terriglobia > Terriglobales > Acidobacteriaceae > Acidiflorens. Next base: position 372,882 of record CAWKAZ010000026.1, read on the forward strand.
TCAGCGACACGAAGGACACTTTTCGCGTCCCTGCCAAAGTTGTCTGTCTTTACTTCTTCAATCTGACTTATTACTTCTGACTTTAGTAAACTCCCAAATCCTTAGCCGACACCCAAGCCCCCGAATATTCCTTCCCAATCTGCTCCACCAGATCCTCTTCCGGCAACTTCTCCAGCACCTGGTGATACACCACTAACAACTTCGGCCGCGCCCGCCGCGCAATCTCCCCCAATTCCGCTGGAGACGTATGAAAGGTCGCGAAGTATTCCTTCCAGTGCGCGTCTTTCATCTCATCTCCATGCGGATTGAACACCTCATGCAGCAGCACATCGCATCCATCGCAAGCTTTCACCACTTCATCGCTCGGAGCCGTATCCCCCGAGATCACAATCTTCCGGTCACGAGTTTCAAATTTGTACCCGTAAGCCTCTTTCCATATCCCATGCTTCACCGGAAACGCCGTCACCGTAACATTCGCGTCGCGATAAACCACTCCCGGACGAATCTCATGCACATTCACCTTGTATCCCTCGGCATTCGCCTGCTCGAGTCCGGTCCGCCGCACGCGCACATCCTCCGTCCATGCCTTTTCTATGTGCGCCGTCATATTCTTCAGCCCGTGCGGACCATACGCCTCCAACGCCTCCTTCCGCCCCAGCACCCACGGCGAGAAAATCAGGTCCGGATACCCCAGCGTGTGGTCGGAATGCAAGTGTGTGATAAACACGATCTTCAGCTCCTTAGCCTTCAAAGCTGCGATGCCATTCTTCTCCGCGGCCGCCGCCCGCCGCACTACACCGGGACCGCAATCGACCAGGTACGCCCGGTCGTTCACCACCACGGCGACGGCCGGTCCCCAACGCTCCGGATCCGCGCTCGGATTCCCCGTGCCCAGCACGACTACGTGGGTCGAAGGTGCAGCGCGATCCTCCGCAGAGCAATTTCCCCAAAGACATGACGGTCGCCATCACCACCAAAAGTATCTTCACAAGCCCTCTTTCCAGCTTAAAAACCCGTCTTGACACCAACTCTCGATACCGCTAAACTCCTTGTCCAATGCGGCTTTTGGCCGTGTACGTCGCTTCCGACTCCGCACTTTCTTGCACACTATCTCAGGAGACCCTAATGCCCACTTCCCGGTTCGCCGCAACGCTCGTCTCGCTGCTTATATTGTCTGCCTTCGCGACTGCCCAGCTGAAAATCGGCTCCGGCAACACGGCGTTCGCTGATCCCAAGGCGCCGCGCCCGCACACCACTCCGTGCAAGGTCCAACTGTACAAGCAATTCAAATTCGCGGACTTCAATCCCAAGAGCTTTACCTATACGCCGCCCTCCGCCTGCCCCGGCCCATGGGCCAAAGTTATTCTGGAAGCCAACTTCTCCATCAACGAAGGACGTCAGTTCGACCGAACCGCCAACATCTGGATCGGTCCCACCAACATCTACTTTGGCACCACGGCTGAGCCCTCGCACAACGTTGCCCGTCACTGGCATGTCGAACGCGACCTCACCGACTACAGTTCCATCTTCACCGTGACTCAAGCCGGCACCGTCGATCTCGGCAACCTCGTGGACCAGACATACACCAGCATTCTCCACGGTTCAGCCGATGTCCTCTTCTATCCGCTGGCTCCGAATCAGACGCCGCCTCGCACCGCGGATCAAGTCGTCGCGTTTTCCGGAGGGGCCACCGGCGGCACTGTAATCCTGAACACAACGACCGACCTGCTCGAGCAGACCGTCACTCTTCCCACCAACATCACCAGTCTCTATTTCGACGTCTTTTCCCAAAGCCAGTCGAACGATGAATTCTGGTACACCTGCGTTCCCAACGATGTTGCTGGCGAGCTCCAAAGCTGCCCCGGTACCGCTTTCCGCGAGTCCGAAGTCACCATCGACGGCACTCCCGCGGGAGTTGCCCCAGTCTACCCGTGGATTTACACGGGAGGAATTGATCCCTATCTCTGGCGCCCCATCCCCGGAGTCCAGACGATGAACTTCCTCCCATACCGCGTCAATCTCACGCCGTTCGCCTCGATGCTGGATGACGGCCAACCGCACACCATCGCGCTCAGCGTCTATAACGCTAACGGATACTTCTCGGCTACCGCGTCGCTCCTTCTCTATCTGGATTCCGGCTCCACGCAAGTCACCGGAGCCGTGACCGAGAACACGCTGACCACACCCGCACCAACTGCCGTCGAAAATATTCATATTGCGAAGAACGGCAACTTGCAGGGCAGCGTTATTACCAAATCCGGCCACAACTTCACGATCTCCGGCTATGTGAACACTTCCTCGGGTCTCGTCACCACAACCGTGGATCAAAATATCAGTTTTTCGAACACCCAGAATTTCAAAATTACGGCCACCGAGTACGACCAGAACATCAAGCAGACCACCACTATCTCCTCCCAGATCGCCACGCAGAACGCCGGCGGCCACTTCCTCGACGTTGTGAATCAAACCTGGCCCTTGAATCTCGATATCACTGTGCTGGTTGCCTCCGATGGCTCGCTCTCTCAAACCACCACCAGTGATCAGTACTACGAGAAGGACGAACAGTTCCGCGAGAATGGAAAAGCGACTGGATTCAGTGTCGTAAAGAATCAGGTGAATCCCACCGACACCCTGAATTTTGATTCCAGCGGCAACTTCGTCGGTAACACCAACCAGAGCAGCCTCCAAAATTACCTGGCCGGCGACTCCACCGGATACTGCTACAGCCGGAGCATCACCGCCAACACGGGAGTCCTCACCAGCATCACCGACGGTCAAGGCTGCAACTGATATCAATCAGGTTTCAGAGTTTCAAAGTTGCAAGGTTTCAGGAAGCGCGAGAGGCAGTTCGAAACCGAAGCAATCTTTGAAACTCTGAAACCTTGAAACACTGAAACCTGTTTTAGCAAAACCTGTGCAGCCGCTGTGCAAATCACGATCGCCACACGCGGCCGCATTTAACCCGATCCTCTCGTCGCTCATCAAACCCCGCTCTTCGTAGGCCAACCGCACGGGCTTTCGCCCGATTCTTGATCCCAATCCACGCGTTCCAATTCGGGACTGAAATTCCACCGTTGCACAATTCTTGTGGGATTGACCCACTCCTTTACTGCGCGTACAGTCGCTCCACTTACATACAAAATTTTGCTGGCCTGTGACTCTCTCCAACAATCCGAGAGCGCAAGGTTGGCAATGAACCGTCGGTTCGTCCGAGAAATGAAGAGCTGCATGAATTCTGAAAATCAATGGACCGTCTATCGCACCCGCTTTCTGGTGCGCGCTTGTCAACTTTCCGAAGCCCTCATTTTCACCGACGCTCTTGGCCGCGAACAATCCGGACGTCCCGGCGACTACCTGGTCGAGTCCTCCGACGGCCTGAAGCGTGTCATCTCTCGCGCCCTGTTCGAAGATATCTACGTTCCTCTTGTTCTCAATAACGGAACGCCGCCCGTTCTATCCCGGCCCGTGACCAGAGCATCGCCAGACGGATACGTTCGAGCCACCGCATGAAGCATGAAGCCAGGTTTCAACGTTTCAATGGGTTCAGCATTCTGAAACCTTGAAACTCTGAAACTTTGAAACCTTGAAGTTAAGAAACTTTCCTTCTTGGGTACCCTTACCACTTTCGGGCCACAACTTATGGTGTTTATTTCTTGACAGGCACCATATACGGGAGTACGTTAAGCATCCCAGAGCACTTTTTCAGACCTCCGAAAAGGAGGCTTAGACCGTAAACGTACCGGGGCGAGACTCAAAGTTGAGGTGACTTCGCGTCTTCCCCCTTCACGGGATCCGTCCCCCCATAGTGGATGGATTAGCTGGATGAAAAGCGGTGACTTCCCCCGGTCTGGCCCGCCAGACATCCCCTCGGGGGGATTCATCAATGGATTGGAATCAGAATTTTGCGGTTGAAGCTGCGCCCCGACCGGTCCAGTTTCCACCGCGCCATTAGGAGCCCCGATGGAAGGTTTGATCGAACTCGTTGCCGCCTCGTTTGCACGTCACGGCATCCAATGCCCAGCCGACGATTCGCCGTTGGCCGGACCGGTCCCGACACAGCAAGCCCAGGCAATCCGCCCGGCTGCGCCAATCCTCACCACCGCGCTCCCAGAACACAATTTCCGTAAAAGCTTGCAAGGCGACCCAGCTCCGTAAGGAGCAGGTTTCGTATCAGGGCATCGCTTCAGCGATGCCATAAGTTCTTCAAAATCAGTGCCCCTTTAGGGGCGGCTGTAGCTGTTTGGTTTTACCTTGCGACCTTGAAACGCTGAAACTTTGCAACCTGGGCCCTAGATCCACTGCTCTTTGCCATCATCTAATATTAGGAGAAGGAAATGCCCGAAGTGCGCGACCAAATTAAGACCCAAACCGCTGCCAGCACCACGAACAAGAAGAAGGCCCAGGGCCTCACCTTCCGCCGCCTGTTCACCAAGGCCGGCGTGTCTCCGTACAACGAAGTCGAATGGGAATTCCGTGACGCTCAGATCACCGACGCCCAGGGCGGCATGATCTTCGAGCAGAAAAACGTCGAGGTCCCCAAAGACTGGTCGATGACCGCGACCAACATCGTCGCCTCGAAATACTTGCACGGACAGATCGGCACCGAGGAGCGCGAAACCGGAGTGCGCCAACTCGTCTCTCGCGTCGCCGAGACAATCCGCGACTGGGGCATGAAAGACGGATACTTCCGCACCGCCGAAGACGCTGCCACCTTCCACGACGAGCTCGTGCACATGCTCGTCCGCCAGCACGTGGCCTTCAACTCGCCCGTGTGGTTCAACGTCGGATGCGAGCGCGTCGAGCCCAAGTCGGAAGCCACCAACTGGCACTGGAACTTCACCACCAATCAGGTCGAGTTCGGAGCCACTGGATACACCCGTCCGCAATGCTCCGCCTGCTTCATCAACTCAGTCAAGGATTCGCTCGACTCCATCCTCACCCTGGCCAAGACCGAAGGTATGCTCTTCAAGTGGGGATCAGGCACCGGCACGAACCTCTCCCCGCTGCGCAGCTCCACCGAAGTTCTCAGCGGAGGCGGTACCGCGAGCGGTCCGCTCAGCTTCATGAAAGGCTTCGACGCCTTCGCCGGAGTCATCAAGTCCGGAGGCAAGACGCGCCGCGCTGCCAAGATGGTCATCCTCAACATCGACCATCCCGACATCGTCGACTTCGTCGAGTGCAAGTCCAAAGAAGAAGCCAAGGCCCACGCGCTCGTCGCCCAGGGATACGACGGCTCCCATCCCGATTCCGACGCCTACAGCTCCATCTTCTTCCAGAACGCCAACAACTCCGTCCGCGTCACCGACGACTTCATGGTCGCCGTCATGCGCGACACCGACTTCTCGACCAAGTCCATCGTCGACGGCCGCGTCGTCAACACCTACAAAGCCAAAGATCTGATGACCAAGATCTCCGAAGCCACCTGGCATTGCGGAGATCCCGGCATGCAGTACGACACGACGGTGAACCGCTGGCACACCAGCAAGAACACAGCGCGCATCAATGCGAGCAATCCTTGCAGCGAGTACATGTTCCTCGATGACTCCGCCTGCAACCTGGCCAGCCTGAACCTGCTGAAGTTCGCGCCCAACGGCACCTTCGACGTCGAAGCCTATCGCCATGCCGTCGACGTTACCATCACCGCCCAGGAAATCCTGGTCGACAACGCCGGATACCCCACCGAAATCATCGGCAAGAACTCGCACGACTATCGCCCGCTCGGCCTTGGCTACGCCAACCTCGGCGCGCTCCTGATGGCCGCTGGCTTGCCCTACGACTCCGATGCCGGACGCGACTACGCTGCTTGCGTCACCGCCATCATGTGCGGCGAAGCCTATCTCCAATCGTCCAAGGTCGCCGAACTCTGCGAGCCGCTCTGCCCGATCACCGACACCGTCCAGACGCGCCTGGGCGTCAGCACCGCCGATGCTATGCCCGGAGCCGCTTGCCCCGGCTGGTACATCAACCGCGAGCCCTTCCTCGACGTGATCCGCATGCATCGCGCCAGTGTCAACAACATCAACAAGAACAATGTCCCTGCATCGCTCCTCGAAGCATCCAAAGCCTGCTGGGATGAAGCTCTCGCCCACGGCGAGAAGCACGGCTACCGCAACAGCCAGGTCACCGTGCTCGCTCCGACCGGAACCATCGGCTTCATGATGGATTGCGACACCACCGGAATCGAGCCCGATCTCGCCCTGATCAAGTACAAGAAGCTCGTCGGTGGCGGCATGATCAAGATCGTCAACAACACCGTTCCCGGCGCTCTCTTCAAGCTCGGATACACCCACGAGCAGACCGACGCCATCGTCAGCTACGTCGACGCGACCGGCACCATCGAAGGCGCGCCGCACGTGAAGGACGAGCACCTCGCTGTCTTCGATTGCTCCTTCAAGCCCTCGAAGGGCACGCGCTCCATTCACTACATGGGACACCTCAAGATGATGGCCGCCGCGCAGCCCTTCATCTCCGGAGCCATCTCGAAGACCGTCAACCTGCCGAGCAATGCGACAGTCGACGATGTTTCCGAGACTTATATCCAGGCGTGGAAGCTCGGCCTGAAAGCCGTCGCCGTCTATCGCGATGGATGCAAGCAGGCGCAGCCGCTGTCCTCGGCCGGAAGCAAGACGGCGACGTCCACCAAAGATGATGCTGCTAGAAATGCAGCTGCCATGGCACATGTCGAAGAAGACAACCTCGAAGCTCCGCCGCGCGCCGTCCGCCACAAGCTGAAAGAAGAGCGCATGTCGATCACGCACAAGTTCAACATCGGAGGCCACGAAGGCTACATCATCGTCGGCCTGTATCCGAACGGAGAACCGGGCGAGATCTTCATCAAGATGGCAAAAGAAGGCTCGACGGTTTCGGGCCTGATGGACAGCTTCGCGCTGGCCGTCTCCATCGCGTTGCAGCACGGCGTGCCGCTGAAACTGTTCTGCGAGAAGTTCGCGCACACCCGCTTCGAGCCGCAAGGCTGGTCCAGCAATCCCGACATCGGCTTCGCCAAGTCGATCATGGACTACATTTTCCGCTGGCTCCAACTGCGCTTCATGACCGGACAGCAACAATTCCTGTTCGAAAACCTGAGGCCCAAAGCGCAATCCGCGCCAGAAGGAACCTCAAGCCTGGATTCCGCCTCGGCGAATCTGACACCTGAGAACCGAGACCTGAGAACTGGCAACATTCACGCAGCCGACGCGCTGGCCAGCATGATCGACATGGGAGACGCTCCCAGCTGCCACGTCTGCGGCTCGATCATGGTGAGAAACGGAAGCTGCTACAAATGCATGAGCTGCGGGAGCACCAGCGGCTGCAGCTAAGGATAGACGCTCGGTCCCCTTGAGAGCGGTCTTTCAAAATCAAAGACTTAGCGGTGGTGACCCGCTAGGTCTTTGAAGATAAAGGACTTGCCTGTAAAGTCTTTATAAATCAAGACTTTGGCGGGGCGACGGATGCGGACTGATTGCCGTCAAGTGAGCCGCGACCGTCGAACCAGCGTTGCGTGGGTCACTCGTGACGTCTTGGTCGCCCAAAACGCGGGAACGCAAGATGCAAAAAAACTCAACCGAATCCGCCCTCAAGGACTGGCGTTCCGGGCAGATTCAATCGGAAAGGCTTTCCGTCGCTCTTCTCTATCTAGAGGGATACGCGGCCGTGGATCCCCAACATCCTTTTGGCGGGCCCGACGGCGGAAAAGATGTCGTCTGCCTAAAAGGAGTTGAGCGCTGGGTCGCAGCGGCCCACTTTCCGCCGACAGAGGAAGAATTCAAAGATATCAAAGAAAAATTCAAGCGGGACCTCGATGGCGCTCGAAAGAATGGAGCCGACGGGGTCGCATTCTTTGTCAACCAGTACCTGACTCTTGGCCAGCGTGACGAACTGTTGACTTTGGCTGGACCACTGAAGACTGAGATTTACCACCTGGAGCGGATGAGAGGCCTTCTCGACGCGCCGAAGGGATATGGGGTTCGATTGGAGTACTTGGGCATTGCTATGACCGTGGAGGAACAAATCGCATTCTGGAGCGCGATGAACTACGGCGACGTGATTCGTAAGCTGTTAAGAAATGAGCACCAACTCGAGAGCATAGACAAAAAGCTGGATCTCGTGCTCTCCCGAACTTCGGAGATATTAGACGGTCGTCAGAGGGTAGCGTCTTCGCTCACGGTCGAGTCTTCCTATGAAAATATCGAGGCGCCGATGGCGACGTTGGCGCCGAGCACGATTGGCTGGATTCACGGGATAGTAACGGAAAACCAAGGTATCCCCGAGACGTCTAGGGGAAGATTCCGGTCGGTGCAGGTGTTCGTCGCAGACGACGAGCCAGGGGGCAAACTCAACCACCTACCGCCGCCTCCGTCCGACATTGTCGCACTGATCAATGAGTACATAGCGTGGTGGAATTGTATTTACCCCTCTTTGATTGGCGCAGAGAAACCGAAGGTGGTCGAGGCCCTAGCGCATCTACATCATCGCTTCCTATTAATTCATCCATTTCTAGATGGCAATGGACGAGTTGCTCGAATACTTGTGGATCAGGCGGCTCGAGAACTCCTTAATATGCGAATCGGCGTTGAGTTCGTCGCCGATCGCAGCCGGTATTTCCGATGTTTGCAATCTGCCGACAACGGCGATATAGGGCCGCTCTGTCGGCTCGTTGCCGCTTCTCTACAGTAGACCCAATTAGTCCGCCGTACCGCCTGCGCTAGAATGGAACCGGCAGGTAGGACTCTGGTTCCTGACGCAAGAGATACCAGAATTTCCTCAGCACTTCCTGTGGTAAGGTGCATCATGTCGCGAGGTGAATCATGACCAATCGTCTGCAAGAACTTCTAGAAGAAGCTAGAAAAAATGTTCTCACGCCGCAGGAAAAAGAAGAACAGCGGCGGAGCTTTGCATACGGCAACACCAAAATTGAGAATTCCCGCATTACGCGGGAAATGGTCGATCAGGAAGCCGAATCGCTGAAGAAAGAAGCTGCAGATTCCCCGCACCGCTCGGAATGAGACGTTTGCTAGCGGAGCGGATCGACGGGCAATCTCGAATAACAAATCATGGCGGACGAGCAGAAGGATCGGCACAGTCGAGCGCTTGATGCCGAGTTGATTACCGATCCGGATGAAAAAGCCAAAGCAGAAGCCCGGAACGGACTAAGACAGGTCGATGAAGTCATCGGCATGGTCGAGTATTTCTGTCACCCCGACCGCAAGTTCAAATTGCGGCCCTCCCAGTTGCTTCATCTACATCGCATCGCTCTCGACCAGATCAGCTCTTTTGCTGGCAACTGGCGGCCTGCAGGGATCGAAATCCAAGGTAGTCGGCACAAGCCCATCGGTGCGCACCTGGTGGCAGGCAGCATCGAAGAGATGTGCGACTACGTAAACGACAATTGGGAGAATAGTTCCGCGATTCATCTGGCCGCATACGCATTATGGCGGCTCAACTGGATTCATCCGTTCACCGACGGGAACGGTCGCACGGCTCGAGCCTTTTCGTATCTACTGCTCTGTCTGCGACTCGGATATCGATTGCCTGGCAGAAAAACGATTCCTGAACAGATCGCGAGCGACAAGACTCCCTACTACAAAGCTCTCGAAGCCGCAGATCAAGAATGGGAGGCAAAGAAGCTCGACTTGTCCGTGCTAGAAAAGATGCTCTCTGACCTCCTGGCCAATCAGCTTGCGTCCGTGCACGACCAGGCTACCGGCGGGAAATCGGCTTGAACTCCCGGCAGTCTGATTCCCAATCAGACACCACAAATCGTCGATGATCCGATGCCCCGATCACCCTAAGTCCTTATTCCAGAATTGCGTTAATATAAGTCCTTTAGAATCAAAGATCTGATCAGTTTTTCTCTCTAACCCCATGATTCCATTAGATCGAAAATGAAGGGGTGTCGATACTAACTGGTTAACATCCTTCCCTTTTTTGTGCCTGGAACAACCCAGCCTTCCGCCGCGTATCACCACCCGACAGAGGTGTCTCTATGCTCAAGACTTTGGCAGTTTTCCTGTTGCTGGCGAGCGCGGTTGCCCTCGCGGACGAGCGCGGGCAAATCATTGAAAAGGGAAAGGATAAGTTCGAGACCGAGTTCGTTTCCGGCGGGCGAGTGCAGTTAGATGTGCGCTCGGGAGATGTCCGGATTTCGGGAACGGACAGCAACAAGATTTCGATTCACTACGAAGGACGTCACGCGGACGACATCGCGAACGTCGTCGTACATTGCAAGAAGATGGGGAGCAGCGCCCGGGTCGACATCTCCGGCGGTCCGCGGAATGAGTTTCAGATCTGGATTGAGATTCCGCGCGAGACTGAGCTGCAGGTGCGCATGCCGTTTGGCGACCTCAACATTGACAAGGTTCACGGCGGGAAGGATGTCGAGCTTCATGCCGGGCAGTTGACCATGTCCATGGGCGATCCGAAGGACTACGCGCAAATTGAGGCCTCGGTGCTGACAGGCGAGCTGAATCTGAGCGCGCTTGGAGTCGACAAGGGCGGGCTGTTCCGGTCCTATAAGAAAGACGGGCCGGGGAAGTTCCGGTTGTATGCGCACGTGGGCAGCGGAGAGCTTGATCTGCAGTGAGCGGCGCTTCCGAGGAAGCGGATCTTACGCCTCTTCTTCGATTCCGTCGTCTTCCCATTGGTTTCCGCAGGCATCGCAGGTCCATTTGAATTTTTGGGAAGTATCATCGGCTCCGACGACCAGCGATGAGGTTCCGCCTTCAAAGACGACCTCGTCGGAATGGCACTTGGGACAGCGGATCGAAGCCTCATCGGGCTCATCGCTCGCTTTCTCTTTTGCGCCCGGCTCATCTTCTGGCCGGTAATGGGACATTCCTGGCGCAGCCCAGGGCCGGCCGATGCGCATGATTTGCACGGTGACCCCGTCAGAGAACTTCGAGGTCACGCCGTCCACACCGCCAGCTTTCTCCGAGCCCATGAAGAACGGGATGCCCGCTGCGTCAAGGATCTGCTGCACCTTGAGGGCGTCGCGCTCGCTCCACACGGTGCAAAGGTCAACCAGTTCGCGGTCCTCCCCATAGGAGTCGCCTTCCTCCTCCGCATTTTCATCGGCTGCTTCGACGACGGCGGATTCGTCCCCGGCTGAGTTGGCGAATTTCGGAGCTGCTCGTTCGAAGGATTTAGATCGCGGCTTCGCTTTCGGCGCAGTCGCACTCGTCTCGCACTCGGCCTCCAGCTTCAGTCCGCGCGAGCGAAACTCGTTCGCAAGCGCCTGCTGCGCCGAGTCCGTCAGTTCGGAGATTTGCGGCATGAGGACGAGCAGTTCCTCATCCTTCATCTGCCGGTAGCGCTCGGCGATTTGTAGATACTCTCCGGCTGGATCGAACTTGTCCATGACGGAGGAATCATACCGGAAGTTGAGATTTCACCGGACTACGAGCCCGCGTGCGTGATCGGAGTGGCGTCGGTGGCGATGCAGATCCACGAACCGTTGCGGTTGATCCAGGTATCGATGAAGCGTTCGCGGTGGGTCTTGCCATGGGCGTCTTTGGTCGCTATTACGCCGATGGAGATCGCGGTTGTGCCGAAGACGCGGACGGTGAGCGATTCCGGCGCGACCTGCTCCTCGTTGCCAGTCTGCGCTTTCACGGTGGCGAGGAATTCGGACTTCGTTTTCAGGGAGCCGTCGTCTTCGACGAGGACCAGCGAGTTGTCGAGGATGGCGGAGAGCGCTTTGACGTCTCCGGCTTTGTAGGCCTGGTTCCACGCCTTTTCGAGCGCGAGCACCTGTGCTCGCGCGGTGGCTTCATTGCTGTCCTGCGCGTTCACCGTCGCGACGGGCGAGCCGAGCAGCAGCAGTATCGAGAGGGCGGCAAGGCTGTGGGCGATCATCGTCGGACGGGTCTTTCGGGTCATTCTTTGCAAGCCTCCAATTGCGGAAACATAACAGAAAACAGTCGTGTGGATGAGTCCCATGAGTGGTGCGGGATCGCGTCTGTTGTTATGCTGACGGAGCTATGAAGATTGAGTCGATTAGTTCCCGTTATTTCCTCCTTGTGGCTGCTTTATTGGCCGTGGTTGTTGGCGGTGCGATGCAATCTGCATCGGCGCAAAAGAAAGAGATTGTGTGGAGCGCCGATGAGAAGCCGATCGCCGACCAGATTCACGGCCTGCGCGGATTGGCCGACGATGTCCGCGCAGGCACAACGAAAGACCTCGCGCTGAGAATTCGCAAGCTGCCGCCGACCGAAAACAAGTTGCGCCTCGCGGTCGGACTCGCCGGACTTTCGACGGAAGGCGATTTCGGACACGATACGCTGCAGGAAGTGGCAACGACACTCGCCGACACGCTGCATGAACGTCCCATGCCGTGGGCGCAGCCGGAGAAGTCGGAGAAGGCCGCGGGCGAGGGCGCCCGCGCCACACGGGTTCCGGCGTATCCGTATGTTGAGTTGGCTACGCTGGTGCGATACGAGCATGTCGAGGCGTCGATGGACGACGAGCAGTATCGCGCGGCGATGGCGCGGCTCGAGGCGGATGACGTGAAGCGCCAGCATCCGGAGTTTACGCTGACCGATCTTGCCGGCAAGACGTGGAAATTTTCCGACCTGCGCGGCAAAGTGGTGCTCGTGAATTTCTGGGCCACGTGGTGTCCGCCATGCCGCAAGGAGATGCCGGATCTCGATGCGCTCTACCAGCGGTTTGGCGCGAAGGGATTCGTGGTGCTCGGCATCTCAGATGAGGAGCGAGCGAAGGTCGAGCCGTTCACCAAGGAACGCAAAGTGTCGTTTCCGGTGTTGCTCGATCCCGGCCGCAAGGTGAACGATGAGTTCATTGTTGAGGGCATCCCGAAGAGCTTTGTGTACGATCGCGAAGGCAAACTGGTGGCGCAGTCGATCGACATGCGCACGCAGAAGCAGTTTCTGGAGATGCTGGCGAAGGCAGGGTTGGAGTAGGTTGTTCCCATCCTAAAAGTCCGATGGTGCCCCACCCTCAACGTCGCGCCTTTTGCGACGTTTAGGGTGGGATCAGCGCTAGTGTGAAGAACCTCAGACTTAGTTACTCGATGTGAACCAGGCCGCTTGCGGGCTCTGACGCGGTTGCGGGCCACTGCGGTGCTCGCCACGCATCCAGCACTGAAACCTGATGCACGCATGACACGGTGCAGTGCGGCGCGCATGGTTTTTCGGTCTGGAATTCGCGGCGCACATCGGCAATCGTATATTTCTCCAGCGGAATGCCAGGATAGCCGCGCTGCTGCGAGCAGTAATGCACCAACCCTTCCTCGCAAATGTAGAGATAGCGCGCGCCGGCGCGGCAGCGCCACTGATTCGGGCGGCCCAGAGCGATGTTGTCCTGAAACGCGTTCACGCGGGTGAAGCTGCGCTTCTCCAGGTTCTTCATCTCGTGGTAGACGCGGCGTTCTTCCTCGTTCAACGGCTGAACTTGCCCTGTGCCGTCGTGAATAATCCCAATCGTCGAGCTGAATCCCAGCTCCAGGGCGCGCTTGCCGATGGTGAGCGCATCTTGCGGATGGCTTACCCCGCTGCCGACCACGGAATTAATATTCACGTGGAAATCGGCATGCTCGGCGAGCAGTTGCAGCTTGCGGTCGAGAACTTTCAAGCTCTTCTTCGAAACTTCATCGGGATTCACGTTATCGATCGAAATCTGCAGCCACTCGAGTCCGGCGCGGTTCAGTTTCTGAATGCGATCGGCGGTCAGCAGGTATCCGTTGGTGATCAGCCCCGATACGATTCGGCGCTTGCGCATGTGGTGAATGATGTCATCCAGTTGCGGATGCAGCAGCGGCTCTCCGCCGCTGATGGTGATCACCGAGGTGTGGAGATTGCCGAGCAGGTCGACGCGATGCAGCATCTTCTCGAGGTCAACCGGCTTCGAGAAGTCGTCGAATTCGTTGCAGTAGGTGCAGGCCAGGTTGCAACGGCGCATCGGGATCAGGTGCGCCAGCAGCGGATGGTCGGTCGATGCCACGGCCTTCAGGATCTGCCACAATCCATGGGCAGTGCGTTCGGCCGCCTTGTACTTGCGGCTCCAGTGTACTGAGGTTGATGGCATCCTGATTTGACCTGACACTATTTCACCACACTGTCGCGGCCAATGCCCATTTCGCTGCAGTATTTGGGGTGAAAGCGAGGTTGAACAGTGCTAGTCGCTAATTCGTTCGTGTCCGGGGAGGACTTGATGGATGGCGCGGAAGATAGGGTGTTAATCTTCACTTCTGCAATCTGACTTCTTACTTCTGACTTCAGACTTCAGCTTCCTACTCCATGCTCCCGCCCATAGGCACGTAGCGGAATTTCTTGCCGTCGTAGAACAGAGCCGAGCTTTCGCCCGTCTCGCCGGCTTCTTCGATATACACGGCCTCGATGGTCTTCTTGCGGAGCTTCATCTTGCGTACCGATAACGCTTTATAGGGCAGATTCACAACGACGAATTTCGATCCCGGAGTCGCCGAGTGCCATGCATCCGGCCCCGCACCATGAATGATGAGCACCATCAGGCCACGCCGCACCGGGTCGGGCTCGCTGAACCGGGTGGTCACATGGGGATCGCCATAGCCAAAAAAGTCGTAGTAAGGGTCGATGACCGTGTAGTTGTGGTCGGCCTCATCGAGCATCGGATTCTTACACCGCGCCGCGATGACCACATCTTCTACGCCGTCTCCATTAAGGTCGCCGAAAACGGGCGCCAGTTCGGGGACGAGCGTGAACTCCTTGCCAAACTGCTGCTGCACGAACTCGTTCGTGATTTTGTGAGCAGGCGGAGTCTGGGCAAAAGCCGGAACCAGGAGCGCAATCGCGAACACCAGGAGAGAAGATACGGTTTTCATGGGTCTACTCTAGCCCTGAGGTGTAACCAAGGGCAGGTAACGAAAGTCACCTGGGCTGACCTATGCATGGGCCGATGAAATTACGAATTTCGCTGGAAGTGTTCCCATCCCGCGGCTTTGAGCGCCCGTGACTTCCCGTCGGATCCGAGGATCCGCATGCCGCGCGACTTCGTAATCCGGCCGATTCGCGTTATGGGAACGCCCGCCACTTTTGAGGGGACGGCGGCAGCGGAGGTGAATAGCAGTTCGTAGTCCTCGCCGCCGTGGAGGGCCAACTCGAGAGCGACCGGCTCCGCATGCGACGCAAGCCGCGCCCGCGGAATTTCCGCAGCCTTAATCTCGGCACCCACGCGGCTCTCTTGGCAAATGTGTTCGAGATCGGTCGAGAGCCCGTCGCTCAAATCGATCATTGCCGAAGCGATAGCCCCTTGGCGCAGCCACCGGCCAACGGCAACTCGCGGCTCAGGCCGAAAGCGCCGAAGATAGGCGGCCGCTGGTTTCGACTCCATCAGACGTTCCAGCACGGCCGCCGCCCCGCCGAGTTTACCTGTGACATAAATTTGGTCCCCTGGTTTTGCCCCCGACCGCAATACAGCTCTACCCTTAGGCACGGAGCCAACCACCACAATATCGGCCTGAATTCCGGCTGCAGACTGAGCCGTATCTCCACCAGCCAAGGGAACGTGGAATTCTTCAGCCAGAGCCAGCAGCCCTTTCAAAAAGCGGTCGACCCATTTCTGCGGAACAGCGCCAGCCACTGCCAGAGACAAGAATGCCGCGAGCGGTTTACCCCCCATGGCTGCGATATCGCTCAATCCTCGGGTCAGGCAGCGCCTCCCGACTAGTTCCGGAGCGTGCCAATCCCGCCGGAAATGCACATTTTCAATGGTGAAATCAGTGGTTACCAGCAACTCGTGTCCGGTTGGAACGCGAAGAACCGCGCAATCATCTCCGATGCCCATCACCACCGATTTACCGCCGCGCGCGAAATGGCGGATGCGTTCGATCAGTTTTTTCTCGCCGAGGGGCATGTCCCGACCACTATACCGCTTCCATATTTTGGAATCTGCGTCCGATCAGCTCGACGTCCAGAGGTCACCTCGGGCCCGTTACTGGCGTAAATGTACGGATGGCCAGCCCAACTGGCAGGCCTTGGTAACCATCCAAAGGTTGGTAGCGAGGTTGACAGGGGGGATCAGGTTTGTTAACGTTTAACTCGCCGTTCACAGATAATTTGCCGAACCAAGTGCTGTAACTTGAGTCAGTTGCAGGGAATTTGGATTTCGGCTTGCCTGGTTCCGTGGTCTTTGGAGAGAGCCAGACCGCTCCTAACGCGGCTGGTGGAATCAGGATTCCGAGCCTAGAGCATGACAGTTCCGCTCTGGCAGGACTCCGACGAAAAATCTATTTGCCGGAAGTTGGATATTGCGTAAACGTTTCTACATATTTTTCGTAGCCCGTGACGAAGCTGGACAGCTTCGCAAGATTTCCATTCCCGTCCATTACTTGTACATCCTCCTGGCCGGGGCGGCGATTGGAGCGCTCTGCCTGACGGGCATTGCCAGCTCCTACACGCGCATGCTGGCCAAGGTCGCTCACTACAACCAGCTCCGCACCGAAGACGCCCAGCTCAAGGACCGTTATTCGCAGCTGGAAAAGGTCGCCAAGGAACGTGATATTCAGGTCGCTTCGTTAGGCTCGCTGGCCAGCGAAGTTTCGGCACTCTACGGATTGAAGTCCGACCCGGCAATGGTGGTCGCTTCAACCGAACAGATTCAGAATGCACAAGTGCACTCCTCGCTCGATCAGCTTTACGCCCTCAAGAACACCGCGCTGACAGGCGCAGCGAGCGTCGGAATTTCTCTCGGCCTTACCAGGAACTCGACCACCGCGGACTGGGTCCGCGCGAATTCCGCCCCAAATCTTTGGCCGGTTGAAGGCCAGGTCACCGGCTCTTTCGGTGAGCGCATCGATCCGTTCAACGGAGAAGGCGCCTTCCACTCTGGCGTGGATATTTCAGCCATCGTGGGCTCGGCCGTGATCGCTCCGGCAGACGGCAGAGTAACCTTCGCTGACTTCTTAGGCGGCTACGGACGCGCCATCATGATCGACCACGGACACAACATCTCCACCCGCTACGGCCATCTAGCCAGCTTCGCCGTTGCCGCCGGACAGTACATCCACCGCGGCGACACCATCGGCTACGTAGGCCTAAGCGGACGCTCCACCGGCCCGCACCTCCACTACGAAGTCCGCATCAACGACGCCCCAGTGAACCCCTACAAGTATCTCCGCCTGACCGTAGCGCACCTGGGCGGAATCTCCGCGGGTTCGTAAACCTCCAAGTATTTCTTAGAAATCAGGTTTCAGGAAAAGTGTGCTCGTGTGGCCGCGGACATTCTTGTCCGCGTAAGGCAGTACAATCCTCCCCAGCGGAGTCAGCTTGATCCGCGATACGCCCGGAGTATTCGCCATGAAGTTCATGTCGGCCCTGATCCCCATTCTCATGCTGAGCACAATTGCGTCGGGCACAGACCCCGAGCCCTACCTCAAATCTGCTCCGATGCCTTTCTACCCGTCGCTTGCCCGCATGGCCCGCATCGAAGGCAAGGTCGCCCTTCACTTCATCGTGGACGAGCAGGGCAACACCAGCGAGATCGAGGCCACGACTGGACACCAACTGTTGAAGCAAGGCGCAATTGATGATGTGTCGCGCTGGAAATTTAGCTGGCCTCATCCCTGCGCCTGCCGGGCGAAAACAAAGGCCGTTTTCATTTACAAAGTCTCGGGCCAACTGGAGTCACCTGATCGACCAAACGCAACGGTTAGGTGGTTCGGAAAGACAGGAGTAATTCGAGTAGAGGTTGAGGCGGACGTCCCTGAAACGCAGACTCAAGATAGCTTTTAACCGAAACGGCGCGATGCTGGATGCAGTTTCCCTGCGGCTAACGCCGTCCGTATGCGTGCTTAGATAGCAGCACTGGAAGCGCTGCGCCACCCAAACCCCTCGGCGCAGATTGGGCTACAGAGGGCGGCCGCAGTGGTCTAAGTTATTGAAACCCCAAAACCCTGAAACCCTGAAACCTAGCCCTTAGCCTTCTTCACTTCCTCAATCAGTGGAGGAACGATGTCGAACAAGTTTCCGACAATCGCATAATCGGCGATCTCGAAAATCGGAGCCTCGGAATCTTTGTTAATCGCCACAATGCTCCGCGCGCCTTTCATGCCGACAATGTGCTGGATCGCGCCCGAAATGCCGAGCGCCAGATACAGCTTCGGAGCAACCGTCTGTCCCGACGATCCGATCTGGCGGTCCATGGGAAGCCATCCGTTGTCGCAGATCGGACGCGAGGCTGCGAGCTCTCCGCCGAGTGCATCGGCCAGTTGCTTGGCCAGGTCGATGTTCTTCTGCTCCTTGATGCCGCGCCCGACCGAAACGATGATCTCAGCCTGCGTCAGGTCAACCGCCTGCTTCGCTTCCTTGAAAACTTCCTGCGGCTTGTTGCGCACGACGCCCTCGGGGATGTCGACATTGACGGTCTCCACCGGAGCAGCTGCCGCTCCTGCTTCGACCTTATCGGCGCGGAAAGCGCCATTCTGGAAGGTGACGAAGCAAGGCCCAGACCCGGTGAAACTGACGTCGGCAGAAAATTTGCCTTGAAACATCTGCCGCGTCAGCAGCAGCTTGCCGCCTTCATACTTGGCGCCAACCACGTCGCTGATGGCCGTAGTTTGCAGCGCGGTCGCGAGCTTTGGCACGAAGTCACGCACCTGGTACGTATGCGGCATCAGCACAACTCTTGCCGGATGTTTGGCGAGGAACTCCTTGAGCGCATGGGCAAAGGCGTCGGGAGTGTAAGGCTCAAGCTTCGCCGACTCGATGTCATACACCTTGGCAACTTTCTTCGCAGCAACCTCGGACGCGATCGCCGATACTCCCGAGCCGACGACTGCGCCTTCGAGCGCCCATCCGGTTTGCGCCGCGATGGCTTGCCCAGCGGCAATCGTCTCCCAGGAGACGCGGTTTAGCTTTCCTTCACGCTGCTCGACGACGACAAGAATAGTGTCCATAAATAAGTTCCCAGTTTTCAGTTATCAGTTGTCAGTAACCGCCCCAGTTCTCTAACTGAGAACTGACAACTGACAACTGACCACGGTTTCAGATTACCCGCACTTCGTTCTTCAACTTCTCCACCAGTTTCTTTGCCACTTCGGCTGGAGGACCTTCGAGGAATTCTGTGTTCTTCGATTTTTGCGGGATATACAGTTTTTCGATCTTTTGCAGATTCGCGCCCATTGCCGACTGCACTTCCGCCAGCGTCACTTTCCGCATCGGCTTGTTTTTCGCCTGCTTGATGCCGATGAGCGTAGCGTAGCGCAGCTTGTTGATGCCGGACTGAATGGTCAGCACAGCAGGCAGCGGCATATCGACGAATTGGAAGAATCCGGCTTCGAGTTCGCGCTTCACGCGGATGCCGCCATCGGTCTTTTCGATATGCATGATGATGGTGGCATGCGGCAGGCCGAGAATCTCGGCGAGAATCACGCCGGTCTGGGCGAATCCGTAGTCGTCGGATTGCAGGCCGGTGAAGATCAGGTCGAACTTTTCGTCCTTGATAGCAGTGGCGATGGCGCGCGCGGTGTTGTAGGCATCGAGGCCGACAAAGCCTTCGTCCTCGAGGTGGATGGCGCGATCGGCTCCTTTGGCCAGCGCTTCGCGCAGCACCTGCGAAGCGCGCGCCGGACCAGCGGTGATCACGACGACCTCGCCTGTGTGCTTCTCTTTCTGCCGCAGCGCTTCTTCGAGCGCGAATGCGTCCGGTTCATTCACTTCGTAGGAAACGTCTTCGCGGATCCACGTTCCCGCCTCATTCAGCTTAAGCGGAGCGTCTTTCTGCGGCACCTGCTTCATGCAAACCAGAATCTTCACGGAGCTACTCCTCTTCTGCGCGTAAGAAAGGGCAAGCGAAACTAGTCAGTATAAATCAGGGGGGAGCCAGTATCGACGTGTTTGCTGATTTCAGGCGGCAGATCGCCGCTTTCTTTGACTCCAAGGTCGCGCACCGCAGTAATCTTGACCGCTCGTTCGCCACTTGAAATGCTAGGGACGTGAAGAAGGTCCAGAACCAAAAATCGACCAAAGGCCGCGCCCCGCGCATCCGCGTCCCGAACAGCGAACGCGCATTGTTTACGATCAACGGCGCGCACTTTGTGGGCGTATTACAGCGCCTGTCGCTGAGCGGAGGCTCGGCGGTTCTTGCCAAAGGGCCGATCGCCCAGGGAACAATGGGCGACATTGCCCTGAACACGGTTTACGGTAAAGTCAGCGCCCACATTGAGTTTCTGCAAACGGGAGCCGACGGAGTTCCGCTGGCGCAGGCCTTCCGCTTCCTCGCCATGGAAGACGCGAGTTCCGAACGCTTCGCCAAGGCCGCGCAGGAAATGGTCCGCGAAGGTTTCAGCGACGCTCCACTCGTCAAGCAGTCGGCCCTATCTGCTCCCGCTTCTGAAACGATCGGCCGTCTTCTGCACAGCGTGCGCGCTCTCGCCGCAACCCTGGTTGCTAACCGCTCCGCCTCCAAATAGCACGCCGATACCTCGCGCGCGCTCACCACTACTGCGGCGGTGGAACAGTGTTTGCCTGGCCATTCAAATTGCCCTTCTCATCACGATTGACATCGCGATCGAGCGGCCGCGATTCGGCTTCCTTTTCCTTCGAGCTCGGATGGTAGCTCGAACTCTCGCCCTTGCTGTCGGCACTTACCGGTTGCATCGAGACCACTTCGAAAGGCCGAACCTTCTTGTCTCCGTCGGGCACTTTTAGGAAAAGACGGTCATTCTTGATCTTGAATTCCGCTTCGTGGCCGATGGGAAGTACCGCGGCGTGCTTCGTATCCATCGGACGGATGTGGTAATCCATCTCGTCGGTGCGCAGCAGATATTGCGGGCATAACTGTTCGTGCGAGTTTACGTGCTCCACTCCGACGGAACCGAACACGCTGCCGAGCCCAGCCAAGCCGCGTTCTTTGGCGCCACATGGCACCGATTGCATACTCTCTAACATGCCGCGCTGGCCATGCTTTTTCTTGTCTCTACCCTCCGCAATCGGGGCGATGGCCACGAACAGCGCGAGAAGCATGATCAGCGATCCGTTTACTTTCATAAAGATCTCCTTTGGCGGTCGTCAATTGTGAAAGCCGAACTCGAACACACGATTGGGAGGCCGTTGTTTCCGGCCTCCCAAACCCTTACGCCGCGTGTTGCTACTGGTTATTGGGTTTCACTTTCGGCACCGGCGGCTTTGCGCCCATGCTGTTGTTCTGCTGCACGAAGTTCGAGTTCATCACCGCCTGCGGATTTTCCGCCAACTGCTGGGTCACCGTGGGATGGCTCTTCAAATACTCGGCAAGCTCCGGATGGTTTGCCAGGTATTCCTTGTTGTTAGCCAGCGAGGGATCCTGCGACAGCTGTGCTGCCATGCTCGAGTGTCCGCCCAGGAATTGACCAAAGTTCGTCAATTCGCCGTGGTCGTCGCGGCCCATTCTGTCGCGATCGCCCATCCGATTGTCGCGGTCCCCGCGCATGGCATCTTCGCGTCGGTCGTAGCGTTCTTCCTGGTGCATGAAGGCGTTCGGGTTTTCCTTCACCTCTTCCCGAATCTCCGGATGCTTCTGCAGGTACTCCTGCAGCGCCGGATGATTCTCAACGAACTCGCGGTTGTTAATCAGCGAAGGATCTTTTCGGACTTGCTCGGCCATTTCAGGATGGCTGTCGAGGAAACGGTCCATGCCGGCGACTTCCCGGCGGGTGATGTCGCGATCGCCCCGCATGTCATGATCGCGCTCGCGCCCTTCTTCTCCGCGATCGTACCGATTCTCCTGATGCATAAACGCATTCGGGTTCTCGCGCAGTTCTTCGCGGACTCCCGGATGCTTTTCCAGATATTCCCCCAGCGCCGGATGATTCTGGACGAACTCCCGATTATTGACGAGGGAAGGATCTTTTCGGACTTGCTCGGCAATTTCCGGGTGACTGTCGAGGAAGTTATCCATATCTGCCATTTGTCGAATCGTTGTGTCGTTGTCGCCCTGCGGCGGCGCAGTCTGCGGAGGCATCGTCTGATGCGACTGTCCGTAGGCGAGCGCGCCCGGCCCGCACAGCAGGGCCGAGGCCAACAACAGCGAAAAAGAAGCAGAGAAACGCCAATTTGTAGTTTTGATTGCCATATCCGGATTACCCCCTATGTGGGGCCAGTAGCCCGGAGAGGATAGGTGCACCTGCTCTGCCACCCTTGCAACTGGGGTGGAGTCATTGGCTTGCGAATCTGGAGTGGAGGGCTATGGCAATCGCGACGGCAAATTCTGCATTCGGACGGAAAATTCGCTGTACAGGAATCACCCTAAGAGACATCGAGGGCGGGTGAAGCGGCGAGACGTGTGGCGATTCACGAACGAGTCGGCGTCGATCCGGCTACTGCAGAAATGCCACGCTCTGCACGCTCGTGATCTCAAATCGTTTGCGGCAGCGCATGTTTTTGCACATCATCATGTCGTCCCGCCGCAACATGTAGGATTGCGCCTTCGCGAATTTGGCCCGATCGCGATCGTCGGCGCGCGGCGGCAGGCTCTTCTTCTTCATGCGCACCAGCCACTGGATCTCGTACTCCGCCGCCTGCTGGCAATGCGGACAGGTCAGATTTGCTGGTTTCTTGTCGGACTTCTCGTCAAAAAATTCGCGCTCATCCATAAAATTGTGCTCGAGAATTATTCTTGCGGCGGCGGGCCATCTCTCACTCGCGCTCTTTGCGCAGGAGCGGACTCGCCGCCAATCTCAGATTATTGCACTTTTGCGGATCGAATGTGCGAAGATGCGAGAATTACAGCCATGGCTCGCAAGAAGAAAAAGAAGATTTTTTCCGCCGCGAAAGTGGTTCGCGAAATGGCTCGCGAACGTGTGGGCGCTCCCAAAGCGTCGCAGCTCGTAGTCGCGAAAAAGGCGAAGCCGGAGAAACACAAGCCTACGCTGGGAAAGCTACTGGCGGACGAGTAGGTAGCCTTTCCTACTGAAAAGTTGCGCTTACCGCAGTGCCGCCCGTGGGTATCATAATCACGCAGGTGTCGCCGGACGCACCCGGGCAATTTGCCCAAGTAACAGGAAGCTGGCTCGCCGTAAGCAATACCGAGGCACCTACGCTGTAGACCGCGATGCACGTCCCGCCAGTGGCCGTGCAACTGATGGCGGCTGGAAGACTCGTTACTGATCCGGGCCCGACGACCCCGACAGCCAATGTTGCAAGTTTGCCGCCGCCCGGGCAAAGGGCGTTGCTTGGATCGTCTACCGTGACGGTCGCGAGCGCGATCACGACATTGCCCGAACCACCCGTGCCCTCAGGAACACTTGCCGAAATATCTGCAACACCGCAAGGCCCTGGCGTGCCCGGCGGGGCGGTTGCTGGCGGAGGCGTCGCAGTGAACAGGCCGGGAGCGGTCAAGGTGGCCACTCCGTTATCAATCGTCCAGGTTGCCTGACTAGTGACATCCTTAGTAGCGGGAGGATGGATGTACGTGGCGATCGCGGTGTACTGCTGCGTGGGATTGGGAGGGGGTGGAGCGAAACCCGGATCAAGAAAAGTAGATGTTGTGGGTGTGATCGTGAGGCTTACCAGCTTCTGGTCGTGTCCACAACTCGGCAGGCTCAACGCTGCACCGACGGCCACCAGAGTACCCATGGCGAGTCCGATAAAGCTCCGCTTCATACCTACTCCTGAGGCAAGTTTCCGCACTTCCCGCTCGGCACACTGAGGGAAACTTGAAATCTAGTGGAAGCACGGCCAAAAAGCAAGAAAGAGAGTGATCGGCTCATCGGTTGATCGGGCCATTTAAGACATCGAACTCAGATGACCCGATGGTCAGTTGGCTCGATCAATTTCCCCACTAATCCACGTGCTCGCCTTCTTCTACGAATTCGAGTTCTGCCGGAGGTAATTTGTCGCCGGGGCGCGCCCAGAAAACATAGAGCGTCGGCATCATAACCAGGCTGACGATCAGTTCAACGATCAGGCCTCCCACGATGACGATGGCGAACGGCCGTTGCGAGTCGGAGCCGATGTCGTGCGACATGGCGGCTGGCAGCAGGCCGAGAGTAGCCACCAGCATGGTCATCATGATGGGGCGGAGACGAAGCTCGGCGCCTTCTCTGGCGGCTTGCCGCGGGTCCATGCCGCGGGTGCGGAGCTGGTTGATGTATTCAACCATGATGACGCCGATTTCCACCGAAACTCCGGTCAGCGCCAGAAAGCCGAGGCCGGAGGACACGGAAAAGTGCGTGCCGGTTGCGAGCAGCGAGAGCACGCCGCCCAGCGGCGAAAGCGCGACGACAGCGAAGATCAGGCCGACCCACTTCCAGGAGTCAAACATCGAATACAAGATGAAGGCCATGAGCAGGAGCGTCACCGGCACGATAATCGCAAGCCGTTTGTTGGCGCGCTGTTGGCTTTCGTATTCGCCGGTCCAGTCAAGGTGGTAGCCCTCGGGAAGCTTTACTTTTGCGTGGACCTGTTCGATGGCGTCGCGCACCGTGCTGCCAAGATCGCGTCCGCGGACACTGTATTTGATGGCGATATAGCGCGAATTGCCTTCGCGGTAGATGGAAGAAGCGCCATCTTCGAGCTTCACGTCGCACAGCTGGCCAAGGGAAACGCGCTCTCCGGAGGGCGCCAGAATGCGGATGTTCTCGATGTCCTCGACCGTCTTGCGGTACGGCTCCTGGTAGCGGACGGTGAGATCGTAGCGCTGTTCGCCGATCAGGATCTGGCTCACAGCCTTGCCTCCGACGGCAGTCTCGACGGCGTCCTGCACATCGCTGACGTTGATGCCAAAGCGGTCAGCGGCGGCGCGGTTGACGACTAGATTCACGTTGGGCTGTCCGCGCACCTGGAAGGTGCCGAGATCGGCGACTCCCGGAATCTTGCTCATCACGTCCTGCATCTCGTCGGCTTTCTGCTCGAGAGTCTTCAAATCGCTGCCGAAGAGTTTGACCGCGAGTTCACCTTTGACGCCGCTGACGGCCTCCTCGACGTTGTCGGAAATCGGCTGCGAGAAATTCCAGTCAACCCCGGGAATCTGGTTGAGCGCCTTGTCCATGGCGTCGATCAGTTGTTCTTTCGTTTTGTATTCTGCCCGCCATTCAGAACGATGACGGAGATCTACAAAGAATTCCGTGTTGTAGAAGCCGCTGGCATCACTGCCGTCGTCGGGGCGGCCGACCTGGCTGACGACCTGTATCACCTCTGGGAATTGCGACAGAATCATGCGGCCGCGCTTGGTCACGGCGATTCCAGTGGTAGGGCCAGTGCTCGGAGGGAGAGTGCCGCGGACCCAGATCGCACCTTCATCGAGGTGCGGCAGAAACTCGGAACCGAGGACTCCGCCGAAGAGAAGGAAGAGCATCAGTGCAAAGGCCGCCACTCCGATGCCGAGCGTAAATTTCAAGTGCTCAAAGCACCAGTCGAGCTGGCGGCGGTAGGCCTTCTGCAGGATGCCCATCATCGGGTTGCGCCACTCCTTGATCTTGCCGTCGCGGAACACGAGATGGCAGAGCACGGGCGCAATCAGGAGCGCAAACAGAAGCGCGCCGAGCAGAGCGAAGGCGACCGTCCATGCCATTGGGCGGAACAGTCGTCCCTCGACGCGTTGCAGGGTGAAGATGGGCAGATAGGAAACGATGATGATGATGCGGGCGAAGAAGACCGGCTTTTGTACTTCGTGGGCGGCGGAGGCAATGATCTCAAGAAATGTCTTCTTGGTCTGAGAATACTCGACGTGGCGCATGATGTTTTCCACCATGACCACCGAGCCATCCACGACCATGCCGAAGTCAAGCGCGCCGAGCGAAAGAAGATTTGCCGGGATATGGCTGAGATCGAGAAGAATAGCGGCGAACAGCAGGGCGAAGGGAATTGTCAGGGTAACAATCAGCGCGCTGCGAACGTTTCCGAGAAAAATAAAAAGAATGAAAGTAACCAGGAGCACACCGTCGGTGAGGTTTCGTAGAACGGTGTGGGTCGTGTAATGAACGAGGACGCTGCGGTCGAGATGGGGAACGAACTTTACTCCCTGAGGAAGTAGCTGAGTGTTGAGTTCCTCGATCTTGGCGTGGAGAGCGTCGAGAGTCGCATCGGCTTCAGCACCCTTGCGGAGGAGCACGATGCCTTCGACCACGTCTTCGTCGTCGATCACGGTGCCATCATCCTTGCGAATCGTCTTCCCGAGCTGGCCCAGGCGAATCTTCGGCGCCTGCACGACGATGGCAAGATCGCGGACGCGGACCGGAGTTCCATTGACACTCTTGACGACGGTGGCCGCGATGTCGTCGGTCGTCTGCATCAGGCCGACGGCGCGCACATTCAGCGCCTGCTGGCCGCGCTCGATGAATCCTCCGCCAGCGTTAGTGTTGTTGTTGGCGAGAGCCTGCTCGACCTGCGATAGCGATAGTCCGTAGGAAACCAGTTTTCCGGGATCGATCTGCACCTGGTATTCGCGCGTCGGCCCGCCGAAAATGTTGACGTCAACCACGTTGGGCACGGACTTGAGCTGGTTCAGCACGAACCAGTCGGCGAGCGTCTTGAGTTCCATCACGTCATAGCGCGGATTCGTGCTCTTGAGCGTGAAGAACATGATCTGGCCGGTCGGACTGTAATCAGGGCCGAGGTTCGCGTTTACGTTCGTGGGCAGAGTGACCAGTTGCAGGCGGTCGAGAACTTCCTGGCGCGCATTGAACGTCGTGATCTCGTCGTCGTAGATGATGGTGACGACGGAGAGTCCAGCCAGCGAAACCGAGCGCAGATGCGTCTTGTGCGGGACGCCATTGAGCACCACTTCGAGCGGAACCGTGATCTGCTGCTCCACTTCTTCCGCGGCGTGGCCCGGCCACTGCGTGATGATCTGCGTGTAGGTGTCGGCGACGTCGGGATAGGCCTCGATCGGCAGATTGCGAAACGAAATGATGCCCCAGACAAACAGCACGACCGCCACGCTGAGGATCAGGATGCGATTGCGCAGCGCGAAATCGATGAGAAACCGGATCATTTACCCTGCTCCGCAGCTGTTGTCGAAAACACCAGGGCGTTAACCACGAGTTCATCTCCTGCCTTGGCGCCCTGCTGAATCTGCTGCAGGCCGCCCGGCAG
Organism: Terriglobia bacterium; assembly: GCA_963847715.1. Classification (GTDB taxonomy): domain Bacteria; phylum Acidobacteriota; class Terriglobia; order Terriglobales; family Acidobacteriaceae; genus Acidiflorens. The sequence continues at coordinate 399,884 of CAWKAZ010000026.1, forward strand.
GCCTGTGGTTTGAACCTCAAGACGGCGGAATGAGTTGGCGCTCTCCTTGCGGAAGACCCAGTCTTTATCCTGCAGCCTCATGATGGCAGTTGCCGGAATGACCAGATGCGGTTTCTGATTTCGCGAATGGAATGTAGCCACCGCGTACATCCCGGGACGCAGCGCGCCATCGCGATTGGCGAGTTCGATGCGGACCTTGGCGGAGCGCGTGTTGGGATCGAGAACCCGCGAGATGTCGCTGACCGCTCCTTTCAGAACGCGGTCGGGAAAGGCGTTGAGGCGAACCTGGGCCGGATCGCCGATGTGCACATCGCCAAGGTCATTTTCATAAACGTCGCAAACTATCCAGACGTTGGAAAGATCGGCAATCGTGAACAGGTTCGGAGTGTTGTCGAGGCTCTTGATGCCTTCGAATCCGGCGACATTCTGCTCCACAATCGTTCCGGCCACCGGCGCGCGCAGTTCAATCATAGTGCTGGGGTGCGCGGGATCTCCTCCGAGAACGCGAAGACGGTTTTCGGCGGTCTTCTGATCGGTTTTCGCTTTGGCGTCGGCGTTTTCGGCGACTTCGAGGTCCTTTTGCGCGAGCGCGCCTTTCGAGTAGAGAAGCTGTGCGCGCTCAAGCGCCTTGGCGGCGAGAGCCTCGTCGGCTGAGGCTTTCTGATAGTCGCCAACCGCGCCGGCGAGATCCGGGCTGGAGATCACAAGGAGCGCCTGGCCTTTTTTCACGTAGTCGCCGAGGCGTGCTTTGAGTTCGACTACACGTCCCGAGCCGAGCGAGGTGACGTGGATGGTCTTATTCACATCGGGCTGCACGGTTCCGTTGGCATTCAGTTCGGTGGGCAGATCGCGGGTTTCCACTTTGACCGTCTGGAACAGCTCGGGATGGTCGACGGTAAACAGGTTCGGGTCGAGTACAACCTGTGCCTTGGTGGGCGCGGCCTTGGTGTCGTTAGAGCAGGCCACCGAGAGCGCGAGTAGAGCCGCGCAGACCAAAGCGATCGTGAAGTGTGCAACGGAAATTTTCGGCGCGGCTACATGGGGAAGGGCCGATACTGCAGCCGCGCCGCAAGAGTCCACCGGTTGCACAGCGTTGGCGGCTCTTGAACTTAAAAAGTGTTTTGCTTGCGACGTCATGGGATCACCTCGCGCCCGACGGCTTGATTCAGTTGGGCCGCAGCGGTCAAGTAGGAACCGACCAAGTTGACGTAATTCAATTGGACGCTGCGGTATTCCGCCTGCGCGTTCAGGAAGTCGAGCAGCGATGCTCCCCCGTGCTGGTAGGAAAACGTAATCGTGTCCCGTACGCGCACTGACATCTGCAAGTACTTGGCCTTGTAGGGCCGCAACAGAACCAGGTTGCTGTCGACCGTCGCATAGCTGGAATCGACGTCGCTCAGCACCTGGGCCTCGGCTGCATCGCGCAATTTTTCATTGCGCCGGATATCGAGCTGCGTGCGCAGCTTCTCGCCCTGATTGCGGTCGAAAATGCGCAATGGAATGTTGACACTTACGCCAAGCGTATTCACACCGAATGGATTGTTGGTGGACGAATTGTGCGTGTACCACGCGGCCCAGGTGGGATCGGTGGAACCGTTGGCCACCGCCAGCTTGTGATCGGATTGAGCCTTGTCGACGGCTTCAACCGCGGCCTTCAAATCCGGCCGCGTATCCATGGCAATCTTCCGGAACTCATCGCGGGGCGCCAGTTGGTCGATGTAATCGTAGACCCCGGTCACGTCTAACTGCTCAATCGGAGTGCGCTCATTGAGCAAGGTGAGCAACTGGATCTTCGCGGTTTCCAGATTCTCCTCGGCGGCCTGCAAATCGGATTCATACTGCACCCGCTGCAGTTCCAGGCGGTCGAGATCGACTTGGGCGATGTCGCCGGCAGCAAAGCGATCTCGGCTAATCTGGAGAACGTGGTCATAATATTCGAGGTTGTTTTTCGCCAGTTGCAAAACGGCCTTGGCTTGCAGCGTCGACACGAACGCGCTGCGCAGGGTGAAGAGCAGAGTTCGCTCCAGGTCGGCATGGCTTGATTCGGCGATCAACGTCGCGTTCTTGGCGCTTTCCAACCGCAAGGCGCGCTTGTGTTGCCGCTCCTGCAGGTAGCTGATGCTGGGCGACTCAAATGTGCCGGCGAACGGCAGCCATACGCCCTTGTTGGGAGCGATTTGGGTTCCATCCACCGATAGACCCAACGACGGGTTCGGCCGCAGAAAAGCGGTAATCTCCTGCGCTCTGGATTCATCGATCGACAATTTATCCGCCAGCAGCGTTGGATTGTTCTGCTCGAAACGCAGGCGCACGTCCTCCCAGGTCAGGGCCTGCTGCGCAGAGGTGCTTAGAGCCGCCGCGACCAACAGGCATGCGGCCAGACCGAGTTTGCGAAACTTGAACATCGTGGACTCCATGCGTACTGGGGAAATGCCGATCTCCCAGTACGCGCTAACTTGGGGAATGCTTCAGGGCTCTCCGCAAAAGAAACAGCACGGTTTATCTATAGGGAAACGGGGCGCTCAAGGGGTGGAGCACGGCCTGCGGGCGCAGGGGCTGAAAGATCTCCGATTCTCAGCAATACAAGAGGAAAAACAGTACCAATTTGCTCGAACTGTAGTGAAACGCGGAACGAACTTACCAGAATGCTCTGCGAAGGGTGAGCCAACGCATGAATTGAACTTGAACAACGATTGGCGTCACGGCAGGCACGCTCCGACTCCTCCATCTCAGGACGCATGGCATGCAGATCGTCACTCGCGGAGATTACGGGGAATAGCAGGATCAACGCACAGCCAAGAGTCACAAGTAAGACGAGCGGGCGCTGGCGCCGTTTTGGACAGACCAGGACGGCCTGTTTTCGCCACAACACAAAGGCGGGCAACAACAGAGATAGCCAGCAAAGATTAAGAAAAAGCTCCATACAAAACGCCCGTGTCCATCGGAGAAGGCACGCCCGACCCCGGTGCAAATGCCTCAAGATAATCAGGATAGCATAGCCGTCGCAAGTGACTTGCGTACCCTGGACGACGCGCGAAAGTCTTCTAAGGCCCTTGAATCACCGCCAGCGCTTGAGGCGTTTGCAGCCTTTGCCGCAGGATCGTTTTTTTCACGGGAACTTCGGCGATGGCATCGGCGTGAACCACATACGAACCGTGGGGCAGCGTGTTTCCAAAGGCAATTTTGACGTTAGTCGCTCCTGGTCGAAGCGCGAAGTGCTGGTAGCCGATGGCGGTAGCTCGACTGTCTTGCTCTGCGACCGCAACAATAATGACGGTCAGATCGAAAGTGTCCTGCGAAGAGTTGGATACCTGAACCGACCCGTCGATCCGGTTTTCGTGTGCCTTGGGAGAATCGAGCCATTCAAGCAGCAGGGAAGTAGAAACGGAGACGCGGAACTCTTTGCTGATCGTGTGTGCCGGATGTCCCGAGTCTTCGACCTTCAAAGTGAGCGTGAAGGTTCCGGGCTTGGTGGGACGCCCTTCCAGTAGGCCTTCTGGCCTAAGCATAATTCCCTCCGGGAGTTCGCCCGAAGCGACGCGCCAGACATAGGGAGCGACACCGCCCGTGGCGTGGAGAAGAAAGTGAAACTGCACTCCTGCTTCGATTGGCGGCAGCGGTTCATCGACCACGGTGAGGGGTGCGACCTGCGCGACAAGTACAGTGGCGAGACAAATTACCGACATCGCGAGCCAAGTTGATTTTCTGAGACTCATCCCGGTTGGTTTGATTTTACCTTGGGCACAGCGTAAAAGAACTGCAAGATGCCTTATCCGTTTTCAAGTTCTGCGGCCCGCTGCTGGCTCGTGTTTTTGCTCGTATGCGCAGTCGGCGGCGACGCTCTAGCGCAAACGTCCGGTTCTTCCAACCCCGCTCCCACCAAGCCGAAGACGAGCTATGCCAATGCCGAAGAGGCCGCCGTATATGAGCGGATCCTGAATCGCGCTCGCTTTGAAAACGACGGAACCGAAGTGCGCGAGACCGAGGCGGTGATTCGGATTCAAAGTCAGGCGGGCGTGGAAGCTTTCGGCCAGATTGTATTTGGATATTCATCGGCCACCGAAAAGCTGGAGATCGAATATGTGCGCGTACGCAAGCCGGACGGCAAGGTGATCGTAACGCCAGACTCAACCGCGCAGGATTTCGCTCCGGACGTGGCGAAAGAAGCGCCGATGTACAGCGACTACCGGCAGCGGCATGTTTCCGTGGTCGCCCTGCAGCCCGGCGATACGCTGGAATACCGCACAGTGACGCGGGTTCTGACGCCCCTCGCTGGAGAAAATTTCTGGTATGAGTACACCTTCCCGAAGGGCGTTGCGGTCGGCGAAGACCGGTTGGAAATTGACGTTCCGAAAGCTCGCGAGGTGAAGCTCAAAACGCCCACCCGGAAGCCAGAGATTCAAGAGAAGGGCGACCGCCGCATCTACACATGGGTGGTGAGCAACATCGAGCCCGACCGCGACAAGGATAAAGATAAGGATGAAGAAGACGACGACAGCGTTCCGGATGTGCAGCTGACGACGTTCACCAGCTGGCGGCAGGTCGCCGTCTGGTACGCCAAACTCCAGGGCGAACGCATGACGGTGGATGACAGCGTCAAGAAGAAAGCCGACGAACTTACTCAGGGAGCGGGTTCTCCAACCGAGAAGGCGCGACGTCTCTACGATTTTGTGGCGCGCAACATACGCTACGTCAGCATTTCGCTGGGCATCGGGCGCTACCAGCCGCACGCGGCCTCCGATGTTCTGCAGAACGGTTATGGCGATTGCAAGGACAAGCACGCGCTGTTCGCGGCGATGCTGAAAGCCGAAGGAATTCAAAGCTATCCAGTACTGATCGACAGCTCGCGCAAGTTGGATGTGGACGTTCCGTCCCCGGCGCAGTTCGATCACGTGATCACCGCAGCGCGCCTGGGCACGGAACTGACGTGGCTGGATACGACTCCGGAGGTGACTCCGTTTGGGCTCATCCTTTATCAGTTGCGAAACAAACAGGCAGTGCTTGCTTCCACCGACGACGAAGGAGGCTTGCAGCGAACGCCTGCGGATTCCCCCGTGAACAACTTCATGCGCTTCTCGCTTGATGGCAAGTTCAGCGAGTTTGGCGCGCTCGATGCCACGCTCGAAATTACGGCTCAAGGCGACCGCGACTGGCCGATGCGTGGAAGTTTTCGACGCTTCTCCCAGGCCCAGTGGAAGGATTTTGTGAAGGTGCTGTCGACGGGCTGGGGCTTGCCCGGCGACGTCGATGATGTTCAGCTCGATTCCATCGAAGACACCAGTAAGCCCTTTCATCTGAAATATCACCTGCATCAGGATCGCTACTTTGTGGTGCCTTCGACCAGTGTGAATTTTCGTCCGATCCCACCGCTGGGTATGCCCCCGGTGCGCACGTCGGAGCGATCGACAGAACCTTTGAACATTGGTCCCGCTGGAGAGATCGACTATAGAGTTCGCCTGCAGTTTCCCGCCAACTACACGGTGCATACGCCGACGGCTGTAAAAATGTCGCGCGACTACGGCGACTATTCGTCGAGCTACACCCAAACCAAGGGTGTGCTGGAAGGCGAGCGCAAACTTGTCGTCAAGAGAAATGATGTAGCGGCGGCCCGGCGTGCTGACTACGAATCGTTTCGCAATGCAACCGCCAGCGATCAGGACCAGCTATTGTCGGCCACTATTCTGACGCCCACGGGCCACGAAGGGCAGTCGGCCACAAGATTGGAGGGCACTCCCACTGAGCTGCATAAGGCCGGAGTGAAAGCGCTGCAGAGTAAGGACTATCGCACAGCGATCGACCTGCTGAAGCGGGCTGTCCATGGCGACGCGGGCTCGACTAACTCCGGAATGAAGGATGCCTGGTACGACCTGGGGCTGGCTTACGCCGGAGCGAACAATCATGCCGAAGCGATTGCAGCGTTTCGCAAGCAGATCGAGATCGATCCGAACCATAAGCACGCGAATGGCGATCTAGCGATGGAGTTGCAGCAAACAGGAAAGACCGGTGATGCGATTGCCGCCTATCGCAAGCAGCTGGAGACGGTTCCGTACGACAAGGCGACCCATAAGAATCTTGGCTTGCTGCTGGCGCAGCTAGGACGAGACGCCGACGCGCGCACAGAACTCGAAGCGGCAGCCGCGATTCCTCCGGATGATCCGGAAACGAAGATGGCGCTCGCCCAGGTGTATGGGCGCCTCGGCGAGAAAGCGCTGGCGCAAGAGTTGATGAAGGGACTCACTGGCAGTACCGGGGGAGATTCCAGTCAGGATATTTTTGCTGCGGCGCTGAAACCAGATATGGATCCCGCACAGGCCGAGACCGACGCGCAGCAGGTGCTCTACGATATTGGAGGCCAGTTCGATTCGGGCGAGTTCGACCGGCTCGGGCCGTCAGCGTTTTCATCTATGAAGCTTGTGTCGTTGGCCTGGGCGCGGATGGGATGGGCAAAGTATCAACGCGGCGAAAATCTGGCAGCGATGCAGTTCCTAACTTCGGCGTGGATGTTGAGCCAGTCAGGGACCGTCGCCAATCGACTCGGACAGGTGCTAGAAAAGCAGGGGCAGGCAGATAAAGCGCGCCACATTTACGCGCTGGCCGTGGCTGCGGGCGGAAGCGACGTGGCGGATTCGCAGGCGCGATTGGCGAAACTGTCGGCAGACTCCGCAGCAGCGCAAAAGGATGTCGCGAAGGCTCCGGCTGAACTGGTCGAGGCGCGCACGGTGAAACTCGGACCGATCAGCGGCAAGACAGGATCCGCACGCTTCAATTTAGTATTCGACAGTTCGCCGCGACCCGAGCGCGCCGAATTTGTCGACGGCGATGAGGCCCTGCGCTCAGCGGGCGAACAAATGCGCGAGAAAGATTTCCCGGTTAGGTTTCCAGATGTATCGTCGGTGAAAATCGTGCGTCGCGGGTCGCTGAGCTGCGGCGTGTCCGGCTGCAGCATTGAATTGCTGCCGATCGAGAAATAGCCCTGACAGAATTGTGTTTTGAAGTCACAGGGCAGTGTGCCCCATCCGCTCGACGCATCCACGCCGACTCCGATAATCTAGTGAGTCTTGTAAGGGAGGCCTTGCCCATGCGGGAGGCGGTCGAAAAGCTGTGGCCGGAGATTCAGTGGATCAGCAATTCCAAACTGCGCGAGCAGGTGACGCAAGCCTGGATCAAGGCCTTGGAGCGCAGTCCGCTGAAGCCCGATGACCTCAACCAGATTCCATTTACCCTGCTCGTCCCGAATTGTCCGATCACTTTCATGGAGCACAAGCGCTGCGTTGTGCACATTGCGCGCGAAAGCGCGAAGGCGATGACGGACTTCATGGGCCGCGCGCTTCCGATCGATGCGGACGTGGTCATCGCCGGCGCGATTTTGGCAGACGTCGGCAAGTTGCTGGAGTACGAGATCGGTCCAGACGGCAAGAGCCGGCAAAGCGAACGCGGAGAAGCCTTGCGACATCCATTTACCGGCGTAGCTCTGGCAATGGAGTGCGGCGTGCCGGACACGGTCTGCCACATCATCGCTGCGCACGCTGCGGAAGGCGATCTGGTGAAGCGCACGACCGAAGCATTCATCGTGCACCACGCCGATTTCATGGCGTTTCTGCCGTTCAAGAATCCGAAGAATGTGAAAGTCAGGTCGTAGGTCTTAGGTCTTAGGAGTCAGGTCTCAGATCCATTGATTAAGTTTCGGCTGCGAACTGCGAGCTGCGAACAGCCAATTGCGAATAGCGAGGAGCACCCTTGTCGACACAGCAAACGACTACTAAAGAAACGATCACCGCGACCATGTCCCGCTGGGCCGCGGGGCTGGAGTATAAGCAGCTTTCGCAAGAAGCCGTGTATCAGGCAAAGCGTTTCTTGCTCGACTCCGTTGGCTGCGCGCTCGGTGGATATCAGCAGCATGACGTGATCATCGCGCTCGAAGTTCTGAAAGAGATTGCCGGGCGCGGTCCCGCAACGGTGATCGGCACCGGCGAGAAGATCGACGCGGTGTCGGCATCGCTGGCGAATGCGCTGATGATCCGCTGCATGGACTACAACGACATTTATTGGAAGCAGGATCCGTCGCACCCGTCAGACATTTTCCCTGCCGCGATGGCGTGCTGCGAGCGCGCGAAGAGCGATGGCAAGGAACTGATCGTTGGATTCGTGCTCGGCCATGAGTTCGAAATGCGTCTGTGCGAGGCGGCGTTTCCGGGAATCCGCGAACGCGGCTGGCATCACGCGACACTCACGGCTTTTGCTTCACCGATCGTCGCTGGACGTGCGCTGCACTTGAGCTGGGAGAAAATTCAGCACGCGATCGGAATTTCGGCATCACGTCATTGCACCATGGGCGCGGTCACAGCGGGCAAGCTGACGATGATGAAGAACACCGTCGATCCGATGGCGACGCAGAGCGGAGTGCTGGCTGCGCTTCTAGCCGAGAAGGGCTACAGCGGTCCCGAGCACGTCATCGACGGCAAGGAAGGTCTGGTGCATTGCTATGGTCCAGAATGGAAACAGAATCTGCTGACCGACGGACTCGGCGAATCGTGGCGCATCACCCAGTGCGGAATGAAATTCTTCCCTACCGAGGCGTTGACGCATGCTCCGATTTCGGCGGTGCTTGACCTGGTGAAGACAAACGATCTGCATCCGGATCAGGTGGTAAAGATTCAGATTCGGTCGCTGGCGCGTGCGGCCGACATTCTTTCTGACCCGAGCAAGTACGATCCGCATACGAAAGAGACGGCGGATCACTCGCTGCCCTACGTGATCGCAGCGGCGCTCGCGGAACGGCAGGTGACCCCGGCGCAATTCGAAATGAAGAAGATCATGGATCCGACGATTCGCGCGCAGCTGAAAAAAGTGGAAGTCGTAGCCGATCCCGAGATCGAGAAAGTTTTTCCGGCGCTTCAGCGTGTGATTGTGAACATCACGACTACCGACGGACGGAAATTCACGGAGCAACTCGACTATCCGAAGGGTGATCCGCGAAATCCGCTGAGCGATGCGGAGATTGAAGAAAAATTCCGCGCTCTGGCTGACGGAGTGCTCTCAAAGAAGGCGCAGGACAAGCTGATTGGCGCGATCTGGAACCTGGAAAAATGCGCGTCGGTATCGAAGTTGATGGCGCTCATGAAGGCGGACGTGAAGAAAGATGTGAAGAAGAAGGCGAAGCCGCGAACAGCGAAGAAAGCCAGCAGAAAGCGTCGCTAAGGGTGGCTTAGGGAGAAGGGCTATGACCGATCTGAATGCAACGATTGCCAACGCGCTGACCACGCGTTACAACAAGCTGGCTGGATGGCTTCACGACCTCGCCGCACCGCTCAGCGAAGAACAGTTCTGGAGCAAGCCTTTCCCGTATGGCAACAGCTTCGGACATCTTGCCCTGCACCTCACCGGCAATCTGAACTACTACATCGGAGCGCAGATTGCCGCGACCGGATATGTCCGCGATCGCCCGCGCGAGTTTGCGGAGTCGGCCCCGCCCTCGAAAGCCGAGGCGCTGAAGAAATTCGACGAAGCGATTGCGATGGTGATTCAGATCATTGGCAGCCAGTCGCCTGAGGACTGGGCGAAGGCCTACACCGCGACCGGATCGGATGCGAAAGACCGCTTCGATATGGTGCTGCAATGCGCAACGCATCTGCACCATCACATCGGGCAGATGGTTTATTTGGGATTTGAGTGGAAACGTAAAGGCTGAGTCGGGAGTTCATTATGGGCCAGACCATCGTTGAAAAAATAGCGCAGAAACACATGGCCGAAGGGCCTTCGCGGCCGCTGCGGGCTGGTGATTTTCTGTCCATTCGTCCGCATCGCTGCATGACGCACGACAACACGTCTGCGGTAATGAGCAAGTTCAAGGGAATCGGCGCGAAGAAAGTGAAAGATCCGCATCAGCTTACCTTCGCGCTCGATCACGATATCCAGAATCAGGACGGATCGAATCTGAAAAAATACCGCGCCATCGAAGCGTTCGCCAAAGAGCAAGGCGTGGATTTCTATCCCGCCGGCTCGGGCATCGGGCACCAGATCATGGTCGAGCGCGGCTATGTCGTCCCCGGCTCGTTCGTCGTCGCATCCGATTCGCATTCCAATATGTACGGCGCGCTCGGAGCTATCGGTACGCCGATCGTTCGCACCGACGCCGCCGCGGTGTGGGCCACGGGCGAATTCTGGTGGCAGATTCCGCGATCGATCCAAGTCGTCCTTGATGGCAAATTACCGGAGGGCGTCACCGGCAAGGATGTCATCATCACGCTCTGCGGCCTCTATAACCACGACGAATGCCTCAACGCATCCGTCGAGTTCGCGGGGCCGGGTGTGGCATCGCTCTCGATGGACGCCCGGCTTTCGATCTCGAACATGACCACGGAGTGGGGCCCGCTCGTCGGTTGGTTTCCAGTGGATGCCGTCACCATCGCGTACATGGGTGGTGTTCAGAAGCGGCTCGGGGCGCCGGGGGTGGAGCGTTTCACCGAAAGCGACATTGCGAACTGGGAGAAGAATCCGCCGGGACCCGATGACGACGCGACCTATGCCGCGCGCATCACGCTCGATCTCGCGCAAGTGACGCCGCATGTTTCCGGACCCGACACCGTGCAGGCGATGCAATCGCTGGCGGAAGTTGAGAAGAACAAGGTTGCAATCCACAAGGCGTATCTGATCTCGTGCGTGAACTCGCGAACGGTAGACTTGGCGGCCGCGGCGAAGGTGCTAAAAGGACAGAAGATTGCGCCAGGGGTGAAGTTCTACCTGAGTGCTGCGAGCAAGTGGGTGCAGGAAGAATCGGAGCGAAGCGGCGTCTGGCAAACATTGATGGATGCCGGTGCGCAGCCGCTGCCATCGGGCTGTGGGCCGTGCATCGGCCTCGGCGTCGGATTGCTCGAGGCAGGCGAGGTCGGCATCTCGGCGACGAATCGGAATTTCAAAGGCCGCATGGGGTCGCGCGATGCGAAATGCTATCTGGCGAGTCCAGAGGTCGTCGCGGCGTCGGCGATGGCGGGATACATCTGCGGGCCGCACGAGTTCGCGAATCGCGCTCCGCAGCGTGCGTACACAGAATTAGCGTCGGCGGCCGGTGGAGCGGAGGAAGTGGAAATTCTGGACGGCTTCCCGCAGCGCGTCAAAGGCCGGCTGGTCTTCATGCCCCAAGATAACGTCAACACCGATGCGATCTACGGCAAGGACTATACCTACCGCGACGACATGACCCCGGAGATGATGGCGAAGGTCGTGATGGAAAACTACGATCCACAATTCGCCGCGCGTACCAGTGCCGGAGACGTGATCGTCAGCCAGTTCAATTTCGGGACGGGATCGAGCCGCGAGCAAGCGGTGACTTGCCTGAAGGCAAAAGGAATCCCGCTGGTAATCGCGGCTAGTTTCTCGCAGACGTATCTGCGCAATGCATTCAATAACGGATTTCTGTGCATCGAGGTGCCAGAGTTTGTGGCACGAGTGCGCGAGCAGTTTGCGAAAGAGATTGCGGCGAAAGAGAAAACGATTACCCCGGGCGACGAAATCGACATCGACTTTACGTCGAGCATGATCGCCTGGCGCGGTGAAAAGTTTTCCTTCCCCGCGCTCGGCAGCGTTCCGCAGTCCCTGGTGATTGCCGGAGGAGTGGAGAATTTGGTGGCGAAGCGATTGGGCATGGCGTAGTTTTTCACCGCCGAGACGCCGAGGACGCCAAGAGAAGTCAGAGCTAAGTAAGACTCGTCATCCGAGCGAAGTGGATGCCCGGTATTTCTCGGCGTCTCGGCGGTAGATATCTTAAGGAGCATTCATGGCGAAACATACAGTCATCACTATGCCGGGAGATGGCATCGGAAACCAGGTTCTGCCGGAGTCCTTGCGCGTTCTGAAAGCCGTCGGCTTTGACGCAGAGTACATTCATGCCGACATCGGATGGGATTGCTGGTGCGCGCAAGGCAATGCGTTACCGGACCGGACGATCGAGTTACTAACTAAGCATAAGTTGGGTATATTCGGTGCGATCACTTCGAAACCGAATAAGGCGGCACAGGCCGAACTGAAACCAGAACTGCAAGGCAAAGGCTACGTCTATTACTCGCCGATCGTGACCATGCGGCAGAAATTTAATCTCGATACCTGCCTGCGCCCATGCGTCGGGTTCATCGGCAATCCGCTGAATTACATTCGCAAAAACGCTTCCGGCGGATTCGATGAACCAAAAATCGACACCACCGTTTTCCGTCAGGGAACAGAAGGCATGTATGCCGGCGTCGAGTGGACGAATCCTCCCGAAATTGTGCGAGCCGCGCTGAACAGCCATCCGCGCTTCAAGGCGTTTGCCAACCTGCCTGGGCCAGAGATCGCGGTGAGCTGCCGCATCATCACTCGCAAGGCAGCGCAGCGCATCGTGACCGCGGCTTTTGAATACGCGAAGAAGCGCGGGTTCAAAGGCGTCACGATCTGCGAGAAGCCGAACGTTGTCCGCGAAACCTCGGGCATGATGGAAGAAGTTGCGAAAGAAGTGGCAAAGAGTTATCCCGGAATCGCGCTGTGGTCCACGAACATTGACGCGCAACTGATGTGGCTGAATAAGAATCCGGAAGAGTACAACGTCATCGTCGCGTCAAATCTGTTCGGCGACATTCTCTCCGATGCTTTTGCCGGCCTGGTCGGCGGTCTCGGCTTCGCAGCATCCGGCAACATCGGAGATGACGTCGCGGTATTCGAGCCGACGCATGGTTCCGCGCCGAAATACGCCGAATTGAATCCGCCCATCGTAAATCCGATTGCCATGATTCTTTCCGCGGCCATGATGCTCGATCACGTGAACGAAACTCAGAAAGCCACTCGCATTCGCACCGCGATTGCCGACGTGGTACGCGAAGGCAAAGTCCGGACATACGATATGATGCGCTTTACGGGCGGCCCGAAAGCCATCAGCCAGGGCGCGGCTTCGACCGTGCAGATGACGGATGCGATTCTGGCAAAACTGCAATAGCTCCGTGGAGAAAATTTCGAGTTGAGAGAATTATGACCAGCGCTGTCGAGACGTCGTCCCCGCGTTCTGCCGAGGCGGGCCATTGGGGAAAGGAAGTCCGGTCCGACGTGCACGTCGCGTTTGAGGCTTCCGACAGCGGCGGTGTCGAGATCTCGCTCGAGTCGCGCGTTGCCCCTTATTACGGCGCAGCGATCCTCGAACAAACGCGACAGGTTCTCGACGAACTCGGCGTCAGGCACGCGCGGGTTACGATTCACGATGAAGGCGCTTTGCCTTTTATCATCTCGGCTCGCATCGAAGCTGCGGCTCGGCGGGCCGGTATCGCGCTCGGGAAGCGCTCTTTGCCTGAGCAGCGTCCGCTGCCGCCTGCTTCACAAAAAGACCGGTTGCGCCGCTCGCGTCTCTATCTGCCGGGCTCGGAGCCGAAGTACTACATCAACGCTTCCCTGCACGCACCCGATGCCATCATTCTCGATTTGGAAGATTCCGTGCATCGCGGCGAGAAAGATGCCGCTCGCACCCTGGTACGCAACACGTTGCGCGCGGTCGATTTCGGATCATGCGAACGCATGGTGCGCATCAACCAGTTGCCCCTCGGCCTGGAAGACCTGGCCGAAGTGATCGGCGAAAGCCCGGACCTGATTCTGATCCCGAAAGTCGAACGGCCTGAGCAGGTAACCGAAGTCGATCGCATGATCGGAGAACTGAAGGCGCGCCATGGAATCATTCGCCCGATCTGGATCATGCCGATTCTCGAATCAGCGCTGGGAATCGAAAATGCGTTCGCGGTAGCGTCGGCCAGCGAAAACGTGGCGGCGCTCACGATCGGCCTGGAAGACTACACCGCCGACTTGGGTGTCGTGAAAACGTCGGAAGGCCATGAGTCGCAGTACGCGCGGTCGCGTGTCGTGAATGCGGCGCGCGCCGCCGGAGTGCAGGCGATTGACTCGGTGTTCAGCGACATTGCCGACATGGAAAGCCTGCTGCGCTGGGGACAAGCTGCGCGGGCAGCCGGATTCGAAGGCATGGGGTGTCTTCATCCAGGACAGATTCGCGTGATCCACGAAGCGTTTCGGCCCAGCGTCGTCGAGATTGAAAAGGCGCTCAAAGTGGTGGCAGCATTCGAAGAGGCGCAGAGCAAAGGACTAGCCGTGGTGAGTCTGGGCTCGAAAATGATCGATCCGCCGGTCGTGCAGCGGGCGCTGAAACTGGTGGAGCGGGCGAAGGCGATGGGAGCAATTTCGTGAGCGCGAAGGAACGGGTAGAACTGGCGCACAACGCGGCCGGACGTGCAGTGCCAACGATGGTCAACGGAAAGCCGCAGATTCCGTTTCTTGGCGTGGGCAAATTTCAGCCGCGCGGTCGCAAGGCGGCGCCGGCAATCTCCTCGAACAAAGATTATCCGGATACGGGCGACAAGCGCGTAGCCGACCTGGAAACCGCGCTGCGCAAGTGCGGACTGCGCGACGGCATGGTGATTTCGAATCATCATCACCTGCGCGACGGCGACAAAGTGGCGATCATGGCGCTCGAAGCGGCCGCCAGACTGGGCGTAAAAGAACTGACATGGTTTCCGAGCGCATCGTTTCCTTCGCAGAAAGCCGCGATCGACCTGATGGAAAAAGGCGTCATCCATCACATCGAAGGCTCGATGAATGGTCCGCTGGGCGATTACTGCACGCAGGGAAAAATGCGCGGCATGGGCGTGCTGCGCTCGCATGGCGGACGCTACCAGGCGATTCAAGATGGAGAAGTCCATGTCGACGTCGCTGTGATTGCCGCGCCCACTGCCGATTTCTTCGGCAACGCTGACGGCTCGCATGGCAGGTCAGCTTGCGGTTCGCTCGGTTTTGCCCTGGCGGATTCTACCTACGCCGACCGCGTCATTGTGGTCACCGATAATCTCGTGCCGTTTCCATGTGTGCCCTGGCAGATTCAGGGGAACAATGTCGATTTCGTCGTCGAAGTGGATTCGATTGGCGATCCCGCAAAAATTGTTTCCGGCACCACGCAGATTACGCGCTCGCCGGACCGCTTACGCATCGCAGAACTGGTCGCAGAGTTTCTGCGGGCCACGGGCATCATGAAGAACGGCTTCTCGTTTCAGGCAGGCGCGGGCGGAATCGCTCTGGCATTCGTGCAGTACCTGAAGCAGATGATGAAGCAGGACGGCGTCAAAGCACGCTTCGTCCGCGGCGGGTCGACGAAATTCCTGGTCGAATTATTGCAGGAAGGCCTGACCGACTACATCCTCGATGGGCAAACGTTCGATCTCGATGGCGTAAAGTCGATGGCCAACGATCCGCGGCACGTGGCCACATCACCATTCACCTCGTACAACTATCACGGCAAGGGCAACTTCGCTTCGCTCGTCGATGCGGTCGTGCTGGGCGCAACTGAAGTTGACGTCAACTTCAACGCCAACGTGGTGACTCACTCCGATGGCCGTTTGCTGCACGGCATTGGCGGATGGCAAAACTGCCTGTTCGCCGGCTGCACGATTCTCGCGCTGCCTTCGTTTCGCGATCGCATCCCTGTGATCGTCGATGAAGTGACCACGATGACTGGGCCAGGAGAAATGATTGACGTCGTCGTCACCGAACGCGGCATTGCCATCAATCCGCGGCGCACCGATCTGCTCCATGCGGTGATGGGGTCGAAGTTGCCGATTCGCGCGATTCAGGACATCAAAGCCGAAGTCGAGAGAATTTGTGGGAAGCCGGGGCGCCCAAAGCTCGGCGACCGTCCGTGTGCTGTCGTGAAGTGGGTGGACGGCACGGTGCTCGACACGGTGTGGCAAGCCGGCTAAGACCAAAACCTACCACGGAGACACAGAGGCACGGAGGAGTGACTCAGAACTTCTCCGTGCCTCCGCGGTCAATGCATTCTGCCCGTAACGCTTCATCAGAAATACAGTTTCAGAGCAAACTGGATCTGGCGCGGATCGCGCGCTGCCAGCGGTTCTCCGAAAGTGTTCGATCCTTGCACCAGCGTGGTCGGATTTGCTCCCAGCGCTTCCGCCGGCTGGAACAAGTAGTTCACATGGTTGAGTATGTTGAAGAACTCCGCCCGGAATTCGAAATGAATCTGCTCGCGGACCGGGAATTGCTTCATCAATGAAGTATCCCAGGTCTTGTAGCCGGGCCCGAGAATGTCGTTGCGAGGCGCGTTGCCATACGTCGCCGGCACTGTATTGTTGGCAAAGGCGCACGTATTGAACGAGGTTAGCGGAACGCCAGCCACCGGGCACGGGCTTGAATTCGGACTCACACCGGGCACAATGTTGGGCCGGTCGCATCCGGCCACCGTGCCGCCGCAATCGGCGTAGGAGACCGAATTGCTGGTGGTTGCGGTGTACCAGTTCCCGGTCGCTGCGGAGAAAACACCGGCCAACATCCAGTTTCCGATGATCTGGTTTACAACGCCCGAAGAGCCGCCCCCGAAGCGCTTGCCGCGGCCAAAAGGCAGCTCATAGGCATAGCTCAAAACAAAACGGTGGCGAATGTCGAAATCGCTGTTGGCATATTCCAGGTTCGGGTCCGTTTGAAGCCGGAAATCTCCATTGTTCGCGGAGCCCAGGCTCGCGCTGGAAGCGTCGTCGAGGGAGTGCGAATAAGTGTACGCGGCCTCGAACTGCAATCCATGCGAGAACCGCTTCTCCAAGCGGGTTTGCAGCGAGTTGTAATTAGACCGGGTATTGCTGCGCAGAGTGCCGATCACGCTGTTGAACGCGGGATTGCAGTTGTTATTTCCATTCGCATACTGGGGAATGCCGCCGATGATCGGATTCGGATTCAAATCGCACGGACCGGTTGCGCCGGGCGCCAGGCCCTGAGCTGGCCGACGCGGGGCAAACGGCTCAAGGCTGCAATTTGGATTGGTCGCGCAATCCGTGGGGAGTGTGGCTTGGTTCCCGTTGTAGAACCCGAACAGCTTCAAGCCGCGCGAGCCTCCATAAGTAACCTCCAGAAGCGTGTCGGAAGGAAGTTGATACTCTAATCCAAAGTGCCACTGCTGTGTATAAGGAGTCGTCAGATTCGGATCCAGCGAAAACAGGCTCGGCGTGTTGGGGTTCTGCAGCTGGTTTACAAACAGCGTGTTCATCACATTGTACTGGCTGAAATCTGAGCCTCCATTGCTGATCGCGCAACCCGACGCTGGCGTGTTGGTCGTCTGGCAAGCAGTGGAGAAGTTTTGCGTGGAGGCGAAGGGCGGGTTGAACCCCGGGCTGGGGTTGGAAAACGGACCACTTTCCTGGCCGCCGTAAAAAATGCCGTACCCGGCGCGCAGCACCAGCTTGCTCATCAGTTGATAGGAGAGGCCGATGCGCGGCGCAAAGTTGTGCAGGTCTGGACTGATGAGTCCCCGCGAGCCCGTGTTCTTGATGGTGAGTTCGGAAGCAAGGATGGTTGCGCTGGCCGGGAATGTCGCCGTCTGTCCTCTCGGAACGATGAGCGACTGCGAGGCGAAATCGAAGGTTGATTGGTTGTCATGAGCTTCTTTGATCGTGCTGAACAGCTCGTAGCGAAGGCCAAGGTTCAGCGTAAGACGCGACGAAAACTTGAAGTCGTCCAAAGCATAGATGGCGTAAATCTGGCGGTTATAGATGATGTTGTTCTCGGATGTAATGTTGCCGCCATCGGGCATCCCGACCAGGAATGTGGCGAACGCGTCGGCGCCGGTGCCGCCGCTGGCGATCACGCCGGGGTTGTCGGTGTAATCGGAGCCGTACGACAAGAAACCGCGTGCGGCCGCCGGTTCGAGTATTGTGAACTGCTCGAAGCGCAGCTCGGTGCCGAACTTGACTGCGTGACGTCCGCGCGTCCAACTCAGGTTATCGCCGAACACATAACTGTGTTGCTTTTCGATAGCAGGCAGATATCCAGAGCTGCCCAGGGTCGCGTCGCCATTGGAAAAGGTCATCTGGGGGAGGCCGCCCAGGCTGGGGCCAAAGGGAATCCCCTCAAAACCATATTTCGCCGAAAGATTGACGTTGGAGTTGGGGTTCAGGCGATGCGAGTCCAGGTGGTTGAAGCCGAAACGGAACTCATTAATCAGGGTCGGACGGAAGCTGTGGATTTCGCTCGCGGCCAGGCCGCGAGAGTTGTTCTGGCCATAGCCATTAGCAAAGCCGCCGCCATCAAGATCGGTGCTGAATGGAGCAGGCACGAAATAGCTGGAGTTGCCAAAACTGAAGCGTCCGAACAGATTGTCGTTCTGGCTGAATGTCCGGTCGATGCGGACATCGAACCGGTCGTCCGTTTCGCTTCGCTTGGGTTCGAACAAATAGGCCTGGGATCCAAACTGCGGGGCATTCGGCGCCGGAAGATTTGTGCTGACGCCGTTCTTGATCGCAAGAAGATTCAGCGAAACCGTATCCATGAGGTTCGTCGGAATGATGTTCGTCGGTCCGTTGGCTGGATTCCCGCCGACGTAGCCGCCGATCGGAGTTCCGCAGATACCCGTGGGGTTTGCGGCTGAAGTTGCGGTTTGGCGCTCGTCAAAGATCTCGCCGTAGTAGGTTGTGTTGCCGGCGCAATCGAGAATATTTCCGCCGCCGGGATTGGGCACGGGCCCGGTACTCCCTGTGGAATTGTTCGTCAGAAGTCCCGAGAAGTCGCCGTTAATCTGAGCCGGAAGTGGGACTTGCGAGACCTGTGGGAGCGCCTGGCGGATGCGGGTTCCCTCGTAGTCTCCAAAGAAAAACATCTTGTTCTTCACCAGCGGCCCGCCGAAGGTTGCGCCAAACTGGTTCTGCTTGTAGGGCTCGCGGCCAAAAATGTCGAACTCATTGTTGGCATCGAACTTTTCGTTGCGTATGAACTCGAATACATCGCCGTGAAACTGGTTCGTGCCGCTCTTGATGGCGGCGTTCATAATGGCGCCGTTGCCGCGTCCGAATTCAGCGCTGTAAGAATTGGTTTCCACCTTAAATTCTGCAATGGCATCTACCGAGGGCTGCACCACGTAGGCAGATCCGTTCAACACGTCGCCGAGGTTGGCATTGTTGTCGATGCCGTCGAGCAGGAAGTTGTTCTGCAGAGAGCGGGCGCCATTGGAACTGAAACCAGCGCTGCCAGAAACACGTGAGCCCGGCTCGGCGGGAGCGATGCCAGCACCCAGCAGCGCGAGCTGAGCATAGTTGCGCCCGTTGAGCGGCAGCGCATTGATACGTCGGCTGTCTACGACCTGTCCGAGTTCGGAGGTCTCGGTCTCCAATTGCGGACGCTGCCCGGTGACTTCCATCACCTCGGTGATGACGCCCGGCTCCAGCTTCAGGTCGACGCCGACACGATCCTGAATGTTCACTTGTACCGGACCGGCAACCGCTTTCTTAAAGCCCTCCTTTTCGACCGTGACGGTGTAACGGCCGATGTGAAGGGGGCTGGCCACGTACTCCCCGTCGCCATTCGTGGAGAGAACCACGTGGATGCCGCGCTCCACGTCCGTAATCGTGATTTTGGCGTCGGCCACGACGGCGCCGCTTGGGTCGCGCACCGTACCCACGATGGCTCCGGCATCTTTTTGCGCCCATACCAATGTTGAGAGCAGAAGGACGATTACGCCGAGCAATAAATAGGTGGAAAGGCTCGAGACGACTGGCGGACGACAGATGCGGGTGGGCATGCGAGGCTCCTGGACGCTAAGGTCGAAGGCACTATCCTCGAACATTTCGCAATCGGCCTGGTTGGGGCGGCGAAAAATTCGGGTACTGGAACTGCTAGCTTTCGGTGTAATATTACGAACTATTACTTTTACTTTCGTTTGGTAGCGTTTGTCAACTGCGATATTTCGCTTCGAGCCATGCAAAAAGCGTCACGACGGCTGGCTGCGAGTCGCAGATAATACATGAAGAGAGAGGTTTTTCATGATCCCCCGCAAGATTTCCAGCCCCTACGGAATGGCACGCCTCGGTTCAGCGATCACAACTGCTCTCTGCCTTCTTCTGCTGGCAGGTTGTTCGAAGTCACCGCTGCCGTTGCCGGGAAAAACCGCGACTGCCAAGCCCGAACCGACGCAGCCTTCCGCCATCAACGTGGAGGTGAAGGACGGCGGCCCCGTGGTCTTAACGACGAGCACTGCGGAGTTTCAGGTGCGGCCCGACGGCTATGTGCAGGCCTTCTTATTGAAAGATGGGAAGAGGCTAAGCCTGGATGAGCCCGTCGCGGGTGCCCCCGCCGATAGCGACTTTGTGCGCGCCGCGGGCAAGGATGTCCACTTCACCCTAGACTTCCAAAGCGCTCAAGTGCACGAGGCAATGGGGAAGATGGGAGCCGGCAAGCGAATCGAGATTCCAGCGCGTCCGCTCGGCCCTTCGGGGATGGAATTGCAGCGTGTGCTGGCGTTCGAAGTCTATGACAAGTTCCCGAATATTCTGCTCAGCACGGTCGAATATAAAAACACCGGTGCGAAAGACGTCACTATAGAAAAAAGCGTGAACCAGCGCCACAGGTTCGGCACACACGAGGTGAAGGGATATCAATGGGACATGTGGTCCTTTCATGGCGCAAGTTATGACTGGGGCAAAGACGACGTCGTGAAGCTCACACCAACCTTCTCGCAGCCCAACGTCTTTGGAGAAGAGGTCAAAGGCGGCTATGGTGGCGGGATTCCAGTGGTGGCCTTCTGGACGCGCGACGTCGGCGAAGCCATCGGACACGTGGAAACGATTCCCATCAATGCGGCAATTCCTGCGAAGGTAAGCAAAGACGGACGCGTGAACGCCGAAGTTGATTATGCCGCCAACATCACGCTGAAACCCGGCGACACCTACTCCACGCCGCGCAGTTTTATTTCAGTTTTTGCGGGCGATTACTACGAGCCGCTTCGCATCTGGTCGAGCGTACTGCAGAAAGAAGGTTGGGACCTGCCGAAGCCGTCGAGCGAAGCCTACAACGTGAGTTGGTGCGGATGGGGATATGAGGCCGACGTCACCCCGGCGCAGATGCTCGGGACGGTTCCGAAGCTGAAAGAGATGGGCATCAAGTGGGTGACCCTCGACGATCGTTGGTTCGACACTTACGGCGACTGGAATCCGCGTACCGACACTTTCCCCGGAGATTCCATCAAAAAGATGGCCGACGATTTTCACAAAGAAGGCATGCTCGCGCAGTTGTGGTGGCTGCCGCTGGCGGTCGAAGATGGCCAGGGAAAGTACGAGTCGCACAAATATGGAGTCTCGAATGTCGCGAAGGAACATCCGGAATGGCTGATCCTCGACAAGAATGGCAAGCATGCGCGCATGACGCGCGGCTTGGCCGTGATGTGTCCGGCGGTGCCGGAAGTGCGGGCGTATCACAAGCAGTTGACGGAAAAATTCATTCGCGACTGGGGATTCGACGGCAGCAAACTCGACAATATCTACAGCGTTCCGGCCTGCTACAACCCGGCGCATCATCACAAGTCGCCGCAGGATTCCGTGAACGCGATGGGCGATATCTACAAAGAAATTTTCCAGACAACTCGCGCCATCAAGCCGCAAAGCGTGACCCAGAGCTGTCCGTGCGGGACGCCGCCCTCGCTGGCGTGGCTGCCGTTTATGGATCAGGCAGTGACGGCCGATCCCGTGGGCGCGGTGCAGGTGAGGCGGCGGATCAAGATGTATAAGGCGCTACTCGGCCCGCAGTCGGCGGTCTACGGCGATCACGTCGAGCTTTCCGCAATGACGAGGACTGGGACGGACTGGAAAGAACACGGTGACGATTTCGCATCCACCATCGGCACCGGAGGCGTAGTGGGAACGAAGTTTGTCTGGCCCGATCCCGGTCCGAAATTTAAGGACGTCAACTTGACGGCCGCGAAAGAAGACCACTGGAAGCAATGGATCGGCGTGTACAACCAAAAAATGTTGTCCAAAGGCGAATTCCTCGACCTGTACGTGACCGGCTATGACACGCCCGAAGCGTATGCGATCGCAAAAGACGGGAAAATGTATTACGCCTTCTTCGCGGATTCTGACGCGCCGTGGAAAGGTGAAGTAGAACTCCGCGGATTGAAGCCGGGCAAGTACCACGTGAGCGATTACGGCGAGGGAAAAGACCTTGGCACGGTGGAAGCAGCCGCCAATGGAGTACCGAAACTTCCCGCAGAGTTCAAAGAGCATTTGCTGCTAGAAGTGAGTGCTGAAAAATGAAGGCGGAATACTGCAATGGCCAGCCTTTCGCGGCGTAATCGCCTAATCATCATCCTCGCATCGATTTGGCTGTTAGCTACGGTCGTGTTGGGAGGATTTTACGTTTATTATCCCTGGAAATACCTGGAGGATCGCAACATCGATGAATACGTCCGCTATCCGGACTTTCGCACAGCACAATTCTTGGTCCTTTGGATCATTCCAAGTTTCCTTTATTGGTCAATCAGCATCGTCACGTTGATTCGCACGACGAAGGCGAGCACTGAGCAAACTTAAGCACCCATCCCGATGGCGTGTTCGCGGGCAGACAGGTATCCTGATCTGCCCGATTTCTTTTCTGGAGGTTTGCGTGCGCGGCCTGAAAGGCAAGCGAATCCTGATCACCGGCGGCGCCAGCGGCATCGGAGCAGCCACGGCAGCGCGGTTTCTCGAAGAGGGGTCGGTGGTGTGCGTGCTCGACCGCGACGGCGAGGCGCGCCGCAAGATCGCGCGTGAGCTACCAGTTCTGGCCGGGGTTCTCGATGCCGACGTTTCGCACGTTCAACAGGTGCAGTTCGCCTTTGCCGAAGCCGTCCGCCTGATGGGCAGCGTCGATGTCCTCATCAACAACGCTGGAATCAGCATTCGTCATAATTTTCTCGATATCACTCCCGAAGAGTGGGACAAAGTTATCGCCGTCAACCTCACCGGTGTCTTCTACGTCGCGCAGACAGCCGCGCGGCACATGATGGAGCGCGGCAGCGGCGTGATACTGCAGACAGCTTCGACTAACGGCGTCATGGGATACCCATATTATGCGGATTACAACGCCACCAAGGCAGGCGTCATCGAGCTGACAAAATCCATGGCGCTGGAGCTCGCGCCGAAAGTCAGAGTCTGTGCGGTGGCTCCCGGATACGTGCTGACACCCATGCAGCGCTCCGAGTACACCGATGAAATGCTGGCGGAAGTGAACCGGAAGATTCCGCTACGCCGCCACGCTCAGCCGGAAGAAATTGCTGCACTCTTCGCCTTCCTCGCCTCTGACGATGCGCAATACATCACCGGACACGTCTATACCTGCGACGGCGGCGAAACCGCCGGAGGCCTTGCCAGCCGTTGAGGACGCGTTGACATGAGCACGATCGTTTTCTTAGGCGGAGGCCGGATCACGTCCGCGATGCTGGCCGGGCTTCGCCTGGGCAAAAGCAAGCATCGTTTAATCGTGCACGATCGCAATCCCGAGAAGATGCGCGATCTGAAAAAGCATTATGCGATCGCGGTCGAGCCAAACTTGAACAAAGCAGTACGGCAAGCGGATCTCCTGATCGTTGCTGTGCGCCCAAGTTCGGTTCGCGACCTTCTTCGATCCATCGGCAAAATCAATAGGCGGCTGCTCGCTGTTAGCCTCGCCGCCGGAATTCCACTTCATGTTCTGAAAGCACTCAGCCCTTCCATGCAATGGGTCCGGGCCATGCCGAGCCCTGTATGCCGCAGTGGCCGCGGACTGACAGCTCTCACCTACCCGCGCGTGTTACCCAAGAAAGATCGCAAACGCGCTCGCGATTTGTTCGCCAGCTTTAGCCAAGTTGTTGAGATTCCAGAAAGCAAATTCGACGCCTTCACCGTGACCTACTCGTGCAGCCATGGCTATCATGCGCTCGCGACCCTGGCGCATGCTGCGCAAGAAGTAGGACTTGACCGAAAGACGGCGCTCCTGGCGAGCGCACATGCCTTGGCCGACGGAATCATCGCCTGGCGTGAAGGCCAACTCTCCCTCGAATCGTTGCTCGAAGAAGCCGCAACTCCCGGCGGAATCGCCGCTGCAACTACAATGGCAATGGATGCTGCTGGATACAAAAGCGCCGTCCGGCGAGGGGTTTCGGCTGGGCTGCACCGGGCCCGCGCCAATGCCGGCAAATGATTTAGGGAACTGATAACGGTTCCAGTGCGTATTCGTCTAACAAGACAGGCTTGTGAGTGGGAAAGTCTGCCTAATGCCATCAAATTTCTTTCTGGAGTTCCAATGCGATCCCTAATCTGTCTGCTTGCACTTGCCACGCTGATTCCGGCCATGGCCTTCGCGAATCCTGCCGATCTTGAAGCGCGGCGCAAGGCGCTGAATGACCTGCTGCACGAGCAGTGGGAGTACACCATGCGCACCAGCCCCATCTACGCCTCCATCCTCGGAGACAAACGCTACAACGACAAGCTCGACGATTTCTCGCAGGCCGCGATTGACGACAATCTAGAGCAGACTCGCCTCTTCCTCGCGCGCTTTGAAGCGATCGATACCACGGGCTTTCCCGAGCAGGAATCGCTGAACAAACAGCTCATGGTGCGCGATCTGAAAATGGGATTAGAAGGCGCGCGCTTCAAGCCGTGGGAGATGCCCGTCAACCAGGCCAGCGGAATTCACATCGACGCGCCACAACTAGTCAGCATTCTCGCCTTCGACAGCGTGAAGGATTACGAAGACTACATTGCCCGCCTGAAACAGCTGCCGGTCTTGTTCGATCAGACCATCGTGCAAATGCGCAAAGGGCTGGCGGAAGGCCGCATGCCTCCCAAAATGCTCCTGGAAAAAGTCGTGACGCAATCGAACGGAATCGCTACAACCGCGGCTGATCAGAGTCCGTTCGCGCATCCGTTCGAGAAGTTTCCTGATGCAGTTCCCGAAGCCGATCGCAAGCGTCTACGCGAAGCCGGACTGGCGGCGATCAAAGATTCCGTGCTTCCGGCCTACGTCAAATTCACGGCGTTTGTCCGCGACGAATATGCGCCGAAAGGCCGCTCCGAGCCGGGAGCGTGGGCTCTTCCGGATGGCGATGCCTGGTACGCGTTTCGCGTGAAAGAAAGCACGACAACAAATTTGACGCCCGATGAAATTCATCAGCTCGGACTCGATCAAGTGAAGGAAATCGAAGCCCGCATGATGGCCGTCGTCCATCAACTCGGCTTCAAAGACATGAAGAGCTTCAAAGCCGCGGTGGATGCCGATCCCAAGCTGCACGTGCATTCACGCGAGGAAATTCTCGATCTGTACCGCAAGTACGAAGATCAGATGTACGCGAAGCTCCCGCAAATGTTTGGACGCCTCCCCAAAGCCAAGCTCGAAGTGATGCCGGTCGAGGAGTACCGCGAGAAAGAAGCGTCGGACGCCTCTTACGTCGACGGCACGCCCGATGGTTCGCGCCCCGGCCACATCATGATCAACACTGGCGACTTCGCAAAGCGCACCGTGCTCGACATTGAGACGACTGCATACCACGAGGGCGTCCCCGGACATCACATGCAGCTTTCGATTGCGCAGGAATTGCCCGAACTGCCGATGTTCCGCCGCCACGAAGACTACACGGCCTACACCGAAGGCTGGGCGCTCTATTCGGAGCGGCTCGGCAAGGAGGTTGGGTTCTATCAGGATCCGTACAGCTACTACGGCCACCTGATGGATGACATGCTGCGTGCCATCCGGCTCGTCGTCGACACCGGATTCCACTCGAAGCACTGGACACGGCAACAGGTGGTCGACTATTTCCACGACCACTCACCGATCGACGAAGTTTCGGTGCAGAGCGAAACCGATCGCTACATGGCGTGGCCGGCGCAGGCCCTCGGCTACAAGATCGGGCAACTGGAAATTCTGAAGCAACGCCAGTACGCGAAAGACCAACTGGGCAGCAAGTTCGACATTCGTGGTTTCCACGATGAAGTGCTCTCCGGCGGTGCACTGCCCATGGACGTGCTCAGCGCGCGCATCCACGAATGGGTGAAGCAGCAGAGCGCGCAGGCGGGAATGTCAAGCCCGCAATCTAGCTCGACGACGGATGCGAATCCGAAGGCAAGGTAATCAGACGGCCAGCGCTATAATCGGCAGCAATGCGCCAATTTTTCCGCATGCTGCTTTTGGCTCTCGTGCTGATGACGGTGGCCCTGATTTCGGCGCTCACCTCAATGCAGTTGGCGATCCACGGGCGCGAGGTGACGATTCCAAAACTGGTGGGCATGAATCCCGTGGAAGCCGAGCGCACGGGAGCGGGTTTTGGCTTGCAGGTGATCGTCGAACGGCAGTTTTACAGCGCCGACATTCCTGAAGGAAAAATCATGACCCAGATGCCGCCGCCGGGGACGAAGGTGCGGCGTGGTTGGTCAGTGCGCGTGGCGCAAAGCCTGGGACCGCAGCGCGTGGCGATTCCCGATGTGACGGGCGGCAGCGAGCGCGTCGCGGAGCTGAACATCACGCGGAGAGGGCTCACTCTGGGCTCGGTCGCGCACGTGAATTTTCCTGACGCGCCACTGGACCGGGTGATTTCCCAAAGCCCGCCCGCGAACGCCAGCGGAGTGGCCGCTCCCAAAATCAGCTTGCTCGTCAGCGACGGCGCCGAACCAGCAGCCTATCTCATGCCCAACCTCACTGGGCAGCCGCTCGGCAGCGCGACGCTGGCGCTGCTAGACGCAGGAATCAAAGTGGGCAAAGTCAGCGCCGTTCCACCTCCTCCGCAACCGGGAGAAACGGCAGCTACCCCAGTTACGCCACAAGCGGTATCCGAGCCCGGCCCGGCGAGCATGATTGTCACGCAGACTCCGGCGCCCGGCCAGAAAGTTACGGCAGGCAGCGCGGTGAACTTCGAAGTGCGTTAATTGCACCGCTCGATCATTGCGGCAAAAAATCCATCGCACGGATGCACACCGGGAATCGTCCTGAGGTAAGGCCCGGCAAGAAGCGACGCAGTGTCGTTCCAACACACGTCGCCTGAGTGCTGCAGCCGGTCCAACTCTTCTCGGCAATCGACAACCTTGAACTCTGCGGCCCCGTCGAGCGCGGCCTCCACCACCGCTTCGTTCTCCTCACGTTCGAGCGAACACGTCGAGTAGACGAGCTTGCCCGTCGGCGCAAGCCGCGCCAGCGCCGATTTCAGAATGGCTACTTGCCGCGCTTGAAGATCAAGCAGGTCCTCCACTTTGAGCCGCGACTTGATCTCGGGATTCCGCGACAGAGTGCCCGTGCCTGAACAAGGAACGTCGACGAGGATGCGGTCGAAGGAAGTGGAAAAAGGTAAATGGCGCGCGTCGGCGGCGACAACGTGAACATTAGGCAGACGGCTTAGGCTCAGCAGTAGCCGTGCGCGATGAGGATGCAACTCGGTCGCGAAAACTCTGCCACCAAGATCGCGCCGCGCCAGCAGAGAAGTTTTTCCGCCCGGAGCGGCACAACAATCGAGAGTCATTTCACCACCGCTAGCAAGCAGTGCGACCAGTTGCGAGCCCTCATCCTGAATGGCCACGCGTCCTTCGAGATAAGGGCGAGTCGAAGTCACGTCGCCCGCGAGAACGCGTCGTGCCGCTGACAATAGCTTGCCGGGCGCAAGTTGAATACCGGCCGCCGCAAGTTCGCCCGCGCTTTCGTTGTCATGAATGTGGATGGCGGTGCCTGGCACGGTTTGATCATGCTCGCAAATCTGCCGCGCCGCCTCGAATCCGAACTGCTCCGCCCAGCGCACAACCAGCCACGGGGGATGAGCCGCATTCTGTGCCAGTGCGTCGACGTCCGCTGATTCGACAATTCGCGAGAATGCATCCTCGGCCGGTGTTGCGGTCTTACGCAGAATTGCATTGACGAATGACGCTGCCGAGCGCTTTCGCGCCGCCTTCACCAGTTCGACGCTCTCGAAGATTGCCGCGCGCGCCGGAACTCTGGTCAGAAACTGCAACTGATACACACCGAGCCGCAGCGCCGTCAGAACTTCGAAATCGAGGCGTTCGAGTCGCTGTGACGAAGCGGCCGCCAGCTGATCGTCAAGCACAGACTGCCAGCGGAGCACGCCCATCACCAATTCG
The DNA here is from genome assembly GCA_963847715.1 of Terriglobia bacterium. Taxonomy (GTDB): domain Bacteria; phylum Acidobacteriota; class Terriglobia; order Terriglobales; family Acidobacteriaceae; genus Acidiflorens. Next base: position 427,795 of record CAWKAZ010000026.1, read on the forward strand.
GTCGCGAGCCCGTGATCGCGTGCGGAGAGCTTTGCCAGCGATGCCGAATGCAGCAACTCCGACGCGTACGCGCCTTCGCGCTCCACCCTCAGAAGTATTTCGAACGCCGCGGATCGGGCAGCTGAAACGGCCATCGCAGATTATTGTCCCAGGGCATCGCCAGGTTTTGGCTGGTAGCCGTTGATGAATTCCTGCGCCGTCATGCGGCGCTTGCCTTCGAGCTGAATCTCCATCAGCTCCAACGCCGTGTTGTGGCCACAGCCGACAAACAAGCGTGCTCCTTCGGCGGCGATTTTTCCCGGCGCCAGTTTCTCGGCCGGGCGCGCCAATTGAGCGCGATGCACTTGCAGAGTCTTCCCCCGAAAAACCGTGAACGCACCCGGCCACGGCTGAAACCCGCGCAGGCGATTGAACAGTTCGGCAGCCGGACGAGCAAAGTCCATGCGCCCGTCTTCTTTTTTCAGAATCGGAGCCAGCGTCGCGCCCGCGTGATCCTGGGGAGTCGCAACCACCTGGCCGCTTTCGAGTCCGCGGAGAGTTTCGACCATCAGCTCGGCGCCAATAGCGGCAAGCCGCGGCCCAAGCGTCTCGGCCGTATCCTCCGCGTCGATCGCGAGTTCACGCTGCATGAGGATATCGCCGGTATCAAGCCCGGCATCGATGCGCATTGTAGTGACGCCCGTGACCGACTCACCGCTCGCGATCGCCCACTGAATCGGCGCTGCGCCGCGATACTTCGGCAGAAGCGACGCATGTAGATTCAAGTTTCCGAAACGTGGAAGCTCAATCATCCACTGAGGAATGATGCGTCCGTAGCCAACGACGATGATGGCATCCGGACGAAGCGAACCAAGCTGCGCGCGGAATTCCTCGTTGTTCTTAATCTTGTCAGGCTGCGTGATGGGCAGGCCAAGACGAAGCGCCGCCTCCTTGACCGGAGAAACAGATAGCTCCATCCCACGGCCACGAGGCCGATCGGGCTGCGTTACGACCAGCGGCACGGAATGCCCGGCCTCGACGAGTTTTTCGAGGGTAGGAACCGCAAACCGAGGTGTTCCGCAGAATACTAGGAGCATAGGTTTCAGGTGTCAGGTCTTTCGAGCCCCGCCTTCCGGCTCGCCATGACACCCTGATCTGTGGCATAGTGAGCGCAGTTGCGCGAGGTGCCTCAATGATAGATCACGAGAAGTTCCAAAAGGGACGGGGCTGGGCTTACCTGGCCGGAATCGTAGTTTTCGCAGCAGTGGTCGTGTGGAGATTCGTCGTCCGGTAACGCTTCAGTTGTTCCAGACACCTGTCACCTAAGACCCAAGACCTAAGGCCTGTCCTCCTACCACTCTCCCGCCTTCACCAGTTTCTTGATGCGCCGCTTGATCAGGTCTCGCTTCAGCGCGCTGACGTGCGAGATATAAAGTTTGCCATTGAGGTGATCGGTCTCATGCAGGAAGGCCCGCGCCAGCAGGTCTTCCCCAGTGTGCTCAAAAAACTTGCCGTTGGCATCCTGCGCGCGCACGGTCACGACTTTCGCCCGCGTCACATCCTCGCGAAATTCCGGAATGCTCAAGCAGCCTTCGCTGCTCCGCTGCCGGCCTTCTTTGTTGACGATGACCGGATTGATCAGCACTAGCTTCGCATCCGGGTCTTCCTTGAACGTTACGTCCACCACCGCGATACGCTTCGAAATGCCGATTTGCGGAGCTGCCAGACCGACGCCGCGGGCGGCATACATCGACTCGAACATGTCATCGAGGAGCTTGTGCAATTCGTCGTCGAAGCTGGTCACTTCGGCCGCAGGTTTTTCCAGAACGGGATCGCCGTACTTCACGATGGGATAGATCATTTTCGAATTAGTACTTCTTCAACTGCTCCAGATAGCCTTCAAAATTTCGTTTCGTTTCCCGCATCGAGTCGCCGCCAAATTTCTCGAGCGCGCACCGAGCCAGCGTAAGCGCTACCATCGATTCCGCCGCGACACCGGCGGCCGGCACCACACAAACATCCGAGCGTTCGTAAGCCGCCTTCACCGGCTCGCGCGTAGCGAAATCCACGGATTGCAACGGCCGCCGCAGGGTAGAAATCGGCTTCAGATAACCGCGCACCCGGATCTCCTGCCCATTGGAGACGCCGCCCTCCAGGCCTCCTGCATTGTTGCGCGTGCGCGTAAAGCCTGCGAACCCAGCTTCGCTTTGATAACCGATTTCATCATGCACAGCCGACCCTGGAGAATGCGCCGCCTGAATCCCGCTGCCGATTTCGACCGCCTTTACCGCCTGGAGCGACATGACCGCAGCAGCCAGCAGCGCGTCCAGCCGCTCATCCCATTGCACGTAGCTGCCGAGACCAGGTGGAACGTTGTGCGCCACCACCTCGAAAACTCCGCCGACCGAATCGCCGGTCCGCAGAACCTTGTCGACTTCTTGCTTCATGCGTTGCTCGGCCTCAGCATCAGCGCAAGCGAGCAGGACTTCGTTCTTGTGCGAGAGCGGCACGATTTGTTCCCAGGCAATTTCACGATCAGCAATCGAGACCGCGCCCACCGCAATCACATGACTGAGAACCTCGATACCCAACTCCCGCAGCAGCAATTTCGCGAGCGCTCCAATCGCAACCCGTGCTGCCGATTCCCGAGCCGAGGCACGCTCCAGCACGTAGCGCGCTTCCGCAAAATCGTATTTCAATGCTCCTGCAAGATCGGCGTGCCCTGGTCGCGGCGACGCCACCCGTTTGTGTTTCTCGGGATCGCCCGTCTCCACCGGCAACGACTCTTTCCAATTCTGCCAGTCGCGATTTTCGAGCATCACGGCGATCGGCGAGCCGATGGTCTTTCCATGATGTACGCCAGAGAGAAAATGCGCCCGGTCGGTTTCGATCTTCATCCGCCCGCCGCGTCCAAAGCCTTGCTGGCGGCGCCACAGCTCGCGGTCCACAAAAGCCTGATCCACCGCCAAACCGGCGGGCAGACCCGACAGAAACGCGACCAGTGCCTCGCCGTGGGATTCTCCGGAAGTGAAGTAGCGCAGCATGTGGAAAAGGCATTGTAAATGAACCTGAAAAGTTCAGCCCCACCTGATTTTCGCCCGGCATGGATCATCCCATGCGGGTACAATAAACTAGCGTTTTATATGGGTAGTCGCCAGCGGGCCTGAAGCTGCGGCCGCATCGCGTTACTTCGTCAAACAACGCGAGGATTTTCAATGCTAACCACCAAGACGGCTTCGTTTCGTACAGAAACGGCCACGCGAATTCGCTGCGTGATCGCCGACGATCACGAAATGCTGCGCTATGGAGTACGGCGGCTGCTGGAAGGCGATCCCGATTTCACCGTCGTGGGCGAAGCGGGAGACGCTGCCGAGGCACTCAAGTTAGTTCTGGAACATCGTCCCGACATCGTTTTGCTCGACATCAGCATGCCCGGTATGTCGTCGTTCGAAGCCGGACGCCTCATCGAGGAGCATTGCCCGGGCACCCGTATCGTCTATCTCACCATGCACGAGGATCGCGAATACGTGCAGCAGGCGCTGCGTTCGGGCGCCAGCGGGTATCTGCTGAAAGATACTCCCGCGCCGCTCTTGTTGCGATCCCTGCGCGATGTGCACGGCGGCGGAAGACCGTTGAGCCCGCAGGTGCAGTCAAGATTGAATGACGAAGCCATCCGCCGCAGCCAGGCGGTGCGCGTGCCGATGCGCAGGAGCGCGTTAACTCTCCGCGAACGCGAAGTGATGAAGCTGCTCGCCGAGGGTAATACGGTGAGAAAAGCCGCTGGGCTTCTGGGAGTCAGCATCAAGACTGTGGAGGCGCATAAATTCAACCTGATGCGCAAACTCGACATCCACAACAAGGCGGAACTGGTCACAGTGGCGATTCAGAAAAAAATTCTGCCTGTGCCCGTTCCCATGAACTAGCCGCCCGCGTCGCTTCAAGCTGACAGATCAAGCTTGCAGGCTCGGCATGGATGCGGTCACCAGGCTCTCAAGGTCGGGAACTTCCAGATCCGGACGTCCTTCGGAAGCCCGCACAGCGCCGATCCCGGGACGAGCCGATCTCCGATTCACCCACACCGTCGAGATACCCAGAGACTGCGCTGGCACAACGTCGTGATAAATGCTCTGTCCAACGTGCAGCAGATGGTCTGGAGAAAGGTTCAGTGCGCGCAAGGCCATCTGAAAATTATTCAGCGAAGGCTTGTAGCTTTTCGCCTGTTCCGCGGTGATGACGCCATCGAAATCAACGCCCAAGTGTTTCTGCGTTTGCGCGAACAGATCATCGTCAATGTTTGAAATCACCACCAGCTGATAGCGTTTGTGAAGATCGCGCAGCGCGCGCACGGTATCCGGAAAAGGCGGCCACGCCGGCACCGATTCGTGCAATGAGTCGATTTCCTCTCCACTGGCCGTGAAATGCAGACGATCCGCGAATGCCCGCACCACCGCTTGCAGAACCTTGCGGTAGCTTTGATAAGGACCGCTTTCCGCCGCCGCTTCAAATTCCCCGTAGAGCTCGAGAATCGCGGGGTCAGAAAGACTCTGACCATGGTTTGCGAGCACGCTTCGCAAAACGGGCAGGATGCCAGCCTCCCATTCGATCAGGGTGCCGTAGCAGTCAAAACTAATTGTGGTGAAGCGAGAGAAGTCCATGAGGAATTATCGTCAGCCGTCGGTCGCCAGCCGCTGACAATCTTACGCCAGCGACTAACGACCAACGACATTCGACCGGCCACTCGCAACTAAAGAACGTCAAAACGTCGATCCGCTTACTTAACCGTTACTGACAATGGCTCCGTCAGCTTGAAACTGATGGCCGACTCCGCCGGCAGAACGATTTCCTTGTTGCCGGTATAGGCAGATCCTGCCACACCCGCGCCACCTCCGGCGACCGCGCCAATTGCCGCTCCTTTGCCCCCACCGGCTAGGCCACCAATGATGGCTCCGAGGGCCGCCCCGCCGCCTCCGGCCACAGCGCTCCGCTTGCCTTTGCCTTTTTCCGTACGGCTAATGGCCGCGGTCGAGATGGAGACCGGCGCTTCATTAATAGTGACCGAGGTCAGCTTGAGTTCCAGCACCGCGCCACCTTTGATCTTGCCCAAAGGCTTGGCGTCGACAACGGTCCCGCGCGCTGCCGCTCCAGCCGGAATCACGGTGTTGCCGTCCACGGTCACTGCAGAAGCCAGCGTCGCGCTGAAGGAGTCACCCGGCGAGCTGATTTTGGATCCGACCGATGATCCCAACCGGACTGTCAGCGTCGTGCCAGCAGGCACGACCACCGGTGGTGCGGGCGCTGGTGCGGGCGCCGGTGCCGCGGCTGGCGCTGCAGCCGGAGAGCTCATTGCGCTGCCGCCGGTGTTGCCTGCGCTGTTCGATGGCGCGGCCATGTTGCTGGCGGAGTTTGCTGCGGTGTCGGCCGGTTTGCTCGAACAAGCCACCAACGTGACTAACAGGGCGACGGAAAGTATGTGGAGCGCACGATAACGCATAATTCTCCCTCCGGGATCAAATTTGGTGAGGTCAAAACTGTAATCCAAGCGAGGCGAACTCTGCAAACGCGGCGAGATGAATTTATGAGGCGCGAGCGGGCGAGTGCTTACGCTTTCTGTTCGCTGAACAAATCGACTGCTGGAGTCTCCGCCGTTGAGGACTTTGCGGTAGCAGAATCGGCGGGTGCTGCGACAGAATCTTCGGCGCTCGCTTTTGCAGCGGGCGCTTTCTCGCCCTCCATAAATTTCCTGGAGTCCAGCAGCGGCCGGCCGAGGGACGCGTTGTAGCCCGTCCACGGTCCTCCAGTCTCAGCATCACGCTCGAAGTGGGCCCGCATCGCCTCCATCTTGGAGTCGAGATCGTCCAGATAATGCAGCATCAGCGCCTCGGGAAACATTGGCAGCTTCGGCGAGCCGAAGTCGTATTGCCCATGATGGCTGATGATCAAATGTTCGAGCAGGGTTTTCATCTCCGGTGGGAAATTCGGAAACACTGCGAGCTTCGTCTGCAGCATCTCCAGCTCGATGATCATGTGCCCCAGCAACTGGCCCCGCGTCGTGTAGGAAAAGGCGCGGTTGTAAGTCAGTTCCTGGATCTTGCCGATGTCATGCAGAAAGGCGCCCGTCAGCAGCAGGTCGCGATTGACTTGCGGATAGTTGCGGCAGAGCAGATCGCAGGAGCGGAACAGCGACACGACGTGGTCGAGCAGCCCGCCGATGTAAGCATGATGCAGCGTTTTCGCGGCCGGAGCATTCCGATAGCGCTCGGCAATTTCCGGATCCGCCATGAACGACTCCACCAGCGATTTCAGATGCGGATTCTGAAACGTGGCCACAAACTCGGTCAGTGTGCGCCAGAGTTCGCCGATATCCTTGGTTGTCTTGGGCAGGTAATCGGTGAAATCGATGTCGGCTTCTTCCATCCGCCGCAGCTTGTGAATGGTGAGCTGAAATCGACTCTTGTATTTATTGATTAGCCCTTTGACCTTAAGAAAGTCGTCCTGCTCGAAGGCCTCAAGGAATTCCTCGACGTTGTCCCACATCTTCGCTTCGATCTGCCCGGTACGGTCGGCCAGGACGAGCGCAAGATACGGCTCGCCATTCTTCTTGGCCTTCACCTGCTTCTGCGCCACCACGAAGCTCGAGGTGATGATCTTATTTTCCTGCTGGGAACAACTGGAGATAAAAAACTCTTTCATGAGCCCCCGCGAAGGTTCGTACCCATCGCAACGCCTTAAGGTTTCACACACCGCAACGCCTCAAGGTTCGTACCACTGCCACCTTTTAAGGTACGTAGCGACCGCAACCTTTAACGTACGTCACTACTGCAACCTTCAAGGTTCGTATCAGGGCATCGCTTTAGCGATGCCGCTAGTCTCGCATCGGACGCCCCTTTAGGGGCTGCGTCACGCACCCAAGATTAGCCTAAAACACGCCGAGCTTCTTCTTCTTTTTCAGCTTTTTCGCGTTCTTCTCTTCTTTGGTCGTGGTCTCGACCGGTTTGGTTTGCTTGGCGCTCGCGCCCGAATCGACATAGCCATTCTTGACGTCAATAAACGCCTCTTCGCGAAGCGTTGTCAGATAGATGCGTAGCGCCGGCTGCAGCTTCTGCATGTACAACGCATCCTGGATCCGCGGCTCGACTTCTTTCAACGTTGGGACACCAGCCGTCTGATGCTCCGTCACCTGCAGAATCACGTATCCCTGCTTGGTGCGGATCACATCCGTCACTTCGCCCGCCTTGAGCGCGAATACCTTGTCTTCGAGTTCCTTCGAAAGGGTGCCGCGATTGAAATCCTTGAGATCGCCGCCGTCCTGAGCGGAAGGCCCGTCGGAAGCCTTCTTTGCCAGATCGGCAAATTTTGCGCCTTTGTGGATTTGGTCGAGCAGGTCCTCAGCCTTCACCTTTGCCGCCGCTAGCGCTGCTTCGGTCTCGGCATCAGAGGCCGGTACGGGTTTTCCGTCCGCGCCCACCGCTGGCTTCGGCAATTTCGGCGCCACCAGGATTTCGCTCAGGCGTACCGCCTCCGGACGTTCCATCTCCGCGCGGTGCTGGTCATAAAATTTCTTCACATCTTCTTTGTTCATGGCGAGGTGGCGGCTCACCTCGTCGCTGATCACCCGCTGTGTGACGATCTGGTTGCGGAGGTTCTGCTTGAATTCCTCATACGAAGCTCCTTGCGCCTCGGCCGCCTTTTCCAGTTCCTCCATCGTCGACAGGTTCATCTGCTTGCGCATCTCATCCAGACGCTTGATCAGTTCCGTGTCGCCGGTAATGCCGAGATCCTTGCCCTTTTGCAGTAGGAGTTGCTGGTCAATCAGGTCGCGAAGCACGTCGCGCTGTTTTTCGGCAAAAACGCGGTCGGCATTGGATGGGTCCTGCTGCTGCACTTCCTGCTTGAGCTGGTCACGGCTGCGGACATACTCCGTGCGGGTGATGATCTCGTTGTTCACGCGGGCAATAATTTCCTCGACTACGGTATCCGCGGGAGCGAGGGAGGGAAGCAGCAACGCATAACCGATCGCCAACAGCAGGGGAAGTCTCATCTTCATCGTTAGGGCTCTCTAAAAACCTGGGGTAATCCCGGGGAAAATTGTTTATTTATTTTACGCTGCTAACTGTATAGAGGCCAATGGAGCGGGCGGGGTTGTTCGAGGGGCTTTGCCTGTTAGGTATAAGCTAGTTGCCTCGTGTCAGCGTCAAAGCCGTCACATCATTGTGTTTCGGGACCATGCGCATGAAGTCTTGCACTCGCTGCAGGATGTTCTGGGAGAGAACTTTAGCCGGAGCGCGTCCCGCCTCCATGACGTTTTTCACTCCCTGCAGGCCGAACTCCGCGTTCTTCGACTCGGCCTCAACGACACCGCGGGAGACCACAGCCAGCGAGCCCTGAGGGCCTAATCCGACGATGCGAGCGTCGGTCGGCGCGAGTGAGAACAGCCCGAGGGGCAGCCCGGTAGCGGGCAGTTCGACCACACTCGATTCGTCGCGCAGTAGAGCAGGCGTGTGGCCCGCATTGACATAGCAAACCGTACCGAGTTCCTCGTTGTAGCATCCGGCAAAAGCAGGACAGCTCCGCACGCCACCAGCCGCCCGCATGATCTCGAGATTCAAACGCCGCGACAACTCGATCATCGCATCCGATTCGTTTAGCTCATCGACCGCAAAAAGCTGTTCCGCGGCGGAGCGGAAGCATGCTTGCGCAGCCTGCAAAACGGGCGCGCTGGTTTCGCGTTTTCCTGCGACGTCGAGCAATCCGAAAATGAAACGGTTCGGGCTGACCCGCAAAAAATCATGCAAATCGCCTCCTGCCCGCGACGAAAAATAGGCGACCGCCATATCCGCGCCCTGCAGAGAAGGAGTCTCTCCGTGCACAATATCCTGAACTTCTGCAGTGTTTGATCCGAACCCGAGCTTCGAGAGGAGCGCCTTCATGACGGGGGAAGTTAACACAAAGTCCAACCCGGGGCAATGACCTGGAAGTGCCGCAAAACTTTGCATTTCAGGAAGGTGAAGCCGCGATGGGGGCCTGGCTTAGCCCAGCGCTCTTGCCCGAGCAGGCCCAACTCTGGCGACGCGCAAATCTCCGCGTTTTTACTGCTTAGACTAAGCACTATAATCGAAGACCTGCCTGCCGAGGTGTTTCATGGATTGCGGGTTTCGTTGTTGCGTTGCCAGCCTGTTCGCCGTTCTGCCTCTCGCATCGCTAGCAGCACCACAGGAACCCTCGTCGCAGCCTCCCCCGCCGATACGAGTGTGCGTGGCCGTGGTCGACAACCACACCGCCCAGTCGCTTTTTGTGGAACGAATGACGGAACGACTGGCGCGTGGTCTATCCGGGAGCAAGATCAAAGCCGTGGCCATGGATTCCAGCACCACCGGCGATCGAACCCTGCATCCCACTTCGGAGAATGGGGATGAAATAAAGACTCGAGAGTGCGACTATCTGGTGCTCACGCAGGTGACTGACCCGAAAGATGACAATCCAACTGAGTTCCCCTCTCCCAACATTTCCATAGGGAAAAGAACGCCGAGCACCGATGCGAGCGACCCGATGGGAGGACAGTCCGGGTCGGCGTATCGGGAGAATCTGGAGGTCAATTCCGCCCTATTTCGCCCGGGAACACCAAAGGCAGTGATTGAAACCCGCCTCCTGGATCAACCCTCCGGCAACGTATCCGACAGTTTGATGCAAGCCATGGACCGCGTAGCGAATCGCATCTCGCACGAATTAAAAAAGAAGTAATAAGCTGCAAAGCTTGGCGGACGATCGCGCAGGATTCGCGATCTTACCGTCAGCAATGCCCCGACGTCTTTTCGAGTTCAATCCGCAGGGCGGCGCAGAATTCAAGTCCAAAGCAAAAACCTGAGCGGTTGCGGACAGTCCCAGCCACGCGGATCGTCCTGCCCGCGGCTCGGAACTCTACTTCCATCACCTCGCCGGGCTGCAGGTTGACTCCGGCATAGATCTCCATGCCCGCGCGGCTCAGCTTGGAAACCAAGCCGGGTACAACCTGGCTTGGGGCACCCGGGAGCGCGATGAAGACCGGCGTGTGCATTCGATATCGGATGAAGCGGCGAGAGTTGATCGAGTTCATTGCGAGTGAATCGCCAAAATGCAATCTACTTGAGTACGCCGAAGTGCAGCACGTATGCCGCAACGGCTGAACCGATGGCGAGCAGCCCAATCATTCCAGCGAACTTGAACCGCCAAAATGTCGACTCGTTTTGCTGTGCCGACGCAGCACGCAGCTTCTCCATCCAGTCCAATTCCAATTTGTCTTGCGACCTCATCCCGACAAGCGCGCCAACGCGGCGCTGATCGTCCGGTGGGAGCGAAATGAAGCGGAAGGGCTGCAACTGATCGCTGACCGGCGGCAGCATCTCTGCTCCTCCAAGCACCGACCCGGCTTCGGTCATGAACATCAACCGTACCTGCGATCCCTGGTCGACCGACTGCGGGACCGAAAGCAGGCCACCGGTAAGAGAAATCACTTTAAGGTTGGCCCCGACGCGCTGGCCATTCGCAAACCGAAGCACGATCGGATTTTGACCGACCAGACGGGCGCGAGGGTAGCGCCACGGGCGAGATTGGGGAGGGCTGCTCATAATACCAGCAGTATCCCGCGGACCCGGTCCAAACAGAAGATTACCTAAGTTTGGGCAGGCATGATTTCAGAACAATCACAGCCGTTCCCCGCCGAAATCGCGGGCGTCCCTGCCACCCGCTCTGGATTAGCGACTCCCTGAAAAGATGGGTTTTGTATCAGGGTTTTGTATCAGGGTTTTGTATCAGGGTTTTGTTCAAGGTTTTGTATCAGGGTATCGCTTTAGCGATACCGTAGCGTCTTGATTTCAGATGCCCCTTTAGGGGCTGGCCGTCGGCAAGCACTGTTTTCCGCGATCTCTTTAGTTGGCCGAGGCGCCCTACTCCCCGTATTTGTCTTTGAGTTGCCGCGCGACTTCATCCCGAAGCTGCCGGTAATCGCAATGGACGGCCGCGCGCAACGCGGCCTCGGTCGAACTCCCCTGCGAAAGGCGCTCAAGAACATGCGCAACTTCGCTCATCCCATAGGCGTCGCGAATGTACTCAGTAACCGCCAGAGATTCGGCATAAGCCGCAGTGGCCTCCGGCGCGGAGAACGTCATGAAACTGCCTTCGAGAATATTCAGTGGAATCTCATTCCCCGACCCATACATCTGCGCGAGCTGATGTCCGAACGAAGCTGCCGACTTGCCTTCTTCGATCTGCGCAATGCCTTCGTTCAACCAGGTTGGACACCGATTTCCCGACATCTGTGCAACAAACGAATGCGTGAGTTCGTGCTTCAGAACCCGTGCCAGATCGCGAGTAACACTCTGCACCCCGCTGACCGGAATGCGCAGCTTGCCGTCGTTGATCGCCCCGCTCCAGGAGGGCGCCTGCGTCACGTCGAAGAATGCCTGTTGCGTGTACAGAGTGACCGCAATCGTGTTGTGCGGCGAGTAGCCGAGATCCCGCACCAGGTCGTCATATTCGGAATCGAGCGTGGCCAGCAGGTCGCGCCGAAAACTCTCCGACGTGTCCTTGCCTTCAAAGTGAAGATTAAAATGGCTGCTCTCGCGCTGCGAAAACTCGGATTCGGCACTCGATTCACGCTCCGCCTTCGCCAGATACTGGCTGACGGTGGCATCCGGACGCAGCGCCAGCGACTTCTTCCACGACCGAATCGCATCCGGCGTATGATCGCTGGCGAATTGCACGAAGCCCAGCATGGCAATCGCGTCGGGCGAATCGGGTGCGATAGTCGCTGCATGCTGCGCATACGAGAGCGCCTCGGCGGCGTGCCCGGTGCGCATCAGCGTGGCCGCGTAATAAATAAGGAGCGTGGCATTGTCGGGCTGGAACCGCAGCGCGGATTCGTAATAACGTTTGGCCGCCGGAAAGTTTCCATGATCGGATTCAAATTTGCCGGCGAGAAAGAATGCAGTGGCGGCAACCTCGGCATTGCTGCTCTGCGCCAGGCTGGCGAGAGCGTCTGTATCGATCTTGTTGTCGCGAATCACCTTTTCGGCAACGTCTGCTTCGTGCGTGAACGTGGGCGCGGCTGGAGTGATGTCCGGAACATTGGCCACCGCTCCCGAACCGCCGCGAACCGGAGCTACTCCGCCAGCATCGATGTGGTCGACCGACGCTTTCGGGATCGCATAAGTATCTTCGCCGAGATCGTATTCGACATGATCCTTGTTCTCGCGAACCTGATCGGCCCAGATCGTGCGCCCATTCTTCAGATGAATCACATCCGCGGACGCAGGAAGCGACGCCAGAAGCACTAGAATGAGGAGATTGCCTCGCACACGGCTGATTCTAGCAACGGGGTAGAAGGCCGGTAAGGTGACCAAGGTGCTGACACTGGAGCAGTTTTTTCGGCCCGATGCGTTGGTTCACTGCCGCAATCACTCGCTTTTTGCATGGCGGGGCGGTTCACGACTGGAGTCGACGGTTTGAGTGGAAACCGCTGCAGTCGAAGGCTTTTGGGTGGCGCAGCGGTTCACCGCTGCGATAAAGGCCATGCTTTCAGCGACGGCTTTACGGTTTGCTGAAACGCTCGGTTTCGTATCAGGGTATCGCTTTAGCGATACCGTAATCGTTTTGATTTCAGATGCCCCTTTAGGGGCTGGACATCGACAGTGGGATCTTTCAGCAAACTCTTTAGCCGCTGAGGGACCCACAGTCAGATATTGGTTTTCAGGAAACATGAAGCCATCACCGTGGATGAGGACGATCGGGTTTTCAGGATTGCTGCTGGCAGCAACCGCCTATGCCCAGACCTTACCCAGCCCGAACTGTCCGCAAACCACCTCCGCCCTGTACGCTCGCATCGGCTCGGTCGGCCTCGACCCGAAACAGGTCTACCAGGTGCGCGGCGGAGGAATCGACCGCCCGAATCTCCGCCTCGACTTTGACGACGGCACTCTGGCCTTCACCGAAGACATCTGCGGACGCATCACCGGCGCGTTCTTCGAGGGCGAAGGCGAAGTCAGGCTGCGCCCTCCGAACCGCGTCGAACGCGGATCGCTGACCCTCTTCACCGGCATGGCCATTCTCGAAGAGCAGTTCAGTTCCGCTTACCTGCGGTTCAACGACGATACCGCTGCGAGCTTGCTGCCATTTCTTTCCGCGGCGCCCGAGGCCACCGAATTCACCCATACGTGGAGTGACGCCAGCCACGCGCTGGCTGAATTTGACTCCCTGCGCCTGCTGGTCGACTTCAGTCACTTTCTTCCCGCTTCCGGCGCCGCCGATGTAGACCGAAAATTCCCCGCCATGCTGCACGCGCACCTGCTCGGCAAGAAGTTGGGCGCATTTGAAATTGTCTGGGATGCCGCCGCTGCCGAGCCCCTGTGGGCGGGACAGCCGCGCCTCAAAGATGGCAATCTCTACTTCGATATCTGGACTTCCTTCGCACCCGCCGCCGCACTGACTCCCGCTCGCCCCGAAGCCGATATCCAGATCAAGGCTTTCCGCATCCGCGCCTCGGTGCAGCCTCCATCAAAGTTGCAGGCCTCAACCGAAGTCGATCTCACGGTTCGCAACGGAGGCGAGCGCACTCTCCTTTTCGAGTTATCGCGCTATTTGAAAGTCGATGCCGTAGAGTCATCCGGCCACGCGGTGGATTTCATCCACAACGACGCCATGGAGGGCACGCAGCTCCAGCGCAAAGGCAATGACCTGGTCGCGGTCGTCTTTCCTGCTCCACTTGCGCCGGGCGAGGAATTGAAACTGAGCTTTCGTTATGGAGGTGATGTTCTCTCAGAGGCGGGAAACGGGCTGCTCTATGTGGGCGAGCGTGGCACCTGGTATCCAAATTTCGGACTGAGCCCGGCGCAGTTCGACATGGAGTTTCACTATCCCGCCACCTGGACGCTCGTAGCCACCGGAAAGCAGACCGCCGATCACGACGACCCGGCCGCGGACCCCGCAGCAGGCCCCGAAAGACTTTCGCGGTGGACCACCGAGCACCCGATTCCCGTAGCCGGCTTCAACCTCGGCAAGTACATTCGCGCCGAAGCCAAAGCCGGAAACATTACGGTCGAAGCCTACGGCACCCGAGGAGTAGAAAAATCGTTCCCGCAACCTCGCCCGGAAGCGATCGAACCGCCCGTTTTCCCCGGCCCAACCTCGAAAACCATGGCGCCGATCCTGCTCACTCCTCCTCCTCCCTCGCCCGCGCGCGACGCGCAGGCCGTCGCCGACCGGGCGGCCAAGGCGATCGGCACCTTCTCCCAGTGGTTCGGTCCTTATCCCTACAGCACGCTGGCCCTCACCCAGATGCCCGGCAACCTCAGCCAGGGATGGCCGAGCCTCGTATTTCTGTCGAGCTTCGCCTTCCTCAGCCCGCAGGAGCAGAACGATCTCCACCTCGATCCCGTGACACGCTCGCTTGACACCGAAGTGTTGGTCCACGAAACCGCGCATCAATGGTGGGGAGACCTCGTGCTCTGGAAGAGTTATCGCGATCAGTGGATCGCCGAAGGCCTCGCCAACTATGCCTCGCTCCTCATTCTCGAGCAGCAGAATCCGAGCCAGTTCCATCAGGTGCTCGAACGATACCGCCGCGATCTGGTCAGCGAGAACAAAGACGGAGAGCGGATACGCGACGCCGGCCCTGTAACCCTGGGCCCTCGCCTCGAGTCCTCGCACTTTCCCGGAGGCTACGACTCCATCAGCTACGAACGCGGCACCTGGCTCTTCCACATGCTCCGTTCCATGTTCCGCGATTCAATGCCGCGCGATTCTGAAGCGGCTTCGCGATCCCGGAAAGGACGGACGAATTCCGACGAGCCCTTCTTCCGCGCGCTGCGCAAAGTCCGCGAACGCTATGCTGGCAAGCACCTCAGCACTCAGGAACTGATGCACGTGTTCGAAGAGGAACTGCCACGCCCACTTTGGTACGAGAATCGTCACAAACTTGACTGGTTCCTCCAAGGATGGATCGAAGGCACCGCGATTCCCCAGCTAGAAGCGCACGAAGTCCACATCACCGAGAAAGCCGGAGTGACCACAGTGACCGGCGTGATCGTACAAAAGGACGCGCCCGAAGATTTAGTGACCGCTGTTCCCGTCTATGCCGACACCGCCGGCAGCACGTTAGTTTTCGTGGGCGAAGTGTTCGCCGATGGCCCCGAGACCGCTTTTCACCTGACCGCGCCGAGCGGCACCAGAAAAATTCTGCTCGATCCGCGGCAGACCATCCTCACCGCTCCGAAGTAAATCCTCACAGCAGATTCCAAACACCCGAGACCTTGGTGCCTGAGCCTCGCCGTTTCCGCGGCATCGAGGTTTCGCGATTGCTAGAAGAGTCGCCAGAACAGCGGAGGCAGTATGACTCTTCAACCGAACTTTATCGCTAACTCGGCCGCCAACCTCGCCACGAACCTAGCCGCCAACCCGCAGCCGCCGCGGCGCACCATTCTTCTAGTCGAGGACGAACCATTCGTGCGCGATGCGACCTCCAGCATTTTGCAGCGCGCGGGCTATGCACTCCGAACTGCCGACGATGCGGCCGAGGCGCTGTACATGTACGGAGAATGCCGCTGCGACATCGATCTCGTGATGACCGACATGGTCCTCCCCGGCAAAACAGGATGGCAACTGAGCGAGGAACTCCACCGGCAATCGCCCGAGCTTCCCGTCCTGATCACCTCCGGATACGACAACGAAGAATTCGACATCGAGGATACCCGAGCACACATATTCTTCCTGGCCAAGCCATACGGCAGACGAGCGCTGCTAGAGAAGATCGAGAAGATTCTAGAAGCCCAGCCGCAAGCCCGCACAGCAACCCAAGCAGGATAAACGCAGGTTTCAAGGTTTCAGAGTTTCAAGGTTTCAAAACCCTTTGTGCGCCTTGAAACCCACCACGCTACCGCATCGCTCGTTCGGACGTTATAATCTCGGGTTCCGACAGGAGCACTATGAAACTCGAAGGGCGAGTAGCGCTGGTCACCGGAGCTTCGCAAGGCATCGGACATGCCTGCGCGCTGGCGCTTTCCCGCGAAGGCGCGAGCGTAGCTGTAGCGGCGCGCAATCAGCAGAAGCTCGATGAACTAGCAGCCGCAATCACCGCCGCAGGAGGCAAAGCCGCAGCCTTCGTCATGGACGTCGCTGACGAAGAGCAGATCAAGACGGCGACCAAAGCGGCAATCGCGCACTTCGGCAAGATCGACATCCTCGTCAACAACGCAGGCATCACCCGCGACCAGCTGGTCATGCGCATGAAGCGCGCCGACTGGGACTCCGTTCTCAACACCAACCTGACTTCCGCGTATCTCTGCATCCAGCAGGTCATCGGATCGATGCTCAAGCAGCGCTGGGGACGCATCATCAACATCACCAGCGTCTTCGGCCAAACCGGACAAGCTGGCCAAGCCAACTACGCCGCCTCCAAAGCCGGACTGATCGGCCTGACCATGGCCATGGCCCGCGAAGTAGCCTCGCGCAACATCACCGTCAATGCGGTCGCTCCCGGATTCATCGAGACCAGCATGACCGCAGCTCTAAGCGAAGAGTTCAAACAAAGCGCAGTAAAAAACATTCCGCTGGGAAGAGTAGGCTCTCCCGAAGACGTAGCCAGCGCAGTGAAGTTTCTAGCCTCCGACGAAGCCGCCTACATCACAGGCCACGTCCTGAACGTGAACGGCGGATTGCTGATGGGGTAGGAGAAGAAAAGAAAGAGAAAGCGACTGTGCCCCAGGTTCGCGCCCGTCTTTTGGGCGCTAACCTGGGTTTCCAGAACCTGCGCCTCCGGAAAGCATAATGGGCGTGCCCGTTTGGCTACGCAGGCCGCAGAAATATCCGATCCTCTCCCCCGCAAGCGAGCCGTTCCCGATCACGAGCCGTCCACCCCGATTCGATCTCCACCACTCCAATTTCGCGCATCGCATAGTGCCGGTAGCTGCTCCACTTCCACTCCTCCTCCATCCGCACCAGTCCGCGTTTCACCGGATTCCAGTGCACATAGTCCAGTTTCGCCACAAACTCATCGTAGTCGCGAACATTTCGGTCGTGGTATCGCTTTTCCCAAAAAGAAGAAGAAGTTCGATTGTGCCCCAGGTTCGCGCCCGTACTTTGGGCGCTAACCTGGGCCTCGGGAATCCGGGCTCCAGGAAATCGCAATGAACGGGCCCGTTTCGCGAACGCCAGCTTCAAGAAATGAATCGCTGCGGCCAGTCGAACTCGCGCCGGTTCACTCAGGAGCAAATGAACATGTTCGGGCATGACCACATATCCATAAATGGACAAGTCAAACCGAAGTCGCATCTCCTCCAGACACTGGACAAACAGCTCGAACAATTCGCGCGACACAAAATACGTCCGGCGGTGTCGGCAACTGAAGGTCACAAAATGGGACTGCCTGGATTCCTGAAACCGTAGAAGCCCGTAGGTCATCAACCAAACCTACCAGTGGACATGAACAAGGCAAAAGTACGCTCAAGTGGATACGACTTTGGTGGGCCTGGCAGGATGGGATAAGGGAAGCCTGGCAGACCGTCTTGGTTGTTTACGACGGTGCCCCAGGTTCGCGCCCGGGTTGTGGGCGCTAACCTGGGCCTCCGGAAAAGTGGCAATCGACGCGCCCCTTGCTTCACGAAGTGACAAAATGGATCCTGGGCGTTTCCTGAAACCTCACAATCCCGTGCGTCATACACCAAAAAACTACAACTGACATGGGACTGGCAAAAGTCGCCTTTCGTGGATGGGACCTTCGTAGGCCCAGGTTAGCGCCCAAAGAACGGGCGCGAACCTGGGGCACAGTGCTTATTCCTGTTCAAGGTCGCAAGCTTCTGACAAGTCTTCCAGAAAGTCCGGCTTCAAGTATCGTACAAAGTCTTTGACCCGCCCCAATCGTTCTCTCAACGCATCGAACGAAATATATCGACAGATTTCTGCCAGCCGAGGGTCTAGGCGGGAGAATGTGGGTCGATTAACTTCGGCGAAAACTTTTTCCCGGCGCTCTTCAGGAGCCACCAAGAATAGTGGGATATTGAGGTTTGGCTGCATCGCAACCAAGTCTGCCATTCTCAATAGTCCCGAGTAGATCGACGTTGTGCTCTCTATTTCGAAGGCGGCGACTATTGAATTTCGGTCAAGCCAGAGGACGTCGATAAGTTCGATTGTCCGATTGGTCGCATCATCGAACTGGAGCGGCAGGCCGGACTTGAGGGCTGGCAACTCTGCGAATCGATGAGACCCGAACGAGCGACCCCTGTCGTTCCGTGCGACCCAAACGCTGAAGCCCATGTCGGAGCCGAGCTTAAGCAGAAGCCACTGAATCTCAGTATGAGCCGCGGGTTCCTTTATTACTTCTTGATCGGGTTGATCCGCCCCTTCGGACTCGGGGACCGTTACGAGACCGATCTTCGCTTTCAGCGCCTTCGGGCGATATTTCAACTTGCCGGGATCAATGGGACGTACCACAGGTGATTCCGCGGCTTGCAGAACCGCCTTGACCACCGCCTCGCCGTCGGCTGTCTTCCACTTTGTCGGTGAGCCTCGAAAATGGCCAGTCCACGCCAGTGCGCCGCCGCTGGTTTGGAAGACGGTCAGCTGGTCCTTCATTTCCTTGACTGGAATACCGGTCTCGGGCGTGAGCTTCGCTAAGGCTTTGACCTTCACGCGACAGGGGAAGCTCTCATCCTTCCAGATAGGTGCCGTATCTCGGAAGGGTTCCGAAGTTATTTCCAACAGCCCGATCCACCTCGAAATGCCAGTGAGGTAGCAAAGAAAATAATCACCCGGCTTTACCTTTTGAAGCGTGTTCCACCTCGACTCCCGAAACCCAGACACTTTTGCACCGGATTGGAGAAATTCCTGCCATGTTACTGGCGTGAAAAGATCAAGCCAATAGTTGCGTGGCGCCATTGAAACCTCGGTTCGATTCCTTGCGATCAGAAACAATGAAGGGGGCCATAGCTCGCGCTATGACCCCCTCGGTCGGCTCCATTATCTAACAGTCTCGACTTACTCTGCATAGACCACTTTGGTGCCAGCGGGACATTGGCTGCTCCTTTGTGGGTCATTTGTGGACAGAGGCTAGTCCCCAAAGTGCGGGCGCGAACCCTTCGGCCCTATCGGCGCGGAAGAGCGGCCCTTCAGGTGTCCAGTTCCATGACATCCTTTACAAAGCGTTCCGGGACATCCTTTACACTCTGGCCCGCAGACATCGCGGGCGGAGGGAAAGAAAACCGCCCGTGCCAGAGGGCGTGGGATGGCTTGGAGAACGCGGGACGTGGAAGAGCAGCGGATGAGATTTGTGGTGGCCGCGAATCGGCGGGAAAAGAGTTTGAGCGAGCTATGTGCGGAGTTCGAGATCTCGCGGCCGACGGCGTATTGCTGGTTGAAGAGGTATGAGGCGGGCGGAATCGCCGGGATGCAGGAAGGGAGCCGGCGACCGCATCACAGTCCGGCGCGAACGGCGGCGGGGTTGGAACAACGGGTGGTGGAGTTGCGGCGGCAGCGGCCGGATTGGGGAGCACGCAAGCTGCGGCATGTGTTGCGCCGGGAAGGGATCGAGTTGCCGGCAAGCACGATTCATCGCATTTTTCTGCGGAACCAATTGGTGCGCGAGTGGGACCGGCAGTCGATGGCGTTGCGGCGCTTCGAGCGGGCGCAACCGAACCAGCTCTGGCAGATGGACTTCAAAGGGCCGAAAGGATGGGATCAGGCAGTGGGTCCGTTGTCGGTGCTGGACGATCATAGCCGCTATGCACTGGCTCTGGAAAACACGGGGAGCACACAGGCGCGCGGCGTACAGGCAGTACTGGAGCGGGTTTTCCGCGAAAGCGGAGTACCGGAAGAGATGCTGATGGATCACGGCACGCCTTGGTTCAACACCCAAGGCCGCATGGGCTGGAGTCAATTTACGGTGTGGCTGATGGATCAGGACGTGGGCTTGCGCTTCAGCGGAGTGCGGCATCCGCAGACGCAAGGCAAGGTGGAACGGTTTCATCGCAGCCTGACCGCGGCGCTGTTGCGCCGAGGCCGGCCCGAGGACAGCGAACGACAAAACTGGCTGAACGATTTTCGCCAGGAATACAACTGTGTGCGTCCGCATGAAGCGCTGCAGATGAAGACGCCCGATCAAGTGTGGCACAAGAGTCCACGAATGTTCCGGGAGTCGCAGTCGGCTTGGCAATATCCAGCGGGCAGCGAAGTGAAAGAGGTCGACCACAACGGACAGTTCCGGCTGCACCACCAGCGCCACTACATCACCAAGGCGCTGGCCGGAAAAGAGGTAGGGCTGCTGGAAGTCGAACACCGGATCCTGGTGTTCTACCGCCGTACTCTGATCTGCGAGTTGGACCCGATGCTGCCGTGCTCGACAGTGGTTCCTCCGCCCGCGATGTCTGCGGGCCGAGTGTAAAGGATGTCCCGGAACGCTTTGTAAAGGATGTCATGGAACTGGACACCTAGGGCTGCGTTGGATTGCTTTGAGTCGAGGCCTTTAGGCCCTGCGGGACACGGGGGCTAAAGCCCTCTTCATTTTCCGCCACAACGCCGGCCTAAAGGCCGGCTCTTCCATGATGAGCGCGAACCCTTCGGCAGGCTCAGGGCAGGCTCCTTCGCGACAAGCTCAGGGCAGGCTTTGGGACACCATCGGATGGAATAATCTTGGCCTAAGCTGGGCCGAACCTAGGCCTTCGCGCTCTGGTCAGGTCCGGAGCAGGCTACCGTCCGCCCACAACTCCAGCAGGGTTGGCACTTCGCGTCCGCGCCGAGCGATTCGCGATTCGGACAAACTTCCCGGTGACCGCACACACGACAGGTAGGCTTGCGAAACCTGCGGACGACGACCACTCCGAAGACCGCGTACAGCGCCGCAAGCGTCAGCAGGATAGGGGATGTCATACAGCTCTCTCAACTCTCAGTGCGCCTGCAACAGTACTAAACCGGCAAACATCCGTCTGTGACATTGGTCACAAAGCGACGACTCGTTCTAGTGACTCCCGCCTGGAGGTGGAAGAGCGGCTCCTTTAGGTGTCCAGTTCCATGACATCCTTTACAAAGCGTTCCGGGACATCCTTTACACTCGGCCCGCAGACATCGCGGGCGGAGGAACCACTGTCGAGCACGGCAGCATCGGGTCCAACTCGCAGATCAGAGTACGGCGGTAGAACACCAGGATCCGGTGTTCGACTTCCAGCAGCCCTACCTCTTTTCCGGCCAGCGCCTTGGTGATGTAGTGGCGCTGGTGGTGCAGCCGGAACTGTCCGTTGTGGTCGACCTCTTTCACTTCGCTGCCCGCTGGATATTGCCAAGCCGACTGCGACTCCCGGAACATTCGTGGACTCTTGTGCCACACTTGATCGGGCGTCTTCATCTGCAGCGCTTCATGCGGACGCACACAGTTGTATTCCTGGCGAAAATCGTTCAGCCAGTTTTGTCGTTCGCTGTCCTCGGGCCGGCCTCGGCGCAACAGCGCCGCGGTCAGGCTGCGATGAAACCGTTCCACCTTGCCTTGCGTCTGCGGATGCCGCACTCCGCTGAAGCGCAAGCCCACGTCCTGATCCATCAGCCACACCGTAAATTGACTCCAGCCCATGCGGCCTTGGGTGTTGAACCAAGGCGTGCCGTGATCCATCAGCATCTCTTCCGGTACTCCGCTTTCGCGGAAAACCCGCTCCAGTACTGCCTGTACGCCGCGCGCCTGTGTGCTCCCCGTGTTTTCCAGAGCCAGTGCATAGCGGCTATGATCGTCCAGCACCGACAACGGACCCACTGCCTGATCCCATCCTTTCGGCCCTTTGAAGTCCATCTGCCAGAGCTGGTTCGGTTGCGCCCGCTCGAAGCGCCGCAACGCCATCGACTGCCGGTCCCACTCGCGCACCAATTGGTTCCGCAGAAAAATGCGATGAATCGTGCTTGCCGGCAACTCGATCCCTTCCCGGCGCAACACATGCCGCAGCTTGCGTGCTCCCCAATCCGGCCGCTGCCGCCGCAACTCCACCACCCGTTGTTCCAACCCCGCCGCCGTTCGCGCCGGACTGTGATGCGGTCGCCGGCTCCCTTCCTGCATCCCGGCGATTCCGCCCGCCTCATACCTCTTCAACCAGCAATACGCCGTCGGCCGCGAGATCTCGAACTCCGCACATAGCTCGCTCAAACTCTTTTCCCGCCGATTCGCGGCCACCACAAATCTCATCCGCTGCTCTTCCACGTCCCGCGTTCTCCAAGCCATCCCACGCCCTCTGGCACGGGCGGTTTTCTTTCCCTCCGCCCGCGATGTCTGCGGGCCAGAGTGTAAAGGATGTCCCGGAACGCTTTGTAAAGGATGTCATGGAACTGGACATCCTTTAGGGCCGCGTTGGAACGCCGCGAATCGAGGCCGTTAGGCCCTGCGCTCCACGGGGGCTGAAGCCTTCTTCATATCCAACCACGACGCCGGCCTGAAGGCCGGCTCTTCCGCATCTCCCGCCCATGACGGCTCTTCCTCCGGCGACGCTTTAGCTCCAAGGAAATTGAAACCTTGAAACTCTGAAACTTTGAACTGCTTCCCCTAACTCATTGATTTATATACATCTTACGCATAACTCCTTATTCTTCAAAGATCTAGCGGAAATTTCCTCCTAAAATATTGATTCTTAAAGATCGAGATAGGAGGGGTCAGAAACAACGAAGACGAACCGGCAAAGACGAACCGATGGAAAACTTGAACGGAGATTAGCGGAGTTCGTGCACTACCAGAATCATTCCAGGACGCAGCGTCGCGAGGTTGCGGTTGTCGTGCTTGATGGCTGTGACCGTCGTGTTGTAGGAGCTCGCGATCGAGTAGAGAGTTTCTCCCGCTTTGACGCGGTGATGAACTACACCTGCTCCGCTCGGAGCTTTTGCGGTTGCGGTCTGGGTTGTCGACGACGACGCCGCATGATGCTTCGACTTACTCGAATGCTTACTCGCGACTTCCGTAGATTCCTTGCTGCGCGTCACGGGCAGGTGAACGTAGAGAGTCTTGCGTCCCGCGAGGCTATCGCCTTTGATGTGGTTCCATCCGCGAAGCATCTTCGGAGAAACACCGAAATTCTCGGCTACCGACTCGACCGTATCTCCCTTGCGGATCTTGTAGCGAGTAATCGCGCGCGCGTAAGTGCTGGTATCACTCTGCTTGCCGGCCGCGATCGGGATGATCAACCGGCTGTTCGGGTCGAGCTGGTCGTCTCCCAGGTCGTTCGCCTCGGAGATTGCCTTCGGAGTCGTGTGATAAGTGTGCGCGATCGAGGCGAGCGTCTCATTGTCCTGCACCTTGTGATAGCGCCACCAGACGCGCTTATCGGTGGGAATCGCGGCGACAGCGGTCTGGAACTTGTCGGCGGTTCCGGCGGGCAAGTGAAGCTCGAACTCCCGATCCTTTGGCGTGGTCATCCGCAGCAGGCTCGGGTTCAAGTCCGACAGATCTTCGGCGGTAGCGTCGACGCACTCAGCCGCCAATCGAAGGTCGATCGGATAGTTGATCTTCACCGAGTCGTAAGCGACAGGCTTGTCCTTGACGACTGAATCCAGCCCATATTGCGCCGGATTCTTGGCCATGATCGTCACAGCCACGATGATGGGAACGTAATTGCGCGTCTCCTTGGGCAGCACGTTGCGGTTGTAGAGTTCCCAGAAGTCGGCATATCCGGTGCGTTTCACCGCGCTCTGCACCGTGCCCGGACCGGAGTTGTACGCGGCCATCGCGAGATACCAGTCTCCGAACTGGTTGTAGAGATCCTTGAGGTGATGCGCGGCGGCGCGAGTGGCCTTTTCGGGATCCTGGCGATCGTCAACCCACCAGCTGCGCTCGAGTCCGTAACCTTTGGCGCGGCTGCCCATGAACTGCCACATGCCGCGAGCGCCGGCGCGAGAGACGGCTAGAGGATGGAATCCGGATTCGGCTTGCGCGAGGTAGATGAGCTCCTCGGGAACTCCCTGTTCGCGGAGCACGCGGTGAATCATGTCTTCATAGCGGCCAGAACGGGTGAGTGCGCGCTCGATGGTGCCGCGTCCGCGATTGGAGAAATAGTTGATGTAGCCAGCGACGCGGTCATTCATCACCAGCGGCAGATCGGAATGCGTCGACTTCAGTTCGGCCTCGGCCTTGGCCTTGACCTTCAGGTCAACCGCGGGAGTCAGCTCATTGGCTTCGTCGATCGGTGCTGGCTCAGACTTCTGCTCGGCGAATCCGTCGCCTTGCTGGAGCGCGGCGAGTTCGAGTCCGTTGATGCCGTCGAGAATGCGGTCGAGTTCGGCTTCGAGGCGGTCGTCGGATTTGAGGTCGATTCCGCTACCGAGAAGCTGGTTGAAGGCCGAGTCGAAATTCTGCTTGGCCGCCTCCAGGTGTCCAGCGTGGTAATTATCTTGTCCGGTCTGGTATTCCTTCTCCACCTTAGCAATCAGGTCCGCGACGGGATCGACCTGGAGCGCCTGCGGAGTCGCCGGTTTCGCCTGCGGCTCAGCCTTCGCGGCAGAAGACGTCGTCTTCTGAGGCGCGGGCGGATTGGCGTCGGCGAGCAGCGCTGGAGCTCCGGCTTGCGCGGGAGGCAGGAATGAGGTCGTCTTCTGAGCGCTCTGGCAGGCGAGCGTCGCCGCAAAGGTTGCCAACAATGCGGAGAGCACGAGCGCCCGATAGGAGTGAGAAAAAAGCCTCATATTTTGAAAGACTTGCCAGAAGCGCCTTCCGGCCTGATGCATGCGTTCTCTATGATGAGATGGTACTATCGCAAAATTCGTTGGGTCAACGCCACGGAAGACACCCGACCCTCGTTACTTTGGGAACCGGGGCATGTTACCCCACGGCTGCAAGTGATTGCAAACAGAAGCGCGGTTCGAGGTGACCTCTTGTCTGAGGACCTCAAACCCCCCGAGCACACTGAGGAAAAAGTATGAAGGCGATCCAGATTAAGCAGGTTGGCGGTCCGGAAGTGATGGAGTTGGTGGACGTGCCCGTTCCGCAGCCGAAAGCGAACGAAGCGGTGGTGAAGATTGTCGCCGCAGGCGTGAACTTTATCGACGTCTATAACCGCGAAGGACGCTACAAGGCTCCACTGCCGCTGGTTCTCGGGCAGGAAGGTGCGGGCGTCGTCACCGCCATCGGCCCGGACGTGCAGAAAGATGGGCACGAGGTCGCGGTCGGCGATCGAGTCGCCTACACCATGACGCTCGGAAGCTATGCCGAGTACGCGTCCGTAGCGGCCGACAAACTGGTGAAGATTCCGGCAGGAGTGAGCGAGCGCGAAGCCGCAGCAGCCATCCTGCAAGGTATGACGGCTCACTACCTGGCCTACGATACCTATCCGCTGAAGAAGGGTGAAACGGCGCTGGTGCATGCCGCGGCAGGCGGAGTCGGGCTGCTGCTGACGCAGATGGCGCACAACATCGGAGCGCGGGTGATTGCGACGGTCTCGACCGAGGAAAAGGCCAAGCTGGCACGGGCGGCAGGAGCGGACGAGGTCATCCTTTATACGCAGGTAGATTTTGAGGCCGAGACGAAGCGCCTGACCGGAGGCAAGGGTCTTGACGTGGTCTACGACTCGGTGGGGAAGACGACGTTTGATAAAGGTCTGAACCTGCTGCGTCCGCGCGGGATGATGGTGCTGTATGGAGGATCGAGCGGCGCGGTGGCTCCTTTGGATCCGCTGGTGCTCACCGCGAAGGGGTCGATCTTCCTGACGCGTCCGTCGCTAGGCGCCTACATTCTTACTTCGGCAGAGTTGCAGGCGCGCGCGGGAGCGGTCTTTGGCATGATTCGCGATGGCAAGCTCAAGCTTCGGATTGAACATGTCTATCCACTGGCCGAAGTGCAGCGGGCGCACCGGGATCTGGAAGGGCGCAAGACGACGGGCAAGCTGCTGCTGATCCCGTAAAATCTCGTGTGGCGGGGAAACAGGTTTCAACGTTTCAAGGTTTCAGAGTTTCAATGGACCAACAAGAGCTTGCGTGGTCGGGATCTTTGAAACCTTGAAACTCTGAAACCTTGAAACCTGCCTTTCCCGCGCCACACAATCTACCGCGAATAGTTCTTGAGGTAAGCGGGCAATTCCTGCTCGCAGCGCTCGTCGCGGATCGCGGAGCCTACCGTTATTTCTAGCGGAATCACTCCGGCCCAGGTGGGGAACGCGTAGTCTTCCTCGTCGTCGACCGGCGGACCCACTCTCACCTTCGCCGAGAATTCATTGATCGGTAGACGAAGCACCGACGTCGCTTTGAGTTCCTTTTCGTTGGGCTGGCGCGAATCGTCCCAGCGATGCGGCAGGATGTGCTCGCTCAGCGCGCGCAGGGCAGCGAGTTTTTCCGTAGGATCATCGACCAGCGTTGCGGTGCCGAGAATCACGACCGATCGGTAATTCATCGAGTGATTGAAAACGGAGCGGGCGAGGACGAGTCCATCGAGCAGCGTGACCGTGATGCAGACCGGGACTCCCTTGTCGAGATTGCGCAACATGCGGCTGGCGGCCGAGCCGTGAATGTAGAGCATGTCGCCGTCGCGTCCGTAGGAAGTCGGGATGACAAAGGGCTGGGCATCGGAATTAGCTACAAAGCCTACGTGGCAGAGGAACGCCTCATCGAGAATCTGATTAACGGCATCGCGGTCATAGACCGCACGCTGCGGTTCGCGCACTACGCGGGTGCGCGGAGTTGGATTGTCGGACATGAAGAAAATTTCCTAGGCAGGCGCCAAGAATGGTGAACTAGCAAAGTTTAGCAGGTCGAAGGAGTCCGGTTCTCAGAGGCTGTGTCAATTACTGTGCTGTGCTACAACAGTCCGCCGGTCTGTACCGCCAGAACGTTCAGTGCCATCTCCAGCTTCGTGATGGCTTCGCCGAGTTCGGGATGGGTGCCCACCTTCTGCTGCAGTTCCTTCAAAATCTTCTGCGCGCTGGCAACATGCTCGGCGGCTTCGTTTGGATTCTGCGACGGATTCGGTTCGGCTGGCGTGGGCATGATCGTTGTCTCCACTGTACAACTTAATTCTATACGGGATCGTCTCTATATAAGTCGTTCCATATGCTCAGAATCGGCCCATTGTTGCTGATGCTTCTGCTGCTTTTCGGTGCTGCTGTCGGTCAGCAAGAGCCGAGTTTTAGGGCGCAAGGTACCCTGGTGCCGGTGCCGACGCTGGTGAGAGATGCTGCCGGGAACGCTGTCTACGGACTGCAAACGCAGGACTTCATCGTCGAGGATGATGGCGTCGAGCAGACGATTCATCTGGACGAGGCAGCGCAGGCAGACCCTATCTCGCTCGTGATTGCGGTCCAAGTCGGGCGCCGCGCTGAGCGAGAATTCAGCCGGATGGCGGGGCTGGCGGCCATATTTGACCCAGTCCTGAACGGGCCAGGGAGCGAAGCGGCTTTGCTCCTGTTCGATAGCAAACTGAATCTGGTTCACGATTTCACCAGACACGCGGAGGTCCTCGAAGAGGATCTAAAGAACCTGGAGCCGGGAGATCACGGAGCGGCGATTCTCGACGCCGTAACCTACGCCGCGAAAATGCTGGGCAACAGGCCGGAAGGCCGGCGACGCGTGCTGCTACTGATCAGCGAGACCCGCGACCATGGCAGCCATTTCGCCAAGATCGATGATGCCGTGAGATTGGTTGGAGTTACGAATACTCTGGTTTACGCCCTGCCGTTTTCTCCGTATATTTCGCAGCAACTGGATACCGTCCGGGGCAGCAATCGCGACGAATGGGGGGCTAGCGTCGACTTCATCGAAAAACTTGCCGCCGCGCGACAGGCGATGAGAAAGAACACGGCAAAGGCCCTTGCCTCAATGACCGGCGGAGAGTATGAGCTGTTCGCCACGCGCAAGGGCTTTGAGTCAGACATGATTAGCTTTGCCAATCATCTCGATAGCCGCTATCGGTTGAGCTTTGAGCCGAAGAATCCGCATCCGGGTCTGCATCGGATTCAAGTCAAACTAGGCACGCGGACTCGCACCAGACGGTGCTCTTCAGAAGCGTTTATTGGGTGGCGGACTCAGTGCGCTGAGTCCGATCGTCAGCTAGTAAAGACGAAACGTCACTTCGATGTTTACTTTAGTTGCCACGGCCTCACCGTCTCTTTGTGCCGGGCGAAATGTCCACTTGCTTACGGAGTCAATGGCCTTTTCATCCAGCCCCAGCCCGAGTGGTCTTGCGATTTGCAGATCTGTGGGCATTCCAGCGGCACTGATAACCAGATACAACACAATCGTTCCCTGGTATTTCGCTTTTCGGGCCTCCTCTGA
Organism: Terriglobia bacterium; assembly: GCA_963847715.1. Classification (GTDB taxonomy): domain Bacteria; phylum Acidobacteriota; class Terriglobia; order Terriglobales; family Acidobacteriaceae; genus Acidiflorens. The sequence continues at coordinate 456,007 of CAWKAZ010000026.1, forward strand.
GTATTCCGGGTCGGGCTGGTAGGTGGGATGCGGCGGTGACATCCCGCCCCCATTCTTGATGGGGTATACAGGCCCAGCCATTTGCGCGGGCGCCGGTTTGCCTTCCTGTTTGGCGAAGTAGGCGCGCCAGTAGTTTGGCGCGATGTCCATCATGGATTCGGAGTCGGCGAGAAAGACGGCGTGCATCGTTGCCGTAACTGCGGCTTCATCGGCTCTCTCGCTGGGCAATTCGATTTCGATCTCGGCCTTGAGATTGCGAAGTGCCTTTCGCAGATCTTTTTGCTGCTTGTCCTTAGGATTATCGAGCGTCGTCAATTCGTCGACCGGTTTGAGCTGATCAAAGATGCGGTGAATGCGACGGCCTTTGATTGTTAGCAGGCTGCCGTGCAGTTCGATTTTCTGAACTTCAATCTGGCCATCGAGGGTCCATGGGCCGACGCGGGCGCTCGTCTTGAGGGATCCGTCCGAATGAAAACTCAAGCGTTCGCCGCCGTAGAAGCGACGGAGCGTCAGGACCTTGCCGGCGTAGTTGGAATTCAGTTGCTTCTCCAGGTCGCTCGCCCAGGCGAAGGATGTTAGCGATAGGAGCAATGCCAGCGGGACGGTGAATTGTCGTTGCGAGAAGAGCGAACGGGGGCGCGGGTGGGAGATGTTCTTTTGCATGCGCACAGGGACATTCCGGTATCGGGGTGATCTTACGATAAGTCCGCGTAAATTTCGAATTTCCTGGGCCTGCCGGTTCGAGCCTGCCGGGAGGAATGTCCGCCCCGCACGAGCGCGTAGTCACTTACGGCTGCGATTCTTCGACGACGGTTTTGCTTCCTCTTCGAGAATCGCGAACTGGATCTTCTTCTCCACCGGATCGATGCGATCCACCAGCACACGCACGCGATCTCCCAGGCTATAAGTCTTGCGGGAGTGTTGGCCGATGATCTGGCGCGTGGCTTCGTGGAAGGTGTAGTGGTCATCGTTACTATCAGCACCGAGCGTGTTCAGCGGGACGAGGCCCTCTACGAAGAGGTCCGTGAGTTCCACGAAGAATCCGAACTTCGTGACGCTGATGATGAGGCCGTCGAAGTCTTCCCCGATGCGGCGCTCCATGAATTTCATTTTCTTCCATTCCATCAGGCCGCGTTCGGCTTCGTCGGCGCGGCGTTCGGATTGGCTGGATTCGTCGGCGATGGTGTGGAGTTCTTCCAGCGGGATCGGTCCGCCTAAGGGCTCGATGGCGTGTTGATGCGTGTCGCGGTCGCGGCGTTTGGACCATGGGGAGGGTGGCGGGCCGTCGACGGTGGAAGAGCGGCCCTTTAGGGCCGCGTCTGGCGCCACTTTGCCAGGGGCTTTAGCCCCCGATGTTCCCACCGGCACTTCTCCATCCATCTTCTCGGCCGAGTCACGCAGCACTTCTTTCAGGATGCGATGGACGATGAGGTCGGGATAGCGGCGGATCGGAGATGTGAAATGCGTGTATGTGGTGGCGGCGAGTGCGAAGTGTCCACGATTTTCTTCGGAGTAGCGGGCCTGCTTCAGCGAGCGCAGCATCAGGAAGCTGAGAATTCTTTCTTCGGGCTTGCCAGCAATTTTCTCAGTCACCTTCTGATACATGCGCGGAGTGATGTGGACTTCTTTCGGCACTTCGATTTCGCGGACGCGCTTGCCGGTGCCGCGAGCGTCTCGGCGGTCGGCTTTAAGCTGCACACGCTGGATGGGCAACGCGCCGACTCCGAGGGAGTATCCGAAGGTCGCGGCGATGACTTCGAGGTCGTAGACGCGCTTGGCGTCAGGCTTTTCGTGAATGCGGTAGAGCGAGGCGATGCGTTTGTTTTCGAGATAATGCGCGACGCTCTCGTTAGCGGAGAGCATGAATTCTTCGATCAGCCGGTGGGCGACGTTGCGCTCGGAGCGAGTGATGCTCTTCATCATGCCGAATTCGTCGAACTCGATGACCGCTTCCGGGAGATCGAAATCAATCGACCCTCGGCGCTTGCGCTTGCGGTTGAGGATCAGGGCGAGGTCGTGCATGCGGTTGAAGTGACCGACCTGCGCCGCATATTCGGTGAGTGCGGCCGAGTCTTTCTCAATGACAGCATTCACCGCGGTGTAGGTCATGCGGTTGGCGGAGCGGATCACACCTTCGTTGATTTCATAGCCGACGATTTCGCCGTGGTGGTCGATCTCCATGGTGCAGGAGAGAACGAGGCGGTCAACTTGCGGGCGCAGGCTGCAAATGTCGGTGGAGAGTTCGAGCGGCAGCATGGGGACGGCGCGGTCGGGGAAATAGACGCTGGTGCCGCGGAGGCGGGCTTCCTGATCGAGCGGCGAGTTCGGTGTTACGTATTGGGCGACGTCGGCGATGTGGACTTGCAGTTCGTAGTTACCATTTTGAAGTATCTGAACGTGGACGGCATCGTCAAAATCGCGGGCGGTTTCTCCGTCGATGGTGACGATGGGAAGATCGCGATAGTCTCGGCGATGACGAAGAGATTCTTCGGGAATTTCGGAGGCGATGGCTTGCGCTTCTTCGATTACTTCAGGAGGGAAGCGGTGGGGCAGGTGAAACTTCCGGATCATGATTTCGACGTCAACGCCGAAATCGGATTCCTCGCCGAGAATTTCGACGACGCGACCACGCGGATTTTGCGTGGCTGAAGGCCAGTCGGTGATTTCCACGTCGACCACAATGCCGTCGAGATCCTCCCAGTCGGTGTGCACTTTCGCTTCGTCGCCGATCACGCGGTGCTTGGCGGATGATTTTCCCGATTGATTTTTCTCGGCGTTTTCCGCGCCCTCGGCGGTTAGAGGTTTGGGGATTTCTAACCCGGGCGGGATCACAATTTCCTGCGTTACTTTTTCGTCGATGGGCTTGACGTAGTTGTGGCGCTTTCCGTAGTGGAAGATGCCGACCACTGTCGGATGAGCGCGAGAAACGGAGCGGATGATGCGGCCCTCAGCACGGCCATCGGGGCGGATGTTGGAGACTTCGACGAGAACACGGTCTCCGTGCATGGAGGAGCCGATGGCGTGGGGCGGGATGAAAACGTCCCCGGCGAGGCGGGACTTCAGGCTGTCGTCGAGCGAGGTGGCTTCGGGGATGACGAAGCCGAAGCCGTCACGATGCATGGTGAGGCGACCGACCAAGAGGTTGCGTCCCTTGGCAGTGTGCGGGATGGCGTAGCGATCGCCTTCGACCTGCAGGAGTTCTCCGTTTGCGATCAGCGCGTAAAGGCGGTCGGTGAATTCGCGCCGCCCTGAGGCCTTCACTCCAAGTTCGCGCAGCAACTGCTTGTGGCTCGCCATTTTCTTAGGCTGGCGGGCGATGTGGCGGAGGATGGCGGCGTCGGAAAGCATCAGTTCTCAGTTATTGGTTCTCAGTTCTCAGTGTTCGCCTCAGTTAATGAGAACTGAGAACTGGGAACCGAGAACTAGGAATCAGCGCAGGTATTTCTCTTCAATCATCTTCCGGTGATGCAGTTCGTGTCCGGCGATCAGGTACGCAAGCGCCCGAACGCTGATCTCATTCTTATTGGCGGTGCCGCGGCGAGTCCAGGCGGCGTCATCCAGATTGCGGAACAGCGAGATGGTCGCGCGGCGGACGGCGATGTAATCCTCGATCCAGTCGGCCAGGGTGCGTGACGCAAACGGGCCGTTGCGGACGTAGTCATCCTGCTCGTAGCCCTCGATGGGAGTCGTATCGCCACGCGAGATGCGCAGCGCGCGATAACTCATGATGCGCTCGGTATCGTTGAGGTGGCCGAGCACTTCTTTCAGACTCCATTTACCCGGCGCGTAACGAAGATCGCCGTCGGATTCCGGGCGTCCGGAGAGGAGAAGCAGCATCTGGCGGCGCTGTTCGTCGAACGCGGAAAGAATGTCATTGCCGGAGACCAGCGTGATATAGCGGTCGTAGTAAGGAGCATTTTCTCCGAGTTGAGGTCGGGACGTGGCGGCTGGTGGATTGGTTTCCGTCAAGGTCATGACTCCTGGTGAGGGATGGCACGGTGGAGCGTGCCCACGGCTCCATAGTATAGCGATCAAAGTATAGTGACCAAGTATTGCGAGCAGTATCGCGATGGAAGAATTACCGCAGCTTGGGCAGGGCTTACACGGCGAAGGCGGGGATGAACCACGGCGGGAACTATGGAAATCCGTAAGAAAAGGTTGATTTCCACAGGGTTGGGAGTTTACTGAGGAGTAGAATTCGTTTTGGCAGTTGAAATGCGGCGATGATTCAGAATTTTTTAACCATGAAAGGATTTTGAACAAAATGTGGAAGCCCACGAATCAACCTGCAACACCTGGCCGACCCGCTGAACCGGAACGTCCGACCCCGGCTGCGACGACGACGGCACCCGTCATGAGCGCAAGCGAGCCCGCCGCGGTGGGGCGGGTGGTGACAACCACCACATCGGATCAAGCCACGATTGGCAAGTCGCTGGTGATCAAAGGGGAAGTGACCGGATCGGAATCTTTATATATTGATGGCCGGGTGGAGGGATCGATCAACCTGTCCGGCAATCGCGTCACCATCGGCCGCAACGGCGTGGTGGCGGCGAACATCAGCGCGAGAGAAATTGTGGTGCTTGGCAAAGTGCGCGGCAATCTGACCGCGAGCGACCGCGTAGATATCCGCAGCGACGGATCGCTGACGGGCGATGTCGTGGCAGCACGCATTTCGATCGAAGACGGCGCCTTCTTCAAGGGCGGCATCGACATTCGCAAGGCGGGATCATCGAAGCCCGAAGAAGTGAAGAGCGTAGCGGCCGCAGCGCCAGAGCCGGCGATCGCAGCACGGGCGTAAAGACGCTGTTTGTGGTTCGTTTTTCGCCGTCCGCTAGAGTTTGAAGAAATGAAACGGGCCTTTCGGGCCCGTTTTGTTTTGCCTCCAAAGATGTCGCGCCTGGCGAACCGCGAACGACGAACAGCGAATAGCGAACGACAAACGACAAGCGGCGCTCTAAGGCTCTCTCCCCGTGTTCATCGTCTCAGCAGCTCCACCTTCGGCAACGCGCGGAAACGACGTTGTCTTTTTCCGGCGGAGATCCGCGGGCAATTCCGACCGCAGCAGCCACAGTCCGGCGGCTACCGCTGCGGCCCAGGTCAGCGAGCCGAGCGCAAGGGCCAGCAGATCGGCGCGTCGGCTGCCATTGAGTGGGACGCTGCGCATGACTTCGTAGCTCAATCCGCCGGAGACGACTCCTACCAGCGCAGCTTTGCTCAATTCTTTCCAGTTCATCCCGCCCAGCGGCACCATGCCGCGAATGTGGAGGAGGAGGGCGATTGCCAGCGCGTTGGCGGCGATACCGATATCAGAAGCGATGGCCAGCCCAGTGACTGACAGCGTGCGGAAGAATAATGAATAGATCGGCAGCGATGCGAGAGTGATCAGGCTGGTTGCGATCATCGGGGTCAGTGTGTTGCCGGATGCGTAGAATGCGCGCGCATAAAGCGCCTGACTCGACCACAGCGCCAGCGAAAGAGAGAACCAGAAAAAGTAAATGGCCGTCGATTCGGAGTCGGCGAAAGTGAAGTGGCCGCGGCGATACACGAGGTCGATGAGCGGGACGGCGATGGCCATCATCCATCCGGTCATCAGCAGCGACGCGGCGGTGATGCGGTAGACCGAGCCGTTGACGGTGGCGGCAAACTCTTCAAACTTTTTCTCTCCGAAGAGCCGCGAGAAAAAAGGGAGCGATGCCTGGCCCGTGGCTTGTCCCAGAATGGCGATAGGGACAGCGAAGAGACGTTTGGCGTAGTTGAGGCGCGCGATGTCGCCGATGCCGCTCGAAGCGAAGTAGCGGAGGATCCAGTCGTCGGCGGTAACGAGCGAGACGCCGAGCATCAGCGGAATCGAGAGGCTCACCCACTCGCGGAAGGCTGGGTTCTTCACGTCGAACGAGGGACTGTATCCAGTTCCGATTTTCGCCGCACCGATAGCGTTGACGAGAAATGGCCCGGCAATGCTCCCGATGAGGGCGCCGAAGGCGAGCGAAGAGATGCCCATGCGGTGGCCGGCGACGACGCCTCCGACGATGATGAAGATGTTGTAGATCAGCGGGCCGAACGCCGGAAACAGAAACAGACGGTGCGAGAGCAGGACGGCGGAAACGACTCCGCCAACGTAAAAGAAAATTTGTGCGGGCAGCAAAATGCGCGTGAGATGCACGCAAAGACTCATCTGCTCAGGCGTGAAACCGTGGAACATCCAGCCGGCAAATTGCGGCGTGAAAATCTCGGCGAAGATCGTGCCGATGACGAGCACCGTAGTCATCACAGTGATGATGATGGAAAACGTCTTCTTGGCATCCTCCTCGCGCTTCTCGGCGAGGAAGCGCGTGTAGATCGAGATGAACGTGATCGAGGCAGTGCCGCCGGCGACGATGTAGTTGAGCCAATCGGGGAGAGTGAAGGCGGCAACGTAAGCGTCCGTCTGCTGCCCGGCGCCAAAAGCGTAGGCGATATAGGCCTCGCGGAGGTACCCGATCCCGCGCGAAAGCGCGACGGCGACCATCAGCAGCAGCGTGGCGGAGAACGCCGTGTGCTGGTGCGACGGACGGAAGAAGCGGAGCAGACGCATAATTTCGAAAAGTGAACGCATTTGCAGATTAACGCATCCGGTGGGGCGGTGCGGGAGTTATCGCTCGGATGGAATCGGGAATGGCACTTGGTTTTCCTCCGTGTTCCTCCGTGTACCCTGTGGTTCAAGCCTTTGGTACTAAGCCTAACGTCTACCGCTCGACCACAGAGGACACAGGGTTGTACCGGGAACTCAGTTTTGACAGGCTGCCGCGCCGAACCGCATAATCCGCGAGTGACTGAACCAACCTTTAGCCAGCAACAACTTCGTACTCCCGTTCTGCGCCGTTCGTTTCGAAAGCCCTATCCCGTAGCGGTGCGCGGCGAGGGCGTCTACGTGTGGGATTCCGACGGCAACCGCTACCTCGATTTCTCGGGATCGGCGGCAGTGAATTTTATTGGGCATGGCGTGCGCGAAATTTCCGACGCCATGGCCAAGCAGGCACGGCAGTTGGAGTTTGTCCATACCAGCCAGTTCACGACTCCGGTGGCCGAAGAATTTGCGGCCGAGTTGCTGGAATTTGCCGGGCCGAATTTTGCCGGTGGCGCCGTTTACTTCACCAGCGGCGGGTCGGAGTCGGTGGAGACGGCACTGAAGCTGGCGCGGCAGTATCAGGTGGAGATCGGTGAGACAAAGCGGCACCAGATTCTGAGCCGCCAGCAGAGTTATCACGGATCGACACTCGGGCGCGCTCGCGGTTTCCGGCAACAAGAAGCGGCGCGAGATTTATTTGCCGATGGTGCGCGAGTTCGAACATATCGGCATTCCTTATTGTTATCGCTGCGCGTTCGATTGCACCGACAGTTGCTACAACTGCGGACAGCAATACGCAGCGGAGTTGGAGCGCGCGATCGAGGCGGCTCAGGGCGCGGCGGCGGGATTCATCTTTGAACCGATGAGCGGAGCGACGCTGGGAGCAGTGACGCCTCCTCCGGGATACTTGCAGGCCGTCGGCCGAGATTTGCCAGCGCCACGGCGTGCTGCTGATTGCCGATGAAGTGATGACTGGCATGGGGCGCACGGGACGGAATTTTGCGGTCGAGCATTGGCAGATCGCACCCGACATTTTGGTTACGGCTAAGGGCTTGTCTTCGGGATACGCTCCGCTCGGGGCCGTGATTGCGAGCAAGAAAGTGGTGGATGGGATTGCGGCGGGCTCAGGGGCGTTTCTGCATGGCTTCACGTACAACGCGCATCCGGTGTCGGTGGCGGCAGGACGGGCGGTTTTGCGGCGCATACGCGAGCAGAAGCTAGTGCAGGCGGCAAGTTCGGAGCCGGTGCTCTCAGGGGCTAAAGCCCCATCTTCTCAGGCGGCTAGCGGCACGACTAAAGTCGTGCCCTTCCACGAAAACCCTCGCCCAGCAGGGCTGGAGAGCGATCGTCAAACAGACTCCACTGCCAACGGAACGGCGGGCTCCGCTTTGAAGACGGCTCTAGAGAGTCTTCGCGATCTGGATACAGTCGGCGATGTCCGCGGGCTGGGACTATTGTGTGGTGTCGAGTTCGTCGCCGATAAGAAGACGAAGGCTCCATTTGCGCCGGAGAAAAATTTTGCCGGGATGGTGGGGCAGGCCTGTCTGCGGCGCGGGCTGCTGGTGTATCCGATGCAGGGATGCGTAGACGGAGTGGCGGGAGATCATTTGCTGATTGCGCCTCCTGCGGTGATTGCATCGGAAGAAATTAAGTGGGCGGTGGAGCAGATACAGGCGGCGGTTATAGAGTGCACGTGATTGCCGAATCCCACATCACGTGTTGCCCGCACTTCATGGCCGGGAAGAGTTTGTGAGTGTAACACGATGTTATGTGAACCATGGTTAGTGCTGCCTGAGTTACGATGTGACCGCAAGCAGACTAAGAGCGCCTATGCGATACTTGCCCTCTAAGAAATACTGTTGGAGGGGCAATGTCCCGGCTGTGTTCTTGTGGTGTGGCCCTATTCGTCCTCGCGATCGCGGCTGTTCTGGGCGGGTGTGGGAGTTCGTCGCCGCCGATCTCGGTGAGCTTATCCCCTTCCTCTCCGCAGGCAATTGATCAGAGCGAGACGGTCGCAGTCGCGGCAACGCTGACGAATGATACGTCTTCCAAAGGGGTATCGTGGACCCTGACCGGCCCCGGATCGCTCAGCAATTCGACTGGGCCATCTGCTACCTACATCGCGCCGCCGATCAATCTCGCCGGCGTGCAACAGGCGACGGTCACCGCGACGTCGGCCGCTGACCAGACCAAGACAGCTTCCCTGCAGATCACCGTGAACCCGTACCCTTTTATTCCAATTCAACAAATACTTGCGAACGGATCGGTGGGCGCACCTTACAGCCAGATGATCACGCTCACGGGCGGCACTCCTCCGTTTCAATGGAGTGTGTACGACGGGCCGATTGTCACTGGATATCAGGTCGGTGGGGCAGTGCCTGACGGATTGACGATGAACGCGGCCACAGGCGCCATCAGCGGAACGCCAACCGGCGCCGGGACGTGGTATTTCGAGACGACAGCCACCGACGCGACCGGGGTTACGGCGTTCGACGGCTTTACGAGCATTCAGATCGTGCCCACTGGAGCGGCGGCGAATCCCGTTCCATTTTTGAATCAGTCGCTGGTGCCGACGGCGGTTTCACCGGGAGGCTCAAACCTCACCCTCCTCTTGAGCGGCACAGGGTTCGTTCCCGGCGCGGGCATCGATTTCGACAACACGGGGATCTCCGCAACATTTGTCGACAGCGAGCACCTTAGCGTGACGATTCCGGCTGCGAATGTGGCGACTGCAGGTACGGCGGCGGTTTCAGTCATCAATCCCCCGCCCGGCGGGGGCAAGTCCAACGTGGTTTACTTCCAGGTGGCCGCACCCGAAGCGACGGTCAATTTCGCGGCTGCGCCGAATTCGCCGTTACAAACTTATGAGCCTCTTGGGATCGCGGTTGGCGATTTCAATGAGGACGGTAATGCCGACCTCGCCATCGCGGCCGGAGTCAAGCTGTTCGCATTCCTCGGCAACGGCGACGGCACATTTGCGCCGGCGTTAAACTCTCCCCTGCGAGTGCCGAGCCCGCCTTACGACGACTTCGCATCCCCCTATGTTGGTCCGATCACCGCCGCAGACTTCAATCGCAGTGGTCATTTGGGTTTGGCGACGGGGTTGATCGCCAACGAGGCTGCTGTGATCCTTGTGGGACACGGGGACGGAACCTTCGCCCCTTCATCGGCATCGTTCGCCAACGCGTTTGCTATGCCAATAAACGCGCTAGACGCGGCGGACTTCAATGCCGATGGGAATCTCGATCTGGCGATTGTAAACGGAGTCGGGTATGAGTCGCTTGTGGCTCTGGGATACGGGAACGGAGCGTTCAACACGGCGGGGTTCCTCCCCGATAGTCAGGGATTTTCCGTGGGTGCGGTGGCGGGAGATTTCAACGGGGACGGAAAGCTGGACGTGATTGTGGAAAACAGCGGTGTTTTCGCGAAAGGCGGCGCGCAGGGTTCGGGAGTAACCGTGTGGCTTGGAAACGGCGACGGGACTTTCACGCTGGCAACCGGTTCCCCGATTTCCGTGGGTAGCAATCTCTCCGCCGTCGTGACAGCCGACTTCAACGGGGATGGGAAGCTGGATCTCGCGGTGACTGATTCCGGTGGCAACGCAGTCATCATCCTGCTCGGCAATGGCGACGGAACCTTTAGGCCGGGGGCCACGATCCCAGTAGGAAATAATCCGGACGCGATCGTAGCGGGGGATTTCAATAACGATGGGAAACTGGACCTCGCGGTCGCAAATTACGCGGACGGCACCATCACGCTTCTCCTAGGCAATGGCGATGGAACATTCACCCAGGCAACAGGTTCGCCGTATGTTGTGGGGAAGGGCCCATACCAAATCGCGGCTGCGGACTTCAATGGCGATGGAAAGCTCGATCTTGCGGTGGCGAATTTGAGCGATGGAACTGTGTCGATCTTGCTACAGCAGTAGTTATCTGGCTCGCTCGTGTGCTCGTCTATCCTATGCAAGGAGCGACCTCATGTGTAAGATGTTTATTCCTCAATAACTTGGCGGGGCAACAACCCTAAATTACTGATTGTATTGGCTTTACAGAGTAAGTCTAAGTCCTTATTCCTCAAAGATCTGGCGTCCAACTTACTCTAAGTCATTGATTCGCAAAGATCGACCACTGAGGGGGTCTAAACCTGAAAACGGCACATCGATTCAGCAGTAGTTTGGTTTGAGATGTCGCTCTAAACGATAGTTGCGATGTGACTTAGTTGTTGATCTACGTTTTACCCTCTCTGCATTGTCCTTCCCAGCCTTCCCGCGTCATATAGCCACCAACGGAGGCAATTGTGGCTACCTCAATGGTGGATTTTGCGGAACAGATCAATCCTAAGACTTTGGCGGAGGCGCGGCGCGCCGACTTCCGGCAGGCGATCCGGGTTCATGGCAGCTTGCTCGCAGCGGTGGAGAAGAGAGCTCTGGTGTGGATGGCCGAACGGATGCCTTCCTGGGTCAATTCCGACCATCTGACAGTGCTCGGCTTTGCGGCGCAGATCGCGACTGGCGTCTCTTATGCCCTTGCCGCGCACGATCGGCGATGGCTGGTCGCGGGCGTCATTTGTCTCGCGGTGAACTGGTTCGGCGACTCGCTCGACGGAACTCTGGCGCGCGTTCGCCAGCAGCAGCGTCCGCGCTACGGGTTTTATGTTGATCACGTCATCGACTCGATCGGCTCGGTCGCCATGATGGGAGGTCTCGCGCTTTCGGGATATATGCATCCGGTGATTGCGATTGGGCTGCTGATTGCCTTCTTGCTGCTTTCCATTCAGTCGTATCTCGCGACCTACACGCTGGGAGAATTCCATCTTTCGATGTGGCGCTTCGGGCCGACCGAGTTGCGCGTTCTGCTGGCAATCGGCAATGTGGCGCTGCTGCGGTGGAACTGGGTGATGCATGGCCGTTACCGCCTTTTTGACATTGGCGGAGTGATTGGGCTAGCGGGGATGGTCCTCATGCTCGCGGTTGTCTGTGTGAAGAACACCGTGCGGCTGTATCGGGAAGAGAGGATCTTGTGAGCTCTCAGCCGTCAGCTCTCAGCTCTCAGGAAAACCGAAAGCAGACCTTTCTGCGTTGGATCAAGTTCAATGCTGTGGGCTTGATTGGCATCATCGTGCAGTTGGCTGCGCTGGCGGTGTTTCGTTCCTGGATGCAGCTCAGTTATCTGCTGGCTACTGCGCTGGCAGTTGAGATTGCAGTCGTCCACAACTTTCTTTGGCACGAACGGTTCACTTGGGCAGATCGTCCGTCGTCGCGCTGGTTGCAGTCGTTGTTTCGTTTAGCCAAGTTCAACTTGAGCAATGGAGCTGTGTCTCTGCTGGGCAATCTGGGGCTGATGTGGGTGATGGTCGGAGGATTGAAGGTGAATTATGTTGTCGCGAATTGTTTCGCCATTGGAGTGTGCTCCGTGGTGAACTTCTGGCTGGGGGATCGGTTCGTGTTTGAGGCGGATCCCGCGCACAGCGGCTAGAGCCGTTTTCGAAGACCTAAAAGCTTCGCTGAGCGGGCTAGGTCGCTGCCCATATGTGCGTCGCGGGGACACGTACTTTGGGGGTTACGCCGCGAACCAACTCGGGATACAATGTATACAGTTGCCATGCGCTCGAATCGTTCCATTTCGCTGGAGATTTGCTGGGTTGAGGGACGCGCTTGTCCTCGCCGGTATCTTTCTGTTCTGCCTTCGCATGTGCGCGCCAATCTCTTTGGCAGCGACTAATTTTCCCGCCCTCCTAAAGCGCTAATCGCTATTAGCTCTTCGCCAAAGCAGCCTGTCTTTGTGACGCTGCCCGATATTCGGCCGGACCCACTGAGAACTGAGAACCGGGAACTGAGAACCAACAGGAGACCTCCAATGACCACGAAAACCATGACTGCCGGCCCCAAGCTGATCACGGCCATTCCGGGCCCCAACGCCAAGCGCATTCTTGCGGGCGACGAGAAATATATTTCTCCTTCGTACACACGCTCCTATCCGATGGTGGCCAAGCGCGGGCGTGGCATCGTCGTTGAAGACGTGGATGGCAACGAGTTCTTCGATTTCTCCGCGGGCATTGCCGTGACTTCCACCGGACACTGCCATCCGCAGGTGGTCGCCGCCATTCAGAAGCAGGCGGGCGAACTGATTCACATGTCAGGCACCGACTTTTATTACGAAGGCATGGTGACGCTGGCCGAGCGACTGTCGAAGATTGCTCCGATGCCGGGACCGCACAAGATTTACTACGGAAACTCGGGAGCGGAGGCGATTGAGTGCGCTTTGAAGCTGGCGCGCTATCACACCAAGCGGCAGCAGGTCATCGCATTCTTCGGCGCTTTCCACGGACGAACCATGGGCGCGCTTTCGCTGACTGCCTCAAAGCCCCAGCAGAAGCGGCGTTTCTCGCCGATGGTGCCGGGCGTGACGCATGTGCGCTATCCGGATGTATATCGCGGCTGCGAGGGCGGTCCGCAGGATGCCGAGAAGTTTGCGCTCGGCTGTGCGCGCTACATCGAAGACAAGCTGTTCAAGACGATTCTCGCTCCGGAAGAAGTGGCGGCGATTTTCGTCGAGCCGATTCAGGGCGAGGGCGGATACGTGGTTGCTCCAACCATCTTCATGCAGGAACTGCGGCGGATTTGCGACAAGCACGGCATCCTGCTGGTGGTGGACGAAGTGCAGAGTGGCGTGGGCCGTACCGGCAAGTGGTTTGCGGTTGAGCACACAGGCGTGCATCCGGACATCGTTTGCATGGCGAAGGGAATCGCTTCCGGCATGCCGCTGGGCGTCACCATGAGCAAGGCCGATGTGATGGACTGGATTCCGGGATCGCACGCATCAACTTTTGGCGGAAACCCCGTGTGCATCGCGGCGGCGCTGGCGACTCTCGATGTGATCGAGAAAGAAGGCCTGCTGCGGAATTCGCAGGAGGTTGGCGATCACATGATGAAGCGTATGGCGGAGTGGCCGAAGAAGCACAAGATTGTCGGCGACGTCCGTGGACGCGGGCTGATGATCGGCGTCGAGATTGTGAAAGATCAAAAGACGCGCGAGTACGGCGCGGCCGAGCGTGACCGCATTGTGGAGTTGTCGTTCGAGCGGGGTGTGCTGTTTTTAGGTTGTGGTCCGAGCACGGTACGCATTGCGCCGGCGCTGGTCGTGACCAAAGAAGAAGCCGACGTCGCCATGGATGCTCTGGAAGAGTCGATCGCGGCGGTCGAGAAGAACGCGTAGTTCGGCGGATTGAAGCGATGAGCGATCGGACATTGCGTGAATTGGTGTACGGAAAAGGCGCTCATGTCGATCCGGTCGCTTGCGTCGAAGATATTTCGGCAGAGCTGGCGACGCGAACCGTCGCCGGCTATCCGCATTCCATCTGGCAGATCGTGGAGCACATGAGTTACTGGATGGAGTACGAGCTGCGGAAGATTGCGGGCGAAGTTCCGAAATATCCGGAGAAGGCGGTTGAAAGCTGGCCGCCGCATCCGGAAGGTGGAAGTGAAAGTCGTCCGAGTGAAGCCCAGTGGAACGCAGTGCGTCAGCGTTTTGTTGAGTTGCTGGCGCGGCTCGCGGCGCTGGCTGATGCGGATTCGGCAACGCTCGACAAAGTTGTAAGTGATGTGGATGTCATGAAGAAGTCCCGCCAAATCTCGGTGCACGCCATGCTGTGGCAGATCACCGCGCACAATAGTTATCACGCCGGCCAGATCGCGCTGCTCAGGCGCCAGGCCGGCGCCTGGCCTCCGGAACGAGGCGGCGATACCTGGTGACGCGGTAGCGCGCTGGGTTGAGCCGAGGCCCCTCAGGGGCTAAAGCCCTCATCTTTATTGGCTGTGGACGGCATGGCTGAAGCCATGCCCTTCCCAAATCTCGGGTAGACGGCAACTGTAGAGCCGCGACTCGAGGCCAGCCATTCTGCTTCTGCAGACATCATCAACGCAATTCTTATTGGAAGGAGGCCTCCGATGCCGCGTTTTACTTCTCGTGTCCTTGTCGCTTTGGCGTTCACTCTGGTGGTTTGGGCCTCTGCGTTTGCGGGCATTCGCGCTGGACTGCGCGCGTACTCGCCGGCAAATCTGGCGATCCTGCGTTTTCTGGTGGCGTCGTCGGTGCTCGCCGTTTATGCGGGGATCGCGCATTTTCGGCGGCCCGAGCTGCGCGACATTCCCGGGCTCGCTTTGACTGGCGCCATCGGAATCACGTTCTACAATCTGGCGCTGAATTACGGAGAGACGCGCGTAACAGCCGGTGCTGCGAGCATGCTGATTGCGTCCACTCCGATCTGGACGGCGCTGGCTGCCCGCTTCTTTTTGCACGAGAAGCTGAGTGTGACTGGATGGTGCGGCGTGTTTGTGAGCTTCGTTGGAGTCGCGCTGATTGCCAGCGGTGAAGGCGAAGGCATCCGGCTGTCTCCCCAGGCGCTGATCGTGCTCGCCGCGGCGGTCACGTCCGCGCTCTACATGATTCTGCAGAAGCACTATCTCGGCCGGTACAGCGCGCTCGAATTTACCGCATACTCGATCTGGTTTGGGACGGCGCTGATGCTGCCCTTCGGCAGCGGACTGGTGCACACGCTGCGCGCGGCTCCGCTGTCGGCGACGCTGGCGGTGCTCTATCTCGGCGTGTTTCCCGGAGCGCTCGCGTATGTGGGGTGGGCCTACGTGATGTCGCATGGCGCGGCCGGACGCACGGCAACGCTGCTCTACGTGATCCCGATCGTGGCGATTGGGATTGCGTGGGTGTGGCTCGGCGAGGTGCCGAAGTGGATTTCGCTGGTGGGCGGTGCAGTGGCGCTGGTTGGCGTGCTGCTGGTGAACGCCAAGGCGAAGATCAGAGTGGTGCGGGAGACGGCGATGATTGTGGCGGCGGGGGATTAGAGTTGGCTTCCGCCTTTTCTGTTCGTAACACTTACCTTGCTTGGCATCTCCCAAGTGATTACACTGCGGTGATGCTTGTTCCATTGCTTATTTTCGCAGTGGTTGGCTGCATGGGATTGTTCGCGGCGTTACGGCCCGAGGCGTATGCCCGGCACTTCTTGGCAGAATTCCAGCGTCGGGCGGCGACACGTAACCTTAAGGCACTATCGTTCACAGGTTGGGTTATTTTTTGTAGCTGCCTGGCCGTGGTTATAGCGCTTCCGTTCCAGAGCAAGTGGAGCCTCTTAGCCCCAGTACTTAGCCCTTTCTTCTTTCTTGTTTGTGCTGTGGCGTACGTTTGGTGGGGAGTTGGACTCTTGCGCAATCCCGAATCATTCCTCAAGCAAACGACCGAACCCTGGAGTCGCCTACCTACGTGGGCTGTCAAGTGCTTAGGATCACTGCTGCTGATTGGTGCGGCGGGATTCTCGTATGGCTTCGCGCTAAGAATCAGAGACTTGTTGCGATAGCCGCAATAAATCGCGATCACCTTAACAACCCGGCGCGAGTGGTCAATCGCAGCGCTGAAGCGCTGCGTCACCCAAAACCGCTCATCATTCACGCGCTACCGCTGAGATTTTTCCTGGCGCTCACTTAGTCTTCGAATTCTCCGTACTGAGAATAAAAGCCGCTACGTTGCTATGAATGTCTTTCAATGACGCCTCGTGCGCGTACACCATGTGTCCGGATTCGTAGAACTTGAATTCGATGTTCTTTTGCAGCTTGGCGGGGATGGGCAGGTGCTGCATTTCGTAGACGCCTTCGAAGAACGGCGTCGCCAGATCGAAGTATCCAGCGTTGACCATGACTTTCAGGTCGGGGTTATATTTCATCGCGCTGGCTAGATCGACCATCACGTTGGTGGCCTGCGGCAACGGTATGGAAGCCCCCGGGGGCTGGTGCAGGAAATTCCATTTCTTTTCTACGTCAATTTCGGGCTTGTACTCGCGGTTCTCGCCGAATTTCAGGTCCTTGCGCACATAGTCGTTGAAGGCGGAGACATAGGCCGAGCCGATTGCCGCTGACTGCGGATCGTATTCCGCCTCCCTACTCATCGGGTCAAGCGTCGGTCCGGAGAAGCGCGTGTCGAGCCGGCCAGTCGTTGTGTCGCTGTCGGACTTGAGAGTTTTTTCGAACTGTCCGCCATTGACGCGAAGGTCGGATTTTTCGATGTAATCTTCGGGAAGTCCGGTATAGCGATGGAGTTTGGCCGCGATTGCCTGACGCTGGTCGGGAGGCAGCGTGGATCCAGCGGCGAGCGCGACTCCGTATTCCGTCATCGCGAAATGTTCCACTTCGGCAAGCAGCGCTGCCAGGTCGGCGGGGTGGTCGGGCAACTTGTGGTGATACCAGGCGGTCGCGGCGTAGGTTGGCAGCGCGAGTTGATAAGGCAGATCGATTCCAGGGTTGAACTGGGGCGAGTCCGCGAAAGTGTCATAGCTTAAGCACTGCGAAAGCAGGATCACTCCGTTGAAGTCGATGAAGCGGCCGGTTTCGAGCACGTTGATCAGGGCTCCGGAACGCGTAGTGCCGTAGCTCTCGCCGAAGAGATATTTCGGCGAATTCCAGCGTCCGTACTTTGCGAGAAATTGTGAGATGAAATCCGCGAAAGCGTCGGCATCGGCGTCGACGCCATAGAACGCCTTATCGCGATCTTTTCCGGCGACGCGACTGAAGCCGGTTCCGGGGGCGTCCACAAATACCAGGTCGGTGGTGTCGAGCAGGCTGTACTCGTTGTTGACAATGGAGTAGGGTGCCGACGGAGTGTGAGAGTCGTCGAGAGTGACGACGCGTTTCGGGCCAAAGGCTCCCATGTGCAGCCAGACGGTCGATGAGCCAGGGCCTCCGTTATAGAAGAACGTTATCGGCCGTGGCGCATGCGGGTCACCGCCGGTCTTGAAATAGGCCACGTAAAACATGCTGGCTTCGGCATCCGCACTCTTATCGTCCTTATCTTTATCCTTGTCGGCATTCTGCGGGACGTCATCCCAGCCCTTGGGATGCACGACGATGGTTCCGGCGAAGGCGTCGTAGGGGGTCGCAGCGCCTGCGATCGTGACCGAGCCTTTGGTGGCCTGCTGCTCCGGCTTAAAGCCTTCCGGCTTCGTCGAGGTCGGCTTGGCGGGAGCGGGGTCATCTTTCGATTGGGCGCGCGCCGGAGCGAGCGAGAGCAGCGATCCCAAGATGGTCAGCGCGAGGATTTCGGTAGTGGCGATCCGCATCGGTATTTGTCTCCCAAAAGTCGTGGCGCGCCATTATAGGGCATGGCGATGGCGCTAATTCCGCGGTGGGGCTGACTCGCTACCATTGCGTGCCGAAATCTGAACAGGCGAGCGGTGATAGCAGTCACATTCGCGCGCACCCGACGTGTCTAAAGTCGGTTCAGGCCAGAACTCTATGTTTGGAGCGCTCTTCACGCAAACCACACTTCGCGCACTCGATTGGCTGGCGGCCAAGACGCTCGCTCCGGAAGAGAAGCCCGCCCATCTGCGCACCGGCCAGCGGGGAGAAGAAGACGCCTACTTCTATCTCCGCCGGCGTGGCTACACGATCATCGCCCGCAACTTTCGTTCTCCGAATCATCGCGGCGAACTCGACCTCGTCGGCTGGGAGCGGGACGTCCTGTGTTTTATCGAAGTGAAAACCCGCACCACGCACGCCGTCAAACCCGCCGAAGCGGCTGTAGATCGCTACAAGCAAAGAGAGTTGTACCTCGTCGCCCGGGACTTCCTGCGGCAGATGCCCCCTTCGTGCCAGTGGAGATTTGACGTGCTCTCCGTATACTATGATCGCGGCAGCGGTGAGCGCGGCAGCCGGCCTTCATTCGAGCTGTTTCAAAATGCATTTTCCGTGTCGTACAATCGCTGATTCACGACCTGCTATTGAAAGGATTTAATGCGTGCCTGAACTACGCAAAGACCCCATCGTGGGCCGGTGGGTGATTATTTCGACGGATCGCGCCAAACGGCCAACCGACTTCGTCCGCGAAGGCGTGAAGATCAAGGGTGGTTTTTGCCCCTTCTGCTACGGCAATGAGAGCAAAACACCGCCGGAGATTCTGGCGTACCGTCCGAACACGAATGGCAGCGCTCCGCCGAAAGACAGCCCGGGTTGGACCATTCGCGTCGTGCCGAACAAATTTCCGGCGCTCGGCATTGAAGGCAACCTGAATAAACAGGCCGAGGGCATGTTCGACAAAATGAATGGCATCGGCGCGCACGAAGTCATCATCGAAACGCCCGAGCACAGCGCCAACCTGGCTTCGCTTCCGGCAAAAAGAATTGAAGATGTTCTCTGGGCGTTTCGCGATCGGATTCTCGACCTGAAAAAAGACCGGCGGTTCAAGTACATTCTGCTGTTCAAGAATCATGGAGAAGCCGCGGGCGCGTCGCTCGAACATTCGCACTCGCAGTTGATTGCCCTGCCGATTCTGCCCGCGTATGTGGTGGAAGAGCTGCAGGGGGCGAAGCAGTATTACATCTACAAGGAGCGGTGCGTTTTTTGCGACGCCATCCGACAGGATCTCGAAAGCGGCACTCGTATTGTCGCGGAGAACGCGGACTTTGTGACGCTGGCTCCGTATGCGCCGCGGTTTCCGTTTGAAACCTGGATTCTGCCGAAGCGGCATGAATCGGCGTTTGAGAATTCGTCGTCGCAGATGTTTGAAAATCTCGCGAAGGCGCTGAAGCTGCTGTTGATGAAAGCGGATCGTGTACTCGATAATCCGCCGTACAACCTCGTCATTCATACCTCTCCGGCGCAGGAACCGACCAACGAGTATTACCACTGGCACATCGAGTTCATGCCCAAGCTGACGAAGACGGCGGGTTTTGAGTGGGGGACGGGATTCTATATCAATCCCACGCCGCCGGAAGAGGCAGCGAAGTTTCTGCGCGAGGCTAGCGTGGAGGATGCAGCGCCCAGTACGGTGGCAACGCGATAGACTGTTACCTCGTAGTGAGTGTTATGGCGATGTTTCGCCAACTGCGCCTTACCCCGCGATTGAATGCACTGAAATGACCTTGGTCATCTAGCGCCTATTCAGTGTGCGGTGTCTAAGTACTATATGGGCTTGCATGTCCCGAGACTCGCATACTTCTCGGTCGCTGTAGTCGTCGCCGCGCTCGCGTTCCCACAGGTTTACTTGCAATGGTTAGAGACCCGAACTTTCGTGGCGCTCGACATGCCGGTGTCCCTTTCCAAAGGCGTCATTAGAACCCCTGATTTTCCCGTCAACCTCAAAGGCTGGTATCACGTTGTAGTTTGGGTGGACAGCGATTTTTCCGGTTGCCAAGCTGGTCTTTCCCATGTAGCACTGGTGTCGCGCTCGACCATCCAAGGCAACGGGAACGCAATTGAATCATCTGAGGGACGCGACCGCTATTTAGGCCATTTTTATGCCGCAACGAAAGGACACTACGCAGTCGCTGTTGAAACAATGAGCGACCCTGCTTGTCTCAACGCGGGACATCCCCGGATCGGTGTTTGGACTCAGTCGAACAGCTACCTGAACCTCTACAGTCAACTGAGGAACACTGGAATTGTGATTTCTGTCATCTGCCTCGGTCTATTAGCTTATTCGTTCTCGTCAACCGAACGCGGAAGAATGCCGACCAAGTGAAAACGGTCTAGCTGTTGTGGCGATTTACACGCAGTGACGGTAATGATTGGTGCGGCGATATCACGCCGGCTGAACCACCGCGCTATCCTTGCGTGCGGTCCAGCACTTCGGCGTGCCACGCCATCTGAATCGCTTCCAATTTGGCTTCGTTTGACTTTGCGGGATCGTCTTTGAAGCCGGGGAGCGCGAGCACGTACTTGTGCAGATCGGTGAAGCGGACCGCGAGCGGGTCGAGTTGCGGGTAGGTTTCCGAGAGCAGAATTCCGATGTCTTCGGGGTCGCTCCAGGTAATTTCTTTGGGCATGTGAACCTCAGGTTTCAAAGTTTCAGAGTTTCAATGTTTCAAGGACTCCAACTGCAGGTTTGAATGACCTTGAAACCCTGCAACCTTGAAACCTGGCCTCTAGTGCTCTTCTGAAACGTAATTCCGGTTCCAGGCCGGAATCTCCACGACAATCTTACCCGGTTTCTTGATTACCGTCTGGCATCCGAGCCGCGAGTTTAGCTGAAGATCGGCAGCCATGTCGAGCTTGTCGGCTTCGTCGTCTTCCATCTCGGAGATGAGGTCGGCGCCCTCTTTGACCCAGACGTGGCAGGTGGTGCAGGCGCAGTTTCCTCCACAGGCATGATCGAGATGAATGCCGTAATTCAGCGCGACGTCGAGCAGCGACTCCTGCTTGCCGTGATCTTTGTAGGGCAGCTTGCCGTGTTCGAAGGTCACCGTCTTGCCTTCGGGAAGGAAGGTGACTTCGACCGTGTTTGCGTTATTTTCAGCGGGGGGAGCGTCCACGGTGGCGGCTCCGGTTCCGTGCGTTTTTTCGTCTGACATGTTGTACCCCAGGTTTCAATGTTTCAGAGTTTCAAGGTTTCAAAGACCAAAGTTCGCGGGCGTTCATCACTGAAACTTTGAAACTTTGCAACCTTGAAACCTGCTCTTACTTAAATTCCGCTTTGGCCACCGGATGGCCGGCTTGCTCGCCTTCTTCGATCCCGGTGTCGTCCATGGCCTTGCCTTTGAGCGCAGTCGAGACCGCCGTATCCATCATTAATTCGGCCAGGCGCATGGTGGCTTTGTTCAGCTCGTCGATGCCTTCGCGGATGGCGTGATAGTCTTCGCCATCTTTCACCGTGACCAGAGCATCTTCTAGAACTTCGATGCGGCTGCGCTCGTTGGCAGTGAGTTCCTGCCAACCTTGATTGTTCTTTGCTTTCGCGAGCGCTGACAGGATTGTTTCGGCTTCACGGCGGGCTTCAATCACCTGCCGCTGCCGGAAGTCTTCTTCAGCAAAGTCGAAGGAATCGAGCAGTATGTTCTCGACTTGTTCGTCGGTGAGGCCATAGCTGGGCTGAACGTCGATTTCCGCTTCTTTGCCGCTGCGCTGCTCGCGCGCGGAGACGCGGAGAATGCCGTTGGCATCGATCAGAAATTTCACTTCGATGCGCGGCATGCCCGCTACCATGGGCGGAACGCCCTTCAAGTCAAAACGCGCCAGCGAACGGCAATCACGCGCCAGTTCACGCTCGCCTTGCAGCACGTGGATCGCGACGTTAGTCTGGCCGTCCACCTGGGTCGTGTAGTACTGCGTTGCCGAGGCGGGAATGGTCGAGTTACGCAGGATGATCTTGTCGGTCACGCCGCCCGCCACTTCAATTCCTAAAGACAGCGGAGTGACGTCGAGCAGCAGCATTTCTTTGGTGATTTCCGAACCGCCGCCGAGGATGTTCGCCTGCACAGCTGCGCCGAGCGCGACTACTTCGTCGGGATTCAAGCCGGTATGCGGCACGCGTCCGAACAGATTCTGCACCAGTCGCTGTACTTTCGGAATGCGAGTCGAGCCGCCGACGAGCACGACTTCATCGATCTGTTCTGGTTTGAGGCCGGCGTCTTTGAGTGCCTGCTTGCAGGGGCCGATGGTGCGATCGATGATCGGCTGAATCATCTGCTCGAAAATTTCGAGCAAAATCTCGCGCTGATATTTCTTTCCGCCGGGCAGGTCGACATCGAGCTTGGCCGACGGCTGCGAGGAGAGCGCGATCTTGGCTTCAATTACGGCCTTGCGGATTCGAGCTACTGTCTCGCCACTCCGGCTGACGTCCATACCGAGGTCGCCGCGAATGTCGTCGAGCGCGATGGCAATCAGTAGATTGTCGATGTCGTCGCCGCCGAGATGCGTGTCACCGTTGGTGGAGATGACTTCAAATATGCCGTCGTGCAGCTTGAGAATCGAAATGTCGAACGTGCCTCCGCCGAGGTCGTAAACAACGATGATGCCATTCTGCTTCTTATCGAGACCGTAGGCGAGTGAGGCGGCGGTTGGCTCGTTGACCAAGCGCAGAACATTTAGTCCCGCAATGCGGCCAGCATCTTTCGTCGCCTGGCGCTGCGCGTCGTTGAAATAGGCTGGGACGGTGATGACGGCCTGAGTAACGGGCGCTCCGAAGAAGCGCTCGGCATTGCGCTTCAGTTGGCGGAGTACCAGCGCTGAAATCTCTGGCGGAGTGTACGTGCGGTCACCAATTTTGATGCGCAGAACTTCGCCAGCGTGAAGGTCGTCCGCCAGTTTGAAGGGGAAGAGCTTCAGTTCCTCTTGGATGTCTTCGCTGCCGCGGCCCATGAGGCGCTTGACGGAGTAGACGGCGCGCTCCGGAGTTTCGATCAGGTACTTGCGGGCGGCGTTGCCGACGATAACCTGATTATTCTCATCAAGCGCGACCACCGACGGAACGAGATTCAGCCCGTCTTCTCCGGGGATGACGACCGGGGCGTCGCCCTGCATGTAGGCGACGAGCGAGTTCGTAGTGCCCAGATCGATGCCGACGATGTGTTCAGAAGACATTTTGTAATTTTGTAGTCGGGTAATTTGGTAATTGGAAGGCGAAACTTCCGCGGGTTTTGAATTGCAAAATTACCCAATACCAAATTACAAAATCCTATTCCATTGCCTCATTCACGTCGCGCACCAGATTGCGGATGTAGTTTCTGCGGTTCAAAATGTCGAGCATCTTGTTCAGAATGCTGCGCCGATCCGCATCTGCGCCAGCGTCCACGGCCTGATCCCAGTGGTTCCATTCTGTTTTGAGCTCATTGAGAAGTGCGTCGTACTTTTCTTCCAGCGAGAACTTCGCTTTGCCGATTTCTTCGAGCAGAGCGGGATCGTCCTCTCCCAGCTTTTTCTGGGCGCGCAGCTCTTCGAGATGCAGGTTGAGCTCGAAAACTTCTTCCAGTAGATCCGAAGGCACGACCTGCTTCTTCAGTTCGCCGGTCGTACGGGCCTTTTCCGTCGCCTGCTTCGACTGTTCTTCGAGTTCAATGCCCTCAAGACGGAGCAAATACTCGGTGCGCTTGATGGGATCTTTCAGCGTGCGATATGCGTCGTTGAGCATGGAGCTTTGTTCGAGGCTCCAGGTACGCTCCTCGGAGTCGGCCTGTCCGAAACCGTCAGGATGAAGCTTCCGGCTCAACGCATAGAATTCTTTTTCGAGCGCGGCATTGTCGAGGTTGAGTTTGCGCGGAAATCCGAAGAAGGTGAAGTAGTCCACCGGCATCGGAGGCTGCACTTTGCCGCAGGAATGGCAGAAGTGCACGGCCCGCATGGTGCCGCACGACCAGCAAGTGGCGGTTGCTTCGTCGGGCACTCGTCCGGGCATGATCAACGACGATTTGGATTCTGTATTTGCCATGACAAAATTTAGGGCGAGCGCGCAGCCCGCCCTCACCTTAACGCGGATTTCACGTACAACAGCCGCGGGCGAGGGCGCTCGCGCTACGCCTACGAGAACGAACTGCCGCAGCCGCAGGACTTGGTCGAGTTCGGATTCACGAAGACGAAGCCTTGCTGCATCAGGGTTTCCTGGTAATCGAGCGTCATGCCGTGCAGATAAATGAAAGACTTCGGATCGACGAACACCCGCACATCGTCGAACTGAAACACGCGATCACGCTCGCGCGGTTGGGTGTCGAACCGAATGTTGTAGCTCAGGCCTGAACATCCGCCACCCTGCACGCCCAGACGAAGCCCACCTTGCTCGGGCGAAACGTTCTCTTTCACCATAGCGGAACGAATCTTCTTAAGGGCGTTGTCGGTCACCTGAATGCCCTTGGCTGGAGCCGCAGGCGGGGCAGGTGGCGCTACGGTTTTGAGTGTGTCTTCCATAAAAGCGTTAAGGCGCTGTTCGCTGTTCGTCGTTCGCTTTTCGCCGGTTGTTGCACAAACTGCGAAAGCGCCAACCGAACCGCGAACGACGAGCAGCGACCGACGAGCGACGTTTTACTGCGCTACCTGTACTTCTGCCGGTTTCGCTGACTCCTGTTTCTTCTTCCAGTCGCCGATCGCGGCGCGGATTGCGTCTTCCGCGAGCACCGAGCAATGGATCTTCACGGGCGGCAGAGCCAGTTCCTTCACGATTTCGGTGTTCTTGATCTCGAGAGCCTGGTCGATTGTTTTGCCCTTGACCCACTCGGTGGCGAGCGAAGACGAGGCAATCGCGGAGCCGCATCCAAAGGTCTTGAACTTGGCGTCTTCGATGACGTTGGTCTGCGGATTGACCTTGATCTGCAGCTTCATGACGTCGCCACACTCCGGCGCGCCAACCAGTCCGGTGCCCACGTCGGAGTCCTTCTTGTCCATGGAGCCGACGTTGCGTGGATTGTTGTAGTGGTCGATTACTTTATCGCTATAGGACATTTGCTATCTCCTTAAGATCCCCAGCCCCTAAAGGGGCCGCCACTTCGAAATCTCAGCGGCATCGCTAAAGCGATGCCCTGATACGAACCTTCGTTCGAGAACCTTGAAACCTTGCAACTCTGCAACTCTGCAACTTTGAAACCTTGCCTCTAGTGAGCTTCTGCGGCCCACTTCACACTTTTCAAATCAACGCCTTCTTTCGCCATCTCGTAGAGCGGCGAAAGTTCGCGCAGACGCGTTACGGTTTCGACGACGCGGTCGGCAACGTAGTCGACTTCGGCTTCGGTGTTGAAGCGCCCGATACCGAAGCGGATCGAGCTGTGCGCCAAGTCGTCTCCGGTGCCGAGAGCCTTTAATACATAAGATGGCTCAAGTGTCGCCGAGGTGCAGGCCGATCCGCTCGAAACTGCGATATCGTTGATGCCCATCAGCAGCGACTCGCCTTCTACGTAGGCAAAGCTGATATTCAGGTTGCCGGGCAGGCGATGTTCGACCGAGCCGTTGATGTAAGTCTCGTCGAGGCGGCTCATGATGCTGTCTTTCAGACGATTGCGCAGGCCCGCCATTTTGCAGGATTCCTGCGGCATTTCTTCCTGCGCGATGGCGCAAGCCTTGCCGAGCCCGGCTATTCCGGGGACGTTCAGAGTTCCAGAACGCATGCCGCGCTCGTGGCCGCCACCGTCGATGAGCGGAACCAGTTGAACACGCGGATTCTTGCGGCGCACGTACAGCGCGCCAGCACCTTTCGGCCCGTAGAGCTTGTGTCCGGTGATCGAGGCGACGTCGATGTTCATCTTGTTCACATCGACCGGAACCTTGCCGATCGCCTGCACCGCATCGGTATGGAAGATGACGCCGCGCTCGCGGCACATTTTGCCGATCTCCGCGACCGGTTGCAGAACGCCGATTTCGTTATTCGCCGCCATGATTGTGACCAGGATCGTCTTGTCGTCCATGGCACGCTTGAGGTCGTCGAGGTCAACCAGGCCGTCTTTTTGCACCGGCATGTAAGTCACGCGGAAGCCAAACTTCTCCAGGTGCTTGCAGGTGTCGAGGACAGCCTTGTGCTCGGTGACGGCGGTGATGATGTGGTTGCCTTTTTCGCGATACATTTCGGCGACACCCTTGATGGCGAGGTTGTCGCTCTCGGTCGCGCCGGACGTGAAAATGATCTCTTTCGGAGTTGCGCCGATCAGGCTGGCAATGCGCTGGCGCGACAGTTCAACGGCTTCTTCCGCCGCCCATCCAAATGGATGGTTGCGGCTGGCCGCGTTGCCAAACTTCTCCATGAAGTAGGGCAGCATCTCCTCGAGAACGCGCGGATCCATCGGCGTGGTCGCGTGATTGTCCATATAAATTGGCAGCTTGATGCCGTTGGGAGCGGAGTGCCGTCCGTTATCTTTACTGCTGGTGGGGGTCGCCGTCTTTACATCCGTGCTCATAATTACCTGTCTCCTGCTCAGCCCCTTAAGGGGCGGCTGATGTTTAGGGTCTTACGGCATCGCTCAAGCGATGCCCTGATACGAATCAACTCTCACTGCGAAATCGTTACCAGGTCCGCCGGCTTTTTGCTCTCCTGCTGATTGACGCTCACGACTTCCGGATCTTCTTTCATCTGCGAAATTTTGATGTTTTTGAGTACTTGTTCGATGCTCTCATTCACTTTGCGGAGCGGCTCGCGGATAGTGCAGCGATCGCTCTGTCCGCATTCGCCGCGGACGGTAACGCAGGACGTAATGAACAGCGGACCGTCAATGGCCTTGATGACTTCGAAGGCGGAAATCATGCGCGGATCGCGGGTCAACGTATACCCGCCGTTAATGCCGTGCTGCGATCTCACCAGACCGACCTTGGCCAGCCGTTGCAGAATTTTGGCAAGCGCTTCTTGCGGAATGCCATAGGCTTCGGCTACATCTTTGGCGGAACACGCGCCCTGGTCGGCGTGCTCGGCCAGGTGCTTCATGGCCATGAGTCCGTAATCCGCCTTTTTTGTCAGTTTTAGCATGCGCGAATGCCGACCGATAAGGTCGGATAAAATGCCGACTGTTTCGGTCGCAATTCGATTTTAGCGAATCTAGTTACAGGGCGCAAGGCTGATCAGGGATTGGCGTGAATTTGGGGTCGAAAGGTAAGTGTCGACGGGTAAATGGGTTAGGGATGGGTCACGGATTTAGGGGACGCGATCTTCTCGACCACCCGGATCTTCTCGTCTTTTGCGTAGTCATCCAGAATGTGAGCGTTGTTGCCGTCGACGGCTACTTTGGTCGGTCCGTGCAGGGTAACATTCAGCAACTGGCTTCGGGTGAGAACAGGGCCAAGAACGTAGATTGTATCGTCGGTCTGTATCCAATAGAAGGTCTTTGAGATGGGCCCGCCAACCAGCGCTGCGACGGGAACAACTGCGGCGCCGCCCTTCTCAGAGGTGATGTCGATGACCTTCGCGTCTTTCCATTGAAGGTCTTTTGCTCGATGATTCTTCGCGAGCGCTACCGAGGAGGACAGAACACCGATCATCAAGATTGCCGTTTGTGTCCCGACGAATGCCGCTGCCAATCGTCTTCCCATATGCACCTCTGCCTCCTTATTTACAGCGGCGCGGGTGGGCGGGGAAGGTTCCGAAAGATGCTCGTCTTGTGGGTTGGACGTTCTGTTTGGCTTGGGTGGTGCCGGAAGGACGGCTCGGATTACTAGCGCGGCTGTTTCAATCCCTGCAGCACTAGGCCGCATACCTCATCGGCGAACTTTTCTTCGAGTTTGATGTGACGGATTAGAAAGCGCATCAAAATGGGTCCGTAGAGCGAGTCGAGGATAAGGTCGAAGTCGCAACCTTGGGGCAACTCGCCGCGGTCGACGCCGCGCTGCAGAGTCTGATAGGCCTGCCTGCGCCGGGGCCACAGAAATCGGTCGCGGTAGGCTTCCAGCAGTTCCGGATCTGACTGCCCTCCCGCAAGCAACGCGGCTACGATCTTTCCGCGCTGCGACCGGAAGATTCGAATCAGCCCTCCCATCTGCTGGCGGATATCGTCGTATACGGAACCGGTATTCGGAAAGCGCAGTTCCTTCTCCGCGCTGGCGGAGAAGGCGTCGGCAACCAAGGCGGCCTTGGTCGGCCACCAACGGTAGACAGTTGTCTTGCCAACGTTGGCGTCGGCAGCAATGGCCTCGATGCTCAATTCCGAGAATCCGTGCTGCTGGAGCAGTTTTATGGTGCTGCGCAGGATCGACTGGCGCGATTCCTCGCTGCGGGGACGTCCGGGCGGGCGCTTCCCGTTCGTGCCGTTATTTCCGGCGCGGAGCTCGGCAATCCGGGCACGATTTTGAGCCATGGCTGAATTCTAATATAATTTAAATCCGCAACGTATTGTTTCGAATCTTATTTGGAAAGCCGCTGGGCCGTGGGGCCTGCATTCGCGACAGTACAATATCGGTGAGTCAGTCCTGGTTTCCGCACGACAAGATTTAGCCAGCTATGTGGATTGTTGCATTAGCGCTTCGTCGTCCTTACACGTTTGTGGTGATGGCCCTGCTCATCATCATCCTTACGCCAATCACAATCCTGCGTACTCCGGTCGATATCTTCCCTGAGATCAATATTCCGGTCGTGAGCATCGTTTGGAACTACACGGGTCTTTCACCGCAAGAGATGGCGGACCGCATCGTGACCAACTCCGAGCGTGGAATTACGGTTACGGTCAACGACGTTGAGCATCAGGAATCGCAGTCACTGAGCGGAATTGCTGTCATCAAGATTTTCTTCCGGCCTTCCGTCAATATCTCGATGGCAGTCACGCAGGTGACGGCGATCTGCCAGACGGTTCTGCGCGGATTACCTCCGGGCACGACTCCACCGCTGGTGATCACATATACCGCATCGTCAACGCCGATCGTGCAACTGGGCTTGAGCAGCAAGACGCTGCCCGAGCAGCAGATGTTCGACCTGGGGCAGAATTTTCTGCGCACCCAGCTGACCACCGTGCAAGGCGCGGCCACTCCGTATCCTTACGGCGGTAAGCCGCGACAGATCCAGGTAGACCTCGACTCCGCGAAACTGCAGGAATATGGCTTGGCGCCTGCGGACATCGTCAATGCGGTCGCCGCGCAGAATCTGGTTCTTCCGGCGGGTACGGCAAAGATCGGTCCTACGGAATATACGGTGGAAATGAACGGCACGCCGCAGACGATTGCCGAACTGAACGATCTGCCTGTGAAGACCTCGAACTCGTCGACTCTCTACCTGCGCGACGTGGCGCACGTGCGAGACGGATTCGCGCCGCAAACCAACATCGTGCGTCAGGATGGCGTGCGCGGCGTGTTGATGTCGATCTTCAAACTGGGCGGCTCCTCCACGCTGACGGTGGTCAATGCTGTGAAAGCGATGGTGCCGCTCGCGGCCCAGTCACTGCCGCCGGAACTCAGCGTCAAGGCTCTGTTTGATCAATCGCTTTTTGTGCGTGCCTCGATTCAGGGAGTGTTGCGGGAAGGCCTGACGGCTGCGCTCCTGACCGCTGCGATGATCCTGCTGTTTTTGGGCGATTGGCGTCCGACGGTGATCATCGCCGTTTCGATTCCGCTGTCGATTTTTGTTTCAGTGATCCTGTTGAGCGCTCTCGGCGAGACGATCAACATCATGACCCTGGGAGGGCTGGCGCTCGCTGTCGGCATCCTGGTGGATGATGCCACGGTAGAAATCGAGAACATTGAGCGCAACCTGGCCATGGGCAAGGAGATGAAGCAGGCGATTCTCGATGGAGCGCAGCAGGTCGCGGTGCCTGCATTCGTATCGACGCTGTGTATCTGCATCGTGTTTGTGCCGATGTTCTTTCTGACGGGGGTCGCCAAGTTCCTCTTTGTGCCACTCGCCGAAGCGGTGTGCTTCGCCATGCTGGCGTCGTACCTGCTGTCGCGGACTCTGATTCCGACGATGGTGATGTTCATCATGCGCGGACACGAACACCGGGCCGCCGAGCCGAAAAGTTTTGTGGGAAAGTTCCAACGCGGCTTCGAGAACTGGTTTGAGCGGGTTCGCGGACGCTACCAGCAGTTGTTGGAATCCGCGCTTGAAAACCGGAAGTTATTTTCCGCCGGTTTTGCCGCGTTCTGCTTCTTATCGCTGGGGCTGGCGTTTTTCCTGGGACGCGATTTCTTTCCACAGGTTGATGCGGGGCTGATCCGGCTCCATTTTCGTGCTCGGCCTGGTTTGCGCGTGGAAGAGACGGCGCGACTCTGCGACGAAGTGGAGCAGGTTCTGCGCACCGAGATTCCCAAGCAGGAACTGGAGACGATGCTCGACAACATCGGAGTCCCTTATTCCGGCCTGAATCTTTCTTACAGCAGCTCGGGAGTGATCGGGACTGGCGATGCGGAAATTCTGATCTCATTGAACGCCGAGCATCACCATCCAACATCGCAATATGTGCGGCGTCTGCGGCGCGTGTTGCCTTCGCGTTTTCCGGGAGTGGAGTTCTTTTTCCAACCCGCCGATATCGTGTCGCAGATTCTGAATTTCGGATTGCCCGCGCCCGTCGACATCCAGATCGTGGGTGCTGACATGCAGGGGAATTACATTATTGGGCAGAAAATCGCAAACCAGATACGACAGATCCCCGGCGCCACGGACGTGCATGTGCAACAAATGATGAACTTGCCGACATTGTTCGTCGACATGGATCGCACGCGTATCAACCAGGTTGGGCTTAACGCCCGTGACGTCGCGCAGAGCGTGCTGATCAGCCTGAGCGGAAGCTTCCAGACCGCTCCGAATTTCTGGCTGAATCCGAAAAACGGGGTAACGTATTCCATCGCGGTCCAGGCCCCGCAGTATCGGGAAACATCGATGCAAGACCTGGTCAATACGCCGGTGACAAATGCGAGCGCGCAGGCACCGCAGGTGCTGGGCAATCTGGCGCAAATTACGCCAGGGGCGCGTCCTGCAGTGGTCAACCACTACAACGTGCAGCCGGTCATTGATGTTTATGCCAGCACGCAGGGGCGCGATCTGGGCGGGGTTGCAGGCGACATCATGAAGGCGCTCAAACCGTTCCAGGATCATCTGCCGCGAGGGACGCGCCTGGTGGTTCGCGGACAAGTGGAGACGATGCGATCGTCGTTTCTCGGCCTGGGTTTAGGACTGCTCGGCGCAATCGTGCTGGTCTATTTGCTGATCGTGGTCAACTTTCAGTCGTGGCTCGATCCGTTCATTATTATTACGGCCTTGCCGGGCGCGCTGGCGGGAATATGCTGGTTCCTGCTGATCACGCGCACCACGCTCAATGTCCCGTCGCTGACAGGAGCGGTAATGTGCATGGGCGTGGCGACGGCGAATTCTATCTTGATGGTCTCGTTTGCCCGGGACCGCATGAACACGGGAGCAACGGCCCTGCAAGCGGCGCTCGACGCGGGTTACACTCGCATGCGCCCGGTCATCATGACGGCGCTGGCCATGATCATTGGCATGTTGCCCATGGCCTTGGGTGTCGGCGAAGGCGGCGAGCAGAATGCGCCGCTCGGGCGAGCGGTCATTGGCGGTCTGCTCTTCGCTACCGTAGCCACATTATTTTTTGTGCCGAGTGTGTTTACGATTATTCATAGCCGGAGGCAGGCGCGGTTGCAGGAACGCCAGCCGTAGAACAATAGAGAATTGTTGGAGAGGCATTATGCCAGTTGAATCAACGACAGAGACGCAGCGAGGCGATCAAGCGCGCGAAACGGGCCCTGCTCCGGCAGGTCAGGCCAAGATTCTGGTCGGCGCCGTCCTCCTGGTTCTGATCACCGCGGGCGTGGTTACGTTTTTCAACCGGAGCAGCGAAGCTGACGCGTTGGCAAAAGAGACGGAAGCGGTCTCGATTCCAACCGTGGCCCTCGTGCAGCCAAAGGTCGAAGACGGGAACGACGAACTGGTTTTGCCGGGTAATCTTCAGGCGTTTGAAGAGTCTCCAATCTTTGCCCGTACCAATGGCTACCTTTTGCGCTGGACCAAGGACATTGGAAGCAAGGTGCAAAAAGGGGAACTGCTGGCGCTGATTGACACTCCGGAAATTGACCAGGAACTATCGCAGGCGCGGGCTACGCGTGAGCAGGTCAAGTCGGCGCTCGAACTGGCGAAGATTTCGGCTGACCGGTGGGCAAATCTACGGAAGTCGGATTCGGTTTCGCAGCAGGAAGCCGATCAGCAGGCGAGCGGCTACCAGCAGGCACAGGCGAATCTTGCGGCCGCGGACGCGAATGTGCGCCGACTGGAACAGCTCGAGTCGTTCAAGAATGTGTACGCTCCGTTTTCGGGAGTGCTGACCCGGCGCAACGTTGATCCGGGCGCGCTTATCAATTCCGGCGCGGGAGCCACAGGGAAAGAGCTGTTCGATATCGCGCGCGTCGATCCGCTTCGCGTTTACGTGAGTGTCCCGCAGGCTTACGCGCCAGCCATGAAAGTCGGAGTCAAGGCGGCGGTCACTCTGCAGGAATTTCCCGGCCAGAAGTTTATAGGGACGATCGCTCGCACTGCGGACGCCATCGATCCGGCAACGCGCACTTTGAATACGGAAGTGGATGTTCCGAACAAAGACGGTAAATTGCTGCCCGGGTCGTTCGGACAGGTACATTTCGCGACGGGTACGTCGGTTCCGAGAATCACAATTCCAGTGAACGCGATGCTGTTCCGCGCCGAGGGCCCGAGGGTTGCGCTGGTAGATAAAGACAGCAAAGTTACCCTGCGGCCGATCACCATCGGGCGCGACTTCGGAGCGACGCTGGAGATACTTGGTGGGATCGAGGCTACCGATCAAATCATCATCAACCCGGCGGACTCGCTTGAAGAAGGACAGAAGGTGCGCGTTGCCCAGCCGAAACCCGGAGACGCGCACTCGTGAAGCTTTTCCGCAGCCTTGTAAGAACCGAGCCGAAGAGTATTTGGCTGAGCGCTGTGCTGCTTGCAGGATGCACTATCGGCTGTAATGTGGGGCCAGGATATAAACGCCCCACGGCGCAAGTCCCTGACACGTGGAAGGGCGAGGGGCCGTGGCAGGCCGCGGCTCCGAAGGACGCAATTCCGAAGGGCACGTGGTGGCAGATATTTCACGACGCGGAACTCGACCGCCTAGAATTGGAGTTGCTACAGGCGAACCAGTCGCTGGCGGCGGCGCAGGATCGCCTTTCGCAAGCCCGTTCGCAGGCGCGGATTGCATCTTCGGCTTACTTTCCGCAAGTCAGTGCGGATCCCTCCGGATTGCGAGAGGAAGTCTCGAGCAACCGCGCGTTTGCTACGACCAGCAAGCCGCCGTTTACGCAGAACAATTACACGATCCCGTTTTCGGTGAGCTACGAACTCGACCTGTTCGGGCGCGTGCGCCGCAATCTGGAAGCGGCCAATGCGTCGCTGCAGGCGAGCGCGGCGGATCTCGAAAATGTCCGCCTGGTGTTGACAGCTGAGCTGGCCGCCGACTATTTCAATCTGCGCGAACTGGATCGTGAGGCGGGCGTCGTTCGGCAGTCGGTTGACATCCAGCAAAAAGGATTGGACCTGGTGAATCGCCGTCACGACGGCGGAGTCTCATCCGGGTTAGAAGTCGCGCAGCAGGCCGCGTTGCTCGATGCGACGGCGACGCAGCTCCAGCTCGTGCTGCAACAACGCGCGCAATATGAACACGCGATTGCCGTGTTATTGGGGAAGCCCGCATCAGTGTTCAGCGTGGCGGAAGCTCCGTTCGACGCGACGCCTCCTGCTGTTCCGACCGGGCTGCCGTCGGAAATTCTCGAGCGGCGTCCCGACGTGGCTACTAGCGAGCGCCAGATGGCGTTTGAAAATGCGCAGGTTGGCTTGGCGATGACCGCGTTTTATCCGCATATCACGCTGGCTGGAAGTGGTGGATGGCAAAGCAACGACATTACGACGCTAGTCAGTGCTCCGAGCGCGATGTGGTCGCTGGGTGGCGATTTGCTGCAGCCGCTCTTTAATGGTGGCCGGAACCGCGCTAATCTTGCCGCCAGCCGCTCTGCCTATGACGAATCGGTCGCGAACTACCGCGAATCGGTGCTCGTCGCGTTTCAGCAGGTGGAAGATGGGCTTTCGGGTCTGGCGCTGCTGAACCAGGCAATGAAGACGCAACAGGCGGCGGTGACCGACTCGCGTCGCGCGCTCGACATCGCCAATAGCCGCTATGTCGGCGGTGTCACAACTTACCTTGATGTCATCACGGCGCAATCCGCGCTGCTCAATAATGAACGCCTGGCGACACAGTTGCTCGGCCAGCAGATGACCACATCGGTCTACCTGGTGAAGGCGCTGGGTGGCGGCTGGGATGCCTCGGACATTCAGCATGAGCAGGTGAGGCCGACCCTGGTGCAGGCGGTCCAGCAGTAACTCGCGGTTGTGCGCTTTTCGTGCATCTTTTAACTCATCGCGCGGGGCCGCAAATCCATGATTTACAAACTTTTACCATCTTGCGCCTTCCGAAAACCATCACTTTAGAAGAGTATGATCGTCTAATGTTTTTTGTGATGGATATCGAAAGAAAAGGCGACAAATCGGTTGATTCGAGCACCAAAGCTCCGGTCCGTGCGGCTCTAATATGAATAGAAATCTTCATTGGCAGTGGATGCAGTTCGGTGGGACATTGCTCCTGCTGCTTGCCTTGGCTGGTTGTCAGGGCGGCGGTTCCTCCAAAGACAAACAAGCTCTGGCGGCCACCACGCGCGCTGTGTCCGTCGGCGTCGCGACGGTTGTCGAACAGGATATGCCCGTCTATCTCACTGGGTTGGGATCGGTCACTGCTT
Source organism: Terriglobia bacterium (assembly GCA_963847715.1). Taxonomy (GTDB): domain Bacteria; phylum Acidobacteriota; class Terriglobia; order Terriglobales; family Acidobacteriaceae; genus Acidiflorens. The sequence continues at coordinate 490,581 of CAWKAZ010000026.1, forward strand.
ACAACACGGTGAGCGTGAAGAGCCGGGTCGATGGCCAGCTGCTTCAAGTGAACTTTCACGAAGGGCAGCAAGTCAATAAGGGGGACTTGCTAGTTCTGATCGATCCGCGCCCGTACGAAGTGCAATTGGCTTCGGCGCAGGCGCAACTATTCAAGGACCAGGCTTCCTATCGCGACGCGCAACTGAATTATCAGCGGTTCAAGGATCTGCTGCAGCAATCGGGCGCGATGTCGCAGCAACAGGTCGACACGCAAAAAGCGACCGCGGACCAGTTCGAAGGTGCGATCCGATCGGATCAGGCGGCCATCGACAACGCAAAACTTCAGATCGAGTACTGCCACATCACCGCGCCGGTCAACGGACGCATCGGATTGCGCTTGGTTGACGTCGGCAATATTGTGCACGCGACCGATGCCAACCCCATGCTTGTCATCACGCAACTGCAACCGATCGCCGTCATTTTTACTTTGCCCGAGGACAGCCTGCTTGAAGTCGTCAAGCGTATGAGGCAGGGGACGCTCAAGGTGGATGCGTACGATCGCGACGACAAGGTCAAGCTGGCATCCGGCACACTGCTCACCATCGACAACCAGATTGACCAGACCACTGGCACCGATAAGCTGAAGGCCATCTTTGATAATAAAGACGGTGGGCTGTTTCCCGAATCAGTTCGTCAATATTCACCTGTTGCTCGATGTGCGCAAGGACAGCACGATTGTTCCCAGCGTAGCTGTGCAGCGCGGGCCGCAGGGTAATTTCGTTTACGTCGTGAAAGCGGACAAGACGGTGGAAGCGCGCACTGTAACCGTGGCGCTCACGCAATCGAATCAGAGCGCGATCGGCAACGGCCTGCAAGTTGGCGAAATTGTGGTCACCGACGGGCAGGATAAGTTGCAGAACGGTGCCAAGGTCGAGACGCGCAGCCCGAACACAAAATCCACGTCTTCCCAAACGACCACTCCGCAAGGGGCGACAGCTCCGACGTCATGAATCCCGTCTCGGCTATTCATTCTCCGGCCGGTCGCCACATCATTATTGATGGTGGCGGTCATGCTGGTCGGTTTTGTCGCGTATCGCCAACTGCCCGTCTCCGCGCTGCCTGAGGTCGATTACCCGACGATCCAGGTCATGACGTTTTATCCAGGTGCTGCTCCTGAAGTGATGGCGTCTTCGGTGACGGCCCCGCTGGAGCGGCAGTTCGGACAAGTTCCCGGGCTGAACCAGATGACCTCGACGAGTTCATTTGGCAGTTCGCTGATCACGCTGCAATTCGCTCTCGATCAGAATATCGACGTCGAGGAACAGCAGGTCCAGGCGGCGATCAATGCGGCGACAACCTACCTGCCGCAGAATCTTCCCAATCCTCCGATTTACAACAAGGTGAACCCGGCGGATGCGCCTATCCTGACGATGGCGCTGACCTCGGATTCGATGCCGCTGTCGCGCATCGAAGATCTCGCCGAGACCGCGCTGGCGCAGAAAATCTCGCAGCTTCCGGGAGTCGGGCTGGTTTCGATCAGCGGAGGGCAGAAGCCGGCGGTTCGAGTGCAGGCCAATCCCGACAGCGCTGGCTTCCTACCAGTTGAGTCTGGAAGATGTGCGCGCGGCGCTGGCGGCCGCCAATGTGGACCAGGCGAAAGGAGTGATCGACGGTCCGCGGCAATCGTTCACGATTGGCGACAACGACCAACTGCTCTCGAGCCAGGACTACAACGGCGTGATCGTCGCCTACCGCAACGGCGCGCCGGTGCGGCTTGTCGGATGTCGCCACGGCCATCGATAGTGCGGAAAATGTGCAGCAGGCGGCGTGGGTTAATACCACGCCTGCGGTTCTGCTCAACATTCAGCGCCAGCCCGGTGCCAACATCATCAGCGTGGCCGACCGCATCAAGAAGGTGCTGCCGCAATTGCAGGCCTCGATGCCGGCGGCGATCAAGGCTCAGATTCTGATCGACCGCACGCAGACGATTCGCGCGTCGGTCAACGATGTGCAGTTCGAGTTGATGCTGACCGTTGGGCCTGGTGGTGATGGTCATCTTCCTCTTTCTGCGGAATCTTGCCGCAACCGTCATTCCCAGCGTTGCCGTGCCGCTTTCGCTGGTTGGCACCTTCGGAGTGATGTATCTGCTCGGCTACAGCCTCAACAACCTGACACTGATGGCGCTCACCATCTCGACCGGCTTCGTCGTTGACGATGCGATCGTGATGATCGAGAACATCGACCGCTATCTGGAAGAAGGTGAGTCTCCGCTGGATGCCGCGCTCAAAGGCGCTGGGCAAATTGGATTCACCATCGTATCGCTGACCGTTTCGCTGATCGCTGTGCTGATCCCGTTGCTGTTCATGGGAGACATCGTCGGCCGGCTGTTCCGCGAGTTTGCTGTGACCCTGGCAGTCACGATTCTGGTCTCCGCCGTCGTGTCGCTGACGCTGACTCCGATGATGTGCGCGAAGCTGCTCAAGCGGAAGCAGCCGGGAAAAGAGATCCTGGTTCTACCGCGTCACCGAAGATTATTTCAACCGCGTCATCGCGTTCTATGGCCGCACCCTGAAAGTTGTCCTCAGGTACCAGACGATCACTCTGCTGGTTACAGTATCAACGCTGATCGCCACGCTGCTTCTCTATGTCTACGTGCCGAAGGGCTTTTTCCCGGTGCAGGACACGGGCGTGATCATGGGCATCTCGGAAGCCGCCGAGAATACGTCTTTCGCAGCCATGTCGCAGAAGCAGCAGGATCTGGCCAAAGTAATTTTGAAGAACGGAAACGTCGACAGTCTGTCGTCGTTCATCGGTGTCGATGGGACCAACGTCACGCCGAACAGCGGCCGCATCCAGATCAATTTGAAGCCGCGCAATCAGCGTAAGGAAACCGCTTCGGAGATCATTCGCGATCTGCAGCCGGAACTGGCGAAAATCGACGGCATCACGCTTTACATGCAGCCGGTTCAGGATTTGAGCGTGGAAAGCCGCGTCAGCCGCACGCAGTATCAGTATTCGATGGAGGATGCGGATGCCACCGAACTGGCCACCTGGTCGCAACAGCTTTTACAGAAGCTGCAGAACGTGCCCCAGTTGCGCGACGTGGCCAGCGATCAGCAGAACAATGGCCTGCAGGCGAATTTGATCATCGATCGCGACACGGCATCACGGCTCGGCATCCTGCCGCAGGCGATTGACGACACGCTTTATGACGCGTTTGGTCAGCGGCAAGTTTCCACGATGTTTACGCAGCTGAATCAGTATCACGTCGTGCTGGAAGTGGGACCACAATTCAAGCTGACGCCCGACGACTTGAAAAACATCTACGTTAAATCGACGGCCGGCGCACCCGTCGCCGGTGCAACGGGAGCAACAGCGAGCAGCACATCCGGAGCCGCAACCTCTGCTAACAGCACTTCTGCGACGACAGCATCGCCGAGTACGGTGGCAGGTGGCACGCAGGTGCCACTTTCCGCGTTCACTCGCGTCGAAATGCGGAACGCGCCGCTAGCGATCAATCACCAGGGGCAGTTTCCGGTGGTGAACTTGTCGTTTAACCTGGCTCCGGGCGTTTCTCTGGGAGACGCAACTACGGCGATCGAAAAAGCGGAACAGGATATCAATCTGCCGCGAAGCATCAGTACCGGATTTCAAGGAACCGCGGCGGCTTTCCACAATTCGCTCTCGACCGAGCCTTGGCTGATTCTGGCGGCCATCATTACCGTCTACATCGTGCTGGGTGTTCTTTATGAGAGTTACATTCACCCCATCACGATTCTTTCGACGCTGCCCTCGGCTGGCGTCGGCGCAATTCTCGCGTTGCTGATTACTGGCAATGACCTCGGTGTCGTCGCGCTGATCGGCATCATTCTGCTGATTGGCATCGTGAAGAAGAACGCCATCATGATGATCGACTTTGCGCTCGAAGCCGAACGCGTCGAACACAAGCAACCGGAAGAAGCCATCTACCAGGCATGTTTGCTTCGTTTCCGTCCAATCATGATGACCACCATGGCCGCGCTGCTTGGCGGTTTGCCGCTGGCATTGGGCGGCGGCACTGGATCGGAGTTGCGCCATCCTCTTGGCATTACGATTGTCGGAGGATTGTTGTTGAGCCAACTGCTCACGCTTTATACGACTCCGGTCGTTTACTTGTGGTTTGACCGGCTGGCGCAGAGGTTCGCGCGCTATAAGATCGGCAACCCGATGGAGGAACCGGCGCCCGAGGGTGCTGGAGACTGAGTCATGAATATTTCCGCTCCCTTCATCAAGCGGCCGGTCGGAACGTCGTTGCTGGCGGCGGCGTTGTTACTCTCGGGGGCGCTTGCGTTCAATTTTCTTCCTGTGGCTCCGTTGCCGCAGGTGGAGTTTCCCGTCATTTCGGTGGGAGCCGGTTTGCCCGGAGCGAGCCCGGAGACGATGGCATCAGCGGTGGCGACGCCGCTCGAGCGGCAGTTTGGACGCATCGCCGGCATCAACCAGATGACTTCGACGAGTCAGTTGGGTTCCACCAGCATCGTTCTGCAGTTCGACCTCAGCCGGAATATCGATGCCGCGGGACGCGACGTGCAAGCGGCCATTAACGCGGCGCGCAGCCAGTTGCCATCCTATCTTCCGGGTAATCCTACCTACCGCAAAGTGAATCCGGCGGACGCGCCGATCATGATTCTGGCCCTCAGTTCCGACACGATTCCGCTGCCGAAGATTTACGATGCGGCGGATTCGATTCTGTCGCAGAAGTTGGCACAGGTGGATGGTGTGGGGCAGGTGTTCGTCGGAGGCGGCGCCAAGCCAGCGGTTCGCGCCGAAGTGAATCCGATGCTTCTCAACAAGCTCGGAGTTGGGCTGGATACGGTTCGAACTGCACTCACCGCCGCCAACGCCAACACTCCGAAGGGCTCGTTCAGCGACGCTGTCAATGTGTGGACGATTCGCGACACCGATCAGATTTTCCGCTCTGATCAGTACCAGAATCTGATCGTGGCCTACAAGAACGGCGCACCCGTTCGTTTGTCGGATGTGGCCGACTGTTTCCGACGCGGTCGAAGATATTCATAACGTCGGCCTGGCCAACGGCAAGCCCGCGGTGCTGATCATTATTTCGCGGCAGCCGGGCGCGAATATTATTGCGACGGTCGATCGCGTGTATGCCGCGCTGCCGCAATTGCAAGCTTCGATTTCGCCCGCGATCAACGTGGCTGTGGTGCTGGATCGCACGACCACTGTGCGAGCCTCGGTGCACGATATCGAAGTAACGCTGATTATTTCGGTCGTCCTGGTCATTCTGGTCGTGTTCGCTTTTCTCCGAACAGCGCGAGCTACCTTGATTCCCAGCGTCGCCGTGCCGCTTTCTCTGATTGGCACTTTCGGGGTGATGTATCTGCTCGGCTACAGCCTGGACAACCTGTCTCTGATGGCGCTCGCGATTTCGACCGGGTTCGTGGTGGACGATGCGATTGTCGTGCTGGAAAACGTTACACGCTTTATTGAAAAAGGCATGAGTCCGGTTCAGGCTGCATTTCGTGGAGCGCGCGAAATCGGATTCACTGTGCTTTCGATGAGCCTCTCGCTAGTGGCCGTGTTCATTCCGATACTCATGATGGGCGGAATCGTGGGAAGGATTTTCCGCGAATTTGCGGTTGTGCTGAGCGTCGCCATCGGCGTGTCACTAATGATCTCGCTGTCCCTGACGCCAATGATGTGCGCTAAATTTCTTCGGGCTGAAGGCAAAGAGCATGGACATATCTATCACGCGAGTGAATGGGCATTTGATCGGCTGCTCGGCGGGTATCGACGCGGTCTGGATTGGGTCTTGCGGCATCAACCTCTCACCCTCGGAGTGACGATTGCCACTGCCTGCCTCAGCGTATATCTCTACATTCTGGTTCCAAAAGGCTTCTTCCCGCAGCAGGATACGGGACGGATCAGCGGCTCGGTCCAGGCGGCGCAGGATATTTCCTTTAGCGCCATGAGCGTCAAGATGCGCCAGTTTGTCGACATCGTGATGAAGGATCAAGCGGTCAACACGATTGTCGGTTTTGCCGGCGGCAACACGCAATACAACACGGGACGCATGTTCATCACGCTCAAGCCTCTCGCCGAGCGCAAGATCAACGCCGATCAATTAATCGGACGGTTGCGAGGGAAGTTAGCGGTAGTGCCGGGAGCGACACTGTATATGCAATCGGCGCAGGATCTGACTATCGGCGGGCGGTTTGGCCAGGCGCAATACCAGTACACTTTGCAGGGCGAAGACCTGGCCGAGATGAACGAGTGGGCGCCGCGCTTGCTGCAGAAGATGCGCTCTCTACCGCAATTACGCGACGTCAATACCGACCAGCAGGATAAAGGACTGCAAGCGAGCGTGATCATTGACCGCGACACGGCTGCGCGCCTGGGAATCGCAGCGTCGGATATCGATGCGGCTCTCTACGATGCTTTTGGCCAGCGCCAGGTCTCGATCATGTACCGGTCGTTGAACCAGTATCACGTGGTCATGGAAGTCGCGCCGGAGTTCGCGAATAGTACGGACGCCCTCCAGACGATTTATGTGCGGGCGAAGAACGGTACAGCAGTGCCACTCTCGTCGCTGGCGCATTTCGGGCCGTCAAACACTTCGCTCGCAGTCAACCACCAGGGGCAGTATCCGTCAGCGACGCTTTCTTTCAATCTTGCGCCGGGAGTCGCGCTGGGCGAAGCGACCAAGGTCATCGAAGACGCTGAACGCAGCATTGGTTTCCCGAACACGATTCACGCCGGTTTCCAGGGGACAGCCGCGGCCTTTCAGGACTCGCTATCGAGCGAACCGATGCTGATTTTTCTTGCGCTTCTGACCGTTTACATCGTTCTCGGGATGCTCTATGAGAGTCTCGCGCATCCGTTTACGATTTTGTCGACACTACCGTCGGCCGGAGTTGGAGCCCTGCTGGCGTTGCTGCTTTCGAAGAACGAGCTCAACGTCATCGGTCTGATCGGAATCATCCTGCTGATTGGCATCGTCAAGAAGAATGCCATCATGATGATTGACTTCGCGCTCTATACCGAACGCGAACACGGGAAATCTCCGACGGAAGCGATCCGCGAAGCCTGTCTGCTGCGCTTCCGTCCGATCATGATGACAACTATGGCGGCGCTTCTCGGCGGCTTACCGTTGGCGTTGGGCACAGGCACGGGATCGGAGCTGCGGCGTCCACTCGGCATCACGATCGTGGGCGGCCTTATCGTGAGCCAGATGCTGACGCTGTTTACGACTCCAGTGGTCTATATCTATATTGATCGGGCGCGTTTATGGCTGGCTAACTTGCGAGGGAAGGCTCGCACTCCATCCCGCACGCCGGCTGGTCCGCCGAACGTACCTCGGCCAGCGCAAAGCTAGTTGGGCAGCGTGCACTGTCGGGCGTGGGCGCCCGGCAGCTACGCTGAATGTTCTTGCGCACCACTTCGTCGCAAACGGATTTCCCGCTCCGCAACCAGCCAATCCTGATTCTCGTCGCCGTTGATTCCGCCTGAAGTTGCTCTGCGCTGCAAATAGAGTTCGTAAGCGCGGCGGCGAATTTCTTCTTCCAGATTCTCAGGTGCCGCCATGGCGGCCGTCTGATTGACTGCTTTGCCATTCTTGCGAATTTCGCTGCCAACCGCAGCCGCAATTTCAACAGCGTCCGGCGGAACGGGAACGGCTTTTTTCCTGCTGCGAGTGGTGGTGGTTCCGGTGGTTTTACGGGCCATGCTGTGCTCCTTACAGATACCTAATTCCAAGAGTGGTCTGACGTACGGAATGAGCGACATGCATACATTCTAGTCGTCCCTCTCCAACTGTGTGCGATGGGAACTATCTACATCAAATATAACGCGAAGTTCTGTGGAAGAGTCATCGGATTCATTGAAAAATCCGCTTGTTCGCATCAAGAAAGCTACTCTTAAGGGCGCGTCCACTTCTTAGGTTAGCGAGGGATTGGTAAAAGTACTCTGGTAACTTGTCGGAGAGTCGTCGGTACACGCAGGATAGGTATGTAAGGATATGGCCACAACTATGTCATCAACTGGCAATCAGGGGACCGCTGCTAAGACCGCCAAGGCCGCCCTCGGTGACTTGGAGACGATGCTTGCGGAAGCTCCGAGTTCCGATAGAGCTTGTTTGAAACTTGCGCAGATTCTGCGCGTGCGCCGCAGCGAAGTGGCGCTGCTCCGACTAGAAAAAGGCAGTCTGCGATTTATTTTCCCGCCAGAATTGCGGGCGGCTGGTGTGCTGCCGCTTTCGGGATCAGCCGTGGCGGCACGGACGGCCTCCACTCGCACACCGCTGCTTTCGAATAATTTCATGCGCGTCAAGCATGTCAGTTTGTTTGAAGCTGTGAAACTGGGCGCGGGCGCCGAAGAAGAAGATCGCGGACAGGAGCAGATGCCGATTCAGAAGATCATGTCGGTGCCGGTAGTAAACTCCGGAAACGTGATGGGAGTCGTTCAGATTTCGCGCAAAGGGCTGGACGCTTCCCTCGCCGGCGCGGATTTCTCCGGTGAAGATCTGAAGCAACTCGAGAAAGCTGCGGAAATCATCGGCCGTATGCCTTTCATGAAGGAAGGCGCGGAAGTTTAGGGCGAGCGTTAGCCAGCCGCTGCGATCACGGCGCGACTGCCAACACAACTTTCAGACGGCTTGTCCGGCACAAAATCCGGACGCCCACGCCCATTGGAAATTGAAGCCGCCGAGTTGGCCGGTGACGTCCACCACTTCTCCAATAAAAAACAAGCCGGGCACTCTCTTCGACTCCATCGTCTTGGCGGACAGTTCATCGGTATCGATGCCACCCGCGGTGACTTCGGCTTTTCCGTATCCTTCAGTTCCTTGCGGCCTTACGTCCCACGTGTGGAGCTGATGTTCGGCGGCGGCCAAGGCGCGATCGGAATTGCCAGTCAGAGGGTACGCCTCCAGCCAGCGATCAGCGAAGCGTCGCGGCAGGACTTCTCGCAGGATTGATTTCCAGGCCGATAGTTCGCGGGAATTGCGCGAACGCACGTCCGCCATTAGATCGCGCCCCGGGGCTAGATCGAGATGAAGGGCTTGCTCTCCATCCCAATACGATGAGATTTGCAAAATCGCGGGACCGCTCATGCCTTGGTGGGTGAAGAGCATGTTTTCGCGAAATGCCTGTTTTGTGCCCGGAGTGGAAGCGATGACATCGGCCGAAACTCCGGCAAGATCGCGCCAACGTTTGCAATCGCGGTCTGAGAAGACGAGAGGAACCAGCGCCGGGCGTGGAGGAATGATCTTCAGGCTAAATTGTCGGGCCAAATCATAGCCGAATGATGTGGCACCGATCTTCGCGATTGATAGGCCGCCCGTGGCCACGACTACGCGCGGCGCCGTGAAAGTGGAATCGTCCGCACTTACCGTGAAATCGCCAGTCGCTTCGTTTCTCTCAACCGAACTGATCTTGGTACTTAGGCGAATGTCCACTCCTAAGCCGCGACATTCCTGTTCCAGCATTCCCGTAATGTCACTCGCCGACCGATCGCAAAATAACTGGCCGAGCTTTTTCTCGTGATAAGAAATGCCATGCTTCTCAACCAGGCCGATGAATGCGGCTGGTGTATAGCGAGCCAGCGCTGATTTGGCAAAGTGCGGGTTGGCAGAGATGAAATTCTCCGGACCGGCATGCAGGTTGGTGAAGTTGCAGCGTCCGCCACCGGAGATCAGGATCTTCTTCCCCATCCGGTCCGCGCGTTCCAGCACGAGCACGCGCCGGCCGCGCTTGCCGGCTTCAATCGCGCACATCAGGCCGGCAGCGCCCGCTCCGAGAATAATGGCGTCGTGTTTCGGATTCACGCAGAGTTGTTCAAACTGTATTGAGCTTAGCAGGGCAGAGACACAGCGAGGCTACGGAATCGGGTTCCCCCAGGTTTCCGCAAAAACTGTGCGCTGCATAGCGAAGCGTCCGGCGAAGCGTTTGTCCTCCCCTTTTCGACGGCCAATGGCGAGCAGCGCTACTACACGAACGTGGGCGGGAATGCCCAGCGTGGCTTTGACTTGATGTTCGTGGAAACCTTCCATGGGGGCTGTGTCGTAGCCGAGCACCTCCGCCATCCACATCATGGTGGTGAAGGCGAGCATCGTCTGGCGGTTTGCCCAGACGGCGAAATCAGGTGCCAAGCCACCTGCAGTGCCGGGTGCCGAACCAAAGAATTTCGCTATGTTCTTGCGCATACTTTCGTAGCGCGCCTCATCGCCATCGCCATGCTGGTGCGCGAGCCGAATAATCTCGTCCACGTCGCCGTCCTTCCAGCCTTCCAGATCGGCGCAGGCCACGATAACGACCGGAGCCTCTCCTACCTTCGGTTGTTTCATCGCAGCCTCGCGCAAGCGGGCCCGCTGCTCGGCATCGCGCACCACCACAAACCGCCATGGCTGCAGATTGTAGGCACTCGGAGCGGATAACCCCGCCGCAAGAATCCTCTTGAGGTCATTCTCCGGGACTGGATCCGGCAAAAAACTGGGCGTTGCACGCCGGTCGTTGATAGCCTCGGAGAAACTTTTCTCGCGGATAACGTCGGATGGTTGCGTCATGATGGGTGCGCCTTAGTCCCGAACCGTGCCCGTGAATTTCTCGCGCAGGCCTTTTCGCTCCAGACGCGGAATGACTTCGTCGCGAAAATATGGAAATTCTTTCACGTAGTCCACAAAACTCAGTGTCGTTCCAGCGAAACCGGAGGCGGGAATCTTCTCCATCTCTTTGACGATGCTGTCGGGATCGCCGACCAGCGGATAGGTTCCATGTCCTGCCGCGAAGCGATCGCGAAGCATTTGCAGGGCCTCGGCGGGAAACGACTGCGCGTGCATGCCCTGCAGGCGCATCAGGTTGTCGACCGCACCCCAGTCCGCGTTGTCGTGGGCGTAATAGCGGTAATACTCTTCGGCCTCCTTCTTCGTGGGCCGGCACACTGCGTGACACAACGTAAAGACGCCCGTATTGCGGCCTAACTTGTCCGCAGTTGCCTTGATGGCGTCAACTTCAGTCTTTGATTTTTCGAGATCCACGGAGATGGCAAACAGGAAATCGGCGTTGCGTGCGGCAAATTCGCGTCCCTCGCCCGATCCGGCTGCATTCATGATGGGAGGAACGCCGTCGTAAGGACGGGGAAATCCGTAGACGCCTTTCAGGTGGTAGAACTTTCCATCCCAATCGGACGGACCATTGTGATTCCAGATGGCCTTGACCACATCGAACCATTCTTGTGCGAGGGCGTAGCGGTCGGAGTGTTTCTCTGGCAGATCAAGGCCGAAAGCATCGTACTCGGGCTTGTTCCATCCGGCGACGATGTTGAGTCCGAGACGCCCGTGGCCGAGTTGATCGGCGGTGGCCAGTTGCTTGGCGGCGACCACGGGATGAATGAATGCCGTATGCACGGTAGCAAATACGTTGATTCGTTTCGTATTCGCCAGCAGTCCCGTCGCCCAGGTGAGCGTTTCGAGTACGCTGCCGTGGAAATCGGTTTCCCCGCCATAGCCGATCCAGCGCGCGATGGGCAGCATGAATTCAATGCCAGCTTCGTCGGCAAGCTGCGCGAGGCGGATGTTATTGTCCCAGGAATTCACCCAGCGCTCGGGAACTTTTGTGACCGACATGCCACCCGAGCAATTCGGAGAGAAGAAACCCAATTTCAACTTGTTGTTGTTCAGGATAGGGGACTGTTTTCGGCCCATGAAACCTCAAGCAATCGGCGCGGAATTTTGAGAATTGTGTAACTGCGCATTATGCCTGAAATTGGCAATTGTTCAAGTACGCACAAGGAGAAAACTTCAGGGGCGCGGGCTCTCGCCGGGCGCGTGCAGCGACCGAACAAATGTCACGAGTTGCCAACGCTGTTGTTCAGGCAACTTCGACCAGACCGGCATACCTTGCCGGACCACTCCATTGGTTAATATCCAGAACAGTGCGCCGGGCGGTGCTTGTTGTACTTCGTCACGCAAAAGGCTGGGAGCCTTTCTCGTGCCTGCCGCGGTTTTCCCATGGCATTCGGCGCAATGCTGCTCAAAGAGCTTCCGGCCGACTGCTACAGCTCGTTGATCGCCTTCAAAGGGATTGTTTTTCTCGCGAGCTTCCTCCGGAGCTTCCATAATCGCTGCATAGGTTGACTGTTTGACCTCGCCTGCGCCGGCATTTTTGTTTTGTGCTAGCACCCATGAACTCGCTAAGAGAGCTGTCGACAACACGATCATGCCGGTTCTTGCGACGCTTCGGAGCCAACGACAAGAATTGACGCGGACTTTCATTGCCGGCCTCCAAACCACCGTCTGACCATCTCCCCGAAGCCGGAGAACTCGCGCGAGACTCCCCAGCGCAAGAGAGTTTGGTGACTGTCGCTGTTCAAACCGAATCCTGCGGATAGCCGGAAAGTCCAGTCAGATGGGAGGTTCCATGCGACTGCTGGGGCGAGATAATGGGAGGTCTGGTGCAGGCCCGGGCTTTGCGCGTTACCCAAGCCTCCATATATCTCCAGTCCGGCAACAAAATTCTCGCGACAGAAACTGCAACGCTCCGGCGAGGCGCTGAACGATAACGGGCGGCTCGTGCCCAAGGCATATGCGAATTCCCACGGCTCGCTCGGTAACAAGTTCTTCGTGACAATCGGATTCACCGCAATGTTCCAACCCTTGAAGTTGCCGGACAAAAGAAGTTTCATCTCCAGTTCGTGCTTATGCTCTTTGCGCAAGACCGAGTTCGACTCGGTGAAGTCCGGTTCTCCGTCGTGACCCTCGATTTCCTTGAGGATCTTATCTGCGCCGCTGATCTGTTCGTATTCGACATAAAGCACCGGATTGATCCAATGTTCACGCTGCAGAAGGCGAAACCTGTTCTCCAGCCGAAAGCCCGTGAACACTGTACTGTCGCCGAACGTCATCTGTCCGTCGAGGTACAACTCGGTCGTCCACCAGGCGGTTGCGCCGTATTCAAATTCTGCCCAGAAAGCATGGAAGTCATTGCCTCCCAGCTGCGTCCCGAAAGTAGAGAAGTATTCGACCTCCAAACTTCCGGGCTCCTCCAAGTAATGGTCGTAAGTGACGATGTACGGGCTCTCCTGCGCTGCAACCACTGCGGATAGTAGAGGAAGGAACAACGCTATAAAAAAGCGGCCGGGAATTCTTCGGCGGATTGCTTTGAGATTGAGATTCAGAATCATGAATTTTGTGGTTCAATTCATGTTGCGACTGAGTTGCAACAAGTCTTACAATGAAAGGCTAACGGGCACCGCGAAAGACTGTCAACGCGGCGCGAAAGTTTTCGTCGCAGACTATTTGCGATGAGTTGCGACAGTGATCGGAGGGCCGGCATGCCGCTGCCACAAACTGAAATTCCCGGACGATTGCAGATGCAACTTGCCGAACGCGGAATCCGCATGACCGCGCCGCGGCGTGCGATTCTAAGCGTGATCGAGACCGCCAATAAACATCTGGACGCCAGCCAGATCTTGCGCAAGGCGCGAACTGTCGATGCTTCCGTGGATCGCAGTACGGTCTACCGGACTCTCGATTTGCTGAAACGGCAGGGGATGATTGATGAGCTTGACCTGATGCACCTGAATGGCGAAGGTCATTACTACGAGCGCAAGACCGGCAGCGATCACATTCACATGGCGTGTCTGCGCTGCGGCAAGATCAGCGAATTTGTCAGCAAGACGTTCGAATCGCTGAAGAAGCAACTCGAGCGCGATTGCCGGTTTCGCATCCTTGTAGCGCGTCTCGAAGTTGGCGGATATTGTTCAGCCTGCCGCCACTAAGGCTCTGCTGTGTCCACACCACGTGTCTCTTCAGTGGCTCAGCAGACCGTAAACATTCACTTCGTTGGCGGTGCCAACAAAGACTTTTCCTCCGGCGATCGTCGGCACCGTAAATTTCAGAGCCAGACCTGCCGTATCCCGAGAACCTGCCTGCGAGCTGTTGTAGAGTTCCGTGGCGACGTTCGAAGCATCATACGCCCGCAAAATTGATGGTCCCGTGCCGCCATAGTTCGAGTTGTCAATTTCCCAAACGATTCCGTTCATGATGCCGTTCGATGAAATAGAGGCGGTAGCGCCGTGCACTTGAAGAACAGTGCTGCCCGACGATACTGCTTGCGACGAGAGTAATCCATTGCTCCAACTGAACGCGTGCAGCACGTCGTTTTCGCAATGGTAGTAGAGAAGTCCATTCCAATATGCCGGCGTGGAGAAGATGTTGTCGAACTGCTGTGTGCCGCTTTGTACCGTTTCGATGACATTGTTCGCGTTGGGATTGAACGAGCCCATGCTGTCGCGGTTGACCACGAAAATGCGGCCGTCCTTGCCGCCGCCAATTGTCTCGTGCGGCGTCGCGGATGGATTGTCGGGCAGCAGGATGTCGGCGCCGCTACCCAAATCGGCGTCGTTCGCGCGCAGAAAAGCTTCGTTATCCGGCTGAAAGAAATCGAGCACTGACAAATCCGTCCCGGAGAGTCGCAGGAAAGCATCGTTGTATCCGCTTGAGGGATCATTCGCGTCGACGCCGGTGATCAGGAACAGTTCGCCCGTCAGATCGTTGACCGCGGGAGCGCCACCTCCTGCCCAGAGTCCGCCCCCGGCGCCATTGGGCGTGTCGTTGAAAATTGCTTTCTGCCGCAAACTCGTCTTGTCATAGGCGAGGATCCAGCCGTGGTTGCAGTGTCCAAAGCTGATCTCGATGGCATTCGTCACCGGGTTGAGTGCCAGGCCCATGCGTTGATAGCAGGACGACTCCAGCGTGATCGTTCCATTCACGTTGTCCCATCCAGTTCCTGGCACTGAGCCGGTGACTAGAGCCGGCCCGCCGAACTTTTCGGCGCCCGAAGTCACGTCGAGAGCGCGCAACTTGAATGGCCCATCCGTGCTCTCGGCAAACACATACAGCGTGCCGGTGGTGACATCGAGAACAGGGGTACTCGTAATTCCGAGAATCGGTGAGACTCCTTCCTGATCGTTCTTTGGCACAGGAGTGCCCAGACTCTTGTGCCACAATGGCGTAGTTTGCACACCATCGGCGTCGAACGCGTAGACCGTATCATTTTCCGTCGCGATGAAAATCACGTTATGTTTCGTACCGCCAATCGTCACGCCGGGCAGGTAGAGCGGCTGGGCATACACTTGTCCGTCGACGGCATAGGAAAAGAGCTTGCCGAAGTGAGCCGACGTTACATTGGACGGCATCAGAATTGTCTCTTCGGTAAAAGCCCCGTCGCGAGCATCATCATTGTGATACGTAAGTACCGCGCCGGATTGGCTGTTGATCACCGTCAATGTGCTGGAGACGCTGATGGAAGAATCAGCCTGGCTCGTCGCCGTGATGGAATGCGCGCCAACCGCATTAGGGGCGGTGTATAGGCCGCTGGGAGAAATTGTCCCCGTAGTGGAATTACCGCCTGACACGCCATCCACGGACCAGGTCACGCTCTGATTCGCGGTGAACTGCTGTGTTCCACCCGGAATTACCACTACAGCCAACGGAGTAAGCGTCAGGTCAACGACGGTGACCTGGGCGGTCGCACTTTTGGTCGAGTCGGCCATGCTCGTGGCAGTGATGGTGTGCGTTCCTGCCTGCGATGGAGCTGTGTACAACCCAGAACTACTGATCGTGCCGACGGAAGCGTTCCCGCCACTGATCGTATCGACGGACCACGTGACGCTAGTGTTGGAGGATCCGGTGACACTCGCGGTGAACTGTGCGGCAGAGTTAATCGCAACGTCGACGGAAGACTTATTCAACTGAACCTTGACCTGGGGCGGCGGCCCTCCAGAAGAAGAGGATGTACCACCGCATCCTGCCAATGTTGTGAGAATGAGCGCGAGCGCGAGCGGGAGCGGAATGCAATGGGTGTAACGACGTGACTGAGTGGCGTTCATGGGGCGCGAACAGCAAGAAATCGCCCAAAGTAGATGGTGTTTCTGCCGTAAGGGTTGCTGTTGTGGTGAGGGCGGGATTCTGGTTGGGAGAAAGGACAATATATCAATGCATATTGCGTGGGCTGTGAGGTGGCTTCTCGGGTAAGAAAAGCAAAGATATGAAAGTTGGTAGCTCCTTGAGGCGCCGAGGAACTCGAAGGGCGACGAAGTGGTCGCCCTTCTTTCCTCTTTATCTCGCTTCCCTAGCTCGCTTTCGCCTCCGCGTCACCCTTGCGGAAAGCCGCTTCTCCAACGTCCGATACTTTGACCCACTTCGGATCGGGAGAGGCCTCCGCGTCGTAGTTGTCATGCCAGTTCCACCACTTGTACGGAGCGGTCTGGGGGTAGCCTTCTGGCGAGTCCTCCCAAAGTTCCTGTCGGCCGAGGGGCGTGAGGTCGAGGTAGCTCCAGGTGGTCCCCATCGCCTCGTCGCCGCGGTTGTTGATGAAGTATGTGCGGAACACCTGCTCGCCGTCGCGGAAGAACGCATTGTGGCCGTGCCATTCATCGACGCCGAAGTCCTTGTCGAAGCTGTCGGTCATGGTGTACCAGGGCATCTCCCAGCCCATCCGCTCCTTTAGACGCACGATGTCCGCCTGCGGCGCGCGCGACGCGTAAACGAGGGTGGTGTCGCGGGCATTCAGGTGGGCTAGGTTGGAGACCTGATCGGCACCCAGAGAGCACCCGCGGCAGGCGTGGTCAGGCCAGCCGAATACTCCGGGCTCGAAGAAGGCGCGATAGACGATCAACTGTGGGCGGCCCTCGAACAAATCGAGCAGGCTTACCCTGCCGTTTGGTCCATCGAACTCGTACTTCTTGTCGACCGGCGTCCAAGGCATCCGCCGCCGTTCGGCAGCCAGCGCGTCACGGGAGCGGGTCAAGGCCTTTTCCTTCACCAGAAGCTGCTGGCGCGCCGCCTCCCACTCCTGCGGCGACACGATCGGGGGTGTCTTTATCGGTCTTTCTTTGTTCGTCGACATTTCATTTCTCCTCGTTATTCGGATTGTTGTTCAGATTCCCGACGATCTCTTCTGCTCCGTTTTTTTTGCGAGAGACTTTCACGGCCAGTGCCGCCAGACCGCCGGTAGAAACCGCCCCGGCAACGACTAACCCCACGGTTGCAAAACAGAATGGACACATCGTTCACCTCTCAGGTAGCCAACTTGACCGTTAAGCGGTTCCACTAAGATGACGGGTAGGGCGGAGCCATTTCGACAAAGAAAATAAAAACTTAGCCCCGCTTTTGGAGCAGGAACTGTCTCACTGCGGGGTCTTCGGTCAGACCAATCGCCCGGTCGAAAGCGTCCAGGGCCTCAGCCGCTTTTCCCAGCCGTTGCAACAGGTGAGCACGAACCGCCCAGTATGGCTGATAGGCGGAGAAATCATTCTGGTCGATCCCATCCAACGCTGCCAGTCCTGCTTCGGCTCCCTTCGCTTCGGCTACCGCTGCGGCGTATGCGGTTCGCGTGCCCATCGTCGGCGATATCCGGAGCAACTGTTCATAGAACATCATGATCGCGTTCCACTGAATCTGGCCGCCGCGCGCCCGCCCAGCATGTACCGACTGAATCGCAGCTTCGAGTTGAAACCGGCCAGCGCGACCGCGACTCGCCGCTTCGCCGAGATGGTGTTCTGCCTCTTCCATCAACGGCCGAGACCACTGCCGCGAATCCTGCTCTAAAAGTGGAACGAACCGGCCGTCCGGCCCCCGCCGCGCTGCTCGGCGAGCTTCACAGTGGAGCATCAGAGCCAGCAAACCGCGAACCTCAGCTTCCCCATGCATCACCTGCAGAAGCACTCGTGCCAGCCAGACCGCCTCCTCGGCCAGATCGCGCCCGCGCTGGTCGGCCCCGGCCATGTCGTCCCAACCTAGCCCGAAGGCGGCGTAAATCGCTTCCAGCACCGCGTCGAGTCGCTGCGGCAATTCACGCTTCTGCGGAATGTCAAATCGGATACCGCTGTCGCGGATCTTCGTCTTTGCGCGCACCAGTCGCTGCCCCATCGTGGTCGGCGAAATCAGGAACGCGTGCGCAATGCGCGCGGCATCCAGACCGAGAACGGTCTGGAGCATGAGCGGCGTGTGCATCGCCGGATCAATTGCCGGATGGGCGCACACAAACAACAGCTTCAATCGTTCATCTGGGAACTCCCGTGACAAAGTCATGTCCTTGGATTCCTCTCTGAGCAGCGCAAGCGTAGGCTCGCTGGCCTCGACTACCTGCCGATGCCGCACAAGATCAATAAAAGAGCGGCGCGCCGTCGTCAGCAGCCATGCCTCTGGATTTTGCGGCACGCCGTCTCGCGGCCAGGTCTCGAGTGCCGCCACCAGCGCATTGCTGAGGGCATCCTCCGCGCTTCCCACGTCGTGCGTGTGCGAGGAAAGATATGCCACCAGGCGGCCGTAGGACTCGCGAGCCACACGTTCGATAGCCCGGTGAGTGTTCCTGTGGCTGCTCTCTTGTTCTCCGTCACTCATCTTCTTCCACTCAACCCGTGACTCGACGCTTGAATTCAGGCGAAACGGGTCGGACCTCCACCGCACCGATCGAAGCAGCCGGGCAGCGCGCTGCCCATTCGAGCGCCGCGTCCAGCGAAGGAAGCTCCAGGATTGTGAATCCCCCCAGTTGCTCTTTGGTATCCGCAAAAGGGCCATCCTGCACCCGCCGCTTTCCATCCTTCAGTCGCACTGTGGTTCCGGTCTCCGGGGATTGCAGTGGACTGCCACCAACGTAGACGCCGGCCTCAACGAGGGCTTTGTAATACGCCCGCCACGCACCGAGGTAGGGATCATTTTCGTCCGCATTCCGTGCCGCGAAAGCATCAGGCGATTCGAAGACCAGCAGGGCGAATTGCATCACATTTCTCCTTGGGAACAATTTGAGCGCCTTTGCGCTCCTGAATGTATGACGGATGAGACGCAGCCCATTCGACAGAGTTCAGGAAAATGCGAGAAATTTCAAGCAGGTAAGCGGGGTGAATGCAGGTTAAGTCTTTAGGTTTGGTAGCGCTACCGGGAATCGAACCCGGGTTTTAAGATTGAGAATCTCACGTCCTAACCCCTAGACGATAGCGCCCCTCGGGTGGTGCAGCGAACTGCGATTATAACAAAAGGTTGCGTTCGTCACGCCGACGGGGCTACGCGAAAAAGCAAGCGGCTTACCCGCCGACAGAGCCAGCGTGCAACCCTCGTAAAATCTTCAAGTTGTGTTTTCTGCCTCGTTTTTTCAAAGTCATCTTGACAAGGGGCCAGCCGGGATGGATACTTCGTAAGGCGAACAAAAAGCGAATATGCTTTCTCGCCCGAGCGCATCCTGCTCTCTGGGTTCCCTGACAATTAACGAGAAAATTATGTGTGCTTCTCCGGTATTTTCATCGGCGGCCGTGGGCCGTCCTTTTATTTTTTTCCCTCAACCTTCTCTCGATTTGATTGCAGAGGAGTGGGCGAAGAAGCCTGTAACAAAAGTTGCCTCGCCACCTGCATTGGCCATGGCAACGAAAATGAAGAGCGCGGAGATCCTGGCTCAGGTCGGCGCCGTCTCCAAACTCGCCGCGATTGTCCCCGCTTCGCGCCTGGAGGTGCGAGCGGCGCCGGAAATGGTTTCCAGCGGGATTCCGCAACTGGACGCACTGACCGGCGGTTTCCCGCGCGGATGCCTTGCGGAGATCTGCGGCACGGCATCTTCGGGAAGAACCAGCGTGTTGCTTTCCGCGCTGGCCCACGCTACCCAACGCGGAGAAGTTTGCGCGCTGGTGGATGCCAGCGATGCATTCGATCCAGCGTCGGCTGCGGCCGCAGGCATGGAGATGAGCCGATTGTTGTGGGTGCGTTGCGGAGAAAAATCTTCATCGCGTAGAAATCCTCGAAATCCCTCGGCTGTACTCATGGCAGGCCGTATGAACATGGCAGACCGCATGAAAAAGGGCGCTTCGTGTCAGGGGATCCCGGTTTCGTATCAGGGTATGCCTTCAGGCATACCTCAGGTCGCTAAAAATGGGTTCGGCTTTAGCCGCTGGGAATCGCAGCTCGGGCAAATGCTGAAAGTTACCGACCTGCTGCTGCAAAGCAATGGTTTCGGAATGATTGTTCTCGATCTCGGCGACGTACCGGTGCGCAGCGCACGGCAAATTCCGCTGGCCTCATGGTTCCGCTTTCGCCGCGCCGTGGAGCACACGCCGACCGTGTTGCTGGTGCTGGAACAACAGCCAATTGCAGGGAGTTGCTCGTCAGTGCTCGTTAAGGTCTCAGGAAAGAAGCTCTCAGCTTTCAGCTCCCAACTATCAGGAAATCATTCGGCGAATTCAAGGCCGACACATTCGGAATTGCTGGATCAGTTAGAAGTCACTGCCGAATTATTGCGCTCACGGCTTGAGCGTAAGCCAGTGCAATCGGCAGTGAATTTCAGTAGCCGAGCCGTGTGGGCGGGATAGTTCCTGGAGTTCCCAGTTCCCGATTCTCAGTAAAAGCAATTCAATAAAAAGCCTGAGAAAAGGTTTTTAACCTGAGAGCTGAGAGCTGACAGCTGAGAGCTGGTTCACCATGTTTGCCTGCATCTTCATTCCCGACTTCTCCGTGCAAGCGGTCATTCGCTTTGCGCCGGAGTTGCGCTCCCGCCCCGTCGCTGTGCTTGCCGGGCGGTCGCCGCTCGAAAAAGTGTTTTCACTCAATGAAAACGCCCGTCAAATCGGCGTGGAACCAGGAGCGACGAAGTCCCAACTGGAGGCATGGGAAGACCTGGTGCTGCGCGCGCGCTCGGAGTCGCAGGAACAATCGGCGCATGCGGCGTTGCTCGATTGTGCGCAATTGTTTTCTCCGGAAGTGGAAGACGCCGCGCCGGGTCTTGCGCTTCTGAATCTTGCCGGGCTTGAACCCTTGCTGGGGCCGCTACCGAAAGTTGCGCGCGACTTGGCGCAACTCATTTCGCAGATGGGTCTGGAGGCGAACATTGCTGTGGCCGTGAATCCAGACGCAGCCCTGCTTGCCGCCCGCGGTTTTCGTGGCGTGACCTTAATTCCTGAAGGCTACGAAGCCCGGTGGTTAGGAGATCTGACGGTGGATGTGTTGCTGGAAAGTTTTTCTTCCGACGCAGTGGAAGCAATGCGTTGGGTTGAAACGTTTGATCGCTGGGGCATTCGCAAACTGCGATCGCTGGCCGCGCTTCCTGAAGTTCCGGTGAGCGAGCGGCTCGGGCAGCAGGGAATTCGTCTGCAAAAGCTGGCGCGGGGCACGGTGTCGCGTAACTTGCGCGTGTTGGAACCGCAACTGGCTTTTGCCGAGAGTGTGGACCTGGAATATCCCATTGTTCTGCTCGAACCGCTGGCATTTTTGCTGAACCGTATGCTGGAGCAGGTGTGCGTGCGTCTGAACTCGCGTGCGCTGGCAGCGCAGGAGTTGCAGTTGTCGTTGGAACTCGGAGCGTTAACGGCGAATGATGATGCACCTCCTTCTCCGATGTTGACGGGTGTGCTCCCGAAACAATTTGTGCGCACGCTGCGGCTGCCCACGCCCATGTTGGACGCCAGAGTATTTCTCAAGTTGCTGCAACTGGATTTGCAGGCGCATCCGCCGGGAGCGCCCATCGTGAAGATTCATTTGTCCGTTACGCCGGCGCGTCCGCGTGCCCTGCAGAGTGGATTGTTTCAACCGGTTTTTCCTGAGCCCGAAAAATTGGAACTGACGCTGGCGCGTATCGCGGGAATTGTGGGCGAAGGGCGTGTGGGCGCGGCAGAGTTGCTCGACACACATCGCGAAGGCGCATTTGTGCTGCGGCATTTCGCGCCGATAGAGATGGTATCGGCCTTACCAGGAACGAAGCAGAATCGACAAAGGAATATATCGATGCCAGAAAATCAGGTCGCCGAAATTATCGAGGAGAAGGCGAAAGAGAAAATGACGACGGTGATCGCACTGCGTCTGTATCGTCCGCCCCTGGCGGTGAGCGTGACGGTGCGCGAGGCGAAGCCAGTGCGATTGCAATGCCAGCAGCGCGCAGAGATTGCGGGCGAAATCGTCTGGACCGCCGGCCCCTGGCGCTCTTCTGGCGACTGGTCAGAACAGGAAGGCTGGTCGCGCGAAGAGTGGGACATCGCCGTGTCCGTTGAGACAAGCCTCGTCTTGTATCGCCTGGTGCAGGACAAGCTCAGTGGGAATTGGTTTGTAGAAGGAATGTATGACTAAGAAAAGTTCCCAGCTCTCAGTTCTCGATCTTACAAGGGTTAGCTGAGAGCTGACAGCTGAAAGCTTATGTATATCGAACTCCATTCCCGCTCCGCGTTCAGCTTTCTCGAAGGAGCTTCGATTCCTGAGGAATTGATCGCGGTGTGCGCCAACCTCGGAATGCCAGCGATGGCCTTGCTCGATCGCGATGGCCTGTACGGCTCGCCACGCTTCCATCTCGCCGCGAAGAAAGCAAAACTCAAGGCGCACATCGGCGCAGAAGTTACAGTGGCCAGTGATCAATGGACGGTGATCAAAGCTAAGAACCCATGTTCAATACTAGCCACTGACCACCGCCTACTGGC
Organism: Terriglobia bacterium; assembly: GCA_963847715.1. Lineage (GTDB taxonomy): Bacteria > Acidobacteriota > Terriglobia > Terriglobales > Acidobacteriaceae > Acidiflorens. The sequence continues at coordinate 513,004 of CAWKAZ010000026.1, forward strand.
CACTGAATTCCGCCTTCCTCTTCTGGTTACTTCGCGCACCGGATACCAAAACCTCTGCCGCTTGATTACGAAGATGAAACTGCGCGTGGGGTGCAAAGAGGGTGCGGTTGCCTGCGAGGCAGACCTCATCGAGCATACCGATGGCCTGATCTGTCTGACTGGCGGAGACGAGGGACCGCTGGCAACCGCATTAACGCAAGGCGGAGCACAAGCCGCATTGCAGTCGGTGAAGCGGCTGGTAGAGATTTTTGGTCGCAAAAATGTATACGTTGAATTGCAGCGGCATTTTCATCGCGAAGAAGAACATCGCAACCGTGTGGCGATTGAGATTGCCGAGGCCCTGCAACTTCCTTTGCTCGCGACCAATGGTGTGAACTATGCCGCTCCGCATGAGCGCGAACTGGCGGACGCATTTACCGCGCTCCGTCATCATCGCACGCTAGCCACCGCCGGGCGCCTTCTGGCGCGCAATGCCGAGCGCAACGTCAAATCTCCCGCAGCCATGCGAGCGTTATTTGCGGATCTCCCGCAGGCAATTGCCAATACAGTCGAGCTTTCTTCGCGGCTAGAGTTCACGCTAAACGATCTCGGCTATGAATTCCCGCGTTACCCCGTGCCCGAGGGAGAAACCATGATGTCGTTTCTGCGTGAGCGCACGCGGGAAGGATGGCAGAGCCGGTACGGACGAACCGATCCCGAGTTAAAACGGCGCGCGCGCCGGCAGATTGAGCGCGAACTCGGGCTGATCGAACATCTTAAACTTGAGGGGTATTTTCTGATCGTCTGGGATCTGGTGCGCTACTGCCGCGAGCAGAACATTCTGGCGCAGGGCCGCGGATCGGCTGCCAACAGCGCGGTTTGCTACTCGCTCGGCATCACGGCAGTTGACCCCATCGGCATGGAGCTGTTGTTTGAGCGTTTTCTTTCCGAGGAGCGTGGCGAGTGGCCTGACATTGATCTCGATTTGCCAAGCGGCGACGAGCGCGAGCGGGTGATCCAATACGTTTACCGACGTTACGGACAGCGCGGAGCGGCCATGACTGCCAATGTCATCACCTATCGCAATCGCATGGCTGCGCGTGAGATGGGCAAGGCGCTGGGGTTCGACGATGACACGCTGAAGCGAATTTCGGCGGCGGTCGCCACCTGGGAATTCAAAGACGAACATGATGCGCTCGATCACCGCCTGCGCGATGCCGGCCTCGACCTCAAGCATCCGCGAATTCGCAAATATTTCGAGCTGTGCCTCGCCGCGCAAGATCTCCCGCGGCATTTAGGGCAACACTCGGGCGGCATGGTCATCTGCGAAGGGCGCCTCGATTCCGTCGTGCCGCTGGAGCCCGCATCCATGCCGGGCCGCGTCGTCGTGCAGTGGGATAAAGAAGACTGTGCCGATATGGGCATCATCAAAGTCGACCTGCTCGGCCTCGGAATGATGGCGGCGCTGAAAGATTCTCTCGAAATGATTCGCGATCACTATCACGAAGAGGTAGATCTGGCGCATCTTCCCGCCGATGACCCGACTGTGTATTCCACATTGCAAAAGGCCGATACCGTGGGAATGTTCCAGGTGGAAAGCCGGGCGCAGATGTCGTGCCTGCCACGCCTGAAGCCGAAGAAGTTTTACGACATTGTGGTGCAGGTCGCGATTATACGGCCGGGACCGATCGTGGGAAATATGGTCAATCCATTTCTCAAGCGGCGGCAGGGCCGCGAAGAAGTCACCTATCCGCACCCATCGCTCGAAACAGTGCTGGGTCGCACGCTTGGCGTGCCGCTGTTTCAGGAGCAGTTGTTGCGCATGGCCATGATCACCGCCAACTTTACCGGCGGCGAAGCCGAAGAATTACGCCGTGCCATGGGCTTCAAACGTTCCGAGGCGCGCATGAAAGTGATCGAAGAAAAGCTGCGCGCGGGTATGACCCACAACGGGATCCTTGGCGAAACACAGGAACAGATCATCCAGTCGATAACTTCCTTCGCGCTCTATGGATTCCCCGAGTCGCATGCGGCCAGTTTTGCCTTGATTGCCTATGCGAGCGCCTATTTAAAGTGCCATTACCTGGCGGCTTTCACAGCCGCGCTGCTGAACAATCAGCCGATGGGTTTTTATCATCCTGCAACGCTGGTGAAAGATGCGCAGCGTCACGGATTGAAAGTGCTTCCGATGGATGTGACGCGGTCGGATTGGAAGTGCACGTTAGAGCCATCAGCCATCAGCCATCAGCCGTCAGTGCGTCTCGGCCTGAATTACGCTCGCGGATTTCGCGAACCCGCCGCCCAGGCCCTGGTTCGCGAGCGCAGCCTGGCGCCATTTGCTTCGGTGCAGGATCTAGCTCGGCGCGTCCCCGAGTTGCGAAAAGATGAACTGACCACACTCGCAGAAATTGGCGCGCTGAATAAACTCGGAAATCTACCACGGAGCCACGGAGACACAGAGAAATCTTTTTTAGAAAAATCCTCTTTGATGAACAGCGATGACGCTTCAGTGAGCTTTGAGGGAAAGAATTTCTCCGTGCGTCGGTGGTTCCGTGGTGAAAAGGTCTTTCATCGCCGCGATGCGCTTTGGCAGGTGGAACGGGCGGTGCGCTGGTCGGGGCCCTTGCTCGATGAGCTCCCCGAAAAGGATGGCGAGTCGCCACTGGCAGCCATGACCGATGAAGAGCGGCTGGTAGCCGATTTCCGTTCGACCGGACTGACGGTCGGCCCTCATCCCATGCAGTATCGCCGGGCCGAGATGAAGCGGATGGGAATTTATCGTGCCTCCGACTTGGCGCAACTCCCCAATGGATGCCGTTTGCGAATCGGCGGATGCGTGATTGCCCGCCAGCGTCCGGGAACGGCCAAAGGCATGATGTTCATGAGTCTGGAAGACGAAACCGGAATTGCCAACGCGATCTTCTCGCCTGACCTGCTGCAGAAGAATCGCGTGCTGCTGATTTCCGAGCGCTTCCTGATGATCGAGGGCATCCTGCAGAATCAGGACAACGTCATTCATATACGGGCAGAAAAAATCTTCCCTCTGCGGGTCACACAAGCCGAAACCGTCTCGCACGACTTTCATTGAAAGCGATAGCGCGATGGATCGTGCCCCGCTCCGCTCCCTCTCACAACTATCTTTACAAATTCTTTACTCTTCGTGTGGCAACCTCTACAGCGGGCGCAAAGTCTAAATTAGTTCGAATATCTCGAGTGCAGCGTCGCCAGCATACCGACAACGCTGTGGTCGTCCGGGAGTTTTGCCGTGAGTGCCCTTTTTTGCAGTAGACGTTGGATCCCCTCACCCTCTTGCCGTTTGTCCAAATCAAAACTTTGGCTCGTCACCGCCGCTGCCGTAGTGTTCCTCTCGCCGGTTGCTTTTGCCGGGCTCGGAGAAGACGTGAGTTCCATCCAAGCCGATCAGGCTCACATGCAAGCCAGCCTGCGAACCACGCAAACTTCTGCTTACACGCTGCATGAAATCCAGGCGCCGACCGGAGTGATTGTGCGGGAGTACGTATCCGCCGGGAAAGTATTTGCCGTTGCATGGGGAGGTCCATGGCCTCCGGACATGCGGCAGGTGTTGGCGAGCTACTTTGGACAATACCAGCAAGCGGCTCAGGCCCAGCTCAATTCCCGATCAGCGCGAAGGCCGTTCATGGTCGAGCTGCCGGGACTGGTTGTGCAGTCCGGCGGACACATGCGTTCGTTCGCGGGCCGGGCATATATTCCTGAGGCGCTGCCGCAGGGCGTGAGCGTGGAGGCGATCCGATGAATCCTCGAATCCTCCTGATTCCCGTCTGCGCAGGGCTGCTATTCGCTGCGGATTGCGGAGAGAGTAGCCACTCGGCAGCAGTCGCTCCCCCGCCCCCTTCCGGATCAAACGTGCAGGCAATCGTCGTGAACGCGGGGCCGGCGGGAATCTATGCGAATGGCGCTTTTGCTACCGTGACCGTGTGCGTCCCGGGAACATCGACGTGCCAGGCAATCGACGGGGTGCTAGTAGATACTGGATCGTCGGGGTTGAGAATTCTTTCGTCCGCCCTGACGACGACGCTGCCGCAACAGAAGGCGGCGGACGGTAATCCCGTCGCCGAATGCCTGCCGTTTGTCAGCGGATATACCTGGGGCTCGGTACAGACTGCGGACATTCAAATCGCGGGAGAAATTGCGTCTTCCGTGCCCATTCAGGTGTTGAGCGATTCGCAGTTCCCGACGCCCACCGCCTGCGCGAATTTCGGGACGTCGGAGAATACGCTTGCGGCGCTCGGCGCCAACGGAATTCTAGGCGTCGGAAGTTTTGCACAAGACTGTGGCGGCGCATGCGTGTCGACTGGACAGTCGAACCCGCAGCTGTATTACGAGTGCCCGGCTTCGGGATGCACGGTGGTCGGGGAGGCCCTGGCCCAGCAGGTGCAGAATCCGGTCGCTCTTTTCTCGGGCGACAACAACGGAGTGCTGATTCAGTTGCCGGCCGCCACTACGCCGGTTGCCAGCTTGAGTGGTTCGCTCATCTTTGGCATTGGGACGCGATCGAACAATGCGCTAGGGAGTGCGACTGTGTACGCGGTCGACGCCTCCGGAAATTTCGTCACCACTTTCAACCATCAGACTTACAACCAAAGTTTCATCGACAGCGGTTCCAACGGCCTGTTCTTCCTGACCAGCAGCATCACGGGAATTCCAGTGTGCGCCGACGCCACTTTCTTTTATTGCCCCACTTCAACCGAGAGCCTTACCGCGACTACGGCGGGTGCGACCGGTTCATCGAACGGCACGGTTAGTTTCACCGTTGCCAATGCCGATAGTCTGTTCAACAACAACCCGACTGCCAACGTTTTCGGACAATTGGCGGGGCCAAACTCCCTGCCTGGTTTCGATTGGGGTTTGCCGTTCTTTTACGGGCGGAATGTCTTCACCGCCATCGAAGGCAAGAGCACGCCCAGCGGAAATGGTCCGTACTGGGCTTACTAAGCGGCTCTCGCGATTCGCTGCGACAGCGTTAGGCGGTCGAGAGCTTCCGGGTATTGTGACGCAAGGAGCGGCCTTCGGCGAGGCTGCAGAGTTCCTCGGCAAGATTCTTGGCGTGATCACCGATGCGTTCCAGCGCCTGCGCCGCGAGAAGGATATCGAAATTCGTTTGCCCCGTGGGGCTATTGGGCTCGGCCAGATGCCGCTGGAACAAAGCATGGCACAAGCGATCCACTTCAGGATCTGACCTCAACACACTCTGGGCGTGCGCCACGTCGCGCTGCAGGAATCCCTGGTGCACCTGCTCCAGCATTTCGCGAAGCAACGAAGCCATCTCTAACAACTGGCGAGAATCGGCAGCAGGCAGTTTTTCGCGACGCGACTGAAGTTGCATGACTGCGCTGTAGGCCAGGTCTCCGATGCGTTCGAGGTCGGTGATGAACTTTAGACAGGCCAGCAGCTCGCGAGCTTTGGCTTCACCGACTCGCGTAATGGCTTCCGGCAATTGCTCGTCGATCTTGCGCTCGATCTGGTCGAGTTCCTTTTCGCAGTCCTTGATGGCCAGGAACGCGAGGCGCGAACCGTCAGCAAGAAAGTCCCGGACATTGAAGACCGCGTCGCGAGCAATGAGGCAACCGCGAACAACGAGCGCGGTCAATTCATCCTGAGTCGCGTCTTCATCCTGCGTCGCGGTTGGACGGGCGACTGCCGGGCGCGATTTTGCCTGGGCCGGACGGCGCTTTCGGCGGACAGGCTGAGACGGTGGTTTTCGAGCCATGAGAACCTTCGTACAAACGGCGAGAGCGAATCTATTAGCAAGCTAGCATAGAACGGAAATGTGAAAGGAATGTAAACGATCGCAGTGGGTGGTGTCCTAAGCGAGTGTGATTCCCCCTGATCCTCTGAGTCACTTCTTTTCCAGCGCCGCAGCCTGATCCTCTGCCCGTTTCGCAGCCTGCTCTTTCCCTGCGCCGCGATAGGCGCGTGCCAACAGGCGCCAAGCGGCTCCATTCTTTGGATCGGACTTGGTCAAAGCGTCGAGGTCAGGCAGCGCGCCGGCAAAATCCGATTGCAGAATTTGCGCTTCGGCCAGCCCCATGCGTCCTTCCGTATTTTCCGACTCAACCAGGAGCGCAGCTTCAAACTGGTCTTGCGCGTTGGGGTACATCGATAGACCGAAAACTTTTCCGACGTGCCCACCGGCAGGTGCAACTGGAGGCGTCGAGGTAGTCCGGCGTAATCATGCGCAGCAGGGAAGGATTCAGCGTGCGCAGCGTGGCCACGTCCACGTCAATGGTTTCGGCCACCAGCCGCAGGTCGATGGCCCTCCCGGCTTCACCGCCATCTCGGAGATTGGCACCGGTTCGTCGGAGTCTACGGAAATGCCGTAATGCGCCGCGTCCTTGGCGATCAGCGTCAGCGCCAGAATGATCGGCACGTAGTTCTTGGGTCTCTGTCGGCAGCACGTTCCGTTTATAAAGTTCCCAGAAATCCGCGTAGCCTGTACGCTCAATGCCTTTCTGCACGTTTCCCGGCCCGCAGTTATATGCCGCCATGGCCAGGTACCAATCCCCGTACAGCCCGTACAAATCTCGCAGGTGCTGGGCCGCCGCCCGCGTGGCCTTTTCCGGATCCAAACGCTCGTCCACCCACCAGGTGCGCTTCAATCCGTATTCGTTGCCGCGCCACTGCATGAACTGCCACATGCCCCGCGCGCTCGCCCGCGACAGCGCCAGTGGCTGGAACGCGCTCTCCGCCTGCGCCAGGTAGATCAGGTCCTGCGGCACGCCTCCTTCGCGCAGCACCCGCGCGATCATGTCTCGTATCGTCCCTTGCGACGCAATCCGTTCTCCACAATCGCCCGGCCGCGCGGCGTCTGGAAGAAAGTTCAGGTAGGACACCACCACGTCGTTCACCTCAGCGGTAGGTCGTGCGACACGTTTTTCGCCACATCCTCCGCCCGCTCCTTCAGCTTCTGGTCCACCGGGAACGTCATCTCCGCCACTTCGTCGATCGGTGCGGGTACTGCGGGAGCTTCAGTGAATGCCGTCTCCCGCGCGGAACGCCTGCAGCTCGTAGCGTGTAGATCGTGTCGGTTATCTGGTGAAACAGTTCGCTCAATTGCGGATCGCTGTTCGGGTCGTACCCGCTTTCCAGCATCCAGTCCACCGCGTCGTCAAAATCGCGCCGCGCCGCCGCGAGGTGTCCCGCTTTGTAATTCGCTTCTCCCGAGGCGAACTTCGCCTTCACCCGTTCGATCAGATCGGGAATCCCACCCGGCGGTTCCGGCAGCAGGGAAACCATTTCCGCCGGCGCCAGCTTCCGTTGCGGCAATTCCGCAATTACCGCCACTTCCGCCTTCTCCTGCGGCACCGCCCGCAGCGCGGGAGCCTTCGCCTGCACCGGCTTTTTCGTCGCGTCCTCGCACGAGCTCAGACACACGACCGCCACCATTCCAAATCCAGCGGCCCATGCCGCCGCCCGCCGCGATGCCCTTTGGCGCATCTCTCTATGGTAAGAACCCCGTCCCACCCGGTCAACGCTTTCCCGCCCCAATTTCCAAATTCCCGCAACTCCTCTGGGTGCGCCGCGTCACTTTCCGCCGCCCTTGCTGGGTGACGCACTCTGAGTCCGCGAAGGTTGCGTCTTGGGGTCAACTCTTTTAACCGCGTCGCGCGTGTTGTGCGCGATGAATCCTTCCCGCTCGTAACCTCATCTACGAGACACCGCTAAAATGCCGAGCAGGTGCACATACATGGACCGGACATCGCAAGCCGACCAGCGGATCGCTCACGCATTCCTGCGGTTTGTCTTCGGCGTAAATGTTTGTTTCCCACGGTGTCAGCCACCGTTTTGGGTGACCACACTGCGTTTCTCGCTTATCTCACCCAGTCCATGGCGCATGCGGTCCTCATTCCCAAGGCCTCTCTTTCCCATTTGTTGGCTCGAACAGGAGTGGGTGGCGCGCCAACTACTTCGCTGATATCCGCGCGAGAATGAAGTGAACAACAAAGATGGCTGAGGCCAGTAGACAATGCCATATCCTTGGGGAATATCCCTAGGAGCCAACCCATGGATGACCCATTGCCGAACATACGCTCTGCAAATCCTACGCAACAAAACATTGAAGCAATCGCCAAGCTTGAGCATGACGCCCTTAGCCGCCGGACGACCACTGAGCGAGCCAGTGAGATCGTCACAAAGACTAGTCGGCAATATGGGATTTCTATTACTCCAGTTGATTCTGATTTCCGCATGGATTCTGGCAAATCTTCACGTGATCCCAGGACTCAAGGCATTTGATCCGTTTCCCTGCGGAGTCCTGGCGTTAATTGTTTCTTCTGAAGGCGTATTTTTGACTGTGTTTGTGCTAATCAGTCAAAGTCGAATGGCCCGCCAGTCTGACCGGCGCTCGCATCTGGGGCTTCAAGTTAACATGCTCTCTGAACAGGAACTCACAACCATTCTTCAGATGTTGCAAAAACTGTGTCAACACATGGGGGTGAACGTGGAATCATCCAGCAAGAGGTGCAATCATTTTCCAAAACAACGGAAATACACAAATTAGCCAGCGAGCTCGAAGATAAACTGCCTGGCGTGGAGGTGAGGACTACGGGCTGCTTGTCAGCTTGAGTGGGTCCCTCTGTCGTACCTTCATCGAAGAAAATCAGCAGAGACACGGTTCCGCCGACCGAGCAGAGTACCGCCCAGTCGGAGGAGCCGGCGCGCTCCAGGCTGGCGTGGACTACGTTTTCGGGGTGGTGGGCGGCATAGGTTTGCGGGATGGTGCAGCCGCGGCGATTGAGAAGCCCCATGATGGGCGCGGGAAGTTCAGGGAACGAGCTGATCGGGAGATGGTGGATGAGGTAAGGCGTGGACCGGCCTGCTACGAGGACCTGGCCGGATTCTGTGAGCGAAACTGGCCCGGGCGCCTGAGGCAACGGGGCGGCTTGGCTTTGGGCGCTGTGCGGATTCCAAGAGCCAATGCGAGCCAATGCCAACAGAATTTGCGTCGCTTTCATGATTAGTTCCGCAACGGCTTTCCGGTCTTCAGCGTGAAGCCGATGCGCTCCTGCGTTTTGCGTTCGCCGCAGAGGGAGAGAAACGCCTCCAGTTCCAGGTCAAGCAGGTACTGCTCGCTCACCAGCGATCCGGCAGTGACACGGCCGCCCGCGAGGATATATGCGGCCCACTTCGCGACCTTCTGATCGTGTTCGGAGGCGTACCAGCTTCACCCATCAAGAAGACGCCGGTTTCCAGTGTCGCAAGAGCTGCGCTTCCGGGCAAGCCGATAGCAGTTCGGGCAAATCCTCAAGCCGACAAAGGCCCCGCTCATGTCCACGATCAATCTTCTGCTCCTCCCCGGCGATGGCATCGGCCCCGAGGTCATGGACGAGGTCAAGCGCCTGATCGCGTGGATGAACCAGCGCGGAATCGCCCGGTTTGAGACTGAGGAAGCGCTGGTCGGCGGCTCGGCCTACGACGCCCAAAAGGTCGCCGTCACCGACGAGACGATGGCGAAGGCCAAAGCCGCCGATGCCGTCCTGTTCGGCGCCGTCGGTGGACCGAAATGGGACAGCGTGCCTTACGACGTGCGCCCCGAAGCGGGCCTGCTGCGGCTGCGCAAAGACCTCGCCCTCTTTGCCAACATCCGCCCGGCGCTCTGCTATCCGGCGCTGGCCGATTCCTCGAGCCTCAAGCGCGAGGTCGTGGATGGGCTCGACATCGTGATCCTGCGCGAGCTCACCGGCGGCGTTTACTTCGGTGAGCCGAAAACGATCACCGACCTGGGCAACGGCCAGAAGCGCGCGATCGACACCCAGGTGTACGACACCTACGAAATCGAGCGCATCGGACGCGTGGCCTTCGAGCTTGCGCGCGCACGCCGCAACAAGGTCACCTCGATGGAGAAGCGCAATGTGATGAAGACCGGCGTGCTGTGGCACGAGGTCATCGCCCAGTTGCATGCGCGCGAATATAAGGACGTGACGCTCGAGCACCAACTCGCCGATGCCGGTGGAATGCAGCTCGTACGTTGGCCCAAACAGTTCGACGTGATCGTCACCGACAATTTGTTCGGCGATATGCTCTCCGACGTCGCCGCGATGCTGACCGGCTCGCTTGGCATGCTGCCGTCCGCCTCGCTGGGCGATGTCGATCCCAAGACCAAGAAGCGCCGCGCGCTCTATGAGCCGGTGCACGGCTCGGCGCCGGA